>NC_018020.1:1461338-2922676 GCF_000266885.1 Turneriella parva DSM 21527 | reverse complement strand
CATGCTTGAGATCACAGCGCTCATCGACAGAATTCAGTTCAACTATGTGAGCGAACGAGGACTCATTCTCGACAGCAGCGTCACGGGCCGCGATTACCCGCTCAGCTCACGCGCGCTGCCAAATCACAACTTTGTGTTTCCCGTCAGAATCGAAAAGCCGGCGACCGCAGCGGTTCGCGGCAAACCGGCAGGCGACAGTGAGGCCCCTGGCATCGTTCTGATGCGGCTTGAGAGCCAGGGCAGCATGCTCGTGCCGCTGCAGCTGATGCATGAAACACAGTTCTACAAGACCGACCACATCGAACAGCTGGTGTTTGGTTTTTACTTCGGCATCATGCTCGTCATGGTGCTCTACAACCTTTTTCTCTATGCTTCAACCCGAGAGCGCTCTTACGCATTCTACGTTTTCTACATTCTGTTCTTCGCCCTCTTTCAGTTTGCCCTCTGGGGATATTTTCATGAAGTTGTCTTACCCGAGTCACCGAAACTGGCCAAATACCTGCTGCCGGTATTTTTGCATCTGGCGACCGTCTTTCAGCTGCTGTTTGCGACGCAGTTCTTTCAGGCCCAGCCACTCATACCCAAACAATACAAAGTTGCCGGTCTGCTCTCGTTTATCGCCTTTATTTCATTGATCGCCGGGCCTTTCTTGCCCTATAGGATTTTTATTGCGATAGGAATATTTTCGGGCGCCGGTGCTGCGCTCGCGATTTTCTTCATGGCCCTCACCCTCTATATCAAGAAGGTAAAGGCCGCACGCTATTTTTTGATTGCGTACACCACATTGATTGTGGGGGTTATCTTTTTATCGCTGAGAAATCTCGGCATTATCAACTATTCGTTTATCAGCACCTATTCTGCGCAGATCGGGTCGGCGCTCGAAGTTATCTTGCTCTCGCTGGCGCTTGCAGATAAGATCAATATCTGGCGCGATGAAAAAGAACGGGCGCAGAAACAGGTGATCGACCGCGAACGCGAAATGAACCGGGCATTTCAGCTCTTCGTGCCGCAAAAGTTTCTTGAATTGGCGGGCGAAACCGATTTCACGCGCCTTGAACTCGGTAAATCAACGACTCGCGACATCACCATCCTTTTCTCTGATATCCGCAGTTTTACCGCGCTTTCTGAATCCATGTCGCCCGAAGAGAATTTTCGCTTCTTAAACTCATACCTAAGGCGCATGGGCCCGATCATTCGTGAACACGGTGGTTTTATCGACAAATTCATCGGCGACGCCATCATGGCGTTATTTGCCGAAGGGCCAGGAGGCCCAAGTGACGGCACCGCCAAGGAAGGCGTCTTGGTGCCGGCTGAAGATCATGGAGGATCAAAGCCAGCTGCGGGCACGACGCCCTCAGCGCCGCTGGCCGAAGGGCTAGGAGGCCCGAGTGACGGCACCGTCAAGGAAGGCGTCTTGGTGCCGGCCGAAGGGCCTGGAGGCCCGAGCGAGCCACCCACAATCCGTGCCGCGCGGGCGGCACTCGCGATGCGCGCAGAACTGATTCGCTACAATGAGCACCGCCGTGCACAGGGGTATCAGGCGATCGATATCGGCATCGGCATTCACACAGGTTCGGTACGCCTCGGCACAATCGGTGAAAACGAACGCTGGGAGGGCACGGTGATCGGTGATACTGTAAACCTGGCCTCACGCATCGAAAGCCTTTCATCGACTTTTCACGCAGGAATCGTCATCAGCGAGGCATTGCTCAAAGAGCTGCCGCATGAGCTGGCGGCCCGTGAACTCGACACAATACGGGTCAAAGGCAAGAAAAAGGCCGTCAAAGTGTACGAACTGATGGAACATGACGGCTGAGACCAAAGTCAGGCAGCTCGCGAAGAAAGTTTTCAAGGCGCTCGAGGCTGAATTTGGCCGCCCTGCATGCCCATTGAATTTTCGCAGTACTGAGCAGCTTGCGGTCGCAGTTATACTTTCGGCTCAGTGTACCGACGAGCGGGTTAATCTCGTGACTCCTGCCCTGTTTGAACGCTATGCTGATATGCCCGCTCTGGCAGCGGCGCCCGTTGAAGAACTCGAAAAGTTGATCTATAGCACGGGTTTTTACCGCAACAAGGCGAAGAACATTAAGGCGCTGGCTGAGATTCTGGTGCGCGATCATGCGGGCCTTGTTCCTGAAGATTTTGCCACGCTCACTAAACTGCCGGGTATCGGGCGAAAGACGGCCAATGTCATCATGGCAGAAGCTTTTGGCAAAGCGCCGGGCATTACCGTCGACACACATGTAAAGCGCATTGCGAAGCTGCTCGGGTTTACGCGCAGCGATAACGCGGTTGTGGTCGAACGCGAGCTGATGCAGATATTCGAGCCTGCACTGTGGCGTGACCTGCCTCTGCTCTTGATTTTTCACGGGCGCCGCACCTGTATTGCCCGAAGGCCGCGCTGCAGCGAATGCACGCTCAGGAAAATTTGCCCTTCAGCAAAACCGGCTCAATGAACTCTCATTTGCGTAAAATACTTGGCGAGAGCTGCGACGGGTATGAATTAGCGTTATGCTTTCTCTCAGGTTCTACATCCGCCTTGTTCTTCTTTATATAGGCGCTGCTTATTTTGTTTTCGCCGGTGCGGTACAATACAACGACCCTGACCCGCTGCACTGGATGCTTTTGTATTTCATGTCGGCGGTCATGTGTGTGCTGCATGCCTTAGGCAGAGCGCCGACGGCCCTGCTCTACCTGACTGCGGGAATGGCTGCGGCCGAAATGGCGACAACGGCAGGGGGGCTGCTCGACTGGCTGCGGCTGGGTAACGAGAATGTACTGACCGCACAGATGTCTGCGGCAAAGCCCTATATCGAACTGACACGCGAATTTTTTGGCGCGGCGATTAGCCTCATCGTGATGCTACTTATAGTGTCGCAGGTGAGTCGCCGCCCGCAATCGAAACCAGAAGATACCGAGGGTTAAGGCGGCTAATCGCCAGATGTTGTACGTTGACCGCGCTTGCCGCTGCGGGCGTGTAGGCAGCGCGATTTCAGTGTAACCGTTGCTGAGCGAGACCATAGCGAGTTTGATCGGGCTGGCCGGCAGCTTTGATTCAGCATGGCGAATCACCAAAACCTTTCTGACGGCATTCGTTCCACAACCAAAATCGCGCAGGCGAAAACGAAAGAGCAGACGAATGATGCAACTCACAGCCCATGAACCCAATGCACGGACGGGTGAGCTGTGCGAGTAACCCTCTCTTGCCCCGAGTGCCAGATCTAACTGCGCGTCTGAACGCAGGGCCTCGACCAACCGCATAAAATCTGCCGGCAAAATCGGCAAATCGGCGTCGGTCGTAACGGCAATATCAGCTGCGGCGGCGTTGAGGCCGATGGCGATTGCCTTTTGCTGGCCCACATTTGCTGGCAAGCGCAAGAGGCGCGCAGCCTTTGCAGCCGCAGGCAATTCGATCGCCAACGGACTGCAGTCGTCGACACAGATTATTTCGTAGGCGAGGTTCTTCGCGGTGAAGAACTTTTCGATTTCGACGATGCACTCTGCCAACTGCGGGCCGTTCTGATAAACAGGAACCACAATGCTGATTTCAGGTTTTCGTTGCGCTGGCATCAGATTATTGTAAGCCTGCCACCGGCGGCTATTTGATGACAAGAAGGCAAACGTCAATGAGATTCGCCATTACCCTCGCTGCGGCGCTCGCCGACTGGCTGATCGTTGCGGTGACAATCTGGTCGGCAGAGGTCGTGCAGAGTTTCTGGTGTCACGCTGCCGCAGTCATAATCATTGCTTCGCGCCAGCATGCGTTGGGTGTGATCGCGCATGAGGCGATTCACTGGCCAAAAGGTCACTTGCAGCGCGTGGCCGTTTTGACGTTCAAATATGCCTGCGCGTGGCCGATTCTCATGCATTTTGAATTCTTTCGCGAAATTCACCTTGCGCACCACCGTCACCTGAATACCGGCGCAGACCCCGATTTTTCGCGCAACCGGCCGGGAGACCTGGTCGCCGCAGAATCACTCTGGCAAATCATGCGCTATGTCCTCGGCCTCAACCGCAGGCAAGATCGTTCTGCCCGTGGGGCACCGAGCGGTATATTGAAGATGAGCGCCGGTATGCTCTTATTCTGGTGCGCAGGTTTGTCGCTGGTGTGGATCTATGGGTATACCCGCATTTTTTTGCTCTATTGGCTGTTGCCGCTCTTCACATGGTTCATTGCGGTAAATCGCCTGCGGGGAATTCTCGAGCATGCAGGCATCGCTGCTACTGTGACGCAGGCGACGCGTACGACGCGGGGTAATATCATCAGCAATTTTCTGTTTTTGCCCCATGCGATCGGCATGCACGGCGAACACCACCGCAGCCCGCAAACGCCGTTTTACAGGCTGAAGAATTTACGGTCAGCCAATGCTGACTGGCACACGAGCCACGGCGTTACAAACGCCGCGTTCGAAGTTCTCGCCGCAACTGCGTGGTTCAGGCGAAAATTTGCGAACAGGTTCGTAAAAAAGGCGCGTGCCAGTGAGAAGAACGGTTAGCTTGAAAAGGCCGAGGCAACGGCGACTACGCGGTCACTGTCATCGTAACCGGCAAAGAAGAGTGCTCTGGCACCGTCGCGGCGGGGCATACTCAGCGCCCTGTATTTCACAGGTCTGCTCCCGGCCGGGGCATACAGGTGCAGCTTCTGCAACGGTGCCTTGTTCATGACCGTCACCGCGTAAGACATCACTGTCTCGCGCAGATTGTCCTGGCTTAAGATATCCTCACCCCTCTTCGCGATCTGCCCCAGAAAGAGGTGAACATGCGCAGTTGCGAGTGTCGCAGCCGGTTCGCAGTGCACATACCGCACAAGGTCGCGTTGAATCGACAGATTTGTCGCCTGTGTTTTCGCCAGAAATTTCTTAAAGCCACGCTGCATGAGCTTTTGCTCGACCCGGCGCGTCGCTTCGACCAGCAAGAGGTTGCGTTGCCTCACGCCGGCTTCGGCTGAAATTGCGGCGATTGCGAGCTCGGCTACCTGTTTCTCAAAGCTATACCCCAATACCCCCATGGTCTTTTCACCCTGCCTGACGACGTAAACACCCTCGCCGTCTTGCTGCTGCAACAGATCAAGCCAGCTGAGCATGCCCTGCGCGGCCGTGGCGTCAGCCAGATAGGGGCTCAGCTGGTAGTGCCCGGGATAACCGGAAAAATTTTCAAGACAGATTTTTTGAATTGCAGGCGCATCTGCAGCACCTGCCACTACGACCTGGCACTCGACGCCGGTTGCCGACATGGTATTGTCATCGTGCAGGTCTTTTCTGAAGGTCAATATCAGATCGCGCAGCGCGGCATCGATTGCACCGTTCGAAATGATTGAATTTTTCTGCACCTGCGCCACCTGATCGCGCAGCACGACAATGTCTGCAGCGGGGGCTGTGCCAAGCAGCAAACCGATATCTGCGCCGGCGTCTGAACGCCAGATGTTCAACCCAAAGGTACGCGTTTCATCGGCGGCAAAGTAGAGGCTCGCCACAAGGTCAGCCCGTTTCTAAGGTAGAGCCGCTGAGTCGGCGGGCGGGCCAGACGAAGGTCGTTTGTCCAGAACCTTCCATGGGTTTTCTGCGAGTTCTTTGGTGAATTTGTCGAGTGTACCCGATGTGCTGCGAATATTGCGCATAATCGCGACGATTTCTCCCTGCGATGAATCGAGCAGACCGTTCACCTTTGCGATAGAGCCGTTGAGGTTTGTCAGCAGCATTTTGACGTCGTTCTTGTTGTCGCCGGCGAGCGTTGCAAAGGTTTCGACGAGCCGGTTAATCGTGCCGACGAGATTGGATATCTGCGTCACCATCTGTTCGAGGTTGACGATATTCGTCGCGAAAAGTGTGTCGTCTCGCTTCAGAACGTATTTTTTCGACAAAGAGGGCAGAATGTCGAGTACTGCATCGCCGATCACGTTCTGGTTGGTGATGTTCACTTTTGTGCCCTGGTATATCTTGAATTCTTTGTTGATCAGAACCCTTGCCTTAAACTGCAGGTCACTGCCATAGATCGGGAGCACGTCTTTGACTTCGCCGATAGTGAAGTTCTTGATTTTGATCGCCGTGCCCTTTTTCACACCTGCGAGTTTTTCAAACCGCACCCAATATTCGGTGCGGTCGTCGAGCAGGTTATAACCCGCGATAAACAGCAATACCGAGAGACCGAACACGGTGCCCACGAGCACAAAAAGACCCGTAAATATGTCGTGACGCTCAAATTTCATACTGCCCCATTAAATGCCTGCATCGCGCCTTTGGTCGCAAAGTTGCGGTACTGGGCAAGAAAAACATTATCTGCAGTATTAAGATCGGCAATTTGCCCGTCAAACACAACCTCGCCCCTGTAGAGCAGCATGAACTTTAGCTGCCGCGACTCGAACACCCGGGGATAATACGTTGATATTATATGCGCAATCTGGCGCGCCTTAATGTCTTCAAAAACCAGCTCGAGAATACGGCGCGAGGCCAGAGGACAAAGGCCATCGAATACCATATCGAGCAGCAGCAGCCGCGGCTCGACGATGAGCGCCCGAATAAGGGCCGTGCGTATGTTTTCGGAATCAGAAAGGGCGACCGGGCGCGCTTTAATTTTATGGCGCAGCTCGTAGCGGTCTATCCAGAACTCTGCGGCTGCAAACAGTGCATCATCTTTCATGTCGGTATGGTAACGCAGCGGCAGAATGATGTTCTCCATCACAGAAAGATTATTGATGAGGCCGGCTGTCTGCGTCACATAACCGATTGAAAAGCGCAAGCGCTCGATTTCTTCGTCTTGCTGCAGCCTCAGATTGGCGCCTTCGTAATAGATCTGCCCCGAGCGCGGCAAATATTTCGCCATGATAAGGCCCATAATCTGGTTCTTCCCGCTGCCTTCAGGCCCTGAAAGCACGAGGCCTTCACCTTTGCCGAGTGCAAACGAGATGTTGTCGACGTGGTCTTGTACAACATCGTTGCCGTACCAGACATTCTCGAATCTGAGTATTTCGTCAGGCATGAATCTCTTTGCCGTGCAGAACCTGACTCGACGCCCCGGTTATCTGCAGCTGCACAAGGCTGCCGGGCAGCGCATCTGCAACAGAAAGAGGCTGAAAAACAACCTTGCGGCCATTGCTCATGCGGGCTATCCAATCGCTGGCATCGCGACGCGACGGCTGCTCTGCCATGGCCTCAACAACCTGACCTACATAACGCAGGTTATTCGTGTGCGATCTTTTCAGCTGCAGGTCGATCATGCGAGCGAGCCGCTCTTTTTTGACAGCTTCGGGAACATCATCGGGGTAGAGGCGCTGTGCAATTGTACCCTTGCGCTCAGAATAGGCAAACATAAAAGCAGAGTCGAAATCTGCAAGGCGCATCATTTCAAGTGTCTCTTCGAAATCCGCATCGCTTTCGCCCGGAAAACCCGCAATGACATCGGTGCTGATCGCGACGTCGTGAACGCGCGCGCGCACGCGCTCAACGATTTCGAGAAATTCTTCGCGCGTATAGTTGCGCTTCATTCGCCTCAGCGTGTTATTTGCACCCGCCTGCAACGGCATGTGAACCTGGTTGCAGAATCGCGGTTCTGCCGCCATGAGGTCGATAAGTTCAACGGGAAAATCTTTCGGGTGCGGCGAAGAGAAATAAATGCGCGCGATCGTGGTACGTGCGAGCAACGCTTCAATCAAATCGATAAACCGCGCCTTTTCATGGTGGTACGAATTAACGTTTTGGCCGAGCAGAATGACCGTCTTGACGCCGCTTTCGGCGAGCGCCTGCACTTCGGCGACGATGCTGTCGATCGGGCGCGAGCGTTCACGGCCGCGTGTATAGGGCACAACACAGAACGCGCAAAAATTATCGCAGCCGCGCTGTATCGTCACCGAAGCAGTGATCTTGCTGTCACGGTAGCGCATGTGGTGCTCGAAGGTCGGCACAATGTCGTCGTAGGTTTCGATGCGCGAAAGATTCAGAAAACTGCGGCCCGTATCGGCCGTCGGCGAATCGACGAGTTGCGCCAGATTGCGCAGGGCATCGGGCCCCATGATAAAGTCTACGGGCAGATTTTCGTACAGCAGGTCTTCACGCAGGTTCTGCGCCATGCAGCCCAAAATGCCAACCTTGGCCCCCGCTTTGTGAAATCGGCTGAGCTCTCTGAGCCGGTTATAAACTTTCTGGTGTGCGTTTTCGCGTATTGCGCAAGTATTCAGCAAGATAATATCGGCCTCTGCCGGGCTCGCTGTCTGCGTCGCATTCGATTCGAGAATCTTGCCGGCGAGCAGCGAATCGTATTCATTCATCTGGCAGCCATAGGTCTCAATATAGAACTGTCTGGCAGGCGCCTTCGGCGCAGTCGGCATCTCGGTTTCAGTCTTGCTCACTCGAGCTGAAACTGCCGCTTTGAAACAGCGCGAAAACTCTTTTATCATAGGGGGATTGATAAAGATTGACGTTTCAGAGCGGCCGTGCCAGAGCTGCCACTCAGGCAGAGACGCGTCAGCGCCCTGACCTTGTTTCAGGAGGAAATCCCACTATGAAAAAACTCTACGGCATTGCGCTCTGTGCGCTTCTCTTGCCCATAGCTTCGGTCTTCGCCGAGGTTGGCGGCACCTACACCTGCGAAGGCAAAAACCCCGGTGGCGGTGGCCGTTACGAAGGCACAGTCGTCATCTCGGGCGATGCGTCTTCGGGCTACACGTTCAACTGGACAATCGGCGACAGCCAATATTCAGGTACCGGTACGCTTTCGGGCGATACGCTGACCGTCGACTGGGGCCAGCCCGACCCGGTTGTCTATAAGGTGAAAGACGATGGCGCTGTGCTGAAAGGCAAATGGGGCCCTGGCGGCAAAGGCCGCGAAACCCTCACCCGACAATAATGGCATCAGGGTGCCGCTGCGGCGGCGCCCTGAAACTTTTAGCCCTCTTCTTCGCTGCGGTTACCGATCAGTAGTTCGTCTGGTATATCGATTACCGGTTCACCGATCTGCACCGCGAGGCGCGAACCAATTCGGCCCGGACGGCACTTGAATTTCGCACGCTCTTCAACCTTAAACGTAAATTCTTCACGCACCGTCGTTTTCGGCATCTTGATAATATTGCCGACCTTGAGGTTCATGATATCCTTAAAGCCCAGGCTGACGGTACCGATCTCAACCGAAATCTGCACCTGAACATTGTCGAGCCGGCTCTGTATCATCGTACGGTTAACTTCGCTTTCACCGCGGCGAATCGAAGAGAACCAGTACTGCGCCGAGAGTTTCTGAATGATTGGCTCGATCGTGATGTAGGGAATACAAAGGTTCATCATGCCCTCTGATTCGCCGATCTTTGTTTCCAGAGTAATCAGCATCACCATCTCGTTCGGCGGCACGATCTGCGCAAACTGTGGGTTCGTCTCTATTGTGCCGAGGCGCGGACGCAGGTCGATAACCGTCGACCACGCTTCGCGCAGGTTACCAAGAATATGAACGATAATGCCTTCGACGACCGACATCTCGATATCGGTGAGTTCACGCGTCAGCTTCGCGTGTTCGCCGGCACCGCCGAAGAGGCGGTCGATAATCGTGAACGTGATCGAAGGGTCGACCTCGAGAATCGCTGAACCCTTGAGCGGGTCCATGTTGATGAGTGAGAGCGTCGTTGGGTTCGGTATCGACCGGATAAATTCTTCGTATGTCAGCTGGTCGACCGATTGAACGTGTACCGAGACCATCGCGCGCAGTTTCGCCGACAGCGCAGTGGTCGTCAGACGCGCGAAAGTTTCGTGCATCATCTGAACCGTACGAATCTGGTCTTTCGAGAATTTGTCGGGGCGCTTAAAGTCATAGATTTTGACTTTTTTCTGCTCGGCCTGTGTCGCCGAGAAGTCTTCTTGCTGCGCGTCACCTGACGAGATCGCCGAGAGTAACTGGTCTATTTCGTCTTGTGAAAGAATATCAGTCATGATCTACCTCAATCTGCCAGTCTCGACTCGACGCCTGTAATTTGCCATAAGGCATCGCGCTTCGTCAAATAATAAGTCGTCAGATATTCCCGTTCAAAACCTTCGACGTCGCGCCGCGCGCGTACACGTACCTGCGCGGTGTCGCTCGTCTCACGGCTTTCGCCCGCGAGTACGCGAAAGCGTATCAGTTTGTGGTAGCCGCGGCCGCTGAGGTACTTTCTGAACTCCGCCAAAGCTTTGGTCTGCAATTCGGTAGAATCCTGAGCATAGAGCCGCATGAACTCGGGATAATCGCGCACAATGTCACGCAGCGACACGTACTTAAAGTATTGCGACCAGTCGCGGGTATATTCGGCCGAAAGCATCAGATAGACGATTTCGCGTGCGCTGACCCTGAGGGTTTCGGTCGAGGCATCGCCCACATTGTCGCGCTCTTTCGGCACCTCACGGGTTTGATCGTAAATCAGATTGAGTGAGCTCGAAGATGCCAGAAAGTAGCGTTCAGCCTGCACCGGGTTCGGATAAAAGTGTGCAGTCACGTTCAGATCGCGCACCTTCTCCGAAAAAGAATCCCAGTCCACATAGTCGGCGAGGCGAATACGTTTTTCATACTTTTCACCGGCGTGCAGAATCAGCTTGCGCATCGGGTACATTTCGCCCGAATACCGCGTGTGGTGGGGGTCGCGGTAGTCTTTAGATCCCTGAAAATACATTTCTTCTTTAACGTTGAGCGAGCGGCCTTCGGCGTCGCGCGCGATTATCGTGAAATTCTTCAGCGGGTTTTCGTGCAGGTAGATCGTCACGGGGTATGCGCCCTCATTGACGAGCGACGCATGAAAGGCCACCTCGTCGTTTTTGGCAAAGCGCAACCGCGGCGCAGTCACGTAGAGTTTCAGGCCACTCGAGCTGAAATTCTCGGTGGCATTACCGTGGTGATCGACTTTGTTATTTCGCCACGAAGCGGCATTGGCCACGGCAGGGCCGAGCAGCAATAATGAAAGAACAGACCAACCCACCCGCGGCATAGCTCAAATATCGGTAATAATATGTCTCTTTTTTAGGTGATTTTTCGCCGGGGGCATGGCGCAACTCGATCGTTTTCTACTATACGTTACCACTAACTACCCAAGGTGAGCTGATTCGAGTGCGGGACAGGCGGTGTAGCCGTTGGGGCCCGGCAGCAGATGCGGCATATCAGGGCAAAAAGCATATTTCCGGGTAGAATTCGCGGCTTCGCCGCGGAGTTCAGACGCGAGCGCTTCGCCGCAGACGAAAGGCGCGACATTAACCCCCGAAACGAATACCGCACGTTCAAGAGCGCGCTGCGCTCAGCGCAGCTACAGCTCGCGGGCGAGAAAAAGATGATGCTCGACCGCCGTAAGAAAAACCCCGGTGAAATCTTCGCCATAGACGATGCGATCGACGTGCTCGAGTCGCATTTAATGACACTCGAAGATCCGTATTTTCTGGGCGAAATCAAGACCCGCATCTTCAAGACCGGTGCCACCGCTGCCGCCGCGCTGGGCGCCGTCATCTCGATGGTTTCACGGCAATTCAGCTTTGAGGCGACCCCTTCGCGTTTTGACGGCAAACCGCAGAACCGGCACTTTCTCAAAGACATGAACGACATGAAGCGGCGCATTCAGTTTTTTCTGGGCATGCAGCAAGAGCTGAAGCTACCCGAGGGAGTCACCATTGTCGCTGCCCCGAAGCTCACGGTCAGCGAAGTTTTGGCGCTGAAGCGGGCCGGCGCGCGTGGCATCATTATCGGTGAAACCAGCGACACGGCGCACGAACTCGTGATGCTGCGCGCGATGCGCATACCCTGCGTTTCAGTCAACGACCCGCGCTTTTTCAGGCTCAAGAAATCAACACCACTTCTACTCGATGCAGATATCGGCTACATTGTACTGCACCCTAAACGCAGCGCCCGCTTTATCGAAAGTGTACCCGAAGATGGCGCGCAACGCTGGTCGCTCGGCGCGAAGCTCGGCAAAGGGGCAAACGTCGATTTTTCAGGCACGCTGCACTTTACTAACGAACTTCAGCAGGTGGCAGCGCAGAAACAGCGCATCGGGCTCTACCGCACCGAATACCAGGTGAGTGAGGCGCGCGAGCTGCCTTCTGCGCGCGCCCTGCAAAAACAATACGAACACATCATGCGTGATTTTCCGCAGCTCGAAGTGACCTACAGGCTCTTCGATTTTTCAGACGATAAAAATTTTCTGAACAGCGCAGCCATTGAAGCCAATCGCGAGCTGCGCGGCATACGCTTTCTGCTGCGTGAGCCAAAAGTGCTTACGAGCCAGCTCACGGCACTGATGCGCGCGGCGCGTGAAACCAACGCGCAACTGAACGTTCTTGTGCCCTACGTTTCAGAGCGGCGCGAAATTTTCGCGATCAAGGCGCAGATCGCTGAAATCAACGCCGGTAAAAAGCCGGTCAAAATGCGTTTGGGCGCGATGCTCGAAAATACCGCAGGCGTGCTCGCCGCCTACCGCTGGGTTAACGAGGTCGACTTCTTTTATGTCGGCACGTCAGATCTCTTGAGTTCGCTTGCCTCAGAACGCCGTGAAAACGCCGATGCACTGCACCGGGCGCTGGTGGGCGATGCTTTCGCGGCTCTGGCGAAGCAGCTGAAGGCCCTTACCCTCAGGCGGCCTCTCACCATCTGCGGTGAAGTGGCGGGTGAGCCCTGGGCCCTCGCGTATCTCGTGAGTCTGGGCTTTCGGCATTTCACAGTGCCGACGCACCGCATGCCGATTGTCGCCAACATGGTACAGGCACTGGGCGCAGGCCACCTCGACTTTGCCCGCAAAATTCTCGCTATCAGCGATGAAGCTGAGCGCGTCGAAAAAGCACGCGCGCTGGCGCTCGATATTCTCTATGGCCAGTCCTGAGCGAATTGTCTGCCTCACCGAAGAGACGTGTGAATGGCTATACCTGCTCGGCGAAGAGCAGCGAATCGTCGGCATCAGCGCATACACCGTGCGGCCTGAACGCGCGCCGAAAGAAAAGCCAAAGGTCAGCGCTTTTCTGACCGGCAACATACGCAAGATCAAGGGTCTCGCCCCCGACCTCGTAATCGGCTTTTCTGACATACAATCAGAGCTGGCAGCAAAACTGATCAAAGAAGGATTAACCGTTCTCATCACTAACCAGCGCTCGCTGCAAGAGATCGACGCCACCCTCATGCAGGTTGCCCGCCTCGTCGGTAAAGAAGCACTCGGCGCGAGACTCCTCAACCGCTGGCACCGCAAAGCCGACGCGATTCGAAGCCTCACCTCGGGCCGCAAACGCCCGCGCGTGTTCTTTCAGGAGTGGAACGAACCCGTCATCAGTGCGATCAGGTGGGTTACTGAACTCATCGAAATTTGCGGAGGTGAGAATATTTTCGCGGCACGCTCTGCAGCAATGGCAAAAGACCGCATCGTCACTCTCGCCGCAGTCAAAAAGCATGATCCCGAAGTAATCATCGGGTCATGGTGCGGTAAACCGGTCGATTTTGAATGGATACGCAGCCGGCCAGAACTTGCAAAGGTAACCGCCGTTGTGAACGACAAACTCTTTGAGATTGAATCTGCTGAAATTCTGCAGCCAGGCCCTGCGCTCTATCTCGACGGCATAAACCGAATCTACGCGGCAATTCACGGTCAAGAACTGCCCGCAAAACTTCGCCAGAGGTAAAAAACATGAGAGAACTATATCCTGAAATTACGCGCGTCAAAAAATACAGCCTAAAGGTCTCGTCACTGCACACGCTCTATGTCGAAGAATGCGGCAACCCTAAGGGAATACCCGCCCTCTTCTTGCACGGCGGCCCGGGTGCGGGCATCTCACCCAACCACCGCCGTTTCTTTAACCCCGAAAAATACCGCATCATTCTGTTCGACCAGCGCGGCGCCGGCAAGAGTAAACCCTACGCTGAACTTGCCGAGAACACAATCTGGGACCTCATCGCCGACATCGAGTTGATTCGCCTGAAACTCAAAGTTTCGAAGTGGCTGGTTTTCGGAGGCTCATGGGGCAGCACGCTTGCACTCGCATACGCGATCAGCCACCCCGAACGCATTCTGCACCTGATCGTGCGCGGTATCTTTCTCTGCAGACACGAAGAGATTCTCTGGTTCTACCAGTATGGCGCGCACCAGATTTTTCCCGACCACTGGAAAGACTATGTGAAGGTGATTCCCGAGAACGAGCGGCACGACATGCTCTCGGCGTTCTATCGCCGCCTCACGTCGCCCGACAAGAAGGTGCGCCTCGAAGCCGCGCGCGCCTGGAGCCTGTGGGAGGGCGCGACCATCTGCCTCGAACCCAACAAGGCGATGCACCACGAGTTCGGCGAAATCGCCGTCTCGCTCGCGCGCATCGAATGCCACTACTTCATGCACAACTGCTTTTTTCCCGATGATAACTATCTGCTAAACAACGCGCACAAACTGCAGAACATCTCAGCCGAGATTATTCACGGCCGATATGATATTGTCTGCCCGGTCAAAAATGCATTCGATCTCAAAGAAAAAATGCCCCGCGCGCGCCTGACGATCGTGCCGGCATCGGGGCATGCGGCGTTTGAGCCGGGAATCCGTTCTGCGCTGATCGAGGCGACGGATAGATTTCGAAAGAAGTGAGCTGCCCGTTGCCACCGAATTAATTCGGTGGCAAGGGAGGAAAGTACACCGGCATGCTACACTGGAGAACGAAACTACTGCTCGCCAGTTAGTTTGCGCGGCGCACTAGAATTCATTTACGGCCTGTTTTGTTAGCGGATAGCGCAAACGACCAGCAGATTTGCCGGAATAATTTGTGTGTGCATGCCGATTGAGCATTCGGTTTGCCGGGGGCAATTTGGCTCAAAGTCTATCAGCGCAGAACCTGATTCTCGCCAAAGGAAAAAAAATGGCAGCAAAGGTTGTCTTTTCTAGTATTAGCAGCACGATGCTTTGCATGCGCTGCTTGCTGCTGTTTATTCTGTTCATGTCTATCATGCCGGTTCATGCCGGCGTTAACCCAGACGGTAGTTTTTCTGAGACATTGCCGATTGAAATACCCGTGGGGCGCAATGGCGTGCAGCCGCAGCTGGCGCTCACTTACAATTCGAATGCTGGTAATGGAATAGTGGGTGTTGGTTTTAGTCTGCAGGGCTTGCCCGCAATTACGCGCATCAGCTATGGACGCGGCATCAACTACGATGGGCAAGATACTTATGTCGGGCCTGAAGGGCGGCTTGTCCCCCTCCCGACCTCCCCCACGAGTGGGGGAGGTGTGTACCATGCTGAGAATGAAACGTGGTCGAAGTATGAGCCGTTGGGTAATGATGGTCAGGCGCTGACCGTCAGCAATCGCTGCGGCCCTTCGACAGGCTCAGGGCAGGTGGAGCCGCCTGTGGTGAGCCCCGTCGAACCATGCCAGTGGCGTGTGACCGATCGCAGCGGCGTCGTCTATTCGTATGGCGCGAATAGTCAATCTCGCGCGCTGGCAATCGATGCGGCGGGAAATCCGCTTCATTCGGGTGCCGTGCGCCAATGGGCGTTAACGCGCGTGACAGACCTCAACGGCAATTATTACGAAGTGGAATATTACCAGAACGCCGGGCAGATTTACCCGAAGCGCATTCGCTACACCTATGGGCCGGGTGCGTCGAAGTATTACACGATCACATTCGCGTATGACGAAAGCAGCCGCCCCGACAAAGAGATCAGCTACGCGTCTTCGTCGTTCGTGCAAACCAATTGGCGCCTGCGCGAAGTCTTAGTCGACGCAGAGCAGCCGATCTGGTGGATTTTCAGTTGGACCGTGCAGGTGAGAAGGTATGAGTTGGGATATGATACGAACCACAGCAATACCTCGAGCGAGCTTGCTAGCTGGTCTGTGACGGCTGGCAATCAGGTTTCGACAACGCAGTTACGTTGGCTGCAAGAATCTCAAGGGTTTGAGACCAGCTCGCAGTATAGTCCGCCTTGGGTTCAACATTACTGGGGGGTTAGCAACGGGGTACAGGGTGACTATGTGGATTTTGATGGTGATGGCTTAGTCGATTTCCTATTGAGTTTTCGTGATCTGCCGGGAAATAATTACCAGGTGGCCTACCGAAACACAGGTCATGGCTGGGTTCAAGATGCCCGATATACCCCCCAGTGGATTCAACATTTTTGGGGAGTTACCAACGGCCGCTACGGGCACTACGTGGATATTACTGGCGACGGGCTGATAGACTACGTAGTTAGTTCACGAGATTTAGCCGGGAATGTCTCGAAGATTGCCTATATCAATACCAGAAACGGCTGGCAGCTTAAGGCGGAGTATACACCACTCTGGGTTCATGCATACTGGGGAGTCGAAAACGGAGTTCAGGGCGATTATTTAGATTTTGATGGTGATGGTCTGACAGATTACGTGGTCAGCTTCCGTGATTTGGCTGGACAGAATTATACAGCAGCGTACAGAAACAATGGTCATGGCTGGGTGTTAGATTCACGCTTCGCACCCGGTTGGATACAGAATTACTGGGGAAGAACGACCACCATCAACTCACCGGGGGGCCCTTGGCTACAGATAACCGGCACAATCAACGGTCGATTTGGTGATTATATTGATGTAAACGCCGATGGTTTGCCGGATTTCATTGCCAGTTCTCGCGATCTGGCAGGGAACGTATCGCGACTTGCATACATAAACACAGGCAGCGGCTGGTTAGAGACAGCGGAATTTACACCGCCTTGGATTCGACATTATTGGGGTGTAACTAACGGTACAACTGGCGACTATCTTGATGTCAATGGTGATGGGTTACCCGATTATGTTGCAAGTTTTCGTGACTTGGCTAATAACCACAGCCAAACAACATGGTTGAACACCGGCCGCGGGTGGCGTGAAAATACTGCATTCAGGGCTTCATGGACTCATTATTACTGGGCATGGGAATGTGCAACCTGGTGTCATCAGAGTACGGCGGCTTGGGGTGGTGGCAATAGTGGGGAATATATAGATATCAATGGTGATGGTCGAGTGGACTATGTCTTGAGCTTCAGCGATTTGCCCGGAAACAACACGGTAGCAGCTTGGATCAATACAAACGCTGGCTGGACTTCATCGTCAGATTATGTGACTTCATGGATTCACAACTATTGGGGTGTTTCGGCGCCTTACGGCGACTTCGTGGACTTCAATGGCGATTATGTCCCTGACTACATGATTAGCTCTCGTGATTTGCCTGGCAATATTGCGATCGCTGCTGTGGCAAATCGAAAAAAAATAGGCAAATCGCTTCTGCAAGAAATTTTGAGCCCAACAGGCACCAAAATCATAATCCAATACAAGACCGCGACCAAGCTCCCCAAAGCCATCTGTACCACCGCCTGCACTGGGCCACAAGGCGAAGCCTTGGGGACCAGTGCAGGCCTACCCAACTCTTCACCCCGCTATCTCGTGACCGAAGTTACGACGACTGGCGACCGTGACCTGACGGGCGATGGTGTGGTAGATAGTTTCACGACGCGGTATGAATACTACAACGGGCGCGTGGCGACGGGTACGGTTGCGGAGAGGGCGTCCTTAGGATTTGAGAAGATCGTCACGAGGGATGTAAATAGCGGGAATTACAAGATCGATACTTACCGGCAAGACAAACCTTTCCAGGGGTATATGTCTGTCAGTCGAAGCTATTTAGCCGATAACACGCTGGTTTCGGAACAATACTCGCCTACGACATTGCAACAGTATTATTGTTCAGAGGTTGGCTGTTCCACCAATGCGGCAAATGACCCAACGCCTTCATCGCCCCGCCAAATTCGCGCAACGGGTGAATCAGAAACACGTTCTTATGAAAATGGCATATTGATAGGCCGCAAGTTTCAGGAAGTTCTGAGTCAAGATATATACGGCAGTCCGTTGATTATGAAGACTGGGGTTACCGCGAATGGTACCACGCGCACCGTTTACAAATTCATTCAGTACATTAATGAGAACACCGCGACTAATCGGGCGCTGGGTGTCGCTTATTCTGAAAAAACCTGCTACACGGCGACGGAATGCGCGACCGGGGACAATGATTTTATTTCTGAAAGCCGTATCTCCTATGACGGCGGCGCTTTGGGAACGATTGGGTCAAGACATCTGCCGACAAAGCGGGAAAACTATGTTTTGACCGGTGACGGTGTCGGCGTCTGGCTTGCTGAGCAATATACTTACGATACAGCTGGAAATATTTTGACGCATCTAGATGCCCGAGGATTTTTAAACACTATCGTTTATGACCCAGATTACAACCAATTTCCGGTAAGTGTGACGAAAAGTCATGCGGGTAAATCATCAACCGTAACGGCGGCGTATGACCCAAGATATGGAAAGAAAATCCTGGAAACTATCGTCGATGAGGGAACTACAATTACCACCAATCTGGACGCTACAGGTTTTGTTACCCAAGTCACCGTTGAAAACGGTTCAACCACGCTTGCAAAAAATTCTTCCCATCGTGCCGCTGCCGGCGCCTCGCCGATCTGGGGAGAAAGCTGCACACACTTTGGTGCGGCTTTTACGCAGAGCCGATGCACAAAGAATTTCAAAGACGCGATGGGGAGGACTTATCGCGAAGAATACCCAGAGCTAGTAAATGGCGTCGAAAAGCAGATGGCGATCGAGCACAAGTACGATAGCCGTGGTCGCGCAGTTGCAATTTCGCAGCCATTTGACGCCACGAGTGGTAGCGCAAGCCAATGGAGCACAAGAACTTACGACATTTACGGTCGCGTTGTACAGGCACAATCTTTCGATGGTAAAACGACAAGCACAGTTTTTCAAACAACGGGCTTACCGGCAGGCATAGTATCATGCACTGTTGCCACCGATACCGATGGCAAGCAGCAACAGGCGTGTAATAACATTCATGGCAAAGCTGCATTCACAGTGGAAAGCTATGGTGCGCCAGAGGCTACGCGGATAGATTACATCTACGACGGTCGTGGTCGCTTGGCTGCCGTGACTGCACCGCAGGGAATCACAACTATCGGTTATGTGAGCATATCCGGCATACAGGCTTTCGTAGACGACCCCATTTCGGGACGGACGGATTTTACTTATTACAATGTTCCGGGTTCGGCAAGTTTCGGACAACTTGCAAGCGAGACCCGCGCAGGCAAAACGACGAGTTTTGAATATAGCGCGTCATTTGGCCGCATGTCGAAAATCACCCGACCTGATTCGGTCACAACTTTCACCTATGACGAGACCGACGCAGAGGTGGGTAGCCATGGCATCAACAAACCGACTACGTTGATTCATCAGGTAAACGGCTACACACTTCGGGAACGCTACAGATACAACGCTAAGTCGGATATCACGGAAATGAAGCGCTGGATTTCGCACGCAACTGAAACACTTTGCTCTGATCCCGGTGCCATGCCTTGTTTTCAAAGGTATGCCTTTAGCACTGATAATCTAGACCGTGCAGAAACCATCACTTACCCGGACGGCAACACGACAGAACTCACCTATGTAGGGGCGACCGAGCACGTCGCAGAGATTAAGCACGCCGGATTAACCTTCGCCACGTACAGCAACTACACTTATGATGTCATGGCGCACATTGGCAAAGTGACGTATGGTAATGGCTTAGTACACGACTACACCTACCAGCCAGCAACGGGCGTAATGCAGACAGTAAGCATCGGGAAGGCAAATCAACCTGAAAAACTTAATCTGACATATGCTTACGATGCTTCGTTTAACATATCGAGTATTACTGACAATGTAATCCCCGACCTTTCTGTAACCTATCAATATGACGTATTGAACCGGATACGACAGTCGTCGTATGGCTCTGGAAAAATAAGAGATTTTCGTTTCGATCAAGATGGCGCTGGCAATAGCAAAGGTAATCTTTTGCGCAAAGGCAACCGCCGAATGACTTACGCAGTGGGCAAAACATATCCTGTTGCAGACGAACTTTATAACGAGACCACGAGCCAGTGGGAGCCACACCAGACAATGACTTGGTCGGCGGCAGGCAGTCTCTTAACCAAGGGTAATTTCAGCTACGAATACGATTCAAACCAGATGATGACGAAGGCCGTAGAAGCCAATACGGCAGAAACAGAGTTCGTTTATGATCACACCGGCCAACGTTTTCTGAAAAAACATACGCGTGACGGCGTTACCATTAAGACATGGTATGTCGCCGACGGGCTTGAGTTGAGAGAAAAATACGTCGGTGTTACAAGCGGCAATCCTCCCGGAATCTTCGACAGTTGGCAGGCGACGAAATACATTTATGGCCAAGATCGTAAGCGCATTGCTTCGATCACAGGCAATGTGAAGACGTCTGCAATTTCGCCAACCCCAACCGAGCTTTTTGCTTTAGCTGAAGGTTATTCGGCTTCGACCTTTGGCGGCATGGCCATGAAAACCTATTATACATTCTATGGTATCTATGCACACGAGAATTTAGGCAGAGTTCTGCGAATCATTCTTTTGAGCGCATTAGCTCTGGTGCTTCTGTTGTGGCTTTATTACAATTCGCTAAGTGCGGATGAAAATTTTGGCGGCGCATTTTTCCGGCGTTTGATCGCTGTTTCAATGATCACTGTTTTCGTTTCGGTAAATTGCGGTCAGAATGCCCCGCCGACCGGCGTCACACCGGGGCAAATCAGCACGATTATTTCTGAACTCTACACGGGATTACCAGCAGGAACAGTTTACTACTCACACAATCATTTAGGCAGCGGAAGTTTAGTCACGGATACGAACGGCGATGAAATTTTCCGCATTACTTACACAGAGTATGGTGAAATCGATCTAGAAAATTCAGGCAAATGGAATTCAACGACACAGACGCTTGAACAGAACATGAGCGACGCGGAGATCTTGATTACTGCGGTCAAATTTACGGGACAGGAATACGACCCGGAGACAGGGTTCTACTACTACAACGCACGATACTATTCTGCAGAGCTTGGCGTATTTACGACCAGCGACACGGAATTCGATTCGGGTAGCGGCTACGGGTTTAATCGGCACATGTACGTGGGCGGCAATCCGATTATGGCAAGTGATCCGTCAGGACATTTCGTTTGGTTCATCGTTGCAGCGGTTGTTATTGGTGCGATCATGGGCGGCACGAAAGGAAACCCATTCAAAGGCGAGAACTGGAAGAATTTCAGTGGTACGGGCGCATTGATCGGCGCTCTTGCTGGCTTAGCAGGCGCACTCACCGGCGGCGCAGCGGCAGCAGGGTTAACAGGACTTAACGCTGCCGTGGTTGGCGGCATGGCTGGCGGTGCAGCTGGTGGCTTTGTCGGTGGCGCTGGGACTGCTTGGGCGAACGGCGCGAGTTTTGGTGATGGGTTGCTTGCTGGTTTTGCAGGTGGGGTTATGGGTGCGATAGTCGGCGCTGCTGCCGGCGCTGCGTTCTACGGTGCTGGTCAATTATTTGGCGGTTCCGGCGGTGGTGCCGGTGCAGCCACAGCAGATGCCGGCGGAAGGCCATGCCCGATAGGGCAATGTTCTTGGGGCGGCGAAGTAACTGCAACAGACGCCGGTAGTGGTATGGCCGCTGCTGCGCCTGCGGCTGCCCCCTCGACGGCTGGCGGCGCCAGTGGTGCAGCCGCCAATGCGGCAGCTCTGGGTGGTGGCACCGGTGGTTCGTATGGTGGCGCCCAAGCAGCAACGCTCGTATCACGCTCTAATTCAACGAGCAAAGCACCGCCAGGTAAGACGGTCTACGGCTTTGATCAAGAGACAGGTGTACTATATCCAACGCAAATGGGTCGGGAAACGTTCGCTAGTCTAAAGGACTATTGTTGGTCGGCACCATATGATTCTATGCGCGGTTGCAGTGAGCCGGGAATTACGAGTGCCCCAGTGTTTCCTTCAGATTGGCTGCCGTTTAATTTGAAGAGCCTTTTTAAGTTCGGCGCAACGCGCGGCGCTCGCATGGTACCACAAGCATATAAATTTGGTAAACATGTGCTTGGCCGAATGGAGTCGAGAGGTGTAAATAGCGCAATGGTAGATAAGGCTCTGAGACTGGGGAAGCGGTACTATGATCCCAAAAATAAAACGACAAACTTTGTCCTGAGCGGTGGCTTTGCCAGCGGGAAAGATTTGCTTGTAGGTGTTGGGCCTACTGGTACAATAAGCACTGTGATTCGCGGCTCCAAACTGGTAAGACCGCGTTTTGTGCCGATAAATTAGGTAATTTTATGAATTTGAATGAATTTAAAGATTGCTTAGCCAAAATTAGAGAAAACAAGGAAAATCGAGCAGCGCAAGTGCAAAATTTCCAGAATAAAATTTGGAACGATGAATTCGACAACATGCCAGAGAATGAAAAAGAGATTCTGAGAACCCTTGCTTACGATCTAGATTATTACGAACCTGCTCAAGAGCTGCGGAGCGAAGACCCAAGTTACTATGGCGATGAACGGCTTGTTCTGGAAATAGAGAAAGTGCTATCGTTGCTCTAAACAAGATGCCTTCTAACCAAGCAGAATCAGCCCCACGCCCGCCCCGCATCACCAAAATGGGGCCAAACTGTTCAACATCGCTTGCAAACGGCTTGAATATCGCGAAAGCTTGGACACCATACAATATATACAGCCAGTATAACTTTCCGCAATTCGGGAATCATATTTACAATTTCAGATGAAATATTCTATAATATTCATGTTTACCTTCGGTTGTTCCTCATGCGCTTCGCTGCCGCAGATAGAAGCCGATTTAGATTTGAGCAAGCAACCGCCGGTTGACGTACAGATAGAAAATGTCGAAGTGAAATCGACGTTTTTTAATTTTACGAAAATTATCAGAATGAAAGGGCATGTAAATATTTCGCAGCATGGTTGGCGCATTAAGGGTTTTCAAGTAGTCTATTCTGAACTAAAGGGCAAATCAGAGTACCTGCAGAGCTTTAAGAGAAAAATTCAGACCTACTATGAAACGGATATGGATGGTCAGCGCGATGCAGAACAGAGCATAATTGATCCTGGGCAAATACAGATGCACGAAATTAGATTAATTTTCGAGCGGACAGAAAAAAAACAGATTTCTGGCCGAGTCCCTATTGATTTTGAGTTTGAGACAGGTGCACCTTGGGGACACAATTTTTGCATTTTTGAAATCAACAAGCAAAGGTTTTTTGAATATTGGTATCGGATGAAGTAATTTGCAGCGTACCCACGCCCGCACCGCTTCACCGGCTTCGCTCACCACTTCGCCCAACAACGTTTGCATGACGGAAGACCTTCATGCCTTGCCCTTCGACTTCGCTCAGGGACCGCGGCACGACATGTAAACGCGCGTTGGGGCGAAATGGCGCTTTTCTTTTAGTTGAGTCTCTTTCGTGGCTCGCCGGTGGTTTTACCGACCGCTGCAACCTCCTGTTGCATCGGCCGTCGCAGCGTCCTTGCTGCGACGGTAGCTTTTAAGCGGTGCGGGCGTGGGCATTGTCTTCGACAACAATAAGGATTTGGCATGTGCAAAACCGCACGGCTCTTTCCTTTAGCTGGGGTTTTGTTTCTGCGGTTTTACACTTTTCAAATCGTTGTTATTGCATTTTTTTTGCATTTTTGCCTGAAAAACGGAAAAGCCGCTTAAATTATGAGAAAACTTTATTATAGATACTGTGGCACCAGAGGAAAGGCGCAGGCAAAAAAGTGCGTTCGCTTTGGCCTCTGGTGACTAATTTAATGGGGTGAGCGAATATGCTCAAGGAGAAAAAGAATGAAGAACCAAAAAGCAATAGATAAGGAACTCTACAGCATTTTGCAGTCGAAGGAAACAGATCAATTGCACATTTTTATTTCGTATTTGGACGCCGAAAAAAAGTGTGCAGCCGAAGATCTGTCGATTTGCGAAAAGATGTTTCTAAGTGATCAGGGCAAAAATCACACGCAGTGTCAGAATGCCGCCATGACTCGAGCGGTTGCCGCCAAAATTGGTTGGCCAGTTTGCGGTACCTGTGTAAGTCACTTGTACGCAGATTATTAACCACCCCCGCGCCAGGGCGGGCGGGTGCAGGCAGTCTGTGTCAGCCGGCGCACACGACGTGCGCCGGAGCCTTACAGCTGGCGAAGGCATGGAGGCCGAGACAGCTGTAAGGCAGTGTAAATCAGCGGGCGCGTTTTTTGCAATGCGCGAAGATTCTTCGCGCGTTGGCAAAGCCCCTCCCTTTTTGAGCGCCCCCGCAAATTAAAGCATCCTCTTGGATGGGGAGGGATAAGCCGGGGGGTGCGGGGGGCGGCAAAGGGAGGGGCGCAAAACGTGACCGCGTTTCTGCCTGCGGGAGGCGCGGGGGTGTGGGTGGGTGTTATGTCGCAAATGTATAAGGATTTTTTGACGGTTATCAGCTGGCTAAGTATAGTCACGAGATGGAAGAAAGAATTTTAGATGCCCTGCGGCACATTGTAGGCGAAAATAATCGCTCGGGTTATCGTGTCATGTATAAGATGTTGCAAGACCATGTTGTGGGTCAGGACAAAGCCGAGTTAACGGAATTCAGTACAGTTCTTCATCAGCTTGCGAGCGCGGATGTTTTTGATATCGATGGCTTAGCATACATCGTGCTACGCAATCCGCTATGAGGCTTTGTTCAAAACTGTCGTCATTTCTCTGGTTTTTATAAAAGCATCGAGCAAGGCTTTAACGTGATCCTTGTCATTTTCAGAGAGTTTTTCAGTTCGTTGAAACATTGTTAAGAGTTCGCGGTCTGACAGGTTTGCCATCGCAGCGTTTTGTTCATCACCTTCCAGCAGATAATCGACGCTTACACTAAGCGCATCGGCAATTTTTGGTAGTACATCAGCAGAAGGTTTGCGATCGCCCTTTTCATAACGATTGTATTGAACATAGTTTATGCCCGTTTTAGTGGCAAATTCTCTTTGAGACAAGCCGCGCTCCATGCGCAGTTTTTTCAACCTTTGAGCAAAATTCTTTGGCGCAACGACTGCCATAATCAACCAAGTGGCATATATTAGTGGCTTGTCTATCAAAATTAGGACGCCAAGTGCTTTATTTAATTGACCGGTTGGCTGCATTTGAATATGCCGTTTGACTAACTAAATATGCCGAATGGCTTATTTGTCAAAAGAGGTGGTTATGCAGTCAGAAAACGACGAAATTGGTCGAATCAAACGTGAAATCAGTGTTTTCTCTTTAGCCGAGCGTTCAGGCATTAAACTGAAGAAGATCAGCGCCGATGAATACGCGGGGCTGTGCATTTTCCACAAAGACAAAAATCCCTCGCTTCATGTGAACCCGGTGAAGAATACCTTTCACTGCAAAGGTTGTGGCAAAGGCGGTTCAGTCATCGACTGGATTAAGCACGAAAAGAACTGCTCGACGCACGAAGCGATTGTATTTCTGAAAAGCCAGCTATCGAGCACAAGCCCCGCTTTCACGCCGCCAGCATCCGAACGCGTCGAAGTTAATCTACGCCGCCCCGAGCTACAGCAGGCATTACGCATCGCCGTTGATTACTACCACAAAACACTGAAAGAGCAGCAGGCCCCGATTGAATACCTGATGAAGCGCGGGCTTAGATTTGGCGAGCTGGTCGAAGATTTCAAGATCGGTTACGCCGACGGCACCCTTTTAGAGAAACTGACGCCCGAAATAACACCGCTACTCTTAGAAATCGGTATTCTGAGAAAAAACGGCACGCTTGTCGAACGCTTCAAGGGCGCGCTGATCTTCCCCGTCATGGATGAAAACGGCATCATCACCGAAATCTATGCCAGGGCAATTTTACCGGGCGCAGAGAAGCACCAGTATTTACCCGGCGTACATCGCGGCATTTTCAACAGCCGGGCGCTGATCGCCAAAGAGATTATCATCACCGAATCGGTGATTGATGCACTAAGCCTGATGACCTTGGGTTACCGCAACGTCATCGCAGCCTATGGGGCGCAGGGCTTTACCGAAGAGATGAAAGAGCGGTTGAGTGCCGCCGGCACCGAACGGCTCTACGTTGCTTTCGATGCCGACAACGCCGGTAACCGGGGTGCCGAAAAGATCGTTGAAAAACTGCGCGGCACAGAAATTCAAGTCTACCGTGTCCAGTTTCCCGACGGCTTCGACCCAAACGAGTTTATCCGCAAAGTTGAAAATGCCGCTGCGATCTTTAAAGACCTTATTATAAATTCTTCTCTTATATCTTTAGCAGAGGAAGCGAAGACCGAAGCAACAGCGCCGAGAGACTGGGAGAAAAAAGGCAGCGAATACCATTTCACTTTCGGCGAACGCCTCTATATTGCCAGAGGGCTGGAAAAGAACGCCGACGACACGACGCTGAAAACACTGCTTCGAGCTTCGTTGGGTGAAAAGTTCCACATCGACAACCTTGATCTGTTCCATGCGAAAAGCTGCTGGGGCTTTGTGAAATCGACATCAGAGCGCCTTGGGTTAGATGACAAAGTAATCCGCGCCGACCTGGACAAGATCACGACAACGCTGGAACCTGAATTAAAAATAGTTCTGAGAAAAGAAACCGCGCTTGAAATCGCCAGTAAATACAGGGTAAATCTGCTGGTGCAACAGAAGGCAGAAAAGGCTCTGAGAGAACCCGACTACCTGATTCATTTCTTAAGAGAAGTCGAAGAATGCGCGCTTGTCGGTGAAAATCTAAACGTGCTTTTCGGTTTAGCTTCCACAATCACCCGCAAATGCCGCGACCAAATACACATCATTATTCAATCCGAATCGTCGTCAGGAAAATCGACTTTGCTCAACCTCTTAGCCGATTTCGTACCTGACGAAGACAAGCTCTACTTCACGCAGATCACGCCCAAGAGCTTTTACCATGCCGAAGAAGGTTCGATGAAAAATAAATCGATCTTCGTTGTTGAAATGCAGGGGCTGGCCGAAGCACAATACCCGATTCAGCAAATGATGAGCGAAAAGAAGCTGGTGAACATCTACACGATGACCGACCCTAAAACGGGTAAATTCGTCAATGAAACCCGGCTTGTCGAAGGCCCCGACCAGTTTACGATTACCTGCCCCACAGAGAACATTTCAGACGATATCAATAACCGTTCGGCGATCCTTTCGATGATGCAAAATAAAGATCAGTTAGAAAAGGTCATGCAGTTTCAGCGCCGCTTACTTTCCGGTGAAGGCGTGAAACTGCGAAAACGCCGTTTCGATTTGGTCGAGTTAGCGCAACACATTCAGAGAGCACTGACAATCACCCGCACCGTAAATCCGCACATGGCACACCTGCATTTCGGCGCAGAGACAAACCGCAGTTTAAGAGACCACCAGCGCTACCTGAACGTCATAGAGGCAATTACGATCTTATTTCAAAAGCAACGCGAAATTGTCACGATCGACGGCGAGCCGCATATCAGAACGCATGTCATAGATATTGCGATCGGTAACTTTCTCTGCCAGCGTGTTTTCGGCCGGAGCTTGACCGTTCTGCCACCACAGACCAACAGCTTTGTAAGCAAGATTGCGCAGCACTACCTTAGTTATGCCAAAGAAAAGAAGATCGAATTCACACAAATCTGGTTCTACCGTCGCGACATGCAAGAGATTATGAAATTGTCGATGAATCGCGTACACGAACACACTAACCGTGCCGTCATGGCGGAATACTTTACCACCCGCCGTGACCAGAATGGCATCGCCTACCGTTTCCTTTTTGAACCCGCGGCGAATGGTAGCTTTACGCAGCTTCTGCAGTTGGCAAACATGGCGGAGCTTTTGCGCAAGTGCAGCAAGAAAGAACGCGAGGAGTATCAGACATATAAGCCGGTACTTGATGAGCTTTTCAATCTCTTAGACCCGACCTGGGCAAAAGAGCAAATCTAACCCTACGGGGTTACCCCCTAAAACCAGAGGCGTTTTTAGGGGGTGATTCGCCCCTGTTTCGGGGCTTCATAATTCACTTTAACCAATAAAGATAAGGGTTTCAGCGTTTACCCATGAAAAACGCGAAAAGGGAGCTGGGGATGCTGAAAATTTATGTTGAAAAATACCTTCTTTATCTAAGGCAAAACAACGCGTCGCCGTACACGGTGCAAATCCGCCATGTCGGGCTTAAACTATTTCAGCGGTTCTGCGAGACCCGCCAGGTTCAAAGCGTTTTCGATATTGATTATGCCGTTATCGACGCGTTCGCGCGCTACGTGCGTTACGAGTACATCGGCAAGCATAAGCAGGGCCTGTGTGCTTCGACCCAGAATAACTATTTCGCGACGGTGCGCGCATTCTTTCTCTTTTTAGCCGAAAACAATCTTCTGCTCTATAACCCGGCGGAACGGCTGACCTATACGAAAGGCGGTCGCAAGCTGCCAGCGTATGTCTTGTCAAAGACCGATGCGGTTCAGATATTTGAGCACCTGCGTACGACGACGCTTTATGGTTTAAGATCCCGCGCGATCGTGGAGCTTCTTTATTCAAGCGGCCTTAGAAAGAAGGAGCTGGCGAATCTTAAAATTTATGATCTGGCTTTCGAGAACGGCGTTGTACATGTCAGGCAGGGCAAAGGCGGTCATGATCGTTTTGTACCTGTCACCGAACGCGCGCTTTTCTGGCTAAGACGCTGGTTTAATGAGGGGCACAAAAAGTATTCACAAAAGCAGGCATCAGAATACCTATTCATCCGCAAGGATGGCAGTCTTTTAGGCGCTGCCGCAGTCAGTCGCATCGCAGGCAACGCGATCAGCCGGGCACACATCGGAAAAATCGGCGGCTGTCATTTGTTTCGTCACTCGATGGCAACCGCGATGCTTGAAGCTGGCGCTGACGTGCGCTATGTTCAGGAAATGCTGGGGCACAGACGTATTTCGACTACTGAGCGTTACACACGCGTTGACCGGTCGTTTCTAAAGGCAATGCACAACCGCTTTCATCCCTTAACTGCAGATGGTTCGGCTTCGCTCACCAACCAGAGCACAGCGGCGGCAACACAGCCAATAAATCGCGAAACGCCGGCGAAAGAAGATTTCAAGGACGCTTACCTTAAACGCAAGATTTTTTATCCCTTAGCTGAAAGTCCCTTTTACGCAGCTTTCGTAGGCCATATAGAGGCCTGCCAGGCACGTGGTTGGTCTGTGCAGAGCATTTACACGCATTCGTTTCGCCTGTTGAGCTTCATTCGCTATTTGGCGGAGCGCGGATTCAAAGAAATCACAACGATCACGCGTACCGATCTGGAGGCCTACAGGGAATTCATTTTCCAGTACCGCAAGCCCAATGGTGCCCCCTTGTCTTTCGCTTCCCAGAGTCAGTATCTTATCACAATGCGGGTATTCTTCAGCACGCTGGCAGAAGAAGGCCGGATTTTATGCAACATCGCAAGCGGCATAAAGCTGCCGAAATTAGGCAGGACTTTACCCCAGGTCATTCTGAGCACTACAGAAGTTGAAAAATTGCTGGGCCTGCCCGATATGACAATTCACAGCGGCAGGCGCGCACGGGCAATTCTGGAAACCTTTTATGCGACCGGCTTACGATTAAAAGAAGCGACGCTCTTAAAGATCGCCGACATCGATTTTGAGCGCGGCCTTGTGTATGTTGCGTCAGGCAAGGGAGAGAAAGACCGTTACGTACCGATAACCAGCCGCGCCTTGGGTGTGCTAACAGACTACATCGCTAACCGAAAGGAAAAGAGCGCCTATCTTTTTGCTGGCCCATTCGGGAAACTGACGGGTGACGCGATTCAGGATATTGTGAAACGCCACATTCGCCAGCTTTTTGGTGAAAAGAAAATCCGCGGGGCCTGCCACGTGCTGCGCCACACCTTCGCCACGCATCTTTTAGAAGCTGGCTGCGACACACGGCTTATTCAGGAGATGCTGGGACACGCGAGTTTAGAGACGACCCAGCGTTATACGCACGTCTCTATCCGACGGCTGAAAGAGGTTCACACCGCAGCTTTTCAACGCATCTACAAGCGGGCGTAAAAAGCCCGTTTTGCTTGCCCGTGTATTTTACCCCCATTTTTAGCTGATTTGTGAACCCTTTCCCGGGTCAATTTCTGCTGTGTCTGGTAATCCGCCGGGGCGATACCGTTGCGTTAATAACCCCCTTTGGGGTGCGTATATACGAATACTACAACGGGCGCGTGGCGACGGGTACGGTTGCGGAGAGGGCGTCCTTAGGGTTTGAGAAGATCAAAACGACGGATGTCAATTCGGGGAATTATTCGATTACGACGTACCGGCAGGATAAGCCGTTTCAGGGGATGGTGACAGCAAACCGAAGTTACTTAGCAAACAATACGCTGTTGAGCGAGCAGATCGCCGCAACGCCACAACTATGGCTATGTGATGAGACCGGCTGCACGCATGATGTGACGAATAACCCAAATCCAATACAGCCCAAGCAAATAAGGCAATCAGGTGAAACGGGTTCGCTATCCTATGAGAGCGGGATATTGACTGGCGGCAAATTTGAGCAGATATTCAGTCAGGATGCCTATGGCAATCCGCTGAAGACCAAAAGCAGAATTTCGGCGAACGGTGCAGAACGCAGCGTTTATAGGTTTATAACATATCTTAACGAGACCAGCACGACAAGGGCCATTGGTATACCCGTTTCTGAAAAAACCTGCTACACAGAAACTGAGTGCGCGACAGGTGATAATGACTTTGTTTCGGAAAACAAAGTATACTACGATGGTGGTGCTTTGGGCACTATTGGCGATCATCATTTAGTGACAAAGAAAGAATTCTTTTTACCAATTGCATTGGGAACAGGCGTCTGGGGGGCGGAGGAATTTACTTATAATTTTGCGGGCGGCATTTTGACGAAATTGGATGACCATGGCGTTTTGACAAGTATCGCCTATGATACAGATTACAATCAGTTCCCAGTAAGTATCACCAAGGCCCATGGTGGTAAGTCCTCGACAGTGACAGCAGCTTACGATCCGAGATTCGGGAAAAGAATTAGCGAAACGCTTGTTGATGACGCAACGGTAACAGCAACAACGTTTGACGCAACGGGGTTTGCTTTTGAGATTATTACTCAGAATGGCTCTACTATTCTGGCAAGAAAAACGGCATCGCACTCGATGCCCGGCGTGTCCCCGATATGGGGCGAAACTTGCACACATTTTGGTAATGGCTTTACGCAGACGCGATGCCGACGAAAATTTTCAGATGCTATGGGTCGCGTTTACCGTGAAGAATTTCCTGAATTGGTGGCCGGTGTTGAAACGCAGATGGCGATTGAGTATAAATACGACAATCAGGGTCGTCAGGACCGAGTTTCTCGCCCATTCGATGCGGCGAGCGGTAGCGCGGTGCACTGGGATACAAAGACATATGATAACTATGGTCGAATCATTCAAACACAAAGTTTTGATAACAAGATAACATCAACAACTTATCAAGCAACGGGATTGCCCGCTGGTATTGTTTCTTGCATGATCGGCACCGCTATTGACGGGAAGCAACAGAAGACGTGCAACAATATCTTTGATCAACCTGCTTTCACTATTCAAAATTTCGGCACTACAGAAGCAATAGAGGCTACTTATATCTATGACGGCCGTGGCCGTTTGGTGTCCGTAGGTGCGCCGCAAGGGGTTACGACAATTGGTTACGTCGGTATCTCCGGGCTACAGGCTTTCATTGACGATCCGGTCTCCGGTAGAACTGAATATACATACTATGCGCAGTCAGGTCAAGCCAGTTTCGGTCAGTTGGCAACAGAAACAAGCAATGGCAAAGTTATTAGCCTGGAGTATAACGCCGCATTCGGTCGCTTATCAAAAATAACACAAAATGAATCGGTAACTACTTACACTTATGACGAAACAGACCTTGCGTTTGGCAAAAACAAACTGACGACTCTGACTTATTCCGTAGATGGATACATTTTGCAAGAGCGGTACAGTCATAATGCGAATGGTGATGTCGTTGAAATGACGCGTAGATTTTCGCACTCGACAGAAACATTGTGCGCAGATATGAACGCAATGCCTTGTTTGCAAATCTATGGTACGACGGCCGATGAACTTGGTCGCACTAAATCAACAATCTATCCAGATGGCAAAATTACGGCGTTCAGCTATGCCGGGGCGACAGATCATGTTTTGGGGATTAGTCATGATGGGACGACTTATGCCACCTATAGCGACTATAACTACGACGTTATTGCGCAAGTCGGAAGGGTGACTTACGGCAATGGTTTGAGACACACCTACGGCTACCAAGCAAACACCGGACTGCTGAGCAACGTCAATATTGGCAAAGCCAATGAACCAGCGCAGATGAACTTGACTTATGCCTATGATACTTCGTATAACATTCAAAGTATTACTGATTCTGTAATGCCGAATCTTTCGGTTACTTACCAATATGATGGCTTAAACCGTCTGCGGAAAACGACTTACGGTTCAGGATTAATGCGCGATTTCCGGTTCGACCACGACGGCGCCGGCAACAGCAGGGGAAATTTGCTGCAAAAGGGTAACCGTCGAATGACGTATGCACCGGGGAAAACCTATCCCGTGAGTGACGAGCTTTTGAATAAATCAACAGGCATCTGGGAAGTGCACCAAACTATGACTTGGTCTGCTGCCGGCAGTCTCTTGACGAAAGGCAATTTCACCTATTCTTACGACAGTAACCAAATGATGACGAAAGCCGTAGAGGGTACGACGGCCGAAACGCAGTTTGCCTACGATCACGCCGGCCAACGATTTTTAAAGAAGCACACGCGCGACGGTGTGACTATAAAAACCTGGTATTTAGGTGATGCGATCGAACTGCGAGAAAAGTATGTCGGCGTGACAAGCAGTAACACTATTGGTATTCTTGATTCATGGCAGGCAACGAAATACATTTATGGTCAGGACGGTAAGCGTATAGCATCGATCACAGGCAATGTTCAAGCTGGCGCTATTGCTGCGACATCTTCAACGCTTTTCGCCTTAGCTGACAGTTATTCATCTTCAACAAGCAGTGGTTTGGCGATGAAAGCTTATTACACGCTATACGGCATTTATGCACACGAAGATTTTGGCAGAGTTCTTCGTATAGGCCTCTTAAGTTCGCTCGCCTTAGCACTTTTACTCTGGCTATACTTTTCAGGGGTGTCGTCAGCAGAACGCGTAGTGCATGAGTTCTGCCGACGTGTTTTAGCGACGTCGATGCTTATTGTTTTTGCTTCGGTATATTGTGGCCAAAATTCGCTTCCGCCAGGCGTAACGCAGGAACAGATTAACACTCTAATTTCTGACCTCTACACAGGGTTGCCGGCGGGCACGGTATACTACGCACATAATCACTTAGGCAGCGGCGCCCTGGCTACCGACATGGCTGGTAATGAAATCTTCCGCATAGGCTACACTGAATACGGCGAAATCGATTTAACGAATTCAGGCAAGTGGAATCCAACGACACAGATACTTGAGCAGAACATGAGCGATGCAGAAATGATGATTGTCGCCGTTAAATTTACCGGTCAGGAGTACGATCCGGAAACTGGCTTTTATTATTTTAATGCGCGCTACTACTCTGCGGAGCTTGGCGTGTTTACCACTAGCGACACAGAATTTGATTCTGCAGGTGGCTTCGGGTTTAATCGACACATGTATGTTTCGGGCAATCCGATTATTGCAACTGATCCGTCCGGCCATGGCTGGTTTAGTGACTTGGTGAATATCGTATCAACCGTAATAAATCCCGTTGGCGCATTGACAACAGGGGCTGTGGGCGCTGTGACGCGTGGCGCGATCACCAAAGATTGGAGCTTGGACTCCATGAAGCAGGGGTATGCCATGGCCAACATGACTGCTGCTGCAGTCGCGTTGGGTGTCATGACGGGCGGTGCTGCCTTTGCTGCGTATGGTGGTGTGTCTGGTGGCCTGAATGCCGCGATTATCGGTGGTATGGCAGGTGGTGCGGCTGGCGGCTTTGCGGGTGGTGCCGGAAATGCATGGATAGGTGGTGCAAGCTTTGGTGATGGTCTTATGGCTGGCTTTGTCGGTGGCGTAACAGGTGCGTTGATTGGTGGCCTGACTGCAGGCGTCGGCTACGGCCTGGGGCAAGCGCTTGGTGGGGGCGGCTCTAGCTCCACGGCTTTGAATCAGACGTGTGCACAAAATCCGTATTTTTGCGCAAGCGGTCCGAATGGCGGTTCTTATCCCGGTGCTGAGATTGCGCTTACGGATGTGCCCATTGCAACCGGTGGTTCTGTTGTGCCGAGCGCGGGCGCGTCCACAGGTGGTTGGGGCGGAGCTGCAAGCACCTTTTTTGGCGGCACATCTGGCGTTATTTCAGGCAGCTTAGCGGGTGCCGGGACAATTCAAACTGGCTATCTGGGTGAATCAAAAGTGCTTCCGAAAGGTCGAGTGACATCGCCTTATGGGCCACGAACTCACCCCGTCACTGGCGAAAAAAAGAAATTCCACCACGGTACTGATATTTATGAACCTGTAGGGACGCCGGTGCGTGCAGTTATGCTTGGGCGAGTTTATAAAGTAGGCTACAATTCTGTCCGTGGCAATTATATAATCATTAATCACCTTCGCGGCGGACAGACACGATATCTGCATCTTTCCAAAATATACGTAAAGAAAGGTCAGTTGGTACATCGAAATGATATCATCGGCAAATCAGGCAGAACGGGCAGAGTAACGGGTCCACATTTGCATTTCGAGCTTTATCTTGATGGCAAGAACGTAAATTCTGAAAATTATAAATACGGATACTAAACAGCATGCGTCATATTCGGGACTTAATTTGCGCGGGCTTTATTGCCTGCATCATTTTTCCGCAATGCCAGGCGCAAACCTTTGCCGGCAATGGTGCGGTTGGCAGTAAATATTATTATACGAATAATCATATTTATTTTTTTGCAGAACCCGAGGCGAAACCCGGCAAACAAGTCGATGTTATTCCGTTTAACAGTAAAGTTGAGTTTCTAGCTGCCGACACGAGACGATTTAAGCGACTAAAGATTGCTTGGTATCAAATCAGATGGCAAAATCAGATTGGCTGGGTGCCGAAAAAATATTTGCAAAAAGAAAAAAGTCCTGCCGAGCATGCGGAGCTTTACCCGGCGAAAAGCAGCAACGCGGGTAGTGAAGTAATTGAATTCGAATTTGATCGAAAAAAAGCGCATCGAATTGCAATAGAGGAAATTAGAAAGTTTGAGAGCGACCCAAGTTATCCGAACTACAGTCACGAGATCGACTACTATGAATTGGCAAAGCCTACATTCAGCGCCGTCATCAACATCGATAAGAACAAAGAAAAACATCAAGTAATCATTGTTCTTTTTGAAGACTACTTTGTGCCGACCGACTGCGCACATGTTATTTTAGAGGTGAAAGGTGGCAAATATGTACCGTTCGGGCGTGGCTTTGCTGGGCAGCCCAGAAATAAATTGATCAGCGAAGTTAAGAATGACCCTGACTATTTTGTGGAATAATTCTGGTCGTATATGGCTAGCCCACGCCCCGCATCACCGGCTTCGCTCACCACTCCGCCCAACAACGTTTACATGGCGCAAGGCCTTCATGCCTCCGGCACGACATTTAAACGCGCGTTGGGCGATTAGATGCACTCCCGGCAGGAGTAACTCTTAAGAGAGTGTCAAAGGCAGGTGAAACGCAAATTCGTGCCGAATGGGCAAGTCTCGGCTTCACGATTCCATGATAACCTAAGGTCGTTAAATCTGTAAGGCGAAGAACTTATGAAAGCCATAATGTACGCTTTTTGCTTAAGCGCTGTTATGCCCGTGATGATTCGGGCTGAGCCACGCTACTGTCAGATAGCAGCTGAAAACATCATAAGCGCAATCAATAGAAAAGACGTGGTCCAGTTGGCCGAAATGTTCTCAGAGAGAATCTATATTCTGGAATCAGAGTATGACCACCCAGAAGATTTTAATTTTTCACGCAACGAACAGCAAGAAACTTTTAGGAGAAAGAAAGGTAAGTTGTATGAAGTCTTCTTCGCACCTAATGCTGCTAAAAAATATGGGTTTAACTTCAGAAGTATCCATCAGTCGATACAAAATCAGCAAACTGTGACTTTCTTCTGTAAGCCTACGGAGCAGCATGGCTTGGAGAATTATGCCGTCAGCGCATATGGGGCACATATTTTCGAAAAGGACGGTGCTCAACTTTCACTGTTTCTTGACTGCCGGCAGGAAAGTTGTCGTCTGAAGTCATTTTACTATATACCCAGTCTGTCGGCACCATGATTGTCGCGCGATACACCGGTTTCGCTCGCCAAGCCACCCAAGAACGTCAAAAAGGCCTTCTTACATGCCGGCCTGAGCGGTATGGGTGGGACTGGCAAATGGTCAGATGGCATTCACCGGCACTATCAGATAATAGAAGCCTATACCAAGCTCAATAAACATATGGCCGATCATAAACAATCTTATAAAACCGTTAATCCATTTCAACCTTGGTAATGCTTTCATAAACGAAGTAGAGAAAGAGAGGCGAGTATAATGAAAACAGTTAAATTTTCCGCATTGTTCATCTTTTCGATAGGGCTAATGTGCGCTGAAGACATGACCGTGAAGTTATTGAGTCTTACGTGGCGAGGCAATCCAGAAATCCAAATTGACCTGCAGATTCCACTAAAATGGGAAATAAGCGGAACAATGGCACGTGATGAAAAAAGCAAAAAACGGGTTGAGCTAAGTGTTTCCGAAGATTTTAATGATTCTGAAATTCGCGGCAAGAAAATCATTTATAAAAATGCCTATGACAAGGAATTCGAAATTATCACAATCATGGAAAAAAATGATGCAGAAACTGGCACAGGTGTTGTGAGTGGTACAGTTTATGAATGTTATGTGATTCATAATAGAAAGAAAGTACAATTGATTCATTTCTTTGACTGGCAAGGTGCACCTTCGAACAAGAAATTGTACATTGAGATGATGAAAAATATTAAGATTCGAAAGGCTCGATAATGTTGCCGGTCTAAACCGTTTCAGCCCCTCTGCCTGCGGGTGACTGCTCTGCGGTCTCCGTCTGCGGAGAGGGGCCGGGGGTGAGGGCAAAAAGGAGAAAACATGAAACCAAAATACTTGTACCTCGGAGCACTATGCACGCTCGTCGCCTGCATGCCCGGCCAGCGCGTTCGTTACGTACCGGCAGAACAGCTGCCAGCGGCAGATAAACGGATAAGGTCGATCAAGATCAACCGCTTTGAAGATACGCGCAAGCTGAACCCAGAAGCGAAACTGTTTATTGAGCCACAATACGGCGCAGACAATATTTGTCGCAACACCGAAGATTCTTATAAGCAGTTAGATGTCGCCAATGCAGTGAGCATGGCATTAGTTGAGCATTTGAGATTACGTGCGATTTACCCGGCAGTCTTTTCACCCGCAGATACGCAGGCGGCTGACTATATTTTGAGCGGTGAGCTGCATGCGTTCTTTACCGAGCAGAACACGTCAGGTCGTGCGCAGGCCTCTTCACAGTTGGGTCTTGTTGGGGCGATTGCGGGTGCAGGGGCGAAGAGCGCGGGCAAAGTGACGATTGAGATCAAGAACTTGAAATTGCAGAACACACGCACCAAGAAAACCCAAAATCTGCAGCCGCTTGTATACAAATTTGAAGGGGATTTGCCGATCGACGGTTATTGCAATTCTGTTTACTGGAACGTCAATGAGCACATGGCGCTGGCGTTTCAGCAGTTAGAGGCGCAGCTTCTGGCGAATACGAAATAAGAATTAGGCGAGTTTAAACGCCTCACCCCCCGGCCCCCTCTCCATCAAATGGAGAGGGGGAGAACACAAGTTAAGCTGCCGCCCATACGTCTTGGCTCCCCTCTCCCCCCGGGAGAGGGGCTGGGGGTGAGGGCCCATACCGCGTGACGCGCTGAATCGGCGTGGCGGTTTAGCCCATGTATTTTCAAGACATCATCGCCACCCTGAACAAGTATTGGGCCGATCAGGGCTGTGTCATCGCGCAGGGCCTCGACATGGAGGTCGGGGCCGGAACCTTTAACCCGCACACCTTCTTGCGGGTCTTGGGGCCGAAGCCGTGGCGTGTCGCCTATGTCGAGCCGTCGCGAAGACCCACCGATGGCCGTTACGGGGAAAATCCCAATCGCGGGCAACACTACTACCAGTATCAGGTAATCATGAAACCTTCGCCGGCCGATGCGCAAGATGTCTATTTGGGTTCGCTGCGCGCGCTCGGCTTTAAGCTCGAAGAACACGACATTCGCTTCGTGCAAGACGACTGGGAATCACCGACGCTAGGCGCGTCGGGTTTGGGGTGGGAGGTCTGGCTGAACGGCATGGAAGTGACGCAGTTCACCTATTTTCAGCAGTGCGGTTCATTGCCATTAAAGCCTATCTCAGTCGAATACACGTATGGTCTCGAGCGCCTCGCGATGTACCTGCAGGGTGTCGAAACGATCTACGACATCCGCTGGAACAAAGATATGAAATACGGCGATATTCACAAGCAGACCGAATGGGAATATTCGCATTACAACTTCGAGGTCGCCGACACCGCGAAACTCTTCAGGTGGTTCGACGAATACGAAGCAGAAGCGAAAGCAATTCTCGCGTGGGAAAAAGAACCGCTGGTTTTTCCCGCATACGACTACATGCTGAAATGTTCGCACACGTTTAACCTGCTGCACGCGCGCGGCGCGGTTTCGCCAACTGAACGGCAGACCTATATAGCGCGCGTGCGCCACATGGCGCAGCGCATTGCCGAGCGCTACGTCGCGATTCAAGAAAACGCAGAAGCCAACACACCCCGGTCTGCCTGAACTTCGCAATGCCTGACACGCTGCTGCTGACGACCTTGTCTTTTCTGTTCATCGTCAGCGGCGGATTTTTAGGCATTTCGCTCGCCCGCCTTACGCGCGTTCACCCGGCGTATTTTTTTCTGCTCTTTGGCGGCGTGCTCGCCTTTACACTGCGCTTTGTCTTGCCGCAGCGCAGTTTACTCAGCGAACTTGCCGAACTCGGCGCTATCTTCGTTATTTTTCTCGCTGCGCTCGAAACCCAATGGGATGCCCGGTTCTCATGGCGGTTTGACGAACTTGTCGCGGCGCTTTTGACGCAGCTCGCCGTTGCCATGCCCGTCGCAGCGCTCTTCTATTTTTGGTTCAAAATCGATATGACCGCCGCGTGCTTTACCGGACTTGTCGCAGCGGCGCATGCTCCCGAACGCAGACGCCAGGTCGTGGGTGATTCATTTCGCCACAACATGATATCGGGTGAAGCAGGATTCTTTGGTTTTGTCTCAGAAGTTTCACTGCTGATTGCGCTCGCGCTAATGGGCGCGTTTGCCCAGCGAGAGACGATCAGCGCCGATCTGTTGCAGGTGGCAGTCGGTATTCTGCTGATTCTCATTCTGCTCATCACCTTTGTTCCGCAGATGCTGCGGCTGCTGCTGCGGCGCGTCAGCGAAGAATCTTACGCAATCTATTATCTGATGCTCGTGTTGCTGATTGGCATCACGCTCTTGATGCGGCGAGCAGCGATCGAACCATTGCTCGGTGCCTTCGCGGCAGGTTTCGTGCTGGCGCGCTTCGTGACAGAGGGCTCAAAGGTTCTCGAGCGGCTACGCTTCACCGGGCATAGCCTGCTGGTGCCTTCTTTCTTTATTATGTTCGGCTTCACGCTGGTGCTCACTGGCCCGTTAACCGCGCCGCATCTTTTTGCCGCGGCGGCCATCACGCTCGCGACCTGGGTTTTGCGGTTTCTCGCGGTCAGGCTGCTGAATATGCGCGCGGCACCTGCGAGATTTTCTGTGCTGCACCTGACACGAAAAAATCCGTTTGTGATGGTTCTGCTCTATGTCGGCGCAGCCCGAGGTGTAATTCCCGTGAGTTTGCTGCAACCGCTGCTACTCTATCTCGTTGCCAACGAACTTCTTTGCGTGCTGCTGGGCCTGAGCGAACCTCAGGGCGAAACGCCCGGTGAACCCAAAGCAGATGCACGCGTCTTACTGCCGGTCAGCAACCCTGAAACGATGCTGCCGCTCTTAAATTTGGCATCGCATCTGGGACATTCGGGCCGGGCCGCGCGCATTCACCCGGTGAATGTCGTGAGCGACACGGGTGAGACCGAAGCAAAGATCAGATCGGTAGAAGCACAGTTCAATGAGATTATTCCTCTTTATGCGGCGCGCGACCAGGTCGTGCAGCTTTCAACCCGAATCGACAACAACCGCATTCGCGCGGTTGCGCGCACTGCCCGTGAACTATTGGCCGACCGCATTCTGCTGGGCCTGGGCGCGATACCCACTTTGCAGAGACCGCAAGGCTATTCGTTTCTTGAATCTTTGAGCGAAATTGCCCTGCAGAACACCATTCTCGCGGCACACCTGCAGGCAGATCTGGCGCTGACGAGCCACATTAATGTGATCGTTGCCAACCGCACCCTGCTCGAAAGCCGTGAAGTTTGGCTTCCTCTGGTTGTACAGATTGCCCGCCGGTTGCACTCTGAAATCGTGTTCTTTGGCGATCAGGCGGTGCTCGCTGAAATAGAACAGCACATGCACGCAGACGAAAGAAGCACGCCCTATTCGACACGCGCAGGCCAGATGCACGCAGGTCTCGATCTCGTGACCCTCGATGCGAATGCCAATGCATTCTCGATCGCCGTGCTCGAACGCACCTTCAGATACCCAGATGAAAAGATACACGCGCGGTTGCCTGAAATGATGCTGCGCGCCTTCTCAGACAGAAATTTTATGCTGCTCTACCCGGCGGTTGCTGCCGGTGTACAAATAAAAAAGCCACGCTCTGCGTGGCGAAAAATCAAAAGATTTATGGGTTTTTCTTAGGTCTTTTTCCGGTGCGCCATTAGGCGCACCGGAAAAATCATTAAAACCGGGCGCCGAAGACCGCGCCGATCGCAAAACCGCGTTCGTCATCGAGCGCATCGGTCATCTTAACATTCACGTCAAACTTGAGGTTACTCATGTGCTTGAGAATCGGAATGCGAAAACCGGTATTAAAGGCACCTCGTGAACCCGCGCGCGTCGGCGCATTGCCGTAGAGGTAGTCGTAATTGGCAATTTCATTCAGCCAGCGCACGTAACCGTTGAACAGGCCGGGAAAGAAATTCAGGTCGAAGCCCATGGAAAAATCCAGATCACCCGAGCGTGTACCGGTGCCGAAGGTCTTGCCGAGCACAACTGAGGTATCGGCCTCCATACCAAAAAAGTTCGCCTCGTATGTGGCGGCGAGGTATACCTGCCCTACAGTCAGAGCGCCTGGTTCAAGGCTTTGGTAGTTACCGCCGATTGCGAGCGCCGAATTACCGCGCCCCGACCACGGCGAGAAACGTAGCTTGCTGTGCAGCATAAAATCATTGTTGCCGCTGCCTTCGACTGCGTTGAAGATGCCGCCAACTTCGAAACGATCGAACAGCGCGACGTTCACGTTCGGCGCATGGTAGCCACGACCGTTGTTGGCATAGCTGTAGCCACCCATGACAGCTGCGGTGCTGTTGTTGCCTTCCCACACAATGCGGGCAGAAGGGGTTGAAATAAGACCGGTCTGGCCAGCCATATTGGTTGAAGTGTATGCCGAAAGTGAAAACGGCATGGCCGCGAGTGCCGCGACAAGTAAGTGTTTTTTCATGGTAGCTGTATAGCATTGAGGTTAGATCGGCGCGTCAACCAGAACAGAGCACAACAGAGAACAGCGAGTGAATTAAGGCACATTTTTCAGGTTAATGAATAATCCCGCTTAGCGCAAGATCATCGTACCGACCCCGGTGTCGGTGAAAATCTCAAGCAGCAGTGCGTGCGGCACGCGCCCGTCGATGATGTGCGCGGCGGTGACGCCGTGCTCAACAGCTGAAACCGCGCAATCGGTTTTCGGAATCATGCCACCCGAGATGACGGCTTCGTTCTTGAGCCTCTCGACATCTGCAGGCGTCAGGCGCGTCAGCGTCTTGCCTTCGTGCATGACTCCCGAGGTGTCGGTTAAGAGCAGAAGTTTTTCTGCACCGAGCGCCGAAGCGATGGCGCCTGCCATTGTGTCTGCATTCACATTCAGCGAATTGCCGTCTTCGTCAAAAGCGACCGGCGCTATAACGGGTATAAATCCACCTTGTTTGAGAGCGGTCAGCATCTGCGTGTTGACCCCCTCGGGCTTCACGTTGCCCACTCTGCCGAGATCAACGTGAACGGTTTTTGTGCCTTCGTGTTTTTCGAGTGCATGGCGCTCAGCGCGCGCAAGGCCGCCGTCACGGCCCGAGATGCCCACGGCTTTGCCACCCGCACGCGCAATCTGCGCGACGATCTTCTTGTTGACGTCGCCCGAAAGCACCATTTCGACCGCTTCCATTTCGGCGTCACCGGTGACCCGATGGCCGTCGACAAATTCAGATTTTACCCCGAGGCGGGCGAGCAGGCTGTTGATCTGCGGGCCACCCCCATGAACGATCACGGGGTCGATACCGCAGAGTTTGAGCAGCACCACATCTTGCGCAAACTTGTCGCTGAGGTCGGCCTTTTCCATCGCGTTGCCGCCATATTTGATGACTATGGTTTTGCCGGCGAAACGCTGTATGTAGGGCAACGCTTCGAGCAGCGTGCCGATGCGTTCGAGCGAATGTGAGCTGGTTTCGGCGGGTTGCATGCAGAAAGCGAACGCGATTCATCTGGCGCGGGGCGCCAGACAACTGCGCAATTTATTTCTTTTTCTTTGTGGCGGATTTAGTACGCGTCGCAGTCTTGCGGGCCGAAGGGCGGCCGCCGCGCGCCTTGGGTTCGGGCAGAGACCGCGGCTTGCGTGACTCTTCGCGCTGAACAGGAGTAATGTCGCGCTCGGGTATATGTTCCTGCGTGGTCTGCACGGGCTCATTGCCCTGATTCATGCCACGACGAAATTCATGAATGCCGGCGCCGAGGCCGCGTGCCAGCTCGGGCAATTTTTTGCCGCCAAAGAGCAGCAGAATAATCACCACCAGAAAGATCATTTCGCCCATATTGGGCATGCCGAATAAAAGAACCATGCATGACCCCGGCCTAAAAACTCAGGCTGTAAAGGAGAATTCAAATCAGAGGCCATTACCGGTATCGCTCTGCCGAATAGTGGTGTACGCCGCCGGTCTTTGGCTTTATTATGTCACATCATGCGCGGGATTCGTTGGCATCATTTCATTATTGCAGCGGTGCTCGCGCACACGATTGCCTGCTCTGAAAAGCCCGCTGCACCAGCAGAAAGTGTGGCGCCGGCTGCGGGCGCAGGCAAACTGCCCCCGATCGGTTCGGCGGCAGACGCACCGGAGTTCCTTCGCAACCTGTCGCTGCTTTATCCGCAGGCTGAAATTTACCGCGTTGAGAACCGCATTCTGCAGAAGACGAACCACCCGCTTGCCACGATCACCGATTATTACAAAAAGACTCTCGCGAAACATGACTTCACGCTGACGACCCGACTTGAACAGACTTCGGGCGCGCTGTTGCAGTTTGAGCGCGCGGCGAAATCTGAAGTTGTGTCAGTTGATATCAGCAAGTTACCTTACGCAGACAACTATCTGATTCGCATCGGCAGATCAGAGGTGGATTACGAACGCGGAAAAAACCCATAACCGATGAGGGAGAAACAACCACAGCCGAACGTGAAGCTCGACCGCAGCTACAGCTTTCTCGACTTTCACCGTTTTCTTCCCTATGTTTTTTTTGGCCTGTTTCTTTTTCTGCTCGGCCTAGTCAGTTTCGTCTATTACAGCTATATCTATGCGTTTTTTATTTCAGGAATCCTCTTCATTCTCTTTAGAACACCGCACCGCTGGCTGCTGAACAAAATGCACGGGCGCCGCACGCGCGCAGCGGCGATTTCGACAGTGAGCGTCATTCTCGTGCTGATTTTGCCAGCGATTTTCCTGGGCATCGCCCTGGTTACCGAAGCACGCCATGCATCAGAACTTGCGCGCGAATGGTTCACACCCGAAAAACTATTCGAGATTCACCGCAACAACCCGTGGATACAGGGCCAGCTCGACATCAGCGCCGAACAATTGCTCGCGTACCGCCTGCAGTTTCTTGAAGTCGTGCGCAACAACCAGCTCGAAACCCTGCGCCGCGGCTGGACATGGGCCCTCACGGGCATGAAGTTTTTCGTCGATTTCACCTTTGCCCTTTTCATTTTATTCTTTTTGTTTCGCAGCGTCGACCGCATCGGCATGACCGTTTACCGCAACCTGCCTTTTCCTGATAAAATCGAAAAGCATATCGGCGACCGCATGGTGCAAATATTCGATGCTGTGGTGAAGGGAAACCTGCTGGTGTCGATTGCGCAAGGTGCCGTCATCGGCATCGTTTTCTGGTTATGCGACCTCAGCACGCCGCTGCTTTGGGGCGCAATCGCAGCGCCGTTTGCGTTAATACCCGTGATCGGCACGGCGGTGGTCTGGCTGCCCGGTGCTGTCTATCTCTATACGCACGACCACCAGACAATGGCATTGACGATGGCTGTCACCTGCCTGGTGTTTTATTTCTTGCTCGAAAATTTACTGAAGCCCGTGCTGCTTGACCGCGACCTGAATCTGCATCCCCTTTTTCTGTTTCTGGCAATCGTCGGCGGCCTGAACGCGTTTGGCGTCAAAGGGCTCATTCTCGGACCCTTCATTGTGACGATGTTTGTGACAATCTGGGAACTCATCAGCGAATGGAACCGAAATTTTTCCGAAGAACAGGATGTTCTCGGGTCGGCGCCTGACAGGATGTCAGTCCGGGCGACGACCGAAGAACAGGATGTTCCCGGATCAAACAAAGATCTATGACCTGGCAAAAACGTCTGCTTTTCACGGGTCTCGCCCTCTTCGCGCTCGGCGGCATTCTGCTCGGCTGGTTCATCTTCAAGCGCCACAGCGGCAGCGGCGACTGGCAGATTCAGGTTGAAGGCAACCGGGTACTGAGCGAAAAAGATATCCAGGAAGTCGTGCTCTACCTTCTGCGCGCCGCCAAAGACGGCGTGAGTTCCGATGAAATTCGCGATGCGCTGCTGCTCAATTCGCGTATCGCGACGGCGAAAGCGACGGTGCTGCCGGGCCGCCGCATCACGATCTCGATCACTGAGCGCCTGCTCGAGCACCTGCAGAACGAAGGTGCGGGTATCGCAGAAAAAGATGCAGCCGGATCAACCATCGTCGAAAACGCCGCTTACCTGCACAAAGACCTCACGCCTGACAAAGTCATTTTCTACTTGACTTTTCGCACCGAATCGATGACTGCGCAGGCGTCGCCAAAAAGTGACATAATACGGTTGTGGAAAGACACGCAGAGAAAGTATGCATTTCTCTGGCAGCGTCTTGCCGAAATCGAGATCAGACCGCTGAAAGAAAACAGCAGCGCCACACCTGACCCGACGGGAAAATCAGGCATCTGGCGGTACCGAATCTATTCGGCGGGTATAAGGTCATGCGTCGTTTATGAAGGGCGCTTTTCTGAAGAGACGCTGAGGCGACTCTGGGCCGTGTACGCTTATCTCGAGGCAAAACTGCCGCGTTCTGTGACGCTGGTTGACCTGCAAGAGAACAGCGCCATTATAAGAGAAATGAAACAGGCCAAAACCACCGCAGAGGCAGGCACGTGAGTTACGATTCGGGTATCTCGGGCGGTCGCATCATCGCAGCGCTCGATCTGGGTTCGAGCAAAACAGTCGCAATCGTCGCGCGTGTACAGTCTGCCGAAGAGGTCGAGGTCATTGGCCTCGGTGTGGTTGAATCGCGCGGCGTAAAATCGGGGTCGGTCACGAACATCGAACTCACGGTTAAGGCAATTCGCGACGCAATTGAAGAAGCCGAACTCATGTCGGCGCTAGACATCGATGAAGTTATAATCAATATTTCAGGCAAGAACGTGCATGGTGCAAACCACAGCGGCATGGTAACGATCACCGGGCGCGACCGCATTATCACGCACGCCGACGTTTTCAGGGTAATCGACACGGCGCAAAATGTGCGCATACCCGCTGACCAAGAGGTCTTGCACGTGCTCTCGCGCGAGTTCAAGGTAGACGATCAGGCAGGCATCAAAGACCCGCTCGGCATGGTTGGGGTGCGGTTAGACGCGCAGGTGCACATTGTCACTGCCCCGATTTCGCAGCTGCAAAATACCGAAAAGGCCGTCGAGCAGGCAGGCGTCAGGGTTTCGAACAAGGTGCTCTCTGCACTCGCATCGAGCCAGGCGCTTATAACCGAAGCGGAAAAAGATCTGGGTGTGGCGATTTGCGACATCGGTTCTGGCGTGATCGATCTCATCATCTACGTCGACGGCGGCGTGGAATATTCGGCGACAATCTGCCTCGGCGGGCAGCATGTCACGCAAGATCTGTCGATTGGTCTCAAAACACCCATCGACGCAGCCGAGATGCTCAAAAAACGCCGTGGCACTGCGCGTGCAGCAGACGTCGACCCGATGGAGATGGTCGATGTGCCTTCAGTCGGCGAACGGCCCGCACGGCAGATACCCCGCCGAGACCTGGCGCTCATCATCGAAGCGCGCATGCGCGAGATGCTCGAGCTGGTAGATATTGAAATTATGAAATCCGGCAGAAAAAACATACTTGCCGGCGGTATTATTTTTACAGGCGGCGGCGCGCAGCTTGAAGGACTCGTCGGCTTGGCCGAAGAGGTTCTGCAGCTAGGCGCTTCGGTCGCTTATCCAAAGGGCTTGTTGGGAATTTCAGACAAGGTTGCTTCGCCACCCTATAGCACGGCTACGGGCTTATTGCTCTACCAGGCGCGTTATGGTGAAACAGAAACACAAAAAGGCACACGCAACCTGTTTGGCAAAATGAAGAATTGGTTACAAAAGAATTTATGAAACCCAGGAGCACGCAATGCTAGCATTTGAGGAAAAAAAGAAATCACCGGCAACAATCAAGGTTGTGGGTGTCGGTGGCGGCGGCATGAACGCGATTGAGCGCATGGTGTCGATGAACCTCGAAGGTGTCGAACTCATTGCAATGAATACCGACGAGCAGGTGCTTGAACGTTCGCACGCGCCGATCAAGGTCGCGCTCGGTGCGAAGCTCACGCGCGGCATGGGCGCAGGCGGCATACCCGACATTGGGGCGCAGGCGGCGATGGAAGACCGTGAAAAGATCATGAATGTGTTGAAGGGCGCAGACATGGTGTTCATCACTGCCGGCATGGGCGGCGGCACGGGTACGGGAGCCGCACCGATCGTCGCCGAAGTGGCGCGCGAGCTGAAGGCGCTGACTGTCGGGGTGGTGACGCTACCCTTCATCGTCGAAGGCGACAAGCGCATGAGCTATGCGAAGCAGGGACAATCGAATCTGCGCGACCGCGTCGACACTCTCATCACGATTCCCAACGAGGCGATCTTCAAAGTCATCGATAAAAAAACATCGGTGGGTGCGGCCTATAAGCTCATCGACGACATGCTGTACCGTGCAGTGCGCGGCATCAGCAACATCATCAACTCGACGGGCTTTGTGAACGTCGACTTCGCCGATGTGCGTACCGTCATGGGCCAGAACGGCGATGCGGTTATCGGTCTCGGTGAGGGTACGGGTGAAAACCGCGTGGCCGAAGCGTTACAGAGTGCAATCCACCACCCGCTGCTCAACGGCAAGACCATCGACGGAGCTCAGGCAGTTCTGATCAATGTGGTGGGCGGTTCAGACTTCGCGCTCTACGAATACCATGAAATTCAGAAGCAGATTCATGAGCAGGTATCCAAAGATGCCGTGATCATCGTCGGCTTCACCGAAGACGAAACCAAAGATAACCACGTTTCGATTACCGTGATCGCCACGGGCTACCGCCGCAAAGACGCGGCGGTCGGCACACCGGCCACGCAGCAGCAGGCACAGCCACAGTTTAAGCCGCAGATTCTGCCCCGCACGGGAACTGACGACGGTGGCTACCGTTCGCCAGCGCAACAGGGCCTTGACTTTCCCCGTGTCGACGCGACGGTGCAGGCCGCGGCTTACGATATTCCAACTTTCTTAAGAAAAATGCCAAAAGTAGAAGGGTAATCTGGTTTACATCTGCGGCAATGCCGCAGATGTAAATCAGAACGATGCCCTTTCCGTACATCTTCTTCACGTTTTTAACGCTTAGCCTCTTTCGGGCTGGTTTCAATGTTGCTGCGGGCGTCACTGCTCTGTGCCTCGTGGCGTGGTTGGTCTATGACCTGAGACGGACGCCAAAACAGTTCATTCTTGCTATTATTATGGGTTTAGCCCTCGGCGCCTGGCTCTTTAGCCTGCGCAGCGTTGCCCTGAGCGATACCTCTGAAATGCCAACTGACGCAACCGGGCGCGTAGCAGCCGTCTCGCGGCGTTCGGTGATTGTCGAATCTGAGGGCGGGCGACGTCTGCGACTCATCGGTTTCGGCAAGATGCCGCTACCGCAAAAGCACGCCCAGGTTACCTACAGATGCGAACTGGCTGAAGTTCCCCCTTCGACGTTTGCCACGTTTGAGCGCCTCTCGGGTACGCGCAGCTGGTGCCGGGTCAAGGCGCTGCAGGTTCTGCCCGCCCCACCCGGCAAGGTGATCGAGCTCAGGCAGCGGGCGCTGTCGTTTCTGCAGAGCCGATTTGAGGCACTCGGCGAAAGATCGCTCGCGGCGGCTTTTCTGATCGGCGATACGGGCGATCTGGCCGAAAACGAGCTAGCGGCTTTTCGCGATATGGGCCTCATGCACCTCTTTGCCGTTTCGGGGCTCAACATCGCGCTGCTTTTTGCGCTGCTCTACCTGCCATTTCGCGCGCTGCGCCTGCCGGCCGTCGGCACGCTGCTCGGGTTTGCTGTCGCGAGCGCGTTTCTTGTGCTGCTTGATTTTCCGGTACCGCTTTTACGCGCCTGGCTTTTCATGGCCATTGCGGTCTTGATGCGGCTGCTCGACAGGCGCATCACGTCATTCACCCTGCTTTTTATCACGGCGATTATCGTCGAGGTGCTGTTTCCACTTTCGACGTTTTCGATGTCGTTTATTCTCTCTTTCGGGGTGACTGCGGCGATTCTGGTATTTTACGAACCCTTATATTTTTGCTTCGCGTCTGCAAACCGCTGGCTGAATTTTGCCTCGCAGCATGTTGCGCTGTCACTGGCTGCGGGGCTTCCCGCGATGCTGCTTTCGCATTTGCTCTTCGGCAGCGCGAACCCGCTCTCGCTCATCTATAACCTGCTGCTCGTGCCATTTTCGGGGCTATACCTCTTTTCGGCGCTGCTCTACCTCGTTCTGCCCCCGGCGGCCCATGTGTTGCATTCTCTCGATTGGCTTTACCTGAAATTCGCCGCGTTGCACGGCGATCACGCCATGCGGCTCTTGCCGGCAGCTGAACCTCTGGCACGTGCGGTCTCTTTCATCTTCATCGCTGCTCTGCTCGTCACGCTCATCTATTTGAAATTTCGTGGGCGGCTTTGGTCGGCGCGCCGCAATTTGCGTTTCGTCATGCCGGTCTCTGCGTTGGCGCTTGCGGCACCGTGGTTTCTCGTCACGTACCCGACTTACGCCTTTTATGCCATACCCAATAAAGTGTGGATCTATCACGAACGCAAAATCGTTACGCTGGGTAAGCCGGTATTTGCCGACACAGAAAAGACGAAACCGCAGTTTTGCTTTCCGTGGTCTGGCGTCACAAACGAGCAAGAAAGCATCAAAGATCTCTATAAACTGCACGGCCAGTGCTTCGTCTTCACCGGCCGCATGCGCCCTGACTTATGGGGCGCCACCGCCCTTTTAGACTGCCGCATGCTTCACGTCTATCAATCCTCAAAAACCAAAACAACCGCAAACGATTGGAAAGCGCTGTTCAGCGTTTTCGGTTACAAGGGTGAGGTAACAGTACGCCGCTTTTACACCTGGTACGGCGACCGTCTGGGTAACTGCATCAAAGAAAAACTGTAGAGACGCCCTTCACGGGCGTCTCGCTAAATTCAGAAAAATGTCATCTCGGCTTAGGTGCCACCCTTCGATAAACTCAGGGCGAGTCTGCGCCGTTACCTCGGCTTAGGCGCCATCTGCGCTGTCACCCAGATCGAAAAGTCGCGAAACATTTCGGCGGTTTTGTATACAGCGGGATAGATAACCTTACCGCGGCGCTTTTCGTACGCAATACGAATCTCTTTCGCAAGCCCTTCGGGTGTGCCAAACGGAATATTTTTCATCGCGTCTTTTTCGAAACGATCGCCTGCGTATTCTGACATCGGCGTCTCTACCGGCCCCGGATAGACCGTCAGAAACTGCAGAGGCGTGTCTTTGTATTCACCGGCGAGCGCTACGGCAAGTGATGCAAGCGCCGCTTTTGAGGCGCAATATTCAGACATGAAGGGCGTCGGCGTGATGCCGCCAAGGCTCGCGATGTTGATAATCGCTCCGCTGCTGCGTTTCAGCATCTCGGGCAGAACGCGGCGCATGAGCCTCGTTGGGGTCGTGTAATTCAGCTTAAAGAGCTTGTCTGCGTCTTCATTCTTGATTGCTTCGAAGCGGTCGATGTTCTGCATGCCCGCATTATTGATCAGAATGTCGACCGGCCCATTCTCTTTGACGGCCCTGTCGAGAGTCATTTCTGCAACCGAGGGTTCAGAAAGATCGGCCGCATAAACTGCCGATTTGCTCTTGAGTTCTTTACCGAGGGCTTCGAGCAGATTTTGTTTGCGCGAAACCAGTGAAAAAGTGGCTTCACCTTTGAAATGTGCGTCGAAGTCGCGCGCAATAGCATTGCCGATACCAGTCGATGCGCCTGTGAGAAAGATGTGCATGTGGTTAAGTGCCACCGACCGCCTGGTGTGTCGACAGATATTATTGGCTGATTTCAGATTTTGAAGACGTCGGTTTCGGCGCCTTTCGGCAGCGTGCAGTTGACCGGGCCTGAAGCGGTCAGCGCGACCGTGTGTTCGAAGTGTGCGCTTAGGGAGCCATCGCGCGTGCGAATCGTCCATTTATCTTTGTCGGTCGTGACGTCGTGTGTGCCCTCATTCACCATCGGTTCAATCGCGAGCACGAGGCCTGACTTGAGGCGCATGCCATTTTTTCTCTGGCCGAAATTCGGCACCTGCGGTTCTTCATGCACCGACTTGCCGACTCCATGGCCCACTAGGCTGCGCACGACAGAGAAACCAGCTGCTTCGGCATGTTTCTGCACCGCTTCGCCGATCGCGCCCATACGGTTTTCGACGCGCGCTTCACGAATTCCCCTGAAGAGTGATTCTTGGGTGGTTGTGATAATTTTTCGCGCCTCTTCTGAAACCTGCCCCACAGGCCATGTCCACGCTGTGTCTGAGAAGTAGCCATTCAAGATGACGCCGAGGTCGATGCCGATGATATCTCCCTCTTTTAAAACTTCTTCGCGTTTGGGCAAGCCATGCACAACAGCGTCATTGACCGATGTGCAGATCGCCCCGGGAAAACCGCCGAAGCCGAGAAAAGAGGGTTTGGCGTTTTTGCGCCGAAGGTAGTCGCGCACGATGGCATCGAGCTCTGCGGTATTCGCGCCCGGCTTAATGTAGCTTCGCAGCATCATGTGCGTCTCGAACGCGAGCATTCCCGAGGCCTGAATTTTGGCGATTTCAGCTGATGTGTAGATATTGATCGCCACTGATAACCCGTGGCTGACCAAGCGCTTTCGGCGAGTCAGCGCGTCGCTTCTTCTGCCGAAAACATCTGTACAAGACCTTCTACCTTGTCAGCAAAAAATGAAATCTGAATTGCGGGCGGCGTCGTTCTGAACTTAGCCAGCGTCTTGTTTGTCTTGACAGACCCCGCTTGCGACGATTCTGAGCTATGGCGAAACTTGCAACCATTACCCAGCTTTCACCGACTATGAAAGAAGGTGTGTTCGTCGAATGGGTCAAAAAAGAAGGCGATGCAGTCAAACCGGGCGACGTCATTGCGGCTATCGAAACCGATAAAGCAGTGATGGATCTCGAAGCCTTCGATGCCGGTACGCTGCTGAAGCAACTCGCGCAAAAAGGCGACAAGCTACTCGTCGGTGCACCGGTAGCCGTGATTGGTGAGCCCGGCGAAGATTTTTCAGCACTCGTTGCGGGTGCCGGTGCGAAAAGCCCCGCGAGCGCAGCGCCTGAGACACCGGCCGCGCCCGAGCAGAAGCAGCCTGTGAATCGTGCGCCCGCTGCAATACCTGCAGAAAGCGTGCCTGCAAAGCCCACGGGCCGAATTAAAGCCTCACCGCTGGCGAAAAAGATTGCGGCACAAACCGGAACCGATCTCTCGCAAATCGAAGGCACGGGGCCGCAAGGCCGCATCGTCAGCCGCGATCTCGCAGGCGCGCCTGCAACCGGCCCTCGGGTTCGTGCGGGTACGCGGCAGAACAACACGAAGATTCCGATGACGCCGATGCGGCAAACGATCGCAACGCGGCTCAGCGAGTCGAAACAGACGGTGCCGCACTTTTACCTCAGCCGCACCGTGAATTTCAGTGCATTGCTGAAACTGCGGCTCGAGACGAACGCCGGTCTTGAAAAGCTGCATGCAGCCGGCAGCGGTGCGCACCTGCCCAAAAAGGTTTCGGTCAACGACTTTATTATCGCAGCCGTAGCCGCAACTCTGCCCGACCACCCGGCCGTGATGCGGCAATTCATGGGCGATCACTTTCTGCAACTCGGCAATGCCGACGTGGGTTTTGCGGTCAGTCTTGAAGACGGGCTCATTACCCCGATAATCAGAAATGCTGATCAACTGACGCTCTTCGAAATTGCCGCGGCTTCTGCAGACCTCGCCGCGCGCGCACGGGCGCGTAAACTAAAACCCGAGGAGTACACCGGCGGCACGTTCACGATCTCAAATCTGGGCATGATGGGAATCACCTCGTTTCAGGCGATTATCAATGCCCCCGAAGCGGCGATTCTGGCGGTGGGCGCAAGTGAACGCCGGGCAGTCGAAGGCAAAGACGGCAGCATCGTTTTCGCTGACATGCTCACGCTGAATCTTGCGTGCGACCACCGGGTGGTCGACGGGGCTGCCGGTGCCGCTTTTCTTGGCGACCTTGCAATCTATCTCGAAAACCCTGGAGTTATTCGATGAACCTGTTCTTGCTGCGCGCCATAATGCTGATTGGTCTCTTGCAATTGGCCAACTGCCACCTGCGCGATCGGGCGCGTGCGGCTTCAGATGTCGAATACCACGATGACCTGCAATATGCGGCGCATGCAGGTGCACTGCTCGATCTTTACACACCACGAGCGGCTGCCGACGCGACACCGGCGGTTATTTTTATCCACGGGGGCTATTGGCGCAACCAGTCACGCAGCTATTACCGGGCGTTCACCGGCCTCTATCAGAATTTCGGCATCGCGCTCGCGAAACGCGGCATTGCGACAGCGGTCATCGATTACCGATTGCACCCGCAGGCAACTCTGACCGACCAGCTCGCCGACGTGACGGCAGCAGCCAGCTTTATGCACGAGAATGCGGCCCGCTACAAAATAGATGCCTCGCAGATTTTTCTCGCCGGCCATTCTGCGGGCGGCCACCTTGCCCTGATGGTGCTCTGGGGAAAGGGGCCGACTTTCATTAAAGGGGTAACTGCGCTCTCACCGATTCTCGATATCGCGCATATGCGACTCTCGAAAGACGCTGAGTTTAACGCCTCTCTGACAACTCCCTTCTTCGGCTCGGGAGAAGCTGACATGCTCCATTCACCGGCGACGTATTTAAAACCCACATCCCGACCGGCATTGCTGCTTTATGGTGAAAAGGACGATGACTATTTGCTGCAGCAGCAGCAAAAATACCAAAGCGCCTTTGCCGAAAAGAAGTTGGCGAACGCGAAATTTGTGACCATACCGGGCGCAGACCATACAACAATGGTAATGCACGTCAATACCGACAAAGACAATATCAGCGATGCAATCGCCGCATTCGTTAGAACCAACACCGGGGAGATATCGCATGCCAAATAGATTAAAGGGGATTGCGACTCTCGCCCTGCTCTGCGGCGCGCGCCTTTTTGCCGAAGTGCCGGTGGCCGCCCCCGATAAGGTCACAGCCCTCAATTCTGCCGAAGGCCATGCCTGGGTCGCCAAAGCCGGCTTTTATAAACCTGCAGCATTGAATGAAAAACGTGGTAAAGAGATACCAGAGAGCTTCACGACTCCTGCTTACAGCAGCGTCAAGGTACCGGCGAATCTCGCGCCCCAACTGAATATCAGCGGCCTTGAACCCGCGCACTATGCGCTGCAGTTTCAAGTCGCTGCCGTGCCCACCTTACCGTTTGCAATCCGCATTGGCGAAATCAACGACCGCGACCGCGTCTACCTGAACGGCCGCCTCATTGGCGCAACGGGAGATTTTACGAGCAATGAGCCGCAGGCATACGACAAAGTGCGCACCTATGCGATACCCGCGGGGCTGATGCGTGCAGGCACGAACACGCTCGTTGTCGACGTGCAGGGTGTACTCGAAAAAGAATCTGGCATTTACCGCGACCGGGTCGAAATCGGGCCCGCCGATAAGATCTATGGCGCCTATTACCTCGAAAACCTGTGGAGTTCGCTTGCGCTGGTTGCTTACCTGACATTCGGGCTGTACTTTTTACTTTTCTTTATCAGACGCAGGCATGAGCGTGAGAATTTTTACTTTGCTGTTTTCGCAATTGCGCTGGTGGTCTACAGCGGCCTGCACACGCAGATAAAATACGAATATGGCCTGCAGCTCTACTTTTGGAAACGCGTACAATACCTTGCGCTGTTTTTACTCGTGCCGAGCTTTTATTACTTTATCAGAAACTATTACAAGCCCAAACGTGCGCTGTGGTTAAAGATAATCGACATTGCCACTTACACCGCCAATGCGATAATCGCAGGTGTTGGCGTTGCTGTCTGCGTGAGCAGCGACGTGAAACTCTGGGACCATCTGCAGAACAACATCGTCACTTATACCTGGTTGATATACATCGTGGGTATGGCAATCGTGCTGATACGCGAGGTTGTGCGCAAGAACAAAGACGCGATTATCATGAGTGTCAGCTTCATTATTCTGCTCGTGACGATGTTTCTCGACATTCTGAGCGGACAGGCAAAAATTAATCTGCCGCCGCTTTTAACCTACGTGTTTATCTTTTTTATCCTATCGATGGCTCTCGTGTTGGCGAACCGTTTCGTGCGCCTGCACGACGAAACTGAAGAACTCAACGAAAACCTCGAAAAATTCAACGCGGCCTCCCGGCGCTTCGTGCCATTCGAGTTTCTGAAGATGCTCGACAAAGAAAGTATTCTCGATGTCAACCTGGGCGATCAGGTACAGCGCGACATGGCGGTGCTATTTTCTGACATCAGGGGGTTTACCTCATTATCAGAGAAGATGACGCCCAAAGAGAACTTTGATTTTATCAATTCGTACCTCGATAAGGTCGGCCCGGTCATCAGAGACCACCGGGGATTCATCGACAAATATATCGGCGACGCGGTGATGGCGCTTTTCCCCTCTTCTGCAGAAGACGCACTCGAAGCCGCGCTCGCGATGCACGAGCGCGTGCGCATCTGGAACGACCGCCGCGCACGGCACGACTACGCAGCCATCAGAATCGGTATCGGTATTCACCAGGGCCGCGTGATGCTCGGCACGATCGGCGAACACCAGCGTATGGACGGCACCGTCATCGCCGATGCCGTGAATCTGGCATCGCGCATCGAAAGCCTCACCAAGAACTACGGCGCCGGAACCCTCATCTCAGACATCTCATGGAACACCGTCGCGAACAAGTCACAGTACGAATGGCGGCCCGTTGACCGCGTTGCCGTCAAAGGTAAGAACGAACCCGTTGACCTGATCGAAATTTTTAACAGCGATCACGACGAATTGCGTAAGCTGAAGCAGCGGCAAAAAGACACGTTCTCAGAAGCGCTGCAACTTTACCGTAAGGGCAGCTTCGCCGACGCGAAATCGGCTTTTTTACAGCTTGCGGCAGAAAATCCGCAAGACAAGACACTGCGCCTCTATCTCGAACGCCTCGAGCGCAATATTCAATACCCGCCGAAAGAGTGGCTCGGTTTCGAAGTGCTCACCGAGAAATAGCCGCCCCAACTTATAGTCGTCGCGGCGACTCGCATTTGATATATTGCTGTCATGTCGATGTTCTTCGCGGCTTTCGGTTCGGGGCTACTGGCTTCGTTTTCGGCCTGCGTTTACCCTCTGATTCCCATTACCACCGCGATTTTTGCCGGTGGCGAACGCAAATCGTGGTACCAGGGCTTTCGCGCGGCCGGCGTCTATACGCTTGGCATGTCGCTGACCTATGGCACGCTGGGGGTAGCCGCTGCGCTCAGCGGCTCTGTCTTCGGCAAATATCTGGGTGACCCGCGCGCAATTGCAACGATCGGTTTAGTTCTCATCTATCTTGGTCTGGCTTATGCGCACCTGCTACCATTGCCGCTGCCCAATTTTGCCAACCGGCTTCGGGCAGACCACGGCCGGCACAAACCCGACGGTGTGCTTTATCCGCTGGTGCTCGGCATCTTTTCGGCTTTTATCGCAGCCCCCTGCACCGCACCTTTCTTCGGCAATCTGCTCGTGCAGATCAGCAAGAACGCTGCTGAAAACGATTCCATTTTTTTACCGGCGGCCTCGGCGTTCGCGTTTGCCTTTGGTATGGGAGTTCCGTTTTTTCTGATAGGCACTTTTTCGATTCGCCTGCCAAAACCCGGTATCTGGCTGAAGGCCGTGGAGTATGGCGGCGCCGTCGTGCTCATGACCGCAGGCTTTCACTACCTTGAAGATCTCGCAGGTGACTTTCCACCGGTTGCGCAGGCGTTTCCGTTTGCGGTCATCGGCATTGCCATGTGCATTACTTTCTTCATTCTTGCAGAACCCCTCAAATCGGAGTACCACATGACGAGACGGCTCAGACTCAACACTGCCGGCATGCTGCTGATTTCGGCGCTTGGCCTTTTTCTCTTCACGTCGCCATTCGTGAAATACTGGGGGGTCGAAACAAAGACCAACACCGGCGCAACGCCAGATACCGCACGCAAGAGCGGCATGACGCTACCCCAGGGTAAACTCAAGTGGTACAAAGACATCGAAGAAGCCCGGGCGGTCGCCCTCAAAGAAAAGAAAATACTTTTTGTCGACTTCTGGGCCGACTGGTGCACAGCCTGCGAAGAGATGGAGCGCAAACTCTTCGTCAAAGACGAATTCATCAATTTTGCGCTGGCGAATAACATTTTGCCAGTGAGGATCGATTACTCAAACCCGACTGACGCGCTCGACAAACTGGCGAAAGAGTATAATATCCGGGGCTTACCCACCGTCGTGCTCACCAAAGCCGATGGTGAACTCATTCACACGATCACCGGCTTTTACAACAAAGACTACACGATGCGCGAGCTGAAGGCTGCGTTGAAAGATTGATCCTGACCGATCAATCTTTCAGCGCGGTGGTGCCGTTCGCCCTTCAAAATTCAGCGATACTGAATTGATACAATACCTTAAGCCTGTAGGTCGTGGCCCGTCGGTCTGGCGCGCAGACGACCTCGTGTCGGCGCCAGACCCTAAGGGCCCTCGTGGCCCGTCGTCAAACACATGCCCCAAATGTCCGCCGCAGCGCGCGCAGCGCACTTCGGTGCGGCGCATGCCGTGGCTGTTGTCGGTCAGCTCGACGACATTCTCCGCTGCAATCGGGGCAAAGAAGCTCGGCCAGCCGGTGCCTGAGTCAAATTTAGTCTTCGAGCTGAACAGCGGCAGTTTGCACCCGGCACAGATATAGGTGCCCTGCCCGTGATGGTCGTGGTACCGCCCTGTGAACGGACGCTCAGTACCTTGCTGCCTTAAGACGTAAAACTCTTCGGCAGTGAGTATTTTTTTCCATTCGGCTTCGCTACGGTTGATTTTGGTGATAGTGGCGCGCCCCGGTTTCTTTTCGGCGGCAGTCGCGGCGCTGAAAAAAATAGAGCCGGTCAAAGCGATCACCGCCGCGAATGTGATTTGAGAAATCCTCATTTTGGTCATGCCCATTGGTCGCTGAGGCGATGTGTTTATTACTGCCTATTCAAATTTAATCGAACGCGACATCAGTTCTTTGATCGCTTCGCGAGCCGGCTTATTTTCATAAAGAATTTTATAAACTGCCGTCGTAATCGGCAATTCAACACCGAGCTGCTGCGCGAGTTCGTACGCGCTTTCGGTAGTCGGCACGCCCTCTGCGACCATACGCATTTCGCTCTGAATTTCAGCGAGCGTCATGCCTGCCCCCAACTTAAGGCCGACTGTACGGTTGCGCGACAGATCGCCGGTACAGGTGAGCACGAGGTCACCCATGCCGGCGAGTCCCATGAATGTAATCGGCTTCGCGCCAAGCTTTTCGCCGAGGCGGGCGATTTCTGCAAGGCCCCGCGTAATGATGGCTGCGCGCGTGTTGCTGCCGAATTTGAGACCATCGGCAATACCGGTCGCGATCGCCATGACGTTCTTGAGCGCCCCACCGAGTTCAACACCGGTTACGTCAGGGGTTGCGTACGCGCGAAAATAATCGTTATGAAAAACTTTCTGAATTTCGGGCAGCCGCTCTGTGTGATAACCGGCAATCGTGATCGCAGTGGGAATCTTAAGCGCCATTTCGCGGGCAAACGACGGGCCACTCAGAAAAAACAGGTTCTGCTCGCGCTCTTTGCCGAAAATTTGTTTGAAGACTTCGCACACCAGCAGGTGCGTCTTTTTCTCGATTCCCTTTGAGGCAACGACGACCGGCACAGCCAGGTTCGTGTTCGCGTAAACTTCACGAATCGCCTGCGTGGGGGTCGCACTCACGACCAGTTCTGCATGGTTCACAGCCGCTGCGAGATCGGTTGTGACTTTAATCGACTCGGGCAGAGCGATACCCTTCAGGTAGATCGTATTTTCGTGCTGAGAGCTAATAGCATCCGCGGTGTCTTTTGAATGGCTCCACAGCAGTACGTCGTGGCCATTTTCGGCGACAAGTTTAGCGAGCGCCGTACCAAAAGAACCGGCGCCAATAACTGAGATACGCATAGCACCGCATAGAGAGTTGCCCCTTACACGGCAAATGAAATAGCACTGTTTCGGTGTGCTGAGCACACCGAAGCAGTATTATTTATAGTTTATCGAAGTAATGGAGCGCAAGCAGCGTTTTGCCGTCGCTGATCTTGCCGTTCTTCATCATGCGGCCGAGTTCTTGGTGGCTGAACGCTTTCTTGTTCGAAAAAACTTCGTCATCGTCATGGTCCGCAACCTTTTCGCTCAGCTGGCGCGCCGCAAAAAGGTGCAGCACTTCGGTTGAAAAGCTGATCGCCGGGTGGTACTGCAGGCATTTTTTCCAGTGGCGGGCAGCAAAACCTGCTTCTTCGGCCAATTCTCGCTTCGCACATTGCAGAATCGTTTCGTTGTTCTTCTTTTTACCTGCGGGAATCTCCCACGATTTGGCGCCCGAGCCGAGACGGTATTGCTCGACCAACCATAGGTACGTTTTTCCCGAACGCAGCTTTTCGACCGGCATAATCGCCGCCGCATGCGGGTATTGCAGCAGGGGCTTTTCACCGAACCGGGTCTTGACCAGCGTGAACGAAATTTCTTTGTCGCGATAAAGAACTTTCACAGCCCCAGCCCCGCCAACAATGTTTCAACTTCTGCTTTCGAAGCTGCTTCGGCAATAATGCGCACGAGCGGCTCGGTATTCGATGAGCGTAAATGCACCCAGGCCTTATCTCCGCCCGCAAGCGTACCACTCAAATGAAAGCCGTCTGTGGTGTCGAGCGCCGCTGTCTTGAAGAGACCACGCGCCCGATCGACCGCCGCTGACATCTGTGCGGCGGTGACGTTATGCGCGGTACGCTTCACCATGACTGTCGGTGCAATCGCCGCAACGTGCGCTGACAGCGGTGCGTGGCCAGAGGCGATCAGCGCGACTATATGCGCAACGCCCGCGAGGGCGTCGCGGCCCAATGACGGTATGCGCGCATCGATGACGCCGCCATTACCCTCACCGCCAAACGGGGCTTTCAGCTGCTGCATTTTTGCCACCACGTTCGCTTCACCAACCGCAGAGCGCACAAACTTGCAGCTGCGCATCGACGCGGCAGTTTCACTCAGCATCGAGGTTGAAAGGTTTATCACAACGGTAGACTTCGGCTTCACAGCCGACAGAATTGCGAGTGGCAGCGTATACTCTTCGCCGATCGCGCGCCCTTTTTCATCGACGATCGACAGCCGATCAGCGTCGGGGTCGAAGGCAAACCCGACATCGGCCCGGTGCTTCTTGACTGCAGCCGCTAGCTTCTTCAATGCCGGCGCCGTAGGTTCAGGTGGTCTCGGAAATGAGGATGTCTCAGCCAAATGAATCGCCTCGCACCTGACGCCAAGGCGCGCCAGAAGCTTCACGGCGATCTCTGCGCCGCATGAACCCACGGGGTCGATCACAGCCTTTAGCCGGCGTTTCGGCTTTTTCACCACTTTCATGATCGAGGCAATGTGCAGATCAATTGCGGCATCGTGTGCATCGACCACTCGCCCCTGTTTTTTAAAATCTCCCCAGAAAGCAGTGGTATTCAAGGCGCTGACAAACTTCTCGTTATCTTCAGCGTCGAAGAACATGCCGTTTTTCTTGATGAATTTCAGCGCATTATAGGCCGCAGGGTTGTGCGAGGCACTCACCATGAGCCCGCCTGCGAGTCGCCTCGCGTTGACGTACGCCTTGATCGTCGGCGTCGGCACGAGCCCCAGGTCGTGCACGTCACGGCCGAGCAGGGTCAAAACTCCCGTCGCAACTTTGAGAAGGCCTGGCCCGGTCGCACGGGCATCGCGCGCAATCGCCACGGGCCCCGCAGGCAGCACGGCGGCAAAGGCGCGCACGTACTGAATCCACTGGTCGGGTGAGATATCGTCAGGGTAAACACCCCTCAAACCCGAAATCGAAAACTTGAGCGTCGGCGATGCGGTATTCACTTGAGCTCCTGATAGATGGCTTTTCGGTCGGTTTCGATGCTGTCGCGAAATTGTTTTGTACGGTAGGCCGTGTAGAGCGTACAAAACATGTTCAGCGCAAAGCCCAGAAGAAACACGAGGCATGCGAGCAAGAATGCCCCCCTTGTCACAACCTCATGCGGGGTTTTATCTTCGAGTATAAAAACACGGTAGAGCACGTAACCCACGACGGGCAATGCGCCAAAAGCTGCGTAGTAGCCTGTTAACGGCAGTAACGCAAGCACGAACAAGATAATCAGATAGACGAAAAGCGCAATGCGGAGCGTCTTCTTCAAGGTGCTTTCTCCCCCGATTCGGCTGGCTTCGCCTCGTTATCGCCATCCACTGAAATTTTGACTGCCCCCTCTTCGGGTGCGTTTACGGTTTCGGCGCTGACTGCCGGTATGGTCGCAGCCGATGGCTCCGGCGGTTTTGGCAATACTTTTGGCTTTTCGATAATGCCATTGGCAATCAGAATCTGGCGAATTCCATGCACAACCGACGATGAATCTTCGGGGTTTTCATTGGGTAGCGTGACCACGGTAAAGATGCCGATGCTCAGCATAAAAAAGCCGGCCTGCAAAACGAGCACGAGCCCCGCAAAAATCGGCAGTTTGGCTTCACGGCGACGACGTTTGAAGTGCCAGATAGCCGCAATCAACGCGATGAGGCAAACCGCCATCGCGGGAATATTGATAATGACTGGGGTAAAAAGCTGTATTACCAGCGCAATCAGCGCAACAGCCACGAGCAGAATATTGACGAGCAGCACGGGAAAACCTGAGAAACGCAGAGTCGTCGTCTATCGAGAAAAGTGGGGAGCGACCATAAAAAAACCCGGCACCACCGGTGCCGGGTTCTTGGCCTCGACTTGAATCGATCTGCCTGAAAACTAACCGTCTACGCGTTCGATAACAGTCGCAATACCCATGCCGCCACCGATACAGAGTGTAATCAGCGCATAACGGGCCTTGCGGCGTTCGAGTTCGTCAACCGCAGTCCCCAGTAAAATTGCTCCCGTGCCCCCGAGCGGGTGACCGAGCGCAATCGAACCGCCGTTCACGTTAATTTTTTCAGTAGGGATGTTCAGTTGCTTCTGCACGTAAAGTGGTACGGCAGCAAAAGCCTCGTTGATTTCCCACAGGTCGATATCTTCAACTTTCAGCCCCGCTTTTTCGAGCGCGAGCTTTGAAGCCGAAACCGGGCCTGTCAGCATGATCGTCGGCTCTTCACCTGAAACCGCCATCGAAACGATGCGCGCACGCTTCTTGAGGCCGTGCTCTTTTACCGCCTTTTCAGATGCGAGCAGTACGACACCGGCGCCGTCGACAACGCCCGACGCATTGCCACCGCCGTGAATGTGGTTGATCTTGCCGAGTTCAGGATACGTCTTCAGCGCCATAGCATCGAAGACTTTTTCGCCCACACCTTTGAAGAGCGCCGGCATACGCGACAGGTATGCGAAATCCCATTTTGCGTTTGGGTACTCATCTTTATCGACAATGGTGCCGTCGTCTTTTTTGACCGGCACAATCGACTTCGCAAAGCGATTATCTTTGATCGCTTCGTCGGCCTTCTTCTGCGACGAAGCGGCGAACTGGTCGGCTTCTTCGCGCGTAATGTTATACTTGGTCGCAATGATGTCAGCCGAAATACCCTGCGGCACGAGATTATAGTGAGCAGCAATTTTCGGATTACCAATCGACATGGCTGTGCCCATGTTTTCTTCGGTGGTTTCGCCTGCGTCAGAACCCATTTTGCAGCGGCTCATCGATTCGACACCACCGGCGACGACCAGGTCAAACGCCCCACTCTGAATGTAGGCTGCTGCATCGTTCACAGCCTGAAGACCCGAACCGCAGAAACGGTTAACCGTGTAACCGGGAACTTCTTGCGGCCAGTGTGCAGCCATGACGCCGTAACGCGCGATACACGCCGCCTGGTCGCCCACCTGCGTGACGCAGCCAAGAATTACGTCGTTGATTTTTTCGACCTTGAGGTCTTTGTTACGTTTCGGCAGCTCATTTAAAAGCCCCGCCACCAGCTCTTGCGGATGTACATCTGCGAGAGACCCTCTTTTGTTGCCGCGCGCGCGCGGCGTGCGAATTGCATCGACTACATATGCTTCTGCCATGTTGCCCCACCTTATTTTAACTTTTCATGATCTCCCCGCTTCGCGCGGATATCATGAAAAGCATTAGTATCGTGTGTATGCACGATCGAACCCCTTTTTGGTGGTCCAATCCTGCCGTAAACCAAAAACGCGTCGAAATTGATCGACCCGTTGGGACTGCCCGGCAGGTCGAAATGTTCGACATTCCAGTACCACGATGAAACGACGAAATTCAGGAAAAGCGGGCCTAAGCCCGTTCATAGAGCGATTTACGCTTCGAAAATCGCGGAACTTTTCCTGAAATTCGTCGTTTTGCGACCTGCCGCGCAGCCCCGTTATTCGGTGCGACAGAATGCCGCAGCGAATAACGGGTAGTTTTAAGCGCTAGATCCTGCTGAATTTTGAATGTACTGCTTAAGGGCAAACCCACCAATAGGCTATGTTACAAAACTTCCCCATACTGTACTATCTGCTTGGTTCGACGCTTCTTTACTGGCTGATGCTGCTTTTTGCCAGCCTGTCGCATTCGCGCGGTTACACGATTGCGGGCTTTCTGCTGGCGCTCGGCAATCGCGACAACATGCCCGAACGAACTGCATTTATGGCCAGGGCCGACCGGGCCGCAAAGAATATGGGCGAGAATCTGCTCATATTTGCGATTGTCGCCCTGGCATCGGTGAGTGTTGGCGGGCAGCGCGACCTGGCCCTGCTCGGCGCACAGATATTCTTGTTCGCCCGCCTGGCCTATTGGCCGATCTACCTTGCGGGCATAAAATACGTGCGCACGGTGGTGTGGGGTATCGCTCTGGCGGGCGTAGGGTTGGTCGTAATTTCCATGATTTGATCCTTAGGCCGGCTGCTGCTTCGCGGCACAACACGCCGAGATGAAACTGCTCGCCCCAAAAAGCTGGCCACTCTTCTGGCCAATACCGATCGAGCATTACGATCACGTTAAGAACATTCTGACGCGTGAGCTCTTTTGGAACGTTCGCCTGGCGTTAAGCGGCCTTGGAATCGCAATAGCGCTCTATTATTGGTTGCTTTCGCGCGAGACCTCACTGGCGGGTCAGCTGAACATGATCGTAACGCAGGGCTTGGCCACTGCTGCTATTCTTGCTTACTTTATCTTCGGCGAAAATCTTGTCTCTCCGATTCGGCTCCGCATGGTAGTGGCTTCGGCGCTGGCGGCAACCTCTGGTGCCGTACTGGGACTGGGTCTTTATCTGCAGCTGCCACTTGTTCGTGACTTTTATAGCCTCACGACCATATTTACGATGATCGTAGGTGTGACAGGCGCGGCATCGTTCACATTCACGGTGAGCCCGCTGACCTTTTTGTGTTTCACCCTGCCCTTTGCGCTGCCTGCTTTCGTTTGGCTCTGGCGCTCTGCCCCCGGTATTGCTGGGCAGGTTCTGATAGCGATGGTTTTACCCTATTGCACTAGTATCTTCTTTCTGGTTCTGAGGGAATACCGCAGGCGAGTTAACCTCATACTCACCGAATTAAATCTGAAAAGAGAACAAGAACGTTCAGAAAGCCTTCTGCTCAATATTCTTCCGTTCGATACGGCGCAAGAACTGAAGCATCTCGGCAAGGCAGTACCGGTCGAATATGAGAAGGTTACAGTTGCCTTCACCGACTTTGTCGGCTTCACGCGCATCGCCGAGAAGCTATCGCCGCGCGACCTCATCGACGAACTCGACCGATGCTTCAGCTATTTTGACCAAGTGACAGAAAAATACGGGCTTGAAAAACTGAAAACAATCGGCGATAGCTTCATGTGTGCCGGTGGTCTGCCCCGAAAAAACACCACGCACGCAATCGACTGTGCCCTGGCTGCTCTTGAAATACAGGCTTTCATGAACCAGATGAAACAAATTAAGCACAACCAGGGGCTCGATTACTGGGAGCTGCGCCTCGGCATGCACACGGGCCCGCTCGTTGCAGGCGTTGTGGGCGAGAAGAAGTTTGCCTATGACGTCTGGGGCGACACAGTGAACACCGCAAGCCGCATGGAGTCGTCAGGCACAGCAGGCGCAATTAACATATCGCGCCCCCTTTACGAAGAGCTGCGTTTTCTGTTTACGTGTGAGTTTCGCGGCACGGTGAATGCGAAAAATAAAGGTGATCTGGAAATGTATTATTTGCGCGGCATTCGCCGGAAATTTTCGGTCAACGGCGAAGGACGGGTACCCAATGATCGCTTTCGCGAAATCTACAGCCGAATTGAACGGGGTGCTAAACTGGTACCGCGCGCAGGCCGAAAGACTACTCTTTCCACTTAATGCATTCGCCAGGGCAATCGTCTATCGATTCTTGAATTTTCGCGTAATCGGCCTCGGGCACTTCTGCATTGTTCACGTTCGCGCCGCTGTTGTGCGTTTCGGCGAGGTCGTCACTATCGAGGCGAAAATAGCTCGGATGTGTATCTGCGCAGAGGCTGCAGCTCGTACAATCGTCTTTCACCACGTGAACTATTTTGCTCATACAGATAAATTGTGAAAATAAAACACTCCGTCAAGTTTTTGTGCCTCGGGCTTTGCCCAACCCCGCGACAAGCCTTGACAACGCAAATGCTCAACACCATGTTTACCAATGCGCCTTTTTATACCCCCTGTCGAAAACCGCTTTATTCCGTGGCTGGCATCGAAACTCTATTTTCCGCTGCTCGCCGCGATGCAGAATATTCGCGAAGTGGTCATCAAACCCGAAGACATCGAGCAGCTGAGAAAATTCAAATCTGAAAGGCTGCTCTTCTTCACGAACCACCCTTCGACTGCTGAACCACCGCTCGTGTTTTACCTCGGGCGCTTGCTCGGCCAGCGCTTCAAGTTCATGGCCTCGCGCCAGGTCTTTAACTGGCAGGGTGGCGCGATTGGGTGGTTTATCCGGCGCATCGGCGCCTATTCGGTCATCGCCGGCGTGCCCGACCGCGATGCGATGAAACTCACCCGCAAGATTCTGAGCGAACCCACCGGCAAGCTCGTGATTTTCCCCGAAGGTGAACCCACCTCAGGTGAAGTCGATACGCTGATGCCATTTCAGCCGGGCGTCGCGCAGCTTGGGCTCTGGGGTCTCGAAGATGCACGCAAACTCGACCCGAACGCAGATATTAATGTCTGGTACGGATTTATGAAGTTCATCATCATTTCGCCGCGGGAAAAAATTCTGCACGATCTGAACAAGTCTTTGGTGAAAATTGAAAAGAAAATCGGCATTGCAGATCTGAACAAAGACAAACATTTGCTGCACCGGTTTCTGACCGTCGGCCGCTACCTGCTCGAAAAGGCCGAAAAAGACTTTGCTGTCACGCCAGAAACGGACAAAGGTTTTGACTTTCGCATCGGGCGCGTTCGCCACGCGATGCTCGACCGCCTCGCCGAGAAACTGCAGGCAGCAAATTACGACAAAAAAGAAGACGCAATTCGCAAATGGCGCAGCCTGTTTGCCCTCGTCGAACTGCACCAATTGAAATACCCAGACCCCAAACTGCCGAAGCTGAGCGCCAAGACCATTAAAGAGGCGCACAGCGACGCCGTGCAGATCTTTGACTTCATAGTCATGAAACGCGACTATATTCTTGATAATCCGACTCCCGAACGGCTTTACGAATGGCTTGACCGCTACGAATCTTACCTTTTCAAAAAGGTACCACGCGCACTCGGTGGCGTGCCCTCTCACCTGCCGAGGCGCGCACACATTCTGTTCGGCAAGCCTTACCAGCTTTCAGAACTCGTGACCGAAAACCGTCGCGACCGCAAGGCAGCCGTCGAAAATTTCACGAACAAACTACGCGCTGATATGCAGAAGCTGCTCGACGAAGCGCAGAGCCTCACAAAGCCGCTTTTCCCCGCAGAAGAAATACTAGCGGTTAAGTCGCGAATACAGTAAGTTGATCATATGAGTTCTCAATCCGCCTCGGCTGCACAGGGACTCAAGACTTGCAGCTGCGGTCACAATCGTCACCACCCTCTGGTGATTCGCAAGAACAAATACTCGCGCTGGGGATTTTTTGCTCTGCTGCTCGGCATATCTGTAAAACCAATCTTTGCGCGCTACCAGTGTACAAAGTGCAATGAACTCTTTGACGAGACCTCTGACCCGGTTGAGCTCAATAAGTACCTGATGTGAAGCGCGCCCCAGACGCTGTGGGTAGCTGCGCAAGGCATCTGCCTTGACGGCGTGTTTCGCCCGCAGAATAGGTCGAAAATTATCGACGCGTCTTCGGAGGACACATGATTCAGAACAACTATTTCGACAACAATGCAGATTTGCTCTTCACAGTTGACCATTTTGTCGACTGGGCGACGATTATTCCGCTCAAAGAAGAAGGCTTCAAAGATGCGGCCGAATATAAGGCGACGGGCGACAAGCACCTCGAATACGCCCCTGCAACTGTCGAAGAAGCACTGGAAGGATACAAAGCTGTTTGGCAGCAATCGGGCGAACTCGCCGGCATCGAAATCGCCGGGGCTGCCCGCTCGATGGAAAAGCACGGTCTCAAATTTAATAACGGCAAGGTGACGTTTCCGCCCGAGACGATTAAACTCATCGATCTGTTCGCTGGCTCAGGGCTGCTCGGCTATTCTATGGGCCGCCACCATGGTGGGCTGAACATGAACCTCACCGCCTCATCAATCGTCATGGAACTGGTTTCGCAGGCTGATTCTGCCTTTGGTATCACGCTCGGTTGCTTTAACCTCGCAGAAGTCATTGAGCGTTTCGGCAGTAAAGAGATGACCGACACCTGGGTGCCGAAGATGTCTGCCGGCGAGGTCACAGGCGCAATGGCGCTGACTGAACCCAATTACGGTTCAGACCTCTCGCGTGTGATGACCCGCGCAGTCAAAGACGAACAGGGGGTCTGGCGCCTCACGGGCACCAAGCGTTTTATTACCCACGGCTGCGGCGTCGGCGACCGCCCCAGCGTCATTTTGACGCTCGCGCGCTCAGGCGGCGCTGGCGCAAAGGGTTTGTCATTTTTTCTCGTGCACAGCTCAGAAATTGAGGTTGCGCGCATCGAAGAAAAGCTTGGCCTGCATACTTCGCCCACCTGCGAAATCGTGTTCGAAAACAGCAAGGCTGAACTGATCGGCGAAGAAGGCCTCGGCCTCGTTCGTTATGCAATGGGCATGATGAACGGCGCACGCATGGGTATTGCCGTACAATCGCTTGGTATCGCACAGGCAGCGCACGCCGAAGGCCGCAAATATGCTTCAGAGCGCGTACAGTTCGGCGCCACGATCGACCAGCTGCCGGCCGTGAAGCGCATTATCGAAGACAACGAAGCACTCTGCCAGGGCATGCGGGCGCTTGTCTATCGCGCCTGCGAAATTGTCGATAAGTACGACGGCCTCTCAAACAAGCTGCTGAAAGAAACCGGTGACGAGCGCGCGGTGCGCAAGAACGAAGAAGTTGTGCGCCTCGACAAACTCGCAAAACTTCTCACCCCGACTGCGAAGCTCTTCTGCTCAGAAGAAGCAAACTTCGTTGCCTACCACTCGCTGCAAATTTTTGGTGGGTCAGGTTATACCGAAGAATATGATATCGCCAAAATCTACCGCGACGCCCGCATCTGCACAATTTACGAAGGCACAACACAGCTTCAGGCTGTTGCCGCAATCGGCGGCATCGTCGAAGGTCTGCGCGAGGGCGGCTTTCTCATGGCGCACCTGCGCAGCGAAATCGGCCGGCTCAGCGACAGCAAGACGGCAGCCGCACTGACGGCTGACGTCGAAGCCCTGGCGAAACTGGTACCACAATACAAAGAACGCACCGAAAAAGAAGCCGTTTCCATCGACATGGTGGCGGCATTCTCGCGCATCTACGTTTCGATATTGCTGGCGCAGCAGCTGCAGATTGCCAAAGAGAAAGGCCTCAAAGAAATTGCCGAATCAAAAGCGAAGGTGTTTCCCCATTTTCATGTGATGAGCCGACGCTACCTGGCAGGCCTTACCGTGACATTGAGCGCGGCCGCTTAAAGAAAGAATGCCGGCATCGCCACGGTGCCGGCAACGTTAAAACAAATGGCTGAAACAGCGTACGAAGGGCGGCAAGGGCATATTCGGGCACTCGACCTGCCCAAAATCGACGTGTTCGAAAACATCTACCCTGACCGCGACTACAATATCAGGTTGGAGTTTCCCGAATTCACAGCCATTTGTCCGAAAACAGGTCTGCCCGACTTCGGTGTGGTCACGATCAACTATTCACCTGACAAATACTGTCTCGAACTCAAATCACTGAAAGAATATTTTCTCAGTTACCGCACTGTCGGCATTTTCCATGAGAACGTTGTCAACCGTGTGCTCGACGACATCATTCTCGCGGCTGATATGCGCAGCGCCGAAATCAGCGTCGTTTACAATCCGCGCGGCGGCATAACGACCACGGTCTCACGCAGCTACTCGCGCTAAGAGATGCAGCCTTCTGCCCTGCGTCCTCTTTGGCTGCGCTATCTCTCGATTCCGCTTTATCTCATAGCTGTCATGCTGCTGACACGCGCGATCATCTCGCTGCAGGGCCGGTTGATACCCGCCGCGACCATCTCGACCACAACCGGGATTGGCTTTATGGCATTGATGTACAGCGTCATCGCCCAAATGGTGGCTTTCTTACTGCCGGCACCCCTGCTTCTCTATTTCACAGGTGGCCGTAATTATACCTATCGCAAGACTGATTCACGCTACCTGGTTATTGCCTGTGCGCTGATTCTGCTCGTGATGGTATTGTTCAGCCTGCTTTACGCGGTACTCGATACCAAACCCAGCCAGCTCGCTTATCTGGATATGAAAGACATCCTCAAAAACCGCGGAGCCTTTCTCGTGCTGACCTCAGTCGTCGTACCAGCCTACGAAGAATGGGTATTCAGGGGCCTCTTTTTCGGTGTTCTCGTTACTGACTCTGAGCGCAGCCGCGACAGTGTGATAGCGGGGCTTTTTGTTTCTTTGATTTTTTCCGCTGTGCACGTAGAAGGAGCACACAGCCTCACGGCGCTGCCGCCCATATTCGCGATGTCACTCGTTTTGCACGCAATGACATTTCGGAGCGGAAGCCTCTGGCCGGCCTTCTGTGCCCATTCGCTGCAGAACCTGCTGGCCGCTTCAACGATGCTCGCTGCTGCCGCAAAAACTCAGGGCTGATCAGGCTGCGAGCCGCAGGTCAACGACGACACAGCTCGAATCGTCGTCGTGGTTCATCGAAGTCTGCGTGGCGTGTTGAATATCGCGATCCAGGGCAGCCAGAAGTTCTGGCGGCGCAAGCTGACCAGACTTCAGCAAAAAATTTTCGAGCCGTGCAACAGAATACGGACGCCCCTGAATCGCCCCGGCTTCAATAACGCCATCAGAATAAAGAAATAACCGTGAGTAATCGTTCATGCTGAGTTCGGCTATTTCATACGACATCTGCGGCAAAAAACCGAAGAATTTACCCTTCGGCTTCACCTTTTCAAGCCCTTGTCCGTCGCGGCGAAGAAGGTATATCGGCGGGTGGCCGGCCTGAGCGAAGAGTATCTTGCGCGCCGAAAAATCGAGCAGGCAATAAGCCGCTGTTACAAACTGCTCTTGCAGATGCGGGTACAGCGCGGCATTCATCTTTTGCATTAACTGGGCCGGGTTTGCAGCATTCTCACGCTGCTGCAAAAATACCGTATTGAGTGTGTTCACCATGAGCGCAGCGGCGATGCCATGCCCCGAGACATCTGCAATCAAAACACCGGTTACGTTCTCAGATATTTCATGAAACCCAAAAAAATCCCCGCCAATTATTTTCATGGGCTTGAACAGCGTTTCGATCTGCAGGTTCGCATTGCTTATGCTGCGGCGCGGCAGCGCGAGATTCTGAATCTGCGCAGCCAAAGACACCTCTTTTTTCCAGTCGCGCAGTTCTTCTTTCTCGAACGCAGACCGCTGCAAACGCTGGGCAAGAGCGAGGGCCACACAGATGACAGTCACAAGAAAACCTGCATCCGCAAATTTATATTGCGTGGCAGAATAAAAATAGAAAATAACGTCATTGAGTACCGCGACACCATAGGTCAAAAGACCAATCAGAACCAGCTGCGCGCCCTCGATATTCTGTCTCACGCCTTGTATCGCGCCGAAAATCGCAAACGCCAGCGACAGAGCCATAACCGTCACACCAAACGGCAGACCGACATTTAAGTATAACGGAATAAACACCGGAAAAGCAGCAACAGTGGCCAAAAACAACGCCATCGCACTGCCATACCAATATGCGAGCCGGCGAATCACCGGATAATGCAGCTGAAAATACCGCAGGGTAAAACCGGTGAGTGCAAACGGAAATGCTGCCACCAGTAGGTGTATCAGCGCCGCGTTAAAAATGAAATCGTTCCAGAGATAATAGCCAAGTCCATTCATGCCCAAGATATGCGCTGACATCGCCAATGACAGCAGCACATAATGCAGATTGGCGCGACGATAGTGCTTATCAGACACAAGGGCAAAATGAAAAATGGCAATCATGAACATGGCTGCCGATAAGAAGGCCGTCATCAGAAAAATGAAGTTATACTTCTCTTTTATCGCCTCAAGACCACCGAAGTAGATATGCGAATTGCCATAAAGCCCACCGCCGCCATGAAAGCCAGTGATATCGAGGGCCAATTCTTGCCGCAAACCCGCACGAAGCAACTCTGCTTTCACCGGGTACCACGAAAATGCCTCTGATGAATTCTGCGGATATCTGAATGCGGGCGATACTATTCCTTTGTCGGCGATCAGTTGGCCGTTTAGCGAGATACGTACCGCTGCCGAAACCGGCGGGAGAATAATCGCAAAATCACCGGTGCGCAATTCTGCAGGTATATCGATCGCCAGGCTAAAGCGCCCGTTGGCGACATTCTTGATGCCCTGCAGGCGCCATTCTTTATCGACGCGTAATTTGTGTGTGTCGGGGCCTGACGAAAACTGCCAAAAACCACGCAACGAAGTTGCGCCGCGATCAGCTAACCGTATTTCAGCAGTTTCGATGAAAGCAAATATGGGTGTGAGCACGAATGGCAGAAGCAAAAAACGGCTCACCACGCGGCAATGCAATCAGGTTTGCGCGCAAAGTAAACAAAAATTTTAAAACAACCCTTAAACGCACGACAACCCAAACCTGTGCGCGTCCTACTCTCCCGGGCTCCGAAGAACCGAGTACCATTGGCGATGCAAGTCTTAACTTCCGTGTTCGGGATGGGAACGGGTGTGACCCTTGCTCTATTGCGCACAGATTTGGGTTGTCGTTAATTTGATTTCGAATATGGTATCTCGAAGGGGGTTGTTAAGGGGGCGTAGCCCCCTTAAAATCATTCAGAGCATAATATGGTCAAGCCTCACGACCGATTAGTACTACTTGGCTCACAGGTTAACCCTGTTTACACCTATAGCCTATCAACCTGGTAGTTTGCCAGGGGTCTTCAGGATGGGGCGAACCCCACCAGGGAAATCTTATCTTGAGGGAGGCTTCCCGCTTAGATGCTTTCAGCGGTTATCCCTTCCGAACATAGCTACCCGGCGTTGCAGCTGGCGCCACAACCGGTACACCAGAGGTTCGTTCATCCCGGTCCTCTCGTACTAGGGACAAGTCCTCTCAAATTTCCAACGCCCACAGTGGATACGGACCGAACTGTCTCACGACGTTCTGAACCCAGCTCGCGTGCCGCTTTAATTGGCGAACAGCCAAACCCTTGGGACCTGCTCCAGCCCCAGGATGCGACGAGCCGACATCGAGGTGCCAAACCGCGTCGTCGATATGGACTCTTGGACGCGATAAGCCTGTTATCCCCGGAGTACCTTTTATCCGTTGAGCGATGGCCCTTCCATTCGGAAACCACCGGATCACTAAGCCCGACTTTCGTCCCTGCTCGACTTGTAAGTCTTACAGTCAAGCTCCCTTATGCCTTTACACTCTTCGCACGATTTCCAACCGTGCTGAGGGAACCTTAGGGCGCCTCCGTTACTCTTTGGGAGGCGACCGCCCCAGTCAAACTGCCCGCCTGACATTGTCCCTGACGTTGCTTTTATGTTCGAACCGGAGCCTTAGATAAATAATACTCGTTAACTCTTATCCTAAAAAATTTAGAAACAGAAGATTGTGAACCCAAGCACACGAGGTGCGAGGGCTTGCGCCGCTCACGGATGAGCGTTAAGCGCAGCTTTATCCTATCCAAGGCTCTTGTCGTCTTTTTACGAATTTGGCCGGCCAAAGGCCGGACAAATTCGAACACAAAAGTAACGCCAGGTTAGGTTTTCAATTTCGTAAGGGTGGTATTTCAAGGACGACTCCATCACGGCTAGCGCCGCAACTTCAAAGTCTCCCACCTATCCTACACATACAAAGCCGAAAACCAATGCCAAGTTACAGTAAAGGTTCACGGGGTCTTTCTGTCCCACTGCGGGTAGGCAGCATCTTCACTGCCACTACAATTTCGCCGAGATCCTCGTTGAGACAGTTCCACAGTCGTTACACCATTCGTGCAGGTCGGAATTTACCCGACAAGGAATTTCGCTACCTTAGGACCGTCATAGTTACGGCCGCCGTTTACTGGGGCTTCGATTCAATGCGTCGCATTACTGCTAACATCTCCTGTTAACCTTCCAGCACCGGGCAGGTATCAGCCCCTATACATCCACTTACGTGTTTGCAGAGACCTGTGTTTTTGGTAAACAGTCGCCGCGGACTCTTTATTGCAGCCCCTTCTCGCTTGCACGATAATGAGGCACCCCTTCTCCCGAAGTTACGGGGTTATTTTGCCGAGTTCCTTAACGAGGTTTCTCTCGCGCACCTGAGGATTCTCTCCTCGCCCACCTGTGTCGGTTTAGGGTACGGTTTAGTTCAAGTGTCACTTAGAGGTTTTTCTAGGCAGCATAGAATCAGAAACTTCGTGAAACCCGAAGGCCCACTCGATATCAGCTTTCAGCTCAACGACCGGATTTACCTGATCATCTCAACGCCTACGACCTTATACAGCCATCCATTAGGCTGATTCCCTATCTTCTTGCGTCACCCCATCGCTCAAACCACTTAAACTAAGCCCTGGAATATAAACCAGGTTACCATCGACTACGCCTTTCGGCCTTGCCTTAGGAACCGGCTAACCCGCAGCGGAGTTACCTTGCTGCGGAACCCTTGGGCTTACGGTGTGACGGAATTTAACCGTCATTTTCGCTACTCATGCCTGCATTCTCACTTCCTACCGCTCCAGCACTGCTCTCGCTATACCTTCGCCGCTGTAGGAACGCTCCTCTACCACGCCAACATTGCTGCTGACATCCGAAGCTTCGGTACTATGCTTAGATCCGTACATTTTCGGCGCCCAATCGCTCGATTAGTGAGCTATTACGCACTCTTTAAAGGGTGGCTGCTTCTAAGCCAACCTCCTAATTGTCTGTGCGATTGAACATCCTTTATCACTTAGCATAGATTTAGGAACCTTAGCTGTCGGTCCGGGTTGTCTCCCTCTCGCCAATGAACGTTATCACCCACTGACTCAGTGCTCGACTCTAACGTTGTGGTATTCGTAGTTTGCCTGGGTTTGGTAACCGGGTAAGGCCCCTAGCCCAAACAGCGCTCTACCCCCACAACGAAACATCGAACCCTGTACCTAAATACATTTCGAGGAGAACCAGCTATCGCTGAGTTTGATTGGCCTTTCACCCCCAGCCTCAGTTCATCTCAGAATTTTTCAACATTCACGAGTTCGGACCTCCATGGCGTGTTACCGCCACTTCATCCTGACCAAGGCTAGATCACTCAACTTCGGGTCTAAAGCATGCAACTTAAATCGCCCTATTCAGACTTGCTTTCGCTTCGGCTCCGGGACTTCAATCCCTTAACCTTGCTGCATACAGTAACTCGCAGGCTCATGCTACAAAAGGCACACGGTCACCCTTGCGGGCTTCCATACCTTGTAAGCGTACGATTTCAGGATCTATTTCACTCCGCTCTCGCGGTGCTTTTCACCTTTCCTTCACAGTACTTGTTCACTATCGGTCACTACCTAGTATTTAGCCTTACGAAATGGTCTTCGCAGATTCCCACGGAACTTCACGTACTCCGTGGTACTCAGGTACTGGCTCAAAGATCACACATGTTTCAGATACGGGGCTATCACCCGCTATGGCGTGTTTTCCCAAACACTTCTCTTACATGGCAATTTGGTAACTTTGCAGGTCCATTGAGGTGAACCCATGCCAGCCCTACAACACCAATGTCACAACGCCCTCAAGCTTGACATAACACCGGTTTAGGCTCTTTCGCGTTCGCTCGCCGCTACTAACGAAATCGTTTTTACTTTCTTTTCCTTCAGGTACTAAGATGTTTCAATTCCCTGAGTTTAGCCACTCCTTGCGGAGTTTATACGGTTTTGCCGTACAGAGTTTTCTCATTCGGAGATTCCCGGGTCAAAGCTTGCTTCCAGCTCACCGGGACATATCGCAGGTAACCACGTCCTTCATCGCCTGGTAGTGCCAAGGCATCCTTCGTACGCCCTTAAATACTTGACCATATTATGCTCCCTTCGACTCACTGAGTCGAAGATCTGTTATACGATCTTTTTGACACTTAATTCTTTTCCTCATATAGATACGATGGCTCGGCCATTCGGTCGGCGCTCGCGGGCATCGTGCCCGCGCCGACTGAACGACATCCTGTCGTATCAATGCGCGTTATTTTCTTAAATCTTCTTCAAAATTGTGTTGGATCAACAAGCAACGCTCGCGCGCCTCTTATTAATCCTCTACCCATATTCGTTGTCAAACTTCACTGAATCATCTCTATGATTCGGTGGTTTAGCTATGCTCGCCGTTAGGCGAGAGTACCTAAACAAGTAAGGTGAAGATAAGCTCTTCGACTTACTTGCTCAGGTTACGCTGTGGAGCATAACGGGAGCCGTCGCTTCGCGCCGGGCCTTCGGCTGCGAACCGTTGACTCGCCTGCGGCGTCCGCCGTTCCGGCGGCTCCAGAATGCAAACCTGGCGCTCTCCCAGCTGTGCAGTGGCGTTTCTACGAAATGCCTTTGCTCTGTCTTCGGTGCTAATGCTCCGCGTTTTCAATGTAACTTTAAGTCTTTACTTAAAGTTTGTGGAGCATAACGGGATCGAACCGTTGACCTCCAGAATGCAAATCTGGCGCTCTCCCAGCTGAGCTAATGCCCCTTAATAGGTATCAGCTCCGTCATCGGTGCTAATATCCCATGTGCGCCTGGCTAGAGTTGAACTAGCGACCCCTCGCTTATCAAGCGAGTGCTCTAACCACTGAGCTACAAGCGCATTATTGCTTGAAACTCTTAGTTACAGTCTCATCGCCAGCGACCGCTCGCTTATCAAGCGAGTGCTCTAACCACTGTGAGCGTCTTCGCTCTCTGGAGCGAAATGCGCAGCATTTCGCGGAAGTGCTACAAGCCCTTCGGCTTATATCTTCGCAGCGATAGCAATCCGCACTAGGTGCTACAAGCTCTACTTTTCAAAGCCCTATGGCCTTCGATCTGTTCTTCAAAAGACGGATAATGTACCTTGAGTCCCAAGGGAAATTCTTGCGAATCTTCTTGGTTCAACTGGTTTCCTTTTAAGGAGGTGATCCAGCCGCACCTTCCGGTACGGCTACCTTGTTACGACTTCACCCCCCTCGCCGAATTTACCTTAGCGACCTGCCTCCTTGCGGTTGGCAACAGCCTCTTCGGGTACCTCCAACTCGGGTGGTGTGACGGGCGGTGTGTACAAGGCCCGGGAACGTATTCACCGCAACATGCTGATTTGCGATTACTAGCGATTCCGACTTCATGCAGTCGAGTTGCAGACTGCAATCTGAACTGAGACCGGCTTTGTGGGATTTGCTCCACCTCGCGGCATTGCGTCCCTCTGTACCGGCCATTGTAGCACGTGTGTAGCCCTGGATATAAGGGCCATGCTGATCTGACGTCATCCCCACCTTCCTCCGGTTTGTCACCGGCGGTTTCTTCAGAGTGCCCAACTTAATGATGGCAACAGAAGATAGGGGTTGCGCTCGTTGCGGGACTTAACCCAACATCTCACAACACGAGCTGACGACGACCATGCAACACCTGTGAATCTGCCCTTGCGGGAAGGGGTATCTCTACCCCAGTCAAATCCATGTCAAACCCAGGTAAGGTTTCTCGCGTATCGTCGAATTAAACCACATGCTCCACCGCTTGTGCGGGCCCCCGTCAATTTCTTTGAGTTTCACCCTTGCGAGCATACTCCCCAGGCGGTATACTTAATGCGTTAGCGACGTCACTGATGGCGTTGAAACCACCAACAACTAGTATACAACGTTTACGGTGCGGACTACCAGGGTATCTAATCCTGTTTGCTCCCCGCACTTTCGCTCATGAGTGTCAGTTACGATCCAGATAGCTGCCTTCGCCATTGGTGTTCCTCTCGATATCTACGCATTCCACCGCTACACCGAGAATTCCGCTATCCCCTATCGTACTCAAGTTCGCCAGTTTTGGAGGCTGACTCTGGGTTGAGCCCAGAGATTAAACCACCAACTTAACAAACCACCTGCGAGCCCTTTACGCCCAATAATTCCGAACAACGCTTGCCCCATACGTATTACCGCGGCTGCTGGCACGTAATTAGCCGGGGCTTCAGACTGGTACCGTCACTCTACGCCCTCAACGAACGTAGTTCTTCTTCCCAGTCTACCGAAGTTTACAACCCGAAAGCCTTCATCCTTCACGCGGCGTCGCTGCGTCAGGGTTGCCCCCATTGCGCAAGATTCTTAACTGCTGCCTCCCGTAGGAGTCTGGCCCGTGTCTCAGTGCCAGTGTGGCCGATCATCCTCTCAGACCGGCTATCCGTCGTAGCCTTGGTGAGCCATTACCTCACCAACAAGCTGATAGACCGCAGGCTCATCTCGAAGCGACTATTGCTAGCCCTTTAACATCTCTGTACTATGCGGTATTAGCCCCGGTTTCCCAAAGTTGTCCCGCTCTTCGAGGTAGATTCCTACGTGTTCCTCACCCGTCCGCCACTCCCTGTATTGCTACAGATCGTTCGACTTGCATGTTTAAGACGCGCCGCCAGCGTTCGTTCTGAGCCAGAATCAAACTCTCCATTATAGTTTAATCAAGGCATCGCAAGCGATGCCTTGATATAAAACGGTGTTTGATTGACCCTTTAAACTGTCGCTGGACAGTTTTTGTCATTCATCATTGTTTGCGCGCCAAGTGAATTGGCGCGACTTTTGCTCAAGGTTCTTAAAGAAATTTACGAAGTCCTTGCGTCTGTATTGCTACAGATTCAAGCTTCATAACAATTTTCTATCATTATCCGTCTGTCAAAGAACAGATCATTCAGCTGCGCCAAACGCGTCTGAAGGTTCGCTAGAGACGCCGTAGGCGTCGTTAGCGGAGAGCCAGTTTGTGAACGCTCAACAGAGCGTCAACTAAATTGAAGTTTTTATGTCCCGAGATTAAGCATCTGCCGGTGGGCCCTAGGCCTTGTGGCAATGCAGTGAGGCCGATTACGGGCTCACCGTGATGAGGAGTATAGCCATTATGCGCAAAGTCGGCAAAAAGAATTGCAGTTATTATGTCACATCAGCGCCTTGAGACGACAGGGAGACATTTAAGGTTGACAGAGCTGCAAAAATGCCTGCCAATTCGGCACATGGTGACGGGTGACGGTGATGCGCGATTCTTAACTGAAAAGCGCCGCGAAAGATTGCAGGCCGCGCTCGCAAACCGCACGCGCCGCCTCACTGTTCTGCTGGAAGATATTTACGACCCCCTGAATGCCAGTGCAGTCTTGCGCACCGCTGACGGTCTGGGCATACAGGATATTCATATCGCCGAGAACCGCCATGCCTTCAATGCGCACGCAAAGGTTGCGGGTCGTGCGGCGAGCTGGCTGACGATTAAAAAATACCGCGAAAATTTCGCGAACACCAAAGTCGACTTTCGCATCAAGCCAGAGGGAGTGCAGCATTCCACAGCAGCCGCATTCGCCGCGCTAAAAAAAGATGGTTATACGGTGCTCGCAACGAGCCCACGGGGTAGATCCACCCCACTACGCGAACTCGACATCACGAAAAAATACGCGATTGTATTGGGCAGCGAACATTGGGGCCTCAGCGACTGGGCAATCGAAAACGCCGATGCTGCGATTGCGCTGCCGATGCTCGGGTTTACCGAGAGTTACAATATTTCTGTCACGGCCGCGATGATTCTTTTTTATCTGAGCGATCGTCTGCGCTCTGAGACTGTTGACTGGGGACTTAGCGAAGAAGAGAAAGAGCAGCTCTGGTCAGACTGGACCAGGCTGAAAAGATAGCCTGCCCAACCTGAGTCGGGCAGGCCAGCACAAATCAAGAGTGTTCTTCGATGTACTTCTGTACGTCGCCGACTGTCTGGATTTTTTCAGCGTCTTCGTCAGGAATTTCGATACCGAATTCCTCTTCGAGAGCCATGACGAGTTCCACTGTATCCAGTGAGTCTGCGCCGAGGTCGTCGATGAAGTGTGACTCGTTGGTCACTTCGCCTTCGTCAACTCCGAGTTGCTCAGAGATGATTTTTTTTACTTTGCCCATGATTTCTTCTGTTGAAGCCATTTGGGTCTCCTTTTGGGGCGGATTGAAAACGCGCAGCGTTTTCCCGCCCCAAAAGGAGCGGGGGGATTACTTAAGGGGCTTCGCCCCTTAAGATCCCCGCGTTGCGAGAACAAGTTCGTCCCGTATTTTATTTTGCCATAATTTTCATATTATCAAAATTATAGGCCGGCTAGTCCGCCGTTCACGTGAATGCACTGCGCGGTCACGTACGCGGAGAGGTCAGACGCGAGAAACAAGATGACTTTGGCGATGTCATCGGGTTCTCCAGGTCGTTTGAGAGGGATTGCGGCGATCATCTGCTCACGCAATTTCTCTGGAATTTTATCAGTCATGGGGGTTTTGATGAACCCGGGGGCGACCGCGTTGACGCGAATGCCCATCGGTGCGAGCTCTTTGCCGAGCGCATAGGTAAAGCCGAGCACGCCGGCTTTTGAGGCGCTGTAGTTAGCCTGGCCGGGGTTACCGCCTGCTGCTATCGAGCTGATGTTGACGATGGCACCTTTGCGCGCCTTGCGCATGTGGTTCACTGCCGCATGCGCGCAGTTGTATGTGCCGGTAAGGTTGATGTCGATGACTTTCTGCCACTGGTCGGGCTTCATGCGCAGAAACAGGCCATCCATAGTGATACCGGCGTTATTGACCAGAACGTCGATTTTTCCCCATTTTTCGACGGCTTTGTTCGCGAGCGCCTCTGCCTGATCATATTTTGACACGTCGCAGGCCATTGAGATTGTCTCGACGCCCATTTTGGCGATTTCTTGCGCCGTCTGCTCGGCAGTTGCCGCGTCGATGTCGGTTATGACAAGCTTAGAGCCCTGCGCGGCAAATTGCTCGGCAATACCGCGACCAATACCGCGCCCAGAGCCCGTTACAATGACCACTGCGTCTTTCAGGTCTTCAATCACCGTCTTCATAGGCCAATATTTGCCCCTGAATCATTGCGGCAACGCTTTGCGGCACCCAATGGCTAGCATAGTTCGGCAGATACAGAAATGTGAGATATCCCCCTTAATCTTCGATGCCCAGAAAACTCAAAATGGCCCGGTTTGCTTTGTCTTTTTCATCGACCGTGGGTATATGCCCCGATTTGGCGAAAGAGACGAATTTCGCGCCCGGTATCGCAGCACGAACGCTATCCGCATGAGCATAGGGCACTACCTGGTCGTGTTTACCCCATAATAACAGGGTTTTGATCTTGCGACGGCCGACGCTTTCATAGGTGGATTTCAGATCGGTCAGATTCATGTGCCGCAGGGTTGAGACAATTGCATCGTCGTAACCGGCAAAATCGGTCTGGATAAGCCCTGCCGCCTCAACTGCGGGCGGCACGCTGCCGGTAAAATTCAGCGGCAGTGATTTCGCCATGGCCTTGCGTGCAAGAATTCGGCCAGCATAGTCGCCGATGACGGGCAATTTCACGAGCCTCGCCGCAGCAGGCATTGGCATGGGAAAACCCGCCGGGTCGATGAGGATCAATTTTTCTACACGATCAGGGTAACGGTCGGTAAACTGCACCGAAATGGCGCCGCCCATCGACAGCCCGCAGAGCACGAATTTTTCGCTGCCGATGAGCTCATCAGTGAGTTCTTTGAGCTGACCGACAAAGAGGTCGGCACTGTATTTTACCGCGGGGCGGTCTGAAAAGCCCCTGCCGTAGAGATCGTAGCGCAGCACCTTAAAGCCCGCCGAAACCAAGGCGCGGTACGTGTTATCCCAGATTACTGAGGGTATTGAAAAACCATGCACCAGCACGACCGCCTGCCCTTCACCCTCACTGTATTCGAACGCCGTTTTGCCCGCCGACAGCGCGATCGACTTTTTGCCGAATTTCACGCGCGCTTCATCGTTCATCGGCGGTTTGCCGACGCGCAGCCAAACATAGTGGCACCACATCGAAATCAGCAGGGCGCTCAAAAGCCAGTAGAGTTTTTTTCGCATGCGCAACACCGGCCTGAAGCCGATGCGCCGTCAGTCACATTACGTTCTATTTCGTCGTGCGGGTATAGACGCCGTCCCAGTCAGGCGGCGGCGGGCTTGCCTTGTATGCTTCACAGCGCTGGATCAACTGTTCAGACGACTTATCTGCCGCATTGCGCAGTCTTTGCGCTTCTTTAAAGAAGCCAATCGCGCTATCCCAAGATCGTTGCAGGTACGCGTCAAGGCCCTGCTCATAGCGTTTCGCAAAATCAGCAATGAGCGCAGGCTCCTGGCCCTTGGGGCAGATAATCTGGTAAAGCGTCACCGGCGTGGTTTTGCCTTTGACCCGCACGACATCGAGCCTGCGCGTGAAAATGCGATCTTTGATCTGCGCGTAAACGGCATCTGTTGCCATAATGGAAACGCCATAATCTTTGCCGGCAGCTTCAAGACGCGCCGCGAGGTTGACCGTGTCGCCCATCATCGTGTACGATGCAAGGGCGTCGGTGCCCATAAAGCCGACTTTCGCAAGCCCGGTGTTGAGACCGATGCGAAACTTCATATTCTGTGCTTCGGGAATATAACGGTTCTGCGCTTTCCATTCTTTACGAAGTTCGACGAGCTTCGCCTGCATCTCAATCGAGGCCATGACTGCCTTATAGGCATGGTCTTCAACGTCTACGGGTGAATTGAATATTCCGACGATCGCGTCGCCGATATATTTATCGAGTACACCGTCATACTTTTTCAGAATGATCGTCATCGCCGAGAGGTATTCGTTGAGCAACGAGGCCAGTTCGGGCGAGGTCAGTTTTTCTGAAATGTTTGAAAAGGACGCAATATCAGAGAAAAACGCCGTGATTTCTTTTTCACTGCCGCGCTTGAGTGCGGCCAGGTCTTTCATGGCCTCGGTCACCACCACCGGATCGATCATCGACCCGAGAATGCCCTTGATCTTTTCACGCTCATTGAGCCCGCTCACCATCGAGTTCAGCGCGACGGTGAGCGTACCGAATTCATCGTTGCCGCCGTGCTCAAATTCAACCGCGAGATTGCCCCGCCCCACTTCTTCTGCACTGCGGATAATGCGTTTGATCTTCTGCACCACCACACCTGAGATATAAACCGCCAGAAGAATCGAGATGAGGCCGATCACGATCGCCGAAATGACAACCTTGTTGCGGTTGGTATTCACCAGCGCCACGCCTTCGGTGCGGTCAACCAGCGTACGCATAATGCCTGTCAGGTTATCTTGCAGAATGCCAGCCGCCAGTGTCGGTTGCCCGTCGCTGAACATCGGTTTGCTGTCGAGGTCCCATAAAATGGCTTCGGCCTCGCTGCGCGATCTCGCGATCTGTCCCTGGCTATAGAGGCGCTTGAGTGCCGGCGGCGCGGTTTCGCTGCGCGCCGAGGCCACCCATTTGCGCAGCTCGGCCCAGCGACGGCGCATGGCATCGCGGTCTTTGGCGACCTTATTGTACCGCTCGATCTCGGTTTCGTCGTTGCGGTAGCGCAGCAGAATCGAGTCTTCCCATGCCGAGTCGCGCAGAGTTCGCCACGCTTCAGCGCGCAAGTCTGTGATCTCAGGGTCGTTGCCCGGCGGAAAAGCGGCATCGATCGCCGCAGCACGTTCGGCGACAAGCGCAGTGTACTTTTTGTAGAGTGCGACGAAATCGTGATCGGTATAAGGCGGCCTCGGCGGTTTGAGCTCCTTCAGAATTTTTAAGCGGGCCTTGAGTTGCTGCGCGATTTCGGCAATACGCGCCGCAATTTCGGCGTCTTGCTGCATGAGCCGCTTCGCTGCATTAGAGGATTTTCCCGGTTCGAGCAGCGTTCGCGCCCAGAATGTTGAATTCGGGCGCTGAAAGAGCGGTGAATATAGCGTTTGCAGCTCAAGGCCCTGCCACTGTAGATTAATTGCATCTGAAGTGATTTCGCGCTGGGGAGCCTCAACGAGCCGCGTGTAGACCAGCCGCAGATTCGCGTCGAGTTCGGGCGTAGAAGTGAGTTCGCTGAGCGGCCCGGCCTTGCCGAGCAGGTTGGTGTCAAACGAAGGCTCGAGCCGGTCTTGGCCTTCAAGGTCTGTGACGGGAAAAGTCTGAATTCGAAACAGTTTTTGTTCAAGGCCCGCGTCTTCGATTACCTTGCGCTTCGCCGGAATCAGAATCGCCGCGAGCTTGCTGTCAAGGTTGGCACGCAGCTTAATCAGCTTCGCGGGTTCGGGCGTGTCGACAATGCTGCGCGCGATGCGCTGCAACGACTGCCACTGCGCGTTTGACAGCGCAGTCCCGGTATAGACAGCCATCTGCTGGCGAATGCGATTTTCAAGCGAACGCAGCTCAGATTCGTTAAGATATTTCGAATAGAATGTATCGACCCGGTAACGCACTTTCTTGCTGCCGAGCGCGCCGAACAGGTTCGTCTTGAAGAGTCCGAGGTTTACCTGTTTATCTTGCTGAACGACCTTCTGCGTCTGGTAGACCTTTAGCGCCTTTTTCTGTTCGGCGATCTGCTGTCTGAACTCTTCAATTTTGACGAGGTTGTGCGCAATGTTGTTGAGCTCTATGACGAGTAAGGATATATAGCGCTTTGAGATGGCAGCCTGTTTCTCATAACTCTCAGTCAGAATCGCAGTCTGCTGCCTGACCGTCGTAAAACTTAAGATCAGAATTGTCAGCGTAATGAGGCTGCCGGTAAAGAGCGCGAGCTTGGCGCGAATACCCGAGACGAAAATATTGAGAACTTTGCGCAGCACGTCAGTCAATCTCGTAGCTGTATTCGCAGTGCGCATGGCCGCGCGCCATCGTCACATGCACTTTGTGGCGAGTGCCTGGCACCAATTCTTTGAAGAGCTCTTGCCCTGCCGCCTCGCCCACGTGGCAGATGATTGTTGCACCTTCACGGCTGCGAAAGGGGCACGTATGCACGCGTCGAACAACACGCTTGTCGTTGATATAAAAATCGTCGCCGTAGATACCAGTCATGTTCTCGGCGAGCCGGGTTGCCTTCAGCGTGTCTTCGAGCCGGTGCTCGCCTTCGCTGCGGGCCAGAGTGAAGAACGGCCGCAGCACCTTGCCGGCGAGGCTTCCTGTTAAACGGGCGATCGATTCGAAAGGCTGCTCGGTCGCTTCACCGAACGCGCGGCGCGCCAGCATCAGGGGTTCGGCCCATGAACCTGCGATCGCGCGCGAGATTATACCCTGCACACCCTGCCTAAACCAAAGGTCGTCAGGCTTTTTTTTCGCGGCGGCGAGCTCGGTATCGGTTATCAACCCCATAGGCAGCGGAAATTGCGATGCAGCGGGCAAGGCGTAAAGTCGATTAAATAGCGTCTCAGTTTGGCCAGCGCTGTGGCACACGCTCGATTTTGCCCACATCGTAGCCGTTGTCAGCGAGAAACTTTATCATCGCGGCATAATCTGTTTCGCTGATCTGCGGGGTGCGCGCCATTATCCAGACATAATCGCGGCTAGTGCGCCCGATTACCGTCTGCGAATAATCTTCTTTCAGATAGCTGATCAGAAACTCGCTCTTGAACGGCCAGAGAAACTGCATTTTCCACTCGGCATTAGAGACACGATCGACAACAAACCCTTTTGGGCTATAGCGCTTTGCTTTACCTTCAAAACCATCGGCGCGAAAAGTGAAGACCGTATCGACGTCACCGTCGGCATTCAGCGAATATTCTTCGATCGCATTGTGTGCGCCCTTCTCGATAAACGTGGGTATATTTGCGATGACATACCATTTTCCCATGAACCGCGGCAGATCGACCTTCTGCACCTTCGGCATCGGTTGCGGTGTCGCGCAGTGCAAGGCAAAAAGAAATAGAGCAGGATACAGCCGTTTCATGCGCCACGCTTCCCGGGTGAAAAGCCGGCGGCAAGCACCACGCGTTCTTGCTTTGGACACGAAACCAGGCGCAAGGCCTTTTCAGTCGTTTCTTTTCAACCGCCAGAATTTTCTGAGTGCGCGCCAGCGGCGTCTGAGCCACGATTTACGCCGTGTCTTAAACCGCAGCCACGATTCGCGTATGTTTAGTCTGAGACGGAGCAGGTGCTGGTAGACTGCAGTCGATTTCAGACGTTCATAGATCCTCATCTTAAAGAGGGTAATACGCTGATAAATTTTTGCGAACCATGAAAATTGTAACAGTTTTGGCTTTGTCAGCTTGAAAATGCGGGCAACGAGTGCGGTGCCGACAATTTTTGCCGCGACCATCGTCAGAACACCCAGCGCGACGTGGCCACCTGAAACGAGCCAGAGTGCGACAAGCTTGACCGGAAAAAGCAGCACTGTCGGTACCAGAAAAACGGCGAGCGCGCCGGCTGGCGGCAGTCGCACGACAAAGGCTTCGAGCTGGTGAAATACCGGGAGGTGGCCGAGGTACTCTGCGAAGCGCTGAAGGTCGTCCCACAGCCAGTCTTCGAGCAACACGACGACTGCCGCAACTGCATAGAGCGGTGCGGTGATGACGCGCTTGAGAAAGTCTTTCAAGTGCGCCGTTTCAGCACGAGGCTGAATGCCAGAGCCTGTTGCATAATGCCCAGAGCTAAAAAGCCATGAAACCAGTTTTCATTCATGATACCGGCTGTGACGCCTGGCTTACCAAAAACAAGACCTGCGACCGAAACGCAGACAACGCTGATGCCAATCAAGAGCGGCAAACCGCGATACAATTTTTGAAATCGAATTGCCGCGAGAAGCCATACAAGCTGCGCGGCTAACCCGGCGAGCAGAGCATAGAGTGGCGAACCGATCAACAAGAGCGCCGGTAGCAAGAGTGCGGCAGCTGCCAGTAACCAAAACCGCCGTCCCCTGACCTCTTCTGCGGTCAGAAAAAAGCCCGCCGCGATCGCCGGCACGCCATATACAGATGCCAGCGCCGACGCCCATTTGTGCAGCTGAAGAAATTCGGGAAACCAGGCATATCGCAGCGTGCCGACTGCGGCAGCGCCTGCAATCAGCAAAAAGCCGAGCGGCGCCAGAACGTCAGATATGCGGTGCTGCTGCGAACGCGTGAAGGCATAGAATGCAGTCGCGCAGACCAGAAAATCAAAGAGAGCGAGCATGTGGTGCGCTGAAGGTCGCTCACAGAGAGTCGAGTATTTTACCGTAGCGGCTCTCAAGGCGTTCGGCCTCGGCGGCTTCGGGTAGCGAAAAAATGACGTGAGGCAAAGCGCTCAGAATAATTTCCGCTTTTTGTTCAATGGCCGCCGCGACGCGCCGAGCGCACACTTCGTCTGCCATCGTCAGTTTCAGAACCGCGCGGTCGATATCGGACATCAAGTCACCGGCAACGGAGCGATCGCTGCGGCAAAAGCATGAGACCTGGGGTGTCATCACGTCGCCAAATGCACTGGCCCAAAGCCCGGCAAGGTCGCCGAGCCGGTGCGCCTTGCCAGCCTCGCAGAGCAAGGTGGCCAATGGCTCAGGCAGCACTGCAGCCGCGGCATTACCCTGCTGCAACCGCCCGAGTATTTCGGGAATCTCACCGTTAACAAGTTCGATCGTACGCTGCGGGGCCAGCTTTTTGAACAACGCCCGCACCTGCAGATCCAGTGGGCTGCCGGTAAAGGGCAGCAGTAGCTGGCCATCGTGATTTACAAGTGAGGAGAAATCACGAATCTGAGCGTCGCGCACCAGCAGAGCCGATAATCCCCATATGTAGGTGCAGACGCGCTTCAGGGGAGCGCCACCACTAAACCGCTGCGTTTCGGTGTAGCCCGTGCAGAGCAGATCAACTTCAGACTGCGCAAGTGCGGCAAGCGCCGAGTTATGGTCAGTAAAAAATGCGAGCTGGTATCTGTCAGGAAAATCATGCGCGAGCAGCACAAATGGTGCGGCAGCGAAAGAACGAGGCGCGAGAATTCTGCGCATCATTTCTTGTAAACCGGCCGCGCATGGTATGTTGTATGCAAGAGCCGGTGCGCTTTTTCTGAAAGAGGTTTCTCCAGAAACTCATTGTAAACCTGCTGCACTTCGGCGTTGTCGTGCGAACAGCGCACAGCCTTGTCGCGGTCGTCGGCGAAGAGGCCCTGCATTCTTTTTTTGCGAATCGCATCGGTGACGCGATAGGGCTGGCCGCCGCCACCGATGCAGCCCCCTGGGCAGGCCATGACCTCGATGAAGTGATAGGGAGGTTCTTCACCCGTGGCTTTGGCACGACGCACCCGCTCGAGCACCTCGCCGACATGCCCGAGGCCATGCGCCACCGCGATGCGAATTTCTTCTTGCGCGATCACGACTTTAGTCTCTTTAATACCCTCAAGGCCGCGAATTTCTTCAAAGACGAGTTTCGGCATCTTTTCGCCGGTTAAAATAAACTGGGCGGTGCGCAGCGCCGCCTCCATAACGCCACCGGTTGTGCCGAACATCGTGCCAGCGCCCGAATAGCTACCTAAGAAGCTATCTGCTTTATGGTCTTGAAGATGACGAAAGTCGATGCCTGCCTGGCGTATCATGCGTGCGAGCTCGCGTGTGGTCAGCACCACATCGACGTCTTTGAAACCCGAGGCGAACATTTCGTGGTCGCGGGTTATTTCATACTTCTTGGCCGTGCACGGCATAATCGAAACCATTCGCATACCCGCAGGGTCGATGTTCATCTTCTGGGCATAGTAGGTTTTCGCCAGCACCCCCATAATCTGCTGCGGCGATTTGGTCGAAGAAAAGTTCGGTATAAAGTCGCTGTGCAGCTTTTCCATATAGTCTGTCCATGACGGGCAGCACGAGGTAATGAGCGGCAGTTCGCGCTTGCCGTGTTTGAAGCGCTCGACAAATTCGTTCGCCTCTTCCATGATTGTCACATCGGCCGAGAAATTTGTGTCGAAGACCGCATCAAACCCGAGCCGGCGCAGAGCCGCGTAGAGCTTGCCGGTGAGGTTTGTGCCTGGTTCGTAGCCAAACTCTTCACCGATGGCGACGCGCACCGATGGCGCAATCTGAACAACGGTGAAGTTCTCTTTACCCCGCAGAAAGTTCCATGCGGTTGCCGTCTCGTCGGCCTCAACGATCGCGCCAGTGGGGCAATGCGCCGAACATTGACCGCACATGACACACGGTGATTCGGCGAGCAGAATATCACCTGCAGGTGCCATGCGTGTCTGCATACCCCGGCCCAAAAAAGAAAGTGCGTGCACGTTTTGCACGTCTTGACAGATGTGTACGCACCGCCCGCACTTGATGCACTTGTCAAAATCGAGTACCAGAGAACCAGTTGAGGTATCTTTGCCGAGGCCCGAAAGCGCATGTCCCCAAAGGTCTTCACGAATGCCGAAGTCGGCGGCGAGCGTCTGAAGTTCGCAGCTCTGGTTGCGGCCGCAGCTAAGGCATGTATTGGGGTGGGTCGAGAGAATGAGCTCGAGAACGGTTTTGCGGATTTCGGTAATTTCACCGTCATGCGTCGTGATGCGCATTCCCTCTTCTACTGGTGTCGTGCAGGCCCGGGGCAGACCGTGAAGCCCCTCAACGCGCACGATGCATAGTCCGCACGCGCCGTTGGCGACCAAATCGGGATGTTTGCAGAGCGTGGGTATCTTGACCTGAACCGCCTGTGCGGCGTCGAGCAGCGTGCTGCCCGGCTTCACAGCGATCTTGATGCCATTGACTTCAACGGCTATTTCAGGCATGCTTCATACTCCGGGTGAAAGTATTTGAGTGTCGCAAAGAGTGGTGACGGTGCTGATTTTCCCAAACCGCAGAGCGAAGCACTCTGCATCGCGTGCGCAATCTTCTCGATTTGCGCGAGGTCGTCGTGCGATGCGTCATGTGCGAGCAGTTTGTCATAAAGCCGTTTCAGTTGAAATCCCCCTATGCGACAGGGTGCGCACAGCCCACATGATTCGTCAGTATTGAAACCGAGATAAAACCGCATCAGCTCGACCATGTTGACATCTTCGTCGAGCACGATCATGCCGCCAGAGCCGATGATCGAACCAAGCGCCGACATGTCTTCGTATGTGAGGGGCGTGTCGAGCAGCTGCTGAGGGACAAAACCGCCCGAGGGCCCCCCGGTCTGCACAGCTTTGATTTTTTTCCCGGTGGCGATGCCGCCGCAGAGGTTCTCGACAACTTCGCGCACGCTGGTGCCGAGCGGTACCTCGACGAGCTGCGTGCGGCGTATTTTACCAGAGACGGCGAAAAGTTTCGTGCCCTTTGATTTGCCCTCGCCGATGCCAGCATACCATGCACCGCCGCGCACCAAAATTTCGGGCACGGTGGCGAGCGTTTCAACATTGTTGATCGTCGTCGGCGCTCGGTGCAACCCACTGACCGAGGGGTAAGGCGGGCGGGGGTGCGGACTGCCGCGTTTGCCTTCGACCGACGCAATGAGCGCCGTCTCTTCGCCGCAAACATAGGCGCCGGCACCGAGGCGCACGCGCGCTTCGAACGAGAAGCTGCTGCCGAGAATATTTTTGCCGAGGTATCCCGCTGAAACAGCTGCATCGATCGCTTTCTGCACGCGCGCCGTCGCCAGTGGATATTCTGCGCGAATATAAAAGTAACCCTGGTTCGCGCCGGTGGCAAGCCCGGCGATGATGAGACCTTCGAGCACGCAGTGCGGGTCGCCCTCGAGCAGACTGCGGTCCATGAACGCGCCGGGGTCACCCTCGTCGCCGTTGCAGATGACGTATTTTTCGTCAGCCGTTTCGGCTGCGCTCAGCTGCCATTTTTTACCCGTTGAAAAACCTGCGCCACCGCGACCGCGCAGTCCACTGGCCAGAACTTCGTTCACGACTTTTGCCGGTGACATTTGTAAAGCCCGTTTTAGTGCAGTGTACCCCCCTGCAGCCTCGTAAGCCGCAATACTTTCAGGGTCTACCAGACCACAATTGCGGCTGGCAATGCGCAGCTGCGCGGCTTCTTTAACGACAGTGCCCACGTCGGGTATTTCTCCCCTTCGCACCATTGCGACCGCGTGCGCGATGTCATCGCGAGCGAGGTCGGCGAGCATTAGCCCACCGGGAAAGAACTGCAATGCGAAGCCGCGGTTGTAAAAACCGAAATCCGCAACTTCGATAATTTCTGTCTCTGGCCCGACGCAGGCCTTGAGTAGCGCGACCAGATCTTGATCGCCGTGCTGCTGCGTGTCGGCGCAAACGATACTCGCGACCGCCTGAGGCAATTCATGCCCCGGCGAGCGCGCGCCCAGCACCACATATTCATGCACCGAATTTGGCGCGGGCATACGCCCTTTTACTACAAACTCTTCAAAGATCTGCCTGACGTTTTGCCTGGTTAACCTGCCGAAATGCAGATGCGGCCTGCCCTCAATGAGAAATTCTGCCTGCGCATCGGCGTAGCACATGCCGGGCGTGCCTACCGCTATGACTTTGATCTCGCTGTACTTTGCCGTGAGCTCGCGAAGTTCGTCGAAAACGGCTGCAGCTCCGGCGGCAATGCCGCCTGAATCGAGCGCGACACGAATGAGGCCGCTGGGTTCTTTCATGCCTGCAGCCTGCCAAGTTCGGCGAGCATCTTTTGCGTTTTTTCTTCGTCGAGGTGCGTGCAGATGCGCTTATCGGCGAACGCCAGCGGGGCTAACGCGCAGCAACCGACGCAGCGCACCTCGCTCACGGTTATCTGCGGGTTCGCTGCTGCGTGTCTGCGCACAGCTTCGAGCACCGCTGTGCTGCCCGCGAGCCAGCAACTCGTGCCATGACAGACCACAACGTTGTGCTGCCCCGCCGGCGCCGTGCGAAAATAATGGTAGAACGTGATAACCTCGTAGATTCGCGCCAACGGTATGCCGAGCTTCTCTGAGAGCACGAGAGCCGACTCGCGCGGCACATAACCGTGCGCATCTTGAATCGCGTGCAGTATCAGAATGAGGTTGTCGGGTTCATCGGTGTAATGCTCCACCAGAGCCGCGACCTCTGCAATTGTCTTTTCCGCTGCCGCCGGCATTGGGGCATTCAATACAAGACCAATATATCCAGTAAAGCGAATAGTGCAGATTGGCACTAAGGCCCCTTAATTGACGGGGTGTCTCAAAATCGCAAGTTGCCGGTTATGCCATCTATATCGATCAGCCGCGAGTCTGAAACCCGCGTCAAAGCTGACATTACCGTAAACTCAGAAGAAATGAGACCTGCTGAAGAGCAGGCGCTTAAAAAAATCGGCTCACAGGCTGAAATCAAAGGCTTTCGCAAGGGCAAAGCCCCTGCCCACTTAATCAAAGCAAAGTTCGCCTCTGACATCAGGCTCGAGACCCTGTTTGGCCTCGTCGACCAGCACATCGGCGACGTCGAAAAGAAGATTGAAGAGCGCGTTTACCGCCTCGTGCGCATCGAAGATGTGCAAGAGAAAGGCGACAAGCTGTCGTTCGCGGTGAAAATCGACCTTTTCCCGTACGTCAAGGTCGGCAAACTGAAAGCCGCCCAGATGACGCGCCACTTTGCGAATATTGACGAAAGCGACATCGACGCCGAAATCAAAGACCGGCTTGTGCGCTACGCTGAATATCCCGACAGCGACGCGGCTACGGCAACGGCAGAGAAAAACGACAAACTCACAGTCGACTTTGAGATCTGGGTCGATGACGCGCCTTCGGGCGAAGTGAACAAAGACTTCGTGTTCGATCTCGGGTCGGGCACGCTGAGCCGCGAACTCGAACAGCAGATCGCCGAGCGCAAGGGCAAAGTCGGTGAGGAGTTCAAACTCAAAAAAGACATTCCCGCACAGCAGGACGGCGCCCCGCGCAGTTATGAGATCATCGCGACCATAAAGAAGATACAAAAGCCCAAACTGCCAGAACTCACTGATGCGTTTGTTGCCGAGAAGTTCAAAGGTTCTTCAACAGTTGCAGAACTGCGCGCGCGCGTTCGCACCGACCTCGAAAAGCGCTTTAATATCGCGCTGGTCCGTTCAGAAACCGACAAAGCGCTGAAGGCACTCGAAGAAGGCGCACAGTTCTTTCTGTCAGAAAGTTTCGTCGACCAGAAGCTCGAAGACTTTCTCAAAGAGCGCAACATGGACAAAGCCGAAGTCACCGGCCCACAGCTCGAGGGCCTCAGAAAAGCTCTCGGCGACCGTGAAAAGCCAGGCCTCTTGATGCGCCAGCTCATCAACGATGCCGAGAAGTACCACCAGAAGAAGAACAAGACTGACGAAACATATATTGGCGCGTTTAAGCGCTATATCCGCGAAGAAATAACAGCATTCGAAGGCCAGAATGAAAAAACCGATGCGCTGCTTGCCGAACTCGATGCGACCGTAGACAGCATGATAGCCGGCGAGAACCGCCAGTCTCCCTGGGAGTCTCTGGTATCGTCGTACCTGACCGTCTTTAGCCGTGATTTTCTGTTTCGTTATTTTGACGACGAAGGCATTGTCAAGAAGGGCAAGAAAATGCCGTATAAAGAGTTGTCAGAACAACTCGCCGCGTCAGCACCGGCTGAAAATGCAGGTGCCTAAAAGAAGCATGCTTTACCGAGCGCTGCAAATCGCGGCGCTACTTCTGCCGGTTGCAATTCACGCCGGTGCGAACCCTCACAGCAGCTGGCAGATTATGGCCGAAAAGGCACAGCAGCTGCTCGAACCCACCGAAGTTCAGATTGACAACAAACTCATTCAGACCTACCAGGGTTACGCCGGTGTGTGGATTACGAGCGGCGCAAATGTGGCGCTCAAGAAAGTCTGCCGTGACGGCATCTGCGACATGGGGCTTTTTCGCTCGATCAACGAACTCGCGAACGACCAGAAATATCTAAAACGGTCAGGGCTGTATTTTCTGCCCTACGCTGCTGCGCAGCTCGCAGCCTTTAAAGAATCTGGCGTTGAGAGATTGCGCCTGCAACTCAAGAAGGGCCAGTACCTCTGGCCGGTCATGGGCCTGCGCATCACGAGCCGCGTGGGCTCGCGCTGGGGTAAACTGCACGGCGGCATTGACGTTGCCGCAGCGCGCGGCAGCATCGTCGTTGGCGCCACCGAAGGCACGGTGATGATCGTGGGTGATCAGGGTGCATATGGTCATTGTGTGTTCGTCGAGAACCACGACGGCACGGTTGCCTGGTATGCCCACCTGACCGAATCGTATGTCAAGACCGGCGACAAGATCGCGCGGGGCCAGATCGTTGGTATCTCAGGCAATACCGGCCGTTCAACCGGCCCCCACCTGCACTTTGAAATGCGCACGCAACAGGGTATCATTCTCGACCCCGAACATTTCTTTTTTCTCCCTTATGAAGAGCACCTGAAGCAGGCACTCGAATACGAAAACGACCTTGCCACGCGCAACAAACTTGCTGCCAAACCCGGCGAAAAACTTTAGCCCATGGACACCCGGCCGCGACGCACGTACCTGAATGAAAGGCCACGGCGCAACAGAAACACAGCAGGCATTCGCGCCCTCGCCCGTGAGAATTTTGTCCGCGTCGACAAACTAATCGAACCGCTTTTTCTCATCGACGGAAATTCCAGAGCCGAACCCATCAGCTCAATGCCCGGCATCAACCGCCTCAGCGAAGACAAGGCGCTCAGCCACATTGAAAAATCGCTGGGCCTCGGTATTTGCAGCTTTATTCTGTTTCCCGCGGTTGATGATGCGCTCAAAGACAAGCATGCGTCATATTCATACCGCAGCGATTGTTTTTATCTGCGCGTAATTCGCGCGATAAAGCAGCGTTTTCCCGAAGCGGTTCTCATTTCTGACGTCGCGCTCGACCCTTACAGCAGCGATGGCCATGACGGCATCGTGCGCGACGGTAAAATTCTGAACGATGAAACACTCGAAGTTCTGGGAAAAATGTCGCTCGCCCAGGCCGAAGCCGGCATCGATATCATTGGCCCCTCAGACATGATGGATGGCCGCGTGGGTTTTCTGCGTGAAGCCCTCGATACCGCAGGCTTCACCGAAACCGGCATCATGTCTTATACCGCCAAGTACGCGAGCGCCTTCTACGGCCCGTTTCGTGATGCTCTCGCGTCTGCCCCCAAGTTTGGCGACAAAAAAACCTACCAGATGGACCCTGCGAACGCGGCAGAGGCACTGCGCGAAGCGCGCCTCGATGCGGCCGAAGGTGCAGATTTCTTAATGGTCAAGCCTGCATTGGCGTATCTGGATATTATTCACCGGGTAAAAGAAGCTACCGATTTGCCCGTCGTGTGCTACAACGTCAGCGGCGAATACGCAATGGTCAAAGCTGCCGCCGAGAAAGGCTGGCTCGACGGCGATAAGGCCCGTGACGAGATGCTGCTCGGGTTTTTTCGCGCCGGCGCCGATGCAGTGATAAGCTATTTCGCTCACGAGTTCGCCGCCCACAGGGCGGCTATCTCGTGAGCTATATCACTGCTGTCTTCTGGCAGATCGAAATCAACGCGCCGAAAGAGCATGCCGCAGAAATTGAAGAATTTTTTCTGAAATCGGGCGCGCAGAGCACTTTTGAATTGCTCTATGAAGAAGGCCGCACCTCGAACCTGATAGAAGACAACACGCAGCTTTTCTTTTTCTTTGCCGAAAATTTTCCCGCACGGGCTTTCGCACCGATGGCACTCGCGACCCTGGGTTTCGCCGACCTCGAGTTCAAAATCTCTCAGGTACAGTACGCCGACTACCTGAAAGAATTCGAGAAGTCATTTCGCGCTTTCGCGCTGACGCAAAAAACGGCGCTCGTGCCGCCTTGGGATGCAGAAAATGCCGATATCGGCCCCGGTTTCAAAAAACTCTGGCTGGTGCCCGGCATGGCGTTCGGCACGGGTAAACATGCCACGACGCAACTCATGGTCGAATTTATTGAAAAGACCATAAGGCCGAGCGACACCGTGATCGATATTGGCAGCGGCTCGGGTATTCTGGCGATTGCCGCTATGCTCTGGGGGGCTGCCTCTGCGTGGGGCGTCGACGTCGAGACGCTGGCAGTCGAATCCGCCGCGGCCAACAAGACCCTCAACGAAGAGCGCCACGGTGCGGCGTTTGCATGTGAATTCGCCGTAGGTGATTTTTCGACGTTACACGAGCGTACCATCGACCGGGCGAACACGGTGTTTCTGGCAAACATTCTGCCGAATATTTTCGAAGCGAATGCCGCAGATCTGAAATTTGCCCTCGCGAACTGCCGTGCATGGGCCCTTTCGGGAATACCTTCGGCACAAGAAGAGTCGTTCACCGCCTTTCTGAAAACGATTGCCCCAGGCTCATTCGAAATCCGCACGAAAGAAGACTGGCAGATTTATTTCTGTCAGAATAGTCTGTAGAGACACGCTCGGGTTATATGGGGGACGCGCTTTAAGCGCGCCTCTACGCCAGTAAATTTCTTACGCCACCAGCTTCGCCATTCCCGGAAAGACGACCTTGTCGCGCCTGTACTCAAGCACCTCGGTCAGGGTCTTGAAGCGGTTAAGGCCTGAGCTGATTTCAATATCTTCACCCGTAAACTGGCTGGGGTGCTCGTAGCCCGCCGCGTGGGCAAGCGACAATAATTCTTTTCTGAAACCCTTGATATAGCGAGCTGCGCGGTTCGTCTTATCGTCGACATCGAGGCCCCGCTGTAGCCACCAGTTCTGCGTCGCGACTCCCGCAGGGCAATGGCCATCATGGCACTTCTGTGCCTGAATGCAGCCGATCGACATCATCGCCTCGCGGGCGACGTTGATGAGGTCGCAGCCCATCGCGAGCGCAACCACCGCACGGTCGGGAAAACCCAGTTTGCCCGAGCCGATGAAACCGATGCGCTCAGAAATTTTCTGCTTCTGAAAAATCTGGTATACGCGCGCAAACCCTGTCTTAAATGGCAGAGCCACGTGGTCGGCAAAAGTGAGCGGTGCGGCACCGGTGCCCCCCTCGCCACCATCGATGACGATGTAGTCAGGCCCTTTTTTCGTCTGCTTCATGCGCTGCGCGAGCTCTTGCCAGAAATCAAGTTCGCCGATCGCGCTTTTGATGCCTACGGGCAGGCCCGTCGCCGCTGCAATGCGTTCGACGAAACGAATCATTTCATCGACCGTCGAAAATTCAGAATGAAAGTTGGGAGATATACAGTCTTTGCCTTTTGCAACCCCGCGAATCGCGGCGATCTCTGCAGTCACTTTTGTGCCCGGCAATATACCGCCCTTGCCTGGCTTTGCGCCCTGCGAGAGTTTAATTTCGATCATGCGTATCTGCGGGTTCTGGTCGACTTTCTCAACCACTTTCTCTAGTCGAAAGCCGTGCTCGTCGCGGGCGCCAAAATAACCAGTACCAATCTGCCAGACGACATCGGCGCCGCTCGTGTGGTAAGGGGAGAATCCCCCTTCGCCGGTGTTGTGCCAGCAATGCGCCAGTTTTGCCCCCTGGTTGAGAGCGCGCACTGCATGGTCGCCCAGCGAACCAAAGGACATCGCTGAAATATTCACGATCGAGGGGGGCCGCCATGCCTTGGGGCGTTTGTGCGACTCACCAATGACCTTGAGGCAGGGTATCGCCGACGGGTCGTCATGGATAATCACCGCCTTGGATTCAGGGAAAGGGAACACCGCATGCTTGATAATCGGGTAACCCGCTTCGTAAAGCTGTTCGGTGGTACCGAAACCAAAGTTGCTGTTCTGCCCTTTTGAGGTCGCATATACCCAGCGCCGTTCGGCACGGTTGAACGGCATCTCTTCTTTATCATTGGCAACCCAATATTGCCGAAGCTCGGGCCCGATCACTTCGAGCATATAGCGCAGACGACCCACTACCGGAAAGTTATGCTGTATCGTGCGCTTTTTTTGCGTCACATCTTTAATCGCCACGAGAAGAAGAAACACACCGAGAGCGCTGAACACGGTTTTTACCGGATGTTCTGAAATCCACTGCAATATTTCCATAGCGGCAAATCTACAATGCGAGACGAGACGCGCAAGTGATTTATGCAATTGGGCGAATGGCTAGACCCGGGTTTCAGACCCACGGGCACCCGATTGCGGGCAAATGATTCGGTAAAGCAGGCTATCAGCCCAGCACCGGCAAATAGACATGGTGCAGCACAATACTCTTTAGCGCATGAATTTCTTTGAGTGCCTTATAAAAACCGGAGCGTTTCTGTGCATGCGTATGTATCACGATATCCACTTCACCGGCCGCGACAGCGGAGTGATCTTGATGCACTGACGCAATCGAAAGCGCGTTGTTGCCGAGAATCTGCGCGATCGCCGCGAGCACGCCGGGCTGGTCTTTGACTCTGAGGCGCAGGTAAAACGCCGACGTAGTGTCGGCGATATTGGCGATCGGCAGATAGGTTTCAATTTTGCGCACCGGCACCGGGCTCGCCGCGGCGAGCTGCAGTTGAATCAGGTCAGAATAGACAGAAAAAGCAGTCGGAAACTTACCCGCGCCTTTGCCCATGAAGAGATGTTCTGCCGAATATTCGCCGTGAAACAGCAGTGCATTATTCTCGTACTCGATGTCATAGAGCACGTTCTGCTCGCCGACGAGGGCCGGCGTCACATGCATATAATGCTGGCCCTGAATCAGATTATACTCCGCCACGAGGCGAATGCGGTTATGAAACCGCTCAGCCCAAACGACGTCTTGCGCTGAAATTTCAGTTATGCCGCGCACTGGAATATTCTTGGCTTCGACCCATTCGCCGGTGATCAGCGAAGTGAGCAATGCGAGTTTCTGCTGCGCATCGTAACCACCGACATCAAGCGTCGGGTCGGCCTCGGCGAGCCCCTGCTTCTGCGCAGCTTCGAGCACTTCGCCATAGCTCAGGTGGTCTTTGCGCATGCGCGTCAGAATGTAGTTCGTGGTGCCGTTCACGATGCCCATGAGGCGCGTGATGCGCTCGTGGCGAAAGATTGTTTCAATATTGCGCACAATTGGTATCGCGCCCGCAATGGCTGCCTCGAAGGCGATGGTGCGCCCGTGTTCGGATGCAAATTGAAACAGCGCGTAACCATGTTCTGCCAGAAGCGCCTTATTTGCGGTAACGACATTCTTGCCGTTTTCGATGGCCGAGCGGACCACATACAGGGCGTCGTCGATGCCACCCATCAGTTCGACAACCGTGTCGATACTCTTGTCTTTCAGAATCAAGTTCTTGTCATCCGAAGCCTTGATGCCGGCGAGAAGTTCTGCCTTTCGCGCATAGCTGCGGTCGACCACCGCGACAGCTTCTATCGCAGGCTGCCGCTCGCGCAGAATCTGCAAGAGACCCTGACCAACCGTACCTAGACCGAAGATTCCGACGCGCATGGTTCTAACGGCCGCGGCGGCCGGCGGGTTTTGCCGCTTCACCCGGTGGCAGCTTGCCGGTATGCTCTTCAACCAGATCGGCAATGCGCTTTCGCAGCAGCTCTTCGCTGAACTTCTTGTCGGGAAAATCACCCTCGAACATCTGCAGAATGTTCTTGCCGTTGGCTTCTTCGCGCGGCTGCGAATAAGGGTATGCGTATACCGAGACATAATCGCCGGCTGTCTTGAAGAAGATTTTCACGCGCGCGCCCTTGTTCAGGCTGTCAAAATTGCCAACGTCGATGCGGTCTTTGACCACATAGATGCCCTCGTAGTCTTTGCTAATGCGCTGCACTTCTTCTTTGCGCACAAGTTTGCTGCCGCATGCGGCGACGAACGCCAGAGCCAGCAAAATAAACATATTGTAGACAGGCCAGCGAAGCATTCGTTCGGATGCAGATCGTTTTCAATACGTAAACAGATTTTCAGCATTCGCAGCTAAAAACAGATGAGCCAGAACGACCGTGGCAAAATTGTGATTGCCCTCACGTGGTGCAGGCCGAGCCTGCTGTCAGGGTAATCAAATTCCCCAGGGGAGATATTATGCAGTCAAAAAATCTATTCATCGCTGCCGTGGCTTTATTCGGCACTCTGAGCCTCGCCGCTGATGCAGGCAAACTGACCTTTGTGTCGGGACAAGTCGAAATTCATGACGGTAAGAGCTGGCAAAAGGCCGCGCTCGGCGCTCTGGTCAAAGAAAACGAAAAAATCCGTACGGGCAAAAAAGGCACAGTCATTATTAGCCTCAAATCGGGCGCTGCGCTGAAGCTCAAATCGGATTCACAGATTATTCTGAGCGCTGTGGGCGCTTCGACCACTATAGACGTCGAAAGTGGTTCTATTTTCTCAAAAGTCGGCAAGCGTCAACCGGGACAGACTTTTCAAATTCGCGCGCAGACGATGGTTGCGGCGGTTCGCGGCACCGAATTCTACTTTGCTTTCGGCAAGAAGAAATCAGATAAAGCCGACCTGTGGCTCTGCGTGAACGAAGGTCAGGTAAACGTCGTCGACACCTCAACCAAAAGTGACGTCAACGTGAACGCCGGCGAAGGTATTGTTATACCCAGCTCTAAACCGATTCCGAAGCCCAAAGCGTATGCGTGGACGAAAAAGCTCAACTGGAACATGGATGCACAGAAAGGCGCCGTCGAAGACACAACCGACCTCAAGGGTGCCTACAAAGATCTGCTGAAGCACAACTACGACTGACTTTATTCGGCCGGGCTCTCAATTCACCACAGCCCGGCGCCGATAGAGAGTGAAGATGAACGTGCGGATTTCCCATATATTCGTTATTCTTACTCTGCTCGCAATCGGCTGCGCGAAACCGAAGCTCAGCGTTCAGCCGTGCGATCTTGATCTGGGCTACTCTTCAAACAAGATGCACCTCGCCAACGTGCAGTTTCTCGGCGAAGACCGGTCGCACGACTGGTTTGAACTCTACCAGAACCTTGAGGCGCGGCGTACCAACCGTGCGGCTGCCGGCTGTATACCGCAAAACGAGACTGCCACGATTGAGCAGACCATTGAACGGCGCGAGCACTCGCTGAAGCACCTGCGCTGAAGCAAAATTCATCGGTTCATTTGATTCGGGCGCGCGCGCGGCCGATGATATAAGGGATGCGCCCCTGGCGAGCCATACTCGTAACCACCACCTTATGTCTCTTTGCGGCACAGACTCTGCACGCGGTGCCCTATACGTGGCAATCGAAGAACGGCGAAGCCGGTTTTGAACTTGATGTTCCCGAAGCGTGGCGCCTGCGCGAGTCGGTCAAGCGCAACGGGGTCATCACGCAGTTTCGCCGGCGCGATGCCCGCATCGAAGTGCGCAGTTTCGTCGGCAAAGATAAATCCGAATTTTCTGCCATTGTGAATCAGAAAGCGGCAAGGCTGGCGAGTGAATTCACCTTTGTTCGCCTCGTCGACGAACGCAATTCAAAATACCGTGAAGACCTGCATCTGTCGGTGTGGGAGTTCAAATCGAAAGGCAAACTCTATCGTGATGAAACCGGCATCGTGCTCGCCGATGCGGGCCCGGTTGTCGTATCGTGCGTCGTGCCTGCCGAAAAATACGCCGAGCTGCGCACCCACTGCGATAATGCCTTTTATTCTCTTTCGACAGGCGGCAGTGCACCGGCAGCCAGCAGCCAAAGCAAGGCCGATGCGCTTGCCGATTGGGCCCGCATCTACTACGTGAACATGCCTGGCAATCTGCCCGTACTCGCACCTGAGGCAGTCATGGGTACACAGCCTGCAAAAGCTGAACCCGCAAAAATCAACTATGACGAGAATTACATTCTACCCGATGAAAACAATAAATAAGCGCCACCCCTTCTGCTTTCTGGCCGCGGCTGCGATGCTTGCCATCGCACCTGTCGATTCGCCGCTGGGTGCTGAAACGGCCCGATTGCAAGAAGCGATCACTGAAACCGTGGCCGATCTTGAAGCGCTTTGGGCCGAAGAAGCCTGCGAGACAGTCATTGTCAAAAAAAAGGGCCACCCGCTTGCCACGGTTGCCTGCAGCGGAAATTTTGACAGGGCACAGCGCGCAAAATTTCTCGATGTGCTTTTTAAACATGCATTCGTTTTGCAGACCGAATCGTACCGCCTGCGACCGCAGCATGGTATGTATCTCTACAAGACTCTGTTTGGCCGGCGCGTGGTCTATTTCAAGCTTTTTGTTCGTAACGCGAATGACCTGTGGCCACGCAACCCGGTTGTCGGTCACCAGGTCGCACTTTACATACAGAACCTGCGCTCGCTCTCTGACCTGGTAAAGTGGCGCACTCTCGGTGTGCCGCTGAGTTTTGGCGTAACGCTCGGGCGCAGCGACACCGCCGCGATTTCTGAAAAGCTGAAAGAGTACCGCGAAGAGGTCTACCTCGCCGTGCCGCTCGAAGACGAAAATATCGAAGTTGCCGACGGCAGTCTGCTGACGATCAGCGACGCCTTAACACCCGAAAAACTCGACGAATATCTCAAAGACATCGATGAAGAGGGCGTTCAGGGTATCAGCCCGCTCTACTGTTCGCGGTTCTGCAAGAACGTGCCGGCGCTGCGCGCTCTTTTCGCGGCGATGAAAGAAAAAAACGGCGAGCGCGAGCTCACACTCATCGACGCAGACGCGCATACCGAGTCATCATTCTATCAAACGGCGCGCATTATGAACTTTCGCACCTTCAGGGCATACGTAACCTCACCCGATAAGGGAAACTTTTGCCAGGCGCTCGACGCGTTTCTGGCCGAACAAAAAGGCAGCGCCTCTCGCATAATGGCGGTCGACGCAGCCGACGCCGAGGCGTTTGCCTGCGTGAAAAACATTACGCGCCGCGAAGCGCAGTCTGCGGATTTTGTGAAGATTTCGCAGATGTCGGTGACGAATCCTTTCCGCTGAGCAGAAACACCTCAAGCAGATAGTTGCCGTCAGCGAGCGGCCGCAGCTGAATCTCGTAGCCATCGGGCAACCGGTACTTCACCTGCCCCAACGGCCAAGTGCCGCCTGCGCCATTGCCATGGCGCACTGAAAAACCCGCCTCAGCTAGTTCTATATCCACAATGCCGCCGAAATCGACGAGTTCGCAGCCAAACGGATTATCGACGGCGGTCAGGTGCAGCCGCGCGCCGTGCCGAATCGTGAGCGATGCGCTCGTCTGCCTTGCCGGCGGCATATTTTCGCGCGCGAGTTTTCTGGCGCGCAGGCGACCAATCTGGTGCAGCAGAAGCCAAATCAAGGCGATGAGGGCGATGACCGCCGCGATGAGCAACAGAAACAAGCCCTGGTATTCAGACGGGTGAGAGAGGGCATAGAGCGTTTCGGCGAGCCAGCTGTGCTGCGTGAAACGCACCTCACTTTTAGCCACCTCGATTGAACCGGCCAGTAGCTGCAGCGTGCCCCGAAAATAGGCCGTACCCGAAGAGCGAATCGCGAGTTCATGGTGCGCGGTCAGTTCTTTCGGCTGCGGTAAGAGAAAGTTAGCCGCAGCCGGCCTGCACCGCGAAGCCTTGTCGCAGTCGATTCTGTCGCCCTGAAAAAAGAAATCAACCGGCTCACTTAGGCTCTGCGGCACGAGCTTCAGGTGCAGCGGCGCGGTAATGAGCCGATCGCTGCTGAGCGTCACGCGCAGCGGCTGCGCCTCGTTCCAGACTGAAAAGCGCCCGTCGTCTGCGCTGAGAGCGACATCGGTTCGCGCGATGCGCAGCTCGGCAAGCGTATGGCCACCCGGTGCGTCAATACAGACATGCTGGCCCAGGTATGCGAGTTGTTTTGTGTCGCGAAAATTCAGCTTCAATGAGGATACACCCCATTCCAGCGGGCTTTTGGTCTTTGCGCCATCTGCAGACATCGCCGAGGCGACACACACCGCCCGCTGCCATTTTCCCTTTTCGAGGCTGACCGGCCGCGCCTCGAGAAAATGCAGGTTCAGGTTGCCCGCATAGTCAACGCCGGTCAGCTGTGCGAACTTGCGCCAAAGTTCGCCGCGCGGGTAAAGCCCTCTCGGCATTGCGGCATATTCGGGCGCGTCGTTCTCGACCATAAACGAGATTTTGCCGAGCATGGTGAACCATTCGGGAGACTTAATCAATTTGCCGATGTCAGAATCGCCCGGCCAGCGGTCTGCGCCCAGATAGATACCACGGTCAGATTCACCCAGTTTCGAAGCAGCCTTCGCTGCGTTGCCAACCTGCAGAAAATCTGAGACATAGACGAGGTCAACTTCTTGCGCACTCGTCAGCGGAATAAACTTGTAGAGTACTTTTTCATGCACGCTGCCGCGCAACCGTTCGTCCAGAAACAGGTGCAGCTTTGCCTCAAGCCGGGCCGTCAGCGACACAGCGAGAAAGCAGATTAGAGCGAGACTTTGTTTCGTCACCTTTGCTGCTTTGAGCTTTCTGCGAAAATGCGCGTCGCGGCAACCACACACAAGATCGGGGTGAACACAGCGCCGACTATCGGCACAAAAAGAAATACATGCGAGAACATACCGACGCCAACCGAAATCGCCCGGTAACCTTTCGCCATTTCACCAAATTCACGCGGTTTACCGAGCATCTCAAAGACATAGTCGAAATATGAGCGGCCGACAAAATAGCTCGACGTAAAAAAGTTGAGTATCGGCTGCAAGGGCCCGGTAAAAAGCAGCAGAAGCGCGAATATCGACTGCACCACGAGAATTTTCACGTTATACACTATCGACGAGAAGATGAAACCGATGAGTTCAAGGTTGCTGATTTTGATGGTGGTAACACCCTCTTTCGCGAGAATTTTTTCGACCAGCGGAGACAAAAACGGAATCACAATAATTGAGAATAACGCCATAAAGACCCGCAGCAGAAAAGTGAAAAAGAAATAGATGATCACGAGTTTCATGACGAATTGTAATCCTGCTATGAGAAATTGCAAGAATTGCGGCCAGTCGCTCACGTCGAAGGCGAGTTTATCTGAGATGTAACCCAGCAGATAGACCCAGACGAAAAAAGCCATCGCAACCACAATGGCGAGTGTGAGCAACAGGGGAATTACAGCGAAACCCCAGAGTTTGTTGTCAGACATGTAGCCGAAACTACTGAGCGGAGCGCTGAAGCCCCGTGCAATGCGTGCAAACATGCACTCAGGAAAAGTAATCGGTCGCCTCGACGTAAAGTCAAATTCGACGCGACCCTAAGGGATTGACGATGCGTTTTTCATCGCAGCAGTGCCATATGCTTAAACGTCTCAAATTTCTCGTCTATCTTCTGCCGCTCGTACTGGCCGCCTGCACATATAAAGAAGGTATGCTCAAGAGCACCATCGTTTCGTGGGCGCAGGTTTCGCCCTACGGTATTACCATGGCGCTCGCGTTCTATTCGGCCTTCTTGCTGATCGAACGCGAGTTTCCGCGTGTGGGGCTCAAGGTGCAGCTCGGCGACTATATTCTGCTCGCAGGTGTCGTCGGCGGCATCGTCGGCGCAAAAATTGCATATGTAATTGAAATCCGCAATACACCCGAGTTCATGCAGGGCACGCTCATGTCGCACCTGTTTTCGGGCGCAGGCCTTACCTGGTACGGTGGTTTTATTCTCGCGAGCAGTCTCATCATCTACATTCTGCGCCGAAACAAGGTAAATATTCTGTTCGGTATCGATCTGCTGGCACCGATGCTGGCGCTCGGTTACGTTTTCGGCCGGGCCGGCTGCATCTTTTCGGGCGACGGCTGCTACGGTGGGCTTTGCACAATGAACTGGCCAGCTCCGTTTTGCATGAGTTTCCCGAATGGTGCTGCAAGCTGGTCTGAATGGCTCATGAAACACAGCGACGGCAACCCACTCGCAACCGCGATCAACACCCCGTTTTTTGAGAGCGCATTTTCGTTTCTCTGCTTTGTGTTTCTCTGGTCCGTGCGCAAAAAGGACTGGCCTCTCGGCGCGAAATTCTTTCTCTATCTCTTTTTGCACGCGCTGTTTCGCTTCTCGATCGAGTTTATACGCCTGAACCCGCGCGACGTCTTTGGCGTTTCGCAGGCACAGTTTATTTCAATCATTCTGATGCTACTGTCGATGGGTTATGTCGTTTTCGCCTTTGTAAAGAAACCCGCGATGCTTAAGAACGGCTGACGTATGCCAGAAGATTTCGCCCGCAACGATAGCGCCGAAATTCTTCTGGTCTACCGCACAGGCGGCATTTTGGCGATCGACCAGCGCAACATTGCGCTGCTCGCACGCGTCGTGGCGAAGGCAACGCGCCCCATCAGCGCCGAAATTTTCTATCACCTGCCCGCGCGGCTCAGCGACTGGACCCAGCCCGCGAACGGCGTGAGGTATACACGCCTTAAAAACGCGGGCGAATGGCCACTCGCAGAACGCATTGCGCGCCAGGCAAATACGACGGTCATCGTTTTTGATGCCAGCCTGCTCATCGCCGCGCAAGATGTCTGGCATCTGGTCGGCTATGCGCAGCAGCACGCTCAGGTGCTGTTGATGCCGAGGCGCGTGGCGCGCAACCCGCATGAGCCCTTGTCTGGCTTTGCGATGCGCGAAGCACGCCTGCACCTGCAGCGCACCGTCTGGAATCGTGTTACCGACGCTTCGGCGATGGCTGTTTTATCGCCGCGAGAATCGGCGCGCAGCGTGCGTGCCCAAATTACCTACGCTGAGATTTTAAAGCAGGGCGCCGAGGCGGATCTGTTTGCGTTCTATGGCAATAGCCGTGCGGTTTCTGCGCGCCAATCGGTGCGCTGGCTGGCCACCACGTCGAGGACTATTGCTGCATATCGTCACTGGAAGGCGCATGGGGCGTTTGCGTCGGCTTATTCGCAGAAAACCCCGGTCTTTCATGTGGCGCAAATTGCCGTCTACGCGGCGACACTGCTCTGCCTGGCTGCCCCGGCGGCGGGAGCGATCGTTTTTGCCTTTGCCGTGGCGATTACTCCTACCTACTTTCTGACGAACCTAAACCTGCTGAATCCGCTGCAAACGGCTCGCCGCCTCGCGGCGCGGTTCTGTCTTTATTTCGTCGGTTAACCCTAGAGCGGCGGCGCTTAACGCACCGCTTCGGCGATTGCAAGCGCCGCTGCGAACCGGGCTTCGGGCCCGAGTGCCATTAGCTGATCACGCACGGCAGTCGAAGATTCATCGCAAGAAAAATCTGTAATCTGCTCATAGCGCAGATTCGGTAGATTGCTGATAGCAGAGCCCTGCCGCGAAAAAATGACGAAGCGATAGGCCAACGCAATGTCTGTGTACCGGTGCCAGCGCGGCAGCTTTTCAGCCTGGTCGCCACCAATGACGAGCACAGGCTTTTCATCGCAATATTTGCCGAGGGCCTCGAGCGTGTTGATTGTATAATGCGGTGGGGGCAAACGGCGTTCGAGCACCGAAAGTGTAACCAGGCCCGAAACGATCGCGTCGGCAAACATGACCCGCAGCAGATGAAAGCGCTGCCGGTAGGTGAAAGCTTTTTCTGCGCCGCGCAGGGGTGCCATGGGTGCCGGCATCACGATTACTTTCGCTTTCGGCGATGCTGCGAGCAGGTGCGACACGATCGCACGGTGACCCGCATGCGGTGGGTCAAAGGTGCCGCCAAAAAAATAGGTCATCTCGCCTTTCAGGCGCGCACTTCACCAGAACCGAGCGCCACGTAGCGCGTCGTCGTGAGATCTTTGAGGCCCATGGGCCCGCGCACATGCAGTTTGCCGGTGGCGATACCAACTTCGGCGCCGAGACCGAACTCGCCGCCATCGTGAAAACGGGTCGAACAGTTTACAAATACAGCGGCAGAATCGAGCGAATCGATGAACCGCTGCGACAGTGTATAATCATTCGTGATGATGGCCTCAGAATGTTTCGAGCCATATTGCAGAATGTGCTGCACTGCTTCGTCGAGATCGTGCACGGGCCTTATCGAAATCGCAAGGCTCAGGTATTCATGGCCAAACCCCAGGTCGTTCACAAAAGGTTCTGCGCTCGCACCGTTCGCCGCTGCCCAGGCGATACCAGCCGGGTTGCTGTGCAGTTTCACACCCTTTGCCGTGAGAGCTTTTAGTAATTCTGCTGCATGCGGCCAGCCGCTGTTAATGAGCAGACACTCCGCCGCGTTGCACACGCCGGGCCGTTGTGTTTTCGCATTCAACACAATGTCGATCGCCATCTGCAATGGCGCGTCTTTTTCGATATAAATATTGCACACGCCTTTATCATGCTTCACAACGGGTATGAGGCTATTTTCCGTGACGAACTGAATCAGTGCTTCGCCGCCGCGCGGCACCACGAGGTCTATCTGTCGCACGCAGCGCACGAGGTCGACAATCAGCGCCCTTTCGGTTTTTTCGATCAGCTGCACTGACTCAGCGGGCAGGTCATGCGCTTTGAGTGCCTCATGAAACAGGTTCACGAGCGCGCGGTTGCTGTGTATCGCCTCTTTGCCACCACGCAGAATCACTGCGTTGCCCGATTTCAGGCAGAGCGCACCGACATCGGTTGTAACATTGGGGCGCGATTCATAGATCATCGCGACAACACCCAACGGGGCGCGCACTTTGGTAAGTCTGACGCCGCTCGTGAGCGTGCGCCCTTCAATGACTTCACCTACCGGGTCGGGCAGAGCAGCAATTTCGCCGAGAGCCTTGCTCATCGACTGCAACACCTTATCAGAAAGCGTCAGCCGGTCTACCAGGCTTGCATCGAGGTTTGCCTCGCGGGCATACGCAATGTCACGGGCATTTTCGGCCTGAAGTTCAGAGCGCTTTTCGAGCAGCAGGCCGGCGAGGGTCTTCAAGACCGCATTTTTTTGCGATGTTCTGGCGACGCGCAGATCTTGCGAAACTTCAAGGGCATTATCGGCTATTTTGTGTATGTATTCGTTCATAGTCAGATCGGAATTCAGACGGAGTTTAGCGGCACTGCGTCATGAGAACCTGCTTTGCAGGCTTGAATTCAGTTTGCTGAGGTAAATCAAAAATCGAGACTGGCGAATGTCTGAATCTAAATCTACCCTCAGGGAAAAAATCGTCAAGGCCGGCACCTGGGCGTTTCTGGTATTTATTCTTATAATCATCGTCTTTATGTTCGGTATGCCCGACGTACTGGGCACGAAATCAAAAATCGACGCATACAACGCAGCCAAGGTGGGCAGTGATTATCTTACCAAAGGTGAAGTTTCTGAATACCAGAAACGCCTCGAAGAGCGTATGTCTCAGAATATGAAAGGCCTCGACGAGAAAAGCCGCAAAATGTTCGAAGACATGACTCGTGGCCGCGCGCTCGACGAAGCGATTGACCGCAAGGTCTTCACGCAGCTGCTCTCGCGCGCCGGTTACGTACCCGCAAGTTCGACCGAAGCGCGTGTGCTCGCCAATTTTTACAAGAAACAGTTTTCAGAATACATTGTGAACGGCAAACTCGACACCCAGCGCCTGAACGAATTTCTCTCTCAGCGGCGCATGAGCCTCGACCAGATTGGCAGAAACATGCTGCAAGAATATGGCCCTGCGAAAGCCTATGAGATGCTGCAGGGGGCGTCGTACGCCTCTGATTTTGCCACGCTCGACGAACTTCAGTTTGCAGCGACACAAAATTCATACCGCATCATCGCGATCGACGGGGCGGCACGCGACAAAATTCTGCGCGGTAAATTCAACCCGAGCGAAGCAGATATTCAGAACAAATTTAAAGTCGAATTTTTAAGCAAAGACCCCAAAGCCGTGCTCGATAATTCGAAACGAGAAACGATCAAAGCTTCGCTCTTCAGCGAGAAGCGCCAGGCGCTCGAAAAAGAATTCACACAGAGCCTCACAAACGCCTCTAAAGCAGGCATCGGTCAGGTGGCGGCTCTCGCAGCAGCGAAGGTCATCGCAATTGACGATGCCGGCCTCAGCACCGACCTCGACGGCAAAAAAGGCAAAGATAACGCAAACGTTGCACTTTCGCCGCTGCAACAATCGGATATTTTTATGCGCCAGCGGCTTTCGGCCCCGGTAGGTCAGGTCGTAGGCCCGGTGGATGCAGGCGGTTCTGTGTACTTCTTTGCCGTGGTGAGCCGTAAGTCTGTCGCGCTGCCGCCGGCCGCCGACTATGCAAAACTACAGACCAAAGCCAGCGATGAGGTGGCGAAAATCAAGACGCTGCCAAAAGATGTGTCATTCGAGAAAACGGCGGAAAATTCGGGTAAAACCAACTATGCGCAGCTCTTAACGGCTGCGCTCGAAATTCACCGCAGCAATATTCGCATCATACGCTACAACCAGACCGAAAAGGCAGAGTAGTCGCAGGTTGACTGATTCAGTCAGCTTCTAAATCAACTTTCACGGCGCTCATTGGCCTCGATGATGATGAGCGCCAGATCATCACTCTCTTGCCCTGAAGAGGTATAACCTTCGATGCGCTGGCGCAAGAATGCCAGTTGTTCTGCCGCGGGTTTTTCAAGCGACGACTCGACCCAATCGAAGAATTTTTTCTGACCGAGAATTTTTCCTGACTTGTTGAATACATCGAATGCCCCGTCTGAATAGAGAATCAGCCTCACCTTGCCAGCAGGCAGAGTGAGAACGGACTCGTGGTAGGTATTGGCGATGACTCCAAGAAGACGCTGGCTCTCTTCGAGTTTAATAAGGCCTTTCTCGGTATAGAGCAAAGCCGGATGCTGACCGGCGTTAATGTAGCGTAACGCCAATGAATCCTCATGAAACACCATCTGCAAGGCAAAAAGCGTGATGAATTCATTACCGCGGTAATTCTCAGCCAGGTAGGCATTCAGACCGCCGAGTGCATCTTTCAGGCTGGCTTTGCGGTCTGCCAGAGCACCCCTGAGGTAGGCACGCGCAAAGGCGACCAGATAGCCGCTCGATATGCCGTGGCCGCTGACATCACCCAGCAATACCACGAATGTCTGCGGGTCGATCTGCAGCAGATCGACGTAATCGCCTGTCACACTCTCGTACGCCCTGCTGTAAGACCAGAATTCAAAATGTTCAAATTTGCGGTGGCCCGGTATAACGCGCTTCTGAATGCGCGCGCTGTAAGCGAGCTCACGTTCGCGGCGGCGCAGCTTCACATTCTCGATCAGAAAAAGGTAATTTTGAATCAAAACCTCTGCCTCACGGATTACCTGGCGCATGAAGCGCACATCTTCACGGTAGTATGGCATATTTTCGCGCCGCTCTGAGATCATGATGCCGGCCTTGAATTTATTCATGCCGATAACCATGAATGCGCCCCTGCCCTGCAAGAAGTCACGCACCGGCCCGACAAAAGTCTGCGTCAGAACCGCGTAGCGGCTGCGGGGTACCCAGGTTCGGGCCTGAACCCAAAACGGGTCGTCGTCGGGCAAATAGACAATTTTGTCGCTGTCGCTGTCCCAGTTCGTGAATAGATCGCGGCTCATGACGACCTTTACCCAGTAACTGCCAAGCCCCTCGGTGAGGGAACCGGCAAGCCTTTCGATAAACTGCACGGCACGGCCGGGGTTTGCAATCTGCTGCGAACTCTGCAGCAAGAAATTATCGAGCACTTTACGCCGCGAGCTGCTGTATTGGTCGAGCGAGGTTAAGAGCGCAGTGCGCAGCGGATCGATCAGCAACAAAAACAAGCCCAGAAGCCAGATATGCCCGGCGCGGGTCATTTCGCTCTGGTAGATCTCTCCCAGGCTGAAGCCGATGGTGAACCAATAAAGAAAGCCAAAAAAAGCGAAATACATGAAGCGCACTGCCGCAAGGCTGATCGGTACATGAAAGCTGACCAGACCCCACCGCAGGCTGAGCGTCAGAAAAATGATCGGAAAAAGAGCGGGCAAAAAGAAGAGCGCGTTGTAGTTCACATCAACGCGTACCGGAAAATAATACAGCATGAAGAAGAATGCGGGCGGCATTGCGACTGCAAAAACCAGTGAAATATTGAATATGCGCTCGGCCCAGAGTTTTTTTCCCAGGCTCTGCTTTTCTTTATCCATTTCGGCCCGAATAAAGAGCGCGGCGCAATAAACGAAGGTTGCAGAAAACACCACACCCAGAAGTTTTATGAAGAATATTTCGGCCTCGGCAGAATTCACCGGATAGAAGATAGACATCGCCAGAGAGAATAGCAGAACCGCAGCATAGAGCACCCCTTGCGTCGCGAGCGAATAGACGCTGCGGTACATATAAAGAAAGGGCCCGATAATCAGTATGTTGAATGTCAGAAAAAAACTACCGGTGACGCGCAGGGTGAAGTAGTCTACAAAGAGCAGAAGGTATGTGCAGACAAACAGCGAAAACAAAATGTAAGCGCGCTCGAGGCGGCGCACGCGTGAAAAGATGTACAAGAAAATTCCCGTAAACCAGAAGAAGAACGCGCCGGCATAGATCGGCAAGAGCGCCTGCACGTATCGCAGCGTACCCGGCGGGCGCATGACCATCGGCTCATTGTAGGGGCGCAGGTACATCGCGTCAGACGGCAGATCGAAAGCCAGCGGTATCAACGCCAATGAATGCTCGGTTGTGAGAATTCGCGGCTGGCGCGTTTCTATGAGTTTTTTAACGGCCCCGACCTGCAGCACAAAAGCCACCAGCAGTGAGGCGAATGCAGCCCCCCAGAAAATGCGGCTCACGCGCGGCCCCCTGAAATCATGAGCAGCGGGTATTCACGCATACTCAGAATTACCTCTTTACCGGGGTAAAGATCGAACGCGCCCGAAGGCTCAAAGCCCCTGATGCCGAGCAGCCCGTTTTCTTTGATCCATGTCCAGCCGCTTTGGTCGCGGTAAGCCAGGTGACTGCCAAAAGTTATCAGCCGCAGCCGATTCTCGGCAGAATGAAACCCCACGAGAAAGCCCTCGAGCACGATCGCGCCGTTTTCATTTTCAACCAGGCTGCGGTTCATTGCAGAGGCAAGCCCTTCGACGTTGGTCTGGTTGCGGCAGAGTGAATAAAAATACCCCTGAGCTGAAAAAAGCTGCAGCGCATTACTGCGCGTTGAGGCGACATTCAGCCGCAGCAGCATTGCAAAATAAATGGCAGCACCGCCCTGCTCACCCGAACCCTGCGTGCAGCCAAAGATTGCGGCGAAGTGTTTCTTATCCCAGGCGGTGTCGAGCTTCTGTATGGCGAATGTACCTGCCTGGTAGTGTGAAACTCCGCTCAGGTGCCGTTCGATTCGCTCGGCGAGTTTAAACTCTTTCTTCAAAAACTCGCTGCGCGGTACTGTACGCTCAAGCTGTTCGTTCTCAAGCGCGAGCCCAATGCGGTGGGCCGCGTGGTCGATCAGCGGCAGGCGCGCCCGGTCGAGAATATCGTTAAAACCGATAAGACCGATGAGGCGGTCGCGAAACATTACCGGGGTGATGAACTTCACCTTGCGCGATTGCATATAATTTTTTAGCGGAGTCGAAAGGCTGCTGATCGCACGGCTCGTTTTGTCGGCGGCGATTTCGTCCCGAAACGCATCGGTGAGCTCGTCGCGCAGGCGCATCTTACGGGGTTTTTTACCCAGCGCGAAATAATAGATGAAATCTTCGTTATCAAAAACGAGCAGCCGCAACCTGCCGATACGCCAGGCACGAATGAGCCAGCTGAGAAAGTCGAGCACATCGCCGAGACGGGTGATGCGCGACACGCGGTTATCGAATGAGACGAAACTTGCCTGCGTTGAATAGCGTGCCCCAAGCCCCATGCGCGAGATAATAAAATCTTTAACGGGTTGGGCCACGAAGATATGCACGAACAGAAACGCGACGACGACGACCGGCAACTCGTCACGAAACTGCGAGATGGCAAATATCGCCGCCATGAGCGAAATGATATTCACCCCCAACGAAAGGCTAATTGCCCACCAGGGTAGAGACCGTACACGCTGCCAGAACATGAAAATCTTGTTGCTGGTTAAGGCTCAGGCCAGCGCGCGAGGCGCTGCTCGGCAAGCGCCCACTTCGCCCTTTGGGGTTCACTCAGAATTTCGAGGCCCTTATGGTAGCGTGTGCGGTGGTCTTGCAGCCACGCGCGCTTTGCAGTTTCAAATTCACGCACATCTTTTGCCAAGAGGCGCAGGTCGCCTTTAATTTCGTTGAGCGCCAGTTTAGCCTTTATGGATTCTTGCATCAGCCGCAGCCGGTCTTTCTTCACAGTGCAGATTTCTGTGCACTCGCGCGCCGCATTCTGCAGCGCGAGCCCCTGCGCGGCAGTCAGGCCGAGGCTCTGGCGATTGGCGGCAACGAGGCCGAGATCGGCGTAGACTTCTTCTCTGGTTTCGCGCACAAAGTAGTACGATTGAAAAATGCCGCAGCGCAGCGGCTGGTCGGTAGAAAAATCGAAATCCTCCCTCTTATCGAAACGGCATGCCGAAAGCGCGAGAGACAGCAGTACAACATAGGGGGCGGTGTATATTCTCGCCGGGAGCATTACATACACCTTTGCCCGCCGTTGCGGCGTATGTAAACAATAAAGTCAAAATCCGCACGCTAAATCTGAAAATCTGCGGCCTTAAACACTTGCCGCAGCGTCTGAAAGGCGCAATTCGGGTGCATGAAATACAAGAGCATGACCGAAGCAATCGGCAACACCCCCCATTTGCGCATCAATAAACTTTTTTCTGCCGACGCAGAAGTCTGGGTGAAGCTTGAGCGGCAAAACCCCGGCGCCAGCATCAAAGACCGCATCGCGCTGGCGATGATCGAAGACGCCGAACGGCGCGGTATCTTAAAGCCGGGCAGCGTCATTATCGAACCGACTTCGGGAAACACGGGCATTGGTCTCGCTCTCGTTGCAGCGGCGAAAGGTTACAAGCTCACGCTCGTGATGCCTGAGAGCATGTCGGTTGAGCGTCGCGCGATTATGGCTGCTTATGGCGCAAGTTTTGAACTCACGCCCCGCGAAAAGGGAATGAAAGGCGCAATCGAAAAGGCAACGGAGCTCGTGGCTTCGACACCCAACTCATGGATGCCGCAGCAGTTCGAAAACGAAGCAAACATCGAGGTTCACCGCAAGACTACAGCGCAAGAAATTCTTCGCGATTTTCCCGAAGGTGTCGATGTGATGATCACCGGCGTGGGCACGGGTGGTCACCTCACAGGTGTGACAGAAATTTTGCGCCAAAAATGGCCCAACCTGCAGGTTTATGCTGTTGAACCTGCTGCCTCGCCTGTGATTTCAGGCGGTCAACCCGGCCCCCACCCGATTCAGGGCATCGGCGCGGGCTTTATTCCCAAGAACCTCAAGAAAGATCTTCTGACCGGTGTGATTCAGGTGACCAAAGAAGAAGCATTTGAATATGCCAAACGCGCAGCGAAAGAAGAAGCGCTCTTTATCGGTATTTCGAGCGGCGCGTCGCTTGCCGCAGTCGCCAAGAAAATTCCCGAACTGAAAAAAGGTTCGCGCATTCTCACTTTCAACTACGACACAGGTGAAAGATACCTGTCAATCGAAGGCCTGTTTCAGTTACCATCGTAATTCGCCATGCTTCGACGAGCTCAGCATGACAATTGTCACCCTGCGACGCAGTCTCTGCCTGCAGAGCCTGTCGAAGGGTGAAGCCATCCTATTTTTTAGACTTTTCTAGAAACGTCTTCATGCGCGTTTGCGCGTCTTCGGTTGACCGCAGCTTGGCGAGTTCGTGTATCAGCTGATCGCGGCTCATGGGTTCAAAATTTTCGTATGCGTGCATCAGCCGCTTGGCGCTGCGCTGCGCCTGTTGGCCGGCTGACATAAGGCTCTGGCACAGCCGGTCGACAGTCTCATTCGCATTGCTTTCGCTCACAATTTCTGCAATCAGACCACTGCGCAGCGCCACCTGCGCGTCGAATACTTCGGCAGAAAGAAAATACCTTTTGGCAAACGCATTCGTCGTCTTGCGCAGAATATAAGGTGAAATCACAGCGGGTATTATGCCCATCTTCACCTCTGAAAAACAGAACCTCGCATTATCTGACGCGATGGCGATGTCGCAGGCAGCGAGAATGCCAAGCCCGCCGCCAAAAATGTTACCCTGCGCGTAGGTTACCGTCGGCACCGGCAGTTCGTAGATGAATTCAAACATGGCCGAGAGCTTCTTCGCATCGTCGCGGTTCTGCTCTTCTGAATAGCCTGCCTGCGCGCGCATGTAGTTGATGTCAGCCCCCGCGCAGAAAGACTTGCCGTTGCCGGTGATGAGCACCAGCCGCGCCTCTGCTGGTATCGATTGCAGCGCCTCGCCGAGCGATGCAATCATCGCGGCGTCAAACGCATTGTGTTTTTCGGGTCGGTTCAGCGTCACATGCCAGATTTGGCCTTCAAGTTTCTTTTCAATCATAATGAGGATCTATCCCTTACATGCGGTAGACGGGCTGTACAAAACTCTTGAGAGGCCTCATCGAAGCTGCTTCGAGCGCCAGGCGCAATACTTGCCGCGTTTCTGCCGGGGTAATGACGCCGTCATCCCACAGGCGGGCCGATGAATAGTAGGCACCAGACTGCGCCTCAAATTGCGCCGAAATCTTCTTTCTGATCTCGGCAAGCTCTGCTTCAAGCTTCGCCTTGTCTGTTTCTTTGCCGCTCTTTTTGGCCTCGGCAATCGCGGATTGCTCCCTTACGATTGCGAGCACACCGGCAGCTTCGTTACCCCCCATGACCGAAATGCGGGCATTCGGCCACATGAATAGCATGTCGGGTGAATAGGCGCGGCCGCACATGCCATAATTGCCAGCCCCGTAAGAACCGCCGATGATCACGGTAAACTTTGGCACGTTCGCATTCGAAACGGCGCTCACCATCTTCGCGCCGTCTTTCGCGATGCCGCCCTCTTCGTATTTTTTGCCTACCATGAAGCCCGTGATATTCTGCAGGAACACCAGCGGTATTTGCCGCTGGCAGCATAACTCGATAAAATGCGTGCCCTTGAGCGCCGACTCTGAGAACAGCACGCCATTATTGGCCAGAATGCCGACGCGAAAGCCGCCGATAGAGGCGAAGGCACAGACCAGCGTCTTGCCATATTCGGCTTTGAACTCCAAAAATTCGCTGCCGTCGACAAGTCGGGCAATAATTTCTCTCACGTCGAACGGCTTGCGGCTTTCGGCGGGTATTATGCCCTGCATTTCGGCGGGCGAATACACAGGTTCGGCAAATTCGGTGGAGCGTGTTCTGGCAAGCTGGTTGGTCTCTGGGCGTGGCAACGTGCTGATAATGCTGCGGGCTTTTTGCAGAGCGTCGAAGTCATCGATCGCATAGTGGTCTGCAACGCCCGATCGGCCGGTGTGCAATCTCGCGCCGCCCAGGTCTTCGGCAGTCACCTCTTCGCCGGTGGCCATTTTGACGAGCGGCGGCCCTGCAAGAAAAATCGTACCGTGCTTTTCGACAATAATCGTTTCATCGCACATCGCTGGTACGTACGCGCCGCCCGCAGTGCAAGAACCCATGACAATCGCAATCTGCGCAATGCCTGCCGCTGACATGCGCGCCTGGTTGTAGAAGATGCGGCCGAAATGATCACGATCGGGAAAAACCTCGTCTTGTTTAGGCAAAAACGCCCCGCCACTATCGACCATGTAGACACAGGGTAACCGGTTGAGTTCGGCGATTTCTTGCAGGCGCAGGTGTTTTTTCACCGTAATCGGATAATAAGTGCCACCCTTGACAGTTGCGTCGTTCGCCAGAATTGCAACGAGCCGGCCGTGAACATAGCCGAGGCCCGCGACGGCGCCTGCACCGGGAATGTCCTCACCGGGGTAGAGATCAAGACCTGCAAATGCGCCCAACTCTAGAAAAGGCGAACCTTCGTCGATCAGCCCCTTGATTCTGTCCCGGGCAAAAAGTTTGCCGCGCTCGGTATGGCGCTTCAGCGCAGCAGAGCGGCGCTGGGGTGAAGTCTGCTCAAGCTTCTGCGCATGCAGATTCAGGTGCGCTGCATACGCCTCGGCATTCGCCTTAAAGTCTGCGCTGTTGGCAGAAATGCGGCTCTCGAAGGCGGGCAGATTCATTTCGTCGATGATTGGCATCAGGTCAGTCTCTCCAATTGAAATTCGCGCGGCTTCGACACAATCAGGGGCACTCTTTCTATCTCAACTATCGATGTATCGAGCCCGAAGGCCTTTTCTTCTGTTGGACACAGCAGTTTAAGCATTTTATAGAAAGTCGTCACAACACGTTCGTACACGTTGAGCTGGTTATCATGGCTTAGCACGCGGTCGAAGATAATAAATCTGAAATCACCAAGAATATTCTTTTGGTTAAGCGATGCGTAGCGGCTCGTGATATCGACTATACCCTCTTCGACCAGCGCAGAGACGGCTTTGCGAAAGAACTGGTTGATGCGCGGCTCGACTCGAAAGCCGAGTTTGAATTCAATACGAATGACGTCGTTCGGCACGAGCACGTCGACCTTGTATGCCATCGTATAGGGTTCATCGGTCACGTCGACGTGCACGAACCAATAGACATCGGCACGTTTGGGCTGTTTAAAAAACAGCGAGTAGATGACCTTCCATTCGATTTCTGTCGGATTATTCGCCGAAGTGAGATAAACAAGATTCGTCGCGTATTTCGGCACCGAGGTATCGTAGCTGAGTTCGTGCAGAATATCAAAGTAATCAGATAAGGGCACAAACTCGACCAGGCGGTTTCTGATCTTGCGTGCGGCGTACCAAGACCACATGATGAAAAAGATTGCCGAGCCGATGACCAGAGTTACCCAACCCCCATGTGAAAACTTTTCGAGATTCGCGATCAGAAATGCGATCTCCACGCTGATAAATCCGAAAAAGGCGGTCATGGGCACCAGAAACGTTTTTGCGCGCACGGCCAGAAAAACAGTCAGCAGAATGGTTGTCATCATCATGTCGAACGTGATGGCCATGCCGTAAGCGGCTTCCATGTTTGCGGCGCGGCCAAACCAGAGCGTTACGGCAATACAACCAAACCAGAGCAGCCGGTTGGCGCTCGGCACATAGATCTGGCCTTTCAGATTCGAAGGATATTTGATACGAACTTTTGGCCATAGGTTCAGCCGAATCGCCTCGGCGATCAGTGTAAATGCGCCGCTGATGATCGCCTGCGAAGCTATCACGGTTGCAATCGTGGCGACGAGAATACCCACAGGCAGAAACCATGACGGCATCAGTGAATAAAAAGGAGTTAGGCCTCCCTGTGTTCGGCCGTTGATATCGAGTGACTGCCCCGAGATCGAGAGCAAGAAAGCCGCCTGCCCGGCATAATTCAGCAGCAGTGCAAGCTTGACAAATGCCCAGCTCGACCGTATATTTTTTAATCCGCAATGCCCGAGGTCTGTATAGAGCGCCTCGGCACCGGTTGTACAGAGAAACACCGCACCGAGAATCCAATAACCTTGCGGATATTCAGCAAGCAGGTGGTAGGCATACCATGGGTTCGCGGCTTTCAGAACCCAGGGGTTGTGGACCAATTGTCCGAGACCCAACACGGCGATCATACCAAACCACACAAGCATGATCGGCCCGAACCATCGGCCCACAATGTTGGTACCAAATTGCTGAAAGACGAATAATGCGGTGAGTATAACGACGACGATCTTGACCGTCGGTATGCCGGGTACGAGCGCTTCGAGGCCTTCGACAGCCGACGAAACAGAAATGGGCGGCGTGATCATGCCGTCGGCGAGCAGCGCGCATCCACCCACAACGGCGGGCACAATCAGCCAGCGGCTGCGCCGGCGCACGAGTGTAAAAAGGGAGAAGATGCCACCCTCGCCGTGGTTATCGGCACGCAGCGTCACCGTCACGTATTTGAGCGTGGTGACAAGCGTGAGAGTCCAGAATATGCACGATAACCCGCCCAGAATCAGCTCTTCGCTGAGCACCCGGGTGCCCGCTATCGCAGAAAACACATAGAGCGGTGATGTTCCAATGTCGCCGTAGATAATGCCGAGCGCGACAATCAGGCCCCCGAAAGAGATACGATGGTGTGAACCAGAATTTTGCATCAGCTTGTGAGTTGCGTTTTTCAGTTCATGCGCCGGCGATCAGTTCGCTGTGAATAACATTTACCCGGTTACAAGTCTAATTCATGACGCCGGGGGTTTATCAGAAGAAAGCTGAATATCGAGGCTGAATTCGCGGGGTTTTGAGACAATGAGCGGCACACGCTCAACCTCGACGATGGATGTGTCGAGCCCGAAGGCACGTTCCTCACCGGGGCACATGGCTTTCCACAGGCGGTGCAGTGACGTGACGATTTTTTCGTAAAAATTCAGCTCGTTGTCGTGCGTCAGCACCCGGTCGAGCACAACGAAGCGAAAGTCGCCGATGATATTTTTCTCGTGCAGCGAAGAGTAGCGGCTGGTGATGTCGACTATACCCTTTTGCACGAGTTCGGTCACCACCTTTCTGAAGTACTGGTTAATGCGCGGCTCGACGCGAAAGCCGAGCTTGAAGTCGACGCGAATGACATCGTTCGGTACCAGCACGTCGACGGTGCACGACCGTGTGTACGGTTCGTCGGTGACGTCGACGTGAACAAACCAATAGATATCCGCACGCTTGGGCTGTTTGTAGAGCAGCGAATAGATAACTTTCCATTCAATTTCATATTTGTTGTTCGCCGAAGTCATGTACACGAGGTTTGTCGCATGCTTACCTATCGAAGAGTCGTGGCTCAGGTCATGCAGCGTGTCGTAATATTCTTCGAGACGAACAAATTCGACGTAACGATTGCGAATCTTGCGCGCCGAATACCATGACCAGATTACGACGAAAAATATCAGGCCCATGACGAGTGTCACCCAGCCCCCGTGAGAAAATTTACCGAGATTCGCGATGAGAAATGAAACTTCGATACTGGAAAATCCCGCCAGAGTAAGCGCGGCAATCGGCCACCGAACCCCTCGCGAAAGCAGAAAGACTGTGAGCAACAGGGTCGTCATCATCATGTCGAGAGTGATCGCCAGCCCGTATGCGGCTTCCATGTACGCAGCCTTGCCGAAAAACAGGGTCACGCTGATGCACCCGGCCCAGAGCAGACGGTTGGCGCTTGGCACATAGATCTGCCCCTTGAGTATCGAAGGATACTTAATTCGTACCTTGGGCCAAAGATTGAGGCGAATCGCTTCAGCGATCAGCGTAAACGCACCGCTGATAATCGCCTGAGACGCAATGATTGCCGCGATCGTCGCGATACCGATGCCGATCGGCAAAAACCAGTGCGGCATCATCGAATAGAACGGCGTGAGACCGAGCCAGGTTTTGCCGTCCGCGGTCAGTGTTTGCCCGGCGAGGTCGAGCAACAGAGAGCCCTGGCCGAAATAGTTCAAGAGCAACGCGATTTTCACAAACGCCCAGCTCACGCGAATATTTTGCCGACCACAATGCCCAAGGTCGGTGTAAAGCGCTTCGGCGCCGGTGGTGCAGAGAAAAACGGCACCCAGAATAAAAAAACCCTGAGGATAGTTCACGAGCAGGTGCCATGCATGGTAAGGGTTCATCGCCACCAGTACATGCGGGTTGCGCGACAAATGCCATAGACCCAATACCGCGAGCATGCCAAACCACACTAGCATGATCGGCCCGAAAAAACGCCCGACAACATTGGTGCCGAACTGCTGCACGAAAAAGAGCAGCGTGAGAATCACCAGAACAATTTTGACGGTCGGTATACCCGGTATTAGGTAATCAAGACCTTCGATCGCCGACGACACCGAAATCGGCGGTGTAATCATGCCATCGGCGAGCAGCGCGCAACCGCCAATCACCGCCGGTATCAGCAGCCACCTGCCACGGCGGCGCACGAGAGTGAAGAGCGAGAAGATGCCGCCCTCACCTTTGTTGTCGGCGCGCAGTGTGACGATGACGTATTTGATCGTCGTGAGCAGGGTCAGAGTCCAGAATACGCATGAAAGAGAGCCGAGTACGAGTTCTTCAGATACTTTGCGGCCACTGAATATCGCCGAAAGAACATAGAGTGGCGATGTGCCGATGTCGCCATAAATGATGCCAAGCGAGACCAAAAGCCCCGCGGCAGTGACCTTGTGGTGTTTAATGCCTGATTCCACCCGTTACCTGCTCGAGCTGATCAAAAGTAATTTCGCTGATGTACTTACGGTCAAGCTGCCACCGGCCCGCCACGCGCTGAAAAACAAACGTCTCGGGAAAACCTGTCACACGCCAGCTCTTCAGCTGCGCCGCCTCTGCAATATATTGAGGATATCCCAGGTTAAACTTTCGGCTAAACGCATTCAGCTCTGACACAATTTCGTTCAGCGTCACTGCGCCCTGTGCAGGTTCTTTGTCTTGTGCCACAGCGCGCAGCGACGAACCCACGGCGACGAAGCGAAGATTTCTGGCGGCCGCGTATTTCTGCGCGAACGCTTTGAGCGCCGGCACTTCTTTCTCGCACGGCGGACAATCGGGGGCGTAGAAATTGAATACCACGGTCTGCACTTCAGGTGCCACAGACGCGAGACTAAATGAGCCATCGCCGGCGAGGGCTTTAAAAGCCTGCTGTTCATCGACAAAAGTTTCTTTGGCTTTGCAGGCCGAGAGCAGCGAGCATAATACGAGCGCTGCAAAGAAAGATCGCATCAGGTAACCTTCGCCTTGCGGATTACCCGCGCGAACAAACCGGGAAAAAACCGATGGAGCAACACGGCGAAGCGTTCTTTGGGGCCGGCAATGTAAATCTCATTCTTGCCTCTGACGATACCCGCGAGCGCCCGCTGCGCGCACTCTTCAGCACTGATGCCCACAGATTGCCCCGTATCCATGGTGCCCTGCTTCTTGCCCGAGCCGGTGCGCGCATTCAGCGACACATTCGTTTTGACAAAACCAGGGTAGACAATGCTCACCTGAATATTCTCTTTGAAGTTTTCTGCGCGCAATGCCTCATAAAAGCCACTCAAAGCGAATTTGCTCGCCGAATACCCAGAACGATACGGTGTGCCAAACTTGCCGGCAACGCTTGAAATGGTGGCGATTGAGCCCGACCTGCGGCTACGCATCGACGGCAACACGGCAAGAGTGAGCGAGATATTACCGAAGTAGTTCACCGCCATGATTTCTTCATAGACCTGAATCTGGGTCTCGGCGGCAAGCGATCGTTGGCTAATGCCGCCATTATTGATGAGAAAATCGATTTTGGAGAACTTTTTTAATACTGTTTTAACTTCAGCGTCGAATTTTTTGTACCGGCTCAGGTCGAGCGGCAGAATCAGCGAATTGGCTGGTGTGAGGCCTGAATCCTTCACAACCTGCACAAGCGCCGCTTTGTCGCGTGCTGAAAGTACAACATTGGCGCCGTGCCTGGCCGCCTCGGCGACGAGGGCTTTGCCGATTCCTGAACTTGCTCCCGTGATCCAGACTGTTTTTTGAGCAAGCTGCATTTGCGCTTATGCTTCCCGGTTTTCGGTCAGGCGCCGTTTTTTGTTGCGCACCACAATGTAGCCCACCAGAAGAATGAGCCCAGGGTAGATATACAAAAACAAGTGAAAAATGACCGTGTCTTTCGCGCCGGTGAGTTTCACTTTTTCGTCGTCATATTTGCCGGCAACAATGCCCGTCAGCTTTTCGTCTTCGGCGAGCCAGGCGATCGTGCGCAGGGCTAACTCTTTGTTCTGCTGCATGTCGATGTAGCGGTTCACCATAAAATCAGAATCTGTCAGAAAAATAAGCCGCCCCGAATTATTTTTCGCCTTCGCCGCCAGACCGATCTTAAAAGAAGCGAGCGGTTCTTTCTTGTCGTCGCGCATACCGTTTCTGATCGTATCAACCCAGCTCGTGAAATGGCTGAGCACAAAATAATTGATGTCATAGTCGGCATTCGTTTCGCTGCCGGTTTCAAAATACCCTGCACCGGGAAAAACCGTCAGTTTGCGTTCTTCAGGCCGCTTGACAAAAGGCGCTGTGATCGCGTGCTCAGAATAGTTCGCCGACTGCAGCGTGGTCTTACCGGGGGGCAGAGCATAGTCGCTGTGCAGGCGCTCTTTCGCAAGTTTCACCTTCAAAGGGCCGAGCAAGAAGCTGAAGTCTGCCGCCGATTCAGGGTCGACTGCAACCAGAATCTTGCCACCGGCATCAAAATATTTCTTGAGCTGCGTTTTCTCTGCCAGCGTGAAATCACGGCGCGGCCCGATAATCAGAACAGCGTCGGCCTCAGGCATCTTGCCGGGAAACCCTTCTTGAGGAGTCAGCTGTTTCACGTGGTGGCGCAGCGCGCGCAGATTTTCATCGAGTATCGCGATGGTATCGTCGGCAAAAGGACCTGAAACCGATTTTTCTTCATGGCCCTGGCTGTAATAGATGTTCTTGCGCTTGCCGCTGATCTGTAGAATATTGCTGACGAGCTCACGCTCAAAACGCTTGATCGCGTCTTCGTCGAGAATCTCAAAGCGCGTCGAGCGCGGCCCCTTGCCCGCTTCGGTTTCGGCGGCTTCGAGAAGAATGGTGCCAATGCGATCGACCTTCTTCTCATCAGCCAGATTTTTTTCCCGCAGCGGATCGATAAACGTATAAGAAATTTTTGCATTCGCTGCCGCAGCGTCGCGCAGCATCAGCTCGACATCTCGGTACATCTCGCTAAAAAATGGATAGAACGCGGTAACCTTAATCTCGCCGTCGATGCCGCGCAAGAGCTCGCGGCTGTCGGCTGAAAGCGAAAAGCGGCGCATCAGCGTCATGTCGACCGAAGCCGGCCGAATGTGCGCCCAGTAATTGAGCGCGACCAGCAACACCAGAAGACCGCCGCCCGTGACGAGTGCCTGCGTCGCGCCCCGGGCTTCGGTCTTCACTGCCATTGAAAGCAACAGGGTTACGATCGCGGTGGCAAAGCCTGTAAAATAAAGAATCTGCAATATCTGCCTGAGTCTCTCATAAAAAGTCTGAACCGATTCGCCCGCGACCTTCTGCCAAACTGCATCTGCCTGCGCGGTATAGAAGAACACGGCTGCGAGCATGAGCCAGTAGGCAAGCTGCAGAAGTCTGAAATGACCGTTTTTCTTATCTGCGCCTTTAAACGTCGTGTAGAGCAGCACCCCACAACCGACATAGAGCAGCGCCGCGAGAAAAAGCAGCATCAGGTATGCGAATGATTTGCCGCTGAACCCCGAGGCGACGTAGAAGAGCAACAGAACGGCGAGCAGCGCTGCGTTCAGTTGCTGCTTACCCAAATTGATGAGCTTTTCCACTGTCATGTCAACGCCACCTGCGCGATGCCAGCACCATCGACGCTGCGTACAGATAAAGAATGATGATGCTGAAATAGAAAAGCATATGCTTCACTGAAATCACGCCCTTCTCAAAATCCATAAAGTGCACGTAGAAACTGAGTTCTCGCAACACGCTCTTTAGCGGTTGGTCGATAAAAGGAGAAAAAAAACCAAGCAACAGAAAAAACACCAGATTCGCGGCGGTCATGAGAGCCGCCAAAAGCTGCGTCTTGGTGAGCGATGAATAGAAGGTGCCCATGGCCGCCACCGCAGCACCAATGAGCAGCACGCCGAGAAATCCGGCTGCGACATGCCCGAGGTTGCTGCCCCCAAAAACCACGACGAGTAAGGCGATCGGCAATGTCACCACAGCCTGCACCACCAGAAAAAGCAGTGCAGAAAGAAACTTGCCTGTGACAAGCTGCGCTTCGCTGATCGGCGAGGTGAAAAGCAGCTCGATCGTGCCGTTCATTTTCTCTTCGGCAATGAGCCGCATCGAAATCAGCACGCCCGTGATCATCGTCGTGCCCGAGAGCATGTAGAAAATGCGCTGCAACGCCAAAGTTGAAGTGCTTTCGTGGCGAATGTATGCGTAGCCCCACAGAAACGCGAGGCTAAACGAGATACTTAAGATGAAATACGCCAGGGGTGATTGAAAATAACTTTTGAGTTCGCGCCGGCAAATCTGCCAGACGACGGTCAAAGGGTTACGTTTCACGACACCAGGGTTTTCAGGTTGGCAAAGGGGCTCGTTGTCTCTGCCTTATTGGTATTCTCTTTTTCGAGGTATTGTCGCATTTCGATTTTCTCGAGCGCGTACGTTACGTCTTTAAGCGACAATGAAATCTTGCGGCTCTCGGGGTCAATGCTCTTGATGACTGCCTTGACCGGCTGGCCTTTGGTGAAGGTCTTCTTGTAGGTAGTCACCTGCTCTTTTTCCATCGTAGAAAGGTGTGCGAGACCTTCATAACCTTCATCAAATTTGATAAAGATACCGAAGTCGACGATGCCCGAAACGGTACCTTCGATGACGGTACCGCGTGGGTATTTGTCGCGCAGCTTTTTGTAAGGGTTCGGCAGCGTGTGGCGAATCGAGCACTGCACCTTGCGGTCTTCAGAGTTAATTTCGATAACCTTGAATTCAATCTCGTCGCCGATTTTATAGGTTTTTTTCGGGTCTGGTGCAGGTTCTGTCCAGCCGATGTCTTCTTTCTTGATTAAACCGTCGATGCTGTCGGTGATCGCAACGAAGATACCGGTATTGGTGAGGCCACGAATTTTGCCCTTCATGGTTTCGCCGATTTTGATTTCGGTGCGAATGGTATCCCATGGGTTGGCATGCAGCTGGCGCAGCCCGAGCGAGATGCGCTTGTCGTCTTTGTTGATACCAATAATCTTGGTCTCAACTTCTTGCCCTACTTTGAGAATTTCGTTCGCGTGGTTGACCTTGCGTGTCCAGCTCATCTCGGTGATGTGCAAGAGGCCTTCGAGGCCCTGGCCGAGCTCTATGAATGCACCGTAGTTCGCGACGAATGAAACCGTGCCCGTCACTTTGTCGCCCACTTTGAAGCGGGTGAGCACCGTTGACCATGGGTCGTCGGTCAGCTGCTTGAGGCCAAGCGACAGGCGGTTGTTCTCAGGTTCGATTTCCAGAACGCGCACGGTCACTTCTTGACCGACTTCGAGTTTATCTTTTGCGCTGTCGGCTTTGCGCTCCCACGTCAGGTTGCTGCGGTGCAGAAAACCCTCGATGCCCTGAACGTTCACAAAAACACCCGAGTTGGTGTGCTTGGTCACGATGCCCTGCACGCTGTCGCCGATGTGAATTTTGTTGCCGATGTCTTTCCAGACGGTAGCGTTCTGCTCGTCTTGAAAAATCTTGCGTGAAACTGTGCCCGACTTGCGGCGCTCATTGAGCTCGGTAATTTTGACGAGGTATGTCTGGCCGATGATGCTGACTTTTTTCGCGCCACGGTCACGCGGCCCGAGAAGGCCCACCGCAGTATGCGGCAGAAACATAAAGACGCCTTCAACATTCACCATGTAGCCATCGCGCATTGAACGCTTAATGAGTGCATTTACCGGCACTTGTTTTTCAAATGCTTCTTTAACAACTTCCCAGCCCTTGCGCAATTCGAGTTCGCGCTTCGAGAGCAAAACGAGGCCCGTGTCGCGGTCATAAGAGCGCACGAGCGCCTCGACTGTTTCGCCGACTGCGGGCTCGGTATCGAATTCACGAATGCCGATGCGGCCTTCAGATTTGCCACCCATGTCGATGATCGCAAATTCAGGAGTAATGCTGACGATCTTGCCGCTGACTTCTGCGCCTGAGCGAATATCTGCCACTTCTGTGTCAGTCTTAAAAACGTCTGCCATTGAGACGTTGCTGTCTTGGAAAAGAACCTTACGCGTTGCCATGGAAAACCACCTTATTCACCGGCCGCAATCTGACGCCCGGCTGCTGCGCCCCGGTCGTCGGCAAACACCCAGGCTGATGACTATACAATCAGCAAGTGGCCGCCGACCCGTTTACATCCGTGCACAACGGATATACGCGAGCATTATATCTGCCACTCGCTCCTGAGTTCGAGACGACGTGTCAATGAAAATGGCCTCATGGGCCGGCCTCAGCCCCCCAAATTCGCGATTTTCGTCGTCGCGGTCGCGAGCTTCAATCTGCGCCTGCACTTCATCGAGGGTAATGCCCGCCTGTTTCTGTTGAAATTCTGCCAGGCGGCGTGCCGCGCGCGTGCGGCTGTCGGCCGTCAGAAAGAACTTATAGGCCGCATCGACAAAAACATCGGTGCCCATGTCGCGGCCGTCGGCGACGAGTGAAAACCTGCTCGCGGCATCGACTAAAACTTCGCGCACCCGCTCGCGCAGGTAGCGCGCATCGGCAACGGGCTTAATGCGGCTCGCAATTTCGGGCGAACGCAGCTCATCGCCGAGTTCGCGCCCGGCAGCATAAACGTGCTGGCGGCCGTCGCTACCAAAAGATATTTCAAGGGGGATCTCAGAAAGATACGTCTTGAGCCCGCTGTTCGCTTCAATCGCTGTCGCCCAGTCACCGCTGCCGCCGAGCTGGCGAAATTTTTCATAGCCTGCCCAGGTAAATGCGCGATAGAGCGCGCCCGAGTCGATCTGGTTATACCCCAGCGCCTTCGCCACCATGTACGCAACTGTCGATTTGCCCGAACCTGCCGGGCCGTCGATGGTGATCACCTCGATCTTTTTGTGATCGGGCATCTTTCCCGAGGTCACAAATTGCAGTTTCTCGTAAAAAGAGGGAAAGCTCGTCTCTATCCACTCTTTGCCGTCGATCTTGAGGCCACCGCCGCCCGCAAGATTCGCGACTTCAAACGACATGACGATACGGTGATCCATGTGGGGTTCAATGGTGCCCGTAAGCCTGCGCTGTGGGTCGCCGGCAAGTTCGAGTCCGTCGTCGAATTCGGTAACAGCAACCCCGCACGCCTGCAGATTCTTCACCATGATGCCGATGCGGTCTGACTCTTTGACGCGCAGTTCTTTCGCGTCGCGGTACGAGAACCTGCCCGAAGCAAATGCCCCGGCAATCGTCAGCACGGGTATCTCGTCTATCAGTGACGGAATACTCTCGGCCGGCAGCTGAATGCCTTTGAGGCGCGACGAACGCACCATCACATCGCCACCCTTTTCGCCACACTCATCGCGCTGCGGCAGAATTTCAATCGCTGCCCCCATGTCTTTGAGTGCAGTGAGATAACGATCTCGAAACGGATTCAATAGCACACCGCGGAGCACCAGTTCGCTGTCAGGCACTAGGCTTGCCCCCACAGCAAAAAAGGCTGCTGAAGATATATCTCCCCATATTTTATATTCACGCGGCGCGGGCACCTGCCCCGCAGGCACGCGAATGGTATTGCCTTCACGCAGAACCTGCACTCCCGCGAAGCGCAGCATGTTCTCGGTGTGGTCGCGCGACGGAATATTTTCTGTTAGCGTAAGCTCAGCACCCGATGCGAGTGCAGCAAGCATCACTGCAGACTTCACCTGCGCCGAGCCCAGCGTTTCGGTAAATTCGACTTTGTGAATTTTCGTGCCATGAATGCGCACGGGCAGGCAGTCGGTATCGCTTAGCCACTCAAATTTTGCCCCGAGCTTCTCGAGGGGCGCCAGCACGCGGCGCATCGGCCGCTTTCTGAGACTCGCATCGCCATCGATCACGGCGCTCACCCCTTCGAGACCGGCGACAAGGCCCATGATGAGGCGAGCTCCCGTGCCAGAGTTGCCGCAATCAATCACGGTCTCTGGAGACCTGAGAGTTTTTAATCCCCCCGATTCAATGCGAAAGCTGCGGGGGCCCGTTTCGGTGACACGCGCACCGAGCGCCTGCATCGCCTTCAGCGTGTTCATCGTGTCGCCCGCATCGAGAAAATTCGAAATCGTCGAAGTGCCGCTTGCGAGCGTCGCCAGAATCGCAGCCCGGTGCGACAGAGATTTGTCACCGGGAAAAGTCAGGGTTCCGCGCATCGGCATGCCTCCTGAAAAAACAAAAGAGAGAGGCCGTAAAGAGCTAACGGTTTACGGAAATGCAGAATGCCTGAGCGAATCGGAGTTTACGGCGGCGCTATGGCAGGGTGCACCGGTCACCCACCATGAGCCAGAAGAAAAAAACCAAACATGCGCCGATGACACGCGAAGAGAAACGGGTGATATTCGCGGCATCGCTCGGCACAGTGTTTGAGTGGTACGATTTCTATCTTTATGGTTCGCTCGCGGGTATCATCAGCAAACAGTTTTTCTCGGGCGTCAATGAAACGACCGGGTTCATCTTTGCCCTCATGGCATTCGCCGCGGGCTTTGCCGTGCGCCCGTTTGGCGCGATTGTTTTCGGCAGGCTCGGCGACCGGGTGGGCCGCAAGCACACTTTTCTGATCACGATTCTGATCATGGGCATATCAACCGCACTCGTCGGCGTTCTGCCATCTTATGCGACGATCGGCGTGACGGCGCCCATTGTGCTCGTTTCGCTGCGGTTGCTGCAGGGCCTCGCGCTCGGCGGCGAATATGGCGGGGCCGCCACCTATGTCGCCGAACATGCCCCTCATGGCCGGCGCGGTTTCTATACGAGCTTTATTCAAACGACCGCAACCCTAGGCCTCTTTCTTTCTTTATTGGTAATATTAGGATGTCGCAGCCTCTTCAAGGCTGACTTCGATGTCTGGGCCTGGCGCATTCCGTTCTTGCTGTCCATTGCCCTGCTGGCGATTTCGGTCTATATTCGTTTGCAGCTCTCTGAATCCCCTGTCTTTCAGCGCATGAAGGCAGAAGGCAAGACATCCGCCTCACCCTTGAAAGATGCGTTTGCAAAATGGAAAAATTTGAAAATTGTTCTGTTCTCGCTGCTCGGCGGCACCGCGGGCCAGGCAGTGGTTTGGTATACCGGGCAGTTCTACGCGCTCTTTTTCTTATTGCAGATATTAAAAGTCGAAGCAGAAACGGCCAACCTGCTGATCGCGGGCGCGCTCTTAATCGGCACGCCGTTCTTTCTCTTCTTTGGGGCCCTCTCAGACAGGGTCGGACGTAAACCCGTTGTTCTGCTCGGCTGCCTCATTGCTGCGGCGACCTACTTTCCGATTTTTCATGCGCTAACTCAATATGCAAATCCCGCCCTCTACAAGGCGGCGCAGCAGAGCCCGGTCACGATTTCAGCCGACCTAAAAACCTGTAGCTTTCAGTTCGACCCGGTCGGTTCGGCGAAGTTCACGAGCGGCTGCGACGTCGCGCGCTCTGTACTCGCGAAACGGGCCGTAGCGTATCGCACAGAACCGGCGCCGCCAGGTTATGCTGCCAGCGTCAAAGTCGGCACGCAAGAGATTAGCGTGCGAAACGGCGGCAACCTCGGCACGGCGGAGTTCAAAGAGCACTTCGCAGCGGCAGAAAAAGAAATCGGCGCGGCAGTCACAGCGGCCGGTTATCCGCTCAGGGCCGACCCGAGTAGAGTCAATATCCCCATGGTGCTGCTGCTGCTTTCGCTGCTCGTGATCTACGTGACGATGGTCTATGGTCCCATTGCCGCATGGCTCGTCGAACTTTTCCCGACGAACATTCGCTACACTTCTATGTCGCTGCCCTACCACATCGGCAATGGCTGGTTCGGCGGATTTCTGCCGACCGTCGCCTTTGCGATGGTGGCCGCCACCGGCGACATCTACTACGGGCTCTGGTACCCTGTAGTCGTTGCGGCGGCGTCTGCGGTCATGGGCATCTTCTTTTTGCCCGAGACGCACCGGCGCGAAATCTGACGCAGTCTGGCAGAACCTGGCCGCCCGCCCGTCAGGCCGGCACCCGGCAGACATGCAGGGTGCCTGAAATAGTTTACAGCGTGTCTGAAAACCACAATCTAGCCGGTACGGTCCGTTGGCCGGCGAAAAATCTCATGGTCGAAGCTGAACTCAAAGTACTTGCTGGCCGGTCGAACCCGGGCCTGGCACAAGAAATCGCCGATTCGCTGGGCATTAAACTCGGCGGCATTGAGTGCAGGCGATTCAGCGACGGCGAAATTTCGGTTAAGATCTCAGAAAATGTCCGGGGCTCCGACGTATTTGTCATTCAATCGACGAGCAACCCCGCAAACGACAACCTGATGGAGCTCATGCTGATCGTCGACGCGCTGCGCCGCGCCTCGGCCCGGCGCATTACGGCAGTTATACCCTATTACGGCTATGCCCGGCAAGACAGAAAGGTCGAACCGCGCGTGCCGATTTCGGCCAAAGTTGTGGCCACCATGCTCGAAGCGATTGGCGTGAAGCGCATTCTTTCGATGGACCTGCACGCGAACCAAATTCAGGGCTTTTTCGAAATACCCGTCGATCACCTGTTTGGGGCGCCCATTCTGGTGAAGTACTTTAAAGAACTTGCGCTGGGCGAACTCGTGATTGTATCGCCCGATTCGGGCGGTGCAGAACGCGCGCGGTTCTTCGGTAAGCAGCTCGGTGCCAACATGGCGATTATCGACAAGCGCCGCGAACGCGCGAATGAAGCAGAAGTCATGAACATTGTCGGTAACGTTGAAGGTAAAAATTGCCTCCTCATCGACGACATGATCGATACTGCAGGCACAATCTGCAAGGCGGCGATTGCCCTCAAAGAAAAAGGCGCACTGAAGATCATCGCGGCGGCAACGCACGGCGTGCTTTCGGGCAATGCAATACAGAACCTGATCGGTTCACCCATCGACGAGGTCGTCGTTACCAACACATTGCAAATTTCTGACGAGAAGCGTTTTCCGCGTATGCGCGTGCTCTCTGTCGGGGCCATCTTTGGCACCGCAATACAGCGCATTCACGAAGAGCGTTCGGTCAGCTCATTGTTTCTATAAATCAGCAGGAGAATAAAATGGAAAAGGCAACACTCAAGGCTCAAAAGCGGGATGGCAAAATCGGCGGCAAGAATCTGCTGCGTGCGGGAATCATTCCTGCTGTGATCTATAACCACGGTAAGAGCGAAAATATTCAGATCTTCGAGAAAGACACGCGCAAACTGTTTGCACACGGCATTTCAGAATCGCGCCTCATCGACCTCGATATCGACGGCAAAATCGAACAGGTCTTCGTTAAAGACTACCAGTCGCACCCGGTCAATGAAATGGTTCAGCACCTCGACTTCTACCGCGTTTCGCAAGACGAAAAACTGCGCACGCGTATCGCGGTTCACGTCGAAGGCAAGCCCGAAGGCGTGAAGAACGGTGGCGTTCTCGAGATATTCCTGACCGAAGTACCATACGAAACGTACCCAAGACACCTCACAGAATTTCTGACAATCGACATTTCGCATCTCGACATCGGTGGTTCGATTCACGTCAGCGACGTTCAGCTGCCACCTGAGAGTAAAATACTCATGGATCCACAGACGGTTATCTGCCACGTGACGCATGCTGCTAAAGAAGAAGAGGCAGCACCTGCGGCTGCTGCAGCACCAGCAGCAGGCGCTGCGCCTGCTGCTGCGGCGAAAGCAGAACCTGCAAAGAAATAAACAGGGTATCGCATCCGCTGACTGAATGGCGCTCTCGAATCTAAAACTTGTAATTGGTCTCGGCAACCCCGGCGACCGATACATGAATAATCGCAAGAACATCGGCTTTAAAGTTGTCGATGTTCTCGCGAACAACACCGGCATTCAGATTAAAACGAAGAAAAAAAAGTCGCTGCTCGGCCAGGGCGACTTCGAAGGCCATGACATCGTGCTCTTGAAGCCACAGACCTTCATGGATCTCTCAGGCGAAGCCGTGCTCTACATCGCTTCGTTTCTGCGGGTGCAGGTTGCCAATATCATCGTCGTGCATGACGACATCACGCTGAAATACGGCGAAGTTGTCGTTGCGCAGGGCCCGCCAGAAATACCGAACATCGGCGTCGAGTCGATCGCGCGCGGCCTTAAGTCTGACAAGTTTGTCCGCATTCGCATGGGCGTTGGCCCGGTCAAAATTCGCGGCAAAGAATTTCCGAACCCCAAAGAAAACGAAATCAAAGCCTTCATGCTCTCTGACTTCACCCTCGAAGAGAATATGAAAATCATCGAAGTCATCAACGACGCCGAAGCGGCGCTGCGTTCGATACTGACGCAAGATATCAAAGACGTACTCGCGCGCTTCAAACTCGGCGCAAAATTCTCCAAGAACAACGCCTGAGGTGCCGATGCCACTCGAGCAAGGCCTCGCAGTGCTAACCCGCGCCGCTCAGGGACACAGCAATATCGTCGTGGCAATCTCAGGCGGCGCCGACAGCTTGCTCGCGCTCGACCTGTGCTGCAGCATGGCAGCGTCTCAGAAAAATCTACGTGTGATTGCCTGGTACCTGCACCACTATGCCGGTGAAGTTGAACCCGAACGCCAGAGGGTGCTGCAGCTGGCGGCTGAACACGCGCGCGTGGCAACCTTTGGCAGATTCAGCCTCGTCGTCACCAACGCAAATATCGACCGAATTCGCCGACGGCTGCGCACCAGCTGGGAACACGCTGCGTCGCTGACGCGCCGCCGTCGTCTGCGACTCATTGCACGTGCATTGGGCGCCAATGAGCTTTCACCAGCTCCGGTGGTGACGGGGCATAACCGAAGCGATTACTTTGAAACCGTGAGCCTCAGAAAAGAGCGCCAGATACCCGATAATGCCCTGCCCCAAGAATCTTTCACCGACGCGATTACAGGGTTTATACGCCCGCTCGCCCAATGCACGCGTGAACAGATTCGTGAAATCGCTCAACGCGCCGGCATCCGATGGTTCGAAGACCCGGCGAACGACGATATGGCGTTCGCGCGCAACCGCATTCGCCGCGAAATTCAGAATGAATTCATACCCGAAAACAACGCGGTGCCGGCACTGCCTGAATTTCATCGGGTCAGCAGCCGAGAATATCGCCTTGCGGCGCACGATTTTGACGCGCTGCAGCCAATGATGCAGGCACGCACCGTTTTTACAGCCTGCAGACGCCTCGGCGTTTCACGCCGGTTCACGCGCAACCACTTTGACCGCGCGCAGAATCTTCCGTTTTCGCTACCCCCGTTTTTTGCGCACCGTGAGACACAGGGCCAGCAAGAGCTTGTCATTTTTCGCCGCGGGCTTGCAGAAAAACTTCGGCCAGCACAGAGCGACCGGCCCTTTATGCGCGGCGACAGTATCACGCGCAGTGTGAAACTCAGCACCCCTTATGGCCACAAGTCGGTCGCAAAAATCTTCAGCGAGCAGAGGCTCTCGCCCCGGCAGCGCCGACAGACGATTGTCTATCTGAACAGCCAGTCTCAGAAACATGCGGATCTCATCGATTTCTACGAGGCGACCCCGCGATGAAACTGCGCCGCATTCAATACCCGGGTAAGACGCTGATTGTTTCAACAGGCGACCCGCGTTACCAGCTCTTCGCCACATATTTTCTCTCGCTCTGGCACAGGCGCTTTAATGCCAAACCCGATTTTTTTGCTGTCGGTAAAGAGAAGGCACTGCCCCTCTGCGAAGATTTCTCGTACCCGAGCGATCTGCCCGAAAAGTTTTTGAAACAGTGGTTTTTTCTGCTCGCACATAAATACAAAACCGTTGTCTTTTTGAACCCAGACCCGAAGGCCGACCGGTCACTGCGCTGGGCCTGCCGGCTGGCAGGGGTAACAAACCGCGCAGGCTTTGCGCCGTTACGCTCATGGACGCCGCTCAACCATAGCCTGCCGTACAATGCAGAAAACCACCACTTTGTTCACCAGCTCAAGATTTTCTTTGAGCATCTGAGCGGCGAAAAAGTCGCTGACTGGCAAATGCCCCGGCCGCCCGAGATCGGTGATTCTGAGGCTAGCGGCAACGTTCAGGGTTTAATCGCGATGGACCTCGCTGATGCGGCGACCGAACACCTCACCCCGCAGCTGCAGAAACTTTTGAATCTGATCACGCGCAGCGAAAGCTGTACTTTGGTGATACGGAGCAGCCGGGGTGAAGGTGACACTCAGGCAGCAGGGATAAAGAGCTATGCGAAGAAACTGAGCGCGTATATGACCGAGCGCGCAATTGAAAATACGCAGCTCGTGCTGAATCCCCCTGTTGAAAAATTGCTGCCGCTTGCGGCCGGCGCCCTGTGGGTGACAGGCACTGACGCCGAGCTTCTGAATCTTGCGGCGTTTTCGAGTGTGCCGAGCCTCAGCCTCTTTGGCCCGCTCAACGAGCGCGTCTGGCAGCCATTTTCAACCCGCGCGCGGGCGCTGACGGGTGAGTTTGCCTGCCGGCCCTGCACGCCGTTTCCCGGTGAGGTCATCTGCAAAAACCCGAACGCGTGGCAGTGCATGCGCGATCTCAGCGGCGAACTCTGGGCGGCAAGCCTCAGCGCCCAGTTGCGCCGCGCGAAATGAACCAAGGCTACGCGGCAGATCGCCTTATTCGATATTTTAGAGCTAAAGCAAAACGACGAAATTCGGGAAAAGCGGGCCTCAGCCCGTTCATAGAGCGATTTACGCTTCGAAAATCGCGGAACTTTTCCTGAAGTTCGTCGTTTTGCGACCTGCCGCGTAGCTCAAGATGGCTGATGTGACATAATATGCTTGCCTCGGTACCCCGATACTGGGCGCATGGGCCGGGGATGCTTAAATTGCCGACCAAATGTATGGCCTGCAACGTCTAATGGGTAAAGAATGAAAGCCGGCCGACGGTGGGGATCTTTCGTGTTTCTGCTGGCGTTTGCCTTAGGCAGCAGTGGCGCTGCAGTTGCCGCAAAACCAGCGACGCGTTCGGGTGGCAAGCCCGAGAAGAAACCCACGCCCGATGTTTTGGCCGAAGGCGAGGGCAAAGTTCTGCGCTGGCATTTTGAGAGCGGCGAAATTCTCGAGCTTAAGAAATTCTCAGAACAGGTGATCAAAACCGGGGCAACCTCTGAGAAACGCTCGGTGTTTCACCGGGTGTTGCTCGAAACGCGCGCAGTCGACGCGGCGCAGGGCTACCAGCTCGAAGGCACCTTCACAACCCTGGTGCGCGGCAGCGGTTCAGACAGCCCCTTTACCGAGACTGAGCGGCACAATGCAAGTTTTTTTCTGACACCCGCCGGTATGTTCACCGTGCCGGCAGGGCAATACATGCCGAACATACGCTCGGTGCCGACGTTTTCTGAAACGCGGGACCCCGCGCTCAAAGACGAAGCTGCGATGGAACCGGGTACAACCTGGGAAAAACCCGGCGCAGAAGTCATGCGCTTCACCGACCTTGTGACGGTACCTTTCAATGTGCGTTACGAATACCGCGGCCTCGAGAATGTCAAATCGCAAGACGGAGAGAAAAATTGCCACAAGTTCATCGCCAACTATGAGCTCAATTTCGGCGACGCCGAACAGGGCGGGCCGCGTGTATTTGGTTATGTAACCTCAATCTGGTTCTGGGACTCGGCGCAGGGTATACCCTACTACGCGCAAGAAGACTATAACGTGATTATCGTCAACGAAGCCGGTATCGCGAACGAATTCAAAATCAAAAGCCGAAGCTACTACCGTAAATTTCAGGCGCGCACCGACCCCGAAAAAATAACGCTCGCCGAGAAACTGCGCGAAGAATTGGTCACCGAGAACCCGCAGATTTCGGTGCGTGTGACAGATCATGGTGTCGCCATTTCCCTGCCCGATGTGTTTTTCGACACCGACAGCGCGAGCCTGAGCAGCGACGCCAAGTCGGTGCTAAAGCAGATCGGCAAGCCGCTCGCTGCGCTGAAGAACCGCCACATACGTGTGCGGGGGCACACCGACAGCACGGGCGATGAGAAATATAACCAGCAACTTTCAGAGAAACGCGCAGCCACCGTAGCAGAGTACCTGATCGACAAGGCCGACCTGAACCCCGACACGCTGAGCTACGAAGGGCGCGGGGCCCGTGACCCGATCGCCGACAATTCGATTGCTGACGGTCGGGCAAAAAATCGCCGCGTCGAAATTATTCTGCTGGATAAATAGTTTATTGCAGCACGCCGCCGTTCTTGTCGATGCGGCGCAAGACGACATCGGGATTTTTCTTATCGTTTGTCTGAAACGCAAGCGCAGACACACCTCTGCTATTGACGCGCATCTCGACGAGCTGCATCGCCGCCGCGGGAAAAAGCCTCGTGAAAAGCCGGTGCCCCGCGGAATCGCTGCACATCACGTAAATATCGGTATTCTTGCCCGGCGTCGAGTGCGCCTGCCCGTGCAGTGCGCCGGTCGTTCGGCCTGCGATGCAGACATAACCATCGCTCGCGGATATTCTTTCGACGCTAAGGTTCTCGTCGCCGGCGAAATTGCGGGTCCAGCGCGGCGATCCTTCACTATCTTCAGCCGCAAGAGAAATACCGCGCCGGAATTGAAGACGGGTGAAATCCCCCGCGTAATATCTTGTGCCAGAGGGTGCGAGCGCAAGCTGCCTGAACGAACGCGCTTTGGTCAGCCGGCCGGTGGTTTTGCCCGTTTCAGCGCTAAAAATCTGGTTCTGCGCCATCAGGGCAATATTACCATCGGCCATCACCTGCATTTCGCTGAAACGGTCGCTGCGGGCAAACTCGGCAGCTTCGAGCGCACCGGCCGAGCTAAGGCGCCTTAAAGTGCGCCTGCCCGAAAATTCGACGAGCGCGAAAACATTGCCTTGCGCATCTGTGGTCACCGCGTGCACGAGCGACCTTTGGCAGCTGCCGGGTTTGCCCCAGGTATTCTCCCACCGGGGGGCAAGCGAGCTGTCGAGCTGCATCACATAGACAACAAGGTTCTGGCCCGGTTTACATTTTTTGTCTTCTGCTCCATCGATTTCGCCGGGCCTTACGCCCGCGATCACGACACCGTCGCCTGAGGCAGCGAGCGCCTGCACGTTCTGAAACTCTTGCTGCGCCCGCACGCGCAGGTCGTCATCGAGGCGAAAGACTCGGGTTGTGCTGCCCTGCGCGCCGGCGGCAAAAAAATCACGCCCCGCGGTGCTTAGCCGAATAATGCGGTCGGGTTCAAGACTTGTCAGCATCGGCTCAACGCCGATGGCATAGCTTGCTGCCGGCAAATTGGCCGCAGCAATCGTCTGCCAACCGACGCCCTGCGCGAGATCGTATGGTGTGCGGCCCGAGGCATTGCGCACCGTCACCGACGCGCCGAAATTCACCAGTGATTCGAAAAGCTGTTGCGCACCCTCGAGATCAGGGTTGTTATCTTTGACTGCGGCAAGGTGCAGCGCGGTATCGCCCGCGTTATTCTGAAAGTCGCTGTGCTGGTAGCCGAGCACGAGATACAGCCACTCCTGCAGTTCCTGGTTTTTGATTCTGCTGTAGCGGCTGCTGAGCGCCAGCTTGTGCAGCAAGGTATTTCCTTGCAGGTCTTTCGCTTCGCTCTGCGCACCGGCTTTCAGAAACGCATCGGCCATCTTGAAATTCTTGCGGTTGAGGGCGTATGCCAGGGCATTGTTGCCGTACCGGTTCGTCGTGTTGATATTGGCCCCGGCTTTTTTCAGCACCGTCAGAAGCTCGACGGTTTTTCCGTTCACCGCGCCCGATTTGGCAATTTCCATCATGAGCGGAGTGTTACGGCCTTCGTCGCTGAGCGAAACCCCGAGGCCGATGAGTGCGCGTGTGGTTGTGGGGTCTTGCCTGCCGATCGCCACCGAAAGCGGCGTATCGCCTGCGTTGTTCTTCAGCTCGAGGTTCGCGCCCCGGTCTTTCAGAAGTTTCAAGATGCCTGTACCGCCCGAACGCGCCGCGAAATGCGCGGCGGTGTTGCCGCTGTCGCCGGTGATATTGATGTCGGTGAATTTTGCAGCGACAAGTTTCATCGTGCCGAGCTGGTTTCTTTGCGCCGTAGTGTGGATAACGAGATTACCCGTTTTGTCGCGCACATTAAAATCGGCGCCCTTTTCAAGCAGGTCATTGACCTGTGTGTATCGACCCGATTCAGACTGATCAAACAGCAAGGGGCGTCCGCTCGCCGAGAGCGTATTCGGGTTTGCCCCTGCATCGAGCAGCGCGCGAAAAAGTTTCGCCCGCGCCGGGGTTAACCGCGCCATAATGTTCTGGTGTGTGATCTGCAGCAGGGTTTTGCCCGACGCATCACGGCTTTCAACGGAAAGGCCACGCGAAAGTAACACCGGCAACAGGTCGGGCACCGTCTGTTTGACGACCATGATGAGCGGGCCATTGCCTTCGGCGTCGGCGATGTTCAGGTTTACACCGTTTTCGATCGCAAACTTGGCAAAGACATTGCGCTCTTTTCGGATCATCTCGATCAGCAGGGGTAATCCCGATTTTTCATGCGTGGCATTGAGGTTCGCGCCGGCTTTGGCGAGAGCTTCGAAAGCCTTGATCTGGTTCGTGTCGTATGAAAGCCCCAAAGGTGCGTTAGGGGTCGCGTTCACATTCGCCCCGGCGGCGATGAGACTATTTAAGTAGTCAATCCTGCGCAGCTGCACTGATTTGGCGAGCGGCGATAGGCCCTCGGCATCGTTGCGGTTCAGGTCTGCACCTGCCTTTAAGAGCGCTTCAAAAACGGGTTTCTTGCCGAGCTGAACTGCCAGCATGAGCGGCGTCTGCCCCTTATTGTTGACGGCGTTCTTGTCGAGCCCCCGTTCGAGCGCAGCTGCCAAAACAGGCAGTGGATTTCGGGCTTTCATAACACCGTGCAGGCAGGTGCTGCCGTCGCCGTCTTTCGCGGCCAGATCTGCCTGCACTTCGACAAGCCACTGGAACGCGGCGAGATTGCCTGCTTCGCAGACGAAGTGCAGCGCGCGTTTACCCTTTTCATCGGCCGCGTTCGGGTCGACCTGGCCTGAAGCATGTGCCTTCTGCGCGGCCTTCAGATTCGAACGCCGCATCGCTGCGAGAAAATCTTCTTGCGGCCCGGCGAAAAGCGGAGAGGACAGAATTACTATCGCAGCTGCGCTGCGATAGTAATTCTGCAATGTCTTTTTACTCATGGCTCTTGCGCGTCCTGCGCTTCGGGAAACGGCACATATAAATCAGGATTAAAATGGGTATCATTGTAATTGGTGCGCACTTCAAAATGCAGGTGGTTGCCTGTCGAGTTGCCGGTGGTGCCTACTTCGCCGATCACCTCGCCGGCTGTCACGCGGTCACCCGTCTGTTTATAGCGTTTGCGTTGGTGCGCATAGTACGAGACAAGCCCGTTTTCATGGCGTACCACGGTCAAAATACCATAGCCTGTGTGATCGTTCTGAACCTCAACGACGCCATCGCCGGCTGCGTAAATTGGAGTGCCACCTGAAGCAGCGAGATCGACGCCAGTATGAAACGACGGCACCTTGCTGATCGGGTGCGTGCGGCCGCCATATTTGCTCGTTCGCCGGTAGCTCGATGGGTCGAGTGGCAATATGAACGGTTTGTCGAGACTATCTGAGCTCATCGTATAACCCGAGCTCGATAAAAATCCTCCGTAAACCCAACCATCGAGACCGTCTGCCTGCACGCGCACCCAAACCGATCTGAGGCCTGCAAGATTTTCCCAACTGGACTGTCGTTCGACAATGCGCACGCTTTTGCCCTGGCGTATGCGCCCGATGACCGTGCCATATGCGCTCGGCTCATCGCGCACGCCGAGGTATGGGGGCTTTACGGTTTTCGAATTACCATTCATGATGTGGTTCGGGTCTTCTTTGGGTTCGTTTGCCGGGCCCACACTCTCAGGCCGGGGTTCGTCGCTGAGATAGCCTGAGAAAACCCAGCCTTCAACCTCGTCGAGGGCCCTCACTCGGGCCCATTTGGCTGCGCGCCCGTCGATGTAGTCGTCGCTGTCTGACAGCTCGAGCACACTCACCTGCGTGTTTCTGACCAGCATGCCCACCTCGCGCGCGTTGCGGTCGGGATTCACGCGGACATACAGCGCATCGGCGGTCACATAAGATTTCTTTTCGATGTCGCGAAACGCAATCGCAATTTCAGGCTCAGCCTGAACCTCTTTTGACAGCATGCCGAGCCTCACAAAACCCTCGCGCCCGTCTGCGGCCCTGATGCGTACCCATGCCTGCGACAGGTCGGTGAGTTCAAGCGCCTCTTCGGTATAAACAACCGTCACAACCTCATTGATCGCCAGATTTTTCAACGGCTTGCCAGATTTTTCAGAAGGCGCCGAAAGCATCGGAGTGTACTGTTTCACGTACACCTTGCCCGCAGCAGCAAGGGGGATTGTCACCAGCAAGAAACCCGCGACGACTGGCGACAGCCGGCGCGGCAGTTTTTGCAAGAAGTAAATCGGCATATCTGCGGTCGTTTATACGGGAGAAAAAACGTAAAGCGCTTTTGGAACTTTTTATTATATTATGGGTCAGCAGAGTTATCAGGGGCCGCAATTCACCCCTGAAGGAGACTCAGAAACCATATGACATACACTCAAAATACCCTGCGCCGCGTGCTGATCGTACTCGGCGCGATGACTCTACTCACTGCGGCGGCCTGCCGCAACTGGAAACACAAATCGCCCGAAGAGCGCGCCGAATGGGTGACGAAGAAAATCACAAAAGAGCTCGATCTGAACGACAGCCAAAAACAGACGCTGGCCGCCATTAAAGCCGACCTGCTTGCGAAGCATGCAGCCGAAAAAACCGAGCGCGAAGCGCAGTTGAAGCAGTTCACCGAACTGATGCGCAAAGACACGATCGATCAGGCGAAACTGACCGAGCTCAAGAAGAAGCACCAGCAGATGCGTGACCGGGCAGAAGAACAGTTTCTCGCCAAAATTGTTGAATTTCACAAGGTACTGACGCCCGAGCAGCGCAATAAATCTGCCGACCTCTTGCAAAAGCACATGAGCCGCTTCATGGGAGAAAAATAGTCCCCGACACCCACGATGGAATTCGCGCAGATCATCGAAGAAACGAGAAAACCGGTACTGGCGGCGATTCGCCGGTACCTCGATTCCCGCTTTGCGTATGCAATTGACGATGTCGCGCAAGAGGTCTACATCAGGGCCTACCGGGCCCTGAAAAAAAACAGACTCGAAGACGATACGAAACTTCGGTCATACCTTTATACCATTGCAAAAAATGAATCGCTGCGCATGAACCAGCGCTGTAAACGTGAAGAGACGAAAGCCGAAAAGTTTCTCGCGGCAAAAAGGGAAAAACTGCGCTACAGCGAGGCGACGGCGCCCGAAAGTTTTGACGAACGCGATGCGCTGGTTGAAGCTCTGGCAACGCTGCCAGACCATTACGCCCGGGTGGTCGAACTGACTTTGCTCGGCTTTTCTGCACGCGAAATCGTCGACAAACTGGAAATTAAACCTGGCACGGTAAAGTCCCGGCTTTCCCGCGGCCTGAATATTCTGAAACAAAAACTGGCATGAGGCAACCGATGAGAAAAAACACGAACGACAACATGAGCCGGGCAATCGCCGAGCGACTGCAAAGCCAGAGATGGGCCGAATCGATCGGGCAGAAGGTTGAAACCGAGCGCCGCTTGCGCGCGCGCAGCCGCAGCCGCCTGTTTGTCGCCATGTGCCTCTTTGTCGTTGCAGGTTTTTTTACCGCTGACGAACTGCTCGATGACGACAGCGACGCAGAGAATATGTACACAATGGTCGAACAGGTAACCTTCTCAGACTTTTCGGGCCGCATCGTTGAATAACAGCAACACCCGGCTTCCCGCTTTGTTCATCGGCCATGGTTCGCCGATGAACGCGCTCGAAAAAAATGAATTCACAGCAAGCTGGCAGGCAGTGGGCGCTGGCCTAAGTGGCGTACGCGCGATTCTTGTTGTTTCGGCGCACTGGCTTACACCCGGCACGCAGGTCACCGCGATGGAGCAACCGCAGACGATTCACGATTTTGGCGGCTTTCCGAAAGAATTGTTTGCTGTGCAATACCCTGCACCGGGGGCCCCGGCAATTGCCGATGAGCTGACCGCGCTGCTACAGGCCACAGCACCGGTGCGCAAAAACTTTAACTGGGGTCTCGACCACGGCGCGTGGAGCATTCTCGTGCACATGTTCCCCGCTGCAGACGTGCCGGTTCTGCAGCTCAGCATCGACGCCGACGCGACGCCCGAACACTATTTTGCTATCGGCAGGGCGCTCAGGCCCCTGCGCGAACAGGGCATTCTGATCGTCGGCAGCGGCAACATTGTGCATAACCTGCGGCTGGTCGACTGGGCGCGCCTCGGCGAACGCAACTTTGCAGCCGATTGGGCACGCGAGGCGATGGATATTTCTGGTAAACTCCTGCGCGATAAAGACTGGCAAAGCCTCATCGCTTATGAGAAACTGCCGCAAAGTATGCAACTTGCCATCAACAGCGCAGAACACTATTTTCCCCTGCTCTACATTCTGGGCGCGGGTTACGACGATGATCCCGTGAAGCTTTTCAACGATGTTGCCGTCGGCGGAGCTCTCTCGATGACCAGCCTGCAGCTCGGCTGAAAGCCCCCCCGTGACCAGCCAGGTCTTTACCTCGATTGCGGCGATAGACGCCGAAAAATGGAACGCGCTCGTTGAACCGGGAAACCCGTTTATGCGGCACGAGTTTCTGCTGGCGCTCGAAGAAACCGGGTGTATCGGCCCGAACCTGCCATGGCAACCGAGATTTGTCGTTGCAAACCAGGGTGACGCATACCTGGGGGCGGTCGCCGCTTTTGAGCGCAGCGACTCTTACGGCGAATATATTTTCGACTGGGCATGGGCGAACGCATACGCCGAGGCGAGGCTGCCCTATTACCCCAAGATCACCGTTGCCGCCCCCTTTACACCGGCGTCGGGGCGCAGGTTACTGCTGGCCGATGCCGCTGACAATGAAACGCTTGCGACCCTGGTGCATGCCCTCGACCAGACGGCGCATGATCTCGACGCGTCGGGAATCCACATGCTGTGCATGACCCGCGACGAGCAGAAAGATCTCGCGGACTTTGGCTACATGCCGCGGCTGACGCACCAGTACCACTGGCTCAACCGCAACTTCTCGAGTTTCGATGATTACTTGAGTGTCTTGCGCGCGCACCGCCGCAAAGAGATCAGGCGCGAACGGCGAAAATGCGCCGAATTGGGCCTCAGAATCGAAACCCTCGCAGGTGACGCAATTTTGCCGCGGCATATCGACGCCATTTACGTATTTTATGCGGCAACGTATGCGCGCAAATGGGGCTCACCCTACCTTAACCGCGAAACCTTTCACGCACTACTGCGCCGCATGCGTGAGAATTTAGTACTGGTGATCGCGTCTGAAAACGACCGCGAAGTTGCAGGTTCGATTGCTTTTCGCAGCGACGACAGGCTTTTCGGTCGTTATTGGGGCGCAAGCGGCCATTACCCTTACTTGCATTTTGAGTTGTGTTTCTACAGCCTGATCGAATACGCGATTCGCGAGAAAATTGCCATTTTTGAAGCTGGGGCGCAGGGTGAACACAAATTTCAACGCGGGTTTACCGCAATGCCCGTCTACAGCGCGCACAAACTTTTTGATCGGGGTGGCAGTGCAGCAATCGGTGAATATCTGCGGCGTGAGCGGCGCGCAACCGCCCGGGCGATACACGCGTACCGTTCGGCGTCACCCAACAAAGACGAACCGCAATATCTGCCTGAACCAGAAGACCGTTGACCCAGTCAGCTCTCGAAACTACCTTTGCCGATGAATTCGCGCAGAATCGAAGTCGAAGGCACATCGTCTGGTGCGATCGCCACGAACTGGTCGAGCATTTGCCGCAGCCGAAACGCGGTCGCATAAGACTCATGCGACCCATGCACCTCGAGCAGGTAGCGGTCGGCAAAAACCTTGAGCACTGCAAGCTCATAGACTAAAGAGGTATCAAAGACGGCATCGGCCTGCCCCACATACGGAAAAATATACTGTTGCTCGCCTGCGCGTACGTCGCTCCAGCGGCGAATATTGTCGTGAGTCGCAAAGCCGCGCTGGCGGCGGTCGCGCACAATGCGGCGAATCAGCCTTAGATCAGAAGGATTAATATGACTCACGAGATCGATCGGCAGTGTCAGCAGCGGCTGAATAAAAATTCTGAAGATATTTTCAGCCGGCAAAACCTTTTCGAGCAGCCCCGGGTTGAGACCGTGAATACCCTCGAGCACCAGAAGTTTACCGGGGGTTAGGCGAATGCGCCGACCGCCTTCGCTGTCGCAGATGCCGGTACGAAAATCGTATTTCGCGGTCGCGACTTCTTTGCCGGCAAGCAGGCCGTCAAGATGCTGCGCCAGTAATTCAAGGTTCAGCGATTGCAGGGTTTCATAGTCTTTTTCACCCTTGGCATTCAGGGGCGTGTCTTCGCGGTTGCGGTAGTAGTCGTCGAGCGAGATACCTTCGGGAATAAAGCCGTTGATGCGCAGCTGAATCGACAGCCGGCGAATAAAGGTCGTTTTGCCCGACGACGACGGGCCTGCCACGCAGACAATGCGGATGTTCTTTCGTGCCGCGATGGCGTCGGCGAGCTGCGCCAGACGCTTTTCATGGTAACCTTCGGCTACGCGAATCACCTCGCTCACACGGCCATCGACGCAGGCGCGATTCAATTCGCCCACGCTCGAGAGGCTAAACGAGTGCAGCCACTGGCCGCTCTCTTCTGAAAGTTGTGCAAAGGGCTCAAAGCCCCGTGGCACTTCTGAATCCTCGCCGGAAAGCAGAATGAGCGAATTGGGGCCGGTCTTGATCTGAAAGTCACCGATGAGACCCGCGTGCGGCAAAAGCGGCCCGTTATAAAGTGCGTAAATTTTTCCGCAGGTGACAAGCGGTGTCGTCAGTGAGCGCGCACCTTTCAATAGCTGCACGGCATCGCTTTGGCGGTGTTTGCGAAAATAGCTCAGCGCCTCGTCGATGCTCCACCATTCTTGCCGAAAATCGGCGCGTTCGGCGATCAACTGCCGAATGCGCCGCGTGAGTTTGTCGGCAACCTGCTGCAGGGTGAGCGCTACCTTACCTTCTATGTGCATCCACTGTGCGCCGCCGACGGCAAAACCCAGCTTCAGCGAGAGCGGCGGTGAAAATTCATGAGCCGCTTCAACAATGAGAAGCGCGAGCGAATGGCGCAGCACACGTTCGCCCTCCCAATGTTCTGCCGTGAGCGGCTCGACGTGCACGTCTGAGAAAAGCTGAGCGTCGAGCGAGGTGACACGGCGATCGACGAGCGCCGCTACCACGGGTGAATTGCCGATTTTTTCGGGCAGCACCTGAGCAAGCTCTGAGCCTGTTTTTACCTCGATTTCAGTTTTGTCTTCGCGCGTTAACGTGATCGTCGCCTGGCGCGGCAAGGAGCGTTGGTTGAGCAAGAGGTGCAGACTCTCGGTGCGATCGACGAGCTGGCGGCCAAGCGTGATAATGAGACCCGACATGAGTTTGACGGCAATCGCCGGGTGCGCAGCCTGCAGATCGTCGAAGCGCAACCTGCTCAGCTTTGCGACGACGAGTTTTGCCTCGGCGACGATCGTTGCCGCGCGCGGCCGGTGCGCAATGAGGGCGAGTTCACCGAAGTGATCGCCTTCTCTGATTTTGCCGAGCTCGAGCTCGCCGCGCCGCATCATCGCAGAACCCTCGACAATGAAATACATGTCTTCTGATTCGTCGCCATATTCGATAACGCTGGCGCCGGCGGGTATGACCAAGACCTCGAGAAACGGGGCGAGCGTCACCAAATCGGTTTCGTTCAGCGCGGCGAGGGCCTTAATGTGGCGCAGGTTCATGGCAACAGTCGGCGAATGCATTGGTGCAGATGGTCGGTCAAACCGTTAGTCAGAGAAATATCCATATCTTTTATTTTTTTACACGCTGTTGCGTTCAAGGCGTTGTGCTCAATGCGGCGGATTTTTCACTTTTTGGCGACGGTCGCCCTGATTGCGCTCTTGGGTGCCTGTCTCGAACCACGGCTGAACCGGCAAGAACATGCAGGCAAGATTGAAAAACTGAAGCTCATCGAAATGACACCCCCCGCATGGGCGCGCCACCATGCCGACATGCCGCAGTTTACCAACGAGCAACAACGCATGACGCTCGCGTGGCTTACCGACGGCAAGGTCGAGCTAAACCCTGAGCAGCAGAAAAAAGACTTTGAATACATTCATTCGCTCGACCAGTTGCTCGATTCGGGTGAAGCCGACGACAAGGCCCGCGTTCGCCTCGACGTGGCGCTTCAGCCCGGTGACATCGTCACCCCGACACAGCTCGAGGTTTTCTGGGGAAATGTGGCCCCCAAGATTATTGATTCGCTTTCACCCGACAGCAAATTTTCGGCCTGTGAAGGCAAAATTCTTACGGCGTTCGAGGCGAACCGGTATTACATTCTCGACGGCCACCACCGCTACGTGGCCTGCATGTTTCTGCGGCGTTATGCCGGGCGCGCCGAAGATTTCAAAAAGCGCATTGGCAAGTTCGAGTTCTATGAAGACCGCAAAATCTATGACCTGCTCGCCAGCGACACGCAGGCGAAGACCCGGGTATTTCCAGAGCTAAAGGTCGACGTCATCGACGGTAACCCGCAGGGCATTGCACGCGCGCTGTTTGAAATGGCGAAGCTCGGCCACGGCAGATTCGCCAAGGCCGAAGACGCGCCGGTTGGCAGCGAGCATTTTGTCTACCTGCGCAATACAATGCTCTTCGACAATTCGCTGATGCAGTGGTTGTTTTTCGCGGCTGTGGTACTTGCGTCGTTTGTCTTCAGCCGCATTCTGGTCTTTATTCTGCGCGCGAGGTTGAAGCACAGGGGTGAAAGCGATTCGCAGCGCGTCTCGGTGACCGAACTCATTGTACAAACGCTGCGCAAGTACATCTATTCAGTCGCCTTACTCGCCTTCATGAAACTCGGCCTGCCGGTTCTGACGGTACCGCAATCGGTGATCGCCGCTGTTAGCTCAGGCCTCACCGTCGCAGTCATTTGGCTCATCACGGTTTTTGCCTCGCGCCTTTTCGGCAACTTCATGCTGGGCTGGCAGGCGCGCCTGCGGGAACGCGAACACGAGGCAGAACTCGCGCATCTGTTTCCGCTGCTGATACGCGTCGGTAAACTTCTGATCTATATGCTCGGCATTCTGTTCATTCTGAACAGGGTCGGCTACAATCTCTATTCGGCGATCGCGGGTTTAAGCGTTGGCGGTTTTGCACTCGCTATGGCGGGGCGCGAGGCGGCAGGGCACATATTCTCTGGCATCTCGCTCTATCTCGACAAGGTTATTAAAGAGGGGGATTATCTGCTGCTCCCTGAACCGATCAGCACCTGGGGGCGCGTCGAGCGGGTGGGTATACGTTCGACACATATTCGCACCAAATATAACTCGATGCTGATCGTGCCCAATTCGATTCTCGCAAACACACAGGTCAATAATGTTTCAGCCGGTGGCCGCAAGCGCATGTTTCGGGGCAGCATTCTGCTCGCGCATACCACCTCGTCGGCGGCGGTGAGCGCTGCAATTGATAAGATGAAAGCCATTATCGCGGCCACCCCGCATACGCAAGACGGAGACGTGCACTTTATGCGGTTCGACGCGTTTGGTTTCTATATCCGCATACAATACTTTGTTGAGCCTTTTTTTCACTACCACGACACGGTGCATTCGATCAATACCGCAATTTTAGGGTACCTCGAGCAACAGGGCATTCGGCCGGCAGTCAACCTGCAGTCGATTGTGGATAGAGGCACCTGACGGGCCATTTTACCCGGCGGCGCAGTTTTTTTTAGGGTTTACATCCCCCCTTTTATCTCTACTAACGCCCATGCTCTCTGAACAAATGCAACAGGTTCTCGCCGCTTACAACGACGGCCTCGCCCTATACAAAAAGCGCGAGTTCAAGATGGCGGCAGAAATGTTCAAAAAAGCGCTGGCGATCAAAAAAGACGACGGCCCCTCACAAGTTTACCTCGAACGCTGTGAACATTTTATCGAAGAACCGCCTCCCGCCGATTGGGATGGCGTGTATGTCATGAAGACGAAATAAAATGGCAGCAAAAGAATCACGCCGGCGTGGCGAGGCAACCGTATTTGCATCGGGCAGCGCCTTTAAGGGAAATCTGCAGTTCGCGCGCCCGTTAAAAATTCAGGGAAAATACGAGGGCGAAATCAAGGGCACCGACGCACTCGAAATCGGGCCGCAGGCAAAAATTCAGGCGCATATTGAGGCGACGCATGTCGTCGTGTTCGGGCATGTGACGGGTAACGTCGTTGCGACTGAAAAGGTCGAACTGCGCCAGGGTGCGACGCTGATAGGCAACATTCGCGCGCCGAAGCTCGAGATCGACGACGGTGTCATTTTCGAAGGTCAGTGCGAGATGAAACAGAACGCGCAGCTTGAAAAAGCGAGCTGATGCAACAAATCACACTCACCGCCAACGGTCTTTCTCACCCAGCGCTGAAAATGGGCGAAGGCAAACGCCTCGCGCTGCTGCTGCACGGGTTTCCCGATTCGCCGCGCACCTGGTCGCGCCTGATGCCGAGACTCGCGGCTCAGGGTTATACATGCATCGCGCCCTACATGCGCGGTTACTCACAGCTGAACACACCACCTGAATTGCTGACCGACAGCTCGGCGACGATACAGATCGCCGACCTCGCAGCAGACGCGGCGGCGCTGGTCGAGGCTGCCGGTTTTCAAGATGCGCTGCTCATCGGGCACGATTGGGGGGCGATCACGGCTTATGCGGCGGCAAATCTCGCTCCCGACCGATTTCATACGCTCGTGACGCTGAGTGTGCCCCACCTCGGCACGTTTCTGGGCAACCTGTGGAAGCACCCGCGCCAAACCGTGCAGAGTTGGTATATTCTCTTTTTTCAGCTGCGCTTTGGCATACCCGAGCGGCGCGTGCTGCAGGGTCACCTCAGATTCATCGACGAACTTTGGCAGAAATGGTCGCCAGATTTAGCATCTGACAACGAAGCGCTCGCGGCCGCAAAAGAAATTCTTGCCGACGAACAACTGCTGCACAACGCACTCGCCTATTACCGGGGAATGCTCACCCCATCCATCGACGAATTTGCCCGGTATAACGAGAGCAGAGAACTATCGTTTGCGAAAATTCAACAACCGACGCTGACGCTGACCGGCAGCCACGATGGATGCATTATGCCCGAAATGTTTGAAGGCATGCACATGTCGGTAGCGGCAGAGTTTACTTTACGCATTCTGCCGCTTGCAGGGCACTTTCTGACTCTCGAAAGCGACGAACGCATCGCGGCAGAAATTGTGAAATTTACCGAAAGCCTGCACACCATGGAGAAAGCGATATGAAAGATATTTCAGGTAAGGTTGTGATCGTGAGCGGCGCAGCCGGCGGCATTGGCCAAGAACTCGTCAGCCGATTGAGCAGCGCCGGAGCCATTGTGGTCGCAACCGATGTCGATGAAATTGCCCTGCAAAAGGTCAGCGCGATGACACGCGTTCAGGCAGTTGCCGCCGATGTGCGCAAGAACGAAGATTGGGAGAACGTCTTTCACCGGGCGGCCGCGCTGGGCCCCGTCTACGCGCTCATCAACGCAGTCGGCGTGCTGAAACCTGGCTACGTCGACGCTGTGACGCCGAAAGAAATCGATTTTCATATCGACATAAACGTCAAAGGTGTAATGCTCGGCTCGGCGATCGCAGCACGCGAATTCAAACGCGCCGGCACAGGCCACATCATTAATATTGCATCGCTCGCGGGTGTCGCGCCGATACCGGGCATCTCGCTCTACAGCGCATCTAAATTTGCCGTGCGCGGCTTCACGCTCGCGCTCGCCGCAGAACTGAAAGAGTTTGGGGTCTTTGTCACCGTCGTCTGCCCCGATGCAGTCAAGACCCCGATGCTCGACCTGCAAAAAGACTACCCAGAAGCAGCGCTGACTTTTTCGGGCAATACGCCGCTCACCGCGGGCGACGTGGCGGGTGCAATTTTCGAAACTCTGGGCACCGATACGCCCGAGGTGACGCTGCCCTTCTGGCGCGCAATTTTCGCAAAGACCGCGAGCGCACTGCCGGGGCTCGCGCCCATGCTGATCGACACGCTGCGCCGGGCAGGCCTTGAGAATCAGGCCAAATACCAGAAATAAATAGAGAGGTTCTCATGCTTTTCAGAAAGATTCTAACCCTTGCAGCGGTTCTTGCCTTCGCAGCGACCGCGTGTTCATCTTCGCAGAAAAAAACCTTTGCGACACCTGCTGCAGAGCTTGTCGATGCTGCAGAACGCGGCGACGAAAAGCGCCTGCAAGAGCTCAGGTCGCAGGGTGTGAACATCAATCAAAAGAATGAGAACGGCTATACCGCGCTTATGGCTGCAGCTGAACGCGGTCAGCTGAACGCAGTCGCGCAGCTCATTGCGGCGCAGGCAGACGTGAATACGACCAATAAATTCACATGGAACGCGCTGATGCTCGCCTCAGTCAATGGCCACACAGAGGTAGCCCGCGCACTCGTGGCTGCGGGTGCGAACGTAAAATATATTACCGCGAATGGCGAAACGGCGCTTTTGCTGGCTGAACGCGGCAAACATGCAGAGCTGGCACAGCTGCTGCGCAGCGCAGGGGCGCGCAAGTAATCAGGCTGGCTGACCTCACCCGCCGCGCACCGGCGCTGCTGTTTCTGGTCGTTGGCGCGACTTTAATGTGCGCACGGGCACGCTTTTCAGAGTTTCGCCAAGAAAAACTCAATGTCGATCGCGCAGCGTTGCGAACCGGGCGCGCGGCGGCAGAGACGCACTGCGGGCAATGCCACCTGGTGCCACTACCCGAATCGATGTCGCAGCCCAACGCTGCATATATGCTGGCCTATATGGGGCTCTTTCTCGGCATCGATGCTTCGAGGCAACTCGACGATGCCGAAAAGGCGCATTTCAGGCAGCGTTATGAGCTGCTGAAGTCGCAGAAGCAGATTGCTTCTTCGGCGCAGGTCACGCCGCAGACCTGGCAGGCGCTGCGCGGCTATTATCTGGGTCTTGCGCGTTATCCTTTTGTTTCGGGTGAAAAGGCATTGCCGCTTGAACAGGCGCCGGTTGAATTTGCCGATCAGGGTGTGACGCTCGTCAAGGTGCTTCAGGGCGGCGGCATCGCCGTGGGCGGGGGCATTTCGGGAACACTCTTCGTGCTCGGCAATGACCTCACGATCAAAGCCAGAATATTGCTCGATTCGCCGCCCGTTCACCTCGAAGAGCGTACGGGCAAATGGTATGTGCTGACTCTCGGCAGCCTTTTGGGGGCACTCGGCGCAGAAAGCCGTTCGTCGCTCTACCGCATCGACCCCGCCACTTTTTCGGCCACGCGCCTTGTCACAGGCCTGCCGCGCGCTGCGCATTTTCTGATTGGCATGACAAATGCTGATGCGGTTCCCGATTTTATCGTTGCGGGTTTTGGCAGCGTCACCGGCGGCGGGCTCGTGCTGGTCGAGAGCGCCGGCAATAGCTACCAGCATAAGGTGCTGAGCCGCCACGATTCGTTCGTCAGGCTTGCGAAGATTTCTGAACGCGATCAACGTATTGAGTTTTTCGCGCTTACCGCGGGCGCGCGCGAAGAGCTGCTGTATATTCAACTCGAAACCGGCCAGGCACGCGAACGCGTGCTCGAGGCTTACCCCCCGCACCTCGGTTCTGTCGGCCTCGAATTATCAGACGTCGACGGCGACGGTAGAGATGAGCTGCTCGTGCTGAGCGGTGACAACGCCGACTCGGGCCCATACAATGAGGCAAAACCTGATCAGGGTTTGCGCATCTACACGCACGATAACGGGCAGCAGCTTAGGCAAGTACACTTTGAATCACTGCCTGGCGCGCTGACGATGTCTGTCGACAAATATGAGGATAAACAGCGTATCGTTGTGGCACGCTATTACTCCGACCCGCTGGCCAAACAAGACCTGACCGTGCTCACACTGAGAGCCCCCTTGAAATTCGAGCGCAGCCACTTTACACTGCAATCGCGCCCGACCGTGCTCGCGCTGCTGAAATCAGATTCGACCCCCGGGTATCTTCTCGGCAGCGGCAATTTTCCGATACTCGCGCTGCAAGACGAAAAGCCCGTGAGCCGTTCATTCAATGGCCCTGTTCTCTCGGTCGTCAGGCCGAAACTGGGCAATCGCTGAAAAATTCATTATACTGTTCGTGTACATGAGTCACTCTCTCAGGGATAGTTTCCCGTTCTTTCAGGCAAACCCGGGCCTTGTCTACCTCGACTCAGCGGCGACCGCGCTGAAACCCCTGCCGGTCTTGCAGGCCCTGCAAGAATACAACACCAACCAGTCGGTCAACATACATCGCGGTGTCTACCGGCTGTCGCAGCTTGCGACCGACACGGTCGAAAGCGTGCGCGCCAAGACCGCGCGCTATTTGTCTGATGCCCCCGACGCACTCGCGGTTTTTGTTAAAGGCACCACCGAAGGTTTCAATTTGCTGGCGCATGCGCTCACCTCGCCCGAATCAAAGCTGGCCGATTTTTTCCCGGCTTATCGATCAGACAAACCGCCGGCAATTCTGCTCAGCGAAAGCGAGCACCATGCGAACATTGTTCCGTGGCAGGTCGCGGCGAAGCGCAGCGGTTACAAGCTGCTCTACCTCAGGGCCGATGCCGATGGGTGTCTTGCGAGCCAGAGCGCCGAAGTCGCCGGGCTTTTCGATTCTTACGCAATCCGCATCGTTTCGCTGAGTCTGCAGTCGAATGTCACCGGTATCGTGCACGACCTGTCGGCGGTGCGTGAACTGGCCTCTCAACATGGCTCGGCGTTCATTGTCGACGCGGCGCAGGCGGCGGTGCATGTGCCGGCAAAAATCAAGGCAGTGCAGCCTGATTTTACCGTTTTTTCGGGGCATAAGCTCTTCTCAGCAACCGGTGTCGGCGCGGTTGTAGGGCGTAAGCCGGTGCTCGATGCGTGCGCCGTTTACCAGACCGGCGGCGGTATGATTGCACTCGTGGAACACGAAGCCTCGACGTATCTTGAGGCGCCGGCGCGCTTCGAGGCAGGCACGCAGCCAATCGCCGAAATATACGCCCTGGGAGCCGCGATCGATTTTGTCGCTCAGCACGCGCGAGAAATTCACGACACCGATGAGCGACTGCGCACTTACGCCGATGAGAAGCTAAAGACGCTGGGTGTTCGTGTATTCGGCATGAGCGCCGGCACTGCCCGTTCGCCCATCTATTCTTTTGAAGTCGCCGGGGTGCACGCGCACGACACCGGCACGCTGCTCGACGAGCAAGATATCTGTATTCGCGCCGGCCACCACTGTTGCCAGTTGCTCATGCGGTCTCTCGGGGTCGCGGCGACGGCGCGCGCGTCGTTCTCTGTCTACAATACCGAAGACGATGTTGACAGGCTCATCAGCGGAATTGAATATGTTAAGAAGATATTCCGCAAGTGACACAGGCCTACCCCCCAATTCTGCATCCCGAACGGAGAGCCTTTGCGCTCTCGCTGGCGTTGCACGCCCTGCTCTTTTTGCTGATTGCCCTGTTTGCTGATCTGCGCTTTAACGAGACGCTCAGCGTCAAGATCGTCACCGACGCGCCGCAGCGGCTGCAAGAAGTAATCGAAGACGAACCGCAAGAAGAATTAACGCGCCCGTCGCGCACCTCAGGCAAAAAGGCCACCAAAAGAAAAGACGCCGCCGGTTCAACCGGCAGTAAACGCAAGGGCAAGACGACGAGCCAAAGCGATACGCATACGCTCGCAGACCCCTGGTCGCAGTACGAACAAAAGATGCACTCGCGCGCAGGTCGCGGCAACGAAGCAGGTTCGAATGCGCGTACCGAAGCGACCAAATGGGGCACCGAAAAGACCGGACGCAGCGATAAACGGGGCGAATCAGAAAATGTAGTGATACCCAAGGGCGACAGCAGCGCAGCAACCCGGTGGCGTAAGGGTGCTGCACGCCGCCTCATCTCGATGCCCGCGATCGAATACCCTGAGAGCGTGCGCAAGAAATCGGGCCAGGGTAAGGTAGAACTTCTGCTTGAGGTTGATGCGCAGGGCCGCGTCGAAAGTGTCGAAATTCTGAAATCGTCGGGCATCACGCGGCTCGACATCAGCGCACGCAATGCGTATCGCAACGCGATTTTTTCGCCGTCGCCGTCGGGCGAAACGGCGACGGGCGTGATTGTTGTTACCTTTAAAATGCGGGATTAACCATGCAAACGAATGCCGTGTCGGTCAACAACCTCTCGCTCACCATTGATGGCAAACCCATTCTGCGCAATATCAGCTTTGACCTAAAACCCGGCGAGACTTTAGTGCTCATGGGCAAAAATGGCTCGGGCAAAACGATGCTGCTGAAAACATTGGTCGGCCTCTTCAGACCGCAGAGCGGCAGCGCCGAAATTCTCGGCAAGAATGTACACCGTCTTGCGCACAGCGAGCTCGATGAACTCAGGCGCAGTATCGGCTATGTGTTTCAGAAATCGGGCCTCTTTGACTCGTTACACGTGTGGCAGAACGTCGTGTTTGCCCTGCGCCGTTTTTCAGACCTGGACGACGATGCGCTGCGCGCGAAGGCTACCGAATGCCTCAACCGCGCGGGGCTCAAAGACGTCGAAGACAAGTTTCCCTCAGAGCTTTCAGGCGGCATGCAAAAACGTGCCGGTATTGCGCGCGCGATTGCGATGGACCCGCAGATTCTGCTGTTCGACGACCCGACAGCAGGTCTCGACCCGGTTCTGACTGATGCGATCGCCGAACTCATCAAAGGTATTCAGCGAAACCTTGGCAGCGCGGCGATTGTCGTTGCGCACGACTTCAATCTTGCGTATAAACTCGCCGACAAGATCGGCCTCGTGGTGTCGGGAGCGCTGCACGGTATTCTCAGCCGGGATGAATTCAGACAAACCAGCGAGCCCTATTTTGAACAGTTTCGCGAAGGTAAGCTCACGGGGCCGATTCCCGTGATCGAATAGCGACGATGCAAAAGAAACGCGGAATCATCTCGGCATTTATCAATCCGCAAGCTGACGGCTCGCTTGCATTCGTCGAGCGCGGTTGCCTGCTTTACGACGAACACGGCAAGATAGAATACTTTGGCGCTGTGCCTTCGGCAGACACGATGACGGGTTATGAAGTTCTGCTGCGCGAGCGACATGTCACGCTGCCGGGTTTTATTGATCTGCACACGCATTTGCCGCAATATGAATTTGCCGGTCAGGGCGCTGAGGCGCTTTTGCCTTGGTTAAACCGGTATACTTTTCCGCAAGAGGCGCGCTTCAGCGATGAACGCGTGGCCGAACTGCAGAGCCTAAACTTTTTTCAGACCTCGATCATGCACGGCACGACCACGACCGTCGCTTACCTCTCGTCTCACGCGCGGGCGGCGGAGATAGCGTTCACCGAAGCCAGTCGAGTCGGTATTCGGGCCTATCTCGGCCTCACGCTGATGGACCGCAATGTGCCCGCGGCGCTTATCACAACGCCCGCAGATGCAGAACGGGATATGCTGCGCCTGATTGAGAGGTGGCACAAGCGGGGACTCAATGAATTTGTCGTCACGCCGCGCTTTGCAATCAGCTGCAGCGCAGATTTGCTGGCGCTCTGCGGGCGTATCAGCCAGGCACACGACACTTTTCTGCAAACGCACATCAGCGAAAATCACGATGAAGTCGCTGAGACAGCGAAACTTTTTCCCGAGGCGGAGAGTTATGCGGGCGTTTACGATCGGTATGGCTGCCTGCACGCCAAAACGCTGCTCGGGCATGGCATTCATTTGAGCGATAACGAGCGGCAATTGATAAAAGACCGGCAGAGCGTGGTTGTGCACTGCCCGGTATCGAACAACTTTCTGGGCAGCGGCATTCTGCCCTACCAGAAGTTTCGCGGTGAGCAGCTGCGCCTGGGCCTCGGTACCGACGTGGCTGCAGGCTATTCGTTGTCGATGTTGCACGAGGCAAAGGCAATGACTGAGATGGCAAAACTCAGGGCACACTTCGACCATGCGGCCTGCGAGCTATCGGTTACCGACGCCGTTTACCAGGCAACACTCGGCAATGCAGCCGCACTCTCGCGGGCGCATGATTTGGGCAGCTTCGAGGTCGGCAAATCGGCCGATTTCTGCGTTATCGACGACAGGCGCTGCGACACACTGCAAGACGAAGAAAAAAACCACTATGCCAGCCTGCCTGAGCGCCTGAACCGCATCGTCTACCGCGGCCATAGCAGCATGGTCGAATCGACCGTGATTGCCGGCAGTGTCGTCTACTCGCGGTGACATGAAACCCCTTCTCGACCGTCTGGGCAAGTGGTACGAAAAAGAAAAACACGCGTACGAATTCAGAAAAAACAGAACCCCTTACCGCACCTGGATCACCGAAATTTTTCTGCAGCAGACGCAGATAGCCGCGGGCAAAGACAAACTGAAATTCTTTCTGAAGCGGTTTCCCGGGGTAACTGAGCTCGCGCGCGGGCCCGAAAGCGATGTGCTCGCTGCGTTTCGCGGCATGGGTTATTATTCGCGCGCGCGTAACATGTTCAAAGCAGCGGGTTACATTGCCGCGAACCATCAGGGCATTATGCCCGTTGCATATGCCGAACTTTTGAAAGTGCCCGGCATCGGCCACTATACAGCCGCAATCATCGCATCGATTCACAACAACGAAGCGATTCTGGCGAATGATGCCAACCATGCGCGCGTGCTCTCGCGTCTTTACGAATTACCGCATGAGGCCAGCACGCCCGCGTTTCGTGACGCAGCCGCACGCGCAGCGGCGCCCCTTTTCGCCGGCAAGATGCCTGCCGGTGATGTCAATGAGGCGCTGATGCAATGGGGGCAGACAATCTGCAAAAAACGCCCGCGCTGCGAGCTCTGCTTCGCAGTCGACCTCTGCGCCGCCCACAAGAGCGGCAATGTAACAGCATACCCAGTAAAGAAAGAACGCGAGCAGGCGCTCGACGTGCTGTGGATCATGCAGGTTCACCGCAAGGGTGATAAATACCAGGTCGTGGCGAGCGGTCGCAACTTTCCGTTTCTCAGAGGTGAACTGTTGTTTCCGGGCTTTCTAGCGCTGCCGCCTGAGATGCAAGAGAGATCCTCACCGGAAAAAATGTCTGCCGCTACGCGCCAGAAGCTCATGCGCCTCGCGCACCCGCTGCCGGTCGATTTTCGCCACGCAATCACGCGCTACCGCATAGCCGTGAAACTGATTTACGTGAAAGAGGGCGTCGCAGGGGGCGAATACCTGACGCTCAGCAGCCTCGCGGCCCGCTGCCATTCGAGCCTGATGCAGAAAGCCCTCAGGCGCCTGGATAAACTGGAGTTCTGAAAGTTTTGTTTCGTGACTCTGCAGCAAACCGCAGGTTTCCGCAGAGCCCCTAAGTCGACACAAACGTCAACTTTGAGTTTACAAACTAACGCCGTTAGATATAGAGTCCGCCCGAGGCGCACCATGCAAAATCGAAACCCTGTGCAACGAATTCTGGCGAAGTTCACGAACCTCTTCACCTACCCGCTCACGAGCTCGCACTATACCGAACTCATGAACCCGTTGTGGTCAGATAACGCGATCAGGGCGCGGGTTGAAAAATTCTGGGACGAAACCAAAGATGCGCGCACGATCACGCTGAAGCCCGGGTCGGCGTGGCGCAGCGGCCGTGCGGGACAGCACGTGCGCATTGGCCTCGCGCTGGGCGGCAGAGAATACCACCGCACCTACAGCATTTCGTCGCCGCCCGAACGCGAAGACGGCTGTTTTACAATTACCGTGAAAATTCTCGAAGGCGGCAGACTGTCGCGCCATCTTGTACGCAATCTGAAGGTCGGCGACTATGTTACTGTCGGTCTGCCGCAGGGAAATTTTCATTTGCCCGATGCCGGAGCGATGAAGCTACTGTTCATTACCGCCGGCAGTGGCGTCACGCCGGTTCGCAGCATGCTGCACTCGATGCTCGAGCTCGAGCGCCGACTTGACACGGTGCATATTCACTACGCGCCGCATGAGTACGACGCGATCTTTGGCAACGAACTTCAGGCTCTTCAGCAGCGCTTCACCGAGTACAGGTATGTTCCCATTTACACGCGTAAGCTCGGCAACGCAGCCCGCAAAAAATTTCACTTCAGCGCCGGGCAGCTCGCGAAACTCTGCCCCGACTGGCGTGACCGCGATGTTTATGCCTGCGGCCCGCAAGACCTGCTCGCTGCCGTCAAGACCCATTACGGCAAGATGAAACGCTCTGGTCAACTGCACATTGAAGAATTTCGTGCCCCGCTCGCAGCCGTGCCCAAATCGGCGCGCGGCGGCACCGTGAAGTTTTCGCAGAGCAATATCGAAGCCAAGGCCGATGCTGCCACGAGCCTTTTGCGCGTCGCAGAAGATGCAGGGCTCAACCCGCCGCATGGCTGCCGCATGGGCATCTGCCACACCTGCGACACCACGCTCGTATCGGGATGCGTGCGCGACCTGCGCGACGGTAAACTCATCAGCGAACCCGGCGCGAAAGTGCAGACCTGCGTCATGGCGGCGCATGGCAAATGCGAAATTCATCAATAACAACAAGGAGCCAACGTATGAAAACCAAAAGAAACTTTCTGCACCTGAAACCGCACGAGGTTGAAGAATTCGGCCGCGAGATGGATGCAATACGCGATGAAGTTTTTGCCGACCGCGGCGAACGCGACCGGCGCTATATCGTGAAACTGATCAAGACGCAGCGTTCGCTCGATCTCGCAGGTCGCCTCATCATGTACCTTTCGCTTGTATTCGTTCCGCTGTGGCAATTTTCTTTCGCGAGCTGGGGCGCCGCAATTACCCTGCTTCTTCTGGGCGCGGCAACCCTGGGGCTCGGTAAGATACTCGAAAACATGGAAATCGCGCACAATGTGCTGCACGGCCAGTGGGATTGGATGAAAGACCCCAATATACAATCAAACACCTGGGAATGGGACACCATGAGCCCCTCTGACCGCTGGATGCACTCGCACAACGTCGTGCACCACACATGGACAAACGTCATCGGTAAAGACCTCGATGTCGGTTATGGCATCATCCGCGTGACTGCCGACCAGCCATGGGGTGTACGCTACATATTGCAGCCTGTCTATGCGTTCTTGCTGATGGTGCTTTTCGAAGAAGGTGTTGCGCTGCACGAGCAAAGCCTGATCGATGTGCTCGAAAAGGGTAAGCCTGTACGTGAGATCATACCGCAACTGAAGCACATCGGGCAAAAGGCGTTTAAGCAAATCGTAAAAGATTATATCATGTGGCCGTCTGTCGCCGCACTCGCGGCCTGGGCTCTCGGCGCCAACGCGCTGATCGCGTTTTTGCTCGTCGCCGGTGCGAACGCGCTCGCGAACGTAATTCGCAACATCTGGGCCTTCATAATCATTTTCTGCGGGCACTTTCCCTCGGGCGTGGCGTACTTTCCGAAAGAGCAGCTCGAGGGCGAAACCAAAGCCGAATGGTACCTAAGGCAGCTGCATGGGTCGGCGAACATCGGCGGGGGCAAACTCTTTCACATTCTTTCGGGCAATCTTTCGCACCAGATTGAACACCATCTGTTTCCCGATATGTGCAGCAACCGCTACCCTGAGGTAGCCCCGCGCGTGCGCGCGCTCGCCGCGCGTTATGGGCTCAGCTACAATACGGGTTCGCTCGCAAGACAATTCGGCTCTACCGTCTGGAAAATTGTACGTCTGTCGATGCCGGGCGGTAAGTCGCAGACCATTGCGAGCGCCTGAAATGACGAATACAGTGCTATCGGTATTGGCCGCTCTTTTCGCCATCTCTACGGGGCTCGCGCTGCACTATTATCTGAGCCTGAAAAAGTCACTGCGTCTGGCCGAATCTGAGCTTGATGAGCTGGCGAAAATCATGGGTAAAAGACCAGACCAGCGGGCCGATTCAGCAGAGCCCTATATCCGCATGATTGTCGAGGTCAAAAACCCGATCGCGCTCGCACACCGCGAGTCGCCGGTGTCGAAGCTCGCTTCGGGCACGGCCCCCAATCTGGTGATCAAGAAGGTCTATGAGCAGGTCGTCGCACAGACGAAAGAGCAGCTGCGCGAGAAAAACGTTGAGGCTGAAGTGAGCATCGTCGTTCTGTAACACCATGAGCGAAACGGAGCTTTCACTGATCGCAGTCTGCATCGCCCTTACAGGCATCGGCATGACCTTTTTTGCCATTTTGGGCCTTCGCCAATCAGAGCAAAGATTGCGCGCGGTTCGCCTTCAGGCTCTTGCATTGCGCCTGCAGCTGCAAACGCGCGAACTCAATAAGACGCTGATTGCCGAAAATGCTAAACTCGTCGCGCGGGGCATTGACCAGGGTTCGCTCTTTATCGAAACGGGACACCGCGTCGTTTCAGAGGTGACCTTTGGCCTGCTGCGGCTTTTTCCCGCGACACGTGGCCGGGCGCAGCAGATAAAAGAAACGCACAACGCCATCAGCCAGGGCATCTACGGGGCGTTTCGCGAAATCAACCGCCATGTCGGTGGCTCAATCGCCGAGGGCATCAAGAATTCGAAAGCACCCGGCAAGAAGTTAAGCGCAGGCCTCAGCGAAAAACGCCGCAACCGAAAAGCCAGAAAGACACGAAGCCAGAGCTAGTTGAACACGGCGGGCCATGCGGTGAGGTCGGCGATTACCTCGTCGGCTTCGCTGAGCTCGTCTGCTGAATACGCTCCCGTTGCGACCGCGACGCATCTCGCGCCGGCCGCGCGCGCGCACGCAATATCATTTGGAGTATCACCGATAATCGTGATTTCGACGTGTTCGCCGAATTTAGCGCTGATTTGCTCACGGGCATAAATACCCAGATCGGTACGAACCGCATGGTCGTCGCCGTAAAATCCAAAACCGAAGTTCTGCCAAAGACCCGCGAGCTTCAGTTCGCTGCCTCGGCGCGTGTTGCCGGTAAGGAGCCCGATGTGTATTCCACTTTGCGAGGCAAATTGCCGCACAAGCTTTTCGGCTCCCGGCAATACGAGTGCGGGTTTCTCGGCGAGATTTTTCCCGAGATAGTCATGGTATAAATTTGCGAGCGCGCTGATAGTCGTCTCGTCGTGCGGCAGCCCCTTTTCACTCAGCGCGCGGCGAAAAAGCCCCGCATCTGTCATGCCCGCAAAATCGCGCGTCTGCCACGCAAGCTCGTATTGCAGAATTTCACTGACAGCGCGCCGAAACGCCTTGCCGCCCATTCCCTGCGCCGAAACCAGAGTGCCGTCGATGTCGAAAAGATAGACGTGTTTCACAAACTTTCGATGTGCCGCACGAGTGCCGCGATTTCAGCGTCAGTCAAATGGCCCTTGAAAGGCCGCATTTCAGTTCCCTTGCCCTCGGCGATCGTTCTGGCGATACCCGCGCGCATCTTGTCGCCGCCGAAGAAGAAACCCATCTTCATGCCAAACGTACCAAATTTTCGCATTCCCTTATCGGCCCACTCAGCCGGTGGCTTACCGTCGACGCCATGGCAAAACGAACAGGCCGCCAGCCAGATTTCGGCGGCGCGTGCGTCGTCTTTCGTCTTTACCTGTGCTGAAGTGCAACTAAGCAACAGAACGAAAGGCATTGCGAGAAGGTATTTCATGTTTTTTTTCCTTTGAGTAGCGCATCGAGCTTTTCAGCCCATTCGGCTAGCATTTCACGCGCTTTGCGAAACTCGTCGGGGTTCTCGGCTTCGGCCCGCTTGTCGAGCTCGGCCCAGGCATCGACGATCGAGGCAGCGAGGTGGTCTTCAGGCGGTTTTGGGCCGGGATTTTCTTCGGTTTCAGGCATCGAATGTCAGGTCTGAGTTTGGCTCACTTTTCTGAAGAATTTTGAGCCGCAGTCACAGCACCCTTGCGTGAATATTTTGCGTAGCGGGCATATTTTTCGATCAGCTTATGAGTATCTGGCAGACTGGTGTAATTGCCTGACTCATAGGCGGCCAAGATTGCCTTTTCTTCAGCGGTGAGTTTTGTGTTTTCCATCATGCCACCGCCCACTGCTCAGATAATCTCTCCACCTGCTCAAGTACAGTCTCGACAGCCTTCTCTTGCTTGTCTGGCGGATAGCCACTCTGGCGCAGAATGCGCTTCACGACGGTTCGCAGCTTGGCCCGCACGTTCTCACGAACCGTCCAATCGATAGAGACGTTTGCTTTGATCGATTTAACGAGCTCGCGCGCAATCTCGCTGAGAACCTTGTCGCCCATGATTTTCACTGCCGAGTCGCTTACCTCAAGAGCATCGTAAAAAGCCATCTCGTCTTCTGTCAGGCCGAGTTGTTCTCCGCGGGCATGGGCGTCACGAAGTTCTTTCGCGAGCTTGATCAGTTCTTCGATCACTTGTACCGTCTCGATTGCACGGTTCTTATATTTCTGTATCGCATCTTCGAGCATCTTAGAGAACGAGCGGGATTCAACGACGTTGCGTTGACCACGGGTTTTGATTTCGTCATTGAGCAGACGGCGTAATAGTTCGATAGCCAGGTTCTTATGCTTCATGCCCTGAATTTCCATGAGGAACTCATCGGAGAGAATACTGACATCGGGCTTCTTAAGCCCGGCCGCCCTGAATACATCAATGACCTCATCTGAGACCAGTGCGCGGGAGATAATCTGCTGAATTGCCCGGTTCATATCCTCTTCGGTCCTGGCCTGTCTTGTTGTGGGCTTGGTCAAAACAGCTTTGATTGCTTGAAAGAATGCGACATCCTCGACAATTTTCTTTGCTTCATCATGCGGCATCGCCAGTGCCATGGCATTTGTTAGCTCTGCGACATGCTGAATCAGCCGCTCTGCACCATCTTTTTGGGATAGGATATGTTCTTGAGCCAGAGGCATGATGCCCAAACGTTCTGCAGGCGAACCACTCTTGAATTTAGTCCAGTCGAAGCCGTGGAATAGACCGCAGCAGATTTCATATTTCTCTAGCATCACGGCAACGGCATCGTCCTGGTCGAATGTGGGCTTACCTTCGCCGCCACTGTCGGTGTAATTGGCTAAGGCAGACTTGAGGCTGTCAGCAAGGCCAAGGTAGTCGACAACCAAGCCACCTTTCTTATCTTCAAACACCCGGTTAACGCGGGCTATGGCCTGCATCAGGCCGTGGCCCTTCATCGGTTTGTCGACGTACATGGTGTGGGCGCACGGGGCATCGAAGCCCGTCAGCCACATGTCCCTGACAATGACGATCTCAAGAGAATCTGCTGATTTCTTGAAACGCTTTGCCATGTCTTCACGGCGCTGTTTACTGCGCACATGGGGTTGATACTCAGCCGGATCACTGGCCGAGCCCGTCATGATAATCTTGATTGAACCTTCGGCGTCATTTTCGCTGTGCCAGTTTGGGCGAATCTTGACAATTGCATTGTACATATCGACGCAGATGCGACGGCTCATACAGACAATCATAGCCTTGCCTTTCATGGCTGCCTTTCTGCCTTCCCAATGGCGAACAATATCTTCAGCAATCAACTTTACCCGCTTAGGCGCACCGACCAGTGCTTCGAGCTGAGCCCAACGCGATTTCAGCTTCTCTTTTTTGAGGTCTTCTTCGCCCTCTGTCACCTCTTCAAAGTCAGCGTCGAGCTTCGGGCGTTCTTTCTCATCGAGTGCAATCTTGGCGAGACGGCTTTCGTAGTAAATCCGCACTGTGGCGCCGTCTTCGACTGCCCGTTGAATATCGTAGACCGATATGTATTCACCGAACACTGCGCGTGTATTCTTGTCTGATAACTCAATCGGCGTGCCGGTAAAGCCGATGAAACTGGCGTTGGGCAAAGCGTCGCGCATATGCTGAGCGAAACCATAAGTGATCTCTTTGCCTTCAACCTGGCCACTGGCACCTTTGACGTCAACCACGCGTGCACCGAAGCTATACTGGCTGCGGTGCGCTTCGTCGGCAATCACCACGATATTGCGCCGGTCTGAAAGTAAAGGGTGCTTCATGCCCTTTTCATCAGGAAAGAACTTCTGAACAGTCGTGAAGATAATGCCACCTGATGCTACCTTGAGCTTTTCTTTCAGGTCATCGCGGTTCTCTGCCTGTGTCGGGTTTTGCCGCAAGATTTCATGGCAGCGCGAAAAGGTACCGGCCAGCTGGTCATCGAGATCGTTGCGATCTGTAATGACCAACACTGTCGGATTTTCCATCGCAGCGGATTGCACGACACGCCCGGCATAAAATGCCATGGTGAGGCTCTTACCTGAGCCCTGGGTATGCCAGACCACACCAATTCGACGGTCACCGTTGGCACCCGTTGCTCTCACGGTCTCAGCCAAGGCGCGGTTGACGGCATGAAACTGATGGTAGCCAGCAATCTTCTTGATGACTTCACCGCCATAATTGTCTTCATAGACCACAAAGTAACGAATCAAATCAAGAAATCGGCGCTTTTCAAAAACGCCCTCGATTACCACCTGTATACTGAGCTTACCACCAGAAATCAGTTTTTCGCTTTCAATATATTTCCATGGCATGAACCTTGATTCATCAGCAGTCAGGGTACCCAGTGTTGTGGCATTGCCGTCAGAAACGACCATTAGTTCGTTGTAATTAAACAACTTTGGAATCTGGGCCTTGTACGTTTGCAATTGTCTGTAAGCATCCGCAACTGTTGGTGCCCCAACCATGTTTTTTAGCTCAAACACTACCAACGGCAAACCATTTAGAAAAACAATGATGTCCGGCCGCCGATGGTACGGCTTGGCAATGATCGCGAACTGGTTCACCACCAGCCAGTCGTTGTTCTCTGGCTTCTCGAAGTCTATGATCTTGACCGGCTCTACGCGCTCATCACCGTTCTTGGAATAGGACACGCTGATGCCGTCGGTAACGTAGCGGTGAAAGGTTCGGTTGTTGATAAGGCAGGTCGGGGCATCCATACGCATGAGCTGCTTGTGCGCTTCATCGATGACTTCAGTGGAAAGCGTCGGATTGATTCGCGCAAGAGCATCGCGTATTCTGCCTGAAAGAACGACTTCTTCAAATGATTCACGCTCGGCTGCCGGTTCGCCGGGGGCGATGGTGGAACCGTGAATATGAGTATAACCCTGCTCCTTGAACCATTGCAGCGCTGCTTGTTCGAGCAGATCTTCGTTGACTTTTGCGGTCGGCATGGTCGGTTGAGGCCTTATTCTTCGGTCATTTCTGATTTGCCAAGCCAATAACAGGCCAGGGGCGCTGGAACCTTGAGAATCTCGATGTCGTCAATCTTCAATACACCAAAGTCTGATAATTCTTTCGTTATCACATAACCCCGCGATACTTTCTTCTCTTCACAGAATTCGATAATGCCTTGCAGGTCGCGGGCAGTAGTATGCGTGCTACGGTATTTGACCTCAAAGGGAATCGCCCGTCCGTCAACCTCGGCGATAATGTCAACTTCGAGTTCTTTCGGTTTTTTTGACCGCCAGTACGAGAAGCCTATAGATCGTGCGTAATACCGGGCGAAGACATGGCGAAAAAAGGCCGTCTCGACACTTTTACCGAGCAGGCTTTCGTCGGTGTCGATTGCCTTGCCCTTCATGAGCACCGCATGCGAAATCGACGGATGCGCCAGGTACATCTTACTCTTGCCCCTTATGACTTCTTTTCCGTAACCGTGTGGCTTCAATTTGTAGATCAGGTGAGTCGATTCAAGCAGATCAATGAAGCTACTCACCGTCGGTTTCTTGAGCTCGAGTCGCTGGCAAAGCTGTGTAATATCGAGAATACCACCTTCTGTCATGCACAGATAGAGAAACACCTGCTCGAGCTCCAATATGTTGCGTACACCATAGAGTGCAGTCATGTCGCGCTTGAGCACTTTATCGACGATGTCTTCGCGTAGTAATTTTTGTGCTGTATGCAGATTCGACACTGTCGCTGTTTCAGGAAACCCACCCTGCAAGATATATTTATGAAAAAGCGCAGTCAGCGCATGCGCTCGCGCCGAAACCGTGCCAAATTGATTTTCGGGCCAGTCGAACAGCGATTGCAGCGTCTTAACCGTTGGTAATCCGACTTTATCATGATGCGTAATCTTCAAATACTCATAGAACGAGAGCGTTGCCAGTTCGACCGTATGCCAGCGGCCGACACCCGATTCGAGATTGTCGCGATTCAGCGGCGTCGCCGAACCAGTCACGGCGATGCGACGGTTGCCGGTAAAATCGACCTGGTGCTTCAGCCATACCTGCCAGTCTTTGGTGTACTGTATCTCATCGAGCAAGAGGTACTCTGTGCCTTCTTGCAGCGTTTCAGCCTCTTGCCACAGTTTGACCAGCTTCTCGAGGCCGGTCAGCTTCAGCATCGGATGATCAAAAGAAGCGTAGAGTATATTGCTGGGCGGCACGCCTTTCGCCAACAGCGATTCAACGACCTGCAGCAACAAAGTCGTTTTGCCAATTTGGCGGGCACCGCTCACCAACACCGCTCGCTTTGAGGGCGGGTGCATCAGCCAGTTCTCGATTTCCTGATAAGCTGCCCGACGCCACTTGAACAGGCCCGACGGCGGCTGCCCCTGCCACCACGGGTTCATTTGGCGTAGCACATTCAGGACTTCATTTTGGTCGAGAATCATGACCTATCTGCTTAAATATACATATTAAGTAAAGTATAGTTTACTTATTTACCACATTTATGCTCGTTTCAAAGAATTTCAGCCAAAGATGAGAACTCATACTATCGCCATCCGCAATAGGTTAAACCCGTTTTCATTGAGGTATTTGCCGTATTTCTCAGTCTTGTCGCCCTTGTCGGTCTTGGGCAGTGAGAGGCTGCGCTTTCCCACATGCTTGCCAGACTTATTCTGTACGCAAAGGCCGGTCAGTTCCTGAGAAGGGATTATCCAGTATGCATTCGTCCGCTCGGTATAGAAAATGAAGTACAGGTTCTTTCGCGGCTTGAAAGTCATTGCAGCGAAGAAATTCCATTGTTTCGCATCACGAGACCGGGCTTTGATTTGGATGTCAATGTAGGTGCTTTCATTGAGTTGTAAAAGTCTGAACTTGACCTGACACACCCATTTTCATGCTGTCTGTAATTTCAAATCCAGCATTTTGTCTTTCGCTATACTGAGCGAGTCTTTGAATGTTGCCAGAGGCGTTTTGCCGAAGCAATATTTCCCCTGATGAGTGCGCTGCGTGTTGTAATCGTAAATCCACTCATCAAGGTCTGCCTGCAATTGCTCCAAAGAAGTGTAAACCTTCTTTCTGAATGCAACATTGTAAAACTCATTCAATATAGTCCGGTGAAAGCGCTCACAAATGCCGTTCGTCTGCGGGCTCTTGGCCTTGGTTTTTGTGTGGTCGATATTCTCCAAGGCCAGATACAGCTGATAATCGTGCTCTTCCCGGTTGCCACAGTACTCGCTGCCACGATCGGTCAGAACGCGCAACAGCGGAATCTCATGCTCGTCAAAAAACGGGATGACTCTGTCGTTAAGCATATCGGCTGAAACCAGAGAATTCTTGCGATCATAGAGTTTCGCAAAAGCGACTTTCGAATACGTGTCGATGAAGGTCTGCTGATAAATTTTACCCACACCCTTCATATTTCCCACGTAAAACGTGTCTTGTGACCCCAAATAACCAGGGTGCTCCGTTTCAATTTCACCGTGACTTTCCTTCTCATCTTTTGCGCGTTCGAGCGCAACCAATTGTGCCTCGGTAAAGATCCCCTTTTCCTGAGCCATTCGCGCTTCAAGGTATTTCAGCCGTTTTTTAAACGTCGCAAGATCATGGCGCAGCCAAACGCCGCGCACGCCAAAAGGGGAGATGATGATACCTATCTTGCGCAACTCGTTGGACGCCCGAACCTGACCGTACGCGGGGTATTGAAATGCAATTTCCCGTACCGCTTCCTCGACCTCTGGAGCTACACGATTTTTCAGCAAAGGCTTCCTGCGGCTGATCTCCTGCAATGCGAGCTCGCCACCCTTGTCGTAAAGCTCCTTAAACCGGTAGAAACTGTCTCTTGAGTAACCGAAAACCTTGCAAGCTTTCGATACGCTGCCCAGCTGCTCTGCCAGTTTCAGCAGACCAACCTTGTTCTTGATAATTTTCTGTTCTGTCGTCATAAACACTCCTTTTTGTTAAGAGAGTGTCAGATAAAGTAAAAACTATTACAATTGAGCCGCACGATACAATCAATACCCTGGTCGTCGACGAGGGTCATATAGACATCGAAACCACGACGCAACAACTCGGCGACCGCCATGTATTCCTGGCGTTTGCCGTAGGATGCAGTGTCGCGGTAATTCATCTATGACACCTCACGATATTCAACGGTATTGCGCTTCATTGTGATTATTAATTCGGCAGCGATCTGACGCACCATCGCAAGATGAATGTTACCTTCTATTTGATAAGTCTCTCCATTGAGACTTTTGAAGAAAAAACCCGCTGATGGTTCGCGAATAAGCTTTGCATATGCTGTGCTCAGCTTTGCGTCTACATGTGCGCCACCGTCCTGATCGGTCACCATAAGGGTTATCAACATACGAGATATGTGTCGATCATCCCTTTTTAGGTGCATACTTAAATCAATGCCTTTACCTGTGCGAACATAGTGTATGATGTCATCCTGCCACCAATCTGCAAACTGTATCCAATTCTCCTCCCGATCAAAACCGCTGAGATCGACCTGAGGGGTCATCTCGATATTCTCACGTGAGAAGTTATATGCCAGCAGACCAGAATTATTGAGCGGTACACTGTTTGGGCCAAGATGCCGAAATGAACTTGAGGTAAGAAATCGCCATTCATTCATGCCAAAATGCTTCAAGAGTGCGGTTTGATTGCCGGTCGTATGAAGCAGCTTTCGGAGTACTACGGCTATATTTTTTGATTGGTATTGCTTGCCTTGATCATAGCCAGTGCACGCATCCTCAAGCATGTTTATTTGCTCCGTGAGAGCGTCCCTGAATTCGTCTGGTGTACGCGGCACTCTGCTCAGATGGCGCCCCCTATAGCCCGCTTGGAACCTTCATGTGCGGCGATCAGGGATGCCCTTGCTTATTCGGCCTCAAGGTCTCCATGACATTTGCTGGCATTGTCGGCCCTGCATCATTCTTGAGTAACCCGGTATCAGAACGACTGAACAAAGATTGCATAACGACACCTCTTTCTGATTCTTGAAGCGCGCCATTCTTCAGCATCGCGAGGTAGAAGTAGGTCAGTTGAGCCCTTTCTTTCGCATCGCGGGACAAATGAAACGAGCTAAGTGCCAACTTTACCGTAAATTGTATCGCATAGGCAAATGTTGAAACGACAATGGCAGAAATGATCGTGCCCTTAATATTCTTGCTCGTCCAGAACTCCTGCGTAAGCTCATACAGCACCGGTGGATTGTAGAGCATTGCAACCAGAAGCCCGATAAATACCCCACTAATAGCCGCTGCCCAATTGCGCCAATTGTACCCCTTGCTTTCATAGCTTTTGGCTAATTCGCTCCAATACCTGGCCGGTCCCTTTAGACGAAGGTATTCTTCGTAGGTCTTACTTAGATTCTCAAACCTATCATTCTGCTCTCTGAAGTGCGCATCGAAGGCAGAAAATCTTTCAGAAGCTGTTTGATCAAATGCTTGGGCCTTCTCTTGGTTTCTAGCCTTGTAATCATCAATTTGGCCCTCTGCCCTTGCGAACATTGCCCTGAATGTCTCGTCATATGACTTAACTTGGTTTTCAAGCTTACCCACGACACTAGTCGCAGTGGCATCAATTGCCCTTGAGCCATCACGAAACCAATGAGCCTTTAGTACGCCCAGGAACATATCAAAATTGCTCAAAAGATTTCGATCAATCTTCCTGGCAAAATAGGCGTACATACCGCTGGCTACCTGCCAATTCTCTGCATATTCTGCTGCAATCAGTTTGCCCAAGACCGAGTCCGACTGAACAACGTTTACCGGTGCGGCACGTATCTCATCCAAGATCGAGCGTAAGTTGGCCCGAGCGGCATCGTATTGTTTTGTGGCGAGCTGATTTGCAAGGTCTGCAAATGCATTATGAAGCTGAGCATACCGATTCGCAATATAAGAGACCTCGCCATTGACGTACGGTCGCCAAAAGTCCGCTTCGCGTTTGAGGTATTCACCAAAATTATCAATATGGGCAAAGTGCATAAGAGAGGTTTCGCCCACCCGGCTTATCGTGGGATTCAACGACTTGAAGAACTCATTAAACTCTTCGACAGTCACACCACGCCCCCCACAAACCTCTCCGCATCCTTCACCCGCAACTCGCCCGAGATGAGCTTGGGGAGAAGAGTGTCGCGGAGCTCGGCCAAGGTAGTAATTTCACCTTTCAATGCGTTGGCTCTTTTAAGGTAATGGCCAACTATTTCACCAAATCTGGCTCCCAGTGGATTATTGGGCAATATGAGTTTCATATTGCGAGCGTCGGCTTGAGATATGAATGGTTGCGCCGAGCCGCGGCGCGGCCACTTGTCCACGCCAAGCGTTGAATAATAAAGATATTCAGTTGAAATATTCGAATCTGTTGCCCAGAAAACCATGGTGTTCTTGATGCAAGACCATTTACCGTATGCAAGTATTGTCTGACCCGAACCGTTCCCAATCGCGCTGACGACGATTCCCGTTCTGTCAAAATCGAAGTACGGCAAAAAACCATCTTGCCCTTTAGCGCTGTAAGCAGGGTAGCCTGTCTTGGTGTACGCACTTTTAGTAGTATTGGTGTCTCCCCAATTCAAGTCTGAACATTCCCCCAACTTCCCAACCCTCCACCCCTTCGGAATTTGCCCCAACGCCGAATCCTCAAACTCCCCCGGAAACAGCGCATCAATCTCAGACGGCAACCCCGTCGGTTGCCCCGCCTGCTTCTTGCGCACGGGGTCGAAATCGACGAACCATGATTTGAACAGCGCCCGCGCCATCGCTTCGAGCGTTGCGTTCATCTTGCGGTTGAGCTCGACCTTATCGTCGAGTGTGCCGAGAATGTGGGCGATGGCGCGTTGTTCGGCGAGGGGTGGGAGTCTTAGTTGAAGTCTCCGGAGGTCATCTATAGTAATCTGAGAAATTGATGTACCTGAATCAAGGTAGCGTAGCGTATCTTGCTTGAATGCATAATAAAAGTATTCCGGAATGCAAACTTGTCTGTCGAGAGTTATTGCGATACTTAAGTTTGTAAGCCAACATTTGTGTTTGGTTAGCTTTACGTCGCCTGTGCCGCCAACCCCACGTGCAACGACAATGATTTCACCCTTGTCAGTATTCCAATCTGGGTAGTATCCAACGATCCGATAACCTGAGAATACGGGATATCCAGTGGCAGTCAGCAGTTGCTTATCTGGCATCTTCCCGTACCGAAAAGTTGCAAAATCATCCAGCTTAACAGTGTTTGTTGTCTCAGCCAACAAATCCAAGCTCCTTCAGATTCTTCTTTATGACAGTATCCAGTTTTTCACCCTCTGCCATCTGCGCATAGAGTTGCTGCGTCAGCCGTTGCATCTTGTCTTCAAAGGCTTCATCATCCTCTTCGACATCCTCAGCGCCAACATAGCGTCCCGGCGTCAGCACGTAGTTGTGTTCGCGTATTTCATCCAGTGTCGCACTCTTGCAGAAACCGGGTACATCCGCATACTTTGCCGGTGCTTCGGCTCCGCTCAGCAACCGGCCTTCGGCGCTCCCCGAGCGGAGTCGAGGGGAAGCCGAAGTATCGCCACGCCATGCGTGATACGTGCCTGCAATCTTCTCAATATCTGCATCCGTCAGCTCTCGGTGCGCCCGATCGATCATCGCGCCCATCTTGCGGGCATCGATGAACAGCACCTCGTTTCGCCTGTCACGATACTTGCGGTCACTGAGCGCAGTCGAAGTGCCGCGCTTGTCGCGTGTCAGAAACCATAGGCACACAGGAATCTGCGTCGAATAGAACAGCTGCCCTGGCAGGGCAACCATGCAATCCACCAAGTCGGCTTCGACGATGGCCTTGCGAATCTCGCCTTCGCCCGATGACTGCGAGCTCATCGAACCATTCGCGAGCACAAAGCCTGCCTGACCCGTCGGCGACAGGTGATGAATGAAATGCTGCACCCAGGCAAAGTTAGCATTGCCCGACGGCGGTGTGCCGTATTGCCAGCGCACATCTTCGCGCAGGTGTTCGCCACCCCAGTCAGAATCATTGAACGGCGGGTTTGCCAGCACATAGTCTGCCTTGAGGTCTTTGTGCTGGTCATTGCGAAACGTATCAGCCCACTGCTGCCCGAGGTTCGAGTCGATGCCGCGAATCGCGAGGTTCATCTTGGCGAGCCGCCACGTGGTCGAGTTCGACTCCTGACCATAGACCGAAATGTCACCCAGCTTGCCGCCATGTTCTTCGATGAACTTTTCACTCTGCACGAACATGCCGCCCGAACCACAGCACGGGTCATAGACACGCCCTTTGTACGGCGCGAGCATCGTCACCAGCGTCTGCACCACACAGCGCGGCGTATAGAACTGGCCGCCCTTCTTGCCCTCTGCGCTGGCAAACTCTGACAGAAAGTATTCATACACCCGGCCGAGAATGTCCTTCGACTTATTCTCTTTGCGACCAAGGCCAATCGTGGCAATGAGGTCGATCAGCTCGCCGAGCCGCTGCTTGTCGAGCGCCGGGCGCGCATAGTTCTTCGGCAACACGCCCTTGAGCGATTCGTTGTCATGCTCAATCGCATCCATCGCATCGTCGAGCAGCTTGCCAATCTCTGGCATCTTCGCCTTCGCCTGTATGAACGACCACCGCGCCTCTTTCGGCACCCAGAAGATATTGTCGGCCTTGTACTCGTCGCGATCTTCAGGGTCAGCCCCCTGCGCCTGCTCAGCCACAAGCTGGTCATGCTTCTCTTGAAACGCGTCAGAAATATACTTGAGAAAGATCAGCCCGAGCACAACATGCTTGTACTCCGCCGCATCCATATTGTTGCGCAGCTTGTCGGCGGCTTTAAAGAGTGTTGCTTCAAAGCCGAGATTGGCCGACTGGGTCGGCTTGCCGACCGCTTGATTGCCTGCCTTACCGGCCTTCGCGACCGTTTTAGCAGATGCTACAGAGGGGGATTTCCCCTTGGGGGTGCTGGCCTTAGCCGATTTCGAGGCTGCAGTCTTCTTCTTCGCGGTCGGCATGGTGATGGGAGGAAATCATAATTGCTGATTGTTCAGTCAAGCAGAGTGGCTAATGTCGACTTGCAGAAATGACCGGAGGCCCCGGTTGTCGAACCTGCCGCCGCAGATTGCGGCGCCAGGGTTAAATGTACTCGAGATCTTCCCTACGGAATCCCCGCAAACGGCGAAGAAGTCTGTCCCCATAGCTGAATCAGAGCTTTACACAGAACTGACAGATCAACTATTAAACGTCTTTTACCCTAAGGAGTGCTGTGGAAAGAAGTTAACCCAAGTAGACGGAAAGCGGGACTTAATGCTACGTTGTCCCGATTGTCATAAGCAGCAGTCAAGGTTGGTAGGCACACCCCTTCACCATTTGAAACTAGGTAGATGGATGTTTGGCCTGGTATTACGTGAAATGGTAATACAGCATCCGAATGTAGTGACGACAGCTCAGATACAGAGAAGACTGGGAATAACCACTGAATCCGCATTAAGGTTAAAGCGTAGAATACAGGTATTCGCCAGTACTCATATAGAACAGATGCAGAAACGGCTGTATGAAGTCCTGGCCCAAACATTTGAAGGGTTTGATCTACCAAAAGATACGGAAGCAGACCTATCAGAATTATCAAGAGAAGTACCGATACCACAGGCGGATACAGTAGTCCTCTATAGTTGCTCACAAAGGGCAAATAAGGGCAGAAAGAGATATAAGAGAAAGGGCCAGACGTCCAGTATTTACAGGTCGCAATCGCTGGGCGGTGAACAGATGGGAACCCTGGTAAACACCTTTGGCATTAGGCAGGGACCAGCATTTTTCGACAGTATCAGTGACCAGAAGATGAATACACTGAACCCGTTGATAAGAAAGTACATGCCCCATAATACTCCGATATTTACGGACATGGGATACAGAGCATTCACGGGAAAGAACCACAGAATGGTGAACCACAATGCAAGGAGTAAGGACAAGAGGTATAAGTTCGCAAGAAACAGATGGTCAAAGAAAGGAGTAAACTGTAATGTCGCGGAAGGACTAAATGCACTGGTTAAGCAAAGCTTCACAGCCTATAGATGGATTAACCCAAAATACAGCCAACTATACCTCAATGAATTTGCCTTCATCAGAAACCTCAAGCACTTCGATATACTCGAACTGATAGAGCAAAAGAAAGAGGCAGTACCTCACAAGTACCAGGGCAGAGCCCAGGAAAACCGGACCAACCCCGCCGCACACCATAGGGCCAGCCAGAAGCCGCTGCCCGCGGCAAGCGAAAGGGCCCCGGCCGTGCGGGGATTAAATAAGGAAATGATGTCGGCTCAGGCGTCCTATCGAATCAGTGACCAAGTCCGTCAGTGGGAATTTGAGGCTCTCACGCTAATAGAGATTCAAGAACTCAACTCAAAAGCTAAGCAAGAAGCGGCTCAAAGCAAGTTGGAGGCAGAGCCTAATCCTTTACTGCGGGCTCGGCTGCAGAAACTTCAGGACACACGGTCATGCTGGATCGAGTCGAGGCCAACAAAGGATCAACGGCGTAAGCAGCGTGCATTCGAAGTCTTGGCTGAAAAGGTATGGGAGGCCCTACCTCAGGAATCGTACCTAGAGTTTCGCGAGCTTGCCGACCAACTCGAGATATCTACGCGCTCGTTTTTTCGCATTCTGCCAGTACTGCAAGGGCACGGACTCATAGAGATGCGGAGTCTCAATAGGGACACAAGATCGAAGCATGGAAAATCCTATGATATCAGGCGCATTGGTACTGTGCTGGTACCCATTTTGTACGTGATGCCCAAAGAAATGGGGCATCGTTTCGCCAGAATCTGGGAAAACCAGATAGCGAGCGTCAAATGAAACGATGGAAAATGACAGCCGGAGATTTCTATAAACTACTCAGGGAAATCCAAGATTACCGGTGCTTTTTATCTGGTCGGGAACTGCAACCTGAGAGCACGTCGATTGTCTTGAAGGTGCCAATGCACCAAGGTGGTATAAAACAGTTCGATAATATCTGCCTGGTTGACAGTACCCTGGCTACGTTGGCGCGTAGATACTCAATCGCAGAAATTCGCTCTATCTGCTTGAGTATTGCAAGGTACTCGGCAACCAAGAAACGGCTTTCACCCGCGACAGTACCGCGGCATAAAGCGGCCTGGCATCAAGCCCTAGATAGGATTTCGAATTTTAATCGGTCTCAGCAAAGCAAGGACAGAAAGCAACCAAAGCGAAGAAATTCCTGGGGGCAATGCACGACAGAAGAATTGCGAAATATTAACAAAGCGAAATAGGTCTTCTAACTAATTTTATCTTCAAGCTCCGCGTTTTTCGACAAGGCGCCCTGTGACATATTTGTGTATCAGACTTGCAACTAGAGTCTGATATGGTAATCCTTCTTGTACGGCCATCTTCTGCAAATGTTCGAGGTCATTTCCAGCTAGTCTGATATTGATACGTTTGTCTTTCTTACTAGCACTTCGTGCGTAACTTGTGTATTTCTTTATCAGCTTGCTCTGATCAGGTAAGCTTCGGTAATTCCCGGACTCATAAGCCGAAAGAATTTCGTTTTCTTCATGATCTAAGTTCAATCTCTTTTTCATGCTATTTTCCGCCCCTGTGCTTTTTAGTCGCCTGCCTGCTAGGAATGATCGTCTTCAGGAAAATTTCCGATTCCGTTTCAACAAATGGAACCAAATAGACATAATCGGTAATCTGAATGCTGAACACCTTTTGCGCTTTGTACTTGTCCTGATTTGGGTGATCAAAAACTTCAAGAATCTCACCTCGCTCTAAATAATCCACGATGTTCTCAAACGAGATACCGCGCTCATCGATAAGTTTCTGATTCTTCTCAGTATTCCATCGAATATCCTTCACCGTGCCTATATTATGACAATGTGTGCCTATTGGCAACAATTTCTGTGGTCTCACTCAGATTGAGTCACGACACGAATACATATAACTGCGGGCCACCACAGCCTGAAATTGACCCACTTCGATATCTCTCTGGTTCGTAACGGCTTCCTTAAGCGAAGAAAAGGGCACAAACTATTCGTACCTTGTCACGGGCTTCACCAAATTCACGAAGCCACACTTTTAAGCACCTTTCTTGAAAATCGTCCATAAAAGCAGGGTCCAAGTTATTCTCCATGATTGGTTCGAACCGCTTCTTTCGCAGAATCTCAAGAGGCCTACTGATTTCCTGCGGAGGGAGAAAGAATGACCCATCTGGCCTGAATAAAGCTGGGAAAATGGAACTTCTAACCGAAATGAGAAGGAACAAAGAAGGATCTTCTGCTGATCGGACTACCCTGCTGCGAAAGCCAGTGCGAATCCGCCGAATACGTTCGTGCTCAGCTTGGGGCATTTGCGCAAGATCGTCGAGCACGCTACTCGTTTCTACTTGCATCGCATTCCCAATGAAGCTCATGGCTTCGTCAAGTTCCAAGTCAGCGGATTCGAAATGTTGCAGCGCATTGCTCAGTGATTCGAGGTTAACTGCTTCATTACCCGGCGGGAATAGTACAGGCAGATTCGCGAAGGACTGGTGCTCTTTGTTACGTTTATCTAATCTCTTCAGCCAGGTTTCGCCGTGCCTGAGCTCCGCATCATACATAGTATCGGGAAGAAAATTGAAAATCAGTAGTTCCCTTGGTTCATGCCATGGGCGCATAAGCCTGCCCATGCGCTGGGCCAGTTGAAGAATAGACCATGGTAGATCATAGTTGATAAGTATTCTGGCGTCCTGCAGGTTAAACCCTTCCGATATTGCCTCTGAGGCGATCAAAATATCTATACGATTTTCTTTTATTTTCTGATAAAATTCGCCCGTTTCTTGATTTGGCTGGATTTTATCGTTCGCTATCGGGGCAAAAAAATCCAAGACGTTATCTAGATCATCTGGATCTAAATCTACCGTTGAGCGTATCACTAACGCGGGAAATACTTCGGATAGAGCCTTTGTCAGTTCCTTTGCAGTCTCCTTGTATATGCAAAAGATCACCATTTTTTCACCGGCATGCTCACGAACGATTTCCGTCAATCTTGAAATCTTTTCGTCCGGTATCTTGTTGATGCGATGTAATAGAGCAGCGGCAAGCACGGTAAGCTGTTCCTGCGCTTCGAATCGCATCTTGTCATAGCCGCCTTCTCTGCTAAGCTTATCGAGTGTGACCTTTACTTGTGCAGCCGACGAGCAGAATTGATGGAGAAGCCGCGCTTCAAAAAGATAGTCTATTTTCCCGGAATTTCCAGCATCGGCAAATAGATCACTTTCGTACTCACTGATTATCCGCTTGCGTAGTAGATTACTCTGCTTTAGTTCTTTCAGAAAGCTGTTATAGGCATTGGCATATTTGATGGTCTTCAGGTGAATCTTTTCAGGAAAAAAAAGACGGCGATCATTCCCAAATTCGACATAGCGACGGCCATTTATGTCGGTATGGCTAAAGTGTTTAATAACCGTCGGCGCTGTCAATACTGTACACGGCGCAAGCTCAGCGAGATCTTTGGGGGTATTTATGTTCCATTTCTTTCTGGTTTCAAAGAATTCTCCTTTAACCAGATGGCGAGGCAACAGTTTCAGTTGATTGTTTATATCTTGAACATCGCGGCTATAGGGAGTTGCAGTCAGCAATAGTACCTGGGCCCCCTTTTTTACCGCAGAATCAATGCGCCTGTGTCTCAATCTTGAATCTTTCTTACTGTCTTCATCATTGCGCATGTGATGGCTTTCGTCCAGGATAAGCAACACCCCGTTCAGATTGTTCTTGAGCTCATCATCCAACAATAGCGCTTGCCGGTATCTCTTCCAGTCATCCATGGATAGGATCTGGTAAGAGAATTCGCGACTGGAGACTCGTGCTGAACGCATAGCCTTCGACCACATGTCTTTCAAACCAGCCGGCGCAAAAACCATGACCGCGTGTACCAGGTCCCTAGCTCGCAGAATAGCAACTGTGTGAGCAGCAATTATCGTCTTGCCTAGCCCCGTTGATGCTACAAGAAACGCTCCTCCGAAATCAGTTACTCCCCTGACTAAGCGCGAGATTATTGGCTTCTGGTACATTGCAGGACTGGGTAAGTTTCCCGAAAAACTATCATCGGGCATACCGTAGATTTCCAGGAGTGCTCGGCAATACACTTCATTCGGAGAGCGAAGCTCCAGTATCTCTTCTAGGGCCTGAATAAATTCAGCTGTTAGAGATTCTGCTTTGTCGAAATAATCGTCAAACTGATCTACGAAGTATTGGACATCATTCTTTTCTGAAACCAAGTAGCCGGCCTCCCGACTGATTTCCAACCCGTTTCTGGTGAAGTTAGCCGAGGTAACTACAACACCCAGATTATCTGCCATGTACAACTTGGCATGGTGGTACAAATACCTAACGTCTATTGAAGATTGTGGTCGCTTGGTAGTAGATAACTTAATGATTAGCCGGCCACCACGAAGTGCGGTAAGTAGTTGTTTCAGAACCGTTGGGTGCTCTTTCAAACCACCAGCGTGAAGCTCTTCGAAAAATTCCCGTAGAAGATCTCCCACGCGATCTGCAGCCCCCTCTTCGCGCCCCACAAGCAGACGCACGGTCTTCTGCTCGAGAATTTCGGCAAGCAGTGCCCATCCGGTAGGCTCGAAAAAGGCGGTCGCGATTCTTACAATCTTGGCATCTTTTAAGCAACTTATTACGGCGGCCTTTGCCATTCCAGAACCGAAGAATCGCTGGGAGTTTGGTACAATCTCGTCCATTGGTCTTCTTTTATCACAGCGTGATTCGTATGATCACCCCAGTGAGTTAATGTTAACTACCGGATAAAGAACCCATGCTGCCAGTATCTGGTCAATTGCAAATCTCATGCCGGTGCCCACTCGAGGGTCGCCTATTGGATGGTGGTACTTTAAGCCTGAATTCTTCTGGGACGCCAGTCCACGGCCGGACTTCGACGATATAAGTATCTTACTGAATGACTAGAAATTTTCGAGAATATATGCGAAGTGCGCCTCTTCTATGAGAGCTGACACCTCCGCGATACTGTTCGTATCCAGATCCAGCCTGCGATCGAGTAAGTGGTGCAATTGGCAATAAATATAGACTAGTTCAGCATCACTTTGATCATACACGTCCTCAACTTCGGTCGATGCAAACTCCATGGTTTCCCGGAGTATGTGTTTGATGAGCTTCTTGCTGAAAATAGTCTGAGTACCCTCGGCTTCCTGCCTAAGATGCATGAGTATTCGAAGGTGCAGTGGCGCAAGAATTCTCAATCTGTCCGTTACAAGATACGCAGCTTCATCGGCCACCCACTCAATGCTCAAACTTCTGTTTGTTACCACTGTGTGCTGACTGAAGATTTTGCAGAGTTCCTGTCTATGATAGAGGCCTGAAAGAACGTTTCGTAATTCTTGGATGTCTACATGAAGCCCGTGCATATGCTTAAGAGCTGGGTAAAGCTCATCGAGCGCAGAATTTTCACCTGCGACAATGAAGATGTTTTCACGAACCATATGACAGGATATTTTTTGGACGCATGTTCTAAGAAACAGCAGAGAAACCGATCTGCTTACGTTGATCGAAGCCTATGGCTTGCTGCGTACAGGCTTGCCGCAGGTGACGCTCCGTGATTTCAGATGCCGCATCAGAGAGAGCAAGGTACATAGCTGATATCAAGCAGTTCTTAATCTGCCCGCCAGTAAACTGGTACTCCTGCGCAAACCTGCGCCAATCGATCGCCCCAGAAACTGGAGCCTTAGACGGGACGGTATTCTTCCAGATTTGTTCCCGAATTTTGGCATTTGGTTCTTTGAAATCAATACGGAACAGGATACGTCTTTCAAGCGCCGTATCTAGTTCTTCTTTCAGATTGGTTGTCATGATGAGAATTCCGTCAAAAGTCTCGAGGTGCCTCAGGAAAATATTCATGATATTCGACTGAGTACGCGAGGCCTGTCCGTCACGAACTGTGAGCAGAGATTCACACTCGTCAAAGACTACCACCTCGGATTTGCCCTTGAGCTTCTGAAACATTCGGAGTACATTATGCTCTGTGTCGCCATGCCACAAACTGAGTAAACTGGCGAATTCTATGGTCCGCACAGGCAGCCCCAGTTCGGCGGCAATGCCGTACGCTGCTGCCGTTTTGCCTGTACCCGAAGGTCCGTTAAACAAGGCGCATAGACCTGTACCGTGCGCGAACTTGTCTGCAAAGCCCCATTTTCGCCAGATTTCGTCTCGCTGGCGACAAGCTGTCAGGAGAACGTTGATTTGTCGCGTCACGTCTGTGTCATAAGAAAGAGCTCGAAGGTCATAGTTCTCATGGTACGCGATATCCTCACCTGACAGCACTTCGTGACCTGCTCGACGCTGCTGTTCTGCCGCTTTTTCTAAATCAGATTGCGTAATTGCTGGTTTTTGTGGCGCTCTGTCTACCGCCATGGCTGCTGCGATTAAAACGGCGTTTTTGATTAATCCTCCAGTAAGCTCATATTTTTCAGCCAGGTAGCGAAAGTTGATGTGACCCATTAGACGTGTTTTCCGCGAAATATGCGCACGCCATATTTGCTCACGTGCAATCGCGCCTGGTACTTCGAATGTCAGCGTATGTAAGATGCGCCTGCGCATCGCCACATCCATGTCATTAGGCTTGTTCGTGGCAAGTATCACGATGCCGTCAAACTCCTCTATGGCCTTAAGCACATCTGTAATCTTGCTATCCCTGAAGTGGCTGCTCCCTAATAATCTTTCGCATTCATCTAAAAAGAGAATAGCATCCTGTACTCTCGCCTGAATCAATAACGATCGCAATGCAGGCGCAGAATCAAGCCTATCCAATACCTGATTCACATCTGCCGTGATCACTTTCTTCTGAAGTCGCGTAGCGAGCGCATGCGCGAACATCGTCTTTCCCGTACCACTCTTCCCCTGAAATAGAATAGTCGTGGCGAGCCCATAGCTCGCAACACGATCATAGCCCCATTTCTGGAGGCGCTTTCTCGTAGCTGTATGGTGGCAGACTAGCGAATAGATTCGTTCCTTTTCTTCTTCAGGGAGAACAACACTCTCCCACGCGATTGGCCTGCTCCCCAGAATACCATAAGCCATGTACTCTTCTTCCAGAAGGCTCGCTCCCAGAATCATATTAAACACATCACCGTGAATCAGAACCGCTGCCTCATCGTTTGAATTCTGCCGCATATATAGCAGCTTCTTGCCAATCGGAGAATGCGTTGACCGCATATACTTTTTGAATTCAATTCGCTTCTTGAATCCCAGAGCGTATATATCTGCCAGCTGACCGAGACTTATTTCATAGTTGTTCAATTTCAGCATGAAGACTATCAAGAGTATCTCTGCATCACGCTTTTTCAGCTTCTCTCGCTGAATTATCTGAACATACCCTGGTATAAACTGTGACAGGTTTAAACGTTGCCGGATTTTGATATCTAATGCCTGGTTGATCTTTCTTGCTGCAGTCAATGCATCGGGATTATAGAACAGAAAATCATGCGCCAACGATTCATATGCAGTTATGCTTGATGATGCTTTTTGTGACGCGCTCATTAGAATAAACTTCTGCGCTTGGTATTGTAACATTTCCTCGAGGTAGTCAAGATTCGTTGGATAAAATCCTGTCTTGGAAGAGACGCGGAACAATCGTGCGAATGCTTTCTTCTGCTTATGCTCTAGACGCTCGTCATTCTCAGATATCGGGTACTCGTGCTTAATGGTCCCATCCAGAAGTTCATCGATCTCAGCTTGGCTCAGTGGCCCGCTCGGATTGATGTTCATTGCTCCCTCCCTGGTGCGCACGTGCTACGCAAGATGCAGAAGTATCGAAACCCGTGTGTTGAATTCTCATACCATCGAAAAACATTTCAGGCAAGCAGTTTTTGCCCCCACAGAACACATTGGTATTCTTGCCCGGCCGAACGAATTACCACCCATTTACCCCATAACTCCCATTTTGCGGTAAATGCCAGTTCTGGAGCTTGACAGTTTCGAGATTCGCCCCTATTCTATTGCGATGAGCGCTATCCAAGTACCTAATCATGCTGAGAGAACCAACGAGTTGATAGCAGTGCTAAACCTGCCGCGCAACTACCGCTGGCAGATTCAAGATTTTCTGCGGTATTGTGAAATCCGCAATCTACCTGTTGATGCCTTCAGTTTTCGCAAGGCTGTTGATGACCTGCGCGAGAAGGTACGCAACCACCAGGTATCGGCCGCCAAGTTCAACTTATTTGTCGCAGCCAATCGGCGACTTATCATCAAGAGCATGGAGATGCAGAATGCATCAGCCATTGATATATTCGCAGTAACGAACCTCTTGCGCGAACCAGCAATCAAGATACCGCGCTCGAAAACCGAAACAGATGTCCTGACGATTGAGGAGATCGAAGTCCTAAAGCGCTTCGCTACGGCGAGGGGATCACTCATTATCGAACTTCTACAGATAACGGCATTGCGAATTTCTGAGGCGCTTACTTTGTCTGCCAGGCTTACCAAGCAGGGTTTGTGCTACCGCGGCTCGGTACTGGGAAAAGGGCACAAGATGCGAGATGTCTACCTTCCTGAAGACCTCTACCACCGCATTTCATCAGTTTTTAAAGGGGAATCACTCCTTTTTGAGACGCGCCGCGGCAATAGACTCGATCGACATGGAGTACTCAAAATGTTGAAAGTTGCAGCCCATAAGGCAGTAGCTGCAGGAGCTGCGGGGGCTGAACTCTTGGAAAAGGCCAGACTCCACATCTTTCGCCATACTTTCGCAACGAACGCACTGAGCAAAGGCATAGACCTATACACGTTGGCTCAGTACATGGGGCATAGCCAAGTCCAGACCTTGGTGGACTTTTACGTCAAGAAGCGCCCGAATGCCGAGACAGTGCTCAAAGTCTACGAGCATGTCGCGTAGGCCAAAGAAAAATGTCTACTCCATCACGGCACCTGTACGAGCCACTAGCCTACGAGCGGGAATCTACGAGGCTATGTGAATCTCCCTCACTACCCACACAAATCCCAGTTACACCCCCAATCAACCATTTAACCGCCGCTCCATCCCCGGCGCCCAGGCATACACTGACCTGGCCATAAATCTTCTCAACAACCTCTACCCCAAGACCTGCCCTACCTGCCGAATCCCCCTAACCAAATCCATCTCCACCCGCGCGTATGTGATCCGCTGCCCAACCTGCCACTACCAAGGCTCCAGGTACGTAGGAACACCATTGGCTGGGCTAAAAATTCCGCTGTGGATGTTTGGCTGGGCCCTTAATGAAAGTCTGGAGCGATACCCGAAAGTTTTAACTGCATCAGAAATCCAGAAGCGCCTGGGTGTTGCAAAGAACACCGCCACATTAATTAAACGCCGACTGCAGTTGTTGGCAGCAGAACATTTGCCGAAGCTCAATGCGCGGATTTACCAGGACCTGGAAAAGAATTTAGGCAACGTGAATTTTCCAAGAGAAGATGATAAGGACCTGTCTAAAATTATTGCTGGGAAAGCCATTCCGCAGGTTGATACTTGTGCGTTGTACTCCACTTCGTCCAGGGCGAATGGAGGCAGAAAACGCTGGAAACATGGGGGTTTAACGGCCTCTATATACATGTCTGATAAATTAGGCGGGGAGCAAAAAGGAATCCTGGTCCAGACCCTGGCCTGGAAAAACGGACCAGTAATCTACCAGTCAGTGCCCGACAACCGGGGTGAAACGTTGCGCCCGATGTTGGATAAATACATCCCAAAGAACGTCCCGGTGTTCACCGATGAAGGGTACAAGTTCTACTATCGCATAAATAAAAATCATAGAATGATAAACCACAGCTTGAAGAGCAAGGACAAACGCCATAGATTTAGTAGGGAGAGATGGTCGCGCCACGGAATTAATACGCAGTGCGTTGAAGGGCATAACCGGAATTTGAAACATAACTTTGGATCCGGGTATGGGTATATCAAGCCGAAGTGGAGTCAGTTGTATTTGGATGAGTATGCTTTTTGGCGTAACGTCAGGTATTATGGGTGGGAGGCGTTGCTGGTGGGCGCTGGGTCAGAGGGGCGTGGGGCGGGTTCGGGTGGTGGGGAGTTGGGGAATTTTTCCGCGCAAACCACATCACGCGGCGAAGCCGCGTCTGTGGGCTTTGTGAGGAATAATTATCCCCGTAAAACTTCCAAGATCTCAGAGAGTCTCCCTCAACATTTCTATCAAGCACTAACTCTTGAAGATCGGAAGGTCAAATCGCAACCACTCTATCGCAATCGCAGAGATCAACGTATCCAAGCTCTCCTAAAAACGGACAGCTCAGGCCTACTCGCAGCAGCTCTCAAAGAGTTCTCTGAGTTCTGGCCAGGATCCCAGGACTTCCAGAGAGCAAAGCAAAAACAGTACGCACATATCGCAGCAGTGCTTTGGGAAAACTTACCCGGTGAAGGCTGGTGTTCGTTGTCAGAAATGCTCGATGAAATTGACATTGATCGCAAGAAGTCGTATAGAATTCTCCGGAAATGGTTTGCCCTCAATCTTATTGAGCTTATTGATCGCTCAAGCCCTACGGCTGTTAATCTTAAATACGAATTCGACATCCGTAAGAAACAGCCGACTTTGCCTGATCTGCTCTATGTTTTAGATCGGAGTAATTTGAAAGAATTTAACGCGAATGCACGGACACTGATTCCTAAGACCTACGTCCCAAAGAAAGCGAGACAGAAATGAGCGAGAATTACAAATTCACGGCTAAAGATTTCTATGCATTGCTGGAAAAGCAAAAGTACACCTGTCCGCTAACAAACCGGGAATTAACCCCTGAGAGCACTCGGGCTGAATTAATCATTCCCAAAGAGCGCGGAGGACAAAACGCTTTCGAGAATATATATCTGGTGGACCGGGACGTAGCCAAGGTTAAGCGATCGATGTTAGAAACCGAGATCTTCGCTTTAGCCCTGGACATAGTGAAGTCTATGGGAAGAAAACGGGGATACACGCTCCGGAAAATAGCAAAGTGAAATTCCCAAAGTACAAAGCCCTCGGCCTTGTGAGTCTATTCAATATTCGCATCAGTCGATATGACTTTCTGGATGCACCCCGGAAAATCTTGATCACCTGGGGAGGATGTGCTGCCTATAACTCAAATCGGATTGAACGAATTGGAAAGCTGCCATTAATATCGCCGGAAATCACACCTTGGCGACATTACATACTCCACGAAGTCAGCTACTTTACCAACCGGGTGAACGTCTATTCAAACCGATGGCAAAAGGCATATGAGCGGTGTTATTTGGCCCTAAGTAAGCTTAAAAGGGCCAGGAGTATGGCGACCTATAGCCTCTGGAAAGTAAGGGCGTATACAGAAGGTTCAAGACTTGGAATCAACTTAAAGCGTGATATATCTTCTGCAAAAGCCAATAGCTCGCCGAGTACATGGGACGAGAACTTCGAGCTTAGTGCATGGATTCTCCGACAAAAACCGCCGCCGGTTAAGACTTATGTAAATACTTGGTGTAGCGACCCCCTAAATCACCGGACACCTTATCCTGCTCCTAAGACATAGGAGTAGTGATATGAATAATGATAGTACTAAGGCTAAGGTAGAGTTAGTCACAACCGTCCAGCGGCGGCGCAGATGGTCGGTCGCGGAGAAACTGGAGATTCTGGTAGAGGCCGAACAGCCCGGTATGAGCATGTCGTATGTGGCCCGAAAACATGGAATCGCAGCGACGCAGATTTTCAAATGGAAAAAGCTGAAAGAGGCTGGCGCTCTGACGGCTGTTGGCAGCGAAGAGGAAGTATTGCCCGTATCGCAGGTCAGGCAGCTCCAAGAGCGCATCCGTCGGCTGGAGAGCATTTTGGGTCGTAAGACGGAAGAAGTTGAAATCCTCAAGGAAGCCGTGCGTATTGGACGCGAAAAAAAACTGATCTCGCACAAGCCATTGCGCGGCATCGAGGGTTTCGAGTGAATCAGGTAGCGGATGTATTGCGCGTATCTCGATCCAACCTCTATGAAAGCTTGAAATCCTCACGACGCGGAAATAAAACCGACCAGACGGTAGATGAACGAGTACTGCCGGAAATCCGACGCATCTGTGATGAAAGACCGACTTACGGGTATAGACGCGTGACAGCAATGCTCAACAAAACCCTTGAAAAACAAGGCTTTTCACGCGTGAATAAGAAGCGCGTCTACCGATTGATGAAGGTGCACCAGTTGCTGCTGCAAAAAGTTGCAAGCCGTCGCACCCTTGTGCATGATGGCAGAATCATCACGGCGAAAAGTGACGTGCGCTGGTGCATGGATATATTTGGCGTGCTTACCTGGGATGGCACTCACGTCTGGGTGGCGTTTGTTCTGGATTGCCACGATCGGCAAGTCATCAATCACTTTAGCAGCACCGTCGGCATCGACGGTCTGAACATTCGCGACATGCTGCTCGGTGCAGTCGAAGAGCGCTTTGGCAAGGCTGAATGCCCACACACCATTCAACTGCTCAGTGATAATGGCCCACAATTCACGAGCCGTGAAACGGTTCATTTTGCATCTTCCATCGGCTTTCAAGTCTGCACGACGCCTGCCTATAGCCCTGAAAGCAACGGTATGGCCGAAGCATTTGTGAAAACATTCAAGCGCGATTACGTTTACATAAATCGCCTTGAATCCGCGTGGAAAGTAATGCCGCAGATTTCAGACTGGATGTATGACTACAACCATCATGCGCCCCATAAAGGCTTGAAGATGCGTTCGCCGGTTGAATACAGGAACCTAATGGCAGCAGGTTAAGCTGTCCGGTTTTCGGGGGTCACTGCACCCCGCCGCACACCATAGGGCCAGCCAGAAGCCGCTGCCCGCGGCAAGCAAAAGGGCCCCGGACGTGCGGGGATTAAATAAGGAAATGTACTCGAGGGGGGACTTGAACCCCCACGGATTACTCCATACGCACCTCAAGCGTACGTGTCTACCAATTCCACCACCCGAGCTTAGGTTTTGCCTTGGGTTGCCGAAGCAACCCAAGGCAAAACCTAAGCTTAAAACAGCCCGTCAAGCTATCCTTTACATTCGTTCCAGTTGCGGCCGAACGCGCCCGAGGTTTTCAGCGGCACCTTAAGTTTCAAGACGTTCTCCATTTCGTGTTTTGCCAGCTTTTCGAGCCTCGCCTCTTCGCCCGGCGCAACCTCGAACAGCAGTTCGTCATGAATCTGCAGCACCATACGCGATTCGAGTTTCGCGTTGAGGATTTCCCGCTCAATGGAAATCATGGCCTTTTTGATCAGGTCGGCCGCCGTCGATTGTACCGGGGTATTGATCGCCAGGCGCTCGGCGGCCTCGCGCACAAAGCGGTTGGCGTTCTTGAGGTCGCCCAAAGGGCGCCGGCGCCCGAAAAGATTTTCGGCATAACCTTTCTCGCGCGCCGAATCGATCACCTTTTGCATATAGATTTTGATTCCGGGAAAGGCCGCAAAATAATTCGCCATAAGTTCTTTAGCTTCGCCACGCGTGATGCTCAGGTTGCGCGCAAGCCCAAACTCGGTGACTCCGTAGACGATCGAGAAATTGAGCACTTTTGCCTGCGAGCGAAACTCGGCGAACTCGCCAATGGCTTTCATCTTTTTGAGATCCGCCTGGTCGACGTCGAAAACAACTTCGCGCCCGGGCCCGTCGAACTTGCCGCTCTTGGGGTTGAAGCGCGAACGGAACAGCATGTACGCGGCGCGGTCGTGAATGTCTTCGTCGTTCTTATACGCGGCGATGAGGTTCGCGTCTTCTGACACATGCGCGAGAATGCGCAGTTCAATCTGGCTGTAGTCGAGGCTGAGCAACTTGCGGCCCTTCGCGGCAACGAACGCCGCCCTGAGGTTTGCGCCCTCTTCGCCTTTGACCGGAATATTCTGCAGGTTCGGGTCGATGCTCGAAAGCCTGCCTGTCGCGGCAGTCACCTGCGAAAGCGACGTGTGCACACGCCCGGTCGTTTTGCTGACATGCCCCGGCAGCGCCTCAACGTAAGTGCTGAGAAGTTTTGTGTAAAACCGGTATTCCAGAATAGGAGCGATCACGGGGTGCGCGTCTTTTAACTCTTCGAGCACGCTCTGGTCTGTCGACATCGCACCTTTTTCTGTCTTGCGGCTCGATGCGATTTGCAGTTTCTCAAAAAGAATCGTCTGCAGCTGTTTCGTCGAAGCGATGTTGAACTCTTCGCCTGCGTGTTTGTAGATCTGCTTTTCTGCCGCCGCAATTTTTTTCTTATAGACCTTTGCAAGTTCGGCGAGGTGCGCCGCGTCGATACAGATGCCGGTGTATTCGATGTCGGCCAGAACTTTGGCCAGCGGAACATCGATTTCATGGTAAACCTGCACGAGCTGCATTGATTCGACTTTGGGCAAGAGAGCATCGCGCAGCGCCAGTGTCACCTCTGCGTCTTCGCATGCATAATGGCTGAGGCGATCTAACGGCACTGTCCCGATCGGCATGCGGTTCTTGCCTTTGCCCACGAGTTCGTCAAAGCTGACAGTCTTGTATTGCAGATAGTCTTCGGCGAGATCGTCCATATTGTGCCGGCGCACGTTAGGGTTAATGAGGTAAGAAAGCAACATCGTATCGTCGGTGTAGTTTTGCACTTCAATGCCCGCTCGACGAAAAACCTGCAGGTCGAACTTGATATTTTGACCGATTTTTTGAGCTTTCTTGTTTTCGAGAAACTTCTTGAGCGGTTGCAGCATTGCAGCTGCTGCGTCGGCATCGGCATAGTCACCGTTGAGGCTCGCTTCGCCGCCATTCGGCAATGCCACATAGGCGCTGTGCAATGCCTTACCCTCAAACCACCCGAACGAGACACCGAAAATCTCTGAGTCATGAATCTCTAACCCGGTTGTCTCCGTGTCGACGCAGACCTGGTCGAACTTCGACAGGCGCTGCAGCAGTTTTTCAAGTTCTGCGACGGTTTTGACTGTAATGGTATTCTGGCAAAAATTACGCACAGGTATTTCAGCTGCTGGCGCTGCCTTGCCTTCGGCAACCGCGCCGCCCTTGAGAATTTTTTCCCATTCGCTGGCCACGGTATTAAACCCGCGTTTGCGAAAAAGATTCGCACCATCGGGAGAAAGGTTCAGCACCAGATCGGCGGGTTTCACCGGCAGCGCGATATCTTTGCGCAGCGTCACCAGAGTCTGCGAGGTATAGGCATTATCGCGGCTGGCTTCGAGTTTTGCCCTGAGTCCGTCGGGTTTGACCTTTTCGATATTCTTGTAAATCTTGTCGAGACTCTTGTAATCAGCGATCAGCTTCGCCGCGGTTTTTTCTCCCACACCTTTGACGCCAGGCACGTTGTCGGCGGTGTCGCCGACAAGCGCCATGTAATCGGGTATCTGCTCGCGCGTGACGCCGATCTTATTCTTTACCCACGCCTCATCGACCTCTTCAAACTCGGTGACGCCTTTCTTGGAACGCAGCATGACCACATTCTTGTACAGCATGTTATAGAGGTCTTTATCACCCGACACAATTTCGATATGGTCGAACTCATCTCGGTGCTGCTCGATCAGCGACGCAATTGTGTCGTCGGCCTCGGCGCCCTCGATAATCAGCGGCGGCAGGTGCAGGTCTTTCGCGATCTGCTGCACGTCGTCGATCTGCCGCCTGAGCTCGTCGGGCATCGGTGGCCGGTTCGCCTTGTAGTCGGGGAAAAGTTCATAGCGCGGGTTGTGCTCACGGCCCGGGTCAAAGCACAGGGCCACGTGCGTCGGTTTGCGGTCTGCGATGAGCCTTGCGACCATGCGAAAAAAACCAAAAACCGTCTCGGTCGCATTGCCCTGCGCGTCGGTCAGATTCTGCCCCGCAAATGCAAAGTGCGCACGGTAGGCCATCGCATGGCCGTCGATAATGATGAGACTGGTTTTTGGTTTTTTGGATTTCATAAGTAACGCGTTATCTGCAGCACCCGCAATCTGCGGGCTGCAGATCACAAATAATGCTCGCGTTTCATGCAAGCAAGCGCAAATAGGTTCATGCGCAAGCTTATCGTTACCGTGACTCTGGCGGCAGGGGCACTATTTTATGGCCGCGCCTATTGTAAGCGCGCCGATCTGCAATACAGCTACAAACCACAGGTAACGGCAAAGACGTTTGAAGACTTTGCCGAACGCAACCGTAACTTTTCGCGCGCCATTGGTGTTGCCGATTATAATGCAGAAAAACTGACAATCCACAACCCAGAGAACAATGGTCTGGCATTCTTATACCTGCACGGGTTCGGCGCAACGCGGGGCGAAGGCGAGATGGTCGTCGAAGAGCTCGCCGAAAGCCTGAGAGCGAACGCCTATTATGTGCGTCTGCCCGGCCATGGCCTCAACGCCGACGCGCACGCGGCAGCAACTTTCGACCAGTACCTGAACACCTGTGAAGAAGCGCTGCTGCACATGCCTCTGCTCGGTAAGAAAACCGTGATCATCGCGAGCAGCACCGGCTCGCTGATTGCAACCTATCTCGCGCACAAGCACCCGAAGCTGATTCACGCCGCGGTACTGACCGCCCCCCTGTGGGATTTCGGAAACAAAACAACCCGGCTGCTGAATTTTCCCGGTGGACTCGAACTCGGCCAGCTGGCTCTCGGCAAAGAGCGTGATGCCCGCTGGAAAGAAGACCCCGAAAAGCGCCAGCATGGCGACTATTACAAACATTGGCTCGCGAAACAAAAGTTTTCTGCAGTTGTGAACCTGAACAACCTGCGCCGCTATATTGTCGAACCCGACAGAATCAAGAACCTCGAACCTGCAATCATGGTGATGGTCTATTTTAAAGATGAAAAACACTACGACGACACCATCGACATCAAGGTCATTCGCGAGTGGTTGCAGGTGCCCGGCAAATCGCAAAAGAATAAGCTGGTCGAAATCGCCGATGGCAACCATATTCTGCTGAGCGAATTCGTGCGCACCGACAAGAAGACCATTATCCACGAAATCAGCACTTGGCTTGAAGCCATGAAGTGATTTCTGAGTGAAGGCATATACCTGAAGTGCCTATGAAACCCGCTCTGTTGACGCTTCTGTTATCGATTGCTGGCTGCGGCACGAGCATACCCTTCGACCAAGAACTCACGCTCAAACGCCCGACAGGCCTCAACGTCGTGGCGCTTTCGGGCAGGCGCATGCAGGTCGAATATTACGTTCAGAACCAAGAAGACACTTTCGACGGTTACAACCTGCTCATTTCACGCGTGAGCATCGGCGACAGTGAAGTTTTTACGCAAGAGCCACTGATTATAAACGGCAGCGTACCGACATTTTTACATTCGAGCAGCGAGTTTAACGTCAGTGCGTTGCGCACTGTGATCATCGACCGGCTGACGAATGTGCTGCCATTTGAAGTCGGCACCACATATTTTTTCAGAATACAGGCGCATTCGCGCAAAGGTGTACGGTCAGAAGGGTCGAATGAAGTTCAGGTCACGGCGTTGCCTTAGAAATATTTTGGCTGTGGGCTGGTAATTTCCGCTAACTGCGCAAAAAATCCGCAGGCGCTGCAGTTCGCCAAGGCGAACTACACGCGAAACGCTTCGCAACCTGATGCTCAGGTTGCGAAGCTGCCCGCGGATTTTTTCGGGCGAAGCGCCCGTTCGCTTGTTATCGAAAATTACCCACCGGCCATTCTCGCCATGCGTTCTGCAGGGCCGACGATGTCGGTTACGCGCACGCCGAAGTTTTCGTCGATGACCACAACCTCGCCACGGGCGATGAGTTTGCCGTTCACCAGAAGGTCGACGGGCTCACCGGCGAGTTTGTCGAGTTCGATAATCGAACCTTCACCAAGTGATAGAATTTCTTTGACATACTTTTTTGTGCGGCCGAGCTCAACCGTGAGCGCCATCTGAACGTCGAGCAGCAGCTCGAGATTCGGGGGCAACTGCGCCGCGCCGCTGCCCTGCTGCAAACTCGGAAAGTTGATCGGGTTGACCGAAACTCCGCCGCCCATGCCGCCACCGCCGCCGCCGGCCGCGCCGCCAAAATCCATATCAAAAGCAGCAGCCTGCGGCGCGCCGGCCGAACGGTTGGCTTTTGCCCAGCGCGAAGCCGAACCTGCGTCGATGTAATGCGTCATGCGCGAGCCAGGCATGCCTTCGACCGCGATGTTGTACGAAATCTTGACGATGCCGCCCATGAACTGCGGTGCATCTGCCGGTGAAGCGAAGAGCTTCATGTCTGGCATCGACGGTGACAGGGATTCGTTGAACTTGCCCCCGAGACCGTTTGCGATCGACGACACTATACTCTGCGAAAGCTCTGACAGCGTCGAAAGGTGCGCATCGTTAATTTCGCCACCCTCGTCGGATGCGCCCATCATCGTCTGCGCTATGCGGCGTGCGATATCTTTCGGGAAAACGAGCGCGGTTTGTGTCGAGCCCATCGAAATTTCGGCGATGACGCCACCTTTGGGCAGCTCGGCAGCAATCTGCGCCGGAGTGATTTCGTCGACCTGTGCGTTTGTGATCTGCACATTCTTGCCGACCATTGCACCGGCCTGCGACCCGGCAACCTGCATTGCGTCATTGAACGCGTCAGCCAGAAGTTCGCGTTCGGTTGGCGACAGCCCACCACCGTCAGACACAGCCGCGCCACCGCCTTTGCCGGCAGGGGCCGCCATGTCATCGGTGCCCATCAAGAGGGCATCTATTTCTTCTTGTGATAATGAACCGTCACCCATTTGTTCCTCCGTGAGAGGTTGTGGCAGGGCTTCGCCCCGCTACAACGTTGCTAGCTGACAACCAGCTGTTCAAACATTACCTCTGAGATCTTGCCGTCACGCAAGATCATGTTGATCTGGTTCTTGATTTCTTCACCCAGATTCAATTTTTGCAGCGGTGTAAAAAGTTCGTCTTTGCGCTTACCGCCTAAAATGATGTTAATGATGTGTATCATCTGTGGCAATCGCTTGGCGAGTTCGGCGTCGAGCATCTTGTTGAGTTCGCCTTCGTAACCCAGCGTGATTGTCGCCTGCGCATAGTGCGCCTCGTCGGTATCGGCAGTGTTTACACGAAATTCATGCTGTATCTTAAAAATAGCCGGGGGCGCGCTGGGGGGGGCAATCGTGATACTTTCGGTCTCTTGAAAGTCAGCATTCTTGTAATATTTCGCGACCATGACCGAAATTACAAACATCAGCGCGAGCGCGATGAGGCCTGCGACTACCCAGATAAGAATCGTCACGATGCGTGAACGACCAGAACTTATCGGGGCGGCGACACTATCTTCACCGCCGTCATCCTGGTCTAAGTCTTCTGCGTCTGCCATGTCGTCTCCTATCACGCGCCGCCGCCTTGTGGCAGCACGTGAAATAATGTTTTTTTAAGGGGTTGCGCGTTGCTACGCAACGCTCACCCCTTAACATCCCCGCGAGCTATTCTACCCGGGTCTTTTCCGCGAAGATCTGCCGGTTAAAGGCAACGATCTTCTCGAGCATCTCTGCCGTGCTTTCGCGCACGACGTATTTCGTGCCATCGGTGAGCTTAATCACCGTATCGGGCGTCGCCTCGAAAATCTCAATGAGATTATGGTTCAGAAAGAAGACCTTTCCGTTGAGGCGTGAAAGCTCGATCATGGCTCTTATATTATGTCGGATTTAACAGAAAAAGCGTTGAGCGTTTAATTTTTGCCTCGTCCGCGCGAATTGCGGTTTCGCTTTTACCGCATGCGCCGCCCCGTTACCCGCAGCCTGAAGCCTTTTTACGCTGCAGCCCTTCTTGCGGGAGTAAATCCTCATTATATTCACGCTGAACCGCCCAGGGTCTATGCCTCGCGGCCGGTCGCCGTCACCGCCACCTGTAACCTGCAGGGTGATGTCAAAGATTGCAAAGTCCGCTTTTTGCTGCAGCCGTTCAAGGGGGTGCAGCTGGCGCTCGGCGGGCAGAAGGTACCTGCCCGGTTTTCGAATGCCGATAAGACGCTTGCTGAGACGAATGTCGTGCTGAAGGCACTGCCTGCCGGTCTCGGCACTGCCGAGATTGTGGCAACGCACCCCGCAACCGGCAGTAACCGGGTAATTGCCGTCACGCTCGCGCAGGGGCAGCCTGCCGAGGTGCCGCTCGTGGCCCTCGACGTGCCTTCTGCTCGCCACCGTTTCGTGCGCCGCATTGCAACCGGTAAACAGCCGAAGAGCGCGATGTTCATTTCGCCGACGCGCGTCGTTTTGCCGCTGCTCGACGACAACCACAGCGAAGTGATCGACATCTTAACGGGCCAGGTCACCCGGTTAGAACTGCCGGCGAAATATGCCAAACGCGGCGGCTTTGTCGAAAGCGTGGTCGTGCCGACGCGCGGTGAATTCTGGGTGAGCCAGATGCAGGCCGCCGCGATTCACCGTTTCGCAATCGATACCCTCGAATACCGCGGCACTATCGACCTGACCGGTTCATGGACCAAGGTGCTTGCATACGACACCGTGCGCAACCTCGTCTACGCCAGCAACTGGAACAGCTCTGACATTTCGGTCGTTTCTGTCGAGAAGCTCAAAGAACTGAAGCGCATCAAGATGTCGGGTGTGCCGCGCGGCATGGCGTTCTCAAACGACGGCTCGACGATGGTTGCAGCCATTTTCGGCGGCAAGAGCGACAGCGACCGCGCCGGGCGCACTGTGACGATCGATCTCGAAACACAAAAGGTAACCAGCACGATCACGACAGGGGGGGCGAGCCGCCATGCGATTCGCCTCAAGAAAGGCTCGAACCTCTTTGCCGTGTCTGACATGGCGCGTTCGCTGATTTATTTTATTGAGGGCTACAAGAAAACTGACGAGTTGCGCGTATTCGCAAACCCGAACACGATCGCTGAATCACCCGACGGTAAGTACCTCTATGTTTCGAGCCGCGGCCACAACAACCCGAAGTCATACCTTATTAAGGGACACGAATTCGGCAAACTCAACGTCATCGATTCACAGACGCACAAGATGATCGAACAGATCGAAGCCGGCAACCAACCCACCGGGCTCGACGTCTCACCCGACGGCAGGTACGTTGTTCTCACCGACTTTCTCGACCACGCGATGCGGGTTTACGAGCGTGTGGATTTTTAGTCAATCTTCTGCGACAGCAGCGCCTTCGCGTGCGTCAGCGCCGATTCGGTGATGTTTTCGCCGGCGATCATGCGCGCGATTTCTTGCAAGCGCTGCTCTTTCGAGAGCCGCGTGATGCGCGTGCCGTCTTCTTTGTGTTTTGAGACCTTGAAGTGGCGTACTTCGTCAGGTGAAAGCCCCGCAATCTGGTGCAGGTGCGTGATGACAATGACCTGAGAAGCGAGAGACAGGCCTGCGAGCTTTTTGCCAACTGCTTCGGCAATGCGCCCGCCTACCCCTGCGTCTACTTCGTCGAACACCATGGTATAAACCGGGTCGGTTTCGATGATGACCTTCTTGAGCGCGAGCATTATGCGGCTCATTTCGCCGCCCGAGGCAATCTTGCGTAAGGGGCGCAGCGTATCGCGCGACGACGACGCCATCAGAAACTCGACGATGTCGAGCCCAGTGGGAGATATAACGTACTTTTTATCGGGCGATGCAGCCTGCGTCACTGTGCCGTCATCTGCGTATTCCCACCGGATAGAGACTTTGATATGCGTCTCTTCCATGCCGAGCGCCTTGAGCTCTTGCTGAACTTTCTGCTCGAGTTCGAGCGAGGCGAGGCGGCGTTTTTCTGAAAGATAAAGCGCCTTGTCTTTCATCTGTGAGTTTAAGGTTTCTATTTCTTTTCTCAGGCGCGCCTCTTCGCCTGAAGAAAGTTCGATGCCCGTGAGTTCGTTGCGCGCCTTCTCAAGGTAGGCTTTGGCGTTTTCGAGACCCTTTGCGTAGTCGGTCTCTTTCGCCCCCGTGGCTGCAGCACCGCGGCTGCCATATTTACGAGCGAGAGACTGCAAAAGGCCGATACGCTCGCGCATCTCTTCGAGCTCCTCAGGGTTCAGTGAATAAGACTCGGCCTTGCTGCGCACCTGACGTGACACTTCTTCGAGCACATAATAACTCTCTCTGAACTGGTTGAGAATTTCACCGAGCGACTCGTCGTACTGCGAGTCGGCCTCGAGCATGCGTTCGATCGAACCGCCACGCGAGACGAACCCGCCCTCGCCGCTCAAAGCCTCGTAGACGGAGTTCAGGTCGCTCACCAATGTCTCGGCATTTGCGAGACTCTTTTCTCTTGCAATGAGTTCTTCAATTTCGCGCACATCGTCGATGCGCGCCGATTCAAGCTCGCGAATTTCATGCTGCAGAATATCGAGGCGACGCGCTTTATCGTCTTCGCTGAGCGTGACACTCGAGAGTTTCTGCCGCGCCTCTTCACGCGCCCGGTGCAACTTGCGCATTTCGGCAACGAGTTCGCCGAGATGTGCGTAGCGATCGAGTATCGCGCGGTGCGAATCGACGGTCAGAATATTCTGGTGCTCGTTCTGGCCGTGAATATCGACAAGAAATTTGCCAATCTCGCGCAAGATGGCCGAGGGCACCTGACGCGAATTGACAAAGCTGCGGCCTTTGCCTTCGATGCTGATTTCGCGGCGTACGATGAGGCTGCCTTCGTCGTCGTCGAGCCCCTGGTCGGCGAGAATTTGCCTCAGCGCTTTGGCTCCCGCGCGGGTATCGGGGGGCATCGCAAACGCTGCTTCTACCGTCGCGCGCTTGGCGCCCGAACGGATCATGTCGGTGGTCGCCTTGTAACCGAGCACCAGAGACAATGCTCCGAGAATAACTGACTTACCTGCGCCGGTTTCGCCGGTGATCAGGTTGAGGCCCGAACCGAATTGAATATTCAGCTCACGAATGAGGGCGAAATCTTTTACCGTCAGTGATTCGAGCATAGTCCCGGGGTCGTAGCGACACAGCCTGCTGCGTCTCTACGACCCCGGCGGTGACGACGACGGCGCGAAAAGGTTTTTTCTGGGTTCACGTGCTGTTCAGGTGCGCATTTTAGACGCGTGCGCTTTCTCGATATTGACCTCGACCGACCCGACTTTCAGACTTTGCGGGCAGCGCAAGAGCTTGTCGACGACAACCAGCCGATTCTGTTTCCCGGCGAGGCCGGTATCGTGCTGGTGATGCGATGGTCGTCTGCGAACAGGCAGGCGATGATGGCAAGGGCAGGCACCAGCGGTAAAGCAGTCCTCGCGCTCTACGTCGCCGAAGATTTTGACCTCACCGCATCGGCCGGCTATGGAATTCCAGTGCAGATGGCAGACGTCACCAAAAACCGAGCCTACCATACACTCGTGCAGCTTTGCGATTCGCCGCTGATCGCGATGCCCACCGAAGATACGCGCGAAGAGGCGGCTATCGCCCACCCCGAGGTTGAATACGCCTTCTGGCCGCTGCGTTGATCCATTCGGGTAGCCGAATGCCAACTTGAAACCTGCTTGGCAAGGTGTCTGAAACTGCAACTCGAGCGTATGTCTGCGGGCACATCACCCGACCTCTGGATGGCCGTCGACGCGATGAGCGGCGACCATGGCCCCACCCCGCTCGTGTCTGGCACCGTTAACGCAGCGCGCGAACTCGATGCTCACGTGCTGCTCGTCGGCGACGAAAAAATTCTGAACGCTGAGCTCAGGCGCCACGGCTACAGCGGCCCGAATATTCGCGTGGTGCACGCCTCTGAAGTGATCACGATGGAAGACTCGCCTGCAATGGCCGTGCGGCAAAAAAAAGACGCGTCGGTAAACGTTGCAGCCCGGCTGGTTGCATCTGGCGAAGCATTGGGATTTTTCTCTCCCGGCAATACCGGCGCCTCAATGGCGGCGGCGCTCGCCCACATGGGCCGGCTGCCGGGAGTCAAGCGGCCCGCCATTGCCACCCCGATACCGCGCGAAGATGGCGGCGCGACAGTGCTGCTCGATTCGGGCGCCAATGTCGACTGCAAGCCCGAATACCTCGTGCAATTTGCGATCATGGGTGAAGTTTACTCGCGCGAAATCATGGGAGTGATAAATCCTAAAATTGGCTTAATCTCTAACGGCGAAGAAGATACCAAGGGCAATGAGATGACGCTAGCGGCGCTCAATAAACTGCGCAAGCTGCCGTATGACTTTGTTGGTAATGTCGAAGGCCGCGACCTCTATGGCACGGGCAAGCCCGTGCACGTGGTCGTCTGCGATGGGTTTGTCGGTAATATCATGCTGAAGTCGATCGAGGGCCTCGCGAAGACGATCTTCTCAAGCCTCAAAAAGAATATTAATGCTTCGGCGATTGCGCAGGGCGGCGCGCTGCTGATGAAGCCTGCTTTTTTGGCCGTCAAGAAACGAATGGATTATGCTACATACGGTGGGGCCCCGCTTTTGGGCGTCGCCGGTGTCTGCATTATCGGACACGGCTCTTCGAGCGCGAAAGCCGTGCGCAACGCAATACGCGTCGGCCTCGAATTCGGGCAAAAGAGCGTAACGCAGCGCATCGCAGACAACATTAAGAGGTTCGCCTAATTATGCAAATATCACTGCTGAGAGCAAAAGTTCACCGCGCCGAAATCACCGACGCGAATCTCTTTTATGAGGGTAGCCTCACACTCGACGAAGACCTCATGGACGCCGCCGGGCTCATGGAATATGAAAAGATTCACGTGGTGAACGTCAACAACGGCGCCCGCCTCGAGACCTACCTCATCAAAGGCAAACGCGGCGGCCACGAGGTCTGCCTCAACGGCGCCGCCGCCCGCCTCGGCCACCGCGGCGACAAAATTATCATCATCGCATACGCACAGATGACCCCCGAAGAAGCCAAAGGTTTTCAGCCGAAGATCGTTCTTCTGGGCGAGGGTAATGTGATTCAGAAGATTCTGCCGGTCTGACCGGTGCAGCGGGCAAGTCTAACCTGCAGCGCAAAAAAGCTCGCCAAATTGCCGACTTGGCTGAGGTTGAACCCATGCGCGCTGAAAACAGAATACCCAACAACGAAGGGCTCGCCGGCGATCACCAGACACGTGCGGAGTTCTTGCGAAAAGCAACTATCGGAGTGACCTCGGTCAGCCTGGTATACTGCCTTCTGGCGTGTGCCAAGAGCGACGAGGCGAACGGTGCTGAAGGCAAGAATTTCTCGGGGTCGCTGACCCTGACAACGGATCAGAAAAACACACTCGATTCGCAGAAATTTCTGAACCTCGACGGCCTGATCGTCACGCTCGATGGCACAACTTACCGCGCGTTTGGCAGGCGCTGCCCTCATGAATCTGGCGAAATCGTCGCGCAATCGGGAACCTCGATGCAGTGCCAGCGCCACACCGAACAGCTCTACGGCGCCACTGGCGTTGGCAACGGCGCCCGCACGAGCGCAAGTCTTGTTTCTTATACCGTTACGAATAATGCCGGTGTTTTAACGATCACTGGCTGAGCGCGATGCACCTGAAGCCGGCGGCGAAATTTCTTGTCTGCGCCGCGCTTCTCTTTTCGCTGCAGGTTCATAGCTTACCGCTCTATACGGCGAGAGAAGGCAGGCAATGCGACAGCTGCCATGCTTACCCTTTTGAAACGGACAAACAGCGTGCATGGCAAGATCCCCCGCTTGCAGAACGCAAATGCAACATGTCTTGCCAGGGCTGCCACACCGACCCCGGTGGCGGCGGCATGCGCACTGCAGCGGGTAGATATCTCGGGAGTTCGACGCTGCCGATCTGGGAATCAGAAACCCGCCCATGGCATGACCGAGACCGCAATCTCGGTGCCCTGATTGCCCGCATAAAGAAGCCCGCAGAACCGGCCGCTTTACCACCGGCTAACGCCACTGTCCCTCAAAAAGTCGAGCCGGCGCAGGCGACGAAGGCAGACAAATACCGCACGCACGGCCTGCCCGCAGACTATTTTCTCTACGACCCGTTCGTCTATGGCACACCGTACGGCGCGGCCCCGGGGGCAAACAAATATGCCCCCGAATACGGAATCTATGGCAAGCTGAACGCACGGCCACTGCTGCAAGTGGGCGGCGATATGCGCCTTGCGTACCTGAAAACAGATACACGCGAAGCATTTTTCCCGATGCAATTCGATCTCGGTGCGCGCGTTCAACCGGTGCGTAACTTTTCGGCTGCCGCTACGCTGGGACTTGTCGGGCGTACCGATGAATTCACCACAGGGCGCCCCCGCCGCGCCGACGAAATGTATACGATTCGTAACGCCTACCTCATGCTGCACGAACTGCCTTACCAGCTTTATCTGCGCGGCGGTATTTTTCAACCGACGTTTGGCCTTCGTCAAGAAGACCACACGGCGTTCGTGCGGCGAAATTTCGAGATGGATCTCAGCCGCAAATACAGTGCAGTCATGGGCCTCGAAGCGGGCCTTGCCGCGAACTACCCCTACCTCAATGTTGCCGTCTTCGCCAATAACGGGGGCCAGCGCATCGGCGATGCAGCGCAGAATTTCGTGATTAATCCGCAGGGGTTCGGTGCGTCGGTGGCCGCAGGCTGGCGCGACCTCGCGTATGGCTTGGGTGCGTCGGCAATGATGAAAGAGCGCGCGCGCGAATATGGCGGCAATTTGCGCGCAGTCTCAGTTGACGGCTACATCAACCCCGGGCGTTTCTGGTTTAGGCACCCGCTCACCATTATGGGCGAATTGGCGGTCGGCGAATACAGCGGTGCTTTTGCGAACCGGCAGTTTTATGCCTCATTTATTGGCGTGGATTACCTGCTTTTTAGCGGCATCAACCTGAAAGTGAACCATCATTATTACGTTGCAGACACCGCGCGGCGCGGTACGGCCACGGGTCGTTATGGTTTCGGTATCGAATTTACACCCCTCAGCTGGTTCAAGCTGCTGGTAGAGTACCGCCTCGTGTGGATAGGCCCGGCCGGCGGCGCTACCGACGCTTCATTTGCCAACCCGCTCGATAACCTCAGCGACAAGCAATGGATAATCATTAGCCACGCCTATTTCTAAGAGGCGCAGATTAGGGCATAAGTATGCCAATTCCGTTGTCGCGCAAATGTGTCTCGCACCGTCACAACAGCGTATGCGTCGAACGAATAAATCACCGACTAAAGATTCGCGGTCTGCCCCCAAAATGCTTGGCAATCTGTATATAGACACCCAAGCTGGCCCTATGTCGAAGAAACTGCGCAACACCAGCATGTGGGTACTTGCCGCCCTCTTAGGGCTGCTCGCCGCCAACTGCTCAAAGCCCGTGCCAGGCGAGAAAGAGATGCTGGGCAAAATCAAGGGCAAGGCAAGCCTACGCCTCGCCGACGGGTCGACAATTTCACAGCCGGGTACTGACGAATATAGCCCATATCTGGTTAAACTGAGTGACGGATATCTGGCACTGGTTTTTGGTTCGAACCAGGGTGGATTGCATGACTTATACGTTGCGAAATCGACAACTGCCTTTGACGGCGAGTTCTTACCTTTCTTTAACACGCCGCAAAAAATCACCAGCGGAATAGGCGCGGGTTCAAAAATCTCATTCGCAGCGAAGGCCTCAGGGACAAATGTGGTCGTCTACGTGAATTATACGGGTATAAGCTCCGCGACAGTCGACCCCACAAACCCCGGTTCGTCATCTTTATCACCAATTACAAATAACACTGCCACCGTTGGCCACACAATCATTGGCATCTCAGGCGATGGAAATAAACTATTTTCAACGGACGGATCGGGCATCGGGCATTCATTTGACCCTGGTGGTGCAAATGTCACGCCGTTCGGCTACGGTATGGATAATGCAACGTCAGCAACGCAGGTCAGGCAAGAAAATTCGGGTTACGAAGACGCAATTATTGGGGTCTTTTACGGTTCGACATTTGCTGCCGCTGGTCAGCAATACTTCGGCCCGATTTTTGACCTCGACACATCGCTTGCATTCAGTGGCCTTTCCATTACTAGCATGTCAACGTTCAACGCCGACAGCGCCGCAAATGATCTAGTGCTATTTTCTGCGTTCGATTTTTTCGATGGGTTCACCGAAGATCTTTATGTCATCACCAGCCACACTTCGAAAGATTTGTGGGATTCAGCCGGGTTTCTTGGCTTAGACTTTTCTGCTGCGTTGGCCCCACCACCAGACCACTGGTTCGACATGTTTGCACCGGCGACGTCTTGCCCAAATCTCGGTTTTTCTATGACACCTTGGAGTGCAATCTGCACAGCTATTGGTGATTCAAGCACGGGCTCTTACGACGGCACCGAGGCTGGTGAATTCGACGGCTCAACATCGAACATGACTATCTTGGGCCAAGATCCGGGTAATTTTTTCACGATTGCCGCCTGGGTGAATATCACCAGTGTTACCGCCTGTAGTACCAGTTGCGTTATCGTCGCCAACTCGGGGCTTGGTGCCAGCACAGATGGCTTTCGACTTTATGTCGATGCGACCGGCGCAGTGAATTTCGAAACCGGAAATGGGACGCTCAGCTTGGCGATTTCTACCCCTGGAGGCCTGATATCAGATGTCACCTGGAACCACGTGATGATCAGCGTCGATCGCCTCAGCGGTTTGGCGACGCTTTATGTCAATGGCTTTGAAGAAGGCACTACAAACGCAATTCGAACAGATTTCAATACAAACGCAACGCTCACGTTCGGTGCACCCGACGGTGGTGCGAATCCGATTACAGGATTGATGGATGAAATCAAGATATATAATTTTCCGGTTGATGCTACCTTGGCTCAGCTAATCTACTACGAATAAAGCTCCTTCACTCAATATTCGACTTACCCCGCAGCATACTCACATCTGAGCCGCTGCGGGGCTCTTTTGGGCTCGACACGGGCAGAGGCTGAGCGCGCGCCGGCAGACGGCTTCGAAAGGGATAAATCCACCTCACTGAACTTACCGTCTTCGTCGATGTAGCAGCGTATCGTGTCATCTTTGTAACCGATGCCGAGAAAGCCGTCGCGCGCGGCGATAGAGAGCCGCAGATCGGCGTGAAAGCCCGTTGCCCACTGCCATTCGGCGATCGGCCACAGCTCATAACTAAACCCCTGCTTCCATTTGCCTGCGCTGAAATAGTTGTGCCCCGATTCGCGAAATTCGAGTGGCTGCCGGTAGCTGATAACGAGGGTGTTCTCGCCCTCGGCAAGATCTAAAGTCTGCAACGCGGTCTGCAGCCGCGCCAGAGACTGCGGACAATGCGGGCACGACTTTTGTTGCGAAGAGAGCGGCGCGGGTTTACTCGTGTAGGTTTTGCCTGCGAGCTGCCACGAGATTTCAGATGTTCCCGAATAGACGAAGGCAAGCTGCACGCTCAACGCCTGCGAACGAATGCGGTATGTGACGCGCGCTGAGCATGCTGCGTCGGCAAAGAATGTCAGGTTGACGCCGCCCGTGTATGCGGCCGGGCAATCGAATTCGAGGCTCTCAGAGAGCACTTCCATTTTCGCGGCAGAGACCGATTTGAGCGCGCTCGCGCCGCGTTTGATCATGACTGGGGCGCGCATATTGGCGTACAGGGGTAGCGCCAGAAGAAGAATCAAAAATATTTTTCGCATCATACATCCTTTGGGCAGATTGCAGCTTACCTCGGTCTGGGTACACATGCCGATGGCTTCGAGCACCTCAGCCATCGGCGAGCCTGTTGCAACGAACCATTTGCTTCGAGCGCATCGTAAAAACGAGACCACGCCGCAACGAACGGCTTATTTTGTGCGCTAAGCGGTCGCTGAGGCGCTCGAAGCGAACGCCCTTGCGACCAGCCACCTAAGTGCTTTGCAACCTGCCTCTCTCTGGTATTTCACCAGACATCCATATGCACGCAAGCGGTATTTTATCCGATCAATATCACCTCTACCTTATCTGCGACGGTGAAACCTGCGCAAAGCACGGTCTGACTACCGCTGATTTTGTCACCGGCGCAACCAAAGGGGGATGCAGAACGATACAATACCGGCATAAGGGTATTTCGGCGCGCGAGTACGAAACGAATCTTTTGCCGCTGATAGACATATGCCGCAGCGCTGGCACGAGCCTTGTGGTCAATGACCATGCTGGGCTCGCAGAAAAGTATGCACTGCCGCTGCATCTGGGGCAAGAAGATGCGCTGCCTTCTGGGCTGACCGTGCCTTACGGCAGATCGACGCACGGTTTTGCCGAACTCGCCCTCGCGCTCAAAGCCAAACCAGCGCCTGCGTACATTGCGCTCGGCACCATGTTCCCCAGCCCGACCAAGCCTGATGTCGCGACCAACCGGCACGTGGTCGGCGAATATCTGACGCGCACGTCGTTACCGCTGGTTCTGATCGGCGGCATTACGCTCGATAATGTTCACGAGCTGCCCAAACACGAACGTGTTTACTTTGCTGTAATTGGTGATGCGTTTCGGTTCGGGGCTAGGAAAGAGGGCATTGAGAAGTTCGTGCGCCTTTTTGCCCATGAATTAATTCATGGGCAAAAAGGCTAAGACCATTCGCGTTGCCAAGTATTCAACAGAGCGAACAAATTCGTCTTGAGAGACACAAACGGCATATCAGCCGAGGGTGGTACGAGTTTATCCATATTCTCGAATTTGTGGCGCAGGCCCTCGTACCACATTGTATACCATTCCAGTGAAAGTTCGTTGTGAAACTGCAGGCCGAGAGCCTGCTTGTAGGTGAAACCCTGGTTTGCGACAAGCTTGCCGCTGAACAGGTGAGCGGCACCTGCCGGGAGCGTAAAGTTTTCGCCATGCCATTGAAAGACATCCCAATCTTCGACCGCCAGCTTTCCAGAGGCAAAGAATGGGTGCGCCGATACCGGCGAGACGCGGTCAAACCCGAGTTCAAAGGCAGATTGCGCAACTGTGCCACCGGCCACCTTTGCAATTGCCTGTGCGCCGAGGCAAACACCTAAGACCGGCCTCTTCGCCTGCACGAAATCAGCGGTCAGCGCAAGTGACGTCTGCATGAGCTCACTGTCGTCATTGACCGACATGGGCCCACCCATTGACACGAGCGCGTCGTATGCCATGAGCGCATTCGACGGTGGGCGCTGCTTTGCGAATAGGTTCACATAGAAATGCGAGTGTCCGTTTAGTTTCAGCCATTCGGCAATAGTGCCGAGACCTTCTTCTTCTTGATGGCGAAGCACGATAAAACGCATGAGGATTCTTACTTGGCACGCCCGTTGGCGTGCCAAGTAAGAATTAGAATGGCAGACGTCGCCGCAGTCTGGTCAAAAATTCCGTCAGCACATGCGCCTCGGCTATGTGCGCCACGCGCGCAAGAGCTACGTATGCCGCCATAGCCACAGGTATCGCCACTGCGAGTTGCAACAAAGCCCGCTCGGGAAAGACATACTGGCGCAGCGCCACGAGCAAACCTGCGAATACCAGGTTCACGGCAAAAATACGCGCCAGGTCTTGCAATAGCGTAATGGGGGAGCGCAGAACCTTGCCCCGCAGCAAAACGACGATGTAAATGAGAACTCCACACCATGCTGCAATGGCCGAGCCTGCAGCAAGACCGCCGTGCAGCATCGACTGCATGAGAAAGAGACTTAAAGCGAAATTCATGACAAGCGCAACGGCCGTGATGATCGCGGGGGTATGTGTGTTCATGCGCGCATAGAGCGAAATAGTGAAAAGTTTCTGCAGCGAATACGCGAGAATGCCAGGGGCATAACACATCAGCGCGAGCGCCGTGACTTCGGTCGATCGACCGGTGAAAGCGCCACGCTGAAAGATGACACGCACAATCGGCTCGCTGAAAACCATCAGACCGGCGACCGCGGGCAATAGAAAGAAGAAGTTAAGCCTCACCGAGTAGGCAAGGCTGCCTGAGAACGTCTCGCCTGTTGCATCAGTTTGGTAAATTTTCGAAAGCTGTGGCAGGCTGGCTGTCGCAACCGCGACGCCGAAAACACCGATCGGCAGCTGAATCAGGCGATGCGAATAGGTGAGCGCAGAGATCGCTTCAGGCACGCGGTCGCTGAGCGACGTCGCGAGATACACGTCGATGAGCTGGCCAACTTCTTGCATCGACGCTGCAAAAACTGCCGGTAGCATCATCGAGCCCAGAGCCTTTAACGCTCCGTGCTTCAGCGAAAAACTGTAACGCGGTGCCAGGCCGCGGCGGTGAACGGTATAGATCTGAAAGGCCACCTGAGCGACTGCCGCCGCGAGGGTCGCGATTGAAAATACGTAGACAGAAGTCACGTCGAAGGCGCCATGCGTCAGGCGCACCCAAGCGGCATAAGCGCCGAAAAACACCAAAATAACAATATTCAACAGCGCCGGGCCAAAGCTCGCTGCCCAGAATATCTTGTGAGAATATTGTATGCCCATGTAGAGCGATGCGACGCTCATCATCACGAGATAAGGGAAAAGCAACTGGCTGAGGTTTATCGTGAGTTGCAGCTGGTCGGCCGGCATGTGTTCGCTCGCAAGCAAGAGCGGCATAAGATAGGGCAGCGCAAAGATCACCACGCAGGTAACCAGCGTCATGGTAATCGCAACAAACACAATCACGACGCCTGCAGCCTCGCGCGCCTTATTCTCACCCTCGGCCGCGTAGCGGTTGTAGAGCGGCACGAATGCCTGCGACAGCGCACCTTCGGCAACCAGGTTGCGCAGCATGTTGTTGAGGCGAAAGGCAATATCAAAGGCAACAGACAGCGGCCCGGTACCGAACGCATATGCCTTCAGCATATCGCGCAACAGCCCAAGCACCCGCGACATCGAGGTGAAGAGCGAAAAGATCGAAGAGTTCTTCAGCGTCTCGCGGTTATGCGACTTCTGTTCGAGCGACACTAAAAGCCACCACTGCCCGCACCGACACCGCCCTTAAAAACAGTTCGGCTGAGCGAGCGATCGGTCACAATACCGCGCGTGCCGGTGAGCACGTTGCCAGAACCATCTTGCACCGTGACAGGTACGTTTGAATAAAGCGAGTTTTTGGCTTCGTCCCAGAAAAGCTCTTGCGTTTTGAGCTTTCGGCCATGCGGCGCTTCGACCAGAACGTCGCCGCGAATCGTCATGAAGCGGTTGCCCTGCTCCATCTTGCACTCTTTGGCAGTAATGATCGTCGCCTTGCCGAAGTCTTTCGACTTGCGGTTGGTTTCGAAATATTCAATTCGCAGATCGTAGAGGTGTGTTTCATCTTTCACCTGCACAATATAACCCTGCTGAGCTGCCACGCGGTAGAGCATCGACCCTTTGCGAAAAGCCTCAGCAGTGAAATTTCTGAGCGTGGCATCGGCGCCGCGCACAAGATCGCTGTGCGCCAGTTCTGGTACAAACTTTGATTCGCCCCGGCAAGCCAGGGCAGCACCGACGACGCACGATAAAAGAAAGAGGTGTATATGACGAAGTCTCACAGCGGCTGGCACCGATAAACATATCTCGCGCGCCGGGTAAACAGAAATGCAATCGCAAAATTACAGTGACCTTCGGTTCCGCAAGCAGAGGCGAAGCCTGCGTGGCTGAAAATAGTTGGCAGGCTTCGTCGCAGACGCCCCTTGCCCTCATGAAACGCATCTTGGCGCTGCTCGCTGCTCTCTGCCTTACGGCAACGCTCATAGCTGCCGGCACGAAGAAATACCGGGGTGCCTGGTTCGAAGTGCACTACCCCGCCGGTTTCAAGATACAGAATTCAATACAATCGAGTGGCATGCCGCATGAATTTGACAGCGCCTTTTTCGTCTCGCCCGATGGCCTGGTGAAATTCTACATCTTCTCACCGCAATGGGCAGGCGAGACGCCCGATATCGCCGTCAAACCCGAACTCGAAACAGAAAAAACTGAAAAGACCGAAACTACCGGTGGCTTCAAAAAGCGCTGGTACACGATTTCGCCACGAAAGCAAGGCTTCACCCGGTCGTATGTCGAGACAACCAATGAAGACGGTACAATCCGTTGGGTGATCGGGATAGAGTATGCAGATAAAAAGGCTTATGAAAAATATCAATCCTCATATCTCGCGTTCAAGAAGTCGCTGAAGCAGTTTGCGGATTGAACGGGCTTTCGCCCGCTTTCCCGAATTTTGCCATTTAGCCCTGCCAGTGATGAGACCTTTACCCAGGCGCGTGGAATTTCGTGGGCCCAAAATCTGATTTGCATATCGGGCACGACGGAAAATTCGCAAGCCTCGCAATTTTCTGCGAAAATTGCTGCTAAAGCGGCGAAACGCCTGCTTGCGAATTTCCCGAGCCCACAAAAATCACGCGCCATTGGTGAACAAATGTTCAAATTTTAACTTTGCAGACTGAACACCAAAAAGACGGTGGGTAATGGCATTGGCGCAGACTTTACCCTCACCCGATTCGGCACTGGTTGATTTCGATTTTCTGCTGCAGACGCTCTATACGAAACTTTTGCCAGAGAGCCTGCGCTGGAACCTAGGCGAAAATCTCTACAACACCTATATCGGCGTGCGCCGCAAAGCGACGGGGGCACGGCTGGGCAGCGCTTTTTTGGGAGATATCACCGTCAAATATCTCGAATGGGGGCGACCGCAACTGCCGAAGCTTCTGTTGCTGCACGGGTTTGCCGACAGCAAAGACGGCGTTCTGCCATACGCCCATGCCCTTTCGAAAAGGTTTCACGTCATCGCACCCGACCTACCGGGCTTCGGCGACAGCGAAAAGCCAGCGCGTGTCACCTACAGCCTCGACCAGTTTGAAACCTGGGTGACGCGTTTTGCCGACAAAATGCACTTTGACCGGTTTGTGCTCGCAGGGCATTCGCTCGGGGGCGCCATTGCCGCTGAACTTTCGGGCAAGATTCCGGGGCGGGTGCAGCGGCTGATTCTCATTTCTGCTGCGGGCCTCGTGCCCACGAATGACGGCGATAATATTTATGAGCGCATTCTCAACGGCCACAACCCGTTCGAAGTTTCTTCGTATGAAGACTTTCGTGACTTCTTCAATCTGATTTTCTCTGACCCGCACAAGGCCCCGCTTCCGGTGAAGAACTATCTCTACATGAAGTTCGCGGCGAACCGCAAATGGTACCATAAGATATTTCTCGATATGATGGGTGATATTTCGAGCGAAGAATACATCGAAATGCGAAAGCAAGAACAGATCAAGAAGTTTGAGGCAATTCGCACGCCGACGCTGGTTGTCTGGGGCAACTACGACGGTTTTTTTCCCGAATCGATCGGCAGCTGGATGCACCGCACGATTCGCGACTCGCGCTATGCGCTCATCGACGGGGCCGCCCACATGGCACCGATGGAGCAGTCTGAGAAACTGGCTAAGTTGACGTTGTCCTTTCTGAATAGCTGATACCGATGGAGTGCTTTGCACTCCATCGGTATCAGAAAAAACACCCTGTGCTCGTCTACTGGGACGCCAACGCGCTCGCATCGGAACACGCTACCGGCATTGTTGTCTACGGCGCGAACCTCTTGCGCGCGCTGCAGCAATACGACGACCTCGAATTCACGGGACTCATTAAGCTCAGCCGGCTCAAGCGGCGCCATTTCATCAAACGCCATGCGGATCTTAAAATCAAGACTTACATTCCTCCGTTCAGCGACTGGTGCCTCAGCCGCAAGGCGGTCTACCACGGCATCGATTTTAAAGTTCCCAACACACGCCGCCTGCCACGCGTCGTGACCGTGCATGACCTGAGTGTTTTCGAAACCGGCCTCAGCGACCCGCGCTTTCAGCAGCGCGGCATGGACAATAACCGCTACCTGATCAACAAACTGAGGCCTGAACGGATAATCGTGCCGACAGAATTCGGGCGCGAGCATATGCTTCAATTTTTTCCCGAAGCGCATGACCGCATCAGGGTTATACCACACGGAGCTGACCAGGTGCTGCAGCTTGCAGACACCCCGGCACAAAAGCTTCCCGGCAATCTTGAGCCGGGAAATTTTATCCTCTGCCCCGGTTCGGTCGAAGAAAGAAAAAATGGGGTGAGACTGATTGAAGCCTTTGAAAATGCGCGCGGTGCAAGTTCACAATTGCTGGTATTCGCGGGGGGCCAGGGCTTTAACCATGAAGCCGTTTATGCACGTGCGAAGGTATCACTGGCACGCGACCGCATTTTTTTTCTACGCGGCTTAAGCTCGGCTCAGCTTGTTGCGCTCTATAAGAACGCACTCTTCACAATTTACCCTTCGGTGTTTGAAGGTTTTGGCCTGCCGATCGTCGAAGCCTTCGCGCTAGGCAGTCCCCTGATCACCAGCAATATTGGTGCGATGGCCGAAGTTGCGGGGGCGGCCGCGCTGACCGTTGACCCGTATTCGGTTGCCGCGATGCGCAGTGCGATCGACACTCTCGCGACAAACTCTGAACTATGCCGCTCGCTCTCGGAAAAAGGGAAACTCCGCGCAGCGCAATTCACCTGGCAAAAAGCAGCAGCGGCCACGCGAGATGTTTACCTGGAACTTGCAGCCTGATGACCGTACTGAGGCAAATGCATGAGCAATAAAAGAACACCGCGCGTGTACGATATGTTCCCGTTTTTTAACGAACTCGAACTGCTCGAGATACGCCTGAACGAGCTCGATCCGGTTGTGGATATTTTTATTCTCGCCGAAGCGCGGCATACCTTCCAGAAAAAACCGAAGGATCTTATTTTCGAACAGAATAAAGAGCGCTTTACAAAGTTTTTGCCCAAGATCAGGCATGTGGTTGTCGACGAACTGCCAGGTTTCTTCTACAAGTGGCGTCGACCCGATGCCTGGGTAGTGAGCGACTACCAGAAGGGCCAGGTTGTGCGTGGCCTCTACGATGCTGGCCCGGGTGACACGGTGATCTTTTCAGATGTCGATGAAATACCCAAAGCGGCGGCGGTGCGTGAAGCCGCAGGCAAACCCGGTGTCACTGTGTTTGAGCAGCGCCTCTATGCGTATTATCTGAACAACATCTGCACCGACTACGACACGCACGGCATCGAGTGCGTCGCGCAGTACAATGCCCATGGCCTCGGCTGGTGGCGCGGTTCGGTGATGCTGGATTTTAACAGTTTCTGCGAGATTGGTAAATCGATCAAGAAGATGCGCCTGCTGCACGACCTGCCAGAATCCAGGGTACAGGGGACAGCAGGTCCCGTGGTCACGCGGCCGCACGCAGGCGGCTTGAGTGTGACAGTTGCGCGCGATGCCGGCTGGCATTTCACCTCGATCGGTGACGTAGAACGCATCGCGCTCAAGCTCGAATCGTACGAACATTCTGAGGCCAACACAGACGAGAATAAGAACCCGGCCTCGATGCGCCAGCGAATCAAAGCGGGCAAGAGCATCTTTTTGGATAACAAGAGTATGCACAAGCTTGTGCCCCTCGACCAGACATTTCCTCAATACCTGGTCGAGAATCGGGAAAGGTTCGCGCACGTACTGGCGACGCCTTAAGAATCATGGATCGTTTCGCGCAGACGCCAGAACCTCCGTATTTCGCGGTTATTTTCTCAAACCAGCACAGCGATCAGCTCGCAGAATACGAACAGGTTGCCCGCCGCATGCTTGAACTGGCAACAACGATGGATGGCTTTCTGGGCGTTGAATCCACCCGCGATGCGTCGGGATTTGGCATTACGGTTTCTTACTGGCGCGACGAAGAAGCCATCGCGGCCTGGAAGTCGCATGCTGAACATGCGGTGGCGCGGCTGCGGGGTCGCACCGAGTGGTACAAAAACTTTCACCTGCGCGTGGCGAAAGTAGAACGCGCGTATTCGCTGGCTAACGCAGAAACAGGCGCTCGTAAGCTGCTGTAACCTCTTCAACGCTGGTCGATTTTTCTGTGAAGAATTGCGTGTGGTCTGCCTTCTCAGGCCGGTACAGGCGTATATTCTGCGGAAAGGTGAACCAGAGTGAAATGATCGGCTTGCCCGAATACGCGGTGACTTCCCAGCACCAGGAGTTTGTACCGATCAAACCTTTGACTCGGGTCAGCAATGCAATCGTCGTGCGCAATGGCAGGCCCTGCGCCGAAATGATATTTTGACCGTCTACCTTCAAGCCGTACTCCTCGCCCTCGGCGCCGAACAGCAGCAGGCGCTCACCTTTGCGCTGCAGGTAATCGACCAGCGCATGCCATTTTTCCTGCGGCCAGTAACGTTTTTCGTCAAACGCGCCAGCATTGCCGCGCGTGGTGATCGGGTGAATGCCGAGCGCTTCGCCTGCTTTCAGGTTGTTTCTGCGCAAAAACTCATCGGCTGCTGCATGGTCTTCGGGAAATAGTTCGGGCATAAAGGGTTGCTGTAGCGGGTAGCGCAACGGGTACTCGTCGGGAGTCCAGCTTTCAACGATGTCACCGGGCACCGCGATGCTGCGGATCTTTTTCAAAACCTTTTTTTCGAGCCGCGGCGACTGCCGGTCGTAGCCGTAGAGCAGCCTCACGCCATAAACGCGGCGGTCGGGTAGCAGCAGCTCGGCGATCATTTCCGGTATCTTACGAAATCCGCCGACGTGAAAATAGACGCGCGCATTTGGGTGCAGCTTCAACAGGCTGTCGAGGCGCGCGAGGTAGGCCAGCGTGTCACCGATGCCGCAGCGAATGAGAATATGAATGTCGATCTTGTCGCGCTCGACCTCAGGCTTTGTGAATAATGACATCGCTCGTGTTCTCCTTGCTGCCTGCAATCCCCTGGTTGCAGTATTGGTAATCGTTTCCGGGGATCAAAACCTTGTAATAATTCTCGACGGCAACCGGGTCGGGGCTCAGCATCTTGTGGTACAGGTGGTACTGTAACGCAATCGAGCGTGACCCAGAAATTTCAGCACCACTGTTGCGCGCGCGCACGAATAGGTCGCCGTCTTCACCCCAGTAGTGCTTATACTCTTCATTGTAACCGTTGATTTTCCTCAGCAGAGTATTGCTGATCGAAAAATTCGAACCCAGAAGATCGGGCACTTTGTCGCGCCCGAGCAAGCGACGCAGCCACGGCGTCGAGATGCGCACTGCGCGATTGGGGTCTTCGACATCTTTTTTCAGCGCAGCCTTGACCAGCCGCCATGGTAAACCATGGTTCAACTGAGTGGCATTTTCTTCTGTATAGGTCAGTGTCACTGCAGGGCCGAGGTTAACCCGGCGCCCCATGAACAGCAAATTGTCAGACGCGTCGTGCTGCCTGACATGGTCTTCGACGAAGCGGCGGTGCGCCACCGTGTCATGGTCGACGTTAACAACAACGGGAAACTCGGCCGGGTCAAGCGTGCGCCACACATGGTTCACAATCTGCGCCTTACGGTAGCCGACATCGGGGTGCCAGAAGTGCGTAATAGGCTGCGGTAGAATCTTTCGATACTGATCTATCTTTGCCTTCGTGTCTGGCTTCGATCCGTCATCGGCGATAAAAATTGCGAAGTTTTTGTAGGATTGATTCTTGTAAGAAGCCAGGCAAATACCCAAAAACGCCGGATTATTATAGGTAACTATGACGACCGCTGCCCGTTTCATGGTCACAACCGCTTACGGCCAACGACGACAAATGAATCGGTACGATCGATCACGCGTTCATCGCAATAAACAATTTCTAGGCCAAGGTATTCGAGTGCTTCTTTAATGTCGGCGGCAATCCAAACGTGGTGGTGAATCGAACCTGTGCGCGCAAGGTCGGCTGTGGGTACATGCCGGTAATGCTCAGGTATGCCCCCGGCCTTCGTGACGTTCTGAATCCACTCTTCTACGTGCGTGGTATCATCGTCGGGGATATTCTTCTGGAAATCTTCGATTAGATGCGCAAGCGGCGTTCGCTCTCGCAAGCGGTCGTTCGTGCGCTCTTTGTGCGGCAGAAAGAGAATCAGGTGTCCGCCGGGCCGCAGAACGCGATTCCATTCGGTGAGCGCACGCAGTGCATTGCCAATATGCTCGAGTGTATGCTCGCTGAGCACGAAGTCAAATGTTTCATCGGCAAAAGGGATCGCCGCCGCGGGGAAATAGGTCTGCGCAATCGACCGGTGATTGCCATGCGATTCATAGCCGTCGGCGAGCAGGGTTCGCGAAACGGGCGCAATCGTGCGCGCACCGACGCCGATTTCGAGTCCCTTACCATAAGGAGGGGATGAATATCGGGTCACCAGCGATCGACTGAATGGCCGGCGTAGGTGTTTCTGAAATTGCTTGTAAATGGCCTTTGCACCCCGCTCTCGCCAGAGGCCCTTGAAGTAGAACCAATATTCAAACCGGGGAAATTTAAAGTCATTTAGTTGCATCGGAATTTTGCGGCCACCCAAGCTCCGGGCATGCCCGGAGCTTGGGTGGCCTATTTTATTTACGCCACGTCGCAAAGCACATTTAGGGTGGGTTACCTTATGGCAAAGCCTAAAATTCTCATCTCTGACAACCTCGACCAGGACGGCGTCGACATACTCAAGGCCTCAGGCCTCTTCGAGATCGATTACCGCAAGAAGACCAGCCGCGAAGAGCTCGAAGCCGTGATACCCGAAGTCGAAGGTCTCATCATTCGCTCGGCGAGCAAAGTCGACAAGGCCCTAATCGAAAAGGCATCTAAGCTAAAGGTTGTCATTCGCGCGGGTGTCGGTGTCGACAACATCGATATTCCGGCGTGCTCACAGAAGGGCATCGTCGTCATGAACGCCCCGGCGGGAAATTCAATTTCGACCGCCGAACAGGCAATCGCGCTCATGTTCGCACTAGCTCGCAAGGTGCCTCAGGCGCATGCGTCGATGAAAGATAAGAAATGGGAAAAATCAAAGTTTCAGGGTTCGCAGCTCACAGGCAAAACGCTCGGCGTCATTGGCCTCGGCCGCATCGGCAAAGAAGTGGTGAAACGCGGTAAAGGTCTGCAGATGCAGGTTCTCGGTTTCGACCCCTATATTCCGAGTGAGCACCTGACCTCGCTCGAAATTGACCTGGTGCCTATCGACACGATTCTCAAACAGGCGGATTTCATAACCGTACACACCCCGCTCACTGATGCGACCCGGGGGCTGGTTAACGAAAAAAATCTTTCGCTGCTCAAGCCAGGTGTGCGCCTCATCAACTGCGCGCGCGGCGGCATCTACGACGAAGCGGCGATCGCCAAAGGTGTCAAAGAAGGCATCATCGGTGGCGCAGGTCTCGACGTCTTCGTCGAAGAACCACTGCCCGCCACTTCGCCGCTGTATGACCACGAAGATATCGTTCTGACTCCTCACCTCGGGGCATCGACTGACGAAGCGCAGATCGAAGTTGCAAAAGAGACGGCCGAATCCATGGTCGCGTATTTCAAGAACGGTGTCGCACGCAACTCGCTCAACTTTCCCACGATCGACCCCACTTCGATGGACGCACTCGCGCCTTGGTTCGAGCTGTGCGAGCAAGTTGGCTCATTTGTCGGCCAGGTGATGAAAAGCCCCATAAAAGATATCGAGATTTCGTATCGCGGCGGCTTCACAGAACTAAATCTGAATCCGCTCGAGATTGCCCTGACAAAAGGTTTGCTCTCGGTCGCGATGGGTGACGAGGTCAATCTCGTGAATGCGCCGCTGCTCGCGAAAGAACGGTCGATGCGCGTTACCGCACGCAAGGTTGAAAAAACCGAAAAAGAAGTTTCGATTCTCGAAATGACGGTTTACGATGAAAAAGAGCGCCTCAGCCTTAAGGCCGCTGTCGGTGCGACCGGTGGGGTGATCACCGAGCTCAACGGCAACGCGATAAAACTGAAACCCGAAGGTTATTTGCTCTATGTTCTGAATACCGACACGCCGGGCGTCGTCGGCAAACTCGGCACGCTGCTCGGCGAACACAACATCAACATCTCGAGCATGGAACTCTCGCGCGGCAAGAAGGGCGGCGAAGCGCGCACTTTTCTGGGCCTCGACGACGAAATATCGAAGTCTCTGCTCGAGACAATTCGGCAGAAAGAATTTATTGTTGAAGCGCGGTTCATCAAAATTTAACCGCAGCTGTGGCCGGCACACAAGAACCAGAACGTTCTTCGAGGCTCGGCCGTTTTTTTCACCGCATCGCCGATTTCTTCGACCGGCTGAGCGGTGAGGGTGCTGCACCGCGGGCCGGCTCGGCGGGTCAGCGCATATCGCATTTTCGAGGGTCAACAACCGAAGTTGACGTTTTCACGTTCGGCATGCTCGCGGTGGGCATTCTTGTTCTCGGCACGGTAATTCACGGCTGGGGTTTCTTTCTATACAGCGCGATTTTTGCTGCAGTTTTTAGCGGCGGCGCCTGGCTGATATTCAAGTCGCGTGGCTTTGAATCTCACGTGCGCAGCGCCCTGCTGTGTCTGGTGCTTGCATTCGCGCTGCCGAGCGCCAGCGCGAGACTCATGCCGCTCGCGGCGTTTGCCATCATCTGCATTGCACTCGTTCTGGTACTTTTAGGCCGATGGCGCACGACAGGCGAAAGCATCAGCGCGGCGGCGGTCATTCTGTTCTGTTTTATGTCATACGATGCGTTCAGCGCCATCATCGAGAACCGGCGCAATGCACTGCTGCAGATCGAAAATTCTGCAGGCATAGACTGCAGCTATCATGGTGGTCGCACGGTCTGCAGCACGGGTGACGTGGCTTTTCACGTGCCCGAATTCTGGCAGAGGGGCAGCGAAAGCAACCTCATCGCCGATCTCGCAAATATTGCCGATCTGCGTGTCTTTGTCGACAGCGCGAGTGAAACCCGAATGGCCTTTGTTGCCTTCAAGGCCATGCCTGCCGAGCTTAACCAGGCGCTCGCGAATTACTTTTATACCCAAAAGGGTTTCTTGCGCAGCCGCGGCCTGAAAGGTGAACCATTGACACTGCAGCAGGTCATGCGCAGCCGTGACGCAGAACTCTATGCACTACATTACACCTCGGCAAAGCGACCCGAATATCTCGGCGAAAAGCAAGAATCGCACGCGCTGATTCTTCTGCACACCCCCAACGCGACACGCCCCACAGGCCGTGACCAGACGTGGCTCTTCATCATCGACGGCCCCGACCTCGCCGGGCGCGAATTTCTGCTGCACCGCATTGTCAGCGGATTCCACTAAAGCCGACCGCCGGGGTGGCTACGCTGCCTTGTTGGTTGGCCGTTGCTTGCCGAGAGAATAACCCGCGACCGCCAGCAAGGCAACCAGCGGAGCCGACCAGAGGTTTAGCACCTGCCAGCCGGCAAAATGGTGTAATGCACCGGTCATCGCAATTGCAGCGGCAGTGCCACCCGCGATGACAAAATCATTGAGTGCCTGCGCGGCGCTCTGGTGCTCAGGTTCGACGAGAGTCGTGAGTAGCTGGCTCGCCGAAACGAACAGAAAGTTCCAGCCGATGCCGAGCAGAATCAGCGCAGACATGAATGTCCAGTAAGAAGGTGGCTGAAAATTGATGAGAATACAGACGCCGTAAAGAATCGCGCCAGAGATCACAATGCGGCGAACGCCGAAGCGGTGAATCAGATGGCCGGTAAAAAAAGAAGGCACGAACATGCCCAGAATGTGCGAACGAATCACCTCGGTCGTCGCTTCAAAGCCGAGATGGTGGTGGTGCATCGCCAGCGGTGTCGCCGTCATGATCATCGCCATCACCACGTAAGCTCCCGCGCCCAGAAAAACCAGCGTCAGAAAACGGCGGCTCTGCAACAGGTGCCCGAGAGAATTTCTGACTGCCGCCGGCTTTGTCGTCGGCGGCCGAAACCTGACGAAGAGCAGCAGAATGAGCGCCAGGGCAAAAAGAGGCAGCAGCAAGAGATATCCCCCTGCGAAGCCATGCTGCGGCACCAGGGTATATCCCCATTTTGAAAGGTAGGGGCCGACGATGGCAGCGACCACGCCACCGGTGAGAACATAAGAGATCGCGCGCGCACGCCACTCGCTGCCAACGAGTTCGACGGCGGCAAAGCGCAGAAAATTGGCAAATGCGAGAGTTGCACCCATCAGCGCGGCCCCACCGATGAACCACGCAAAACTCTGCTCTGTGATGCCGATGACCGTGGCGAATGCTCCGAATGTGCCCACGACGATTGCCCCGACAAAACCCGCCTTACGACCGTAACGTGCCATAATGAGTGACGCGGGTATCGTGATAAGCAGCATCACGCTGATCGAAACCGACGCTGGCCACGTTGAAAGCGATTCATTCTGCGTGAGCGCCAGCGCCACAAGCGAGCCTGTCGTGGTCAGGTGAATATTTGAAGATTGCAGAATCGCCTGCGCAAGCGCGAGCAGAACAATATACGGGCTCATGTTGCGGGTACGAGTAAGACGATTGCCTGGCAGACGACGGCGCGCCCTTCGCCCACGGCATCTTGTTTTTCGTTGGTGCGCCCTTTGACGCTCACCTGCGACTTCGACGCGCCCAGCAAGTCGGCGAGCGATTCTCTGACCACCTCACGCACCGGCGCGATGCGCGGCAGTTCACAAATTACATTGCAGTCGACGTTGCCGATTTTGTAACCGGCGGATTGCATACGTTCTGCCGCAAAGCGCACAAAGTCAGAGCTTTTTCTGTGACGGTTCTGTTCATCTGACGGGGGAAAGTAGTGGCCAATATCTGCATCACCAAGTGCGCCGAGAATCGCATCGGTCACGGCATGCAGCAGCACATCGGCGTCAGAATGCCCGACCAGCGAAAACGCCGCATCGATTTTGACTCCCCCCAACCAAACATGATCGCCCGGCCCGGTTTTGTGTATATCGTAGCCGAGTCCAATGCGACAGGACGTCGCTGGGTTTGACGCTGTCACTGATGACATCTGTGCGGCGAACCGATTTTCATATATGCGGCCGGCGAATAATCGCGCCAGCGATTATTCGCCGGCCGCTACCACTTTCACTGTCGGAACCGTATTGAACTGCGGTGCGGCAGGCGCGTCTTCGGGCAGTTCAGGCTCTTGCGGCAGCGCGAGCAGGCGTTCGACCTCTTGCACGTCTTTGTCGCCGCGACCCGAAAGACAGATCAGAATCAAAGGATTCTTTTTTCCCTGCTTGCGCAGATCGGCGATGTAGTTCTTCGCAGCGGCGACGGCATGCGCCGACTCGAGCGCGGGAATGATGCCCTCTTCTTGCGCCAGCTCTTGAAACGCTTCGAGCGCGGCCTTGTCGCGCACAGCAACGTATTCGGTTCTACCTTGTTTCAAGAGATATGCATGCTCAGGCCCCACACCGGGATAATCAAGACCCGCTGATATCGAATGCACGTCTTGCACCTGGCCATCGGGAGTCTGAATGATGTAGGTCATTGCCCCCTGCAGCACGCCGGGTTTGCCGGCGGTAAGCGAAGCCGAATGGTTACCGGGGGTCAGCGCGCGGCCGCCGGCTTCGGCGCCGATCAGCTGCACCTTCGTGTCTTTCAGAAATCCGTAAAACATGCCGAGCGCATTTGAACCACCGCCGACGCATGAAAATACCGCCTGCGGTAACCTGCCTTCGGCTTTCAAAATCTGCTGGCGCGCTTCACGGCCGATCACCGATTGCAGCGTGCGCACCATTGTCGGGTAAGGGTGCGGACCAATCGCAGAACCGATGAGGTAATACGTGTCATCGACGTTTTTCGCCCAATCGCGCAGCGCTTCATTGACCGCGTCGCGCAGCGTGCCGTGTTCGCCGCCGACTCCAGAAACTGTCGCACCGAGAAGCCGCATGCGAAAGCCATTCAGCGCCTGGCGCCTAAGGTCTTCTGAACCCATATAGACATGCGCGGGAATCTTCATCAGCGCCGCCGCGGTCGCTGTCGCAACACCGTGCTGCCCTGCCCCGGTTTCGGCGATAATGCGCTTCTTTTTCATCTTTTGCGCGAGAAGCGCCTGCCCGAGTGTGTTATTGATCTTGTGCGACCCGGTGTGCAACAGGTCTTCGCGCTTCAGATAAATCTGCGCCTGGTAGCGCTGCGACAAATTCGCCGCGTAGGTCAGAAGCGAAGGGCGCCCGGCATAGTCATTGTATAGCCCGAGCAATTCTTTCTGAAATTTTTTATCGTTGCTGAATTTTTTCCAGGCTGCGCTCAGCTCATCGAGCGCGGGAATCAGCAGGTCAGAGACAAACCTGCCGCCAAATTCGCCAAAATACCCTTCGGGGATTTCAATTTTCTTACTTGCTTCAGCTTTGGGCTTGGCTTTCGCCTTTGCCGGCTTTTTCTTTGCTGCCATAGATCCTCGGTTTGTCAGAAATCTTCTTCGGCTTCTTCGAGCGACGCATAAATCTCGAAGACTTTGTCGAGCATGGTCACCTGCAGAAGGTTGAGTACTCCCGGCTCGGTCACCACAAGCCGTAGTTCGCCGTGGTGGGCACGGCACAATTCAGAAAAACGTGCGAGCACGCCAAGCGCCGAGCTGCTCAGGTGCTCAACGCGGCTCAGATCGGCGATAACCTTGTAAGTGCCTTTGTTTCCCAGGCTTGCCAGATTATCTTCTAATTCATAGACGTCATGCGGCCGAATGGCGCCTGAAAAGGCGAGAATAGCTACGGGGCGATCGGTCGTGGGTTCCATGGTGCGTCGCTGAACGACATTATGTCACATCACGGGTACGGGTCAAGCATATAATGAGGATTTAGCGCAGTTCTGTGCAGTAGTGCGCTTCTGGGCCTGCGCAGCAAACCCGCCAACTAACGATAGGTTTGACAGCATGTCTCTGCGCTTACTTTTGGATAGTTGAAAAGTGGCGAATGCCGCTTTTTTTTTGACATGAATATCGCTGAAATTACAGAACAAAAGGTCACAGAATGCGCGAAGGCTGCGTTGCCGCCAGAACTCGCACTGCACAAGATCGCTTTTTTTCATACAAAAGGCAATACGCGCATTGTAATCGACCTCGATAAAGAATCTGACCCGCATGGTTCAGTTAATATCCGCGATTGCGAGACGTATGCCCGCGCGCTGCGCGACGCGCTCGACGAAATGGAGAAAGCGAGCGGCATTAATCTGAACTATTCGCTCGAGGTCGCTTCAGCCGGCGCAGAACGCGAGCTGAAGTCACTCGCCGAAGTGAAACGCTTCAGCGCCTTGCCGGTCAACGTCACCTTCGTTGCCGAAACGGGCAAAACGCTCTCAGAAATTCTCAAGACCGAACAGATCGAAGGCGAATACGTGACCTTCAACGTCGCCGACTGCAAGGCAAACCGCAAGAAATACACACCCAAAAAACTCAAGAGCCTGCCGACCCACCGGGTAGCATGGCACGATATCAAAAAAATCAGACTGCACCTCGACGTGTAGCAGAAGAACCCAGGAGAGAAAATGGCAAGAGCAAAAAAAGTCGTCGCGGAAAAAAGACGTTCATTCTTTGAAGATATTCAGCAGGTTACCGCCGACAAGGGCTTTGACAGACAAGAAATACTCGAAGTTGTTGAGGCGGGCCTCATCGCAGCGTATAAACGTAAATACCGCACGACTGAAAACGTCAGCATCGTCATGGACAAAGAAAAAGACGACGTGTACGTCGTCGCGCGCCGTGTCGTTGTCGATAACGTTGTTTTGCCTGGTATGCAGATTCATATCGACGATGCGCGCAAGGTGAAGCCCGACGTACAGATCGGCGAAGAACTCGACATCGTCGAATATCCGCTTGAATTCGGTCGCATAGCTGCGCAGACGGCGATGCAGATCGTTTCGCAGCGCCTGCGCCAGCTCGAACAGAACAAGGTTCGCGAAGCGTATGAAGACAAGATCGGCGAAATCATGAACGGTTATATTTTGCGCAAACGCGGCGATACGGTTTATGTCGACCTGGGCAAAGTTGAAGCGATTATGCCGGTAAAGCACCAGATTCCCAAAGAGCGTTACCGGGTTGAAGACAAGATCAAAGTTCTGCTGCATTCTATAGAACAAGACAAAGGTGGCGGCCCGCTGCGCGTCATCGTTTCGCGCGCCGACCGCATGTTCGTGCAGAAATTATTTGAGAAAGAAGTCCCCGAAATTTTTGAGAAAATCGTCATCATCAAGACGATTGGCCGAATTCCCGGCGAACGTTCAAAAGTCGTCGTGACTTCAGAACGTTCAAACGTCGACCCTGTCGGCGCCTGCGTCGGTGTGCGCGGCGTGCGCATTCAGGCAATTGTGCGCGAGCTCGGCACCGAGCGCATTGACATCGTCGAATATGCCAATGACCCGCGTGAATTTATCACCAACGCGCTCACCCCGGCTCAGCCCAGCCTAGTGAAGGTCGACCCGACATCGCACGAAGCGCTCGCTGTGGTACCCGACAAAGATCTCGCAATCGCGATTGGCCGCGAAGGCACGAACGTGAAGATCGCATCGTACGTGACTGGCTACAAGATCGATGTCAAATCTGAATCGCAGTTCTCTGCAGAAATGGCTTCGCCCGAAGCGCGCAAGCGTCTCGATGAAATCTTCGAAGTCGCCGCACCGGTTGAAGAAGTCGAAGAAGAAACCGGCACTCCGCTCACAGCGCTGCCGGGTCTCGCACCGCGAATTATCCGCATACTTCAGGATAACAACATTCGCTACATCGAAGACCTGGTTTCGATGGGCGAAGAAGACCTGATACAGATCGAAGGTATGGGACGCGCAACAGCAAAGCGCATCATGGAAATTATTTCTGAGAACGTCGAGTTCGAAGAAGGTGAAGAAGAGGTAGAAACCACAGAAGGGCAAGAACTTGACGCTGAGCCAAAGGCTTGATTCACGTCTATTGACCTATAGTGGAAAGCGCGCATGGCAGAAAAAATTAAACTAACGCCCAAGAAGATTGTTCTCAAAGGCAATTCTTCAAAAGACTCAATCGCGGGCAAAATCAGCGCGCAAAAGGTACAACAAGACCAGAAGCGCGAAGAAGAACGCAAGGTTCAGCCCGAGCAGCCGCAGGTTGCCGCGCAAAAGCCTGCAGCGACCTCAGCCCCGGCCACCGCCGCACCGAAACGCCCGGCCGAGCGCGTGCCACCAAAACCCCGAACCGTGTTCGTACAAGACGAGCGGCAGCCCAAGACCGAGGCAGAAGAACGCGAAGTCAAGAAAGGCCCGAATGTTAAACCCGGCGCAGACAAGAAGAAATCGAACCTGCGCGAAGACATTCTGAAAAAAGAAGAGCATAAAAAATTCTTTATTGGCCAGAAATCGCGCGAACGTGGTCGCCCCGAAGCCACGCAGGCGACTTCGTCTGTACCATCGCGCATCAAAATTACCGAATTTGTTCAGGTTGGCGAGCTGGCGAAAAAGCTCAACGTGCGCGCGCCTGAAATTATCGCAAAACTGATGCAAATGGGCGTTATGGCGACCATCACGCAGTCGATCGATGCCGAGACGGCGACCCTGCTTTCTGCCGAATATGGCTGCACGGTCGAAGTAATTTCACTCTACGAAGAAACACTGATACAAGAAGAAAGCGATGAGGCTGCAGATCTCGTGCAGCGCCCACCGGTGGTCACGATCATGGGCCACGTTGACCACGGTAAGACCAAACTTCTCGACGCGCTGCGAGAAACCGATGTCGTCGCGACTGAAGCCGGCGGTATCACGCAGCACATCGGTGCGTACCAGGTCACGCGTCCGAAAGGGAAAATCACCTTTTTGGATACACCGGGTCACGCAGCCTTCTCAGCGATGCGCGCACGCGGTGCACAGGTTACCGACATTGTCGTACTGGTTGTCGCAGCCGACGACGGCGTCATGCCACAGACCGAAGAAGCAATTTCACACGCGAAAGACGCCAAAGTGCCGATTATCGTCGCTGTAAACAAGATCGATAAACCTTCAGCAAACATTGATCGCATAAAGCAAGACCTGGCGAAATTTGAAATTCTCTCTGAAGACTGGGGTGGCACAACTCCCTTCGTGCCTATTTCAGCATTGCAGAAGTTGAACCTCGACAAACTCGAAGATGCGATTCTCGCGCAGGCCGAAGTCATGGAAGTCACGGCCAACCCGAAGAAACGGGCAACCGGCACGGTCGTCGAAGCCAAACTCGATCAGGGTCGCGGCCCCGTGGCGACGATACTCGTGCGTAACGGCACGCTCAAAATCGGCGACGCATTTGTGGTAGGCCTTGAAGGCGGCAAAATTCGGGCGATGTATAATGACCGCGGCCAGTCTGTCAAAGAAGCAGGCCCTGCAACGCCTGTTGAAATTCTGGGTCTTTCAGGTGTGCCGAATTCGGGTGACATTCTGAACGTGATGGCAACCGAACGCGAAGCGCGTGAGATTGCCGACAAGCGCCAAGAACTCGCACGCCACCAGCAGGCGCAGCAGGTTAAGAAAGTTAAACTTGAAAACTTCAACGAGACGATCGAAGAAGGCAAAGTCAAAGAATACAAGGTCATCATTAAAGGCGACGTTCGTGGCTCTGTCGAAGCACTTACCTCTTCACTCGAAAAACTCTCGAGCGACGAAGTACGCGTGCGCGTGATCATGGGTTCAACCGGCGAAATCAGCGAGAGCGATGTGATGCTCGCTTCGGCAGCGAAAGCGACAATCATCACTTTCAATGCCCGAGCGAACGCGAAGGTTCGCGATGTTGCTTCGAAAGAAGGCGTCGAGATCAAGAACTACAGCATCATCTACCAGGCGATCGACGACATGAAACTCGCCATCGCCGGCCTGCTTTCGCCCGATATTTCAGAGCGTGTCACCGGTGAAGCCGAGGTTCGCCAGGTATTCAAGATTTCTGGCATGGGCACCGTGGCGGGCTGTTCGGTCAGATCAGGATTTCTAAAGCGCGCAAATGCAATTCGTGTGATACGCGACGGCTCGGTCGTGCTGACAGGGTCGCTGAAATCGCTCAAACGCTTTCAAGATGACGTCAGCGAAGTCAAAGAAGGCTTCGAATGCGGTATACTGATCGATAATTTCAACGATCTGAAAGTCGGCGACATCATCGAAGGTTTTGAGAAAGTCGAAACGCAGAGAACGTTTGAAGAAATCGGCAACAAGTAATTGCCAGCTCGGCAGCGCATTGCGCTGCCGAATTGGCAAGCACACAAATAAGCCATGAACGACATTAAGCGCCTACGCCTGCAAAACCAGATTTTTCGCCTGGTCGCAACTTACTATCAGAAAATGAGCCGTGGTCAGGATGACCAAGGGTTGGCGCTCGACACGAGGTCGATCGACGCGGCAACCACAGGCCACGATGGCCAGAGTCTGACGCTGGACACGCCTGCGGTGCGACAAGGCGAAGCCGAGTCACCGCTACGGAGCACAGTCGAACCGATGTCTGTCGAGGCGGCAGACCGAAAAGAGACCAGCACCCCAACCAATCCGTTTCAACACGCCGACACAACTTCGTTCACACGGCAGGTCAAAGACTACTGCACCTTCACGCGCTGCGAGCTATCACCCGACGGGTCGTTTGCGAAAATCTTCGTGAGCATCTGGGGCGATGAAAAAGACCAGCAGCAGACGATGAAAGCGATTAAGCGACTGGTGCCGGGCATGCGTTCAAGCATTGCCAAGAACATACGCATGCGCGTGATACCACAGCTGGCTTTTGTGCAAGACCATTCGTTCGAAAAGGGCGATCAGGTTGCGCGCCTAATCTGAGCCAGTCACCCCGGGTTTCTTATAGTAGCGCCGCGCCGCAATTGCCTTGAACACGAAGGGCAACGACGAAAGCAGACGCACCATCACGACCATCGGCGTCGCAACGAAGCCTACATGCACAGTGGACGTCACAACTCCAGTACCCTGCAAATCGAGTGTCAGGCACTCCATAAAGCGCGACAGGCCGGCCTTGGGAGAAACATAGCCAGCGGCATCGGGCAGCGCGCCAAAACCCGCGAGAGAACTGATCGCGACAACATGCCCCCTGCCCCGCGCGATCATCGCCGGGAGAAGCGCCGTGATGGTAGCAATCGCTCCCATAAAATTCGTCTGCAACGCTGGTTCAACGGCCCGCCATGACCAGGAGGGCTCTCTGCCAATGCCCACCCCGGCATTCGCAATCACTAGATCGATGCCGCCAAATCTTTTGTCCAGCCGGGCGAGCTTCAGATCCAGGCCTTTTGTCTGACTGACATCGAGTTTCACGGCGGTTGCACTAGCCCCGGTGCTGCGGATTTCCATAGCTATACGCCTAAGCTCCCCAATGCGCCTTGCCGCCAGTACCACGTGAATGCCTTGCACTGCAAGGCGGCGCGCGAGGGCTTCACCGATGCCACTCGACGCGCCGGTGATTATGGCCGTGCGCCAAGGATGGCGAACAGCCTGTGGATTTTGCGGGTGCATACCGTGAGGTGTTGCTTGCGACCCGGCGGTCAAGCAGATTGGTCAGGGTACTGGGCTGATTGCGGCTGCCCCAAATTCACAACGCAATGCGACAGAAATATAATAAAAAACTGTGCACCGCATTAAAGGCAGAGTAAGTGGTCTTTAGAATGCGAATACGAGCCCGAAAGCAGCAGGTCTTGCCAGCGGCGCCGGCGCCAATCGCGTTGCCGCTTCGTTGGCTTATGATCTCCTCACTTTTTTTATTGTTTGCTGCATGCGGTAAGAAACCCGAACCAACACCGCAGGGCTGGCTGGTCAATGGCCAACCGGTTACGTCGGCGCAAAACATAGTTCTTTCGGCGGGCAGCTCGCTTTATCTGCCAGAAAGGTTTACGGTTGAAGCGGCGGCAGATACCGTTGTGCGCGTCACCGAGCCGAAGCCGGGCATGTTTCATATACATTTACTCTATGGCACCGCAATGCTGCAGCAGAACGACGCCGCAACGGTTGTAACGGCTCAAGTTGACGCCCGAATCTTAAGACTTCGCTCTGCGCGGTTTTTGCTGCAGAAGAAAGCCGCCGGCACGAAATTATTTGTGCTCGATGGTGCGCTCGATCTTGAGACTGCCGGCAACAAGACAGAGCTCGCCGCTCAGGGCGAGAATTATTCTGAGTTTAGCCCGACTGGCGCTAAGTATTCAAAGGCCGCCGCGCGTGATGCGGTGAAATACTTTCCCGAATTTGTCAATTTTCGCCGGCTTGTCGCCGCGCGCTGATGACAGCACCTGCACTCGCCGCCGGGGCCCATGCAACAGAAGCGCGAAACGGATTATTTTTACCAGCTGACCCCTGACGAAATAATCGACGCAGTCATCAAACTCGGGCTTGAACCTTCGGGCCATATCTCACAGCTGAACAGTATGGAGAACCGCGTGTTCGACCTGCGCCTTGAATCGGGCAAGCACATCGTCACGAAATTCTACCGCCCTGGCCGCTGGAGCCGCGAGCAGATTCTCGAGGAGCATGCGTTCTTGTTTGAACTCGCTGAAGACGAGATACCGGCGCTGGCGCCGCTGAAGTTCGATGGGCAAAGCCTCTTCGAAGAGCAGGGAATTTACTTTGCAATCTGGCCGAGAACCGGTGGCCGTGAACCTGAAGAGCTGTCAGAAATAGATCTGCAGATTTTAGGCCGACTGCTCGCGCGGGTACACAATGTCGGCGCGTCGGCGAAATCTGAAAGCTGCAGACCTGCTTTCAATTCTGACCGCTTCGTGCGCGAGCCTCTCGAAGTTTTGCGCGAGAAACATTTTCTGAAAGACAACCATGCGCTCGAATACGCAGAACTCGCCGAGCGTATCGCGCACCACTACGACGTGCACCACGAAGAGCTGCCGCTGCTGCGCATTCACGGCGACCTGCACAAGGGCAATATACTGAACGGCAGCGAAGGCTGGTTTCTGCTCGACTTCGACGACTCACTCGTTGGCCCGGCGGTGCAAGATGTCTGGATGCTTTTTCCCGGCGATGAAAACCTGAATGCGCATGCGCGATCGGTATTTCTCGCGGCTTATCGCGAGTTTCGCCACTTCGAAGAGCGGTGGCTCGCGCTCGCTGAGACCCTGCGCGCGATGCGAATTATTCACTATTCAGGTTGGATAGCCCGCCGCTACGACGACCCTTCGTTCACCTCGGCTTTTCCCGATTTTGCCAGCGACAGCTACTGGCAAGAAGAGATCGGCATTCTGCGCGATATCTGTGCGTCGATGGGTGACAGCTACCCGATTGCCGACACGGGCGAAGCCCTCAGCAATAAAGATTTCTTTTTTGATTACGAAGATTAGATTCCCGCATGCGCGGGAATGACCGTTAAGGCCGGGGGCTTCGCGAAGTAACCCCGAGGTGCAGAAAGTATGCGGTGTGGGTGAAAAAGTCTATCATACGAGACTTTGAATCGGCATCGATTTCGGTTACTGCGTCCAATGCGTTCTGCATGTGGTAAACCCAACGTTCAGTCGCTTTGAGTGACATATTGAATTTGAGATGGCGCATGATGAGCGCCGGGTGGCCCTTGCGCTCAGAATAGAGCGGTGGCCCGCCGAGTCGCTGCATGAAAAATTCCATCTGGTTCTGAATCGCCTCTTCGATTGTGCTGTTTTTGAAGATGTTGCGAAACCACTGCTCTGTATCATTGAACACACGATTGTAGAATTCGTGGCTGAGTTTCTTGAATGTTTCTGGCCCAAGCCGCTCGTAGAGGTTCACTGCGTCGATTCTGAGCGCGCGGTCGCGGCCGATGCCGGTCAATCGTTCAATTTCAGAATCCATAGGGTGCCAGACTTTTTTCTCTCTTTACGCCATCAATAAACCTGGCGGCGGGTCTTGCAGCGCCCCGACGAAGATGCGCTGCTATGCCCTGGCAACAGACAGCAGTCTTAACTCTCTTAACGGTCAATGCTCTCGTGCTCGGCGAGTGGCTGCTTTCGCTCGCATTGCGCCAGCGCGTCTACAGCCTGACAGGCACGCTCACGAACGTCGCCGACTATACAATCTACCTCATCATAGCCGCGATCTACGGGTATACAGAATACCTGCTGATCGTCTGGCTACAGCTCGAGTTTGCGGTGGTCAGGCTCAGGCCCACAGGGTGGTACTGGCTGCTGCTGTTTCTGGCCGACGACTTCTGCTTCTACTGGTTTCATCTCCTCAGCCATAAGCTCGGCATTTTGTGGATGTCTCACGTCGTGCACCATTCGTCGAATGAGTTTAATTTATCCGTGGGCCTCAGGCAAACCTGGCTGCCCTTTTTGGGTATGGTCTTCTGGTTGCCGCTCGCCTTTGCCGGCTTTGCTCCCGCGCATATTTTGGCGGTTCAGGCTGCGTCGCTGACCTACCAGTTTCTGATGCACACCCAGTTGTTGAATCTGCCGCGTGCCTTCGGACTCATATTCAACACGCCTTCACACCACCGGGTACACCACGGCATGAACCCCGAATATCTCGATAAGAACTTCGCCGGCGTGCTGATTATCTGGGACAAGCTGTTTGGTACTTTTGCAGCCGAAAAGACCGCTGTTGATTTCGGCATTCATGACCCCGCGCCGCGCGGTGAGATCGTAGCTGTTCAGCTTTGGGGGCCATGGCAATTTCTGCGTGGCCTCGCGCGCCGGCCGGCTTCTCCAAGACCGTATTCAGCACAGAGAACATCCGCATTGATTGCGGTCATTCTTCTGTTTGCGGCGCTGGCGCTGTTTGTGTTGGCGATTCTAAAGCCAAGGTGGTTTCTATGAATTGTTGTTTGAAGCTTCGCACAGGTATCGCCCTGTGCATTTTGTTCACGGGCGCAGGCTGCACGAACCCGGTGCGACAGCTCGAACGCAAGACCATTCTGCGGCGCATGTGGTCGCTCGCAAGTTTTGCGGGCACGTACACTGAGACAGGTGTCGCTGCAAAACCGCAGACCACACAGATTAGCTGGCGTGCTGAACCGGCTGCGGTTATGACCAAAGCGACGCAGACGGGTGACACGTTGCAGTATGCGAAGGGCACACTTTCGACGTATTTTCCAAAGACTGCATTCGGTATACGCTACCGCAACCTGCGAGAGCTCACGGCGGCTGAACAGATGCAATGGCTCGAACGCGAATATGACTGGCATGTGGCACTCTATGACATCAACCAGATCGATGATAGTTTAGTCGCCGGGCAAAAGACAACCGGCGTCAGGTATTTTCCGAATTCAGACTTTGCCAAATCGCCTTTTAGCTTCGAATGGCGCGCGGCAGTACAGGCCGATTATGCGTTTGCGTTAGAAACTGCGATGTACAACAAAGAAGGCTCAGAAAAGTACCGCATCCGTTTTGACCGCGTGGAGTTTCAAAAACCGCTCAGCGACAGCGACTTTGTCTTTCGGTATCCCGCAGGCACGACGATCGCCGAATACGATTTTGCCGACAAACCTGTATCACCATCAGCGGCGAAAGCGGCAGCGAATTTCAACTTTCGCCTGCCGCAAGAAAGCGAGATTTTCAGGCTCAGCAAAATTGTTCGCGCAAAAGGGATAATCCCCGCCTTTACCGCGTATTACGAGCAGCTGCCTTACCAGACGTATTACACGCAGGTCAGGGATTATGGCCTGAAGCTCGTGCCCGAACGGGGCCTGGTGATCGAAGGCAAAAAACGCGAGCGAACAGGCGCACGTAAATACCGCGTCAATTTCTCCGGTGCGTTTCGTTCGGTTTGGTTTCTAGAGGGCGGGGTCTACCACACCATCGTCACGTCGATGCCGCTCAGCGAAGTGCTCGAGTGGCTCGACGCCTGAGGCCTATCGACCCTGGCGCGAAATACCAAAACTGATAGGGGCGCGAAATACCATGCGGTTGTCACCCCGGTGGCGCAGAATCTGCGCGTACTCAGCCGGCGGCGCGGGAAAAGGCTGGGCGCGCCTGACGATATCAAGAGCGGTTTCATCAAGCAATGAGACGCCGCTGCTGTTTTCGAGCGCGAGCTGCATCACATTACCCGCCGCGTCGAGAACCATGCGCACTACCGGCTGCCCCTCTTGGCCTAATTGCCGGGCGCGCTGAGGGTAATAGCGCTGCCTCTCAATTTTTGCCGCGAGCTGCATTTCATAACTGACTTTGAGCGCCCGCTGCTCGCCGGTAAGGTCGATTTCAGCGTTACCAGACCGCTTTGCCGAACTCTGCGCTGCATTTTTGCGCACTGTGGCGTTTGGGGTAATAACCGTGTGTTTTTTCTCGAGCTGAACGCTGTAGAGCACTACGGGCTTATCGGCCGGGTTTTCTTCAACAAGTGCCGGCGCTATGGCCAGCGCCAATACAGGCATAGTGTGGATTGCGAGCGATATGACAAATGCTCCGCTGAAGCGGGGCTTAGCGGCAAGTACCGGGGCCACCGGCGCACTTTTTTCGTCGCCTGCGGCTGCAGGGAAAGGGAAGTAACGGAATAGTGCAGCGGCAGCCCGTGACATCGTTGGCTTAGACTGAAAATCATTCTCAGTCTGTCAAGCCTTTCACCACACCGGCAGGCGGGCAAAAGGCCCGCACGCCGGTGACTTTGTCAAAATTTTACCGTTACGCCAGCCTGAAACAGGCGAGGCGTGCCGGGCAGAATGCCGCGGGTACGGTCGGCAATATACATCTTGTCGGTCAGGTTCTTCGCCGTAAAGAACAGCGTTGCCCCCCACGGCTCATACGTATAGTTTATCGCGGCATTGTAGATAGCATATTCAGGAATTCGCCCTGCTTGCCCGTTCGCCGTGGGTGTTTCTGTATTGAGCTCATCGGCAAGCATTGCGCCAACGAAGACCTGCTCAATGCGCATATCGAGCCCGATCGGGTGCGAATAGCCAACGCTCGTCGTGATGCTGTGCTCAGGGGTATAAGGCAGGCGATTGCCCGAAACCGAAGTCGTGCCGCTGAAGCGGGTTCCCTCAAAGCGGGCGGTGGGCAGCCACGTGTACGCTGTGATCAGGTAAAAATTATGCTTCATTTTAAGCAATTCGCCGGTGGCAAGCTTAAGGTCAAATTCACCACCCTGCTGCAGCGTCTTGCCGCCATTGGTGAGAGTTGCGCCGGCACCACCGGCCACGCTCGCAGCGACAATCTGGTTTGAAAAATCCATGCGAAAGTACGTCGCTTCTGCTGAGATGCCCTGGATAATTTTTGTTCTCACCCCTGCCTCGTAGTTGACGCTGCGCTCTGGAGACAGCTCAACCGAAAGACCCGTTGTGTTGTTGATAATATCTTCAACTCTCGGCGGCGAAAAACCCTTATGGACTCCGGCGAAAAATGTCGTTCGGTCAATGGGGTTAAAGTTGAGGCCGACGCCGGGAATAACTTCGGTCAGATTGGTGTTCCCCTGCACACCCTGGCCACCGTTTTCGACCGTCTGTATCTGCCGGTTAGTGCGCGCGAGGCGTATATGCTCTACGCGTACACCAGGTGTTACACTGACGTCTTTATACTTGAATATGTGATCGACGAAACCCGAATAGGCATCGGTGAGGCGCAGGTTATTCTCGACCAAACCGCCGTTCGTTGAAGTGCCCGCGGTTCGCGAAAGCGGAAAGTCACCGTTCATTTGTTTGCGGTCCTGAATTTCGTAGTGAGCGCGCAGACCAACGTTGAACTCTTGCTTTTCGCCCAGCAGATTATAGCTGCTTTTCAGGCGCGGTTCTACGCCATAGGTGTAATAGTTGCGTAGACGACCTTCGTTTCCGCAAGTGGTGTTTAGGTTTGCCATACCACCGCAATTCACTGCGTCAGCCGAATCATTTGGCCTTTGGCCAGAGTTGCTCGATTGCCGCCACCAGTCGCGAGTGAAATAGGCACCGTAAAGCGAGGTGACAAGCTCGGTTGCGGGGGTAATCTGCCAGGCATGTTGCACTGAGCCCCCGAGTCTTTTTGCTGTCATCTGATCATTCTTGAATGGATTCTGCCTAGCGTCTTGTTCAAACTCTGACTGCGTCAGACCAGAATAAGTAACCCGTGAATCTTCAGTGTAGACATTCGCCTTGGTGGTGAGTGTATGTTTATCACCGGCGAGCAATACATTCTTTAGGTTGAGATCATTGATGGTGCTGAACGTGTTGTCGCGGGCACCCTGCCCTTGTTTTCGTGTGTAGTCGACCTGAAAGCCAGCGTTACCCCAAAAACCACCGTAACTCAGGTGGCCATTGAAATAAGATCGATTGCCCCCCGTGAGTGTAATCTTTCCGCCTGGGTCTTTGGGTGGGTTGGGAGTTATGTAATTCACGACACCGCCGACTGTTTGCGGCCCGAATCGCAGCTGCCCCGCCCCTTTCAGCACCTCAATGCGCTCAAAGCGTTCGAGTGGCGGGTGGTAATACGATGCATTATCGCCATAGGGAGCATAGCTCAGAGGTATGCCATCTTCGAGCAGCAGAACTTTTGTCGATCGCGTCGGATTTAACCCGCGAATGCCAATGTTGGGGCGCAGCGAAAAGCCCTCCTCATCGCGCACATTCAGACCGCTCACTTTGCGAAGAGCCTCAGTCGTCGTGAATACGCGTGCGGATTCGAGATCCTTCTTTTCGATCACCTGACCTGACCCCGGAATATTCGCCAGATTCTCTTCTTCGCCGATGACCTTGACGGCGGGCAGAGTCTTGACTGTGGTCGCGCTGGCCTTGGTTGCCTCTGGCGCTGGTAAAGTCGCAGGCGCTGCAGGCAGATTCGCCGCTGGCTCAGCAGCAGTTTTTGCGGCCGCCCTGGCCGGTTTCGCCTGCGCAATCAGCGCACCCGGCAACATGCCCACGAGGACAATAATTAGAATCTTTCTCATTCTCATCTCCACTGAAATTGATATTGATAACAATTATCAATTATAAATTACTGAACAGGCTGAAAAGTCTTTTTCTTGTAGAGAACATTAGGGCTGCGCGGCATGTCGCCATATTCGAAATTTTAGAGCCATCGCAGAACGACGAAATTCGGGAAAAGCGGGCCTCATCCCGTTCATAGAGCGATTTGCGCTTCGAAAATCGCGGAACCTTTCCTGAAATTCGTCGTTTTGGGACCTTCCGCGCCGCCCCTCAGCTGCCGCGAATCATACGGGAAATGAGGCCAGCCGAGCGGCTTTTATACTCGGCAGCGATGACCCCCAGCAAGTGCAGCGGCACGAAAAGCAGCATGCCCCAAAGCGCGAGCTCGTGAGATTCTTCGACGAGCGATACCACGCTTTTCGGCAACTGCAGCGAAGCGCTGAACACCATCGTGAGGCCCGTGAGGCTCAAAAACGCGGCAAAGGCATAAAATACGCCGTAACCAACACGCTGCATGCGCCGCTCGTTTGCAGCGAAACGTTCGTTGCTGCGGCTCGCCGAACCGCGCAAGCGCAGTACCAGACGCCACACCAGCAAGGCCGCGAGCGCAAAACCGAAATAGACGTGCCAATCCCACATGCGGTCGCGCATCGCTTTGGCAATTTCGTCGGCGACGGCTTTGGTCACGGGGGTGCCCGCCGCTGCCGTCTTTTCTTGTATCAGAGAGGAGTTCGTGCGATACGCTAAAAACGTCTTACGCAAGAGCACCGTCAGCAGAATTGCTGAAATCGCAACGAAGTTGAGCCAGTGCCAGATTCTGAGGCCCTTCGGGTATTCGTGATTTTGGGTCGATGCCATGGTTGATCAACCGATCAAAAGATGCTGCGTAAAACGGAAAATTCCGGGGTGTCTAAAAGTCGCCGCTCAGACGAAAACGCTGCATTTGCCTGCGGCAAATACACGCGAATCGGCCCATTCGGGCCGGTTTCCGTCTGAGCGCCGCGCCTGTTCAGCGCGGTGCGCGACTTTTAGACACCCTACCACACGGCGATTGACCGCAACTCGACCGGTTTACCACAGAAGGTGAATAGATCCCCCTGCTGTTCGAGCCGCTCAGAAAAATACGGCGCAACACCTGCGGGTACGTTGGCATAACAACCCAGACGATCATAATAGATGTATGGCGATTCGTCGTCGCTGTTTAGCACGACACGCAGCTCATCGAGCGGCACGGCGTCGAGACTGTCGAAAATCAGCGTATCGCCGTCGATGCGAAACACAGACAGCAGCGGCCCCTCGACGGTGATGTAACCCTTCTCAGCAAACTGCCTGAAAGTCTGGTAGATGTAGACACCCTTCGCATCACGAAACAGGTTCTGCTTAAAATGCGAAATTACCTTGAAGTTGATGATTTCTTTCGCGCCGGTGAACCAGCGTCCATCGCGGGCCACGCGAATATTCGTGAATTCTTCGCGCGCGGTTTCGTGCCCTGATTGCATAAGCGAAAACAAGTATGCGCGCCTCAGCGCGCATACTTGTTTTCGCAATTCAACCGACGCGCAAGCGTCGGTTAAAGATATTTCGGCTTGTAATCAAAATGATGGTGTGACTTGATCCAGCGGATCGTGCGTGATTTTGCGCGCATCACGATCGATTCGGTCACAGCACCTTTGGGATTAAAGCGCACTCCGCGCAGCATTTCGCCGTCGGTGACACCGGTCGCGCAGAAAAGTACGCTGTCGCCCGCTGCGAGTTCTTCCATAGTGAAAACTTTGTCGGGGTCAGAAATACCCATTTTGATGGCGCGTTGACGCTCTTCGTCATTGCGAAACTTGAGTTGCCCCAAGAAGTCGCCGCCCATGCATTTTAACGCAGCGGCAGAGAGTACGCCTTCGGGTGCACCACCGGTACCGAGCAGAATATCTACCGGCGAGTCATCCATACAGGTTGCGATCGCGCCTGACACGTCGCCGTCGCCGATGAGTTTAATGCGGCAGCCCACTTCACGCACCTGCTGAATGAGTTCGTTATGGCGCGGGCGGTCGAGAATACACACCGTGACGTCTTCGAGGTATTTGTCGAGCGCTTTCGCCAGGCGCTTTAGCGTCAGCGGAATCGGGTCGGTAATATCGAGCGCACCTTTCGCCGCCGGGCCTACCGCGAGCTTATTCATGTAGGTATCGGGTGCGTGCAGAAAGCAGCCTTTTTCGGCCACGGCAATCACGGTCGTGGCATTATACCCACCCTTTGCCGTGATCGTGGTGCCTTCGAGCGGGTCCAGAGCGATGTCGACAGATGTACCACCGGCACCGACCTCTTCGCCAATGTAGAGCATGGGCGCTTCGTCACGTTCGCCTTCGCCGATAACGATTTTGCCGGCTACGAGAACTGAATCAAAGGCTTTGCGCATCGCGTCGACGGCTGCCTGGTCGGCGATCTTCTCGTCGCCCTTACCCATCTGCCGGGCCGCTGCAAGCGCCGCTGCTTCGGTTACGCGTACGAATTCGAGGGCTAAGTTACGGTCCATTTTAGTCACTTGGGTGCGGGTGCCGCTGCCGCGGGTTGAGGTGCCTTGGCTGCAGGTGCCGGGGTAGCGCCATTTGCAGGCGCAGCTTTGGGGTCTGCCGCCGGGGCCGGCGTAACCACAGGTGCAATTTCTTTATTGAGCTGCTCAGCCGCCGCCTGGGTGGTGCGGCTTGATGATTTGAGGGCGGCGAGGCCGAGGCAAATCAGCAGAAAAACTGCGGCAAAACCACCGGTTATCTTGGTGAGCGCATCGGCCGAACCCGCACCGAAAGCCGTCTGAGCACCAGAGGCGAACATGCCGCCCGCGGCACGGTTTGACTGCAGCAGAATGATGATAATCATCAGAATTGACACGACGATCAGCAAAACGGTCAAAATCGTCGAAAGTATATCTACCATACGATCAAAATAAGTCGCTGAGACATGGCGTCGAGTAGAAACAAACTGAATGGGCGGGGTACGATTGTGCCGATGCGATTTCCCACCTCGTCACATAACTCTTCTTTTCTACCTATCTCCGCATCGCTTTAAGGCGCATGTCCGCGACGAAAATTACCCTCACGCGAATAGGCGAGCCGTTTCACTTTGAGGCCAAAAACGCGGCCGGCAACACCGTGCAGATCGACGCAGGGCCGGCAATCGGCGGCACGGGCAAAGGCGCACGACCGATGGAACTTCTGCTCATGGGCCTCGCCGGCTGCTCGGGCATCGACGTCGTCACGATTCTGCAAAAACAGCGGCAAACGGTAGAGGCCATGAGCGTCGAAGTCGTCGGCGAACGCGGCGAATCGCAAGAGGCAAACCCGTTCACGAATATCGTCGTCAGATTCAGTCTCGCCGGGCAAATTGAAGATCACTTTCTCAAAAGGGCGATTGAGCTTTCGATGGATAAATACTGTTCTGTCGCCAAAACCCTTGAAAAAACGGCGACGATTTCGTATGAATATGCGTTAAACGCACAATAAGGCCGAAACTCATGCAAAACTCTGGTAACCCTTATCGCGAAGAAACAAACTCGATTCGCGAGCAAACGCCGCGAAGCGCAGAGCGCGAGCATTCGGCGCCGATCTTCATGACATCGAGTTTTGTGTTCGAATCGGCCGAACAGGCGCGCGCGATGTTTGCCGAAGAAATACCCGGCAATATCTATACGCGCTTTTCAAACCCCAACACCGATGAGTTCGTGCGCAAGATGGCAGCGCTCGAGCACCTTGAAGACGGCTTCGCAACAGCTTCGGGTATGTCGGCAATCTTCACGAGCATGGCTGCGCTTTTGAAAAGTGGCGACCATGTGGTGTGTGCGCGGTCGGTGTTTGGTTCGACCCACCAGATTCTCACGCAGATTTTTCCGCGCTGGGGCATTGAATTTACCTACGTCGACATCGCCGACCAGTACAACTGGGCCAAGGCGTTCAAACCCAACACCAAAATGCTGTTTCTCGAGACGCCATCGAACCCGGCGCTCGACATCATCGATCTTGAACATGTCGGCAAAATCTGTAAACAGGCGAACGTCTTGCTGAATGTTGACAACTGTTTCTGTACGCCCGTGTTACAGAAGCCCGCAGACTTCGGCGCCGACATCGTGATACACTCAGCGACCAAATACATCGACGGCCAGGGCCGCGCGCTCGGTGGTGTTATACTCGCGCGTAAAGATCTGATGAAAGAAATTCGATTTTTCGCGCGGCACACAGGGCCAGCTCTCTCGCCTTTCAATGCATGGCTCTTCAGTAAGAGCCTCGAAACTCTTGAAATCAGAATGCTGAGGCATTCAGAGAATGCACTCCGCATCGCCGAGAAGCTGCAGGGTCACGCCGAGCTCGAGAAAGTGATTTACCCGTTTTTGCCCGACCACCCGGGTTATGCGCTTGCCAAGAAACAGATGACGCACGGCGGCGGCATCGTGACGCTGATTGTCAAAGGCGGTATCGACCGCGGCAGAAAATTCTTAGACAGTCTGCAGATGCTTTCGCACACTGCGAATCTCGGCGACACGCGTACTATTGCAACACACCCGGCCTCGACGACGCATTCAAAACTCAGCGACGCAGAACGTGCCGCAGTGGGCATTCTGCCCGGCATGGTGCGTATCTCGGTCGGCATTGAAAACGCCGATGACGTCATGGCTGATATTGAACAGGCACTCAAAGCCTCTGCATAATTCGCCCCGATGGCGCGCGTCACCGGAATTCGGCTGGGCGGCGCTAGACGCGAGGCCCATGAACTTTTGCGCAGCGAATGGGATTATATTCTGTACCAGACCGGCTTTGGGCTCGTGCTTTCGACGCTCTGCGGCAGCGTGGCACTTTACGATATCTGCATTTTACTCACGGACGACGAGAGCTTGCGCTTTCAAAATGAAGGCGAAGTCTTTCTAAAAGACCTTGCTAAACGCGTGCGCGAAGACCATGCATTCGTTGCCGAACGCCGGTTGGCAAACGCGCTTCAATGGGAATACGCTAATCAGCAATCGCCTCTGCGCTGAGGCGACTTCCCGCTGCTCTGTTTAGCGCCATGGCCGGCGCGCGCGTCGGCCTGATATTCAGCGTCTCAGCGCTAAGTGTCAGCGCGGCGCCCGAGAGCTCGGGTGCCGTCGTCCACAGGGTGACCGAAGCGCCGCGAATTTTTCCTGAAACAGGGTATTGTTTTCCATTGAGTGTGATATCCCCATAAACATTCTGAAAACGCTGCTTCAGTTTCAGCACGATGGCTTTGTCGCTGCTGCCGCTCTGGTACGTGCCCGAAAAGTTTTCAGGCATCACCCAGAAATAGACAACGCGTTTACCCTCTGAAACATATTTGAAAGTTTCGGGCAGCCAGTCGCCCATGTGCCAGTTGTGCGAGACAATGCGCGTGCCGGGCTTTAGCTCGCGAAAAAGTTTTGGTCTCAGGCGGCGGTTTACCTTGATATTGAGGTAGAGCGTGACGATTGACGCCTCAGAAATATCCATGTCGAAGAGGTTCTTGTTGACGAGCGTAACCTTGCCCTCGAGTTTTTTCTGCTTCACCACACGCTCACCGGCGGCGATGCGCATCGGGTCGATGTCGGCGCCGATACCGCGCACGCCAAATTTTTCGGCGGCTGTAATCAGAATGCGGCCGTCACCGCAGCCCAGATCGTAGACAACGTCACCCGGTTTAGGCTTCGTATAGTCAAACATCTGCTCCATCACCTCGGGTTGCGTTGGCCCCCAGATGACGTCGAGCTTCAGCCGGCCTGCCTTTTTCAGATAGGCATAGAGAGATTCTTCTTTACTGAAATAAAGCCACACGCGCTCATTACCCGGGGCTCCGCTCAGCGAAAGAATCACTTTGAGATAAGAGGCTGCGTCGTCGTGCGTGTACCTGCCCTTGTAGTCACCACGGCCGGTCTCTAAAAAAGAAAGAGCATCGCCCTTGCCCGAATGCAGCGTAAAACCCTGCGGCGCCGCTTCAAGTCGCCAGCCGCCTGTTTCACGCAAGAAATCCGCATTACCACCCCATTCAGTCGCCAGTTCTTGCCCACCGTCGAATTTATTCGCCTCGACATCGAGGTGAAAGTATTGATAAGGCCGGCTTTCAGAAAGCACCCAGAACTCACGATTCGCCTGCGCCACCGTCTTGCCTTTGGTCTCGCTCTTGCAGGCCCCCAGAGACATGAGGATTGCAGAAAGTAATGAAAGCGTGGCACGATTTCGCATACAGATTCAACGCGCGCGCCCGATACCGTGAAAAGGAGAATTACCCGCCGGCGATGAACCGGCGGCTAAGCAACTATATCAAGCCGGTTATCTGAATGAAACTCATGAACGCGTCGGCTTTGAAATCTGCGCCGCGTGCGAGGCGCACGGCATCGCCCGCGTGCAGGTAGCCGATACCTACCCAGAGCGAAACGTAGGCGCTGAACTGCTTCAGGTAGACCAGATCGAGCTCTTGAAAGACATTGCGCCCGAGCGCTACGGCACCCGTATTCGCAGCGTCTTCAGTCGAGACCCGCGCCGCTGAGTTTGTCGTCGCCGACGAATTCGCGGCGCCGCTGATCGCGTACCATGCATCTTGCGTGGTCGCCTTATTTTCGTAGAGATAGGTGAGAATAAATTCTCCCAAGAGTTTGTTCTCATAAGAGACTGAAACCGCGGGCGCGAATATATTCTTCATGCCCATATTCTCTGATATGCCGTTGAACACATTCAAATAGGGAAAGCCGCCAAAGCGCGGGCCAGGCAACGTCTGGAACGTGTCGAGTGACCCCGATGTGCGGTCGGTGGTGCCCGGCGAATAGTAGACGTGAGCACCAACGCGCATCTCATCGAGCACCTTATAGCCGGTCTGTGCGAAGAAAAATTTGCCTTTGTACGTTCGTGAATTCGAAACGACGTTGCCGGCAGTATTCGTGAAATAGACGTCAGGTGCATTGCCTGCCTGAAAGGCCGCCTCGAGTGTGATATCCCACTTGCTGCCAACAGGCAACTTGTTCGCGGCGGTTCGGTTGGTGACGCGTGCGCCAAATGTATAGAGGTTCGATTGTTGCTGCGACGAAGAGAGAGCCGTTGTACCCACGATACTTTCGGGTGACAGATGCCTGAACAGCCCGAGGCCATAGACGTCGACGACTACCATGCCCGGCTTCAGGGTATTGTAAAACCCGGCGAGGTAAGAATCGTCGTAAACCGATGTCTCGCTTGTGATACCATTTGTTCCGCTATCTTTTGAGGTACCCCGCACGAGAATCGCATCGCTGGCAAAATAGCGGGTGTCGAGTTTGACGACGAGACCATCAAAAGAGAGCCCCGTGACATTCCAGTTCGCTCCGCCGAGCATACGCTGGTCGCCATAAGCCAGCACCTGGCGGCCGACCTGTACACCGAGCCCGGTGACGCCGATGTTTGTGTAGCGTAGCCAGGCTTCGCGCACACTCGTCTCGGCGCGTGAATTGGCGTTGTCACCATTGGCAAAATAGACACCGCGGTCGTCGTACGAACTCGCATTGCCCGATTTTACGCCGGCTTCGCCGCCCCACACCCGGCTGTCCTGCAGGGTTATTTTCATTTCGACGTCGGTTGCCGGGTTCAGAAAGAACCATATCTGCGAATTCTGCGTAATGCGGTTAATCTTTTCTGGGTTTGGCGCGCTGAAGTTCAGGTTGTCACGAATTTCAGAACGCGGGCGCATATAGAACCCCATACGCAGCACACGGTTTATCCACAACTGCTGGTTTTTGCTCACCGCAACTGCCAGGCCCGGTTCAAGCAGCATTGTGCGCATCGTGTCGGCAGGCAAACCGCGCTCAACGTACGGACTGACAAAGCCTGTTTCAGCCTTTTGCTTTGGCGCTTCTGTGGCAGTTTGAGAAAAAAGTGCGGTTGCTGAGCAGCAGATTGCTGCGCAGCCGGTGCTTAAGCCTTTGACACGCACGGCTACGCCCTTCTCGCCGCAGCGGGGTGGCTCGAATACGGCTTTAAGAGATCGATGTTGCGCATCTCGAGCTGTTTACCGGCAGCCTGTTTACCATGCACCAGATCGACGAGTGCTGCCATCGAAGTGTGGTCTATGTATTCGACCCCGGCAAAATCGATCGCGACCGATTTGGTTTTTGTGTAGGCGCGCACCGAATCTGTCAACGAAAGCAGGTTGGTAAAAATGAGCGAACCACGCGGCACCAAAAGGACCTGATTTTCCGTTTCTTTGACTTCAAATTGCAGGCGAAAAAGTTCTTTGAACTTTACTCCACGAATGATCAGTACAAAAAGCTTCATCGCAAGGCCGGCGCCGATGCCTGCGAGCAGGTCGACGAGCAGAGTCACAAGCAGAGTCGTGAGAAAGATGACCAATTGCTCGATGCCAGCGTCGAACGCATGCCTGAATTCAGAAGGTCGCGCGAGACGAAAACCGACGATAATCAGAATGCCTGCGAGCGCAGCGTTCGGTATAAGGTGAATGATTCCGGGAATCATAAACAGAAAGACAGCCAGAAAAAGCCCATGAAAGAAATTTGACCATTGTGTTTTGGCGCCATTCGCCACATTGGCCGACGAACGCACAATTTCGGCAATTATCGGCAGGCCACCGATGAACCCGAGCAGCATGTTGCCCACACCGTTAGCGACAATCTCTTTGTTGAGGTTGGTCGCCCGCTTATCGAGATCGAGTTTGTCAACGGCGTTGGCGCTGAGCAAAGACTCGAGGCTGGCGACAAAATAGATGGCAAATATCACGAGCAGCGACTTACCGGAAAAAATTACTGAGAAGTCGGGACGCGGCAAGGCATCAATAATCGAAGCAGGCAAGGTCACCAGATAGTTTTCACCAAGCACAAAGTCTTTGCCCATGAAAAAGTAATGGTGCGTGTGCCGCAAGTCAAACCAGACTCCGATGAGGGCGGCGAGAACGACCGCAACGAGGGGCGCCGGAACCTTTTTCAGAATTTTTGATTTGCTGACCATAAAGACGATCATGACGACAAGCGCGGCGAAGCCAATCATAGCGATTTCAGGGTTCATCAGCGATACGCTTTGCGGCACTTCGGCGAAAAGGCCCAAAGGCGATTTTGCGGCGGGCGTGACGCCGAGCGCGATGTGCACCTGCTTCGAGATAATAATCACACCAATTGCCGCGAGCATACCGTGTATCACGTTCACGGGAAAGAGCGCTGCGTAGCGCGCAAATTTCAAAAGGCCGGTAATGATCTGCAGCGCGCCAGCGATGGTCATTGCCGCGAGAAAACGTTGAAATCCTGCTTTGGCATCGCCATCGCCCAATGAGTCGATGCCGTGCTGCACAATAACAATGAGCCCCGCGGCCGGGCCATGAATCGCAACATTCGCGCCTGAAAGCCGCGAGACGACGAGCCCACCGACGATGGCAGAGATCAGACCCGAAACGGCAGGCGAAAGCGAGCCGTTGCCGATCGATGCCCCCGCGATGCCTATGCAGAGCGGTAGCGCAATCAACGAAAGCACAAAACCTGACGTGAGGTCAGATTTCCAGAATTTTTTGAGATCGATGAATGGTTTCATAAGATAGCTCCTGTTGATGATTATTTTGCGAACGCAAGCTTGACGTAGCTGCGCATGAGCGCGAGGGCATTGAGTACAAACGCGCTGCCGATAAAAAAGGTTTCATAGGCAAACTTTTCTGCGCCGAAATGCAAAAGCAGGTCGTCGCCGAAAAACGTCGGGCTCAGCGTGAAACCCGTCATCCAGAGAATGCCCGTAAAATGCACCGTGATAGCGTACGGGTGAAGGTCAGCTGTGCCCGCATATTCAGTCGTCTGCAATTCACGCGGTACGTACATGAGCGCACCGCGCGCCAGTAAGTACCCGATCGCCACCCCGCCGAAATAGACAGAGCTGTACCGGGCGTTTTCGGGACTCAGCAGCATCGCCGAGACGCCCTTCAGCACAGCCGAGAGTGCCGTCAGCCACAAGACCCTGGCTGCATCTGTTTTCTGCCCGAGCGCCGCAAAGGCGACGAAAAGGGCAAGCAGCCCCATGACGATCGCATTGTAGACGTAAACCTCGTGCCCCAGCACGCTGCCTGAGACAATGAGCACGGCGACCATCGCGGCTGAGAGCAGAAGCAATACCATTGGCGAAAAAACTGCAGCAGCTCGGCGGGCGGCCTGCTTCGTGAGACGCCAGAAAGCTGCCATCAGCTGTTCGGCATAACCTTCAGAAAATGAAACAGCAAAGTACCAGTATTTGAACTTTGGTCCCAGTAGCCGAAACCAGAGCGTTGAAAAAACCCTGGCTCGTCATCTCGCCTTCTGATTGCTGCCTCAGGTACATCACCATCACTGAAGGCGAGGCGAGTAATTGATAGCAGCGCAGTACCGCGTTGCCGAGAAAATGCAGCATCGCGACTTGTTTAAACCCCAGCGCGAGTTCAACAAACATGAGACCGACCTGAGCAACTGAAGCATAACCAATCTGTGCCTTGACGTTTGACTGCGTCTTGAATGACACACTTGCCACCACGGCAGTTAAAAGCCCAATAGCCCCGACAAGCCAGGGTATAAAGTCGATCGCACGCCACAGCGGAAAAAGCCGAATCAACAGATAGACACCGGCGTGAATCGACAGAGCCCCATAAAAAATCGCGCTCGAAGGCGTCGGGCCTTCCATCGCGCGCGGCACCCAGAAAGAAAACGGATACTGCGCAGATTTACCCATTGCCGCGAGCACGGTCAAGAGACCAATCGCAGTGAAGAACTGCGGGTTGAGACTCACGAAGACTGCATCGATGGGCTGGTCATGGTACTGCAAAAAGAAATATTCGCTGCCGAGTTTGTGAAACAGCCAGGCCCCCATAAAAAGACCGACGTCGCAGACGCGGTAGATTGCATAAGTGCGCAGGCTATTTCGGCCCGGCTGCAATCGCACTCTGTAGAAGCCAATGAGTAAAAACGATGAAATGCCCACGATTTCCCAGCCGGCAAAGAGCATGTCGATCGTCGCGGCCATCGCAACCGCCGAAATGCCGCTGATGAAAAGAAAGAGGGTCGCAAAGAACCTCAGATAACCCGCCTCGCGGTGCATGTAACGGCGCGAGAACATGAGCACGAGCCCTGTGAGCACACCAATTAACACCTGAAAGGCCACCGAATAGTTGTCGATCAGGAGCATAAAATTGAAACGATAGTCGCCGATTTTCAGCAGGTGGCCGCAGTCGAGCTCTACCGCCTTGAGGCCGCTCTGCAGGTAAAGCCCCAGGAGCGACACAGTCAACCCGCCATTGATGACGTTCGCTGCCAGTACGATGCGCGAAACAAAGCGTTCACTGCGCCAGGGCGAAGCCACGAGCAACACCATCGCGACCAGCGGATATGCAACCAATGCCGATGAAACAAACTGCAGCGTCATGTCGCCCTGCCCTTTGCGATTGCTCCCGGCACGAGGTTTCGTCTCTGGCCCTTGAAAGCGGCGAACGAATCGGCATACTCGGGCACGGCAGCAGCGGGCAACACAATCGCCCGCAGCGCACCCCGGGTATACCAATAGTACTCACGCGCTGCGCTGTCGTACACGCAAAGTTTTACCCAGTCTTTTTGTATCCAGCCGGCAACGGAGAGATTCGAGGCGAGAACCCGTTCGACGATTTCGCGTGATTGTTCGATAATGATCAGAAGCCTGAACGGGTCGTGAATTTCGATCATCTGCTCAGGCAAACCCGAACGCAGGTCACCATCGACTCCGTTGCCGACGCCAATGAGCCCGAAAATGTTGTGCGGTAGCTTTGAACCCGCCCCATAAACAGAGTTGTCAAGCAGCGAAAAATAATACGCGAGGTTGATACCTGCGCAAACCGGAACAAACGGCGTCAGAATCTGGCTGAGAATTTCACCGCCCGGGTCGCTGTGCGGGTTGTACGAATTGAAGAACGTACGCCGGTCGAGAAAAAGATTCTCTGTCAGCGAACGCGGCGCGACAATACCCACAGAATTGGTCGCGTGCGTGTATTCAGGCCGCGGTTCAAACAACATCTCTGATCTCGCGATACATTCTTTTTGGGCGGATTCAGCGCTCTTCTGAAACGGCACATCTTCAAACCTGCGGCTGCGCTCGAGTGCTGTATTCTTCAGCGCCGTCGCAAAATTCTTTTTCAGATCTGAGAGTGCTGCAGTGTGCGTTGCGGGTATCTGATTCTCGTCGAGAAACAGAATCTCGTCCCGGGTCGTGTCGTGCAGAGCTCCGACAAAGTGTGTACCCTCAGGTATCGCTAGCCCCTCTGCGGCGAGAATCTGCCTCACGTCGGTGCGGTTTGCCATGAGAGCAAAGACACGTGCATTGGCAAGACCTGGGCGCCCCGAACAGGCACCGCAGTCATAGGCCGCAAAAAACGGATTGTTGGCGCTGCTCGAGCCATGGCCGACGATTGCGACGAGTGGCGCAAAATTCTGCCTGAGGCCAATCTGCGTTAGAACGCGCCCGACCCTCTCGGCCATCTCAGTTACCGTATAACCTTCAAAATAGCCGTCCTCAGCCTCAGCATTTTCGGGGCGTTCGTAGTGCAGCTCAGTTGCCTCTGCATGCGCTGCGAATGAATCAACCGTCGCAAAAGACCTTGAGGGAAAATGCACCGATAACCCAAGCCTGAACAGCGAAAGCAAGCCAAAAAACAGCGAAATGACCGACCCCAAGAGCACGTTGTTGCCGTGGCGGTGCCAGAAGTTCATCTCGAGTCGGCTCAGGTAAACTTTGCGTTTGCCGCGGTAGATTCCGCGCACACGATATTTCGGTGTCACCGGAACCGGACACTGTTTGATCGCAATAGCGTCAAACGGCCCCTGATAAACCATGTCGATACCAAAGAACCCCGGAGCTCCGAAGGTTTCGATCTTCTGATTTACTTCTTCAAGGTGACGGCGAATCGATTCTTCGCGGTCGTCGATACAAAAGATGGCCTGAAAATCGGCGGTGCCTGCGCGCGCAGACCTTGCACGCGGGTGTGCCGCATTCGTATCGATCGCAGCGAGCACAGCGAAATAGTGCGTCATTTCAGCTGCGTCATGCCATAGCCGACAGAGTTTTTCAGCCCGGCTCTCGTCGGGCGCACTGCCTGAGAAAAATTCTGCATGGCTATTGGCCGGTGCAAAACTCGCAGCAACGTAACCTTTGCGAATCAATGCATCGCTGAGTAGCGCGAGATAGAGTGCCACATACTGTTCGAGCGTGATGCGACGCGGGTAGTTGAGATAAGCGGGCCGCGCTTCGATCTGCGCAATGACACCCGACCAACCCCGCGCTGCCATCAGAATCTCAAGTACAAAGGTCTTCGTATCGGCCCCGCGCGGCAGCAGAGCCTTCACGGCCGACTCGACGAGCATTTGCGGTGATTCATTCTGTATGCGTTCGGCAACATAACGGCTAACCCCTGATGGGCGCAGCACCGAGAATTGCTGCCGCATCGCCTGCCAGAAATCGTCGTGGTGCAATGAAAGATTGACTGCTGCGATACCCTGGTCGAGAAAATTACCGATCAGGCGAAACAATACGGGATGAACGTCTTCTTCAAGAACTGTGTGGGTGCTCTGCGCCATGCCGTGCAGGTAGCCGGCGCTGCGAAATCCACCCCGGCGCACATCATCGTGGACCATTTCATTCAGCATCGCCGCCTTAAGACCAGACTCTGCCTCATCTTCGCCTGCGACCACAAAGTCGATCGCGGCCTCTGAGATTTCACCCTGATGATACGATCTGCGATATTCAGAAATCGATCGGTACTCGCGCGCGCCGTAAAGTGATGAAGCGCGCCGCAGTGCTTCGTGAAAAGTGAGGCCTTCGCTGCGAAATACGCCAATAATATTATCGGCTATAAAATCTTTAATCGGCCCCTGCTGCGGCAGATACCGCCTTAGTTCTTGCAATATTTCCGATACGCTTTGATTCGCTTGCGTGTCTGGCTGAGTATGGTTCATGTATCCCCCTTTGCGCGTGAGCGCAGGGCCGGTCAGAAAATCGTGCAAGCTGGTTGCGCGCGTTGAATCAGTTTGAGGTTCTGGCCGGCCGCACCTTTGGTGCCTGAAAATCGGTTACAGATGAAGGGCTGGGGGCGCCCGGGGATTCGCAGTATTTGTGACAAGATTTTGATGACGATGGTGCGTTTCGCGCAGGCTGCACGAACGCGCTGCAATAAACTGCGGCGGCCTGCCTGCAAAACCAGGCGTGACCGACGCCCCGAAAACTTCTGCGCGGCTCGATTCGGCTGACTCGGTCAGCGCTTCGTCGAGACAACTCAGCGCAGTCGCCGACTGATCAGCATGGAGCGATAGGGTATTTTCACGGACAAATGTCGAGGTGGCGATTTCAAGGTCGCCCAGAAAAACCAATGCAGCAACCGCGGCGGCAGAAAGCGAAATTATTTTGCGCACCCGGTACACTGGTTGCAAGATACCAACTCGACGCCCGGCTGGCAAACTAATTTCACTCGCTGCTGCCTGAATTCGACTGGTTTTCCCCTTTACCACGTAGTCGCGGCTGCAAATCGTGTGCCATGTCTAACCTGGTCCGGACTTTGTTCCGCTGGATCGCCTACTTCTCATCGTACGGAATCGCCGTCGCCACATCTGCCGCCATCAGCTCGATACTGGCCATCTCATTCGGGCTCTATTATGCGCGCGCGACGAATTTTCCCATGAGCGAACTCATGCTCTGGACCATAGCGGGCGGCGCTGCCGTCGCCTGGGTGGGTCACTCAGTGCAATTTGGTATTCTCAATAAAGTTGGATTTCCAGGTTTCACGCGACCGGTGCTGGCAGTAAATCGCTTTATCACTGCCGAACCGAATCTGCAGATCAGGCCCGATCTGAAAGAAGGCGAATACCACGAGCTTTTGCGCGCGCTCACTATAATTCCGCTGACCAATGCCTTCACCGCCGTGCTTTCGGTTCAGGTGATTTTCGTCGCCATTCTCGTAGCGGCCGAACTTTCGGTTAAATTCGAAACCTACCACTACGTTCAGGGTGTCATTATGGACATCATGTTTTCCTTTATACACGGCGGTTTTTGCCTCGTAATCGGTGAAATTGCGACCGGCTCGATGCGCGCAGAATGTAAGCGCATCATGTCTGAGAAGAAGATACCCTTTACTGACCGCGCCGTCACGACTGTACGTCTGAAACTTGCCTTCTTTATCACGCTCTTTCTGATCACTATCTACGTCGCTGCAACCCTCGTCTATTACAACCGCGACAACCTGCAGGCGATACTTGTGTTCGTTTTTATGGCGACAGTCGCAGCCATTCTGATGGCCTATATGATCTTTTACCTGATCTACAGCGCGCTCAAAGATATCGAAGGCGCAATGGACGATCTCAAGAGCGGCGGCTCAGGCCTCATTTTCACCAAGTCGATCGACAGCGAATTCGTTAAGGTGGCGACCGGCATCTCTGATGCGGCCCGCACGATAAAAGACTATCAGGCAAATCTCGAACAAAAAATTGAAGAGCGTACCGCCGAACTGCAAGAGAGCCTGGGCAACGTGCGCGCACTCAAGGGGCAGCAAGACGGTGATTACTTTTTGACATCCCTCTTGCTTAAACCTCTGACCGGCAACTACGCAAATAACCGCCAGATAAAGGTCAGTATCTTTATTCGCCAGAAAAAAAGTTTTGAGTTCAAGACAAAAACAAATGAAATCGGTGGTGACATTTGCCTCGCACACAGCATTCGCCTGCGCGGGCGCGACTATACGCTGTTTCTGAACGGCGACGCGATGGGTAAATCAATGCAAGGCGCCGGCGGGTCGCTTGTGCTCGGCGCCGTGATGCAGTCGATCATCGAGCGCACGAAACTTTCACCGAAAGAGCAGGTACTTTATCCCGAACGCTGGCTCAAGGCAGTTTTTCTCGAATTGCAGAAGACGTTTGAGAGTTTCGACGGTTCGATGCTGATATCCGTCATTATGGGGCTCGTCGATGAGAAAAGTGGCTTTGTCTATTTTATCAACGCCGAACACCCGTGGTCGGCAATCTTGCGCAGCGGCAAGGCGTTCTTTATCGAGAATGACCTGACGCTGCGCAAACTCGGCACGCTTGGCGTCAATATGGGTATCAAGGTGCAAACCTATGAGATGAAACCCGGCGATGCTTTTGTCATCGGTTCAGACGGTCGTGACGATCTGGTACTCGGCACAGGTGAAGACGGTAACCGCATTATCAACGAAGACGAGAGTCTGTTTCTGCGCCTGCTCGAAGAAGGCCGCGGCGACCTCGAAGCTGTCTACCAGGCATGCAAGAACAAAGGTGAGATCACAGATGATTTCTCACTGATTTCACTCACCTACCAGCCCGAAAAAGAGACCGCCGAAGCCCGGGTAGGCACCAGGCAGACCATCAGCAGGGCACGGCAGCTTGTTGCAGAAAAACAATACGAAGCGGCTAAGCAACATCTCAAAGAAGTTTACGAGGCGACGCGTGACAATCTGCACGTGGCGAGGGCTTTGGCGCACATCTGTTACAAAACCGGTGACCTGAAAGATGCGGCAGGCTACTTTGAGAGTTATAGCGAAGAGAACCCCGGTGATACTCAGGCAATAGAGCTATTGGGTTCGATTCTCATAAAACTCGGTGAAACCGACAAAGCGGCCGACGTACTGACGCGGCTCAAGATTCGCAATCCGCGCGACGAAAAAATCGCGGCGCTGCTAGCGAAGATCTATAAGTAAAGATCAGAGATCTATCCACTTCAGAATTTCGGGTAGAATTTCTGAGGCGAGCGCATCTGACGCGACCATCATGCCGTGGTCAAAATCTTTGCCGTGCCGGTTCATTTTGCCGGGCAGCATGAACCTGAAATCGGGCGATGTCTTGCGCTCGTCGCCGATGGTTTTCGCGTAGAACTTGTAGACTGTTTCAGAAGGCGCGACATTGTCGATCTTGCCAGCCAGAAAGAAGATGCGCACGCCCTTACCCTGAAGCTGCACCGTTTCGAGCGTATCGCGCCACACAGGTTTACCCGACGCATCGAACAGGTTTTTGCGCGAGGCGACGAGCTTTGCCGGCAGAGAAGCGAAGAATCGCTTGCAGAACTCTGCGGCACAGAGGTTGCCCTCTGCGCCGTCTTGCAGCGAGCCGAGGCGTTTGGTAAAAGACCCAGGATAATTATAGTCAAAGCCAGTGCCGAGAAAGAAGGCAGATTTAACGAGCATGCCCGAAATCGTCGCATTGCGCGGCGCGTCGTGCAGGTAGTGCGCGATCGCCTGACCACCGAGCGAAACACCCGCCATTACCCATGATTCATCGGTAGAATTTTTGCGAATCGCGGTCGTCACCTGGGGCAAGATGTCGCGGCCAAATTTCTCAAGCTGCGTCTGCGCCGGTATGCGCACGAGCCACACAGTGACCCCACGCGCGTTGAACCACGGAATTATCGAGGCAGTGCCCGAGTTGTAAAGCGCCTCGTCTGCGACGAGCACAGGCGAAACCAGCACGAGCGAGAATGCCGGCCCTGCGAGGGCACTGTACGTGCGCGGGAACATCGACACAGTGTAGGTGCCACCGGCTGCATCGACGGTGAAATCTCGCTGGTTTTCCCGCTCTGCATAGTTAGTCGAGCTGACCGACTGGCAGCGGGCGGCAAAAAGCGCACAGAGCGCCAGAACCAGAACGGGAAAAATCCTCATTGCGTACGCCACTCAAGTCTTTGCCGCCCGTAAACCATAAATGAACGTTCGTTCGCTCTTAGCTTTTTTGTTTGCAGGCACTGCTGCGATTCATCCCTCGACCTGACGTGCGCAGCCTAACCGCCAAGCCCGCAGAAATTCTGCAGGTCACCGACCAGATATACCGCATAACTCTGAGCCAACCGTTTTATGCGCCGAATCAGGTTTACCTTATTCGCGACGAGACGACAATGCTGATCGACTCGGGTTATGTCGAGTCGATTGGGTCGCTCGCTCTGGCGCTGAAGCAGCTGGGGCTCAGCATGCGCGAGGTAGATGTCATACTCTACACGCATCCGCATATCGACCATATCACCGCGGGACTTTTATGGGGCACCTATGCGCGGCGCACGCAGAAATGGGGTCACCACACGATGGCGCGCGATATACCCGATTACCCCGACTTTATCGATGTTTGGCAGGCAGACACCTCGCGCATATTAACGCTTGCCTTTCGCGACAAGCAGGCGCGGCAAACGCGCATTCGCAAGGCCAACGACCGCTGGGCGAGGTTTGTCAGAAGATTTGCCGAGGCACAGGATGTGCCGGGGGTCGGGCGCGACACGGATGTCAGCAGCGCGACCCAGAAGGTGACTAAACAGGGCGATCGAGCTGTAAAGCTCGATCGCCTCTTGAAAGAAGGCGATGAATTCTCTACCGGAAAACTCCGGTTTCGCATTCTCGAAACACCGGGCCACAACACCTGGCATATTACCCCACTCGAGGTGAGCCAGGGCTTTGCGTTCACCGGCGACCTGCTGATTGGCAATATTCCCGCGATCTACGACAAGCTCGATGGCAACCTTGAACTTTTTCAGCAGAGTCTTCTGAAACTTCTCGAAGAACGCAAACAGATGCCGGCGATGCGTTTTTTGCCCGCGCATGGCGACGAAATTCTGCAACCCGAGCGCGCGATCAAGATTGTGCTGAAGACGATAGGCATTCTCGAAAACGGCCTGCTCAAAAAACTTGTCGAAGGGCGTAAAGACCTGGTCGATCTCATGGAATCGGCGTTCGGCGCGCATATCGAGGGCGGCAACCACTTCATCACGGCGCTAGAGCTGCTCGAGGCGCTGCTCAGAAAACTGATGCGCGAAGGCCGTGTCGGCTCGCAGTTGTACCCCGACGGCTACGAAGAATTCTACCTCAAGCACTGATGCAAGATACGTCGACTGTTCAGCCCTTGCGCAAGGGTTTTATCGATATTCCCGCAAGCATTGTACTCTCGGCCGAGGGTATTCGCGTCTTGTCTGGATCAAAAACGGCGATTCAGCGCGTGCCGGCCCGCGGCGGGGCAAATAAAGAGGGATTATTATCGCAGGCGTTTAACGCCGCCACGGTACAGAAACTCATCATGAATTCGTATATCGATGAGCTCTATTATTCATCGACGGAGTTTTTGACCAAACGGCCGCAGATTATCAGCACAACGAATCTCATCATCTACGCGATGCTTTACAAGATGCTGTCGCCGACGCTGGCCAAGCGGGTGATCGAATCACCGGTTCTCAGAGAACACAACCGGCGCAACCCGAAGGCGGCGATTCTCGATTTCAAGTCGATTCCGCAGAAGCTGATGGACGATTTTATGGCAAAGAACCAGGCCGTACTCGCGCGCATCGAGCACGAGATGATCGATGCGGTTCTCAGCCGCATTTCAGCAGATACCAAACTTCCCGAAGAGGATAAGATCGTGCGCATGCGCAGTCTCGAAAAATTTGTGCGCTGGGTCGATAAGCGCATCTGGTATCTATATCTGATTATCTATCAGACACCGCTCAGGGCCGAGATCGAAAAAGCCTATGTCGATCTCTTCTTTCAATATCTCGACAACACGCAGATCGCCACGCACACCGGTAATCTCGTTATGGAATTTATACAAAACGCCGAGAAGGCTCATTTCGAAAGAATCATTGTCAAGAATCACCTCGCCCCGCGTGACAAGATCGATGCATACCTGCGCAACAAGCTCAACCGGGAACAGGTAGTGAAGATAGCGGCGCAGAATAAACAGCTGCTCGAAGTCACCTGGCAGTTTCAGACCGACCGCATTAACGCCGGCAAGGCGCACAACGTGAAGATTATTCTTTCGAACTACGGTCTCATCACTGATTCGACGCGCGAGGGTCTGGCGCGAAAGATGAAGACCGACACCTCGGGAATCGCGCTCGCAGATTTTTACGAAGATTCAGGCAGCGGCGACAAACTCGGCGCGGGTCTTGGGCTACTTTACAATTCGTATCTTGAAGACACCTGTCGGGAAAAAGGCATTCGCTATTTCTGCACGATTTTTCCCGAGCCACGGCTCGAAAAAACAACCGTCACGCTCGATCTGACTTTTTAGCCACAGCCGGCACGCGAATGCGAATCTTTTTTGCCGGTTGTAACGGCGCGATTTTCTTGCGTACCGCCTGCGCCTCAGGAAATTTTTCACGATAGACGTCGTCGAGAACACCGTTGACGAAGGCAACTGCCTGGCCTTCGTCGTATTGTTTGGCCAGTAAGATGCATTCATCGATGACGACGGCCGCGTCGGCTTCATTCGCCATATACAACAGCTGCGCGACGCCGGTGCGCAATATTGCACGACTGACGCCTGAAATGCGTGAGAAGTCCCAGTTGACGAGGCGGTCAGAGATCATCGTATCGATTTCGGCGAGGTGATCGAGAGCCGCGCCGATGATGGCGCGCGCGTATTCGCGTTCTTCTTCAGGCACCTCGTAGTCTATCCATGAGAACGAGTTCAGATCAGAGGCAGTCAGCGACTCTGTTTTACGCGTGTCTAACTGGAAAAGCGCCTGCATTGCGAGAATGCGGGCCTTGTGGCGCTTTTGCCGCTGCGTCTTCGCCATGGTTACAGAGGCTCCGCGAAGGCGTTCAAGAGCTCGACCAGCGACCTTGCCGCTTCGGCGCCCTTGTTCGTCGCGTCGTTCTCGGCGCGCGCGCGGGCCTGCGTGAAGTTCTCGACGGTCAGCACTGCGTTCATGACGGGTTTTTTGAAATCGAGCCCGACACGCATGAGCCCCGAAGCGCTCTCATTGGCGACAATATCGTAATGACCTGTTTCGCCGCGCACCACACAGCCGCACGCAACGACCGCATCGGCCTGCCCTGCCGATAGTATGCGCGCCGCGGCATATGGCAGCTCCCAAGCCCCGGGCACAAAAATCTGCAAAATGCCGGCTTTAGGCACCCCGAGTTCGGCCAATTGCTGGGCAGCCGCCCGGCCCAGAGAACGGGTGATATCTTCATTAAAGAGTGCAATGATAACGGCGACGCGAAGGTCGGGGTTTTTGAGGGGGGTGGAGTAATAACGGTCAGAAGCCTGCATTTTCTGTTTCTTCTTTAACTTCTCTGTTTTTGGAGGTTAGGGGAGTTGAACCCCTGACCTTCACAATGCCATTGTGACGCTCTCCCAACTGAGCTAAACCCCCGAAATATGTATGAACCGTTGCGGGGCCAAGCCCCGCAACGGTTTATACTTTTAAGACATGCCGTCAATCAGCTCAAAGTCCTTGACAGGCGCAAAAGTGTGTCTGTAATGAGACATGTTCCTGAGATTTCTGGCAATTCTGCTGGCTGTGGCTTTTGGTTCGGCGCTGGTCGCTGCGAAGCCGAGAAAACGCGCCAAGAAGCCTGCAGCCACCGCGGCCAAAGTTGAAAAAACCGAAACGAAACCGCAACCCGCAAAGGCAGAAGCCGATGACGAAGAAGCCGACGAAAAGGGCGAAAAAGACGAGCCTGAGGTCACTGCAAAAAAAGCAGAACCTATAAACACGGGCGACGAAATGGAAGCCTACCGTCAGGTACAAAACCGCAAGGTAGTCATTGTACAAGATCTGGCAGACCTGCTGCTGATGTACGAAGGTGAGTTTGGCAAATTCAAAAGTCCCGACAAGCGCCTGCAGCGGGCGCGTGAACTCGATTATATCACCTCTGGTTACGAAGCAACTGACGAGCTGACGCTTGGGTTGCTCGCGCACGCCCTGGTGAAAAAATATAACGCAGAAAGGGGCTGGCTCAACTGGCTCACCGGGTGGGAACGCTACGCCCTGCGCGATGCGCAAGAAGCGGGAATCATTCCGCAACGATCGGCGCCCAGCCACAGGCTTTCAGGCGAGCAATTATTCGCAATCATGACAGACGCAGAAGATTACGCGACCAAACGCAGCGAATGGGAAAAAGGAGATCAAAAATGAAGAATACACGAGCACTCGCAGGTTTATTTGCCTTCGCAGGCCTCATCGCGACCGATTCGCTCGCAGCGAAAGTCGTCGCAAAATTCGAGTCGATCACCGGCGCGGTACAGTACCGTGAGAAAGGCGGCAAATGGCAGAACGCAAAAATTGGATCACCGCTGAACGACAACACAGAGCTGCAAACCGGCCCCACCGGCAAGGCTTCGCTGATTTTCCCTAACGGTACGAAAGTGGTGCTGAAACCGGGTACGCTGGCGAGCCTCGACCAGTATACTACGGGCTCTTACGGCACGCAGACAAACATGAGCCTTCGGGTCGGCAGAATGAACGCCGACATCGCCAAGGTCAACGACGCGAATGTGCGCAATCACTTTCGTGTGCGAACGCCGACAGTCGTTGCGGGTGTGCGCGGCTCGAATGCAGATGTCTCGAATGGCACTTCAACGAATATTCGCATGAATGAGCACAGCATGGATGTTAGGAACGTTGCTGGGCAACAGATTCGAGTCCCTGAAGGTGGCGGATCACAGATTACTGGTAACAAAATGCTTCGAGCGGATCAACTTGAATCGCGGGAAAATACGGTGACCATGACGTCACAAGAGTCGTCAAGCGGCGCAGAGGCTGAAATGGCTTTTTTCGCAGGCGATAATTTGTTCTCGAGTAATCCGTCTGATTTTACAGATTTCATGGATTTCCTAGAATTTCTGGATTTCCTTAACGCAATCGATTCTGTAACATTTGAAAAGCTTTGACTTTCCTGCGATTTTACTGAAAATATCTATGAAACAAATTCTGAAGGCGGCCGTGACCGCTGCACTTTTCGCATTTACGACTCAAAATTTGGTGTTTGCCAATGATGAGCCAGAAGAAGAAAAATTTGTGCCCCTCGCGGAACTGAAGCCGCTCGAAAAGTTAGAGGGATTTAAGAATCGGCATACATTCCAGTATGGCATAAGTGCCTCGAATGCCTACATTAACAAGAAAGAGGACTGGGTCGACCAAAACAAAACAAATTTTATAAAGGATCAGCGCAACGGTCTATTCATCGGCAACTACCGACCCTATTTGAGATATACGTTTGAAGAGCAACATACATTTAATCTCAGGGGACGTTTTGAGTATAGAAATAACCCAAGTATTCCGAATGAGGACAGAGGGAAAAATGGTCAAGTAGTCAGTAATGGCGGCTATAGCGTTGAAATGCTTAATGCGGAATTGGATTTTGACAAGCACAAAGTCACTGTTGGCCGAGCATTCTACCGTATGGGCCGAGGTCTTTTGTTTGCGAATTTTGCGGACGGAGCCGAATATACGGGTAATTTTAGATTTCTGCAGGTTAAGTTACTAGCGGCTTATTCCGGCGAATATGCGGGTTGTACAATATCGATAGCCGGTTGCCGCACAAACGCAGATGCACCAATAAAATCAGCTGCAACTTTTGATATTGTTCCAGGTCGGCCAATCGACGCCGTCGTGCCTGCAATGGGCCGACGATACTTCGTTGGTGCAGAAATTCAATCGGCGCAGGTGTATGGTTCGAACGTGTATCTATTAGGTCTATATTCACGGGACATGAATAGAGATGCCGCAACAGCAAAGGATATAGCCGGCAAGATCTATTCCTTTGACCCGTATTACATGGGAGCGGGCTTACAGGGATACATTGGTACACCTCGTATTCGTTACTTGGCCGAGGGTATCGTGCAGAAGGGAAACACATACAATGCTAACAATGTTCAGGTGCCAGTGGATGCCTGGGCCTTTACCGCTGATCTAAACTTTTCGGCGGTAATACTCCAGATAATTAAGCCCGTATTTTCGCTCCAATACGGCTATGCAAGCGGTCGAGATTCTTCTAAGCCCGAACCCGGAAGTGCCGCTCAGTCGGGGAGTAGCAGTGTCGACAATAATTTCTACGCGTTTGGCGTCTATTCTGCCGGCCTTGCTCTTCAACCACGGTTAAACAACCTGCATATTGCCAGGGTGGGTATTCAATTTAAACCACTCTACCATTTCTATTGGGGGCGCAACCTCATGACATCTATCAAGTATTCCATCTATCAGAAAGGGAATGTAAATTACGGCATCTCGGATAACGATGCAACCCTCGCCTCGCGAGATATCGGGCGCGCGGTTGACGTACAAGTCGTTTATGACTTTCGCACCGACCTGAAGCTTTTTTACGCTTACGGTTACTTTACGCCCGGCAGCGCCTACAAAGAAGTTGATGCGAAAAACATTCACTCGCACATCGTGAGCTTAAACTTTCTCTTCTGAGGTTCCATTGGCCGAACCCCAGAGAGCCAGCGAGCCAGCGCAAGACCACTACGATTCCATCTTCATCGGCTCTGGAATCGGCACGTTGCTCGCGGCATCACTGCTCGCGCGTTACCGCGGTGAACGGGTACTGATTCTTGAGAAGCACTTCACTGCCGGCGGGTTCACGCACACCTTCAAGCGCAAGAATAAATTTATGTGGGATGTCGGCATCCACTACATCGGCGACCTCGAAGAGGGGTCGATGCTGCGCAAGCTTTTCGATCTCATGTCGGGTGGCCTGCTCAAATGGCAGAAAATGCCGCCGCTTTTTGAAAAGTTTGTGTATCCCGACCAGACGTTCAGGGTTTACGACGACATCAAACGTTACGAAGCCGATTTGGCAGAACTATTTCCCGCCGAGGCGGCGAATATTCGCCAATACTTCGAAGATATTCGCAAGGTGAATGCCTGGTTTGGCCGCCACATTTCGATTCGCGGCCGGGCGGCGTTCACCGAAAACTACGAGCAACAGTTCGCTGAGAAAGAAGGTTACAACCCGCGCCTCTCGACTAAGGCATACCTTGACCATCGTTTCAGCGATGAGAAACTGAAGGCAATTGTCGTTTCGCAATGGGGCAACTATGGCCTGCCGCCGGCCCAGAGCTCTTTCATGATTCACGCTGCCGTGGTGCAGCATTACTTTGGTGGTGGATATTACCCTCTCGGCGGGTCGCATGCAATTTTCGACTGCGTTGAACCCATCGTCGAATCGGCAGGGGGTAAGACGCTGACTTCGCACGCCGTGCAGGAAATTATTATCGAGAACGGCAAGGCAGTTGGGGTCAGGGTGCAGGCGCTGCGCGAAGCCGGCGAGCCCATCAAGACATTTTATGCGAAGAAAATAATCTCCGATGCAGGCGCGTACAACACCTATATCCGCCTGCTCTCTCACGAAGAGATACCCTTCAGGGAAAAGCTGCAGAAATTTTACCAGACCCACCCCGTTGTGAGCAACGTCACGCTCTATCTCGGGCTTAAGGGTGACCCGCGCCATCTCGGATTCGGCGGCGAAAACCACTGGATCTACCGCTCTTACGATCACGACGCGAATTTCAATTCGTCAGCAAGTTGGATTCAGCAAGGCGAGGCTGCCGGCGCTTACTTATCGTTTCCGTCGCTTAAGAATGCAGAAGCCAAATCGCACACTGCTGAGATTATTGCCTTCACAGACTACTCGTTTTTTGAGCGCTGGCGAGAGCAACCGTGGAAAAAGCGCGACGAAGAATATAAGAAACTGAAAGAGCAGATATCAGATTCGCTCGTTGCATTTGTCGACAGCCACTACCCCGGCTTTGCCGACATGATAGAATTCAGAGAGCTTTCAACCCCGATCACGACAGAACACTTTGCTTCTCACCCACGCGGCAGCATTTATGGTGTCGCCTGCGTGCCCGAACGTTTTGTATCGACCGAGGCTCCGTGGTGTAACCCGGTGAGCCCGTTTGAGAATTTGTATCTGACAGGCGCCGACGTGTCGTCGCCCGGTGTCGCCGGCGCTATGATGGGGGCCGTGGCCGCGCTGACCCAAATGCCCGGCGGCTTTAAACTGTTGGATTTAATGCGCATGGATGCGCCTAAGTCCGCACCCGCCAAGGATGGCGTCGGTGGTGCGGACTAATGCGCATGGACGCGCCCAAGTCCGCACCCGCCAAGGATGGCGTCGGTGGTGCGGACTAATGCGCATGGACGCGCCTAAGTCCGCAGCTGCCATGGAAGGCACCTCAGCTGCGGAGTGATGCGCACAGATATGCTTTGATTCAAATGAAAACACTTGACGTAGGCGTCCCAACCGAATTGAGGGTGACATAATGCCCATTGATCCCAAGAAGTACGACGAAACCGATGAGCAGACTCTTTGGGAAGAGTACAAGAAGGGCCGCGAGCCCAAGCTGCGCGAGTATTTCATAAAAAAGTACGCTCCGCTCGTGAAATATGTAGCGGGCAAGGTGGCAGTGGGCATGCCGCACAACGTCGAATTTGACGATCTGGTCAGCTATGGCACGTTCGGCCTGCTCGACGCCATTGAAAAATATGACCCCTCAAAAGAAGTAAAGTTCAAAACCTATGCGATGACCCGGGTTCGCGGCGGCATTTTTGACGAGCTGAGAAATGTCGACTGGATACCCCGTTCGATTCGACAGAAGGCAAAGCAGGTTGAGAAGATTATTCTCGAGCTCGAGAACCGTATGGGCCGCACCGCAGAAGACGAAGAAATTGCGCATGAACTCGACATCGACATCGACGAGTTTCACGAGCTGATGTCGAAGATTTCGGGCACTTCGCTGATTTCACTGAACGACGTCTGGCACGGCAACGACGAGAACGAAGAGATGGTTTTCGTCGACACGCTCGAATCACCTGAAGCCCTGAACCCTGATACCATCGTCGAACGCGAAGAAATCAAAAACATGATCGTCGAGTGCATCAAGAAGCTGCCCGACCGCGAGAAAAAAGTTATTGTTCTCTACTATTACGAAGACCTCACTCTCAAAGAAATAGGCGAAGTGCTCGAAGTCACCGAATCGCGGGTTTCACAGCTGCACACGAAGGCGATTATGCGCCTGCGCGGCCGTCTGTCGCAGATGAAGAGCCTGATGTGATGTATTCAGATTCGGATGCGGAGCATCCGAATCTGAATACAAAAAAATGATTCATCCGTCGAAGATCATCAAAGAGCTGGGTATTGCACCGCTCAAGAAGCTCGGGCAGAACTTTCAGGTTGATGTGCATGCGGTTGAGAATGTCGCGGCTTTTATAGACCCTGCAGCGCGGGTGCTCGAAATTGGTCCCGGCCTCGGCGCGTGGACAGAGGTTTTTCTGCAGCGCGGGCATGAGATGGTGCTGGTCGAAAAAGACCGAACTCTGGCACGGCGACTGCGTGAAGTTTACGCAACCAACACGAAAGTGCAGGTAATCGAGGGTGACTTTCTCGAACAGCAGATCGACGCCGAACCGTTTGCGGCGTGTAATGCAGCCATAGGCAACCTGCCCTTTTATGTAACTGCCGATTTGTTGCTGAAGATTATCTGCGACGCGCAGCAGATTCACCAGGCCCTCTTTGGCATACAATACGAAGTTGCAGAAAGGCTCGCTGCCCGCGGCGGCTCTTCACTCGCCATCGCGCTCGCGTGCCAGGGTGAAATCAGCATCGCAGGCAAGATCGGTCGCAACAGTTTTTTCCCCGTGCCTAACGTCGATGCTGCGATTATTCGATTTGAGCGCAGGGCCAATATAGCCCGCCCCCATTTGCGTACTCTGCTCAAAGCCGCTTTCTGGGGTAAACGTAAGCCGCTGCGTTCGGCTTTGGCCAAGAATCCGTTTTTCGCCGAAGATGCTGCGGCCACCGGCTGGCCCGCGCGGTTGGCCGCAATACCCGAGCGCCTTCAACCTCTGATGGCGCAGCGCGCCGACGACCTGACTGCGGCAGAATTCTGCGAACTCTACGATTTTCTGAATGCCGGCAAATAATCTGAATCTGCCACTGGGAGCAGCCGCTTCATGCCCGGGCAGCGAATACTTGACATGGTGCGGGGTATTTCACACTTGTGGAGATTCCGATGCAGACTATCGCTGAGCGCAGCGGCGCTAATCAACAGATTCCCGCGGGACAAACCATTGCGGCCAAGGGTCAGGTTGTCAAATCGCTCGTTATATTGCAGAAGGGTCAGGCAACGGTCAATAGCGTTGAAACCGGGCCGGTTGGCCAGACCATTCTGCGGCCCCTTTACACGGTCAATGCGCCGGCGGTTCTCGGTGGCGCGTCGCTTTTTTCGCAGGCACGCAGCAACCTGCAGATTGTGACGTCGGCAACCTGCGAAATCAGCGTTTACCCGAGTAACAAAGAATACCTGCTCAAGCTCATCGCGGCAAAGCCCAATATCGGGGTTTTGGCGCTGAAATCAGTCTACAAAGATCTCACCGATCTCGAAACCAAACTGGATCAGGCTGAACATGTTCGAAACCAACTTGAGGCCTATGAGCTCGGCTTTTCCATTTCGCTGAGCGCGCTTTTACCCGAAAAATTTCAAACTGAAGCCAAGGCAGACGGGGCCTTTACAGACCCGCTGCTCCCGGTCGCAAAGCGGCAGCTTGCAGATTTTTCTGAACGCGGCGGCAAAATCATCAAGCCGCTCAATATCAATTTTTTGCGCTCGGCCAAAAACCAGATTGAAGACGTGGACGAAAAACGTTTTGACTCATTGCCGACGCAACTGATACGCCGACTATTGAACCTGCCACCCGATGCTCTTAGCGTCATCGCCACCCGCGACGCGCAGCTCTTGCACACTGCTGCCGAGTCGCTGACCGAACTCATCACTGCCACATCGCGCGAAGTTGAACGCAGCCTTGCGGCGATGCAGCAATTTTTGCAGCGTATGCTTGTGGGTGACTATTCATGGCTTGCCAAATTTTCGTTGCAGGGCGAATTGATGGAGTCGAACACAAACAGCGCCGCACGCGAAGACATACTCGCGGCATGCGCATTCTTCAATGAGGGTTTCGCCGCGATGCGCGACAAGCTGCTGAGCTTCGCCGAAATTGCTTACCCACCATATTCACAGGCAGCACTGCAGAAAATACAAAAAGCTGCAAGTGAGCCAGCGGCCGCGAAACCGGCACCTGTAGCCGCCGGCTCAGTGGCGGCAGCAGGTTCAGGCGCAGACCTCAGCGAATTTCAGGGTTCACTCGACAAGATTCTGCAATGGAGCGAGACCCCCGCAGACAAAGTGGCGCAGTTTAAAAAGGACTGGGACACCCTCAAGAAGTTTAAAAATCCTCTCGATGCGTCTGACGACGACGTGCGTAAGTTGCGCCGGCGTGTGAACCTTCAGTATTGGGATGTTTTCGAGCGCGCAATTCTCAAGTACCTGAAAAAACGCGGCGATCTGCCGAAATACATGAGGCTCTTTTTCGATTACGGCTTCATGGATGAAACACAACTCGACGCCGAACACATAACCACGCTCGCGACGGCGAGCTATGGCAAAGGTGACGCCTGGCTGCCGATCTATACGATTACCGAATGGCTGGCGGCCATCTATGACCGCAAAGTTTCAACGAGTATCAGCGAGATGGGGCTTACCTTTTTTGAAACGCTGAGGCAAGACCCGGCGAACCGGGATAAAAAATGGCGCAAAGAAGCTGACCTGCCACCCGAGGTGAATTCACCTGAAGCCAGGGTGAAATTTGAAATCAAAGAGATGCTGCAGATGAACTGCCGCCTCTGCTCGGGCAACATTTCGAGCCACCTGAATATTCTCACCCGGCACCAGATTACGCAGTCGCTCGCGAAAGTCATCATAACCAAAGATACCGTGGTCGAAGAAGTGAAAAAGATTATCCAGACAGATTTTGGTGCCTTTCACCGCGAAGTTCTTTACACGAATGAGGCGATGAATATTCAGCGTGAGTTCATTCAGGTACAGATCACCCCGAATATTGTGCTCGTGCCTTCGATTGGTACAGTCATTCAGTTTTGGCAAGACCGCGAGGGCAACGACCGCATGTCGCGGGGCCGCCTGATCGGGCCGATCATGGCAACTGCCGACCTGCACATGATGCTGCTCAGAGCCATCGGCACGTACCGTTGGGAAATGTGCAAGACCACGATGGGCCCCGACTGGAACAATATTTCCGTTTCTTCGCTGACGGCCGACTACACCGACTACGTGCAGTTCTTTTACAAGAGCAAAGAACTTTCAGAAGAGATAAAAGAAAAGCTTGCCGAAGACATGAAACGATTTCGTGACGACAGGGCCCGCTTCGTGAATGACTACACGGTTTATATGCGCTTTGAATCAGAAGGTTCGCAGCGCATGAACCGGGTTTCGCGCAAAATTTTTACCAAACATGTGCCTTTTTCGAAAGAGATTCGCGAACGGCTGCTTAAACTGCCGAGCTATACCGATGTCGTGCAGAAATCGATCAATATTCGTAAGAAAAAAGCGAATGATCTGACGCCGCGCTACACGAAATACGAGCGCGAGAACAAGACGCTGCCGAAAGAGCTGATCGAAACACGCAAGTTTTACAACATGGAATACTGACGCCCGGCGTCGCAGGCACGATCATACCGGCCAATGTATATTGTGCCTGGTGACCGAAAAAACTGTACAAGGTTGCCTCGCAACCTTTGACATTTTTTGGTTTACCGCATGTCTTTTTGTTATACTTTAACCAAATGGTTAAGAGCACTTTGGGCCTGTTACTGGCGTTCTTCGCAATCGGCAGTCTTTCTGCAAACCCCGTCACGATCAGCGGCCGGGTCTTTAATGAAAGCACGGGCGAACCACTCGAATTCGGCACGGTGGTGATACCCGAAGCCAAGTTCAAATCGCGCATCAACCCCGATGGTACGTACGCGGCGGCAGTGCCGGCAGCCGGCGAATACACGGTGCAAATCAGCTCGCCTGGGCTCAAGAATCTCGTTGAGAAGATCAAATTTGAGAAGAACCTGAAGCGCGATTTCAGACTGTCGCTGCCTATCACGCGCACACAGACGGTGAAACTGCGCGGTGAACGCGATATACAGAGCCTCAGCCGCAACACACTCTCGGTCGAGCAGCTCAAAGAAACGCCGGCGACGTTCGGCGATGCAATCAATGCTCTGGCCACTCTGCCCGGCGTCGTACGACCCGGCGGTTTTTTCGGCCCGCTCGTCATTCGCGGCGCCGACGATAAAGGCAACCGCTACTTTATCGACGATATTCCGGTGCCAAATCCGCAGCACTTTGGGGGATTACAATCGATTATATCCAATGACCTGATGCGCGAAGTTGACCTCTATTCATCTGCCTTTCCTTCACAGTTTGGTGGTGCGGTCGGTGCGATCATCGACATACAAACTGTCGATGAGGTCAAAGAATTCGGCGGCGTTGTCGATGTGTCTCTTATATCCTCAAACTTTCTTTTGAGAAACAAATGGGGCAAAAACTATGGGGGTGAAGTGCGCATCTCTTCGGCTGCGCAGCAAGACGAAGCTGCACCGAACCCATTGGGCGTCATGCCGTTCAAACCGCAAAAGTCAGGCCCAACCGGCTACTGGATAACTTCAGGCCGAATAGGATATCTCACACTTCTGGTACCGCCCATCTACAAGCTGATTACCGGCAACACCATCGACCGTCTGCCCGAATATTACGACTACCAGCTGAAAGGCAAAGTGTTTCTCGACGACTCAGGCAAGCACGCACTCACTGCCCTCGTCTTCGGCAGCTACGACACGCTGAAGTTTACGCGCAACCTCACGGCAGAAGAAAAGGCCAAACGCCGCGAAGAGGGGCAAGACCCGATTCTGTCGAATTTCAACATCAGCAATGACGTGTCATCGCATAGCCAGGGTGTATATTATGAATATCTGCCTTCGAGCAAATTGCAGAACAAGCTCATTGCCTATAACAGTTATACTTACAGCTATTTTTACGCCGACCTCGGTTCGACGAGCACGATCGGCGCAACCGATGTCAAAATCTACCCGAATATTTTTGGCATAAAAGACAAAGTTAAGTTCGACTGGGCAGATTATGCGACGCTGCGTCTCGCTGCGGAATATAACCTGTTCTATTTTAAGTCGAATGGCCAGACGCAGCAGCAAACGGGAGCAACAGCGACAACCGGCCAACCCGACCTGGGCAACAGTTCACAGTTTCAGACAGTACCGGTGAATTTCAATGACCAGAACCATGTGATCTCGGCTTACGCAGAGAACAAGTTTCAGTTCGGCCCGGTGAGGTTCGTGCCCGGCGCTCGCAGTGACTTTCTCGCCCGCACCAATACTGCCACGTTTGACCCGCGGGGTCTTCTGAGCTATGAATTTCCCTCAGAGACCACGATCTCGGTCGCCGGGGGACAATACCAGTCATTTGCGCAGGTGAATACGTTTTACTTCAACCGGGTCTTCAACTACCAGCCCCAGGTCGTTGTCGCTGACTATCTGCAACCCGAACGCTCGTTTCACCGCACAGTCGGTGTTGAACAAAAGCTCGGACGCCACATTATCAAAGTTGAAGGCTTCATGAACGACTTTGACAGGCTGCTGCAGTCAGAAGATGTAAGCACCGGCCGCAGCTTTTCCAATGGTGGAGCGCTGCGCACCCGCGGTGCAGAACTTTTTCTGCGGCGTGACAAAGAAGATAAAGAAACGGAGTTTTACGGTTGGGCAAGCTACACCTACACTCAGAGTGAAAGGCGGCGGTTCGGCACGTGGGGTCGGTTCGAGAACGAGCAACCGCATTCATTCAAGCTCGTCGCGGGCTTTAAGTTCGGCGCGAATACAATTGGTGCGCAATTTCAGCTGTTTGCCGGTTTTCCCTACACGCAGATTGTAGGTGGCGCGTGTACAGTCCCTGCATACGATTGTCAAACACCAGAAACGACACGCTATTCTCCGCAGTATTCGACCGATCTCTATGGCCAGCGCTTTCCCGCGTCGCACAGGCTCGACATTCGCTACACGCGCAAGACTGCGTACAAATGGGGTTATTTCAGCTGGTATATCGAAGTCATCAACATCTACAACCAGCAGGCGCCCAACCAACAGCGCTGGAACTATAACCTTCCGTATTCTGAATCAAACCCGAAAGTGGCAGTCGCCGACGGGGCGATTACGATTATACCGTACTTTGGTCTGGAATGGCGCTTCTGACCTTCGGGCGCTGTCTAACAGGTTCCTGAAAAAGGAACCTGTTAGCAGGTTTCTTATTCAGTAACCCGCTAGAATTCGGCAAACGTATAAAGATTGCGCGAGGTTTTGCCAAACTCGCTTTCTTTGACGATAAACTTTTTACCGACGCGGCCGACGCGCTCTTCAATAAGCTTTGCGGCGCCCTGGCGGTGAACGACGGCAATACGTGTCGGGCTGAGCATAACCACTTTTTCGCCTGACTCGAGCGTGCGGCCGATATCGCTCATCAGCGACAGCTGCTCGTCGAGCTTCAGGCCAGATTCGAAAACGTACTGTGAAATCCAGGTTGCCCCGTCTTCGAGCCGGCGTATACTCTCGCGAAGCTCTTTGACCGACCACACGGCAAGGTTACGTGCGTCACCCGTCGCGGCCATCGATGCCTGATCGGCAATGTACATGTGCACGGCTGGGGCCAGCTGCCTCAGATAGGCGCGTATTGAGCTCAAAACTCCGGCGTCGGCGATTTCGCCGCCCCGCGCGGTATCGAAAAAGACGATGCGAGCCCGCAGGTAACTTTCGCTGATGCTAAAGACGTGTACGCCTTTGAGGGCTTCGCCAAATTCAGGGGGCAGACGCTTTCGAAAGTAAGGGTTCTTTTTCAACTGAGCCGTTGCTGTCACATAACCGTAGTCGGCAAAATCATTGGGTATTACAGTGTCGCGCACCAGCAAGAAGAACGTTTGTCTCAGCGACTCAGGCGCCGCATGCACAAATGCAGTTTTGAAATACGCGCCGGCCGCATCGTAGAGCAGAAGCGCAAAACTCTGGGACTGCACAGCGTCGCCCGCGACACGCAGGGCTTCTGCCAGTTCAGCCGGAGTAACGTCGTCGAAATAGAGTTCATTCAGATAGTAGAGGTACTGGTCGATCGGCGGGTACTGGTGCGCGGTTTCAAAAGCTTCGATTTCGCGGATGAGGTCGCCTTCGCCACCACCGACAGGTGCGGGCGTGGCAGGCTTTGCGAGCTCATCCATGAGGCCCCTGAGTTCGGTGCTAAAAGCCTTTTCACGCAGCTTTCGCTCCCCCTCATTCAGCCGGTCTGCCTGTGGCGCCGCCGCGACAACGCGTGCCGGGTTCATGAAGCGAAACTGCCTGCGCTCGGGCATAATGTCGATCACCAGCGGTGTGGGTTCTGCGGCGGCGGGCTTTTCGGCGCGCGCCTGGCTCAGCCGCTCTTCGATTTCAGCCTCTTTGTCAACTGACGCCACGAGCTTTTCTTTGATCGAATTATCTGATTCAGTAAGCCGCGCGAGCACCCCAATCTGCTGCTCCCTTGCGCCGAGGGCAGATTTGAAGCCATGCAGAGTACGCTCTGAAAGTTCCCGCCGGGTATAACGCTGTGCGGCAAAACCGCGCCAGAGAAAGAGCAGCGAGCCCAGAATAACGAGAATCAGCAGGTAAGTGCTGAAATAGGCATAAACAGGCGGCAGCGGATTTACTTCGTAAAGAATCAGATTCTCAGGCATTAATGCCCTGCGCACAGAGGCCAGGCGTTGGCCGCGGATTGTAAATTCACGCAGTCGATCGCTCTGCGCGGCCAGCAATACCGAAACCAGTTTCTTTTCGTCTTTATTGAAATTATCACGCGAAAAGGCGGCCGTTGTGCTCAGATCATAAGGCAGGGCAAAAAGAGACGCATGAGAATTTTTCAAATCGGGCCTCACGACCAAGACCAGGTGAGCAAGCCCCTTGCCGTCAAAATCAGTGAGTATAAATTTGCGAATCAGGGCGGTGTCTGTAATCAGATTTTTTTGCTGATAACGTTTTGAAATCCCCCTTTCGTCTGCGGTGAGGTCGCGACCCGAGCGTGCCACCGTCATAAAATTTCTGTCGAGCAGCACTGCCGATTCAACGAGATCATTGCGGGGGTTTAAGAGCACGGCATCGTTGTCTTTGCCAGGCCTTGCGCCAAGAAACCTGAAATAGTCACCGTTGGCGTTACTGCGCGCAACCGCTGCGTCAACAGCGTTCAGGTCGGCCTGAAATCTGTCGAGTCGCAGCTCGGCAAGCGCTGCCACACGCTGGCGAACGACGAAACGCTCACCGAACCAGGCAATGCCCGCAACCGCGATCAGCGCAAGCGATACGAGATACCGACCTAAGAGACTCATGCGATTTTATTCGTTTCAGGTGAGCCAACGATACCGCTGGTACACCGAAAAATCTTCACCGCGGCAAAAGGCCTTCACCTGCGGCAGGCAATCAGGAAAGAACGCAATGTCTGAGAGTGCATTGATAGGCACCCAATCGTATCCCGCGAGGGCCCCTTCGTGGTGAACCTGAATATCGCCTTCGATCGCATCGATATGAAAGACCATCTGAAAGACCTGAGTGCGCCTCGGCTCTGACGGCACTGACTCACCACAAAAGAGAAATCGGCCCACTTTAACTTCAAGACTCAGCTCTTCTTTCCATTCGCGCGCCAGTGCTTCAATGGCTGATTCTCCGATCTCTTGCCCGCCGCCCGGCAATAGATAATATTCACGCCCTGCCTTTCGGTGCTTCACCAGCAGAATCTTACCACCACGCGCGAAGATGCCCGCGATACGGTGGCGAATCGCGGGCTTTTGTTGCGCGTGGTGCGCATTCGGTACCTGTACGCGACTAGGCTTCATTATCCCCTGAGAGACGAATCAGAACTTCATCAGCCGCAACCTGCGCGCCGGCTTCGACGAGAACCTCTGAGACCTTGCGGCTGCTCGCCGCGGCGAGCGTGATCTCCATTTTCATCGCCTCTTGCACGATGACGCCCTGCCCCGGCGTAACCTGATCACCGGGTTTCACCAGAACTTTGATAATCTTTCCGGGAATCTCGCTGCGTATTTCGAGCGCGGTCGAACCGGCTGCCGACTCGTTTCGCAGTTGCGTCGCATAAAACCGGTAAAAAAAACCGTCGACGTTGACAAGCAGCTGGTTGCCCTTTCGCAAGACAGACAGCCGGTGCTGCCTGCCGTTCAGGCTCACGACCTGCGGGGCATGCGGGACAGTCTGCGCAGCCATTTCGTATTCGCCCAGAGGCTCGCCGGCAGCGGTATATCCGCCTGAGATTGTTCCCGAAGAAACCACAAAGGGAAGTTCTTTCTGCTCATGCCTGATGAGCCATCTGCGCATGGGGTATGTCGACCATCGCTTACAGGTTGGCAACTAAAAGCAATCGCTCAGGGGCAAATATCTGTTTATATCTTGACGGCCCCGTCGCCGCTGCATTTCTCAGAACGTATGCGTCGCGCCTACTATGAAATCCGCCGAATGCTTGCGGTGAATTCCATCGTCATCGACCTCTTAATCGATGTCTTTATTTCATATCTTTACCGGCCACGCGGGCTGAGGCCCCGGTCATTTTCACGCCGCTTTGTCGCCGGGTTTGTTCGCCGTATTTTCAGAAGGCCCAAGAATTTCGCGCGCTTTCCGGTGCAGTTCAGACGTACTCTTGAACGCCTTGGCCCGACTTATGTGAAGCTCGGGCAGATACTTTCGCTGCGCGACGACATGCTGCCCGAGCGCATCACTGTTGAACTGAGAAAGTTGCAGAGTCAGGTGCCGCCCATACCCTATTCAGAAGCAAAAGGAGTTATAGAGGCAGAGTTTAACATGCCGATTCGGCATATTTTTGCTGAGTTCAGCGAAGTGCCGGTTGCATCGGCCTCACTCGCGCAGGCGCACATCGCCAAGCTGCGCTCAGGACAAAAGGTCGTCGTCAAGGTGCAGCGACCGGGCATCACCCGCCTCATCAGCGACGACATCAACGTCATGCGCCGGCTCGCATTCATTATGGAGCGCATACCGAAGATACGCGACTACCGCCCCGTGCACTTCGTCGAAGAGTTTGCCAAGTATACAATGCGCGAGCTCGATTTCGCGCAAGAGGGTAAACACGCCGACATGTTTCGCGAGAATTTTGCCGAGTGGGACGACATCATGTTCCCCAAAATCTACTGGGACTATACCTCGCGCCGTGTTCTCACGATGGAGTTCGTCGACGGCATCAAGCCAGACGATCGTGAAAAACTCAAGCGCCTGGGCATCAACGGCCCTAAACTTGCAGCGCGCGGAGCGCAGGCTGTACTGAAGATGCTTTACATCGACGGCTTCTTTCATGGCGACCCGCACCCCGGAAACATGTTCATCGTCGACCGCAACAAAATCTGCCTGATTGACCTGGGCATGATCGGGTCGTTCACGCCTGAGACGCGTAACAATATGTTTCTCTACTATTACTTCATGGTGATTCGCGAATTTGACCACGCCACAAGCTATCTCGTCAAGCTGACAGAACCCGGGCGCCGCGCCGATGTTGCCGGTTTCAGGCTTGAACTCGCTGAACAGATCAAACGCTGGTCAGGTGCAGGCTTCAAAGAATATTCGCTGGGCCGACTCATTTTCGACACGATGAATATCGGTGCGAAACACCGCCTGTACTTTCACGGCGATCTTGTGCTATCGTCGAAATGTATCATTACAATCGAAGCCGTCGGTGCGATACTTGATCCGAAAATGGATCTCGCTAAAGTCTCACGCCCGATGATGGAAAAAATCTTTGCAGAACAGATGTCGCTTGCGCGTTATGGAAAGTCGATTCTGCGCGCGCTGCCCGACTACCTCGAATATGCGGAGAAAATTCCCGATCAGTTGCTGAAGACCATCGGCATGATCTCTTCGGGAAAATTTCAGGTAGAAATTACCCGGCCTCCCGAACGTGAAACGCGCGAGCGCAGCAACCATTTCAGCACAATGGGCATCATCTGCCTGTGCGCCGCAGCTGTACTGCTCGTACGCGATGACCTGATACCCGTGCAATGGAATCTACCGGTCTTTGGCGGCATTTCAGCGCTCGTCATCATGGGCGCGCTGAGCTCGCTCTTTTTCTTCAGCCTCGCGCGGCGTGCTGAACCCGAATAAGCACGCTTAGCGCCACCCAGCGCCCGAGACCCTCAAAATCGGGTGGTGAACGAGAGATATTCGGTAACCGCGCCGTTTTGCGTTCGCGTGTCTGCCTGAATCGCCTGGTAGTCGTTCATCGCAATGCCAAAACTGAAGAAGGCAGCGGTCGCAGCCACAAGCCCGAAAAAGCCCGCACCAGAGGGCGAAAACTGGCCAATGCCCGAGTCAAGGCTGCTCATGCCAGACCCCGCTATGCTGTAAACAGCGAGCGAGCCCAGGAAAGTAAAAGGATACGAAATAAAAAAGATCACCTCGCCGCGGCGAAACTTAGATTCATCGCTTTGCTGAATGCCGGTCGTATCGCCGGTATAACCCGGGTTAAGCTCAGCTGCGTGCGCCGAGCGCGAAATTAAAACCGCACAGAGTATTATGTTCAGCGCTAATTTCACACGAACCTGCCTGAGGGCAGAACCTGCAATCGCGCCGCGATGGCAATCAGGGTTCGAACAGGCCCTGCGGCCCGCCACTGAGGCCGAGGTGTTTATAAGCCTCAGGGGTAAGCATTCTGCCGCGCGGTGTGCGGCGTATAAATCCCCGGCGCACGAGATACGGTTCAACGTAATCTTCTAGCGTGGTAAGATCTTCGGCCAGAATCGCTGACAGGGGTTTGAGACCGACGGGCCCACCCTGGTAGTGGTTCGCTATGCTCAGCATAAGCTGCCTGTCGAGGCGCGTCATACCTTCTGCATCGATCTGCATTTTGCCAAACGCGAATTCAGCTGCGCCGCGATCGATTTCGTGACTCAGGTCACCGCTCTCGGCAAGCGCGTAATCCCAGACGCGGCGCAGAAGGTGCAATGCGATACGGGGCGTACTGCGCGCCCTGCGGCTCACCGAAGCGCGCGACTCTGCCGTCATGCTGATTTTCCAGATGTCGGCCGCGCGCGAGAGAATAGTTATGATATCCTCATCTTGATAGAATTCAAGATGAAAGCGAATACCAAAACGATCGCGCAGCGGCGCCGTCAGGTCACCGGGTCTTGTCGTCGCCCCCACGAGCGTAAACGGAGGCAGGGTAATCTGCACCGAATTGGCGAGCGTACCGTCGCCGACAGCGATGTCGATCGTGCGGTCTTCCATTGCGCCATAAAGGAGTTCTTCGGCAGGCGCGGGCAATCTGTGAATCTCGTCGATGAAGAGCACATCGTTCTCGCCTAGCGCGCTCAGAATTTTCGCAAGATCACCGGGCCGCTTGATATTGGGCGCCGTTATCTGCGAAAAGCGCGCCCCAGCCTCATTGGCGATGATGCGCGCAAGCGTGGTCTTGCCGAGCCCCGGCGGCCCCGAAAGCAGAACATGGTCAAGCGGTTCGCGGCGCACCAGCGCGGCCTTAAGGTAGGCAGATAGATTTTCTGCGATGTCGCGCTGGCCGACAAAGTCGGTGAGCCGTGCCGGGCGAACCTGCAGTTCGCGGTCGTCTTTTTCGAGATTGAGGTGCGGTTCAATCGGCGGCGCCATTATCCCCGTTCAAGAATGACGCAGGCGTTTGAATAATCGCGCGCATGCGAGATGCTGAAATGCACGCTGCTCACAGTCTTTGTCTCGAGCATCTCGGCGAGTTTACCCGTCACATGAATGTCTTTTTTGCCCTCGCTGCCCTTGAGGCCTACGTCGCGGTACGAAATTGTCAGGTCTCGGCGCATACCGAGAGCTTTGATAAAAGCCTCTTTCACCGCAAAGCGCGCCGCCAGGTGAGGTATCGGATCTTTCTTCTTGAGGCAATAAGAAACTTCTTCGGGTGTAAAAACACGGTTCAGAAAGCGTTCTTTATATTTGCCGAGCATTTCTGAAATGCGGTCATTCTCGCAAATATCGATGCCCACACCGACGACCATGTTATGCCTTCCCGGTAAAATACTCTGTAACCTGCGCCGCGGTTGAGCGCATTTTGCCCTGAATCATTTCTGGTTTACCGCCACCGCTAAGGCCTAATTTTGCGGGTGCCGCCTTGAGTAGGGCATTCAGCTGCAGCTGCCTAGCCGCGGCATAGGCCTGCGAAGCCGCGATCACAAAGACCGATTCATCGCCTGCTGATGAGAAAAGCAGATACAGGGCATCTGCATCGCGTTCACGCACTTTGTCAGCCAGCGCCTTCAAGTCACCCACCGTTTGGCCCGCTGCATCATACAGGGCAAAACGCAGACCACCCGGCGCTGTCTGTAGGGATGCAACAACAGCTTCGGCTATGGCTCCCGATTCGGCTCCCGAACTTGCCACCTCTTGCTTTTTGCGCTGCTTACGCAACTCGCTCAGGTGTTGCTGCACGTCGGCCGCCAGGGCAAGCGCAGATCGCCATAGTGAGGATATCGAACCTGCTGTTACCTTCGCTGTGTCGAGCGCCTGCAACCGTGAAGAGAATTTACCCGCGTCTGCAGGGCCTGCGGCAGTCAGCAGCTCTTCAATTTCAGCAATTTTTTGCCGCAGCGTTTTCACCGCAGCCTCGCCCGCGACGGCTTCGATGCGGCGGTTGCCGGCGCCTGGGCTTGACTCTTTCTGTATCAAAAAACCGGCGATATCGCCGGTGCGTGCGACGTGCGTACCGCCGCAGAATTCACTCGAAAAGCCGCCCATCTCAACAACACGCACAACATCCCCGTACTTTTCACCAAACGTCATGACCGCACCGCGTTTTTCAGCCTCTGATTTCGGCAAAACTGCCGTTGCAACCTCTGCGTTGGCCGCAATTGCGTCGTTTACCGCAGTTTCGACGCGCACCAGTTCTTCGGCCGAGAGAGCCTTCGGGTGCGCAAAATCAAAACGCAGGTAATCAGGGTGTACCAGCGAGCCACTCTGTTTCACATGGTTACCGAGTGCCTTTCTGAGTTCAGCATTCAATAAGTGCGTCGCGCTATGGTGGCGCTGCAGCGCCTCACGGCGCGCGCGCTCGACACTGAGCTGCACGCTTTCTCCCACGCTGATAGTGCCTTCGATGTCAGCCAGCAAGTGAACATATGCGTCGTGCTGTTTACGGCAATCGACGATACGCGCAGCACCTGAGGATGATTTGATGAATCCATTGTCGCCGAGCTGGCCACCACCCTCCGCGTAAAAGGGGGTCGATCTCGTCACGACAAAGACCGGCGCAGACTTATTGTCACTTTCAGCGACTGCATTCACCGCCCGATCACCGTTTAAGATGGTCACGATTTCGGCGTTTGCCTCAAGATTCGTATAACCGGTGAATTCGGTCTTGATTTCACGCGCAATGGGCAGTTCAAGAGCGCCTTTCCATGCCGCCCTGCCTCGTTCACGCTGTTTCTCCATCTCAGCCGAAAACCCTTCGGTGTCGACGGCGAGACCTTCAAGTTCAGCGAGTTCAACCGTCATTTCCAGGGGAAATCCGAATGTATCGTAGAGTTGAAATACGTCACGGCCTTCGAGCTGCTTTTTGCCTACCGATTTGCTCTGGGCGAGCAATTGCTCGAGCCGCTCGGCCCCCGAATCAAGCGTCGACAAGAATCGCGTTTCTTCTTGCTTAATGTAATCTGCGATGAAAGCAGTATTTTGCTGCAGCTCGGTGTAGAAGCCGCCGTAAATGTCGCGCACTGTGTCGCAAAGTTTGTAGAGAAGCGGTTCGCGCTGCCCCAATTTGCGCCCGAACAGCATCGCGCGCCTCAGCACGCGGCGTAAAACATAACCGCGCGACTCATTCGAGGGGAATATACCATCTGACATCGCGAAGGTCAATGTGCGTATGTGATCGGTCAAGACCCTGAGCGGTATCACGTTAGCGCCCGTATATTCGGCGGCAAAAACTTCGCCTGCCTTTTGCCTCAGGCGCATCAGCTCGTCGGTATCGAAGACAGAATCAACACCCTGCACGAGCGTCGCGAGGCGCTCAAGACCCGCCCCGGTGTCGATGCCCGTCTGTTTTAGCGGCAGATAATCGCCCTTCTGAAAATCAAACTGGTTAAAAACAAGATTCCAGAACTCCATGAAGCGATCACCCGAGCCGCCGGGTGCGCGGTTCTGCTCGTCTGTACCGAATTCTTCGCCTCTGTCGAGATAGAGTTCGCTGCACGGGCCGCATGCGCCGCTTTCGCCGGCAGGCCCCCAAAAGTTGTCTGCGCGCCCGAGCCTCACGATGCGCTCAGCGGGCACGCCGATATGCTTGTTCCAGATCTCAAATGCCTCATCATCGTTTTCGAAAATACTAATCCAGATTCTTTCTTTTTCGAAAGGCAAGAACTGCGTCGAATATTCCCAGGCAAATTCGATGGCCTCTTTTTTGAAGTAGTTGCCGAAACTGAAATTGCCCAGCATCTCGAAAAAGGAAAGGTGTCTCTTTGTTTTGCCCACCGATTCGAGATCTGTGGTTCTCAGGCACTTCTGCACTGACGCGAGCCGGGGCGCGGGGGGAGCACTCGCCCCGGAAAAATACTCTTTAAAAGGGACCATGCCCGCAGTTGTAAAAAGCAGCGTTGGGTCTTGAGCCGGCAAAAGCGAGGCACTTGGTTGGCGCAGGTGACTGCGTGATTCAAAATATTCGAGAAATGATTTTCTGATATCGTTGATAGTTTTTACTGCCATGCTTGTTACGGTTAACCTTTGGGAGAGTGCTGTTTTTCGATATGCCGCTTCAACCAGAATGCTGTTTGCCCGCGGGCATAAAAAAACGCGCCACGGGGGCGCGTTTTACCGGTTCACTGGAAACTCCGGATTACTTCTTTTTTGCTTTCTTTTCTTTTGGCTCGGCCGCTTTCTTTTCAGCGGGCTTCTTGGTCGACTTTGCCTTTCTCGCCGCACGAACCTTTGACCGGTCGTCTTTCAGCTGTGCCAGCTCTTTGCGCTCGACGAGCTGCAGAACTGCCATTTCTGATGCGTCTGAAATACGCTGGCCTACACGCAGAATGCGCGTGTAACCACCGGGCCTCGTTGCAAACCGGGGTGCAATATCATCAAAGAGTTTATGCAGAATCTCTTTGTCAGTGATAATTTTACCAGCTTCACGCAGGTTGTGTACTTTCTCGGCAGGTGACAGAGTTGCCTTCTGGTTTTCACGCGCGCGCGTGATAAGTTTCTCAGCAATTTGCCGCGCCACTTTCGCTTTCGCTACCGTAGTCGTGATATTTTCATGGTAAAACAGCGACTGCACAAGGTTGCCGAGCATCGCCTGGCGATGTCCAACTTTCTTGTTGAGGTGCTTTACTTTGTTGCCCTTAATCATGTTATCTCCGTCTTTTTGGCCTTAGCGGCCGTCACGCATACCGAATGCGAGGTTCATGTTGGCGAGTTTGCTCTTGAGCTGCAGCAGCACCTTATCTGAGTAATGCTTGCTCTTGCGCAAATCGTCTTCGTAACGTGTTACGATATCTTTGACATTGCGCATATCGAGGCTGCGCAGTACTGCAATGCTGCGAACAGACATCTCCATGTCTTCGAGCGCAACCTGCATTGCCTTCTTCAGGCGCTCATCGGTTTCATCAAACTCTTCTTCTTCGTACATCTCTTCTGCGAAGTTGATGAAAACTGTGAGGTGCTCTTTTAGAATCTTCGCCGCATAGGCCATTGCGTCTTCTGGCGAAATTGTCATATCGGTCCAGATCTCAAAGGTTACCTTGTCATAATCTGTGCGCTGGTCGACGCGCGTTTCTGTAATGTCAAAGTTAACCTTTGTGATTGGCGAGAAAAGTGCATCGATGGGGATAACACCGACTTCATCGATCATCTTTTTGGTGATTTCTGCCGGCAGATAACCGCGGCCCTTGTCGATCTGCAACGTCATCTTGAGGTTTGCATCTTCGTTCATGTGCGCGAGCACCAGGTCGGGATTCATAATCTCGACACTGTTCGACACTGCAAAGTCGCCTGCCATCAAAACACCTGCGCCCTTCTTCTCGACTTCGAGAGTGAGCGGGCCCTGGCCTTCCATCTTTAGGCGAACTCGTTTGAGGTTCAGAATCAGGCGGGTCACATCTTCTTTGATGCCGGGCATCGTCGAAAATTCATGGCTGACGCCTTCGATTTTCACGGCAACGATTGCCGCGCCTTCGATGTAAGACATCAGCACACGCCGCAGACTGTTCGCGATCGTGACACCAAAACCTTTCTCAAAAGGCTCGGCGACGAATTTGCCATAGTCAGGGCGCGTCTCGACGTGCTGAAACTCAGCCGATTTTGGGCGCTTGAGGCCTTTCAGTAAATTTTTTGGTGCTGCTTTTGCCATCTCGTGTTCTCCCCTCAATTATTTGGAGTACAATTCCACAATTACGTTTTCTTTGATCGGAATATCAACATTCTCGCGTGAAGGTAGCTTCACCACTTTAGCTGACTTGCCGTCTTCTGAGAGTTCCATCCAGTCGGCGACGAGGCCGGCATTTTTAGACATCTCTAGGTTTTCAGCCAATACCTTGTTCGACTTCAGCTTTTCGCCGAGACCGATGGTATCGCCGATAGAAACTTTAAAGCTCGGAATATCAACGCGGCGGCCGTTGACCTGAATATGGCCGTGCGTTATAAAATTTCGAGCCTGCGCGCGCGACGACGCCATACCAATGCGGTAGAGCGAGTTGTCGAGGCGGCGCTCGAGCAGAATCAACAGATTCTCACCGGTAATGCCGCGCATGCGCGATGCCGATTCAAAATAGTTGCGAAACGGTCGTTCAAGAACACCGTAGACACGCTTCACTTTCTGCTTTTCCCGCAGCTGAGTCGCATAGCCAGACATTTTCGGCTTACGCTTCGGTGGTGGTCCGGGTGGGTTCTTTCTCTTATTAAAAATACATTTGTCGGTCATGCACTTCTGACCTTTGAGAAACAGTTTCAGTCCCTCGCGTCTGCACAACCTACATGCTGGTCCAATTGCTCTTGCCATTTTTCCTCGTTACCTTAAACCCTTCTCTTCTTACGCGGCCGGCAGCCGTTATGGGGCACCGGGGTCGTGTCTTTTATGAGGCTGACCCGAAGGCCCGATGCAGCCAATGTACGAATTGCCTGCTCACGGCCTACACCTGGCCCCTTTACGTAGATCTCCACCTCATGCAGACCACGCTCACGCGCCTTGTCGAGCGCAGAGCGTGCGGCGAGCTGCGCCGCGTAAGGCGTTGCCTTGCGTGAGCCCTTAAATTCGAGCGAACCACCTGATGCCCAGGCGATTGAATTGCCATTCATATCGGTGATCGTAATGATCGTATTATTGAACGTGGCGTTGATATAGACGCGTCCACGGGGAACACGACCCTTATCTTTGACTTTTTTGCCTTTGCCTTCTTCGCCAGCTGCTTCTTTGACTTCTTCGCTCATTTGTTTCCTTTTACATTAACCTTTGCTTGGTGCAGATTTCTTGCCAGCCACAGTGAGGCGGCGTCCCTTGCGGGTACGGGCATTTGTCTTGGTTCGCTGGCCGCGCGCGGGCAGACCTTTGCGATGGCGAGAACCGCGGTAAGAACCTGTGTCGACCAGGCGCTTCATATCGAGCTGAACCTTCGAGCGCAGTGCACCTTCAACAGTGTACTCCGCATCGATGATCTTCTTGATCTTGCCGACTTCGTCTTCTGAAAGTTCGTGCACGCGCTTCGCCAGCGGAATACCCGCTTTCGTCACGATGTCGTGCGCAACTTTGTCGCCGATGCCGTAGATGTACGTTAAGCCGATAACTACGCGCTTCTGGTTCGGTAAGTCAATACCTTCGATACGTGCCATTTTTACCTCTGCCTCTGTTTATGACGCGGATTTGATTTACAAATGACGCGTATGATACCCGCTCTGCGAATGACTTTGCATTGCGGGCAAATTTTTCTTACTGATGCTCTGACTTTCATGCACTTGCTCCAACTGTCTCTAACCCCATCATCTCAAAAACGTTGACATTTGCACCTTTGGGCATCGTGCAAATGACCGGACCTGTACTCGTGACCGCAACAGTGTGCTCGAAATGAGCGCTCAATTTACCGTCTTTGGTTCGCACAGTCCACTTATCTGAATCTGTATATACATCGTACGTGCCGGCGTTGATCATCGGCTCAATCGCCAACACCATTCCGGCGCGAATTTTAATGCCGTCTTTCTTGCGGCCATAGTTAGGCACCTGCGGCTCTTCATGAATTGCCCGGCCAATACCGTGCCCCACGAGTTGGCGCACCACACCGAATCCGTTCGACTCGGCATGCTTCTGCACGGCTTCGCCGATTGCGCCGATTCGGTTATCGACTTTTGCCTCGGCGATACCCTTGAACATACACTGCTGCGTGACAGTGATCAGCTGGCGCGCCTCTTCTGTCACTTCGCCGACGGGCCATGTCCAGGCCGTGTCTGAAAAGTAGCCGTTATAGCTGACGCCGAGATCGATGCTGACCACATCACCTTCACGAATGACGGTCTTCTTGTCGGGAATACCGTGCACTACACTGTCGTTGAGACAGGTGCAAATGCATGCCGGAAAACCGTATAACCCGAGAAACGCCGGCTTCGCGCTTTTTGAATAAATATATTCACGCGCCACTTCGTCGAGGTCGGCGGTTGACACACCGGGCTTAATATGGTCTTTCAGGCGCATGTGCGTTTCAAAAGCGATCATGCCCGATTCCATAATTTGCGACACTTCTTTTGATGTGTAGATGCGTACTGCCACATCACACTCCGACCACGTTTTGAACTGCCGCAGCGATCTCTGCGGTCGTACCCAGGCCATTAATGTCGCGCAGAATCTTCTTGTCTGTATAGTATTGAATCAGCGGCTGCGTCTTCTCTTTGAATACCTGCAGCCGGTTTTTGATCGACTCAGGATTATCGTCTGAGCGGCCCTCTTGCTCTGCTCTGCCGAGCAGACGCTTCACAAGTTCTTCGTCGGGCACGGCAAAATTGATTACGTGGCTCAGCTCAATCTTAAGCTTCGCCAGAATCGAATCGAGCGCGCGAGCCTGCTCGAGTGTACGCGGAAATCCATCGAGTACGAAACCCTTCGCGCAATCGGGTTCTTGAATGCGCTGCTCAATAATGCCGATGACGACTGAATCGGGTACCAGCTCGCCTTTATCCATGTATGACTTGGCTTCTTTGCCGAGGTCAGTGCCCTTCGACACAGCCGCACGCAGAATGTCGCCCGTAGAAATCTGAACGATTCCACTGCGATCCAGAAATATCTTTGCCTGCGTGCCTTTACCGGCTCCCGGAGGACCAAGAAAAATCAGTTGCAATCTGTTTGGGGCGTTCCCCATCAACGAACCACCCGCGGACGGCCTGCCGACTTCTTGCCGCGATCCATAAAGCCGTCATAATGGCGCATCACGAGCTGGCTTTCGATTTGCTTCAGCGTATCGAGAGCAACACCTACAGTGATGAGCAGCGATGTACCACCGAAGAGGTGAATCAGCTGTGAATATTTTTCGAGGCTCCAGATTTTGATGAAGATGTCTGGCGCTATCGCTACAAAGGCAAGAAAGATTGCACCTGAGAGCGTGATGCGGTTCAGAATGCGCTCGAGCGTCTCTTCGGTGTGCGCGCCGGGACGCACGCCAGGTATATATCCGCCATTCTTCTTCAGCGCTTCGGCAATCTCTTTCGGATTGTACTGAATCGTCGTATAGAAGTAGGCAAAGAAGAGAATAAGCAGGATATAGATAATGAAGTACGTCATCGTACCGGGCGCGAGGTATTTCTGTATGGTTTCCGCAAAGCCCTGGTAACGCGAACCAAAATAGCTCGCGATTTGTGAAGGGAAGATCATCAGTGACGAAGCAAAAATGATCGGCATTACGTTCGCCGCGTTGACTTTAATTGGCAGAGTCTGGCTGGCGCCTTGTACCATGCGGCGACCGACGATGCGCTTTCCGTATTGCAGGGGAATCTTGCGCTGCCCTTCGCTTAGCAGAATCGACATCGAAATCATCGCGATGAAGAGCACGAGCAGAATAAACGCGAGAATAGGTTCTCCCTGGCCGTTGCGAATGTCGCCGAGAAACTGGCCGAGCGCGGCAGGTGCACCGGCAATGATGCCGGCAAAGATGATGAGTGAAGTACCGTTGCCGATGCCGCGCTCAGTCATGAGCTCACCCATCCACATCAGCAGAATCGTGCCCGCGGTAATGGTGAGAATCGTCATCGCTGTGAAACCAGCGCCTGGGCCGCCGGGTATCAGCATGCCTTTATTGCCCTGTAGTGCTTCAAAATGAAGCGAAGTAATATAAACCGTGATGCCATATGCCTGCAGAGCGCAGAGCAGAACGGTACCGTAACGGGTGTATTGGTTGATCTTGCGGCGGCCGAAATCGCCTTCTTTTGCCAAACGCTGCAATGAAGGCACCGCTACCATCATGATCTGCATGATGATCGAGGCCGAAATATACGGCATAATACCGAGGGCAAAAACCGAAAGGCGCTTGAAGGCACCACCCGCAAAGAGGTCGATATAGTCAGTCAGATTGCCGCTCTGGCCGCCTGCCGCTTTGCTAAAGTAATCTTGCAGCACACGAAAGTCAAGACCAGGTACAGTGATGTGCGCGCCGATGCGGAAAAGCAGCAGCATGCCAAGCGTAAACAGAATTTTCTTACGCAGATCGGGAACGGTAAAAATGGTTACGATGGCGCGTATCATGGGTTATTTTTTCGCAGGTTTCACGAGAACTTTTGACTTTTCTACAATCACTTCGATTTTTGCGCCGGCGCCTTCAGCCATTTTCTTGGCCGCTTCGCTGACTGCGTTCACCTTGATGCTCTTGCCCGCGAGGCTAAGCTGTTTGCCATCTGACTTTGCGAGCAGCTTCCAGGCCACCGTTGTCTTGGGCACCAGGCCAGCCTTCTTGAGAGTTTCGAGGTTTATATCGGCTTCGGCAAGTTTCCCGTTCGCAATGGTGCGCGACAGGTTCACGAGGTTTACCGGCGTCAGCTCTTTGCGGAATGCATTCTGAAAGCCACGCTTCGGAATGCGGCGATAGAGTGGCCACTGGCCACCTTCAAAGCGCGCAGGAATATTGCCGCCATTACGCGCAGTCTGGCCTTTACCACCACGACCCGATGTCTTGCCGTGGCCGCTACTCGTACCACGACCGACAATTTTACGGCGCTTGTTCGCGCCTGCGTTCGGTTTTAGTTCGTTCATGAGAGCTCCTCAACTTTCACGAGAAAGTCGACTTTTTTCAGCATGCCTTTCACTTGCGGAGTCAGCACGTGCTCGCGCGCCATGCCGATGCGGCGCAGACCGAGCGCAGTCAGTGTGGCCTTCTGCTTGTCTGATTTGCGAATCGCGCTGCTCGTTTGTGTTATTCTGACTTTTTTCATTGCCATTTACCTCAGGGAGCAACCGTGGGCGCAGGTGCGGTCGCCGTGGCAGCCGCCGCCAGAGCCTTGCGCTTCTCATCGCGCCGAACCTTCGAATAATTGCCAAAAAGAACCGGCAGTGGAATCCCGCGACGTGCTTTAACGTCGTCAATCGAGCGCAACTGCTGCAGTCCGTTGAGTGTCGCCTTCACGATATTCAATGGGTTCGATGAGCCAAGCGCCTTGGTCAGAATATCCTGAATGCCCGCGAGTTCGATCACGGCGCGCACCGAGTCACCTGCGATAATACCTGTACCGGGAGCGCCGGGCTTCAGCATCACCCGCGCAGACTTGAAACGGCCGATAACTTCATGGGGAATCGTATTGCCTTTCTTACGAATTTTCGTGACGCGCTTCTTCGCATCTTCGATCGATTTACGAATTGCCTCTGGCACCTCTTTCGCTTTGCCGAAACCAAGGCCCACATATGTCTGGCCATCACCGACCACTGTCAGCGCATTGAATGAAAAGCGCCGGCCACCTTTAACAACTTTAGCGACACGAGCCATGTTGACAACACGCTCTGTCAGTTCAATTGTCTGGCCGTCGATATCGAGAAGGTTCTTTTTTACGCCTTCTTTGGGGCCATTCTTCTTGCGGCCACCGGGTTTACGTCCTGATTGTTTGTTATCTTCCATATTTTACCGTCAGATGCTGACGCCCTTTTCCCTTAATGCGTCTGCAAAGCTCTTCACGCGACCGTGATACAGCTTTGCACCGCGGTCAAATATATAACCCGCATCGAGTTTAAGGTTGGCTGCCTGCATTTTGCCTACCAGAGTATGCGCCAGTTTTGCCGAAAACTCTTTATTCGTGAACGATTTCACTGCAGTTGTCTGAAGCGCCTTGTCGACCGTAGAGCATGACAACAGGGTCTTACCTGCGTTGTCATCCACAACCTGCGCATAAAGATGCCGGCCTGAGACGTGAAAGTAAATTCGCGGCTTGCCCGCGCGATTTCCCTTTCGCAGGTTCGCCCGCACACGTGCTATGCGCTTAGCTTTTTGGCGGTTTAATCTTGCTACCGATGCCATATTATCCTCTGTTATTTCTTGCTACCGGCTTTGCCAGCCTTGCGGCGAACATGCTCGTTCTCGTAGCGGATGCCTTTGCCTTTGTATGGTTCAGGTTGTTTGTATGCGCGTATTTGCGCGGCCACTTGGCCGACGCGTTGCTTATCAACACCACTGATCTTTACTTTTGTATTCTCGACAACCTCGACTGAAACGTCAGCTGGTTCTTTGAAAATAACATCGTGCGAAAAGCCAAGGCTGAACACCACGTCTTTGCCCTTCTTTTGTGCCCGATATCCGACGCCCTGAAGAATCAACAATTGCGTATAACCTGCGCTTGTACCAGTGACACAGTTTTGCAGCAATGAACGCACAAGGCCGTGCTTGGCGCGCAGGTCTTTTTCATCATTTTCACGGCTTACTTTGGCCGTCGTACCCGAGACTTCGAGTTTCAAACCCGGAAAAAACGGCGTCACGAGCGAACCCTTAGGGCCCTTCACAGTCACAGAACCGTCGGCGGCTGTCAGCGACACACCGGCGGGCAGTTCTATTGGTTTGTTTCCGATTCGTGACATATAACCTCAATATACGCGGCAGAGAAATTCTCCACCAACGTGCTGAAACTTTGCCTCTTTTTCAGAGAGCACACCTTTAGGTGTCGAAAAAATGCTCAAACCCATGTTGTTTCGCGTCGGGCGAATCTCTTTCCATGGCAGGTAAATGCGGCGACCTGGTTTAGACACGCGCTCAATCGCAGAAAAAGCGGGCTGACTCAGGTGGTAACGCATCTCGACTTTCGCCATACGCGTCGACTCGCTTTTGTAGACGACAAAGCCCTCGATGAATCCTTCGGTTTTCAGAATATTGAGAATCTTCTCACAGGTGTTATTGATTCTCACCTCGGTGCTTTCGTGTCCTGCACGGGCTGCGTTGCGCAACCTTGTTAACATATCTGCTATTAGATCACTTGTCATATTCTTCTCACCACGATGATTTGCTGACGCCTGGTATCAGGCCGCGCATTGCATTTTCTCTAAAACAGATTCGGCACATCTCGAACCGGCGCATGTAGCCATGCGATCGGCCGCAGAGTGGGCAGCGATTATATTTGCGCGCCGTAAACTTGGGTTTACGCTGCGACTTTATAAGCATTGATTTCTTTGCCATAACCGGTTCCTGTTTATTTCTTCTTCAGCGGAAAGCCAAACTTCTCGAGCAACTTTGCTGAATGCTCGGGGCCTTCTGACTGGATCACCAAAGTCACATCCATCCCGTGAATCTGTTCAACGTCATCAAACGAGATCTCGGGAAAAATAATCTGCTCTTTGATGCCAAGGCTGTAATTGCCACGGGCATCAAATGACTTGGGGCTAAGACCGTTAAAGTCCCTCACACGTGGTAGCGCCACGTTGGTCAGGCGGTCGAGAAATTCGTACATGCGGTCGCCGCGCAGCGTAACCGAAACGCCAATCGCGAGTCCTTCGCGCAGTTTGAAGTTAGAGATCGCTTCTTTGGCGCGCGTCTTTACCGGCGCCTGGCCTGTAATGGCTGCAATCTCTGCAACAACCTTATCGAGCGATTTGGGGTTCGCAACTGCGAACCCGGCACCGACATTAAGCACAATTTTCTTCAGTACAGGAACCTGCATGATCGAACTCACGCCCAGTTCTTGTTTGAGCTCGCCACGGATTTTTTCGCTGTAAAGCTTGCGAAGCCGCGGGCTTTCTTTTTTTACTGTGGTTGCTGCCATGATTAATCCAATGTCCTCTTGCGACCCGAAGCAGTTGACAGACGCGTTTTAGCTCCTGATTTGTCAGGGCCGTACGCGATTCGCGAAGGCTTCTTTTCTTTTGAGTCGTAATATTGCACGTTCGACAGGGCAATTGGCATTTCGATCTCGACGATACCGCCCTTAGGATTCTCTTGCGTGGGTCGAGCGAAGCGCTTGCGAAGATTCACGCCTTTCACAACGACCTGCTTCTTTTCGCGGTCGATGCGCAGAACCTCGCCGCGCGACTTCTTGTTCTTGCCCGCGATCACGATCACTTCGTCTTTGACTTTCAGGCGGGTCTTCACTTTTTCAGCTGCAGATTTCATTAATCCTCACAATACTTCGGGGGCCAGAGAAATGATCTTCATGAACTGGCGGTCGCGCAGTTCGCGCGCAACCGGCCCAAAGATACGCGTTCCCTTGGGGTTGTTCTGGTTGTCGATGAGCGCGCACGCGTTTTCATCGAAACGAATATACGAGCCATCGGGACGGCGCAGTTCTTTTTTAGTGCGCACGATTACAGCCCGCTGCACTTGCTTCTTATGGTCTTTTTTACCTGCCGAGTCTTTGATACCATACGCAGGTGTCGCGGCCTTGACCGCAACAACGATAATGTCACCCACACCGGCGTAGCGCTTTTTAGAGCCACCCAGAACCTTGATGACCTGCACCTGACGTGCACCGGTATTATCTGCAACTTTCAACCATGAGAGCATTTGTAACATAAGGGCCTCTTGTTATTTCCTTGGCGATCAGCCGACTTGTGGCAGTTCTTCTGCCTTGCGCATCACAATCTTCTGCAGTGCGTAGCGCTTGCGCTTCGAATGCGGGCGCGACTCTTCGATCACTACGGTGTCGCCTTCGCGTGCCTCTTTCTTTTCATCATGCGCCATGACTTTCTTGCTTTGGCGGATTGTCTTCTTGAAGTGCGCATCTTGCTTACGAAAAGCGACTTCAACGACGATAGTTTTTTCAGTCTTAGCCGAAACGACCAGGCCTTGAACCGTTTTTTTTGCTTTTTTTACTTCGCTCATGCTTTAGCTGCCTGTCCTTTTCTCTGGTTCTGCACGGTCAGAATGCGGGCGATATCTTTCTTCAAAGTGCCGACACGCGCATTGTTGGGGTAAGATGACGTCACCATGCTGAAGCGGATTTCTTGAAGTTCTTTGCGAAAATCGAGGTGATATCGCGTGAGCTCCGCATCGCTCAGCTCCGCAAAGCTGATCTTTTTACCGCTTTTTTTCTTGTCTGCTTTAGCCATGAGAGACGTCCATTTTTTGATTTTGAAACATACCGTCAAATAACATGGTCTATTTGGCCCGCTTGACGATTTTGGTCTTTATGGGCAGTTTCGAAGCCGCTCGTTGCAGCGCCTCAGACATCACTTTTTCGTCTGCACCGCCCATTTCAAACATAACTTTGCCTGGCTTGACGATTGCCACGTAATACTCAACGCTGCCCTTGCCCTTGCCCTGACGGGTTTCAGCAGCTTTCTTGGTCACCGGACGGTCGGGAAAAATACGAATCCAGACTTTTGCACCGCGGCGCACATGGCGCATCATGGCCACACGGGCGGCTTCGATCTGGCGCGCGGTAATGCGCTCGCCAGAAACGGCTTTGAGTCCGAGGTCGCCAAAGGCAACAGAATTGCCCCCCTTAGAGAACCCGCGAAGATTCAGGGTGTGAGGCTTACGCCATTTTAGTCTTTTTGGTGCCAGCATGTTCTACCTATGCCTCACGACGTTTGACTGTGTATTTGTCTTCGTCGGTTTCTTTTGCTTCGAGATAATCGCCGTTATAGATCCAGACTTTTACGCCGATCTTACCGAATGTCGTATCGGCCTCGGCAGTACCATAGTCGATGATCGCGCGCAGTGTGTGCAGCGGCACGCGCCCTTCGAGGTATTGCTCGCGGCGGGCCATGTCGGCGCCGTTGAGGCGACCTGAAACCATCACGCGCACGCCGAGCGCACCGGCGCGAATCGCTGAGCGCAGGGCCATCTTCATCGCGCGGCGAAACGCCATACGGTCTTCAAGCTGCAACGCCACAGATTCAGCCAATGCCTGTGCTGAACCATCGGGTTTTGCGACTTCGATAATTTTGACCTCGAGGGGCTTCGTCACCATCGTGCGCAGAGTTGCCTTCAGCGCCTCGATCTTCTTGCCCTGCTGGCCGATCACGAGACCCGGCTTCGTGCTGTGCAGTTTTACGTGCACTTTTTCAGGAAACCGCTCAATGCCAACTTTCACAATGCCGCTCTTGTTAAAGCGGTCTTTGATGTGTTTGCGTATCTTCAGGTCTTCATGCAATGTACTCGCGTACATTTCTTTTTTGTGATACCAAACGCTGTCCCATGTACGGGTGATTTTGAGGCGCAGGCCGACCGGATTCGTTTTTTGTCCCATGTTATCCTTCGTCAGAGAGTACAATCGTCAATTTAGAAGTTTTCTTTTGAATGCGGTCTGCACGACCACGCGCCCGAGGCATAAAACGCTTCATCAGCGGCCCGCCATCGACAAAAATCTTCTTGATAAACAGAGCACGTTCATCAACCGAAGGGTTGATCACACGTGCATTGGCAGCCGCGCTGAGCAACGCCTTGAGAATAATGCGCGAGCTCTTACGCGGAATATGCTTAAGCACATCGACCGCTTCGGGATATTCGTAACCACGAATCTCGTTCGCAACCAGGCGCATCTTGCGCGCCGACATTCTTACCTGATCTACTGAGGCTTTTGATTCCATAATTTTACCTGATTAGCCGCCCGGTGCGGATTTCTTTTTGTCAAGGCTCGTATGGCCTTTGTAAGTGCGCGTAGGCGCAAATTCACCGAGCTTGTGGCCGACAATGTTTTCATTCACATAAACAGGAATAAACTTACTGCCGTTGTGAACCAAAAACGTCATGCCAATCATTTCGGGAAAAATTGTTGAGCGGCGAGACCAGGTCTTAATCGGTTTCTTGTCGCTGGTTGCCTTTGCCTTTTCGACTTTTTTGAAAAGGTGTTGGTCTATGAACGGACCTTTTTTCAGAGAGCGAGACATTATTCACCACCTCGTGTGCGTACTTTTCGTGATACTATGAAGCGCTCAGACGCCTTGCGCTTATTGCGGGTTTTCTTACCGCGAGTTGGCTTGCCCCATGGCGTAACCGGATGACGACCACCCGATGTTTTACCTTCACCACCACCGAGTGGGTGGTCAACAGGGTTCATCGCAACACCGCGCACACGCGGTCTTTTGCCTAACCAACGCGAGCGGCCGGCTTTGCCAAGAGTAACGAGTTCGTGCTCGAGGTTGCCGACAATACCAATCGTCGCACGGCAGCGTGCGTGCACTTTGCGCGCTTCGCCTGATGGCAGTTTAATAATTACATAGTCACCATCGCGACCAGTGATGATCGCAAATGAACCTGCTGAACGGGCAAGCTGGCCACCGCGACCGAGCGTCAGTTCAATGTTGTGAATATTCGCACCGATTGGCAAGGTGCCGATTGGCGCCGCGTTGCCAATTTCGATATCGACTTTGTCGCCCGAAATAATCTTTTGGCCAACTTTAAGACCCTGGGGCGCGATGATGTATGCGCGCTCACCGTCTGCGTAGCAGACCAGAGCGATATTTGCCGAACGGTTCGGATCGTATTCAATAGTCTCAACGACCGCGGGGACATTCAGCTTGTTGCGGCGAAAATCAACGATGCGATAACGGCGCTTGTGTCCGCCACCCCGCCTGCGCACAGTGATGACGCCACGATTGTTGCGGCCCGCAGTTTCTTTGAGGTATGCAAGCAGTGGCTTGTGGGGCTCGGTCGCCGTCACTTCAGACGACTTCAGAACCGTTTTGTAACGCAGCGTTGGCGTATTGGGATTAAATCTTTTAATTGGCATGGTTTACCTTACACTCCCTCGAACAGCGCGATCTTGTCGTTTTTGCCGAGGTATACGTACGCCTTTTTACGGCGACCTGAATAGCCGACATTATATCGGTTTGCTTTGCCATCTGCGCGGCTCACCAGCGTGTTCACCTTGATCGGTGTGACGCCGAAGATTTTGCGGATTGCCTGCTTAACCAGCGTTTTGTTCGCGTTCAGGTCAATTTCAAACACATAGCAGTTTTGCGCGCGCAGCGCTTCGGCTTTTTCAGAGACCAGTGGCTTCTTTATTACGTCGTACAGGTTCATGTTTCCTCTAGAGCAGGGCCGAGAACTTCTTATCGAGTTCTTCGAGAGCCGCTTTACTGATAATCAGACCCTGATTGTAATACAGCGCGTTCGCTGCAATGCGCGATGAGCTCAATGGCTTCACCCAGGGTATGTTGCGCAATGATTTCGCATCTTTCACTTCACCGCTGGCCATGATAACCGCGACAGAATGGCGCGCTTTATTGCTGTTTGCGCGCAGTTTCTTCTTCTCGCGACCGACAGTCTGCAGCTTCGCACCTTCGGTAATTTTGCTTACAGTCTGGAACGCCGTCTTTGTTGAAGCTTTGTCGAGCTTTAATCCGTCATATACCACAACCTGGTTTGCCTGTACCTTGGCGGCGAGAATGTGCGCCATGCCGATCTGCTTCTTCTGGCGTGATATGCCGTCTGAGTAGTCGCGCGGCAGGGGCCCGAATACAATACCGCCGTGGCGCCATTGAGGCGAACGTGTTGAGCCCTGGCGTGCATTGCCAGTACCCTTCTGCTTCCATGGCTTTTTGCCGCCACCAGAAACTTCAGCTTTTGTTTTGGTCTTGTGTGTGCCCTGACGTGCATTCGCCTGTTCGGCTTTAACGACCTCCCAGATGAGGTGTTTGTTCACCTTGAGAGAAGCAATCTTGTCTGAAATTGCTGCTTCGCCAGCAGCGGAGCCTGTGTTAGAGTATACCTTAAGTGATGCCATTTGTTGAATCCTTAGTTCTGGTAGAGAAAGATCGTTGAACCTTTCACGCCAGGTATTGCACCTTTCAGCAGTACAACATTTTCATCAGGAAGAATGCGAAAGATTTCAACATTCTTCACGGTCACGTTCTTCGCGCCTTTATGGCCTGGCATACGCTTGCCTTTCTGAACTTCGCCGGGAATCTTGCGGTTACCGATCGAACCAGGGGCGCGGTGAAATTTTGAACCGTGCGTCATGCGACCACCGCCGAAGCCGTAGCGCTTAACAACACCGGCAAAACCTTTGCCTTTGCTGAAGCCAGAAACGAATATCTTTTCGCCTGGTTGAAAAACATCGCAGGTGATCGCGTCGCCTGCAGTTTTATCCGTTGCGTAGTCGCGCAATTCGATCGCTTCACGAACGTAAGCACCTGTCTTTTCTTTGGCTGCCTTTTGGTGGCCTTTGGCTGACCTCACAACCAGCTTTTCAGCGACCTTATCAAAACCGATCTGGACAGCGGAATAACCGTCTTTCTCTTTTGTTTTGACCTGCAGAACAGGGCATGGGCCTGCCTGAACTGCGGTGACGGCGACTTGTTCACCGGCATCACTCCAGACACTTAACATTCCTATTTTTTTTGCGAGCAGACCCTTTTGCATTGTTAAATCCCTTTTCTAACCTTTCTTAAACTGAATTAAGATTTTATGTAAACCATCACGCCCGCAGGAAGCTGAAGCTTCATGAGGGCATCGATAGTATCTTCAGTGGGCTCGAGTATGTCGATCAGCCGTGAATGCGTGCGCATTTCGTACTGGTCGCGTGCGTCTTTGTAGACGAACGTTGAGCGCAACACAGTGAACTTCTCGATCTTGGTCGGCAGAGGCACCGGACCCGCGATTTTCGCGCGGGTTCTTTGCACGGTACCGACAATGTCGCTAGTCGACTGGTCGAGCAGCCGCTGGTCGAACGACTTGAGTTTAACGCGTATCTTCTGAGCGGCCATTGTCAGTCTTACTCGAGAATTGTGCCTACGACGCCCGCGCCGATGGTACGACCACCTTCACGAATCGCAAAACGCAGACCTTCTTCCATCGCGATTGGGCTGATGAGTTCAGCTGTGATCGTGACGTTGTCGCCAGGGTTTACCATCTCAACGCCGGTCGGCAGATTGACCGTGCCAGTGACGTCAGTTGTTCTAAAGTAGAACTGTGGACGATACTTGTCAAAGAATGGAGTGTGGCGGCCACCTTCGTCTTTTGTCAGAACGAGAACTTCGCCTGAGAATTTCTTGTGTGGCTTCACTGAGCCTGGCTTCACGATTACCTGGCCACGCTCAACGTCTTCTTTCTTAGTACCGCGGAGCAGAAGGCCCACGTTGTCGCCCGCCTGACCGAAGTCGAGCAGCTTGCGGAACATTTCGATACCGGTAACGATGGTTTTCTGCGTATCGCGGATACCAACGATTTCGATTTCTTCGTTCACGTTCACCTTACCACGCTCTACGCGGCCAGTGCAAACTGTACCACGACCAGTGATTGAGAAAACGTCTTCAACGGGCATAAGAAACGGCTTATCAACAACACGTACTGGATCTTTCACGTATGAATCGAGAGTTTCTGCGAGTTTCAGAATCGCGCCTTCGCCGAGGTCTGATGTATCGCCTTCGACTGCCTTCAGGGCTGAGCCTGGAACAAATGGAATTTCGCCACCTGGGAAACCATATTTGGTGAGCAGGTCACGCACTTCCATTTCGACGAGCTCTTGCATTTCTGCGCGGTCGCCTTCTGGCAGCATGTCTACTTTGTTCAGAAACACAACGATCTGGGGCACACCAACCTGCTTCGCGAGCAGAATGTGCTCACGAGTCTGTGGCATTGGGCCGTCAACGGCTGATACGACGAGAATCGCTGCGTCCATCTGAGCCGCACCGGTGATCATGTTCTTCACATAGTCAGCGTGACCTGGGCAGTCAACGTGTGCATAGTGGCGGTTAGCCGTTTCGTATTCCTGGTGAGATGTTGCGATGGTGATACCGCGCGCGCGCTCTTCTGGAGCGTTATCGATTTCAGCGTATGAAACCGCTTTGTTTTTGCCGCCGAACTTATTCGCGAGCACAGTGGTGATCGCCGCAGTCAGCGTCGTTTTGCCGTGGTCAACGTGGCCGATTGTGCCTACGTTTACGTGTGGTTTACTTCTGTCAAATTTTTCCTTAGCCATTTACGTTCTCCTTAACATATAGGGCTCTGCCGCACACAGCACCCGATTGAGCCGTTACCGGCTCGCTCAGACCGTTTGGGCGACAAAGCCTCAAATCATAAAAGTTCGCACTGGTTTTGTTATCCAGGCACGTCATGGATGTCTACAGGATACCAAACGGTATTGCTGTAGGCGACCAGAGCATAGCCACCAAGTACAGGCAGTCATTTTTTGAAATTGTGTCATGGTGACAATAAAAATAGGATTTCTATGGCGAGCGGTCGTTTGCGCGAGATTCGGCTATTTACCCTTTTTTTCATGTTATGTCGCATGACGACGGCGTAGAGACTACCCTCTCACTTAAATGGCGCATCGAAGCGAGCAATCCTCATTCTGAAAACCACAGAGGGCACCGAGGTGCCCGGGGGAAAACCGTAGCAGTTGGCCGGCACGAGGTCGCGCGCAAGAGCAACTATCGCGTTTATCAAGCGCCGTATTGGCATCTGGCAGGACTTCACAATCACTGACCCTGGCTAATGAAGCATTCGCTCGAAGACGCGACGCTTTCGACAAAGTGAGCAGCTGTTCACTTTTGGGCTTTACACGATAAATTGATCTTTTTATATTTACTTGCGGGTGTTTTTTAAGACCCACAACGGAGGAAAAATGAGCAACGAACAGGTGAAAGCTGACTACCAGGTAGCGATTATTGGCGCCGGTTTCAGCGGTCTCGGCATGGCGATCAGGCTTCAGCAGGCAGGCATTCACGATTTCGCCATTCTCGAGGCGGCGAGCGAAGTCGGCGGCACCTGGCGCGACAGCAGGTATCCCGGTGCGGCGGTCGACGTGCCGAACCATCTTTATTCTTATTCGTTCGAGCAGAATCCCGACTGGACGCGCATGTTCTCGAATGCGCAAGAGATTCAGCAGTACATTCTGCATGTTGCCGACAAATACGAACTGCGCAAGAAAATTCTCTTTAATACGAAGGTTGTCGAAGCGCACTTTGACGAGGCGAGCGGGCTGTGGCAGGCAAAGACGCAAAAGGGGGATATGTTGCGTGCTCGCTTCGTTGTCGGCGCGATGGGGCCTTTTGCTGAGTCGCGCATACCCGAAGTGCCGGGTTTGAAAAAATTCAAAGGTGTCATGGCGCACACCGCGCTATGGAACTCAAGCACAGACCTTAAAGGCAAACGCGTTGCCGTTGTGGGCAGCGGTGCGAGTGCAATTCAGGTTGTGCCCGCAGTGCAGCCTCTCGCCCAACAGCTCACGGTATTTCAGCGCACACCTTCATGGGTCGTGCCAAAGGCAGACTATGAATACAGCGAACTCGAGAAGACAATTTACCGCACCCTACCGATTACGCAGAAGATTCGCCGCGCGGTGATTTATGGACTCACTGAACTGCTCGCGACTGCGATCGTGTGGGATACCCCGATGACCGACCTGCTTGAACGTATTTCGAAACGCCATATGGCGAGGGCGATCAAAGACCCAGAACTGCTGCGCAAGGTGACACCGAAATATCGTCTGGGGCGCACGCGCATGCTGATTTCGAATGACTGGTACCCTGCTCTTGCTCAGCCAAACGTTGAGCTGGTCGACCACGGCGTCGACGCGCTTACAGAAAACGGAATCGTGGCGAACGGCAAAGAATACCCGGTCGATGTCATTATCTGGGCAACGGGCTATAAGTCGCCCTCAGAAGGTTTTCCATTTCCGCTCACGGGCCTCAAGGGTCGCGACCTCAACACGTACTGGGCAAATGGCGCGAAGGCTTACAAAGGCGTGACAATTGCGGGATTTCCGAATCTGTTTACGCTCATGGGCCCCAATACCGGCCCCGGACACACATCGGTGCTGGTCTACGTCGAAGCGCAGCAGCGCTATATTGTTCAGGCAATTCAACAATGCCTGAGAAACCACATCGGCAGCCTCACCGTGCGCGAAGACAGACAAGAAGAGTTCAACAGGCAGCTGCTCGAAAAGATGAAAAAGACCACGTGGGGCGACGGCGGCAACAGCTGGTATTACACGAAAGACGGCCGCAACACGACGCTCTACCCGGGGTTTGCGACCGACTACGTGCTGAGTGTGCGCAATTTTGATTTGGGTGATTATAGCGTGAAGAGCAGCTGACCGTTACCGCGGCCGCAAAACTGTCTGCGAGCGCCAATTTCAATACGCGACGCAATAAATGGGCGAAATCGGCAGAAGCCCCAGCAGGGCGCAGGCGCCGTTACCATTTGAGCTCCAGCTCGCGCCCATTGATGTCGCACTGCCGACTACGCCTATGCTGATAACGGCATTGTCTGTCCAGTCAGAGCAATTGGCGCCCGACTGCACGCCGTTGGCAGTACCGGTAAAGGGGGTGACAGACCCGGCGCTTGCTCCGCTTTCTTCAAAACCCACGGCTGCAGTGAGAGTATTGGAGACAAAGCTCTGCAGGCTCGCCGCAACCTGCACCGAATTGCGGTTCACATAAGGCCCAATAGCGGAGAGATTGGGGGCTATTGGTAATCCGCAATTTGCCCCCAATTTACCTGAAAGCCCCAGTAGTCTGCAGATTGCGTCGTCTGCGCTCGTTGAAAGGTATGCTCTGAAGTTACCCGGCAGCGACGCCGCTGCGGCGCGTGTCATGCACGTGGCGTCTGCACCGGTCAGGCCACCGAGAGCACCGGTATAATTGGTGCTCGTGACGAAGATGGTTTTTGAGACAACCGGTGTTGCCGAGGTCTGAGAAGACGCGGTGCCTATGTTGCCCCCATTGGCGCCGGCGACAATATAGTAATATGCCGTACCATTGGCCAGACCAGTGTGCGTGTAGGGTGCAGTCACACCTGCAATCAAAGTCCCTGTGCCAATAGTGACCCCGGCAGATGTGCTGAAGTAGACGTTGTAGCTGGTAGCTCCCGATACTGTGGGCCATACCAACATGTTCTGCGAGTTCGATGAAAAGACGTTGAGCGATGCTGGCGCGCTGATGAGAATGCCGATGCCTGAGGGAGTTACAAAATCAGAAGCCAACACGTTACCAACTGCCCCGGTTACGGCAGTTGTCACCTGGACTCGATAGAGTGCCCCGGGGTTAAGTGCCGAACTGGGTGTCAGCGTCAGTATTGTATTGCCGCCACCCCATGATGGGGCATTCAAACCCACGCACGTACTGAATCCGTCGGGTGAAATTTGCACACTGCCGGTGCAGGGGCCCGCAACATTGTTAAAGGTAACCGTACCAACGGCCACGGCGTGGTTGAACGCCAGATTCAATGTCGTCGCCGGTGAAACGCTGGTCGAGCCATCGGCCGGGCTGGCAAGCGAGACTGTCAGCGCCGGGGGAGCGTCGGTCGTAAAGCCGGTCGACGTAAAATTGCCTGCGAGCATTTCGGCGCCCGCACCCGTAAGCGCCGTCGTGATGCGCACACGGTAGAGCGTGTTGTAATTCAGCGCCACCGTCGGTGTTATCGTCAGTTGCGTATCGGCGACCATGAATACATGGGACGGAAAAGCAATGCAGTTCACAAAACCGTCGGCACTCATTTGAAGACTGCCCGTACACGGACCTGCTGCCATATTGTAGGTAAGAGTCCCGGTGCTGACCGAATGCGTGAAGTTAATAATAAGCGCCGTGTTGATTGAAACACCAGTCGCCCCCTCGCTCGGCGAGACCATCGACGGTACGAGCGTGCCCGCCGGTGCAGTCGTGAAGCCGGTTGTCGTCGTGAAAATTGAACTCAAGGTTTTGCCACTCACCGCAACCAGAGACGTAAGCACGCGAACTTTGTAAGTTGTACCGTTGGCGAGCGCCGATGTGGGCGTCATGGTAAGCGACATCTGTCCACTACCCCACACGGGGGTCGTGAGGGCTATGCACGATACAAATTCATCGGCACTGACCTGTAAATTATTGCTGCCGCAGCTGCCGGCCGTCGAGTTATACGAGAGCAGACCCGTGTTGACAGTCTCGCTAAAATTGACCACGATCTGGGTGTTGTTGGCGATGAGCCCCGCACCATCCACAGGGTTCGTGCCCGTGATCGCGAACACGGCCCCGGCCTTAGAACCTGCGTTTGGGTCGAGCGGCTCGGGCCAGTCAAACCCCTTGCAAGCCAGAGCCCAAAAGAGTACAAGTAAACCGAAAAGGCGTAGAAGCTTCATGTTGCAGGCTATCCTGTGGTCAACGGCTGCTTGGCAACAGCCCCCGGTTGCCCGATAAAAAGTAGCAGGCAATGGGTAAATGCAAACCCATGAACTGCGTGAGACAAGCCATATAGGTGAACTACGATTGGCCTAACGCTATTACGACGGACCGCCGCGAAAAATCAATTTTCACTCCCCCTTTTGGTAAAAAACGCCGAAAAACGGGTATGGTACGCTCTCTCTGGACTTCTGCTACGGGCATGATTGCGCAGCAGTTTCACATGGACACGATTTCGCACAACCTCTCGAATGTGAACACGACAGGTTATAAGAAGAATCGCGTCGACTTTGAAGATCTTCTTTATCAGCACCAGGTTCTGGCAGGTACACCCTCTACGGCCGTATCGGAAATTCCGGTTGGCGTGAACGTCGGCGTGGGCGTGCGCCCTGCTGCGACACAAAAACTCTTTCAAATGGGCTCGCTGCAGTCAACCGGGCACAAACTTGACATGGCGATCTCATCTGACGTCGGTTTTTTCAAGATACTGATGCCCGACGGCACATTCGGCTACCAGCGCAATGGGGATTTCAAAATTGACTCGCGCCGGCAGGTTTTGCAATCAGACGGCTACACGCTCGAGCCGCCGCTCGTGATACCACCCGACGGCCTCATCGAAACGCTCACGATCAACGAACAGGGCGAAGTGCGTATTCAGATAGGCGACGACCAGATTCCCCGCCAGATTGGCCAGATCGAACTCTACCGTTTCGTCAACCCGGCAGGTCTCAAGGCAATCGGCAAGAACCTTTTCAAAGAATCGCCCGCGAGCGGGCCTGAGATTCCGGGCACACCCGGCCTCGGCGGTTTCGGCGGTATCTTGCAGGGCTTTCTCGAAATGTCGAACGTCAACCTGGCCGAAGAGATGGTCAACATGATCGTGGCGCAGCGCGCGTACGAAGCCAACTCAAAATCGATTCAGACCTCTGACAGCATGCTGTCGACGGCGATACAACTAAAACGTGGTTAATAGCGAAGGCGGATTGATTGGCGACATGGATAAATAACCGCTCTAGATTCCTTAGAGACGCGATCGGTTCGGCTGCGCTCACCGCAGGTAGTCGCGTCTCTAAGGGTATATTTTTATTCATGACGCTTTCTTTCGCCCACGCCGAGAGCAAAACAACATTAACTCTGAAATCCGTATTCACTAGCCCCAACGCTTCGGTCTGCCTGGGTGACCTCGTACAACTGCAGGGCATGGCTGCGCGTGAGGTTGAAAAACTCAATCGTTACTGCCGCATTGAACTTAAAGGCGAGCGCACGATATTGAACGCGAAAGAAATCGAACTGCATGCGTGGGCTGCAGGTGTGATACCCGAAAAAATTTCGGGCAGCCAGATTACGATCACCCGCGGCGCGATACCCATCGGCGAAGTGCTGGCGCATGCACCGGTTACAGACGCCCCGAAGCCTTCACAGCGCATTCGCCGCGGCAGCACGGTGAAACTTTTCTTGAAAAGCGCGCACATACAGATCGCGCGCGACGCGGTAATACTTATGGATGCTTTTCCCGGTGAAACGATCGACGTTCGCATATCGGGCACACGCAAGAACCTGCGCGCACGCCTGGTGAACGGCGAAGCAGCGGAGCTGGTACAATGAATCGCCGCCAAAACTCGCAACAAAACAAGTTTTGCGGCGAAGCCGCAAAACTTGTTTTGTTGTTAATTGTCGGCGCGTCAGCGCCGATCACGCCACAGGAGAGCCTGTGGCGTGATCAAAACCCCTACGTCGCACCGCCACGCGAGGGCGAGATCGTTGCGATTGAAGTGAACGAAAGTTTCACGCTGGTGAGCGACGGCCAGTGGAATAGCTCGCAAAAGTTTGAAACGAAGCTCGTGCCTGACACGAAGAATATTCCGTTTCTGACTAATTCGCAGCAGAGCAAATCGAACAGCAAGAGTTCGCTGAATAATTCTAAAAACCGCGACACCTACCGCTTTCAGATTACCGGCATTCTGGGCGCACGCCAGGCCGACGGTAATTTTCCTTTGCAGGCAACCAAGTCGCTCAACATCGACGGCAAACCGGTGCGCGTGCAGCTGAGCGGCATCGTCGACGCGCGCCGTATTCGCCAGGGTACAATCGAATCGCGTTTTATTGGCAACCTGACGCTGAATGTGCAGTCTGAACCGCCTTTTCCGAAAGACCAGAAGCTGAACCTGAAGCCACCCGCCGGCACCGACCCGAACTCGAAACCGACAATGACTGAGTTCAGCGACCAGCTGCGAAAAGAGCTGCTGATTGAGCACATGAAGCAAATACTGGGAGGCATGAACCAATGAGAATTGCATTCGCAATTCTCATTGGTTCGTCTGCCTTTAGCCTGGCGGCGCTAAACCTGACAGTCCGCGACATCGCGCGCATTTCGTGGCACCGCGAGAACCAGGTCTCGGGTTATGGTGTCGTCATCGGCCTCAATGGCAGCGGCGATTCGCGCTCGCAGCTCGCGATGGAAACGCTGCGTAAAAACCTCTACAACCGCGGCATCGACCTCGGTGATAAAACGCTGCAGGCGAAGAACATCGCGGCGGTTATGGTGACGGCGAATATTCCCGTGCATGCCAGACCCGGCGACCCGGTCGATGTCTGGGTGTCATCAGTCGGCGACGCGCGCGCGCTCAATGGTGGCATGCTGCTGCAGACTGCGCTCACGGGCGCAGATGGCCAGGTTTATGCCGTGGCACAGGGCCCGATCTCGGCGCCGCTGCCCCGCCCTACCGAGAATAACAACCTGCAACTCTATAATTTTTCAGTTTATAACAAGCGCATACCGCCTAACGACCGTCTGACGCAAGAGCGGCACAATTCGGCTCACATTCCTTCGGGGGCAATCATCGAAAAAGCGGTTTCGCAGCCAACGGTACTGGTTGACGATACCAAAAAGACCAAATCATCGAAGCTGTCGCTGCACAACTTTGACTTCATGACGGCGCGCAATGTCGTTGCGGCGATTAACAAGAAGTTTGCCAACACCGCAGCGCTGGCGAACGACGGTACAATTACCTTAAATATTCCCTATGCGAGCGACCATGTCGACTATCTGAGTAAGATTCTGCAGGTGAAGGTCGACGTGCCCGAGCGCACTCGCGTGGTGCTCGATACGCGCACCGGCACGATAGTCGCCGGGGGCAACGTGGCGATCTCGAGCGTCATGGTGACACATAACGGCATGCAGGTTGAAGTCTCGAATAAACAGGCCTATACCTACGGCGAAGAAAAATCGCCTGCGAATGCCGAACTAAAAGAGGGCGCAACCGTCAAAGAACTGGTGGATAACCTGAACAAACTGGGCCTGACCTCTGCTGAGATCATCGACGTGATCAAAGCAATACACGCGGCCGGCGCGCTACACGGGGAGTTAACAGTTTTATGAGAGGCGCTGACTTATACAATCTGAATATTTTCGGCGTGTCATGGTTCGACGGGCTCACCATGACAATTGTCAACCCTGCGACGAGGCTCTGCGAGTCTCTGTCTTCAGAGCCTGTCGAAGGATGACTATCAGATGAACCTAAACGCAATCGACCCTCTTCTGCTCAGCCGCAAAGAAGCCCCTCGCCCCGGCAAGGCTGATAAAGAATCAAAAGTATCGTTTCAACAGCTCTTAAACGACCTCGTGCCCAAGAACCTCGACGGAAAAATCTCGTCAGAAACCTTCAGCCGCACCCCGCGCCGCGAGAAAATTCTCGAGCATGTCGGCGGTTCACCTGAACGGAAAAAAATGCTCGAAGCGGCGCGCCAGTTTGAGAACTTTTTTCTCGAGAAGATGTTTCGTGAAATGCGCAAGAATATGGGTAAGAACGATATTCTTCACGGCGGTTCTGCCGAAGATATTTTTCAGGATATGCTGCTCACCGAACGCGTGAACACGATGACACAGACATCGTCTCTGGGTCTTGCCGAGCAGATCTATACTGAAATGCAGCGGGCGCAGAAATAGATTAAGTTAAAGAGATTTGGTAACCAAGATGGTCACCGAAACGCAGAGAGCACATTCACCCATGAAGAACTCGCTGCGTATCGTAAATTCTCTGGCAAGGCTCGCAATCTGCGTCACAGCTACTTTGTGTCTTTATGGGCAGGGTGCACCCGCAAAACCGGCGGCGGCAGAAGCGGTCAAACCAGCTGAGCCGGCCGCCACGAGTGCAACTAAACCGCAACCGGTTAGAAATCCCCCCCGAAGCGCAAACCTGAAACGCGCTGAAAAACTGTACTTTTCGAAAAAATACGAAACTGCCGCCGCGCTATTGCGCAAGATTGTCGAAGAAGAACCCGAGAATGGCCGCGCGAATTCGCTTTTGGGCGATGTCTATTACCTTCAGGGCTTTCACGAAAAGGCGCTGAGCCATCTGATGCGCGCATCAGAACTCAACGAAAACAAGGCGCCTGACCTGTTTCGTCTGGGTCAGGCATATGAAAAATTAAACAAGCCCAAAGAGGCTGTGCGTTCTTACCTCAAGGCTTATGAGCAAGACGATTCGATGAAAGAGGCATTGTTTCATGTCGGTTTCGTCTATCTGAGCCTCGAACGCAACAAACTCAAGACCATCGAATACTGGCAGCGCTTCGTCGACGAAGCGACAACCGACCCGCAGCGCGAGAAGGTTGCGACCGTTTTGAAATTTCTGCGCGACCCGAATTTCGTTTTGCCCGACAAGAACAGTCCGATTTCGCTTGAAGAGGCCCTGATGCTCGGTGGTGCGACGGGGCCTGCCGAACCCACGACCGGCGACGACAAGGGTGCCGGCCACGAAAAAGCAAAGGAGAAGAACGATGGTAAAGAACTTCTCGACGATGACTCGCTGAACTAGAATCTATACCATGCCGAATGCGAACGACCGCCGCAGCCAGCACCGGGTTACCGCCGGCGCGTACATCGAATACCGCGTAACCATCGACGGTACGCAGGTCAAAGACGCAATCATGAGCGATATTTCAGAGGGCGGCGTCATGGTGCTCGTCGAGAGTGCCGACATTGGCCGCGAACTCGTTGTCGGCGAAAGCGTCGGCGGTGAAATTATTCACGACCGCACAAAATTCAATTTTCGGTTTCGCGGCGAAATCGCCTGGATTCAGCCGCGCGATATGCGGTCGCGGCGGTTTGTCGCGCTCGGCATTCGTTTCGCACCCGGCGTGCAACTGCCCGCGCAGATTTACGCAATTCTGATGGCCGACCACGATTTCTGAGCAGCACAGCATGCCGCTGCGTCTGTTGCGTTCGCTTGCCCGCCCGCTGGGGGGATTTCTCACCATACTCGTTCTGGTCACCCTGCTGACGGTGTTTCTGCAGCATTTACGCAAGGGCACCGCAGAAGAAGCGCTCATGGGGCAACGAGGCACCGCGCAGGGCCTCGCGCTGATTACGCAGAAATCGTTCTTAACGAAACTCGCAGAGTTTGCAGCCGACCTGCCCAACATTTTCAAGTGGAAGTCTCTCAGGGGCACGCCGATCGTGCCGCAGATTCAGCACGCCTTTGCCAATACGACGCTGTTGACCGTGCTAAGCCTCGCGTTTTCGGTTGTGATTGGTCTCGGTTTGCTGGTGGTGGCAGAATTCGCACCAGCCTTTTCGCCTGCTCTAGAACGCCTCGCAACGGCGATTAACACGACACCCATATTTCTGATTGGCATTTTTTTGATCTGGCTGTTTTCATTTGCGCTGCACCTTTTGCCCTCGGGCGGTGACAGCACGGTCAAATCATTTATTCTGCCGGCGCTCGGCATTGCGCTGAAATTTGGCGCGCGGCTTTTTTTATTGCTGACCAACTACATGCGCGCGCTTGAGAAGCAGGTGTTTATTCTGCGCGCACGCGCGTACTCGCTCGGCAGCGGGCGCATTTTCATGCACAAACTCGCCAACTGTGCAATGCCCTTTGTAATATTCTGGCTGATAGAGACTGCGTCTCTGTTTTCAGGCGCCGTAATTGTTGAATCGCTGTTCTCGATTCATGGCCTCGGCACTCTGCTGCTCTTCGCGCTGCTGCAATACGATATTCGGCTGATCTTTGCCAACCTGGTCGTCATCGCGGCGATTGTCTATACGACTTCGCTGATACAGGCGGGTCTCGCCGCGCGCGAAGAGGCACTCAAGGCATGAGATGAAATATATTCGTATTTTTTCGCTGCTGTTGCTCTTCTTTGTCGTCGCCGCCCAAATCGTCTTGCCCGACGCCGAAATTCAACTCGATCATACTTTTCTACCGCCCGGTGAAGGTGCGCTATTCGGTACGACTCCACTTGGGCAAAGTGTGGCAACCCTGGTCGTTGCGGGCGCGGGCCAGACGCTCGGTATCGCCGCATCTGCGCTCGTGGTTTCCCTATTTCTGAGCCTCGCGCTCGCTGCTCTGAGCTACCTGTTGCCACAGAAAATCGCCCGAGCCTACGCGTATATCATCGATGCATGGCTTGCGATACCGGGTATATTCGTGGCCCTTTCAATCGGCTACTTTTTGCCCCAAAGTTTCTTTTCGGTAATCACGGCGTTAGTGCTCTCTGAATATGCCGCTCTGCAGAAGTTTATACTGCAACGCCTGCAGAATGTTTCGCGCAACGACTATATTACAATGGCGCAGGTGATGGGCGCGCGCAGGCAGCATGTTTTTTCGTGGCATGTGCTGCCACAGCTCGCGCGGGAGAGTGGCTACCTATTTGTGCTGACGATGCCCTCCATTGTGCTCTCACTCGCGAGCCTCGAATTTTTAGGAGTGCAGACCGGCGCAAGCAGGCTTTCGCTGGGCATGCAAATCGCCGTGTACAAAGATTATATTTTACTTTACCCATACCTCAGTCTTGCCCCCGTTCTGGCGCTGCTGCTGCTGCTCTTTGCTTTAAACGAAGCGGTGAAGCTCGTCAAAACGGAAAATTAAGCAGCTCTGCCATTTTTCTTGACGCCGCCCGCGTCTAAAAACTCCATGAGCGCAGATATGAAAGCCGTTGCGCCCACCCGCCTCTATGCCAGCCCCACTCTCGACCCCATGTATACCCCTGTAGATCAGGTCGGTGTTGAAGAGCGAGTGGCCAGATTCAAAACGCGCAGTCTCAAGAACGAAGCGAAACTGGCAGGTATTCGCCTCGCAATCCGCATGATCGACCTGACAACGCTAGAGGGCAAAGACAGCCCGGGCAAGGTCATTCAACTATGCCAGAAGGCAATGCGCCCTTCAGAGCTTCCCGGTGTGCCCAAAGTTGCGGCAGTCTGCGTTTACCCGAACATGATACCCGTTGCCAAAAAGGCACTTAAAGGTTCTGGCATCCATATCGCCTGCGTGTCGACGGCTTTTCCCGCGGCGCAGATTCCGCTCGATATCAAGATCGAAGACGTCAGGCGTTCGGTAGAGCTTGGCGCCGACGAAGTCGATATGGTTATTTCGCGCGGCCAGTTTCTGGCAGGCGAATACAACTATGTATTCGATGAGATCGCTGCGGTCAAAGAAGCCTGTGGCAAAGCTCACCTGAAAGTGATTCTGGAAACCGGTGAACTCGAAACTCTCGATAACGTGCGCCGCGCGAGCTTCATCGCCATGCGTGCGGGCGCCGATTTTATCAAGACTTCGACGGGCAAAGCGGCAGTCAACGCGACGATGCCCGTTACCCTCGTCATGCTCGAATGCATTCGCGACTACTATGACGACACCGGCATCAAAATCGGCATGAAGCCTGCCGGCGGCATTCGCACCTCGAAAGAAGCATTGCACTACCTCGTTATGGTCAAAGAAACCCTGGGCGACGCCTGGCTCGACCCCGATTGGTTTCGCTTTGGTGCCTCGACACTGCTCAACGATCTGCTGATGCAATACGCAAAACAGACAAAAGGCGGCTACCAGTCTTTGGATTATTTCTCTTTAAGTTGATCGGTTGGTGCCCTTCGGTAAGCTCTGTGGCAGAGACCCGATGACGGATCACAGGGTGACGGGATGAAACACCTCGCCATTTTTGCCGGTGCTGGCGAGTTGCCGCTTATTGCGGCGAAGAATGCAGCAAAAGCGGATATCCCCTTTACTCTTTACCACATCACCGAGGCAGAACTGAATGCAGAGCTTGCTGCAGATATTTCGTTGAAAAAGCGCGAAGTTTCTCTCGGCACTTTGGGCCAGACATTCGCCTACCTAAAAAAAGACAAGATTACCGAAGCGATTCTGCTTGGCAAAATCGAAAAGCAACGCCTGCTTCAAGATGTGGTGCGCGATGCAGAAGCAGACAGAATTTATGCAGCCGCCGCCGACCGGCGCGACGATACGCTGTTTCATGAATTTGCGCGGGCGCTCGCGTCGATGCAGATTCACATTCTGCCGCAGAAATCATTGCTCGACGGCTGTTTTCTGCCCGCAGGTGTGCTGACGCAGAAAAAGCCTGAATCCGCATCGCTGCTCGAAGACATCGAATTTGGCTATGAACTCAGCAGAAAAATCGGCAGCCTCGATATCGGTCAGACAGCCGTTGTATTTCAGAAGATGGTGCTCGCGGTCGAGGCAATTGAAGGCACCGATGCGGCGATCAGGCGCGCGGGAGAAATAATAAACAAGGGTTCGCCGACAGAGGCGCATCGTGCGCATGGCGAACCTGGCGCCTCCGTGCGCTCTGGTTCACCCCAAGATGCGCATCGTGCGCATGGCGAACCTGGCGCCTCCGTGCGCTCTGGCGTCGTCTGCAAAACTGCGAAGACTTCGCAAGACCCGCGTTTTGATCTGCCGGCGGTCGGCACACGCACTCTTGAGACAATGCACGCGGCGGGTTTGCAGGCGCTCGTGATTGAAGCCGCACACACACTCGTCGTCAACCCGCAAGAATTTATTGCGCGAGCCGATGCGCTTGGCTTGATTGTGATCGCCCGCTGAAAGTGTACGCAGGCAGCTTTAAGGTCGCTCTCGCGCTTCTTGCGTTGTCGCAGCTGCTCTTTTGCCAAAAGAGCGAGCCCACTCCCCTTTTCACAAAAGGTGTTTTTCCGCTGGTGATGCGCCCGGCTGACTTTGCCGCGCACCCCAAAACCGGCGCGGCGATGCAAAGTTCGACCGATTGTGCCCCCTGCCACGAAACTGCCTACCGTAACTGGCAGGCGTCGCGCCACCGGGTCGCGCTGACGAACGAGCTATACCGCGAAAGCCATGAGCGCGAACCGTCACCGTGGTGTGTCAACTGCCATGCACCGCTGCGCCTTTCGGGCAGCGATAGTAAACCGTACCGTGAAGAAGAAGGTGTCTCATGCCTGGTCTGCCACGTGCGCGAGGGCAAAATTCTCGTGAAAAAGTTACCGCAAACCTCCGCTGGTGGGTCGCGCGTCACCCATGCCGGGCCTGCTCATTCTTATTCGGTCGACAACCGGCTGGGTGACGAGAGGTTTTGCGAAGGTTGCCACGAGTTTAATTTTCCCACAGCGGCGACAGCGATGCGCGAAGGGCATGCGCTGCATTATACTGACCAGCCTATGCAGAGCACCGTGAGCGAATACCGCAGTTCGGCCTTCTATGGCAATGTCACCTGCAGCGGCTGCCATCTCTTTCCTTACACGCCAGACTCGCATACATTTCCCGGCGGGCATGCTATTGACCGGCTAAAGAAAGATTTACGCGTCGAGGTTGCGCGGGTGTCGCCCGGCCGAATTGCGCTAAAACTTTTTGCGTCAGGCGTCGGGCACAGCCTGCCAACCGGTGATTTGTTCAGAACTCTCAGGGTGAGAATCATCGACCCGGCAAGTAAGCTCGCAGAAGAGATCGAGCTCCGCCATTATTTTGAACCAATCGCGGGAGCCGCAAACAGCACCACTTTACCTTTAAAGCGCAGGGTGCGCGAAGAGACGTTGCCACCGCCGCAGGCAGATTATATCTCGATGCGCGAATTTACGGTCACATGGCCGGCGTCAGCAGACAGAGTCGTCACCGAACTTTACATCGACTACCTCAACCACATGAGCACCATCACGACGCGCTTGCCTCCACATATGACGCGCCCGCTGATCAAACGCGAAACGCATCGGCTCGCCCCGGCGCGGGGCGCAGATGCAAAGGGTTAGCCCGGGTTGCCGGGCAGATCGTCTGGTTTTTCGATCGGCTGAAATTTTGCACCGTCGTACCTGAGGTATGCGGGAAAACTTCGGTGTTTGGTATTGAGCGCCACTGCTTTATTTTCTTTCAGCATCTCTGCGAGGTTCTTGCCACACCGCTCGGTTAGTTGTTCGTCGCTGTCTTCGGCCGCACCACCTTCAACGATAAGATATCTGCCCTCGAGTCGCGCCGAAAGGCAGGTGTCAGGTTCATTGGAATAAGAGAAGATGGGGCTTAACCTGCCTTCGGCAATTGCGTAAACCTGTAAGAAACTTCCCGCTCGCATTTGGTATGTCTCGCTGACAACTTCAGGCGCGCCATTATTGTCGAGATCGACAAAAGAGACCTCACCCCGCCCAAGTTTACCGAGAAAGATATTCTTGCCTTCTTTGGTCTCAACGAGCAGCGAAATACGCTCGTTGACGCCGAGACAGCTGATCTTGCCATTATCTTCTGACACGCTGTAGGCGTGACCCAGAGCTGTTTGAATTGCAAGAAAACTGCGCTTTTCGCTGTCGCTGCCGCCCTCGAAAGGCAAGACTCTTGTGCATTGCAAATTGACATCGCCGCGCAGATAAGTGTTCAGATCTTTCGCCAGAGTCTTTTCGATCTTGTGAGGCTGTTTACCCGAAATCGTAAAATAGTCGCCGGTAAACTTTACGTCAGATTTGGCGATGTAATAATATTTTTGTATAAAATATTCTGGCTCAGCTTCAAAACGCGCGAGAACTCTGTAGCGATCTGTCGACTTCGTCGTTTCACCGTCAATCTCAAGAATAGCACCTTTTAAAATTTCGCTTTTTGGCTTATCTGAATCGGCCATCGGCAATGAATTCAGATTAAACGTGTCTGCGCCCACTGGTGCGCGCAGCGCTTTAGCATACTTGGCAGTGACGGTTGCCCAGCCGTGAATAAAGCGAAAGCCCACGTCTTGCAGTTGCGCGAGTTCGTCGTAGAGCCCTGCGAGCATATAACCACCGAAACAATAGCCGGTTTGCCCCTGCGCATCGCTCACGAAATACCATTCGGCCCGCTTCTTGTCGATTTCGACCGTCGACGCAGAAATCGCCAGCACCTTCAGCACCTCGCCGTTCTTAAGCTGGCGAATCACCGCGCCATTCATTGCCGGCGACTTGCGTAAGTTAACGGATGTCGTCGCCATAACGCCGGGCACGCCGACTTTATCGACAGAGTTTCCCTGCGCATCTTCAACGGTTGTGCGCTCTTCGGTTTTTTTATTAAAGACGAGAAAATTTTCGCGTAGCACCTCTTCGCGTTCGCTGACGAAGCCTTCGACCGGCGCTGCGGCCCCCGGTGCGGTAAACCTCACTTTATACCAAAACGCCGTGTCAGGCGTCTTCAGATCAGCCACACGCGTACCGAAAATGTCTACCGCCGCACCCACCGGCAGCGCCACGACCGCCTTCGCCCGCGCCTCGGGTGAGGCCTGAATCGCGATCGGCGTCTTCACCACAAAAGCAGTCGAAAGCGGTTCATTCGCCGAAGAGGCCTGCTGTGCCTCGCGTGCGCCGGCTGCCTTTTTTTTGCAGGCCGGTATTGCGGCGATGCCAGCCATCAATATAAGGAGGATTGAGAACTTAAGCTTGGTCATCAACCCTGCTCTGCTACCTCGCGCGATTCGTCGGCAGATTCCAAAACGAAGTGCGAAAGGGATAAAGTAATGTAAGGCCGCTCCCGGGTTTCGAGGTTGATTTGCGAAAAACGACCACGGAGCCCCCGGATGCGACCCTACGTTCAACTATCAAATGATGAAAGACTGCGTATAGAAGAAAGCCTTGCTGAGGGCCTCAAGGCCAGCCAAATCGCCAGAAATCTTAAGCGACACCCGAGCACTATTTTTCGAGAGATTCGGCGTAATTCAATGCCACGACATTACAGCGCGCGGTGCGCCAGAGACGAGGCGCGAAAGCGCCAGACTAATACCAACGCCGCGAAGGTTACACCAGAGCTTTGGTCAGAGATCGGAGCATCGCTCAAGTCGACGCTGTCACCAGAACAGATCGCAGGCCGCATGCGCCTAGAACGTTTCGACGGTGTCTGCATGCAGACGATTTACAATCATGTGCGCAAGAAATCCGGCACATCGAATTTTTATCGCCTGTGCCTGCGCCGCAAAGGCAAACCATACAAGCGCAAAGTGAGGATTGAGGCTGAAAACAAAGGGTTTTTTCGCATTCACGACCTGCCAGCCGAAGCTTTGACGCGACGCAAACCCGGCTACTGGGAGGGCGATTTGGTCGAGGGTAAAATGGGCACCGGGCAGATTGCAACTTTCGTCGAAAGGCATTCGCGTTACTTGCTCGCGGCGAAACTGGAGCGCAAATTGGTGACACAGTTTAACGCTGCAGCGCGCGACCTATTCGCCGACATCGATAACGAACGGCTGCGGGGTATCATTTACGATCGGGGCACCGAGATGAGTGGCTACCGCGACCTGCAGCAAGTGCTGAACTGCGGCATCTACTTTTGTGACCCCGGCTCGCCATGGCAGAGAGGTACGAACGAAAACACGAACGGCCTGCTGCGCGAGTCTTTTCCCAAAGGCACAGATTTTCGGCGCATCGACCAGGAACAGGTTGACGCAGCGCTTAAATTACTAAATAACCGACCACGCAAGCGGCTGAATTACCGAACCCCGGCCGAGGTCTACTTTCGCAGCCCTATCGCACTTCGTTTTGGAATGTAAGGTCAAATATATTACGGCCGACTTCTTTTTCCTTTTCGCCTTGTTCGAGTCATCAGACGTGGCAACGCGTCGATGAATTTCGACGCGTTGCCGAGAGGCTGGTCCAGGCAGAATGCAATGCAGAACGAGAAGGCGCTCAACGGCTTTGTACGCAGGCGCAAGACCGTTTCTGCCGAGAACATATACCTGTTCAAGACAGAGGTCTTGCGGGCATTGTCCGACGAAACCCGACAGGGAATCATCGTTCTGCTGGGCAAACACGGCAGTCTGTGCGTGAGCGATCTGGCCGCGTATTTTAACGTGGGCAGGCCAACGGTTTCGCACCATCTGCATGTGCTGAAAGGGGCCAAAGTTGTTCGTTCTGAGAAGCTGGGTAAAGAGATGCATTACTCTCTCAACCTGCGCAACATCAGACGATCGATCAAGAGCCTCGACAGAGTTCTGGACAGCATAGAAACAAGCCAATGATCCATGCCTCCCAAAGGGAGGCATGGATCATTGGTAAAAAAAGGTAAAAGGAGTAACGGATGAATACACTGGTTTTGATCAAGCAAGTGCCCGATACAGAGGCAAAAATCAACGTCGCCGCAGGCAAAATATCTGAGGCTGGCATTAAATGGACGATTTCACCCTACGACGAAATTGCTCTCGAAGAAGCAATCCGCATGAAAGAGAAATCAGGTGGTACCGTTACAGCTCTCGCCGTGGGCGATGATTCTGTACAAAACGCGCTGCGCTCTGCATTTGCCATGGGCGCAGACAACGCAATTCATGTGAAAGTCGATGGTTACCAGATGCTCGACAGTTTCGGCATCGCAAAAGCCATAGCTTCGGCGATCGAAGGCGCCGATTACAAAGTCGTGCTCGCCGGTCGTCAGGGTTCAGACTCTGACAATGGTCAGGTGCCCCTGATTCTCGCAACCCTCAAAGGCTGGGGCTGCGTTTCGTTCGCGAAAAAAGTTGAAGTATCGGGCGACAAGGCCATTATCGAATGCGAAGCCGACGGCGGCGAAGCGGTTTACGAAGCTTCTCTGCCCGTTGTAATCACCGCGAACGCGGGTCTTAACGAACCCCGTTACCCTTCACTCAAGGGCATCATGGCATCGAAGAAGAAACCAATCGATTCAAAACCCGCAAACATTGGCGCCGAAACAAAGATCGAAGTGCTCGGCTTTGAACCGCCGCCGGCACGTCCGGCTGGCCGCACAATCGACGGTGCAGATGCAGCAGCAAAAGCGAAAGAGCTCGTGAAGTCTCTGCGCGAAGAAATCAAGGCTATTTAAAAAGCTACAGGTAAAGGAGCAAAACATGGCAAAAATACTCGCAGTAGGCGAAATCGCAGGCGGAGTCTTGAGAAAGGCTTCGCGTGAAACGACGAGCGTGGGCAAGAAGCTCGGCTCGGTATCAACGGTTCTTATCGGCTCGGGTGCAGCGGCAGGCGCAGCAGAAGTTGCGAAACACGGCGCTGACACCGTGTATGTAGGCGAAATCGCCACGTACAACGGCGAAGCGTATGCAAAAGCAATCGCAGACCTCGTCAAGGCGAAGGGCTATGAAGTGGTCATTCTACCCCACTCATGGATAGGTCGCGATATCTCTGCCCGCATCGCGACACTCTTGAATACAGGTGTGATCTCAGACGCCGTCGACATCAGCATGGACGGCGACCGCGTAAAAATACGCAAGCCCGTCTACTCTGGCAAGGCGTTCGTGTCGCTCAAGGTCAAGGCATCGCCACAGGTCGTGACGATTCGCCCCAACGCTCACCCGATCGCTGAAAGCGCAGGAGCCGGCGCGGTTGAAAACATCACCGTCGATGCAGGCGCAGCAAAAGCGAAACAGGTCAAGTTCGAAGCGAAAAGCGGCTCACGAGTGTCACTGACCGAAGCCGACATCGTCGTCTCGGGTGGCCGCGGCATCAAAGGCCCTGAGAACTTTCCTCTCATCGAACAGCTCGCCGATATTCTTGGCGCAGGCGTCGGCGCAACGCGCGCGGTTGTCGATGCCGGCTGGTGCGACCACACGTTGCAGATCGGCCAGACGGGGCAGACAGTTTCGCCAAAACTCTACGTCGCGGTCGGCATCTCGGGCGCGATTCAGCACATGGCGGGCATGGGCTCGTCAAAGTACATCGTTGCGATCAATAAAGACGCAGATGCACCGATCTTCAAGGTTTCGACCTACGGAATTGTAGACGACCTGTTCAACGTATTACCACCGTTGAAAGAAGAGCTGAAGGCAGCCCTCGGCAAGTAAGGAGAAAATTATGGCAAAAAAAATGAAATTTGACCGCGATGGCGATCGTATCGTTGTTGCCGGTGCAGTGAGAACTCCCGTTGGCCAGGCTGGCTCGGCGCTCTCGGCGATGCACTCTTTTGAACTGGGTTCTTTGGTAGTCGAAGAGCTGCTGAAACGCACGAAACTCGACAAGAACAAGATCGACGGTGTCGTTGCGGGTGAAATTGGCCAGTCGTCAAAAGCGCCAAACGCCGCGCGCGTTATCTCGGTTAAAAACGACCTGCCACTGAATGCGAGTGCAGTCACTGTGGCAAACAACTGCGTTTCAGGCTACGAAGCAGTCTTTGAAGCGGCTCGCCGCCTGATCACCGGCGAGAACGATCTGATCGTGGTTATCGGCGAAGAGTCGATGTCTAACTTTCCCATCTACCTCGATGGTGCGAAGCAGAACTCTAAAACGGCAAACATCGATAAGCTCAAGGCGAACTGGGCCGAAGTGCCTAATATGCCCGACATCAAACTAATCGACGGCGTGGCAGAGGGCCTCAACGACCCCATACGCGACGCGATGATGTTTGCGACGGCAGAGATCGTGGCGCAGAAACTGGGCCTCACGCGCGAAGAGCTCGACAAGTATGCGCACGGCTCATACAAAAAGGCTTTCGATGCGCTGAGCGCAGGCACATACGACAAGTACCTGCTGCCCGTAAAATACGGCGAAAAACCAGAAGAAGTTCTGAGCAAAGACGAGTTTGTCATGGGCAAAACCGGCTTTATTGAGAAGCCTGAGCGTTTCGCAAAATCACCTGTGATCTACGAAAAAATGCCCGGTGGCCTCAAAGGTCTCTATGATCGTTTCGAAAAGTGGATTGGTAAAAAATACGAAGAGACTGCGAAACCTGTGGTGACGCTGTTCAACGCGTGCCCGCAATCCGACGGAGCCGGCGCAGTGGTACTGACTACTGAGTCAAAAGCGAAAGAACTGGGCCTGCCGATACTCGCAAAAATCAAAGGTTGGGGCTATGCCGGTGTAGACCCTGCGATCATGGGCCTCGGCATTGCATACGCAATGAAGCAGGCGCTGGAAAACACAGGCCTCAGCTGGGATGAAATCAACAAGTTTGAAATCCATGAGGCGTTCGCTGCAACTGCCCTGGGTTCAATGGTTGTGGCGCGCGACGAGTTCAAACACGATCTGGTATCACGCCTTGAAAAAGGTGATGTCAACCCGAACGGCGGTACACTCGCGATGGGTCACCCGCTCGGAGCAACAGGCATTCGTGTACTGATCAACCAGCTGCTCGACATCGAAGCTGGCGCAAAATACGCAATGGGCTCGATCTGCGCCGGCGGCGGCGTTGGCGGCGCGTTGATTCTCGAGAAACCATAAGGTTATATTGCGGGCGGTGGGCAGTGCCCAACGCCCGCAAAATAAAATGAGATTGAAAGCGGCCTTGGCCGCTTTTTTTATTTTAGAGTCTTGCGCAAGAACGAGAGCATGCTCGCCCACGATTCGAGATCAGCTTTAACGTCATATTTCATACCGAAGTGCTCTTCATGACCAACGTTTGACTTCAACGTGAAGCCATGCGTTGCGCCTGGGTGCACCACGAGCTGGTATTCGGCCTTCACCTTGTCGAGTTGGGCCCTCAGCGCCTTGACGTCTTTTTCGGGTACAAATTTATCTGCCCCGCCGTGGTGAATCAGTAATGGCACCTTGATGTTGCCAGCGTCAGCCACCAGCGTCGGAAAAGACAGCGCGGCGTGAAAGGTAACCACGCCTCTGATATCGGCCGCCATGAGAGCGGCTTCGATCGCGGCCATGCCCCCAAAACAATAGCCGATGATTGCAATGCGCGAACTATCGACTTCGGGCCGACTTTTCAGAACCTGCAATGCCGTCTCGATGCGCGACCTGAGCAGCTTTCGGTCTTTGCCATAGATGCCGCTGAGTTCGCCGGCTTCTTTGTGGTTCGTTGCGCGCACGCCTTTGCCATACATATCCATCGCGAAGGCGACATAGCCGTTTTCGGCGAGCATTCTGGCGCGCATCTGTTCGTAGTCGTCGAGACCTGTCCAGTCGTGAATGAGCAGCACGCCCGCAAGTTTCTTGTCTGTCTTTTTGGGCAAGGCCAGATAACCTTCAAAGTCTTTGCCGTCTTGCTGGTAAGTGAGGCTTGCTGTTTTCATGTGCGCCGCCGGGTCATTCTTCGGCGAACACGCGCTGAGAAACGCGGCCAGAGCCGCGTATGCTATTGGATTTTTCATTTGCGCGACACCGCCGGGTGCCCTTTGCGCGTCAATTCAATCGCTTACTGGCGGGTAAGTTTTTCCCGGCCTCGGCCGCGTTTACCCCATTTACCATTGAGAATCGCACCGCCGCCGACGATTTTGTATACCACCGGTTCTGCCTGGCCCCAGTCGACGGTCAGCACGGTTCCACTCAAAGTTCCAGTGCCTTCATACGTTTCGCTGCCAATTGTCCAGACAACGTGAAAACCTGAGGTGGCATCGCCTGAAATGACAACGCTACCCTCATATCTTGTCCCCTCTGGCGTCGAGCCCTGCACTGCATAGCTACCACCCTGAAACGCGCCGGCCGCCGGTGCGCTGCCATTGCAGTTGGGGTTCATGTGCGCGTTGGGTGCCTGACATTCTGAATAGTTCTGCGCAAAACCACCGACCGTGAGAGCCAAGCAGCAAAAAAGCATGTTGAGCGATTTCTTCATGAGCGCTGAGTGCGCCGAGGCCATGGGCCTGTCAACAGCAAGTTGCGCGCGCCGTGGTATTCTGCCAGCAGCTTCTTTGTCAATATACTGCTATGGTTTACACCCTGTCTCAGGCTCAGTTTCTGGCGGATGTCTGATTTTGAAAAATTCGGTTTCTCTGAGGCGATCACCCGCAACGTCACGCGTGCGGGCTTCAAAGCGCCAACTCCTATACAAAAAGAAGCGATACCGCACGCACTCGCCGGCAAAGATATTCTCGGTTTGGCACAAACCGGCACCGGTAAAACGGCGGCCTTTGTATTGCCGATGCTCGAAAAGCTGAGCGCACAGCCAGCGCGCAAAATTCGCGCCCTCGTCGTAGCCCCAACCCGCGAGCTGGCCGAACAGATACACCAGGTAATTGTCACCCTCGGCAAAGACACGCGCCTGCAATCGATGACCATTTACGGCGGCGCGAGCATGAACCGACAACTCGGCGAACTGCGTAAGGGTGTCGATATTGTCGTCGCCTGCCCTGGCCGACTGCTCGACCATTTGCAGAGAAAATCCCTGACACTGGATGCTGTCGAAACGCTCGTTCTCGACGAAGCCGACCAAATGTTCGACATGGGTTTTTTACCCGCGATCAAACAGATCGTCGCAAAACTGCCGCAGAAAAGACAGACAATGCTTTTTTCGGCCACTATGCCCGAAGAGATCAGAAAGCTGAGCGCGCAGATATTGCGCGAGCCGGTCAAGGTTGAACTGGCGCGTGGCCCGGTCGCGACGATCAGCCACGCACTTTACCCGGTAACCCATGAGCTGAAAACTCCGTTGCTATTGCATCTGCTCAAAGACGCCGGTGATCAGCCGATTCTCGTATTCACGAAAACGAAACACAAGGCAACCCGCCTCGCCGATCAACTCGCAAAAGCCGGTTTCACAACTGCCTCGCTGCAGGGTAACCTCTCACAGAACCGGCGCGACAGCGCACTTGCAGGCTTTAAATCGGGCAAATACCAGATTCTGGTCGCAACCGACATCGCCGCGCGTGGCATCGACGTGAACAACATCTCACACATTATCAATTATGATATTCCCGCGAGCAGTGAAACGTATATTCACCGTATCGGCCGCACGGCGCGGGCAACAAAAAGCGGCGACGCATATACTTTCGTGACCAGCGAAGACAACCGCCAGGTGCGCGAAATCGAAAAAGCCCTCGGCAAACCCATTGAAAAGCGCACGCTCAAAGATTTTGATTACAAAGGCGCGACGATTGCGCAGGTCGCAGCTCAGATTAACCGACCGCCGCAACAGACCGCAGCGGCAAAACCTGCGACCCCCGCAGCGGGCGAGAAACCTAAGGCCGCGGGCAAACCGCGCCGCAAACGTTACCAGGGCTTCGGCCGCAACCGGCGTTAGTTAAACGTGGCGCTTGGGGGCGAAGCGCAAATAGCGTTCGACCAGGCTCAAATCACGATCGGTTTCGCGCCGCATCGGCGGCAGAATCGTGTCGGGTACACGACTGAAAGTATCGAGAGTCTTCACAAAATCGCTGCGCAGATCTGAGATAATGCGCCTCGGCAACGCCAGAGGATTTCCCTTGTACACAATACGTAACAGCTTACGAGCTTCACCCTTGTCGATAAGACCGCGCCGCAGAAGGTCTTCTGTTGAAGTCGTGAACTCGGTGACACCGAACTGGTAGTTACGGATCATATCTGAAATAATGCGAAACAGCCCGGCACGGTTGATCGCTGACATTTTGTACAGAATCACCCCTGTTTGAAAGTAATTCTGCGTCGGTACGACTTTATCAGAAAGTGTCGTGTGGTAGTGAGCCGGGGTCTTTTGCTCAAGGTGAATAAAAATGCGCTTGATTGCGTCGCGCGGTTTGTATCCGCTTTCTCTGAGCCTTTTCAGGTTCTCGGCGATCAGGTCGCGCTCGTCGGGGGCAACATTCCATTTTTTGAGAATCGTCAGAACCTCGTAGTCGTCGAGCGCGCCCGAGACGATGTCGGCATAGAGCGCGTAGATCGTCGCATCGTATTCAGAATCGTCGCCAAAAAGCAGCTCTTCAGCTTTCAAAGGAAATACACTGCGCGCGTAGATGAGCGCTGCCAGCTTGAAACCGATTTTATCGATGATTTTTTTGAACTGAAACTTTTTTACGGCCGAACGCCAGTTTTTGAACAGAATGCCGTCAAATCCGACACCGTCGAGCTTCAGCTTTTCTGAAACCACCTTGTGCATGCCCTCAGGGGAACCCGAAATAAAGTAGATCGGCACCGGGGGGGCCGAACCACCCGGCCCGCGCCTCAGCTCGCGCACCACGGCAGCCACACCGGGAATGTTCTTCTTCTCTTCAGCTTTTTCGAACGGAATACGCACCAATTTTCGCAACGACTCAAAACGCGTGTCGAGGTAGGTTTTGTCGAGATCGAAAGTACAGACGTACCCATCGTATTTTGAACTGCTGCGGCGTGTACCGTAGATATTTTCGAGTGATTTCAGCATTTTACGAGATCGTCAGGGTACAAAAAGGTGTATCAGGTGATAAAACCCGAGCGCGAACACAGCGCTTATGGGTATCGTGATGATCCAAGCCCAGAAAAGTTTCACCGTCACTCCCCAGCGCACGGCGCTGATGCGCTTGGCAAGCCCTACGCCAATAATGCTGCCGGTAATAGTGTGCGTCGTGCTAACCGGTATGCCCAAAGACCCCGTGGCGAACAGCGTTACGGCTCCGGCAGCCTCTGAGGCAACGCCTTCAAAAGCAGTGAGTTTTGTGATTTTCGAGCCCATCGTCTTCACAATTCTCCATCCGCCAAAGAGCGTACCCGAACCGATAGCGACATAGCATGCGACAACCACCCATTGCGGCAATTCAGCAAGACTCTTGATGTTACCGTTCACGAGCATCGCGGCGCCGATGATACCCATAACCTTCTGTGCGTCGTTACCGCCATGCCCCAGGGAGAAAGCCGCGGATGAAATCAGCTGCAGACGCCTGAACCATTTTTCGGCCTTCTGCGGGTGCGAGTTTTTGCAGATGTGCAGCATGACGATCGAATTAAAGTACGAAACGACCATTCCGATAAAGGGCGCCGCGACAATAAAGAGCAGAATCGGCCAGATCTTCGCCATCTTGACCACAGAAAAACCGGCGTGCGCCATGGCCCCACCGGCAAAGCCACCGATGAGAGTGTGCGACGAACTCGAAGGTATGCCAAAATACCAGGTGATGAGATTCCAGGTGATCGCGGCGAGAAGCCCAGCCATGATAACATAAAGCGTGATAGCGCTCGTGTCGACAGTTTTTGAAACGGTATCGGCGACGTGCAAATGAAAAATGTAGAAAGCGAGAAAGTTGAAAAAGGCTGCCCAAAAGACCGCCTGCAGCGGCGTTAGAACCCGTGTCGATACAATTGTCGCAATCGAATTGGCAGCATCATGAAAGCCGTTGATAAAATCAAAGACCAGCGCAAGAATGACAACGGCAACGAAGAGGTCGAGCGTCATGAATATTTGATCAGAATTGTTTCGATTACGTTCGCCACATCTTCGCAGCGGTCGGTCGCGGTTTCAAGCGTCGCGAGCAGCTCTTTCATCTTGATGAGCTCGATCGCGTCTTTTTCATGAACAAATAAATACTCAATCGCCTCATTAAATATAGCGTCAGCCGCGTTCTCAAGGCTGTGCACTTTCACCAGCGACTCACCGATTTTTTTATGGTTCTTGAGATCCATCAGCAGGTCGATGGTACCGGCGAGCTCTTGAATACCGTCACGCAAGATATTTGCGAGCTTGGTGACCGCAGACGGAAAAGTGCCGATATGGTAGAGACGCATGCGGGCAGCTGCCCCCTGAATGTAGTCGGCAATATCGTCGATCGATGCGGCAAGCGCGTGCACATCTTCGCGGTCGAAAGGAGTAATAAAGGTTCGGCTGAGTTCGACAAAAATGGTGTGCGTGATTTCGTCGCCGACATTCTCTAGCCGGTCGATCTCTTCGACGAGCTTCGTGCGCTCGGCAGCGTTGTCTTTGGCAACCAAATCGCACAGAACCTTACCCATGACGATCAGGTTGTCGGTATCTTGTTTGAAAAGGGGAAAGAACGTGCGGTCTTTCGGAGTCAGAAATTTGAAAATGCTGGTCAGTGACATAAGAACCTCGGTAGACCTGAGCAGAAAGACTGCCAATACGAAAAGTATTAAACGGGCCTAAACCGTTTCGCGTTTGACAGCCTGTTTTTGTTCGGGGGCCAATCGGCCCAGAGTGTCCCGCACCGCCCGAATAGAACGCAAAACGCACGAAACCGATATCACCATGGCGCTGAACCTCGACGGCAGCGCCCGCATGACCGGCAGTAACCCCATTCCCTTTTTCGAGCACATGCTCGGCCACATCGTGAAATATAGTATGATCGACCTTGAGCTTACCCTCAAGGGCGATATTGAGATCGACTGCCACCATTCAGTCGAAGACACAGCGATTGTCATGGGCCAGGCGCTGACCGCAGCCCTCGGCAATAAAGCGGGCATTTTTCGCTACGGTTCGTTTACGCTGCCTATGGATGAAGTGCTCACCACGGTCACGATCGACCTTTCGGGCCGCCCCTATTTCGTCTACCGCGGCGAACCGCTGAAACCCATGGGAAAATTCGGCATCTATGATTCTGAACTGACGCTCGAATTTCTGCACAAACTCTCTATTCACGCCGCGATGAACCTGCATGTTCAGGTGCACTATGGTGATAACCGCCACCATATTCACGAATCGATCTTCAAGGCGCTCGGCTTTGCGCTGCGCCAGGCGGTTGCGGTCGATGCGCGCCGGGCGGGTGAGATTCCGTCGACAAAGGGGAGTTTGCTCGGGTAGCCAATGCTACGCCTCGGCTACCCGATGAGTAAGAATCCGCGTATTGCGCTTCTCGACTATGGCATGGGCAATATTCGCTCACTGCAAAAGGCATTCGAGCATTTGGGCGCAACTGCTAAGGTGACGGGTGACCCGCGCGAGGTTGAGGCTGCAGACGTGCTGCTGCTGCCCGGTGACGGGGCATTTGTGCGGGCGATGGATAACCTTCGGTCACGTGGCCTTATCGATGCCATCTATGGCGCGCACCAAAAGCAGAAGATTATCTTCGGCATCTGTATCGGTTTTCAACTTCTGTTCGAATCATCGACTGAATTCACCGGAGCAAAAGGTTTAGGCCTCGTAAAAGGAGCTATCACGCGTCTTGAAAAGAATGCCGAAGCACCCGCGATACCGCATATCGGCTGGACGACCACAGAATTCAAAGCAAAGAGCCGGCTGGGGCGGGGTATACATCCCCATTCGATGTTTTATTATGTGCACAGTTATGCGCACCGTGCAGAACATATGTATGCCAAGGCGACGACTTCTTACGGGCAGATGTTCACCTCGGTGCTTGAACACGAGAATCTTTTCGCGGCGCAGTTTCACCCTGAAAAATCTCACAACGCAGGCTTGAAGCTGCTCGCCAATTTTCTTGAGGCTCTATGAAACTGATTCCCGCGCTCGACATACTCGGGGGCAAAGTCGTGCGCCTCAAACAAGGTGACTATGATCAGGTAACGGTTTACCATGAGAGACCGATTGATCTCGCGTGGTATCTCGCCGACCATGGTGCCGAGCGCCTGCATCTCGTTGACTTGCAAGGTTCTAAAGAGGGCAAAATCTGCGAAGGCAAACTCTTCACCGAAATTCGCCGCACGGTAAATATTCCCTGTGAAGTCGGCGGCGGTATTCGCAGCAAAGACGACTTTTCATTCTACTTCGATAATGGTTTTACTCTGGCGAAAGATTTCGTAATGGTAGGTTCGCTGCCCTTTCTCGACCGCCCGGCATTCGACACAATCGCGGCAGAATTCAGCAGCTCTCTGCTCATGACCGTCGATGCATGGGGCGATGAGGTTAAGCACTCTGGCTGGCTCAAAGATTCGGGCTACAAGGTTGAGACGCTGATTCAAGAGATGTCTGCGTTGGGTGTGAAGAATTTTCTCGTGACGCAGATACGCAAAGATGGCATGATGCAGGGGCCTGATTTCGAGCTCTATGAGCGCCTGCTGCTGGCTTTTCCGTCGGTAAATCTCATCGCCTCGGGCGGCGTCAGCTCCATCGACGACCTCGAGGCGCTGCAGCGCCTTAAGCTCTATGGCGCAATCGTGGGAAAAGCCTATTACGAGGGCAAAGTTACCGCGCAGATGATACGGGAATTTCGCCTGCGTCACGCTCTTTGAAGCGTAAAACTGAATTCGCGCATCTTGCGTTCGACGTCTTTGTGGTAACGCTCGTCGAAGATCGCCTCGGCGTAGGGTTTGTGCGTAAAAATCAGCATTTCTGAGCCGTGCCATTCCATCGCTTCACCCTTTTTGTTGCGTACCCTGCCCTCGCTGAGTGCGCGTGAAATTTCGCGCGCGCCATACGGGCGTAAGTCGCGTATCAGCGCCCTGAAAAATGCCTCGCGTGCGGGGTCATAAAACTGGAATGCGCGATGAAACAAGAGCGCATCATGAAAGTATTCGGGTATATTAAAGCCGCCATAGGCGTGCGTCGCCACGACAAGATCGCGCAGAAAATGGTCTATACGATTAAAGATGCCGAGGCCTGCGACATCTTGCCCGGGAAAAAGGCCGCGCGCGCCGGCGTCGGGTTTCAGCACATGGCGCGACTGCATCCAGTCGATAAAGAGCAGGCGCGTCGCCGGCATTAGCGGGTGCCGATGCAACTTAAAGAACGAGAGCCTAAGCCGCATGTGCAGAATCTTTTCATTTTTGTAGAGCAGATAGAACCGGTGATCGCGTTCGGTGAGAAATTCGATCTCGAGTTTTACCGGGTAATAACCCCGGTTCTTTACCTCGGCAATTATTTGCGATTTTTCGAGCGCCTGCCACAACTCGGCTTCGGTGAGCGTCGAAAGAAATCGGGATTTGCCGTCGTTAAAATGTGTCGCACCCTGCAGCTCATCGGCGAAATCGATCTCTTCAAGATCTTGAAAGTCGAAACGTTTCTCTGACATGGTGCCCGACCGTGCTACGCGCGGTTACTGCCTCCCATGCATAATCTTGATCGTCTGCGCATGCAACGCGACTGTTTCAGCGATATTGCGTGCATAACCGCCGGCCGGCAATACCACCTTGGGCACCTCGGGCAAAAAATCGCGCACGGCTGCGTCGCGCGCCGCGATGCCGTCAAAGCTGAGCTGCAGACCGCCGAGCGCGTCGTCACGGTAGATATCCACACCGGCGACATAGAAAATCAGGTCGGGAAAAAATGCTGCTTTGAGTTTGTCGAGATTCTCGGCCAACAGCCGCAGGTATTCTGCGTCACCGAGGTGCGACGGCAGTTCAACGTCGTGACTGCCCGTCTCTTTTACCGGGTAATTTTCTTTCTCGTGCATCGAGAACGTATAAGAGTTTTCGTCGCCCTGCAGAAGTTTTGCCGTGCCGTTACCCTGGTGCACATCAAGGTCGATAACGGCTACCTTAAGGCCCGGCCGTGTCTTGCGCAGAGCGCGAATAGCCAGCACCGTGTCGTTGACGAAACAAAAACCCTCGGCGTGGTCGGCAAATGCGTGGTGAAAGCCCCCGCTCAGATTCGAAGCAACGCCGTGTTTGAGCGCGAGCTCAGCAGCGAGAATCGTGCCGCCCGCTGCGGTGCAGACGGCGTTGACGATGCGCTCGTCGATCGGTATTTCGGCGCGCTGCGTCTGCTCGGTGAGGCGCGCCCCGAGAAAGTCTTTCAGATAGCGCTCGGTGTGCACGAGCAGCAACTGCTCTTTGGTCGCCGCTACGGGTTCGTTCCAGTTCCAGCGGCTGAACTTGAGCGCGTCGTAAAGCTGGCGGTATTTGCCAGCTGATATGACATGCGTGTAATCACTCAGATCGTAGATCGGCGAATAGACGAGTTCAGCGCTCTTGCGGCTCACGGCTTATTGCGGCAGAATTCGCGAAACTTCTCGCTGCCAAACGATGCGCTGATGGTCGTGAGCTCTGGTATCTTATATGGGTGGCGGTGCATGATATAATCTTCGATCTTGTTGTAGTTCTCGCGCTTCGCCTTTATGATGATTTTCACCTCTTCGTCGAGGTTGATCTTTCCCTCCCACCTGTAGAGCAGGGTGGTACCGGGAAAAAGCGTACCGCTAATGATGAGTTCTGATTCGAGCATGTTCGTAATGAGCTCTTCGGCCACATCGCTGTCGTTGATTGCGGTAAAAATGATGATCTCGTTGCTTTCGGCCATAGAAGCTCTCGAATAAGACCGAGGCCTGCGGGGTCAACTGCTTTGAAGAGTGGTGCGACTACACGAAAACTCACCTGTTTTAAGAAAGAAGCGCATTCTCGTTTAGCAGCTCAGCAACCGGCTTGTCGCGGGATGCCGCATTTGAGATTTGTGCCGGTGTCGCTGCGCATCTCAGTACCTGCAAGCACCGCCAATCTCGGGCCCGGTTTTGATATCTGGGGCATGGCCCTCAATCTCAGAAATGAATTTGTCTGCGACAGGGCAGACCGTAAAGACGGCAGCATCAGGCTGAGTTTTCTTGCCGGTGATACCGGCGTCGTTTCGGCGGGTTCACTGCCGAAGAAAGTCGAAGCCGACAACCTCTTTGTCAGGGTCTACAACTACCTCATGAAGAAGGCCGGGCAGCCCCCCATCGCCTACGACGTGCGCATTATCGTCAACGTGCCATTCAGCCGCGGCCTTGGCTCGTCGAGTACTGCAATTCTGGCAGGGCTGACACTCGCGAACGAGACGCTGCGCCGCGAGCACAGCATGGCGTACCGCATCGAGCAGCTGCTCGATTTTGCGCTCGAATTTGAACCACACCCCGATAACCTCACCGCCGCAATCTATGGCGGCTGGAACCTCTGCCTGCCAGGCAACCAGCCGGCTGAAAGCGGCCCCGCATTTCTGCGCGTGCCTCTCAAAATCAGGGCGCCGGTCAAAATAGCGGGGATTATCCCCGATCTGAAACTGGAAACCCGCGATTCGCGGCAGCTGATTCCCGTCAGTATATCACGCGCCGATCTGGTTTTTCAGACCTCTCGTGTCGCAGCGCTCGTGTACCTGCTGCAGCAAGAGAGCCTTGCGCAGAGCGATGCTTTTGCCTTTCGGGCAGCCATAGAAGACCGCATGCATACCTCGCAGCGCGCCCATCTCGTGCCTGGCATGTTCGAGGTCTTTGAAGACTGGTACCGCGACGGCGCTTATGCCTGCTTCTTATCGGGCGCAGGGTCGACTTTGCTCGCTTTCTGGCCCCAGCAGGCAGATATCTCAGCCCTCGACCTGACAAAACGCCTGCGCGAAAAGAAGATTGCGGCAGTACAGCGCGAGTTTCAGATTGATATGAATGGCCTCATGGTTCTTGCCTGAGCGACCAAGCGTGAAATCACGCGACCGGGTTTGCGAATAAGCACTTCAACGAAATAGGCCTTCAGCGTTTTTGAGAACACTCCGATAAACAAACATGCGGCATAATCCCGAATTGATCGCAAACCTGCGCGCCCGGCTTCTGCAGTTAAAGCACCAGAACCACATTGTGGCGCTCAAAACCGGCACCGAAGTCGAAGACATGGATGCCGATGAAATCGCGCTCATGCGCGAAATTACCCGCCAGGTAAACGGACAAATTATGCCGCTGGTGGTCAAAATCGGCGGTCCCGAAGCGCGCCGCGATATACGGGAATGTCTGGCGATCGGCGTTGACGTGATTCTTGCCCCTATGGTCGAAACCGTCTATGCGCTGGTCAATTTTGTCGAAACGGCAGAGGCTATCATGCGCGAAACCAAGACGCAGGCAAAACTCGCAATGAACCTCGAAACCGCCACGGCAGTTAGTCACCTCGATGCAATGATTGCTACAGAAGCCTTTCGCCGCCTGGCACAGGTAACAATTGGCCGCGGCGACCTCTCGAAGAGTATGAACCTCTCGGTAGACGACGAAGAGGTGCTGCGCACCACACGCAATGTTCTTACAAAGCTTAACCGCCAGGGCAAAATGACTTCAGTAGGCGGAGGTCTCAGCGTTCACAATATTGCCAACATGTCAGAAATTCTGCCCTCTGCAAGGTTTAACACGCGCCATGTGGCGTTGAATAACACAGCCGAATTCGCCCGCGACGCGGCCCGCAACCTGACCGAAGCCCTGCATTTTGAACAGTCGATGTACGACGCGTTTGCCGTGATGAACCCTGCGCGTGCGGGCTTCTACGCAGATCGAAACCGCCAGCTTGAAGAAAGGCTTCCCATCCTGAGAATCAGCCGCACAGCGGCGATGTGATATCTCTGGGGCGGTACGCCCTCTTCTCTCTAACACTTCAGTTTCAACCGGGGTCGTCTTGTCTCAGAAACCACAACTGAAGATTGCGATCGTTGGTGGCGGCTATGCAGGTCTTGCTGCAGCTATTGAGCTCAAGGCTCAGGGCTTCGGCGGTTCAGCGACGGTGTTCGATGCGCGAAGTTTTCACCAAAAGATTACGCAATGGCATAAACTTGCCCGGGGCGAACGCGCTGCGACGTACGAATTGCCATTCGCGCTGCTCAGCCGAAGATTTCACTTTAACTTTTCGCAGCGCCGGGTCGATGTCGTAAAGCTGCTCGCGGACCCTGAACGCGAACTCCGCGGCAAATTCTCGGCCATTATCATAGCGCAGGGTTCGCACAGCCCACCTGCGCCAACAGGCGTCTGGACACTCGATGCCCTGCGCGATGACGCAATCGTACAGACCGAAGTGCAAAACACCACCGGCAAAGTCATCACGATTGTCGGCGGCGGGCCGACGGGTGTACAGTTTGCTTTCGAATTTGCGGCGCGGGGCAACCGCGTAACTCTCTATGAAGCCCGTGATCGCCTGCTGCCTACATTTGACTATTCACTCGGGCAGACAGCAGAAGCGGAGGCCAGATCAGCAGGCATTGAGATCCGCCTGAATACAGAAATTACGCAAGTTGAGCACGAAACCGTGACAAGCCGCAGCGGTGCAACCGAATCGTCGCAGCGTGCAGACCATGTTCTGTTCGTGCCTGGCGTTCGCTCGACGCCGTCGATCACCTGTGATGTATCGGGGCGGGTTGAGAGCAACCAGCATCCGAATATTTTTGCCGCAGGCGATAGCAGCTATTTCAGCGGCCGCGGGCTCAATACCAAAAGCGCGCAAGCAGCGGTGCGAAAAGGCCAGCACGTTGCGCGCTCGGTTATCGCTGCTGCGATGCAAAGGCCTCTGCCTGAATACACCTATGGTGAGCTAGGTTACTTTGTTTCGCTCGGCCCCAATAACGCGGTCGGCTACCTGCTGTCGCAAAAAACGGCGTTTTCGGGCCGCGCGGCCCTGATGCTCAAAGAAGCCACCGAGAGGCAGTACAACCTGTATCTTGCTGGTCTGCCGGTATATCCTTAAAATTTTCCAGCGGGCTTCGGAGAAATTCCGCAAGCCTGCTTTACGCGTTTCTTTCAGAGAAAATTGCTACAGCACAAGTTCGCGAATATTCTTGCCGGTAATCGCTGCAACCTGTTCTGGCAATGCAGCTTTCTTGCCGAGCGCGCGCAGCCTGAATATGTGCGCATTTTTCTTACCGGTCAGCGAATTCAGAAAAATGCCGTGGAGTAATTTCAGAACTTCGGCATAGTTGCCCGTGGTGAGTTCGCGCCCTTTTTCGGCGCGGCTGAGCAGCAGATCGGCGAAGCCGAACCTCGAAAAGCCATGCGTGAAATAAACCGGCACTCCCTCGATTTCGTAAAAATTGAAACCGGTGACAAGGTGCGTGTTGAGCAACCGGTTTGCCGAAAGGTAATTGGCGAGCCCCGCCCTCACCCCGGTCGGCGGCACAAAAAGAAAGAGGTCAGGGTCGACGATGCCGGCAAAATGTTTCGGGTCAAGAAACGCGGCGACGCTGTAGGCCATCAGCAGCGCCTCGATCTTCTCGAGCGCCGATTTTTTCTTCAGCGGTACCACAAAACGAATAAACGCCTTCTGTGAAAGCGCCCGGCTTTTTTCGCCATCTTCATAGGGCGAAAACGCAATCGCGGTGCGGGTCGCATCAGAAATGTTTCCCTGATACGCTTCGAACCAGACGTCGGCGATGGCTTTGCTGCCGAACGGCTTTTGTACAAAGCCGCGAATGGAGCTATTAGTCGCCGAGCGCGGCCCGAGCTTTAATGTCGTATCGATGCCCCAGAGAGTTCGCAGGTGGCGCAAAAGGTTGATGCTGTTGTATGCAGGTGCCTTATCATAGAGCGCCCATATCTCGGCCTTCTCTGCCGGCGCAGCGGGTTTTGCTTTGCCCTTACCGGGCTTTTCACCCGGATAAATGCCGTGTAGAAAGATATTCTCGAAAGCCTTATCTTCGAAGACCGCGTCTTGCGGAAAAACCTTTTGCGCAGCTAACATTTCTCCGCTTCGTGAACGGCAGCTGCGGCGCAAACCCTATTGAGCCTTGCGCTTTACGGCCTTTTTGGGTTTGCCAGCCGCCTTTTTCGCAGGCTTCTTCTTCGCCTGGGCTTTGGGCTTCACTGGTTTTGCCTCATGCTTCGCTGCCGCTGGCAAAGCTGCTGCAGGGCCTGTCGCAGCCAGGTGTTTGAGACGGTCTTCGCGCATGCCTAAGTAAGCAGGCATGAACACCAATGCAAAGACGAGGCAGCTGATTTCACCGATTACCGCCATAAGACCAAAAGACGCCATAGCCTGGTTCTTGGCCCATAGCATAGAACCATAACCAATAATCGTGGTCCATGAGCAGAGAAACACCGCTGACCCTGTGCTCGCGACTGCGTCGCTGATCGAGCGCTTGTGATCAACCTTATAACGATAATAGATATTGATCGCATAGTCGACACCGATACCAATGGTGATGGGTATGGTAATGAAGTTGAAGAAGTTGAGCTTCACTTCGAAAAACTGCAGAGCAGCGATAAAGGCAAACATGCCAAAGGCGAGAAAGCCATAGACGAACAATGATTCGCCGAGTTTACGAAAGCCAAAACCGATCAGCAATCCGACGGCGAGAAAGCAGATTACCGTGACGAATGGCCCCTCTTTTGACACGTTTGCCAGAATATCGATGAAGATCATAGATTCGCTGGCGAATAAGACCTTGCCCTTTTCGAGCGATGCACCCGGCGCGAGTGTGACTGTGCTGCTGATTTCATTGCCAATCTTGATAATATCGAGAATGTTTGAAAGCACTGCGTCGTTGTTGGCCGCCACAATGACGACGCGCCCAAGGGTGCCATCAACTTCGCGAAAGAACCGCAAAACCATTTCAGGTAACTCTTCAGTCTTAAACGGATCTTTCTTGAGCGCCTTAAGCGCCACAGTGCCCCACTCGCGCTCTTTGGGCGACATCATGCTCAGGTACTTGGGCAAGAACAGGCGGCGAAGGTCTTTGATAATCTCGAATTTTTCTTCTTGATTTTGCGGGTAAAACTGGTCTAGCCATCTTACCGAACTGATGAAGAGCGGCTTACCCGCTGCCTTTGCATCGGCGATTTTTTTCTCGAGAGCTTCACCCGCCTTGTGCGCATCTTCGCGGTCAAACGCGATCAGCATCGAGGCGTTAGAACCGTTGCCGAGAACCTGATGGACGCGGCGCAGGTAATAGTTTTCACTCCCAGCCCCCTCTGAGACTTTGATTGTCAGCTTTTTCAGATCATATTCAAAACGGTCTTTGCTGACATAGAGCATCGTGCCCAGAATCGATACCGGCACGAGGGCATACATGAAGTAGGTGAGAATCTTACGGTTGCGGTGAATAAGCGAAGCAAACTTGCGCGCATTGTCGCGCTGAATAAACTGTCTGATCTTATGGACATTCTGCGGACGCCATCTTTCAAACAGCACGATAAAACATGGCAGCATGACAGTGAGCGCCGCCCAGCAAATCACCATGCCGATGCCACCGATAAACCCAAACTGCGAGAACCCCCGAAAGGTTGTCACCGAAAGAATCGAATACGATATTGATGTGGCAAATGCCGCCATGAACGTTGCCGAAATTGTATAGAAAATCGAGCGGTTGAGCGCACGCTTCAGATGAACACCGTGACCACGTTCTTCGAGATAACGCGCCATTTGAATAAGCCCGAAGTTGATGCCATTACCGACGATAATCGATGCGAGAAACGCCGTCTGCTGGTTCAGGTAACCGATCTTGAAATAGGTCACGGCAAAGGTCACCAAAATGCCGACGAGAACACCGGCGCTCAGCATCGCCACCATGCGCATCGAGCGGTAATAGGCATAGATCGAAGCGAGAACCAGAAAGATCGTCAGCGCGGCGGTTTCGACTGTATCTTGCAGAACACTGGCAAAATTCTGCAGCAGCGAGACATACGTGCCGCTGAGGCCAACTTCCATTTTGGTGTGAAAGCCTTGAGGATTCAGAGCGTTTATGTCGGCCTGCAGCCGGTCGATGATCTTGCGCGCAAATTTCTGGTCTGCCGCATCGCCTGCGGGGCGAATGATCATCGCCATATTCTCCCCTGTGGCGTCGGTGAAGTAACCCTCTTTATTCACACCAAAGGGATTCTCAGACTTGTGTTTTTCGAATATTTTTTTCAGCACATTCTTGAATTGTGCATCGGGGTTACTCTCATCGAGGTCGAGCCCCACGGCGCTGAGCCGCGTCTTTTCAAGCCGCTTACGCAGAGAAGCCCGCAACTCTTTCAGCTCGTCGAGCGACAGGTAGTAAAACAGGTAGTCTTTGAAGAATTGTTCGGTATCTCTCGAATTAAAGTCAAAAAACTTTATCAGATCTTTCGGATATTTCTCGAGCAAAGCCGCATACGCATGAGCAAACTTCTTGTTTGCCTCAAAATCGGGAGAATTGATAGAGACAAAAATATTGCCTACACCCCCCGTGCGCCGGGTGGCCTCTTTGACATGCACAACGCTGCGGTCGTTTTCAGGCAAAAGAGTCGCAAAGTCGGTACGCACATCTTGAAAGAGTTTAAGAGTGAAAAAAAGCGAAACGAGCGAAACAGCCAGCACCCCGAGCAGAATTTTGCCCGGCGAATGGTAGATCGCCCACGAGAAGCCGATTTGGCGCTTTAACAGCGCCCGCCGCAGCTTCGATTGCTTTTTTTCTGGTAACTTCAATCTATACCTTCTTTGACTCAGACCTTGCCACGATGGATTTCATAATTTCTGAAGTGCCGCCGCCGATTTCAGCCAGCTTAATGTCACGGTAGAGGCGCGCCACCGGATAATCTTCAATATAACCTGCACCGCCGAAGACCTGCACTGCAAGGTTCGTCACCTCGCGCGCGTAAGTCGAGGCCATGAGTTTCAGCGAAGCAGTGCGCGCGGCGAGTTCGACGCGTTCGCCGTTGTGCATGTAGTGACTTTCATCACCCGCTTCGTCGAGCATCCACGCGGTTTCGTGCAACACCTGGCGCGCGGCCTCGTATTTGGTGATCATGTCAGAGATCATGAACGCCACAGCCTGGTGCTTAATGATCGGCTTGCCGAATGCCTTGCGCTCTTTCGCATATTTGCGGCAGTGTTGAATCGCCGCAGCCATGACGCCCACCGAATACGCGGCGAGAGCGAGGCGTTCACGGTTAAACGCCGACATGATAATTGCAAACCCGCGACCCGCGCGACCCAAGATCGCGTCTTCACCGACTTCAACTTCGTCGAAGAAAAGCTCACCCGTTGGCGAACCCTTGAGCCCCAGCTTATCCATCGGTTTACCGCGCGAAACACCTTTGGCGTGGGCGTCGACGATAAAGACGGTTTGGCCAGTGCGAATTTGTCCCCCCTCCGCCGCTGGCACCTCCCCCCGCTCGCGGGGGGAGGCCGGGAGGGGGGACTCAACGCGGGCGAGCACTAGCACATAATCGCAAATAGGCGCGTTTGTAATGTATGTCTTCGCTCCGCTAATGTAATACTTGCCGTTTTTGAAGACCGCCTTCGTCTGAATGTTCGCCACGTCTGAACCTGCGCCGGGTTCGGTAACCCCGAGCGCGCCGATTTTTTTGGTGCTGATGATGTCGGGCAGGTACTTGGCTTTTTGCGCGTCGGTGCCATGCTCTCTGAGCGGCAGACCGAAAAGGCCAACAGATGCGCCGACCGAGAAAAAGGTAGATCCGCATGCTTCGGCGAGCGCTTCTTGCATGTGCGTGATAAAATAGTACGAGCTATTCGAGCCGCCGTTCGCTTCTTCAAACATTGCGGATGTATAACCAACCTTATACAATTTCTCAAAGTGCGACCTGGGCACCTCGCCCTTCTTGTCGAGTTCGGCCGTGTGCGGTGCAATTTCTTTCTGGCAGAACTCGCGAAACTTATTGAACGCTTCTTTTTCGTCGCCTTCGAGGTCTGAGTCTATCCACAGCTCTTTCATGTTTGCCGAGATGATCGAGCGCATGACTTCTGAGGTGCCGGCGCCGAGCGTCGACAGGCGCGAGTCGCGGTAGGCCCGCTCAACGGGGTACTCATGGATAAAACAATAGCCGCCGAAAATCTGGCCGACGTCGTATGCAACTTCGACATTACTTTCGGTCGTATAGAGTTTGGCAATTGATGACTCTATCGGCGCGGGCAGGCCCTTGTCCTTTTTGATCGCGCTCTGGTAGATGAGAAGGCGCGCCGCGTCGAGTTTATAACGTGAGCGCGCAATTTTGTCTTGAATTGCCTGAAAGCGAATGATCGGCTCGCCGAACTGCTCGCGCTGTTTGGCGTAGAGTGTGCCGCCCTTGATGAGGCTGTTCATGCCGCCGAGGCCAGCGGCAACGAGCACGGTGCGCTCCCATTCGAGGGTGGCGCGGCCGACGCGCAGAAAGCCCGAGTTCTCTTCGCTGATCATGTTTTCGACCGGCACTTCCATGTCTTCAAAGATGAGTTCACTCGTGGTCGAGGTCTTCATGCCCATCTTGTTGAGTTTTTTGCCGACCGAAAAACCCTTGAAAGTTTTTTCGACGATAAAAACCGATACGCCGAACGCGCCCTTTTTCTTGTCGGTGACTGCCATGCACACGAACACGTCGCCGATCGGGCCATTCGTAATGAACATCTTGCTGCCGTTCAGAATATAACGGTCGCCTTTTCTGACCGCGCGCGTCTGCATTGAACCTGCCGCATCTGAACCTGACGAAGGTTCGGTAAGACCCAGCCCCGCAGTCCACTCGCCCGAGGCGAGCTTCGGCAAATATTTCTGTTTCTGTTCTTTGGTGCCCAGAAGCGCAATCGGCATTGTGCCAATGATAGCATGAGCTCCTAATGCTAAAGTCAAACCACCATCAGTTGAGCCCTCAGAAAACGCCTCGTGCGCGACAGAGGTCATGAGGCATGACGCACCGCTGCCGCCGTATTCTTCAGGCACCGACAGCCCCAAGAGGCCTATATCCGCCATTTTTTTCCAGAGAGTATGGTCCCACGTGCCTTCGAGGTCGCGCTTCTCGACTGAGGGGCGTATTTCGCGCACCGCAAAGTCATAGACCATATTGCGGTATTCCATCACGTCGTCGGGGAGTCGGTATTTCATGTTGCCGCGGCCTGCGGACGATTCCGTATTCTTAGCTGTCATGTCGCCAAAAACGGAATTCAATATCGCGAGACAAGAAGAATGATATTGTAGCAAACGCTACAGTGCTAAGTTTCGCGCCGCTGTGCCAGCACACGGTCAATGAAGAACGCTGCCGTCGTCTCGAAGATGCCAAAGACAAAGTAGAGGTTCTGTATCCAGGCGCCGCCGCCGATCAAGGTGACCTGCACGAAGATCCAGATGATGAGGCCAAGGCCGAAAATGCCACCGACAATGCCCGCGTGGCGGTGCCGCCTCAGCGTGAGGTAACCGGCAATTGCCTGGCCCACGCCGTTCACAGTGAACAAAATAATTCCCGGCAGCAGAAAATTGCCGAACGGGGTCGCCCTGAGCATTTCGGGGGGTGTCTGCAAAAGTCGCCCCGAAGGTTCTAGAATAAACATTGCTCCCGCGGCGAGCGCGCCAAGCGCAACGAAGAACTGCAATATACCTTGCACCCCAAACATCCAGCGGACCATGGCAAAACCTGATGCACGGGCAACTGCCGTCGAGCGTATTTTGTCGTATGCGGATTTACCCCGAAATAATTCTGCATGGTGTTTTCGAGTGACACCCTAATTCAGAATGGTTCTCTTCGCCCATGGCAGGGCTGCGCCGACTCTACTATTTCGCCGACCCGATGTGCTCGTGGTGCTACGGTTTCGCGCCCGTGTTCGACAGGCTGCGTGCTGCCTATGCGCGCGATCTCGATATTCGCCTCGTGATGGGGGGATTACGCCCCGGCACGCTGGCAGAACCGATGACGCCGGCACGCGCGCGGCTCATGCGCCAGCATTGGCGCGAGGTCGCGAAAATGACCGGGCAACCCTTTGAAGACGATATCTTCAAACGCGATGATTTTGTCTACGACACAGAACCCGCCGCGAAAGCCGTGATCGTGATGGAACGCCTCGCACCCGAACACGCTTATGACTATTACCACGAGATTCAGCGCGGCTTTTATGCTCACAGTCAAGACATCACCTCGGCAGAGGTTCTCGCCAACTTCGCGCGGCGCTTTGGCGTCAGCGCCACCGATTTCGCGGCGGCGTTTACAGGCGAAGAAGCGCACAAAGAAACCTGGGGCCAGTTCACCTTCAGTGCAAGTCTAGGCGTGAAGGGTTTTCCCGCGCTCGTGCTCGAAGAAGACGGCCAGTTCATGCTGGTGATGCGCGGTTATCAGCCGTTTGAAGAGATCAGCGTGACGCTCGCGAAGGTGCTCAAAGGTGCAGCAGGTCATAACGAGGGAGATGCCTGCGACGTTGGCGGGGAGTGCTGAGGCGTAATCGTAAATCCATTCGTCTGAAAGGCTACGATTATTCGCAGCCTGGGCATTATTTCATCACCATCTGCACGCACCAACGTGCGCATTTGTTTGGTGGTGTTCGCGGTGGCAAAATGGTTTTGAACGCGATGGGCAGCGTTGCAGATGCATGTTGGCAGGCAATTCCCAACCATTACCCCCACGTGCGGTTGGATGAATTTGTCATCATGCCGAATCATGTGCATGGGGTTGTCGTAATCGATGGTGATGACGCGGTACCACAAACAAACGCGGTAGGGGCAAAAACGGACGTGGTAGGGGCAAAAACGGACGTGGTAGGGGCACAAACGGACGTGGTAGGGGCACAAAATTTTGTGCCCCTACGCGTATCCGGGAAATCCGCCCAATTTGGTAAAATTATTTCCCGATCCATTTCAACCATCGTTCGCGGTTTTAAAACCGGTGTCACCAAATGGGCGCGCAACAACACCGATCAGCATATCATTTGGCAACGCAATTATTACGAACATATCGTGCGCGATGCAGATGCGCTGCATCGCATTCGCCAATATATTCGCAACAACCCGTCGCAATGGATTAACGATGACAATTTTCATATCGATCGATTCGACGTACCAGTGTAGCAGCTGCGCCATGGCTTTCGCGTCAAACGCTTGAATGAGGCCCCGGTAGCCGGCAAGAAAAGCTATAGGACGATTCCCCCACTTTGCATTGACGTTTTGTGACCGCAGCCGGCTATACACCCGCATCGATCGTTATGCCGAACCAGAATCCCGAACAGATTGCCCGCGATACGATTGATGCGCAGCTTGCGCGGGCGGGCAGATGCTCAGCACGGCGGCGGTTAACCTCAAAGCGGGGTTGGCAAATTTTCACGAGATTTTGGCGGGGATAACCCCTAGCAAATTTCATTAGACAAGGGTATAGTCAGCCTTACGAACATTGACGTCGTAACTAAACCTCAATAATTTCTGGTAGCCGCCACAACCCGAAACGACTTGGCCGCGTCCGTGGCAGCAGCAAAGCGCATCATCATCGGTGTATTGGCGATCACCTGCACGCCCTTATTCGCCGCCAATGAAATCGCGGTCATCGGCGAAACTGGTGAAACTATCGAATTCGGCACGGCAATTGTCGTCGAGGCCAAATACAAGGCGAATTTTGCCGAGGGCAAACTGATTCTGCCCGCGCAGAAGCCGGGCAAGTATACGCTGAAGCTCACCGCGCCCGGCCGCATCACGCTCGAAGAGCTCGTGACACTTCCCTTAAAGAAGAAACTCACGCTTGTGATGCCGTTGCAGACCCGGCGCACACAGAAGGTGCGCCTCATCACGCACGAAGAAAAGCACAACGTCGCGCGCCACCAGCTGCAGCAGCACGAATTGAAATCGGTGCCGGCTACTTTCGGCGACAACATTTCTGCGCTCGCGACTTTGCCGGGTGTCAACCGCCCCGGCGGTATCTTTGGTCCACTCATTATTCGCGGCGCACCCGATACGGCGAACCGCTATTTCATCGACGATATTCCGGTGATTAACCCGCAGCACTTCGGCGGATTTCAATCGGTCATCTCGAATGAGCTGATCGATGACATGACGCTCTTCAGTTCGGCTTTTCCCGCATTTTATGGCCAGGCGCTCGGCGCTGTCATCGACATTCGCACGATTGAGACCGTCGCCAAACCGACGGCAACCATTCAGACCGGCATTATTTCATCGAATGCTTTCTATGCTGCGCCGTGGTCTGTGTTTTCTCCCAAACTCGTTGCGCCGGCAGAGACCGCGTCTGAAGAAGAACGCAAGGCATACCAAGACGCAAAGCGCAAGGCCGAAATCGACACGGGTTTTTTCTCGATCTCGGGTCGCGTCGGTTACCTCTCGCTGCTCGTGCCGCCGATCTACAAGGTGATCACCGGCAAAGAGATTATTGCGGTGCCCGAATATTACGACTACCAATGGAAAGCACGCTGGTATCTCGGCGAACACAACCGGCACGCGGTTTCGATGTTCATCTTCGGCAGCTATGACACGTTTACGCTGATTCGCAAACTTTCTGAAGAAGAAAAAAAAGAACGTGTCGAACAGGGTGAAAACCCGGCGGCGGGCGACCTGACTGTATTTAATGATATATCCTCACATAGCCAATCGGCGACTTACGACTATCTGCCGTCAGAGAACGTGAAGATGCGCACGATGCTTTTTAATACGCTGATCTACAGCCGTTTCTACCGCGAGGCGCCGGGCCGGGCGCTCGGCACGATCGACGTCAACACGCGCCCGAACATCACAGGCCTCAGGGAAATTTTCGACATTCACTATATGAACCGCAAAGCGCGGCTAAAGGCGGGTGTGGATTATCAGCTTTTCCATTTCAACAGCTCGGGTGTGACACAGCAGCGCAAAGAAACGATACCGCAGGGCCAGACCGATTTTAACAATCCCGACCATTTCGATGTGATCAATATTGCCGCGCTCGGCCAGAACCACCAGTTTTCGGCGTACGCCGACAATCGCTTTGAGTTCGGCGGCTTTTTTATCACACCCGGCGTGCGCAGCGACCATCTGGTGCGCTCAAAAGAAACAACGCTCGACCTGCGCGGGCTCGCGGGTTACAAGTTTACGACCAACACAACGTTCGCCGTTTCAGGCGGGCACTATTCGTCTTTCGCGCAGACGAATGCGTATCGGTTTAATCAGGCTACGCGGCGCGAAGCACGCATCGTCACGTCTGATGATCTCAGAAGTGAAAAATCGCTGCACCGCAGCGCATCGATTGAGCAAGAGATCGGTTTTCATGTCTTCAAGGTTGAAGGCTTTTACAACAACCTGTACGACCTGGCGCAGACGACGACTTCTGCGCAACAGGCTGAGGGTATCTTGTACGCAAATACCGGCGGCGTGCTGACGCGCGGCGTCGAGGTGAGCTACCGCAAATCACTGCAAGAAAACGAAGACGGCTATTTCGGCTGGATAAGTTACACCTTTACCCGCGCCGATATTTCGGGCATTGCAGGCAGCTTTCCGTTTCGGTTCGAGCAGCGGCACGTCGTGAAGATGATTGGCGTCGCGCGCTGGGGCGCATGGGAATTCGGCGCCCGGTTTGAACTTTTTACGGGATTTCCCTATACCCCGATTATTGGCAGCACGTGCACGCCCGGTTACACCTGCGATGGAAATCCGACGACGACACTTTATACGCCGACGTATTCAACCGCGGTCAACAGTGCGCAGTTTCCGCTTTTTCACCGGCTCGATCTGCGTATTACGCGCAAGAGCACCTACAGCTGGGGCACATTTTCTTGGTTCGTCGAGTTCATTAACGTCTATAACAATGAACCGCAGCTACGCCAGTCGTTTCGCAACAGCGAGCCCTATCAAGAGGGACGCAACCCTCGCATTCTGGGGCCCAGCACCCCGCTCAACCTGATACCCAATTTCGGTCTCGAATGGAAATTCTAGGAAATTAGTTGACGCCTACAGTATATGCATATATCATATATACATATGAAAGCTCTGCTTGATATGGAGACAGAACAGGTTGAAGCACTTTCGCACATCTGCAAGCGCGATGGTATTTCGCGAGCCGAGGCCATACGCCGGGCAATCGACTATTATGCGGCACACACGCTGCAGGCAGGCAGCATTGACGAACACTTTGGCCACTTTCGCGGCAAGCCCATCGATGCTTTGGGCTACGTCGACTCGCTGCGTAACGACTGGTGAAAGCCGTCTTTGACACGAACATTCTGATTGATTACCTGAACGGAGAGACACAGGCGAAAACAGAAATTGCCCTGTATGAAAAACGCCTGATCAGCCTCGTCACGCAGATTGAAATTCTGGTCGGCGCCAAATCAACCGAAGACGAAGCGCAGCTCAGAAAATTCTTGAGCCATTTCGCGCTCTGCCCCGTAACCACCGAGGTCGCCGACTTCACCGTTAAACTGCGCCAGCAACACCGACTGCGCATACCCGACGCGATGATTTGGGCAACGGCTCTGGTTCACGAATGCCAGCTCGTCACCCGCAACACGCGCGACTTCAATTTGTCGCACCCTTCTATTCGTGTGCCATATATCATCAATTAGCACGAAATTCTTTACAGACTCGCAATTCTCACCAATGAGGATTTATGAAAGTCATGAAGCCGTTTGCTCTGCTGGTTTTGGTTGCCGTCATCAGCTGCAAGAAAAAAGAATACACCGGTAAAGTCTGGTTCTCTGAACCGTCAGACAAGGCCGAGGTCACCTCTCCCGTCAAATTTGGCATGCAGGTCGAAGGCATGACAGTCAAACCCGCCGGCGCGATCGAAGAAGGCACCGGGCATTTTCACATTCTGATCAATAAAGAGGCGATCGCGGCTGGTCAGGTCGTTATCAATGACGAATTTCACAAACACTACGGCAAAGGCCAGACAGAAGATACGATTGACCTGAAGCCCGGCGACTACCGCATTACGTTGCAGTTCGCAGACGGTGCGCATGTGAGCTATGGTTCGGCCTGGTCGCAGACGATTTCGCTTAAAGTCAAGGCGAAGGCTGCCGGCGGCGAAGAAGAATAGTTCTCGCTTAACGAGTGGCCCAATCGGGTATACTTTCGATCGCACTTCTAGTGCTGTCGAATATCTTCATGACGCTCGCGTGGTATGGGCACCTGCAACTGCATAAAAGCGAGCGCTGGTCTGCGCTGCCCCTCTATGGCGTGATTCTGCTCAGCTGGCTCATTGCGCTCGCCGAGTACACATTTCAGGTGCCGGCGAACCGCATCGGCAGCGAAAACTATGGCGGGCCTTTCAACCTGTTTGAACTCAAAGTCATTCAAGAAGTTGTGTCGCTGGTGGTGTTCACGGTCTTTGCGGTCTACGTGTTCAAGACCGAACAGCTGCGCTGGAACTATCTGGTGGGGTTTATATTCTTGATACTCGCAGTTTTTTTTATTTTCAAGAAGTAGTAGGTTCGCCATGGTTCGACAGGCTCACCATGACGATTGTCACCCTGTGACCCGGTTCGGGTCTCCGGCTTCGGTGCCAGTCGAAGGGTGACACAGCATCAATTTCGCTTATTCAACCACTCAATGATTTTCGGGTGCACTTCTTTGTGCGCGACCTTGCCGAAGATGAGGTCGGTATGCCCGTAGTCGTCGGCGTACCCATCTGCGCGCGAGAAAATTTCGAATGTCTTGTCTTTCGCTGCGACGCGCTCGTAGATATCGCGCACGACAGCAGGGTCTGCGAGTTCGTCGCGGCGGCCTGCAAGCAGGTAAACTGGAATCGTCACCTTGTTCAGATTCTCGCGGTAAGAGACCTTGCCGTCGGCGCTGAACATGCCGCCATTTTCTGTCATATAAATAAACTGCTTGATTTCATTCTTGCTGATGTTGTTGATCGACCGCTGCAGCAGCAGTGTTTTCACCTCGCGCGAGGTATTTTCTGAATTCAAGAAAGCATCAATAAATGGTGAATACAGCGCCTCGGGAATAAAGCTGCCCATAATCGCCCCCGGGCGCAAAGGCAATACCGGCAAGAGCGCCATGCCCCCGCGCATCGAATAGAGTTTGAACGTCCAGAGGTTGTAGGGCAGAAAATTCATCGGTGACGCGATCGCGACAAAATTGGCGACGCGGTTCTCTTGCAACGACCCCAGGCGCGCATACATAATGATGCCGCCCATGCTATGGCCGATATAGTTGATTTTCGCCGCACCTGTCTGCTGCAGCACGTACGCAATCGCAGCGTCGAGGTCGTGGTGCACGTATTCATCCATCGAATAGGTGTAGGTGTGTTTGCCGAACCAGTAACCGGTTTCACCCGCTTCGGGTCTGCCGCGCAGGTCCATCAGCCACACGTCGTAGCCGGCTTTTTGCAGATTGCTGACGAGCGAATCTTCGTTGTTCGCCTTGAAATAGTGCCGGTTTGCACCGAGCCCATGGCAGATCAACACGGGAAACTTTTGTTTCTTTGGCCCGGTCGCCTGAAAGTGTTCGATCGTGAGTTTCCAGTCGTCTTTAGTCTGCACCGCATGTTTATCGCCATGCAGCTGCACCGAAGCGCATGCCCCCATGGCAAAAGCGATGAGGATCAATAAAGTGAAAGCGACATGACGCAAGGCAATCCTCATTTTTCTAGAGATAGAAGCCCATGCGCACCCGGTATGTGGGTGCACTCAGGTCAATCGCTGTCTGGTTCGCATATTGCAGAATGTTGTAACCCGCCTCGCCGTCGAGAAAGAAAGCCCCCCAATAGTAGAGCGAAATGCCGACAACGGGGGTCACTCGGGTCGACCAGCTCGCGGCGAAGTTGGGCGCGCCGATGTGCACGAAACCGGCATCGGCACCAAGATAAATATCAAACCAGTTTCGCGGAAAAAGATGCAAGGCGCCGCCCATCATGAACGGATAATATTTGAAGTCGGTAACGGCGGTTGAAACGGGAAAACCGGCATTGCCGCGCACCGAGAAGCGGTCGCTCAGCATGAACTCGAATGCGCCCTGCACCAGATGCGCGCGTGTCGCTTCATGATTTTCTTGCGACCAGCCGATGCCGAGCTTGAGGTTATAGGCCTGCACGCCGTCGTTGAAGTCGCTGCCCATTTGGTTGGGCGCGAGCGCGGCGAGCTGTGTCGCGAGAAAAAGCGCCATTGCCGCAGAAAAAATACGCATGCGGCAAAGGGTCGATGTTGACGGTATTGTCAACTTTTTGAAACAATTAATGGCAACAGGCTGCGCCTGTTGCCATTAATTGTGTTTTAAGCTGGCGAGCGGGTTCACCGAGTTCTTGCTGATCGCCGCGAGCGACAGCAGCACCGGGGCAGAGAGTACCGCGAACATTGCTTCGAAGATTGCATTGCCTTCGGGGTTCGCTTCGCCTCGCAGACGCGAGAGAAACGCATCAAACGTGTTGCCCGACAGGTTCGAAAAGAAGATCAGCTGAATCCAGTTTTCAATGTCCTGCGCGGTTTCGGCGCCGTAGGTGTCGATGAGTTGTTGCCGGTGCATCGGCGCAGGGTTACGGTTGGTTTCAGCATAGTGGAGCGCATAGAGCAATGCCACCTTTTCTTCTTCGGGCACACTTTCAGTCGACGAACCCAGCAGCGAAGCGATCTGTTCGCCGCTGATGCCGTTCGCCGCCGCGAGGTCTGAATGCACCCACTGGCAATAGCGGCAGCGGTTGACCGAGGTTACCGCCAGCAGAATGCGCTCGCGGAATGCGGGCGAGATGCGACCGCTCGTAAATGTACCAGGCATCGTCGGCGCCGCACGCACGATGTCGGTCAGAATCTCTATCATTGATTGGGGTGTGAACACCCTTTTGCCAAATTTTCCGTTCATGTTATTTTCCCTTTCCTTTTGTTTTATGTTGCTGTAAGAGCATCTGCTTCATCGCGTTGAAGCCCGGTTCAAGATCGCGCGAGGCCGGCAGCACCTGCCCCGCGTAGAGACTGCCCGCAAGAAACAAAAAGACCGCGAGGCCGGTCTCAGAGTCGAGCCCCAGTACGCCCGACAGCCGGCGTTCGAGCTCGCTGGCCCAGCGGTTAAGCAGCTTCTGCGCCTTGTGCGGCAGAGCATTGCGCAGCATGTCCGCCGAAAACAGAAACTGCCGGCGCATGCGGTCGCAGCGGCCGAGAAAATAGTCGAACAGGCGGTCGAGCCGCTCTTCAAAGCTCGTCAGGTTGCACATCGCATCGACCACCTCGGCGGCAGAGCTCTGTGCGGTATGCAGAAAGAGCGCGCAGAAGAGCTCTTCTTTCGAGGGAAAGTAATGGTAGAGTGTGCCCGTCGAGACGCCGATGTCTTTTGCGATGTCGCGCATCGAGACGTCGGCGTAGTTGTGGCGTGAAAACGTACTGGCCGACTTTTCAAGCAGCTCGCTGCGATACTGGCGGTGGTTGACTATCTTTGGCATTTTATATCGAACGGTTGATATATAATAAAACGAGGGAGAAGTGGCAAGTATTTATTTACCTTTCCCCGGTTACAGAACCGGGGAAAGGTTACCCCAAAAACTCCAACTTATGCCCGCGCCGGCGGTAGTACTTCTTGATCTCCTCAAACGCGATGATGAGCACTGTGCCATGAAAGGCAAAGAGGTACACATGCCATGGCACGGGTTCGAAAAAGTAAACCTTACCGAGGTCAGTGTAGAAGAACGCATAACACAGCAGAAACTGAACGGCAATGCCGACGTTGATCAGCGGATTCGAAACGAAGTTATAGACCACCGGGTAGCGCTCAAAGAAAGCCGCGGTCAGGCGCAGCAGAGGCACAAAAACTTTTCGCCTGAGCGGCAGCGTGTAGTTGGCGAGGCGCATATAAAGCACGCGCAGCGGAAAGCTGACCAGCTGCAAGAACTGCGCGAAGAACGCGCGGTGCGTATCGTCGTGGTGTGCCTCTTCAAAACGGTATTGAATGTTGATGTTGAGCGTGCGGCGTTTCGGCAGGTACGAGCGCAGCGCGGCGATGCCCGCGGCCCGTGTACTTTCTCGCAAGAAGTCGCGTGAGAACAACGACGCCGAATGCGACCTCTTGCAGAGCACGTTGCCAATCTGTACGGCAATTGTCGGAAAGAAAAATGCCGTGAGCGACTGCAAATAGATTTGGGTCGCATTAGCCATGTTGAGTTTTTCAGGTGAGGCCGGCAGGTTCATCAGCGCGTTCGGCCCCTTGAGGTAGCCCATCGTCCAGGCGAAGTAATAGTACGTGGCGAAACAGCTGAACGCGAGCAGGCTACCCTGCACGAGGTATGAGCGCAAAATGAACGGCATCGACAGCAGCCGTTCGCCACGTTTGCGCGGCGGCCTTTCCATAATGCCTTTTTCGGGCGGTTCGATGCCGAGGCCCATCGCCGGTATCAGGTCGGTACCGACATCGACTGCGAGAACCCCCATGACTGTCATCACGAGCGGATAACCGGGTATCAGCATCCAGAGTATAAAGGGATACAGCTCTTGCGGGTTGCTGTTGAACACATACGAAGCAAATTTTCTGATGTTGTCGAAAATACCGCGCCCCTCTTCGATCGCTGCCACTATCGAACTGAAATTGTCGTCGGTGAGTATTATCTCCGCCGCTTCTTTGGCAACGTCGGTGCCGCGCATGCCCATCGCGATGCCGATATCGGCCTTTTTCAGTGCCGGGCCGTCGTTGACCCCATCGCCCGTCACGGCAACAATCTCGCCGAGCGACTTGAGCATCGTCACTATGCGCAGCTTCTGCTCAGGCGAAACCCGCGCAAAAACGGCCTCGCCGCTTTTCAGCACCTCACAGAGTTTTTCGTCGCTGAGGTTGCCAAGTTCAGTGCCCGTGAGAACGGTGAGGTCGCCACCATCGCCGAGACCGATTTGCCTCGCGATACTTTTCGCCGTGAGCGGATAGTCACCCGTAATCATCATGATGCGAATGCCCGCCCTGTGGCAGGCAGCGATCGCCTCTTTGACGCCGGGGCGAACGGGGTCTGAAATTGCGACGAGCCCCAGAAATATGAGATCGCTCTCGGTGTTCGCGACGTCGAACGCCGTGATGCTTTGCAGCGCGTCGTCGCTGCGCATGGCAAGGCCGAGCATGCGGTAACCCTGTGCTGCCAGTTCATCTGTTTGGCGGCGTATCTTATCGCGCTCCCGGTCGTCTAATCGGCTGGCGCCGCCCGCAGTCATGATGTGGCTGCAGCACGAGAGAATTTCAAGAGGGGCACCTTTGGCATACGCTATACGTTTACGCGTCTGCGGCTCGAGCACCACGACGCTCATGCGCTTGCGAACGGACTCAAACGGGTTTAGGTGAATGCGCTGGTGCGTGCCGGCAACACCGGCGCGCGCAGCGAGCGTCTGCAGGCAGCCTTCTGTAGGGTCGCCAATTACGCGCGTGCCGCCAGGCACCCGCTCGAGTTTGGCGTTATTGCAGATGTATGCACAATCGACGAGGGCCTTGAATACCGAATGGCCTGCAAGCTGTTCGCGCGCGACTTCGCTGCCGTTCAGCGTAAACTTGCCCTGCGGTTCATAGCCGTGACCCTCAACGAAAAAGGTTTCGCCGCCCGCGACGACCTGCTGCACCATCATCAGATTCTGTGTGAGCGTGCCGGTTTTGTCGGTGCCGATGACGGTCGTGCAGCCAAGGGTCTCGACTGAAGACAGGTTCTTGACGATTGCATTGCGCCGGGCCATGCGGGTGACCCCCATGGCGAGCGAAAGCGTGACAGTCGGCAAAAGCCCCTCGGGCACATTCGCGACGAAAAGACCGATAAAGAAGACAAACGCCTGAACAAAACTTAAGCCCGCAACGAGCCACCCCAGAAACAGAAACGTAAGCCCGATCGTGAGTGCGAGCAGCGCGATTGCGAATACCGTACCGCGCAGCTGCTTCTGCAACGGACTCGCTTCGCTCTTGATGCCGAGCGTCAGGTCTGCAATCTTGCCGATCTCGGTCGACATGCCCGTTGCGTAAACAACGGCGCGGCCATTGCCACGAATGAGTGTCGACCCGGCGAAGACGATATTGGGCAGCTCTATCCACAAAAAGCGGCCTTCGATCAGAACGGGCTGGTCAGATTTGTACCTTTTCGCCGAAGTCGATTCGCCCGTCAGAGACGAGTTATCAACCTCGACGTCGTACGCGTCGACAAGCCGCGAGTCAGCGGGCACGATGTCACCTTCTTCAAGCAATATAATATCGCCTGGCACAAGTTCTTCTGCCGATATCTCTGTGACCGCGCCGTCGCGCATGACGCGCGAGGTGCGTGCCATCATACGCTTGAGTGCGTCGACAGCCTTATCTGATTTGTATTCTTGTAGAAAAGAGAAGAAACCATTGACGATCACCACGATGAGTATCGCTGTGCCGAGCTGCGGCATATCGACGCCCGGTACGTAGCAGAGCGCTGCGGCCCCCCACAACAAGACGGCGAAGAAGCTAAAGAAATTGCGCGCGAGTTTTATGTACCAGGGAATTCGGCGGCCACGGCGCACGACATTGCCGCCAAACTCAGCGAGCCGCGCGCCGGCTTCTCGCGTGGTTAATCCTGCTTTGAGATCGGTTGCAAGTTCAAACTCGATTTGTTGTTGCGTGAGGTTGCGAAAAGAAGGTTTTGCGTGCTCTTCGCCGCGCTTCAACGCCTTGAGCACGGCAGCTGCGTCGGTGATTTCGCGCAGTTCGCCCGCGATCGCAGGCAAGACCGATGACATGCCCTGAAGCAACTGCAGTTCGTGCGCGGTTTCGCCCGCGGGCAGAGCGAGCACGAGCACGACATGAACCTTGCCACCGGCATGTTCAAGACCTTCGCGCGAGAGCCCTAGCGCCGCGATCGTGCGGCGAAGGCCGTGCACCCGCACATGCGGAATCAGCACGCCATGCTCAGCGCTCATATAGGGTGCGCGGCGCGCGTTCGCAAAAGCATCGCGCACGAGACCCAGATCGGCACCTGCGTTCGCCTCGATAAGCGTGCTGATGGCGTTTTCAACGCTACCCTTCAGAGCGAATCTGATATTCTCAGCATTGAGATGCTCGCGCAGCACGGTGCACTGCCCGCAGCGCCCGACGCTTCGTCAACGATTCATAAAGGATATTTTTGTCTTTTTTAGCCGTGCGTCACGGTTCTGAAAACGAGAGAAATAGGCGCGCCTTACCCTTCCCTTTCGTTGACGCTGTGTCTAAAATCCCGGTTTTTTCCTCATTATGACACACCCCAATGACGCCCTCTTTGCAGGCGAAAAACCCTTTCCCGTGATCGCTACCTGCGAGCATTTCGCGGGCAACGAAAAAATGATCATGAAGGCATTCAGCTTTCAAGACGAAAAAGGCCCCGTTTTTGACATCACGCAAGACTGCGAAGATGGTGCGCCCACCGGCCAAGAGAAAGACCACGCCGAGATGATCGTGCGCCTCACCAACAGCGAGCACAACAAGCACAACATGGCGGGCGCGCGTATTCACGACTACACCAGCAAGTACTGGAAACAAGACGTCGATATTCTCGTTGCCGGTGCCGGCGAGCGCCTCGCGTACATCACAATACCGAAGCCCACTGCTTACGAGCAGGTAAAAGAGATGATCGAATACATACAGGCGGCTGCGAAAAAAGCCGGCCTCAAGCGCGAGATACCGATTCACGTTTTGATCGAAACGCACGGCGCGCTGCGCGACGTCGAAAAAATCGCGACGCTGCCCTGGCTGCAGGTTATCGACTTCGGCCTCATGGACTTCATTTCGGGCCACCACGGCGCAATCGCGCTCTCTAACATGAAGAGCCCGGGCCAGTTCGACCACAAGCTGCTCGCACGCGCAAAGGCCAACTGCGTCGCCGCGGCACTCGCGAATGGCGTGGTTCCCGCGCACAACGTGACGCTCGACCTCAAAAACTTCGAACAAACCAAATCTGACGCATCACGCGCACGCAACGAGTTCGGCTTTCTGCGCATGTGGTCGATTTACCCAACGCAGATCGATGCAATCGTCGAAGCGATGAAACCCGACCTCTCTGAAGTGAAAAAAGGTGTCGCAGTTCTGCTCGCGGCGCAAGACGCTGCCTGGGGCCCGATTCAGCACGAAGGCGAACTGCACGACCGCGCAACCTACCGCGGTTTCTGGACAATCGTGCAGCGCGCACGCCTCACCGGTATCGATATCGGTGCAGAGGCAGTGAAGCGCTGGTTTAATTAATTTCGCACCATTCGTCATGCCCGCACAAGTGGGCATCTAACTTCATAACCAATAAGATGGATTCCCGCTTTCGCGGGAATGACGAAATGGTTAACTTGGCGTGTCCTTTCGCGTTTCGCAAGAAACGCTCAAGGCCGCGCTTTTCGGCTAAGCCGGGCGCTGCCCGGCACGCCGGAGACTCGTGGTGCGACGAAGCGCAGCGAGTCTCTGCCTTCAGAGCATGTCGAACCATCGCTCACGCGGTATCGCCAGCTCTTGCTCGCAAATCAAATCGGCTCCGCAGAAACCCATGACGGCTAATTGCCCAATGAACCGCTTAAACTAAGCAAGCCACACCGCACCCCGGTAATCGGGCTTTACAGACGGTATACCCGAGCCAGATTCGAGTCTGCAGGGAGAGCAACATGTTAAACGTCAAGAGCATTTGGTTTTTTACCGCTTTGGTATTGATATCTTTTTTGAATCCTGCATTCGCTGATAAAGAAATTGGTGAGAAATGCAGCATGGATATCGAATGCGGCCTCGAAATGAAATGCTCCCGTGGGGTCTGCGGCAAGAAATGTTCGATGGATATTGAATGTGGTGATTTCAAATGCAAAAATCAGGTCTGCACGAAAGAGATAGCGCACGGCATTAAGGAATGCACGATGGACATCGAATGTGGTATCGGAAACAAATGCGCCAAACAAGGCTATTGCGGAAAGAAATGTTCGATGGATATTCAATGCGGATTCAACTTTAAGTGTGTCGATGAAATGTGTACAGGTTCGGATGATTAGACGCTGCTTGCCCGTGACTCCGTGAGGCCGAGTTTTCTTCTTTGGGTCTCTGCTTTCAGAGCAGTTGCCCCGTGAGTTTTCGATTCTCTGGCTTCGGTGGGGCTACTGCACAGCAGCGGGCGACTCGCGTAACACTTGTTAGCAGCTGTACGCGCGCCCTATTTCGGTAAATTCTGGGTAATCAGCCTACCCATGCTTATGCGAGGTTCTGTCTTATAGCCACGCTTTTCGTAAAAACTAACTACTTCGGCATTATCCGATACTATCTGTAGATTGATCTTAACGCAACCCAAGTCGAATAAGGCTGCTTCGGCATGCTTTACCAATGCAGTTCCAACCCCTTTTTTCTGGTGCTTTGTCGCAACGCAGAGAGAATATAATCAACCTCGGTGACCGTCATATCGTGTCAGGATTGTACCAATTACCTCAGTTCCGTCTACCATGACGAAGAATAGTCCGCCTTCATGATGAATCTTTTTATCTATAATCAATTCAGACTTGGCCTGTGGAGAAGTATAGTTGAATACTTCATTCCATAGTGAGATTACCATATCCCTATGGGAATGGTTGTTATACGGTAAGATATTCATATAAGTAAAACTAAGCGCGTATAGCTGCTAACGCGGAATATACCTGACGCTTGGTGACGCCTCTGTCATAAATTTGCATTGTAAAGCCATTTTGCGTCACCAAATGTGCCCGCAGCGCCTGCCTGAGGAGCACAAAACAAGCATCCCGCTTGTGCGACGAAGGCATCTTTGCCGCGGAGGGCCGCGACCCGTCTTCGGGTCTCTGCTTTCAGAGCACGCGCGAAGAGTCTTCGATTCTCCGTCTTCGGTGGAGCTACGGCACCGCAGCGAGCGCAGCAGGTAAATTTTGTTGCACGCCGTTTTCTTTCATTCAGACCACGATATTGCAGTGCCTGAAAACGGAAGAAGGTTTATTTGGCTAATGCCAAGTTCACTGAGAATATCTTTTGTGATTGTATCAAGTTTCTTATTGGAAACATCTTGTTCCATTTGCTTTGAGTCTGCGAGATACCTGTTCTTGAACTTAGATATGTATTTTTGGAATGTGATCAGGGTGTCGTCAACCAGCGTTGAATTCGCAATTCGGTGTAGGCGTTGGGCAGCGTCAATGCGGATGTTTTCTTTCGATGGATGTCGGTAGTAGTGCAATAGGCCAATGTAGTAAACATGGGCTCGAACAATCGGTTTGCTGAAGATTCGCTGGGAGTGGTCATCAGAGAGCACTGGCTTTTGCAAGTAGTGCTGCAAACCTCTTTTCAGGGCCTTAAAAATGTTATGCATCACGACCATATCCTGTGGGTAGTTTTCTATGCTCGCATCAAATATCGTATCATGATTGGCTTTATTGAGGAATATTTCGGATGGCTTAGCCGCCCACTGCAATTTGCCTTTCGCAAATGCAATTATTTGGCCTAAGTCCATAACGGTTATATGCGCGTTGTTGGTGTTAAAATAGTCTTTTGCTGATTCAGCTTTCTTCATAACCGACTGAAACTTGCCGCGCTGTCGTTCGTAAAATACGCCAATGTCCTTTAAAGCTAATTCGATTGCTATGTGGATAGGGTCATTGGAGAAAAGTTGCCAATTTTCAATCGGATTTTGGCGATTGTTTGAGTTAGTTATCTCTTTAAGTTCATCATCTGTCGTCCCTGTGACAATTTTAGCTATAACTTTGATTTCTGAGAATCGCTCAAGTTTTTTCTCGTCTTTGCTAATTTCTAAACGCTTAAGAAAATTATTTGCGATGGTAATGGTTTGTGCGCCGTTAATCACATTCGGGCTTTCAAGACTAAGTTTTCGGTCCTCATCATCATGCTTTCGGAGAGCGCAGATTGTGACGCCAACATGGTAGAAGGGAAATATTTTGGGGTCAAGCCGACCCTCAACTATCGCGTCGAATGTCGCCTCCATTGGGTTCACAAGTCTGTCTTTAGATTCTTTAGTATAAGAAATGGACATGCGTACATTCTTTTCAAAGAGCACGTCGCCGCGTTGACGATAAAGGTCAATTAGGCTTGTTATCGGTATATAGGCGAGATCAAGATGGGCATCGGGTCTCAAAGAAATTGTCGAATCCTTTATCCTAGCTATGGGATACTTCTTGCGCGCTTTCTTTAAACCTGGTACCAGGCAATATTGCTCGAACCGGAGACTAATTTTTACTTTTTCGTTTAGCTTTGAAGCTAAGAGGGATTGGTTAGCATTTTCTGCTTCTACTGTGTCTTCCAGTTCAGTTTCTGAATAAGGGCTCAGTAGGACGAAATTTAGCTGCCGAATATTTGCCTTGTTTTTAGCGAACATCATGAAGAGGTTGTAAAGGCATGGATTATCGGGAATTTTTTCAACTTCATCCGTTGTAAACAGGGCCTCAAGCCAAGCTGCGGCATTAATGAGATCAGAGAGACCTCGGAGAGCTAAGGCTTTGCTTTCGCTCAATTTGCTCTGGTAAATATTCAATGTCTCGCCATCTTTCAAGAACCAGCCATCAATGCCAAAGTCATTAGAACGATTTGATGTTTGGTCAATGGCGCTATCTCGATCTAGCGATTGGTTGTTTATGAAATGCACGATAATACTAAGGTTCTCGTCAGTGCCTTCAAGAGCGTGCTTCACCTTATACTCGTTAACGGCCTTTACTATGTCTTCCTTTTTTTGCATCAGGCCTGTCTTAATTCTTACTCTATTCCTGCAACAAACAACAAGTATCTAAGAAAATGGCACACAACAACTCTCACCCACAAACCGAGCAGTCGGCTTTTTTCTCACGAATGAATTTTCTCGCTGTCTGATTCAAGCCATCGTAGACCAAAGTCTGCCGGTTTAGCACCTCGCCAGCGCCCGTAATGATTTTGATTGCCTCGAGTGCCTGCATCGCACCCATGATGCCGGGCAGCATGCCGATGACGCCTGCCTCAGCGCAGTTCTGAATCGCCTCGGACGATTCGCTGTAGAGGCAACGGTAGCAACCGGCGCCAGTGGTCGTATCAAAAACGGTGAGCATGCCTTCGAAGCGGTAGAGGCTCGCAAACACGCTTGGCTTTTTGGCCTGCACACAATACGCGTTGATCGCGTCGCGAGCCGCGAAGTTGTCGGTGCAGTCGAGCACCAGGTCGCACGCTTGGGCGAGAAACGCTGAGCGATCGGTCGTGAATTTTTCTGCTTGCGTGGCAATTGTTGCATGGGGGTTCAGGTGTAAAAGCCTCTGCTTAGCGACGTCGACTTTGGTCTGGCCTATATCCCCCTCGCCATACAAAATCTGCCGATGCAGGTTTGAGACCTGTACAACATCGGGGTCGACGAGGCCCAGATGGCCGACGCCCGCTGCAGCGAGGTATTGCGCGGCCGGGCAGCCGAGGCCCCCCAGGCCTACGATCAACACGCGGGCCGACTTCAGTTTTTGCTGGCCTGCCTTGCCGAGTTGTGGCAAGAGCAGCTGCCTTGAGTAGCGATTTGTCAGCGGGTCAGCCATTGAGAAAGATTCGAAAACACCGCGCCGGTCACGCAGCCAAGCACTATAACACTTCTGCGGGGCAGCGCAGATCAGAATTGTTTGACCAAGCAAAAGCCGGCAAGATTCTAGCCGATCATGTTTCACCCATCGCTGCCACAACCGACTGGTTTTTCAAAAGTTCTGCCGTTAATTTGCCTGTTGGCTTTGCCATCACAGGCCAATACTGAGCAGGCAGGCCCCGACCTGACGCGCACGCGCAAGGCGGTATTTGAAATTGTTCTGAAAAAGCCGACCAAAGATTCGCTGACTTATGAAGAAAAACTTCCGGTGCACCTGCTGCCTTACACCGAGCGCACCGATAAATATTATTCAGTCGGCAGTGCTTTCGCGATCAATGAGAACGAGGTAATTACTGCATGGCATGTAATCGATCTGGGGGCCGGTGGGCTAAACCGCGAACTCTTTTTGCGCGACCATGAGGGCAACGTCTCAGAAATAAACGAAGTAACAGCCTTCTCGAACCGGCGCGACTATGCAATCTTGACGGTTAAAGACAAGAAGTTTAAGCATGCGTTGAAATTTGCAGGCAAGAAGAAAATCAACGAGCGCGTTTATGCGGTGGGCAATGCCCATGGCGAGGGTATTATCAGCCGCGACGGCATATTTACCTCAGAAACACCCGAGGCAGTTGAAGGCCAGTGGAAATGGATTCGTTTCACGGCGGCCGTGTCACCGGGCAACAGCGGCGGGCCGTTGCTAAACCAGAAAGGCGAGGTTCTGGGTATTGTTCTGCGCAAGAGCCAAAATGAGAATCTGAATTATGCCCTGCCGACAGAACAGTTTTTAGGGCCAAAGCACGCAAACAAACTCGAATACCGGTATAACTACAGATTCTACAATACAATTCTTCGTACCCGCTCGCAGTATGAAAAATCGTATTCGGTGCCGGTATCGTACCGCGTTCTCGATGAGCAGATGGAGAAAGATCATCTGCAGCTTTCAGAAAAACTTCTCGCGGAATTCATGCGCGAGAAAGAACCCGAGTATTTTCCCAATGGGCCTGGCTCAGCGAAAATACTGAACAATACCTATGACAATTCGTTTCCGATGATGATTGGCCAGTCGGGCGACGGCGTCTGGACGATATTTGAACCGGAGAAAAAAGAAAAGGTCGACATGCCGGGCGGCGGGGCGATCGTCTATGGCTCGATGAGCGGCCTGTATTTTCAGGCAATGCACTTACCGAAAGACGAAAGTGTGCTCAAGTATATCTCAGACCCGAAATACCATCTCGACCAGATGCTGAAATATGTACGCTTTGAACGCGAGATGGCAGGCCAGAAAATACGCGTCACCTCTTTCGGCAGCCCGGCGCGCAGTAAAATTTATTCAGACCGTTTCGCGCGCAAATGGGTAGTCAGCGAATTCGAAATCGAATACTGCAACGAAATTCTGCTCATCTATTCGACGCCCACGCCTGAAGGCATTATCAGTATCATCGTGCGCAACAGCGCCGGCCTCGTTAAAAATGATTACGCTCCCGATGTGCGTAAAGTCGTCGATTACATCATGTTCTCGCACTATGGTCAGTTTAAATCGTGGGTGGAGTTTCTTAAATTAACCCAGTATATACCCGATGAATACAAAACTTTTCGGTTTAGCTACACGAGTGGAGAAATGCTCAACATTACTTTGCCTGAATACAGCCTGAAACTGAATGCCAAGAACTTCACCATAAACGACGAAAGCGATCTGCGTGTCGATTTTGGTTACATGATGCAGAATAAAAAACTCATCTGGCGGCTGACTGATATACAGGTCGGCGAGAACAAAAACACGGCAACGGTGGCGCAGATCTATCGTATGGCCAAGCCAGGTGAGAACACACCCGAATCTTTCATGTCAACCTGGCAAAAGCTGGCCGCGGGCACAGAACCCTATGACGGCAGCATTAAAACCGGCGAGAACAAATCAACTTCGCAGAAACCGCTGAAGGGTCTGGCGGGCACGGCCTCTGATGGTGTGCCTTACCAGTATATTCTGCGCTATATTCACGAGGGCAAAATCAGCGACGAAGATCTGCTGAAGCGTATGGCAGCCGTTGAGGCTGCCCTGAAAAAGAACTGATTTAATGATGGCAATTTTCGCCCCACATGCTCGTGCCATCGGTGAAAAATTCGCGCTTCCAGATGGGGGTTTCTGCCTTCACGCGGTTGATGATGTACTGATTTGCTGCATAGGTCTCTGTGCGGTGGCGGCCGCAGGTGATGACGACGACGGCGCTTTCACCCACCTCGAGCATGCCTAAGCGGTGCACGCAGAGCGCCGCGATTAACGGATATTCGGCAGCAGCCGCGCGAACAACCTCAAGCATATGCTTTTCGGCAAGCGGCTTATGCGCCGTATACTCGAGCTGGCTGACGTCTTTGCCATGGCTGAACCCCCGAATCTCGCCGCTGAAAATTACTCGGGCGCCGATCTGTGATGACGATGGCATACTCTTGGCCATAGCCAATACACGGCTCAGATCAATCGGTTTTTCGGTCAGCTCTGCAAGATACATTTATCCTCCGCTTGAAGGCGGCAGAATATAGCATCGCGCCCCGGCGGTGAGCAAAGTGTCAGGCGTCAGAAATGCTTCGTCTGAGGCAGCCCGTGAAACCTTCAGCCAGTCTGCGGCAAGAGCGTTCTTCTCTGTCAAGGCAGTGAAGAGCGTCGCAACCGTCGCGGCTTCACTCAGTTCGAGGGAGAGCGAATCGCCGAAGAAATCCCTGAGCTGTGCATAGAAATGGACTTCGATTTTCATCCGCCGATCTCCCGCATGACCAGTTGGCTGCCGGTAAATTTTTCAGCTTGCTTCAGCTGCATTGCCGATCTCAGCACGGCCGCCACGTCGATGCCCTCCGCGGCAAGATCATGGCTCTGCTGAGAGCTCAGGCAGCCGAAGATTCTGCCATGACTGTCGAGGCGCAGCCGGTCGCAATCTGAGCAAAATGGCAATGAAGTATTGCCGATGATGCCAAACCGGTAGCCCCCGTCGAGTTCGTAATAATGCGCGGTCGCGTGTGGTGCACGGGGCAGAGCACGAAATTCAAAAGCTGTTGCGATCACCGACAGAATGTCTTCGGCTGCAACCAGCCTTGCCGACCGTTCAGCGTGCAGGTGTCCCATTGCCATCAGTTCGAGAAAACGTATCGTAACGTGCTTACCCTTTGCCCAACCCAAAAGCGGCAGAATCTGCGAATCATTGACTTCACCGACAAGCGTGGTGTTGATTTTGGTTTCAAGGCCTGCAGCTTTCGCCGCATCAATGCCCGCGAAAACCGCGGCGGGTGAACGGCCCCCCATGACGCGAAAGATTGTTTCGTCGAGTGCATCGAGCGAGACGTTCACTGCAGAAAGTCCGGCTGCGCTGAGGGGTTTCGCCAGACGAGCCAATGCAAAACCGTTTGTGGTCAGCGATATTTTTGAGATCCCCATGGCGCTCAGCCGCGCAACCAGCGGCACAAGGTCGCGGTACAGCGTTGGTTCGCCGCCGGTTAAGCGAATTTCATTCAGGGGATTCACTGCGTGAATAGCGCTGACCCAACGGAGAAAATCTTCAACTCTTGTCTGTGCCTTTTCTGCTGGTGCTTCATGGCCTGTGACACAATAGACGCACGCAAAGTTGCAGCTATCTGTAAGGCTGAGCCGCAACTTTCGAAATCTTCTCACCATGGTAAAAACTCCACGAGTTCGCCACGGCGGATTTCTTTTTTTTCTGCGGCATGTACCGCCAGGCCGTCTGCGCCCCACCCTGCACGAATATCGCCGCTGCTGTTAAAGGCGACCAGCTCGAGTTCAGGGGTAGATTTCACCTTGCTCAGAATGCGCACCGGGAAAAAATGCTCCAATGCATCTTTTTTCTGCCGGTCTGCCGCAAGAGAAAGAGTGAGCGCCGGGCGGGGCGCCTGCCCTAAGCATGCGCGCAGAAACGGGGCAACATAAACATGAAAACACACCTGCGCACTAAAGGGATTACCGGGAATCGCGAATACCCGAGTCTTGCCCCGCGTACCGAACCACAGGGGTTTACCCGGTTTCATGGCGATTTTGTGGAACACCTGCTTTACCCGCAACTTCTGCAAAACCTCAGGAACATAGTCTGAATCACCGGCAGATACGCCACCGGTTAAAAGCACGAGATCAGAAGAGAGCGCAGCTTTGAGTGCAGTGCTGAGACGCGCTTTGTTGTCAGAGGTATGTTTTTCTGTAACGTTCAGAATGCCGAAGCGGGCGAGCATACACCTGAGCGCGAGCGCATTCGCGTTGCGAATCTGCGTCGGCCTGGGCTTCTTATTCACCGGAATAATTTCATTGCCCGTGGTGATAATCGTCACGCGCGGCAGCTTTTGCACAAGGGGTCGGTGCACGCCGAGCGACGCCAGCAAGGTCACCGAGCTCGGGTCGACCGCGCTACCCGCAAGTGCGAGCGTGCTGCCCCGCTGCAGATCTTCACCCTGGCGTGAGATGTTGTGCCAGGGCAAGATCGACTCACTGGTGAAAGATACTTGCTGCCCGGCGGTTTCGCGCGCATCTTCACGGCGAATGACGGCGTCAAAGGGTTCTGGCACGGCCGCGCCAGTCATGATTTTCAGGGCTGCTGGGGTCGCCTTCTGCCCGCCCCGCAACCGGGAAAGGTGTGCGGGTGCAGCGCCCCCCGCGAAGAGCTTTCCCACGACATCGTAAAGCTTTTCTGTTGCACACTGATCGGCAACAATTGCGTAACCATCCATCGCTGAGCGATTAAACGGAGGATAATCGCGATCGGCGCGCACATTTTCTGCGAGCACACGCCCGAAAGATCTTTCGAGCGCAATTCTTTCTGTGCCAAAGCTGCGGGCTTCGGCGAGAATCAGGGATTTTGCTTCGCTTACGCCGAGCAAGCTGCCCCTCGCCTGGTCAATGCCCACCCCCGTGCAGCATCGCATTGGCATGAAAGATTGCCGGTAAAATTGCATCGAGACTTTCGCGGGCTCCATTTGAGCTGCCCGGCAGACAGATAATGAAGCTCTTGCCGATTGAACCCGCGAGCGAACGGGAAAACATCGCCAGGGGTGTACGCTCGTTGCCGTAATGCCGCATTTTTTCCCCTATACCATCGGCGACCTTCTCGAGCAGGGGAGCAATCGCTTCAATCGCCTGATCGCGTAGCGAAAGACCGGTACCCCCCGTTACGAAAATAAACTCGACGCCTGCGGCAACCCACGCCCTGACCTGCTTCTGTATGGTGTCAATGTCGTCGGGAACAATCTTAAAGTCTGTAACATTGGCCTCGTATTTTTCTACTTCTGCCTTGATGATCTTGCCTGACGTGTCGTCGCGTTTACCCTGCGATACTGAATCAGAGCAGACCAGAATTGCGGCCGTGTGGCCTTTGCCGGTGAGCTTTTTGCGGTCTGCTTTTCCCCCCGTTTTTTCGATGAGTCTGACCCCAGAAATTTCGAGCTCATGGTCAACTGGTTTCAGCAGGTCAAAAACGGTGAGCGCCGTAACAGTTGCAGCCGTCATTGCTTCGATCTCAATGCCAGTCTTGTAAACTGTCTGCGCAAACACCTTCACCACAACCCGGGCTTTTTCGCCCGCCTCTTCGAGTACGAAGTCAATGCCCAGATGCTCGATGGGCACCGGATGGCAATGCGGTATGAGGGCAGACGTCGCTTTGGCGCCGAGAAGCCCCGCGGCACGTGCGACATCAAAAAGATTGCCCTTTGGCAGCGTATTTTCTTGAATCATTCGAAGAGTTGTCGCTGAGCAGTGCACCGTGGCGGTTGCGGTAGCAGTTCGCAGTGAAGCATTCTTTCGCGTGATATCGTTCATGGAAGCCGCATCAGTTTACGAGTTCAGTCATTGCGAAAAGAACTATATCCGACAAATTGCCCGATGCGCAAGTACGGTAGTGCTGGTCGATCGGGAATTCTAAGGTTAGCGCAGGTAATTCGTGCCTCAATCCATCGGGGTGTGGGGGAGTGAAAATGGCATGAAGTTTGCTTGCAAACTGTATGGTAACCGTCTCTGCCCAGCAAACTGCAGGTATTCGACTAACTAGTACGATGCTGGCCGATGGCAACTACAAGCTGCAGTTTTTGTTTCCCCACGACGCGAGCGGTATTCTGTATAAGGTCACTACCGTACTGTTCGCCTATGGATGGGACATATTGAGCGCCTATTCGCGCCCGAATGAAGATGCGGAAGTCGAAGACATCTTCATCGTTAGCTCAACGCGGCACGAGGCGCTGACGAAAACAGCCTGCGACACCATTCTTGAGGCGGTGCAGGAGCTCATTCAAGGCGATGTGACGCCTGATGAGTTTATCGCGCGTTACCCGGAGAAGGTACAGCAGATAAAGAATGCACGGGCGACAAAATCGGATTTCGTGTTTGAAGCGTATCCGAAGCAGCATTGCTCACGGCTCGTCGTCGAGCGGCCCGACCGACCTGGCGTCTTGATGCAGCTGACTCAGGTTCTGTACGCGCTGGGTTTGGATATTATTTCGTTCTCTGCTGAGGCAGTCGTTCAGGGCGTGCGCGATGAGTTTCTCATTAACCACTCTGATGGAACCGAAATCAGTGAGAAAGACCGTGTGTTTCTGTCTGATCTTTTCAACCAGAAGCTGACTTTCTGACGTAACTGACTAACTACGCGCAGGGAACCGCCTTTCTACGTCTGGCGTCTCGAGTCCGAGCGGCGAGTACTCGATAAACCGAGTGCTTTTCGGAGCGGATTTCACAAATTGGCATAGATTCTCACGCGATTGCGCCAGTTCAAAGCCAGTGCGGATAGCGTAACCAGCCCGAAGATGAACAACTGAGCTCTTCTTCAACATAATTTCAAACTGCCAAAGTTCTCTTGTAAGTAGCCGATTGCCCGGTGGCGTATGGTCATCAATGTAGCGGCAGTAGACCTGATTGTCAATGTAAGAGAGATCTGCTCCAAGAAGGTGAATTTCGCGCGAATCTGAACTAACGTTTACCGTGGCGGCACATGAAAGCATGACGCCGAAGACCGTGCCTGGCGAATGAAGCATCGGAAGCTCACCCGATTCTCCAGTTATTTTAAACTGACTAACTACGCGGGCTTTGGTAAACCGCAGGTTTCGCGCATTTGCACCCTGGTAGGCCAAAACAGAAAAATCTACCTCCCCAGAAATTCTGTGAATGTACATATGCCGGCGATTTTCAACCGTGAAAACACTCGCCCGCCGCGGCCGCCAGCGCCGCAGAAAACCTGACGCTATTGAGTCGCTGATAAAAAAGTGCGCGCCCCGGCGCAAGAGATCGCTGATTTCCGTATCACAATAATCGAGCGAGGGGCCAGCCCCGATCAGCGCAAACAGCCCCGCCTCTGAACTCACCCTGGTAGTTTAAACGCTCACTTCAAAATCGCGCAGCGCATTATTGAGCGAGGTCTTTAAATCAGTGGATTCTTTGCGCTGCCCGATAATGAGCGCACACGGCACCTGAAACTCACCACCGGGAAATTTCTTCGCATAACTACCGGGAATCACCACCGAATTCTTGGGCACGAAACTCTTGTAGGTCTTCGTCTCAGACTGCGACACATCGATGATCTTCGTCGATGCTGTGAGGATTACCCCCGAACCCAGAACTGCGCCGGTACTCACCTGCACGCCCTCAACCACAACACAGCGGCTGCCCAAAAATGCATGGTCTTCAATAATGACAGGTAGTCCCTGGGGTGGTTCAAGTACACCGCCAATTCCAACACCGCCAGAGAGGTGAACATGCTGACCGATCTGCGCGCAGCTGCCGACTGTCGCCCACGTGTCAACCATGGTGCCGCCGCCCACATAGGCGCCGATATTCACATAAGATGGCATCATTATGGCTCCCGGTTCAAGAAAGCTGCCGTAGCGCGCCACTGCCGGGGGAACCACGCGCACTTTTTGGGCGGCGTAATTTTTCTTCGTGGGAATCTTGTCCCAGTATTCGATATCGCCGGCATGTGAGGTCTGCATCCCCATCATTGGAAAATACATCAGAATGGCTTTTTTCACCCATGTGTTTACGCGCCATTCGTTTGTGGTGTTTTCGGCTGAATTCGGCGGGGTTGCAACCCTCAATTCGCCGCGATCGAGCATATCAATAATCGCGAGCACGGCGCGACGCGTCTCTGCCTCTTCGAGCACGCCGGGGTTGGAGTTTTTTTCTTCGTATTTCTTCTCAATCAGATCGGGCAGCTGCGTTTTGTCCATGTCTCAATTCAAGATTTTTTCTGGTTCAGCACGCAAAGTAAAATCTGCATTGTTCGTCTTGGGCCAGACCATCAGAGATTCAGTCACTATGCCGGCATTCGGATGCCAGATTGTCACATGGGTCTCATAGTTAGTCACATGAGTGTTATGCCTGTGCCGTCGCGACGCTTTTTTCCACATTAAGATCAGATGGTAAATGAGGAGCGACACACTTATGCGTAACGACGCTGCAACAAAATGAAGCGCATCATATTCAGCTTCCGTAAACCTGGTTGTCACGATAACCCGCTCACCCGGAACCCGATTGTACCGACGCGTTACGCCCCGCCGCACCTTGTGTTTGCGCATCTGCACACGCATGTTTCTGAGCGCCATGCGCATGATCTTGCGTTGCTTGCGCCTCCACTTTGCTGCGACTTGATGGGGTAATGATACGCTGGTGGTCATCATGATCGTCGCTCTCCCGGCCTTATAAATATTAAATACCAGAAAACGTCGATTTTTTCTCACACATTGCGAAAAAATAGTTAGTCAGCCCCATAGCGCTGTTCACCGCAGCCGATTTCAAGAGTCTGGTGCATGCATCATTACTGGCTGACTCCTCTAATTCTACCCCTGCTAGTGCTTATAACCAACCCAGTCACACCGATTGAAGAAAAGTTCGATATGTCAGCCTTCAGGCAGAAAACAGAGAAGAACATCCGCAAACGCACCCTACCCAATGGATTGCGCGTGATACTCATGAGGCAACCCTCTAGCCCGACGATCGCCTGCTACCTGAAGATAGGCGTTGGCTCTGCGAATGAATCATTTGATCAGGCGGGGACTGCCCATTTTCTGGAGCATTTGCTTTTTAAGGGGACTGAGCGACTTGGTACTTTGAACTATGAACAAGAGAAAGTTTATCTCGACCAAATTGAGGCCGATGGTGAACGCATAGACACACTTGAGCGCACGCTGCTGAACCCGCTTCTGACGACCAGCGAACGCCAGGCTATTGAAGACCGCATTGCCCGCCTAAGCACCCGCCTTGAAATGTGGCAAAGCCGGGCTCAGAAATTTGTCATCTCCGAAGAAGATTCGCAGGCCTATTCCCAGGCTGGTCAAATGGGGTACAATGCCTATACCACGACCGATGTGACTAACTATCAGATCAAATTGCCATCCAACCGCCTTGAAATGTGGGCAGAGCTCGAAAGCGCCCGATTTCTCAACCCCATCTTACGCGAATTCTACCCCGAACGCAAAGTGATAAAAGAAGAACGCCGCATGCGCTACGACTCGCGCCCAACATCGCTGCTCTACGAACTTTTTCTCAAAACCGCATTCGGCATGAGCCCCTATGGCAAACCGGTCATCGGCTTCGAAAAAAGTATGCACCGGCTGCGCCTGGGAGAAACCCGCGAGTTTTTCAAACGCAACTACATACCTTCGCGCATGGTCATCGCCATCGTGGGGGATCTCGAATTCGACCAATCTTTCGCCATCATCGAAAAATATTTCGGCAGGCTCAAACCCAGCAATACGCCCGAGTTTCCCCCGACGGTGTACGAACCACAGCGAGGCCGCCGCATCGCCTGGCTTGAGGCCAAAAACTCACCGGCAATGATTTCAGGCTGGGCACGGCCACCGGTGACACACGCAGACGATCGCGCGCTCGAAGTTTTGGCCCGCCTGCTCGGCGAAGGCCAGACCTCGAGGCTCGTCAACCGCCTTGTGATACAAGATAAAATTGCCGGCGATGTGAAAGTCGGTTCTTCAACCCCCGGTGAAAAACTCGATACGCAGTTTACCATTTTTGCAGATGTATTTGATGCTGCAAACTACCCGGCTGTTGAACGGGCCATCGAAGACGAGATAAAGAAATTAGCGGCTGATGGGCCGAGCGAAGACGAATTGCAGAAGATTAAGAACCGCTACGTCGCAGAACTCGTGCACACACTGCAACAAAATGCCGGCCTTGCCGACAACCTTTCTTACTATGAACTCATTCTGCAAGATTATAGCAAAATGTTTACGGCACTCGAAGAAGTAGAGAAGATCGACGCGGCAAAGATACGCGATGTCGCACGCAAATACTTCAAAGAGGCGACAAACACGACAGTCTATATCAGGCAACTCGAACGCTAAAATCAGCTTCGCCCATGCGGGTGGGCCTTACGGTAAACATCAAACAGCCGCTCTTTGGCAACCTGCGTGTAGTTCTGGGTCGTTGAGACGCTGGCGTGGCCGAGCATTTCCTGAACATGGCGAATGTCGGCGCCTGCATTCAGTAAATCGGTCGCGAACGAATGCCTGAGGCTATGCGGTGAAACACGGGCGTCGAGCCCCAGTGCATTGACGCGCTTCTTGATTAGGTAGTGTGCGCCGCGCCGGGTGAGCGGGGTCCCTTTGGCGTTGATGAACAGCGCAGGCGTATTTTTTGCCTGCCGGTACAGTTGGTCGGCGCGTACCGGCAAATATTCGCTGAGTGCCTCGCGCGCTGCTTTGCCGAGATAGACGACGCGCGCTTTGCTGCCTTTACCCATGACGGTCAGCTCTTCAGGCACAAACTCGACGCTAAACCGACCCATATCGAGCGAAAGCGCCTCAGAGACACGCATGCCCGACGAATAGATTGTCTCCCAGAGCGCCTTGTCGCGCAGCGCGGTAAAAGTGTCGCTGATACCGTCGTCGAGCAGCGCCTCGAGTTCCAGCGGCCGTAAGGGCCTCGGCAGCAGGCGTTTGTACCGCGCTGCCTTCAATGACCGGGCAGGATTTTTTTCAGTAAGTTTGCGCCGCTCAAGAAAACGAAAGAATGATTTGATAGCCGAAAGCTTGCGCGCCTGCGTGCGCCTTTCGAGCGCCTGCTCACGATTCTTGAGGCTGCCGATAAATGCATAAACATCTTCGCCGGTAATTTCGTCGTTCTGAATACCTTCGGTCTCGAGAAAGCTGAACCACTGGCCAAGGTCGCGCGCGTACGCAGCCCGGGTATTGGGCGAAGCGTTCTGCTCTGACTCAAGAAATTCAGCGAAATCGCCGGCCCACTCCCGCATAGATGATTATCGGCAGCTTTCGTTGCAATTCAGAAAATTCAGGTTGCGGTCGCGGCGCGGCGCGCTTTTGCGGCAGAGAAATAGAATACCAGCCCTGACAGCACAAAAATCGAACCAACGGCGGGCCCAAAGAGTAGCGCAATACGAAACTTGACAGTTTCATCCGGAGTAACACCAGCCTGGTAGCCAATCGCCCAGAGCAGCATGCCCGAAAGCGCAACGGCAACACCGCGCGAAGCCTTGATGCCGAATTTCCAGAGGCCAAAATAGAGGCCATCGCGGTTCTGGCCGCTTTTCGCCGAATCGATATCGGCTGCATCGGCGACATACGAATCAAACAGCAAAATGCAGCCGGTGAATATGCCGCCCAGAACAGCCGCAGCTATTGGCCCTGCCAGTTTGCCCTCTGGAAAAAACGGATAACTGAATATTGTCATGAAGCCCAGCCCGACAATGCCGACCGTGGCCGGCAGGTCTTTGCCGAACTTATCCGCGAGAGTTACCCACAAAACGACAGAAAAAGACCAAACCAAAATGAAGACGATCAGAACCAGAGCCAGCTCGTCTTCGTTCAGTTTCAGAAAATGGTCATAATAGAAGCGCGCGAGTGTCGAATTGATGGCGACGGCGATGTACGCTAAAAATCCTGCTATGAAAAGCGCCACGAAGAATCTGTTACGAGCCGCCAGCTTCAGGTCATTCAAGAAACTGCGCTCAGCAGATTTTTGCTGCTCGCTGTGCGTCGTTTTGAGCGAGAGAACGCAGACGATAACCGCTGCAAAACATATAACACCCATGACCAGAGCAATCTGCGAGAAGACCTCGTAGGGTGCGGTGCCCGTGCTGCGTCCGCTGCCCATAAACGCCGCAGGTATGACGAGTCCAAGAATCAAGCCGAAGTTGGCAAAAAGCAACCGGGCAGCGAAAATACGAACGCGTACTGCGGCATCTTTAGAGAGTTCAGCAGAAATCGCCGCGTGTGGCACCGTGACCAGGGTAATGCCTGTGTTGAGCAACAGGTTCGAGAGTAACAGCTGCACAAAGATTGCAACTGTGCCGGCAGCCGTGTAGGGAGCAAATATCCAAAAAAGCGACGGTATTATCAATACCGCGCCCGCGACCAGAAACGGTTTACGGTTGCCCCAGCGGCTTTTGAACGTATCAGAGAGCGTGCCGACATAGGGGTCCACGAAGGCATCCCAGACGAGAGCAGCGCCGGCAGCTATCGAGGCAAGATAACTCTCAATTTTCAGCACATCGGTGTAATAGATCAGCAGTTGCAGCCTGACAAAAAACTCGACGGCAAAAATACCTGATTCGGCCAGCGCATAAAGCGATAAGGGTAATATGCGCATTATTTCTCTGGATAGGTGAAAACGACGCGCACCTTGAGACTCTTGCCATCGGGGCCATTGATGTTTGAAATGCCCTCGTATTTTTTTAACCGGCCCGTTTTCGTTTCATACCAGAGTTTAATCGGGCGCACGATCTGCCGCAGCAACACGTTATCGAGCTCGAGGTTCATGCGGCAGACATCGCCAGACTCTTGCCGTGCCACACGAAAGCGAAAGTAATCGAGTTCTATGGGTACAGCAAAGAAAAACGACTTATTCGTACCTGCGCAGATCTCGTTAAAATTTTCGCGCACAAAATAATCAAAGCCACCGTCAAACACCGCAGGCGCAGGGGTTTGTATGCGTTTTTCTTTCATCGGCTCATCGGCCTTGCGCCGTGCGTAATACACTGTACCCCCTGCCTCGCGCCTGATGCCCTCAACATAACCGTCGCGCACATCGCGCAGCTCGTACGTGGGTTGCGTGCGGTTTGGCAGAAATGTGATTATTTTGCTCGCGAATTCTTTGCCGGCAGCGTCGCGGTACGATACACGCGAATATGCATGTTTGCCTTCTTTGTAGAACTCCGAATGATTCTCAGAATAAACGAATTTACCCGTCGAAAGATCGTAGGCATCTCCCCTGAATTTCAACGTGCCGGCAGTCGAGGCCGAAACCTCTACTGTCATGATGGCGATTGCGATAACTGTCGCATGTTTACAGCCTGTCGAGATAAGGTTCAACCAGTCCATTGTAATCCCCCAGTTGTTTTGTATTTGCCCGCCCTAAGACTACCTGTACATCATTGATCGCACGCTCGGCGAAACCCGCCTCGCAAAAACAGAGATAATAGACCCATTTGCGTAAGAACTTTTCATCGTACCCCATTTTGAGCAATTCTTTACGGTTCTTCTCGATGTTCTGCCGCCACCGGCGCAGCGTCGTTGAATAATGCTGGCCCATCGTTTCAAGATCGTTGAGCAACAGATCTGATGTACGGTGCAACGATTTCATGACCTCGTGATTTGACAGCAGGCACGATCCCGGGAAAATATAAATCTGTGAAAAATCGGTATTCTTCAGATATTGTTCGAACCTCGACTCGGGAAATGTAATGTATTGCAGAACGGCGAGGCCTTCGGGCTTCAACAGGCTGGCCACCTTACCGAAATAGGTGTCGAAATATTTGAAACCAATTGCCTCTGCCATTTCAATCGAGACGATTTTATCGAACTGGCCTTCAAGCGTTCTGTAGTCACAAATTCTGAGGTCGATGAGTTTCTCGAGGCGCGCTTTGCGTATCGCCTGCTGAGCATAAATAAACTGCTGTTCAGAAATTGTAATTGTCGTAATGCGACAGCCGTACTTGCGGGCTGCATAAATCGCGAAACCACCCCAGCCGCTGCCAATTTCGAGCAGATGATCGCCCTTTCGCAACTGCAGCTTCTGGCAAATCGTTTCAAACTTGCGCTCTTGCGCGGCGTCGAGCGTGTCAGTGGCTTTACGAAAAATACCGCACGAATAGGCCATGGTTTTGCCCAGCATCAATTCATACAGTCTGTTGCCGATGTCGTAATGCTCAGCGATATTTTTTCTGCTGATCTTGATGGTGTTCGGTCTGAAGAAATGTTTTATACGGTTCACAAAACCGAGAACGTTCAAAAACCAGGTTGATGCTGATGATCCCGAAAATCCCGGCATCTGTCGCGCATTGTCTGCGAACCAGCGCAGCGTCAGATTCAGGTCAGTCGTCTGCCAGGTCGCGGAAACATAACTTTCGCCAAAACCGATTTCGCCATAGAGTACGCAGTGCTTGTAAAAATAGGGATCTTGCACGGTGATTTGGGCTTCGTATCCGGGTTGGTTGCCACGCAGCGAATAGGTTTCACCACCTGCAAATGATTCGGTAATCGTCAGACTACCCTTCTGAATACGGGACAATCCATAGCGAAACAGCTTCTTGTAAAATGTCACTTCGAGCTCCTCAAATCTGCGTGCAGCAATGCTGCGTCGGTATTTTCTTTCGGATAAAACGGCACACCCTTCAGCATCAGGCGAAGGGCATACCAGTGTATCATGACGATTACGCGCGCGGTATAAAATGGAAATTTGAAAAACGCCGCCAGCAGCTGCAGGTCGGTGAGCGGCGAGCGCGTGCCACGCATTTCAGCCACCAGCTCGGCCTTGCCCTCTTTCTGCGTGTGTATGCCGATCGAGAGGCGATCAGCAGGGGCACCTAACCGCATCGCGAAATGGTGAAATGACGAAATAAAAGGCGAAACGTAGAAGTTTTTCTGCGCGTTGTATCTTTCACCCGCCCGCACCAGGTAATGTTTTTGCTGGCCAAAGGTATTGTTCACCTCGACGATCGTCGCGACATGGGCGCCATTGCGGTAGCAAAAGAAGAAACTCACCGGATTAAACACGTAACCAAAGATTGCCGGGTTAGCGAGCAGCATCACGGTGTCTGCTGTGAGTCCCGTCGCTTTTTTGAGAAATGCCAGCGCGGCGCCACGGGAAGTTTCGCTTGAATCGCGCAGCAAAGAAAAGTCGCTGCGCCTGAAGCTGTGCAACCTGCGGCGGTCGAAACCCAAAAGCCTGCTGGCATCACGACTGTCGAATCGCGAAACGTCGACGAAGAGCATGTAGCCCCTGATCGTGAACTTCTGCGGCACGGGTTTTCGCCGCTCATGAAAGATTTCGAGTGAATAAACTCCTTCTTTCATTCTCACAGCCTGCGTGCAATTGCCTCGGCCGCATTTACCGCTGACATGTAGGCATCTTCATGAAAGCCGTAGCGAAAATAACTGCCGCTGAAGAAAATATTACCGGTTTCGTTGAGTCGCGGCAAATGCGCTTGCGCTATCTCTGTCTGCTCGTCAAAGAGCGGGTGCTCATAATCAATTGTGGCGTAGATCTTTGCGGGGTCGATAATTTGAAAATCATTCAGCGACACGAAATATTTCACCGGGCCGGGAATATTCTGCAGCAGGTTCATGTAATAAACGACTGTCGATTTAAACCCGCCGGCTGAATTCTTGCCGAGCTTAAAGTTCCACGAGGCCCAGGTTTTTTTAATCGGTTGCAGAACATTCTCGTCGCTGTGCAATACAGCACGGTTCTGCTCATATTTGAATTTAGAGAGCAGCCTCTTCTGCTCGTCGCTGGGGTTCGCCAGCATGCGCAGCGACTGGTCGGCGTGCGTGGCGAGCAATACCGCATCGAACTCGTGCCGCCCTTTCGCGGTCAATACCTCAACCCTACCGCCGGCTTCGCTGACACGGCTGACTGGCTCGTTCAGGTGTACCTTGCCCTTATGCGCGGCGAGTATCTTTTTCACGTACGAGCGGCTGCCACCCACGACGTATTTCCATTGCAGACCACTGTACAGACTTAAAAAACCGTGGTTCACAAAAAAACGGGCGAACGTGCGCGCGGGAAAAGACAGCATACGATCGGGCGGGGTCGACCACACAGCCGCAGTCATCGGTACGATGTAGTTCTGCATGAAAAAATCAGAAAACTTGTTTCGCCGCAGATAATCGCCAAATGAGCCATCTACCCGCCCGCGCTCCAGATCTTTTGGCAATTGCGTATTGAAGCGGTTGGCTTCGAGTAAGAATTTATAGTAGCGTGGCGAAAGCAGATTCTTTCTCTGCGCAAAGAGCCCCGCAAGGCCGCGCGACGACCACTGCAACCCGGTCAGCGTGTTGTAGTGGGCAAACGACATATCGCTGTTCGCGTATTCGACGCCCAGGTCACGAAAAAGTGTCAAGAGGTGTGGGTAGGTCTGCTCGTTAAAAACAATAAACCCTGTATCTACGGGCTGCGTGCCCCCACCGAGCAGCGGCACGTCAAATGTGTTGGTATGGCCGCCGACATATGAACCCGCCTCAAAAATGCTGATCTCGTATCTGTCGCGTAAAAGCCATGCCGCCCCAAGACCGGCAACCCCGCTGCCGACGATTGCGAGTTTTTTCATTTTGAACCTGCTGTCTTGGCGCCACTACCGCCGATTTTGACCTTAATATGCGGAAACTTCTTGTGCACCGCGCTGACGAATTTATCGATTTCTTCGCGTGATTTGGGAATCGTCGCCGAAACATGAACCTCTTCGTAGTCGCCGTGGTTGAGCTCTTCGAAGAGCCTGTCGAAAGGCAACGCGCCGCAAAATTTTCCGCCGAGTCCCTCAGCCGACATGAGTACGAAGTGCATCATCGCACCGAGTTCATGGGCATCACCGGGAAATGCGACAAACAGGCGGTCGCCGCCCTTCTTGCGCGTAAACCGCAACGCAAGCTGAGAGAGATAACCCATAACCCAGCGCGTGAAAGCATGTTCTGTCGCGACGGTGATAAAGCCTGATTCCCAGGCCTGCCCTACCAAAACCGTCTGCGGATGCACTTTCTTCTGTACTAACGATTCAACCGAATGCGTTTGCAGATATTCGTCGTACTGCTGCGAAAAAACGCTGAAGTTTCCTTCGATCACCTTCTCTAAAAACTGCATCTGTTCGGTTGTGTAGTTAACCTGCGGAGCGATCTCGAGCAGTTTACCGCGCCCCAGATGCATAATGCCCGCAAGTTTCTTGCCATCGGCGAGCAGCCGGTTAATACCCAGCACCACACGATAGTCTTCAGAGGTGTAATACAGATAGCCGTTGTCGCCGCGCTGTGGGTCGAGAATCGAATAGCGCTCGCGCCACTTGCGAATATTCGCCGCCGGCACGCCAGTGAGTTCGCTGAGTTTTTTCGCGGTTAGTCTCATGCCTTCTCAAAGAGGTAGTGACTGACGTTCCACTCTTCGCCGCCGCGGGCACGGAAAAGCTCGGATACCGCAAGAAAGAAAACCCGCCAATAGTTAATCCAACGCGTCACGTTTGCCTCGCCGTAAACTTTCGCGAAAATGCCCTCAATCGCCTTGCGGTTCTTGTCCATATTTTGCAGCCAGTGTTCGCTGGTTAAATGGTAGTGCGTGCCTTTGAAAATGCGCTGCTCCTTCAGGCTAAAACCCTTCGAAAAATATGAAAACAGCTGGTTCGAGGGCATAATGCCTCCCGAGAAGAAATACCGCGACATCCAGTCGTCGCTCGCCTTGTCTTCGAACAGATAGGGAAACATGCGGTGCGTGAAGATGTGCACGAAAAGCATACCTTTGGGCTTCAGCCATGAACGTATGCGCCCAAACAGCTCATCGTAGTTGCGCATATGCTCGAACATCTCAACGGAAACAACACGGTCGAACGAGGCCGCCGGCTTGAAACGATTGACATCCGCCGTGATGATCTTCAGATTTTTTATGCCGCGCCGCTTTGCCTCAGAATCGATGTAAGCCTTCTGGCTTGCCGAATTGGAGATCGCCGTGATACGCGCTTTGGGAAACTTCGACGCCATATAAAGCGAAAGCGAACCCCAGCCACAACCGAGTTCGAGAATATTTTGGCCATCTGCGAGTCGCGCCATCGCGACAGTCTCTGCGAGCATCAGATCTTCAGCCTGGTCGAGTGATTCGCGGCCTGTCGGATAATAGCAGCTGCTGTATTTTCTGTTCTTGCCCAGAACAAGCGCGAAAAACTCTGCGGGAATTTCGTAATGCTGTTCGTTTGCCTTCTCGGTAAGAATCGCGATCTCAGATTTTCTCAGTGTCTCGACGAGGGCCATTGCTTTGGCCTGACCGAGCTCAATATTGTGTGCGCTGATTTCTTTGAGGCGGCGCCGGTTCAGCATACGAATGCCCCGGCGAATGATAAAATCGGGCAAAAGCCCCTTGGCGAGAAGCGAATCGATCATTGTCCAATGAACTTAATAAACCTTGGACAGATCGACAAATAATTTAATCGAGTTTTTTGGCCTCGAGGCCGTTCAGCGCGCGGTCGAGGTGCCAGGTGATTTCGCGCACCTTGTCGGTGTGCCGGTTGCCGAGTAAAATAATTGCCTGCTTCTTCTTCGCGTTTATCCAGTTGATTGAGTGGTAACCGCCGAAATTGCCGTCGTGGTAAGCGACTCCCCGATCGGGATATACATACCACCCTATTGCATACTGGTTCTGCCGCGCCTCGACAGCTGCCTGAGCCTTAAAAAGCTTTGCCTGCGACCTCGGCTTCAGAAGCTTATTGCCGAAAAGCGCGAGATCAAACCGCGCAAGGTCGTCGACTGTCGTGCAGAGCCCCCCCGGCCCTTCCGTTGCGTAGCCATACCTGAACAGCCTACCCCCTGCATCAGTCGCCGGCACAGGTGCATTTTCAGCCTTTGCACTCACGACGAAATCGGTCGCCGTCATTTCAGCTTTCGCAAATATTTCGGATCTCAAAAATTCTGCAAATGGCATTCCAGCGAGTCTCGCGACTATTTCAGCAATAAGTATATAGTTTGAATTTGCGTACACGAACTTTTTTCCCGCGGGGTTAAGCGGCTGTTTTTGCGCGGCAATCAGCGCCAGGGCATTCTGGTTCGTGAAGGGAACTGCCGGCAAGCCCAGCTTATAATAGTCTTCCAGGCCTGAGGTGTGCGCAAGCAGATGTTTCAGTTTTACGCCCTTCAAAAGGTGCGCAAGCTGCGGAAAATACGGCGCTACCGGTGACTCGTAAGAAATTTTTCCCTTTGCTTCGAGCATCGCCGCAGCCAATGCCGTAAACGGTTTTGCCGCCGAAGCGAGATACACGCGGTTTTCGGGTTTGAGTGGCTGGCCACTTTCTGCGTTTTTGCCGAAAGCTCCGCGGTAGATGATCTTGCCGTCGTCGACCACGAGCGCCGTGCCGGCAAACAAACCTTTCTTCGCATAACCGGCGAGCGTAAACTCTACACGGGCAGCAATTTCTGACCGGTCATAGCGCTCTCTGAGTGAAAGATCGGCAACGCGCCCCCTGAGCGCCGCCATGAATGACTCACCGGGGTCATGCTTTTCGGTGCGGTAGGTTTCGTCGGCCTCTTCCCATATCGGGGTGTTTTCAAAGCGCCGGTATTCTGAGTGGCCGATCAGATAGCGAATGGGAAATTTCTGCACCAGCCGGCGAACGATCAGCTCATTCGCCTCAACCTGAGCGGTCGTGAGTGACGCTTCATCGTTACCGACATTCTCAATGCCGATCGAATGGCGATTTAGGCCAATCGCATGCCTGCCGATATGATTCTCGGGCATGAGACGGTAAATGTCACCCGCCTTGCCGACGAGAAAGTGCACGGCGATATTTGCGCCGCCGGCTTTCTTGAGCTGGCTGCGGCCCGATTCCATCTCTTCATGGTTCATGTAATTAAACGAAACATCAAGCGAGTCCATGGCCGTGTAGTGCGAGACAACCATCACCGGCAGCATCTCGAGTGATTCTTGTTTCACGCCATAACGCGATTCAACATAAGCGAGCGTTTGCTGCACGCGCCATTCTGAGAAAGAAATGGGCTTGTCGCGAATGCGGTCAGTACTGCAGGCAAAGAGCCCGGCCGTCAACACGAACAGAATTGAACGTTTCACTTTTTGTCCATTAGATCTGATACGGCGTTGAGGCCCGTGTCTTTGCCCGCGACGAAGTCTGCGGCAGTTTCGACGACCGTGATGTCAGGCTTGAGTCCCCGCCCTGGTTTTTGCCCTGCGACAAGTGGGGCAAAAGCCACTTTGACCAAAGGTATCTCGAAGAGCAGACCAGAAGCGGGCAGCTTGTAAGTGAGTAAAATTTCAGCGGAGTGCCCGTCACCCGGGCTGCCCGTCTCTTCGCCCACGATCACCGCGTTTTCATTGCCGAGGCGCACGAGCCGGGCGAAATTGACGGCAGCCGAATAGGTCGCAGGCCCGGTCAGAATATAGATCTTCTTGAACGCGTGTGCCTGCTCTATCGGCGTCAGTTCGAGAAACCTTGCTTCGGTCGCGCGTGTTTCGAAGTAACCGTCTTTCATTTTATCGGCAAAAGATTTTTGAAGATGATTTTCGGTATCGCGCAGCATCGCCTCGGTAGACGCCATGCCATTAATCGCCTGAGCATACTGTTTATACGGCAGAATACGCGATCTGGCGCTGCTGCGGCTACGGTCGCCCACCGGCTTCGTGATAAACCACGTTGCCGCAGCGGCAGAAAACAGCATCACACCGCCGCGGTTGGTTCGCAGATCGATCACGAGATTTTCAACTCCCTTTGCGCGTGATTCCTGGTGTAGCAGGTTGAGGTGATTGTGCCAGCTTTCAATCGTATCGAGCTGGTTGCCGGTTGGCATAAAGGTATTGATGGCAAGGTACGCCGCTTTCAGCGACGGATTGAACATTGTGAACAGGGGTTGGCTGTGCTGCGCTTTCAGCGCAGACTTACGTGGCACGAATGGTGATGGCTCTGCAGCGGCAGTGTTGACCACAATCTCTTTCTGCCTGTTACCCGACTTGTATTGAATTTTCCATTCTGATGCGGCGCCATTCGCCATATAATAGATAAAAGAAAAACCTTCACCGATGCGGTAATCTGCCCAGCGGCCTTCGGGGTCTTTGATGCCCGCGGCCATCTCAAGCTTTTGCAGAATTTCAAGCATCGGCTTTCCGTTAATCTGCAGAATTTCTGATCCCGGCCGCAGTTCAAGGTACTCGCAATCGGCAAAAGCGCGACCCTCGATGAATTTTAACGGGAAAGGAAAAAGTGCAGTTTTAAGGCCCAGCTCTTCGATCAGCTCTGGCGAAAAGCCGAGCCCGGTATGGTCGACGTGCAGGCCCCGGTAATGTTCGAGCACACGTAGCACAAAATCGCGTATGCTGACCTTTTTTTTCTCATCAAACAGAACCGGCGGCTCTGCTGTGCCAGTTTGCCTGAACGCAGTGGCATGCGCCTCGGCGAATATCTTGTTCATGATTTTGAAATCGCTCTGTGCTGCCGTAGCGCTGATGCCCTGCCCGCGGTTTGTGTCGCCGCGGGCCGCATAAAGTACCGCGAATGAGGCGGCAAACGCGAGCAACCGGGCTGCCGTGCGCGCCCCGCGCTGCACATGGTACCCGATTGCCCGCATTTGCTTCATCGCTTATTTGCCTTTAACGAGTTTCAGAGCCCGGTCGGCCCGGCCACCGAGAGAAATCAGCTTGCTCACAAGTTCTTTGCCCTGCGCGTTCAGCTCTTCGCCCGTTGCCGGCTTCAGCGCACTCATCGCTTTCTCGATAGAATCCTGTTCAGCGCGGATTGCCTTGATTTCTGCGGTCGCACGGTTCGCACGGTCTTTCGATGTCTTCACTTTTGTAATTTTTTCGACCGTTGAGTCAATGCCTTGAAGTTTGTACTTGATTTCAAGCACGATACCCAGGTTTTCTTTCAGCTTAGCGATCGCCGCAGCAATTTTCTCGGCCTTTTGTTCTTCGTCACCGATTTTTTCCGCCTCGGCGTATATTGCCTTGGCTTCAGTCGCTTTCGCCGTCAGCAGGTTCTTGAGCGCCGGGTACTGCGTGACTGCCTCATCGAGTTCTTTCAGGTTGTGCGTCCACTGGCTGGTCTGGCCCGATACACTTTTTTTGCAGGCGCCCGCCGCCACAGCGCAAAAAGCCACCAGAATCATCATCTTTTTCATGTTGTCTCCTTAGTGATTCGTAAAAATCAGAACACGAAATACGGAATCAGCCGCCGACGTCTACTGTAATCGGCAGAAAGCGCAAAAATGGCAAAATACGACGAGTTTCAAACGGGCTAGTCGACCAGCACACGCTGTATGCGGTTGCCGAGATGAGACATGAGTTCATAAGAAAAGCTGTGCGAAAGTTCACCCCAGTATTCCAAAGAAGGTAGCCCCTCACCCAGCAGGCGAATCGGCGAGGTGCCCTCCGCGTTGCCGAGAATAATCTGGTCCATCGTCACCCGGCCGCGCAGGGGGTGGCGGCCGAAAGTGATCTGGTTCGAGAGCGCCCGCGGAATACCGTCGGCATAGCCCAGGGGCAACACAGCGACAGTCTCTTGTTCTTCGGTTACATGGTAGAGCGACGCATAAGAGATGCCGTCGCCCCGGCGCAGCGTGCGCACGCTGATCGGCGTCGCCACAAGTTCGAGCGCCGGCCTGAAGCCGAAACGCTCATTAAACTGCACCCGGTCACTTTCGCTTTGGTAATAACCATAAAACAAAATGCCGGGGCGAATCATGTCGTGGTGCGTCTGCGAAAAGAAGGCTGCACTGTACGAGTTCGCCGCATGCAGAGTTACCGAGCCACGCTCAAGCTGAAGTTCATTTATGAGTTCGTGCGAGATCCTCACAAAGTTTTCATTCTGCGCCAGCGTAAAGGGGGCCGCCTCGGGCCCCGAATGCGGAAAGTGCGTAAACATGCCGTCGATCTGCAGGTTTGGTGCGGCCTTCAGCGCAGAAACCAGATCAGGCAACTCATTCTGACGAATGCCAATGCGCCCCATACCGAGATCGAGCTTCAGGTGCACGCGCACTGTCGCGCCAGATGCGGCGGCGTTCAGTTCGTTCACTTGCCACAAGTCAGTGATCGAAGCCGAAATCTGGTGGTCGAGAATGCTCTGGATGTTGCCCCTGAAAAAACCGCCGAGGTTCAGCACAGGCTTCTGCCAGCCGAGCGCACGCAGTTCAACTGCCTCGTTGCAGTTCGCGACGCCCAGCACGTCGACGTCGTTCTTTTGAAAAACCGGAAACAGCGTCTGCAGTCCGCAGCCATAGGCATTGGCCTTCACCGGCAACAGTATCTTGCTGCGCGGTGCCAGCTGGCGAAAACGGGCGAGATTGTGGCGCAACGCGTCTGCGTGAATGCGCAGCGTTACCGGGGGCGCTGAATCGTGATTTGTCTGGGTCGAATCGATCATTGCCGGCGCATCTGAAAAAATCGGCGCAGCAGCGCTGCTGAATCCCAGTCTTCGCTGCGGTGGCGGTAAAGCTGCGGCTTGTGGTTCACATTCGGCAGCGCCAGAAGCTGTTTCAGACCCGGCGCGCGCTCTTCTTCGGCCAGAAAATGCACCGAAGCGACGCGCGAATGCACAATGGCGCCCGAACACATCATACAAGGCTCGAGGGTCGTCACCAGATGGCAGTCGATGAGGCGCTCATTCTTGACTACGCCCGCCGCGCGCTCGAGCACGCTGAGCTCCGCATGGCGCAGCGCATTCGCCGATTGCACGATGCGATTGTGGTCGCGTGCGATAATTTCATTGTTCCAGACGACGACTGCACCGACAGGCACTTCGTTCTCGGCAAATGCCAGCTCGGCCTCGCTGTAGGCGGCGGCGAGCGCGGTGCGTAATATGGCCTCTTCGAGCATACGAATTTGTCTCGTAAACCGAAGCGACTTTTTGAGACAGGCTGTCTAATCTTAGCGATTACCCGAAGGTACAACCCATGCGACAAGAGAAACGCAAAGAACTCACGCGCGAGAAAATTCTAGAAGCGGCCAAAGCCGTGTTTGCCCAGAAGGGTTATGCCGGCACAAGTATCGCCGACGTCGTTAAGAAAAGCAAACTCGCACGAGGCACGTTTTACCTGCATTTTCAAAGCGTCGAACAGGTCTTGAACGCTCTTTTGCAAGAGATTTTCATCGATATTCAGCGCTATCTCACCGACCTGCAGGTCGAGGCACTCGACCACAAGAACTTCAAGCGCGCGCTCAGCGACCTCGCAAAATCACTGCTTTCGGTATTTCAGAACCATCGCGAGACCGTCATACTGTTGCTCACGACGATGAACTCAGAGCCCAAGATTCGCGCGCAGACTGTCTGGTTTCAAGAACTGCTGCAGGCAACGATTCGGGTCATGCTCGACCGGGGTATCACCTCGGGCAGGCTCAAGAAACACGACTCTGAGCTGATGAGCTTTCTCGTTTCAGGCGGATTGCGTGAAGTTCTGTCACAATGGCTCTTGTTTGGCCGCTACAACCGTGATATCGAATCTAAGGTAGACGAGATGATTTCCATCTACATGAACGGCGTGGAGCTTGAAGAAAAATGAATTATAGAACCCTGATTTTGCTTGCACTCTTAGGCACCGCAGCGTGCAAAGAAAAGACGGCGGCGCGCACGCGTCTTGATATTCCACTCAACCAGAAGATCGACGCACTGCTTAAAGAAGCCAATGCGGCAACTGACGACAACAAAAAGGCGGCGCTCTTCGGCGAGGCCGCAGAACTGCTCGTCGATAAAGGCGACCTCAAAGCCGCGTTGAATGCAGCACGCTCTGGTGAGCGCGCAAACCCAACGCAGAAACAATGCCTGACCGCAATCGCCGAGGTGCAGCTCGCAGAAGGTAAGGTTGCAGAAGCAGCGCAGACGATCAGAGATGCACTGCAGCGCCACCCGAACCATGGCCGCGCGCACTACGTGCAGGGTAACGTCTATGCAAGCCAAACAAACTTTGCAGCTGCGCTCAAAAGCTACGCGGCCGCCGAAAAGAATACGTTCACAGACCATCGTCTGCTCATCAACGCCGGCGCCATCAACCTACGTGCGAAAAAGTCACGCGACGCGCTGAAGGTCTATGAGCGAGCGATTCAATCATACCCAGATTTGGCTGAAGCATATCTTGGCGCCGGCATCGCCGCGCAGAACGAAAAGAAGAAGGCCGACGCAAAGAAGCATTTCGAAAAATACCTGGCGCTCTCTCCGAATTCGTCAGAGGCCGGGCGCGTGAAAGTCTGGTTGAAGAATTTGTAAGCGCTTCGCTGCCAACCGAAGAATACAGATAAGTTTTCGCCGCGCTCAATCCGCAAAAGGCGAAAGCCTCGCAGCTTCCGATAGCCGTCAGGGCGCGGTTAACCGAAAAAACCGGCGGCCTCGCATTTCGTAAGACGAAATGCTGCTTAAGCGCCGAAGACGGCTGCCGCCAATTTTTTCGGGCGCCCAGACCCCTTATATAACCATCGGCAGGCGATGGGTCTTACCGCTCACCGAGAACATGTCACCGGACTGCTTGTAACGCTTTAGAAGAAAGTTGGTGCTGGTGTGGTTCACGCCTTCGATCGTTGCGAGTTTATCGGCGACGAAAAAGGCAACGTCGCGCAGTGATGGGCCGTCTACCTCAACGAGTAAATCGAACGAGCCTGAGACGAGCAGGCACGTACGCACTTCGGGAAAAGCCGAGACGCGGCGGGCGACTTCGTCGTATCCCTGCCCCTGCGCGGGGGTGACCTTGACCTGAATGACCGCGTTCACCCCAGAACTTTCGATTTTTTCCCAATTAATAATCGCGCGGTATTTCAGAATAATGCCCGACGACTCGAGTTCAGAGCGCACCTCTGCGATGCGTGAAACATCCCCCCCCACGAGCGCAGCGAGATCTTGGTTGCTAAGCAACGCATTTTCAGAAAGGGCGTTCAGAATCTTCAGCTCTTCGGTAGCGAGGGTCTTCAACATGCGTCGAAAACATGCAGACGGCGAACGCGGGGTCAATGATTTATGCAGCAGATGGGTACCTGTCGCGGTTGGCCCGCGCTTATTTCGTTGACCCCCTGTTTCGAAAATAGTTTTAGACGATAACATGAGAGAAAAAGTCTATTGCGCGAACTGCGAACATTGCCATGTCGTGCGCGTGTTCGAAGCCGACGCGAGCAAATACGTTTTGCGCGTCAAATGCTCAAAAAAACGCTGGGCGAAGCGCTCAGGCGAAGAAAAGCAATATAAATACTTCACGGTAGCACGCCGCGTCGTTTCCGATTGCCCTGACTATTCACCGATGGGCGACCCAAACCCGTTCATCAAAAACCTTCGCCGCGAACTGCCGGTGAAAGACGAAATCTACACCCTGAAAGAATCAGAGGCGTAGCCGTGATGCCCTTCGAGCACCTCAGGGCACGTCGCTTGCTGAGGCGCTCGAAGCAAGCGGCGTAATGTATGCAGAGACCCTTTAAAATACTCGGTGTTCAACAGATCGCGGTGGGCGCCCCCGACAAGGGCCGCCTGCGCAAGCTTTGGGTCGATACCCTGGGCCTCACCCCAAAGTCTGTTTTCGTCAGTGAAAAAGAGAATGTCGACGAAGATATTCTCGAGATCGGCCACGGCGTTCACGCAGTCGAGGTCGATATCATGCAGCCGATTGACCCGGCGAAAAAACCCAAAGTCGACGACCCAGCCCTCAACCATATCGGCCTCTGGGTCGACGATCTCAAAGCGGCAGTGGAATACCTGACCGCGCAGGGCATGCGCTTCACCCCGGGCGGCATTCGCAAGGGTGCGGCCGGCCACGATGTGTGCTTTATCCACCCAAAAGGCAATGAAGAATTTCCGCTCTGCGGCGAAGGCGTGCTGATAGAACTCATACAGGCGCCCGAAGACGTGCGCAAAGCGCTCGCTTAAGCCCTCGTGGCTTCGCTCATTACGCATCCTGTTGTTCCCGTTGCGATCGCGATCGCAGCAGGCAAGAAGCAGATACATTACAAGCTGCTGCTCATCGGCATATTCGCGAGCATGCTGCCCGATGCGGATGTCATAGCCTTCAGATTCGGTATACCCTATGGCCATATGCTCGGCCACCGTGGCCTCAGCCATTCGCTCGTGTTTGCAGCATTGTTCGCTGCGGCGATTGCGTATTTAAACGCATTCCAAGGGCATCGCCTGAAAGTTTTTCTGTTCGTCTTCGCCGCGACTGCCTCACACGGTGTTCTCGACGCGCTCACCACCGGGGGCAAGGGCGTCGGCTTCTTCATACCTTTCACCGGCGAACGTTATTTCTTCTCGCTGAGACCGATTGAAGTCAGCCCGCTGACTGCGCGCGAGTTTTTCACCGGCAGAGGTTTGGCAATTCTCGCCTCTGAAATCAAGGCAGTATGGTTACCCTGCGCGATCGTCGCAATCGGCGGTTACAGCCTGCGCCGCATCAAAGCCCGCGCTTAAACGCGCGCAGCGACACAAAACTCTTTTTGCCTGCCTGAATTTCAAAGGGCTGCAGATAATTTCCGTAAACAACATAGCCCGACGTCGCATCGGGCACGGTCAGCGAATATTTGCCAGGCGGCAGCCAGACACGCAGCGCCGCGAAACCCGATGGCAGCATATGCCAGCTGCGCAGATCGGGTTTGACCGTGGCTGCGACTGCGCCGCCCGCGCCCAACCCCACAGCGAGCCCGCCGAGCGCACCGACCACGCCGTCGTTATTTTTGCGAATTTGCCGCGCCAGTTGATCTGCTGCGACGGCGGCGACGACTATCTTGGTCGCAATCGATGCCACATTCTTGTTGATATAAGACGAATAGTTGTCGTTAAAGTTTTTCTGCGCCATCAGATCGAAATCAGTCAAGAGTGCAGCACCGGTGAGCTCTGCAGCCATAACCGAAAGCGGGGGCACGCCTGAGTGATCGCGCACGTCAAATTTGGGAATCGGATTCTCGGCAGTGCCCATCATGGCGATCACACCCGCCGTCGAAAGGCCTTTACCCTGCGACAAAATCGCGACGTCGATTGCAACGCGCAGTGCAAGCGCAAATTCCCGGTCACTCATCAGGTTACCCCGGCTTGCCTTGACCGCGGCCTTACCCGTCTGCACCAAAACGACGAGTTCACCCGCCTCTTTACCAGCGGGCGTTCTCACGCCCGTGTCGAGCACCGAAAATTTGTGCGCCGCGTATTTCGCCATGTCACCCGCGTCGCGCGCCCTGGCAGCCAGAGCATAACGCTCGCGCGCGAGCCATGCGCCATCGACGCCGAACATTTCGAGATTTTTATACTGCACACGCGCGTCGTTATATTGCTTCAGCTCTTCAGATATCAATGCATCGAGATACCGGGCCGCAAGCACCTGCTTGTACGCGGCATCTTCATATTTCATATCCTTGAGATCGACCTCGAGCTTTCTGAGTGTGCGCTTCGCGGCAGCGATGTCGCCGAGCAAAACCTGGTTCAGCGCGATATAATACTTGATGAGAATACGCTCGAAATTTTCGCCTTGAAATGCTGACTCGCGGTCGCTCAGCAAAAAGCCCGCGACCGAACTGCTGATGCTGGTCTTGATTTCTTCGGCCATTTCATCGGCGCGCCCGAAAATTTCATTGCTGGTCTTGAAATCCCCCTTGGCATGGTAGACGACCCCTGCTTCCATATAGTAGAGCAAACGGTCTTTCGCGTTTGAATCCTGCGCGAGCGGGGTTATACGCTGTACTGCGGTATCGATATCACCTGAATAGAAGGCCTCTTCAGCGCCGCGAATCTTCTTCGCGTATGAACCCGAGCAGTGGAAAACCAGAAATACATGCGCGAAGGCTATCGCCCTCGCGCACATATTTCGTGTTACCATCCCACGCCGCCCTTTTGGTTACGCGGCTTCTTGCGGTAGATAATCTGGTCGCTGAACACCACGAGCTGCGTTTCGACCGAGCGCATCTCAAAGTTCAGAATCTGCTCCACAATGCGCGTGCCGCCGGTCTTGAAAATATTCTCGTGAATTTCTGCCTGAATGAAGAAGTTAGGGCTGCGCATTTTGCCGGCCGAAATGCCGTTCGCCGTAGCTCCGGTCTGGCTGAACGCGATTTCAGAAAGGGCCTTCGTGCGGTCTTCAACCCTCACCGTGTAGATCTTGCCGGCGAGCAGATCGGCCACGACCCGGTTGTCGAATACATTGACGGGCAGCTGCTCAGAAGTGTCGTTTTTCGTCGGCAGAAAGGCGACAAAAATGCCCTCGGCGGGCCGGTTTGCCTGAAAGTGAGCCTGCACCTTCTGCGCCATGGCCTGCGCGGCCTTTTCGAGCTCCCCCCTGGTGAGTTCACCCGAATCTGCGGTCAGGTCTTCATTCGCATCGAGCCTCTTTGTCGTGGATGCACAGGCGCTGGCGGCCGCAAGGCCCAGAATCAGCGCAAAGCGGTATGGGGTCTTCATAGGCCCAGAATTGCTCTGCCAAAGGTTGCGGCAACACTTTCTGCAATAGGCGTTTTTGCAGATATTTATTGTCAGACCACGTGCGGTGGTAAAGTTAGTAAACATGGAGTTTATCGTTGCCGCGATTGACGTGGTTTTGCACCTTGAGCGGTATCTCGACGCCTGGTCGCTGCAGTATGGTATATGGATGTATGCTATTCTGTTCACCGTCATCTTTGCCGAAACCGGCCTCGTCGTCACCCCCTTCTTGCCGGGCGATTCCCTGCTGTTTGCCGTGGGCGCGCTTGCGGCGCGGGGCACCCTTTCACTCCCCATTATTCTCGTGAGCCTGTCAGTTGCGGCAATAGCCGGAGATACCCTGAACTACGCAGTCGGCCGTTACCTCGGGCACGTGGTCACGCGACGGTTTTCGCGCGTCGTCAAACGTGAATACCTGCAGAAAACCCATGAATTTTACGAGAAGTATGGCAATAAAACCATTGTGCTCGCGCGCTTTGTTCCCATTGTGAGAACTTTGGCCCCGTTTGTCGCGGGTATTGCCGAAATGCGATACCGCGATTTTGCCATTTTTAACGTAGTCGGCGGCATCTTCTGGATCAGCTCGATGACCCTCGCTGGTTACGCATTCGGTAATCTCGAAGTCATTCGCAAACATTTCAGCCTCGTGGTCATCGGCATCGTTCTGCTCTCCGTGATGCCGATGGTGATCGAATACCTGCGCCAGAGGCGCAAGACGAAGGCGGCAGCATGAAAAAATCGCAGCAACGCCTGAAAACCCACCGCGCACTCATGGTAGCGGCGATTAAACTCATGAGCGACGACCGCAGCTTTTCAAGCATCAGCCTGCGCGAGGTCACGCGCGAAGCGGGCGTAGTGCCTGCGACATTCTACCGGCATTTCAACGAAATGGAAGATCTGGCCGTCGAACTCGTTGAATATTGTTTTCGCCCGATGGAAAATCTCGTCGCCGGGGTTCGCGCACGCCGCCTGACAGCGCGCCAGCTCGTCTATGAGTCAGTCGGCACATTCTTACGATTCGCCCGCCGGCACAGGCGCTACTTTTTATTTCTCACCAAAGAAAGACTCGGCGGACGTGCGCGCGTACGTGCACGTATTCGCGAAGAAATTCATGACATGTCGATGATTCTCGGCCACGACCTTATTGGCCTGCCCGAATGGCAAGGTGTGCCGATCAGCATCGGCATCGAAGTTGCACGCATGATCATGGACCAGATGATGCTGATGCTCGACGAGGTGCTCGATCTGCCGCCCGGTGAAGATAAAGAAGAAGTTAAGATTATTGCCCGCGCGCGCAAGCGCGTCTGGATTCTGCTGAGGGGCGGTATATCATACAAAGAGAGATTAGACAATAAAAAGGCGCCGCAGGCTTAATACCCGCTTTTACTTCAATTAGAATTAGAAACAGCCGAGGCAGCGACGCGAGCCCGCACGCGGCGAAGCGCGATATCATGCTGCTTGCGCGCATATTGTACAGGGTTTTCTACCTGACGGTTTAAGGCTTCTTCGAGTGCCGCCTGTTCGGTTTCGAGCTTCAGCTCTTTCGGGTCGGTCGCGCCCTCGACCAGAACGATTACCTGATTGCCCTTCACTTCGGCAAAACCTGAGTCGACGACGTAGATCTCATCGCGCGAACCGGTCTGCACATGCACAACGCCTGCCTCGAGCTCTGCAACGAGATTCGCGTGCCCCCGCAAGACAGTGAATGACCCTTTCTTGCCCGGCAACCCGACTGAAACAGCCGGCTCTTCGAGCAGCTTCTTCTCAGGGGAGTAGATGCTGACAGTTAACTCGGCTGTTGCAGTTTCCATACTTTGTTTTCTCTATTCAGTCGTCGTTTCTTTATGCCATCGATTTCGCGCGTTCAACGACGTCTTCGATCGCACCGCACATATAGAAAGCCTGTTCTGGGTATTTGTCATATTTACCAGAGAGCAGCTCTTCGAATGAGCGTATTGTATCTTCGAGTTTGACGTACTTGCCCGGCATGCCGGTGAACTGTTCTGCCACAAAAAATGGCTGAGACAAGAAACGTTCGATGCGGCGCGCACGGCCTACGAGAACCTTATCGTCCTCTGACAGTTCGTCCATACCAAGAATCGCAATGATGTCTTGCAGGTCTTTGTAGCGCTGCAGAATGCGCTGTACTTCGCGCGCGATACCGTAGTGACGCTCACCGACGATTCCCGGAGAAAGCGCACGGCTTGTAGAAGTTAAAGGATCAACCGCCGGGTAGATACCCTTTTCAGAAATTTTTCGCGAAAGTACAGTTGAAGCATCGATGTGCGTAAACGCAGTCGCCGGAGCCGGGTCAGTGATGTCGTCGGCAGGCACGTAAATCGCCTGTACCGAAGTGATCGCACCTTTTTTTGTTGAAGTGATGCGTTCTTGCAGCTGGCCCATTTCAGTAGCAAGCGTAGGCTGGTAACCCACCGCCGATGGCATACGGCCGAGCAAAGCTGAAACCTCTGAACCCGCCTGTGTGAAGCGGAAAATATTGTCGACGAACAGCAGAACGTCGGTGCCTGCAAAGTCACGCAGCCATTCAGCCTGCGTCAGCGCCGTCAGCGCCACACGAAGACGTGCCCCTGGTGGTTCATTCATCTGACCATAAACGAGGCAGGTTTTATCGATAACGCCCGATTCTTGCATTTCAAGATAAAGGTCGGTACCTTCACGTGTACGCTCGCCGACACCGGCAAATACCGAGTAACCACCGTGTTGTTTTGCAATGTTATTGATCAGCTCTTGAATAATAACGGTTTTGCCCACACCCGCACCACCAAAGAGACCTGTTTTGCCACCCCGAATATAGGGCTCGAGCAGGTCGATAACCTTAATGCCTGTTTCAAAGATCTGAGTTTTCGGCTCGATATCTTCAAAACTGGGGGCCGCGCGGTGAATCGGGCGGCGTTCATCGACCTGTACGGGGCCGGCTTCGTCTACCGGCTCACCGAGCACGTTAAAGATGCGACCGAGTGATTTGAGACCAACGGGAATCGATATCGGTGCTCCCGTGTCGATAATGTCTTGCCCACGAGCAACGCCGTCGGTTGAACCGAGCGCAACAGCGCGTACCGCGCCGCCGCCGAGGTGTTGCTGCACTTCGCAGACAAGTTTTTGGCCCTGTACTTGCAATTCAAGCGCGTTGTAAATTTCGGGCATCTTGCCCTCTGGAAATTTTGCATCGAGAACTGACCCGATGACCTGGCTAACTTTTCCGGTTGATGACATTCATATCTCCTTATTGAATTGCAGCGGCGCCGCCCACGATCTCTGCAATTTCTTGCGTAATCTTGGCCTGGCGCACTCGGTTGTACTGAAGTGTAAGTGCTTTAATCATGTCTGATGCCGCGTCGGTCGCATTCTTCATTGCGATTCGGCGCGCGATCTGCTCTGAGGCGTTGGCGTCGAGCAATGCCTGATAAAAGTTCTGGCAAATCGCTTTCGGCAGCAATGACTGCAGAATTGCCTGCGGGTCTGGCTCAAAAAGAAACGGCTGTGACTTGTGACCTTTCTCACTCTCGTTAATTTCTACCGGCAGAATCGTTTCGGTAACCGGTTTCTGGTTCGCCGCGCTGAAGTATTTTGTATAAATAACGTCAATTTTGTCGACGGCTTCGAGTGCAAACTTCTCCATATAGTCTTCGGCGAATTTCTGAGCGTCGCCAAAACCCATCTTGTCGTCAATATGCGTGAACGATGCCGCATACGGAATCTTCTGATAGTTGAAGAATGAAATTGCTTTCTTGCCGATCAGGTGCACAACCACCTCGACGTTCTGCTTCTTGTATTCTTCGATGAGGGCGATACCTGTGCGCAGCACGTTGGCATTGTAACCACCGCAAAGCCCGCGGTTCGCGGTAACAATCACCACGAGCGCCCGGCGTATATGCGAATGCTTGCGCAGCAGCGGGTGGTCTGCTACCTCACCCTGCGCGGCCAAAGAACCGATCAGCTCGCGAATTTTGTCGGCGTAAGGGCGTGAGGCAACTACCTTATCGACAGCCTTTTTTGCCTTGGCCGTCGACACCAGTTCCATGGTGCGCGTAATCTTCTTGGTGTTTTGCACCGAGCCGATTCTGCTGCGTATTTCTTTCGAGGTCGCCATAGTTTTTTTGCGTCAGACCAATTCGATTAGCGAGGGTCTCCTGATTTGTTTGAAAGAAATGACTCGGCAAAATCTTTCAGCACTGAGTTCAGTTTGGCTTCGTCAGGCAGCCCTTTGGTATCACGAATGGTGACATAGAATTCGTTATGCGTCTTCTCGATAAAGTCGAGCAGCTTCGTTTCGAATTCACGAATCTGCGCCACCGGAACTTTATCCATGAAACCTTTCGTCGCAGCGTAGATTGAAATGACCTGCTTTTCACCCGGCATTGGCTTGTACTGGGGTTGTTTCAGCAGTTCGACGAGGCGCGAACCACGGTCGATCTGGCGCTGTGTCGCCGGGTCAAGTTCGGTGCCGAGCTGTGCAAACGCTTCGAGTTCGCGAAACTGCGCCAGGTCGAGTCGCAGGGTACCGGCAACTTTCTTCATCGCCTTGGTCTGCGCTGAACCACCGACGCGCGACACCGAGATGCCGACATCAACTGCGGGGCGCACGCCTGCCGCAAAGAGGTTCGGCTGCAGGTAAATCTGACCGTCGGTGATCGAAATCACGTTTGTGGGAATATAAGCCGAAACCTCGCCTTCTTGCGTTTCGATAACTGGCAGAGCAGTCAGCGAGCCGCCGCCATATTTGTCGTTCAGTTTCGCCGCACGCTCGAGCAGACGCGAATGCAGATAGAATACGTCACCAGGATACGCTTCTCGGCCCGGCGGGCGGCGCAGCAAGAGCGACATCTGGCGGTATGCATTTGCCTGCTTCGAAAGGTCATCGTACACACAAAGCGTCGCTTTGCCCTGGTTGTACATGAACTCTTCTGCCATCGCTGTGCCTGAATAAGGCGCAAGGTATTGCATCGCTGCAGGGTCTGACGCGTTCGCGGCAACGACGATCGTGTAATCCATCGCTCCGTTTTCTTTGAGCTTATCGATCACTCCCGCAACAGTTGAGGATTTCTGACCAATTGCGACATAGACACAGATAACGCCTGTACCCTTTTGGTTGATAATGGTATCGATCGCAATTGCGGTCTTGCCGGTTGAGCGGTCACCGATGATCAGTTCGCGCTGGCCGCGGCCGATCGGAATCATTGCATCGATCGATTTAATACCGGTCTGCATTGGTTCTGTAACCGGCTTGCGGCGCGCAATACCGGGAGCGATAATTTCGACAGGGCGCGTGCTCTTCGTGACGATCGGCCCTTTGCCGTCGAGCGGCTCGCCGAGTGGGCTCACCACGCGGCCGATCAGCGCATCGCCCGTCGGCACTTCGAGAATGCGGCCAGTGCGCTTAATCGTGAAACCTTCTTTGATCTTCAGGTAGTCACCGAGAATTACAACACCCACAGAACTTTCTTCGAGGTTGAAGGCAAGGCCCATGACTCCGTTCTCAAACTCGAGCATCTCACCCGCAAGGCAGTTTGAAAGACCATAGACACGGGCGATGCCGTCGCCGACCTCGAGAACCTGACCGACCTCGTCGATCGTCAGAGTCTGCCCGTAGTTCTGAATTTCGCTCTTGAGAACCGAAACGATTTCTGCTGTATTAATTTTCATTGTTTCCTCGTCGCCTTAATTATTCCGAAAATGCCTTTGAAACGTCGAACGGGTGTACTGCTGCAACATCGTGCCAGTGAATCAGGTTGCGCGCGACTGTGCCGTCGAATATGTAATCCGCGACACGCACGCTGATACCCGCAAGCAGCTCTGGATTAACCTTAACGCTCATGGTATAGTTGAGCTTTTTTGTTGCGTGAAGTCCGAAGGCGGCACGGTTCTTCTCGATTTTGTCGAGTATCGCCTGCTTCATTGCATCGTCGAGCGGTGCCGCTTCGGTATTCAGATTTTTTGCAATGAGCACGTCGACATAGGTGCGGCCCAGAATCTCGTCGACAATGTGCCTGAAAGACACGAATATCTCAGGCAAGATTCTCATTCTGCGCCGCTCGATGAGAATGAGGCAGAGACTCAGCACGGCTTTTTGCACTTTGCCTTCAAGGGCCGCAACGAATGCTTTTCGCTTCACTGCCGTGCCTAAGCCGGGGGATTGCACAAATATCGAAAACTTCTCGTCGGCGCGCAACGCGTCGCGAATGGCATGAAGATCTTCTTCTGCCTGTTCCAGATTTAGGCCTGACACCTGTGAAAGTGCCAGCGCGTAATTGTGTGCAACCTTATTGAAAATCATTTTGATGACTTCAGCTGATCAAGTTCTTTGAGAATGATATTGCGATGATCATCTTTGGACACATCGCGGTTCAGAATCTTAGAGATAATCGCAACACTGATGTCTACGACCTCTTTCTCAAGTTCTTTAACCGCTCTGACTTTCGCCTGAGAGATCTCTGCAATTGCCCTGTCATGAATTGCATCAGCTTCTTTTTTAGCGTCTGCGATGATACGGTTTTTGACTGATTCGGCGTCGCGCTTACCTTCGTCGATAATCTGCAACGCCTGATCTTTTGCAGCATCAAGGTGTTTCTTGTAATCAGCCATGAGCGATTCGGCTTGCTCCCGCAATTTGCGCGAGTTGTCGAGATCGTCTTGGATTTTCTCGTTACGTGCATCAAGCCCGTGGAGAATAGGCTTCCATGCGAAGAGCCAGAGAACAACAAGCACGAGAATGAAAGTCACCGCGGTCCAGAATACCAGACCGGGTGAAACCTTCAGAAGATCGATGCTTGTACCTGTTAAGAGTACCATGCCTTGAGCCGCCGATTCTTAAAAATCAGACTTTGATCTTGTCGAGCATGAGGAAGGCAATAACGAGAGCGAACAGAGCCGCACCTTCGATAAGAGCCGCCGCAATGATCATGGCAGTCTGAATCTTGTTCGCTGCTTCAGGCTGACGGCTGATGCCTTCAGTTGCTGCACCACCGATACGGCCGATGCCGAGAGCTGCTCCGACGACTGCGAGTCCTGCTGCGAGGCCTGCTCCGATTGCGATAATTGGTCCCATTTTTTAACTCCTTTAATCTTTTAATGCCTGTGTTGTACTTGTGAAATAAATAGCGCTGTCAGAAACGTAAAGATATACGCCTGCAAGAAAGCCACAAAGAGCTCGAGCAGATATATCGCCATAGCGCCGGCGATACTCACCGGGGCGATGAAGTAAGATTGAAACTGGAATATGAAACCGAGCAGCACGAGAATGATCATGTGGCCGGCTGTCATGTTTGCCAAAAGACGAATGGCGAGCGCAAAAGGCTTTGTGAAAAGGCCGATGAACTCGATCGGCCACATGATCGGCCAAAGCAATATCGGTATACCACCGGGAACGATGTTGCGAATAAACAAGACGCCCTGGTAGGCAAAACCTGATATCAGAATGACGAGAAAGGTGAAGATCGCGAGCGTAGCCGTTACCGCAATGTCACCGGTTGCCGTGATGCCGGGCCAGAGCTTTTCTGCCATCGGCAATGCGAAAGAATCAACATGCCCTGCATGCGCATGCACAAGCCCCGTTGCCTGGCCCGCAAACATATACAGCTCACCAAGCGAGGGTATCAGACCGAGCAGATTTGAAATTAAGATAAAGAAGAAGAGTGTCAGCAGGTAGGGCTCGTAAGGGTGTGCGTGGTGCCCGAGACTTGCATGCGCTACGTCATTGCGAATAAAGTTAACAAGCACCTCAATAAAACCGGTGAAGCGCGTCGGCTTCGAGTAAGGGTTCTTCGCGATGCGGCGCGCCGCAGGCACAAGTATCAGCACGAGCAGAAATGCCGCAATGAACAGCATTACCACGCGCTTTGTAATGGAGATATCGTAGCCTGCCAGCTCCAGCTTCCAGAGCGGAGCGTCAGAGAGGTGGTGCGCAATCGTCTCAGCAAAACTGAACGCCTCACCGTGAACTGCGTCAGGCGTGTGCGCGTCGGTATTCGCCGGCGCGTTTTGCAGTGACGGCGTTGCGGATACACCGGGCGCCGCGGTTGGCACGGGATTTGCCGACACGGCAAAAGTGCAGAAGAAACTTGTGAATAGAAGTGCTTTGAGCAGGTTCATTTTCGTAGTGCAACCAAGGCGAAGCCGAAATGCGCAGCCCACCCGGCCAGAAGCCCAAGTGAGTATGCCGTTATGTAGCTGCCGGCCCCCGGACTCGCCACGACGTAAACCGCAGTACAACCCACCAGCAGCGCCAAGAGGCGAATCGATGTCGTACCGAGGTAGACCCACCCAGCACCTTCGAGCTTTTTGAACCAGACCGCCGCCGCGAGGGCTGCAAAGACCGAGACCAAAAAACCCGTGGCAAAGAGTAGTGCAGTCTGCAAAGTCACTGCCGCCACCTTGTTAGCAACGGGAGCTTCATGATTTGGAAACATTGCGACAAGTAATTTGTGCCTTGCAGGCCAACTTTTTTCACAGTAAAATCGCCGAACTATGCGGCTCAGAAACCGCGCAACTGAGCACAACTACAGAAACTCAGGGGCCGGCCGGGCAAGATGGTATCCCTGCCAATAATCGACACCGACGCGCTTCACGTGCTCCAGCTCGGCCTGCGTCTCGACACCCTCAGCAAGAATAATAATGCCGTTCTTATGCGCAAACGCTGCGAACGCGTCGACGATATCTTGCTTGAATCTGTCGCTGTCGATGTCGCGCACCATAAGTGCATCGAGCTTCACGTAGTCGGGTTTAATGCGTGCAATCTGGTTGAGGCTCGAATAACCGCTGCCGGCATCGTCAATGGCGATGCGAATGCCCAACTGGCGAAAGAAATTCAGGTTTCGGTTGAACTCCGCATAGTTGTCGATAATTTCACGCTCGGTAATTTCGAACACCAGTCGGTCGGCGGGAAAAGGTTTATCCTGCGATAACAAGAAGAACTTGAATTCGGGCGTCAGAATCGAAAGCGGCTCGACATTGACGAAGAGCAGCAGACCGGGCGCCATGCTTGCGGCATTGCTGATCGCTGCCTGAAAACATTTAAAGTCGAGCGCAGCCGTCTGCCCCAGCTCTTTCGCGACATTGTAGAGAATCTCGGGGTTTTCGAGCGACTGCCCCTCAGGGCCTCGGCTCAGCGCCTCATAGCCCAATATGACAGATTGCCCGTTCTGTTCGCCGAACACGGGCTGAAAAAGGGTCTTCACCTGCCCGTGCCGCAGAAAGGTGCTGAAATCGCGCTTGAGCTCAAGATGTTGCGCTTCTGTTTTTCGGTGCGCAGTCCATTCTGCATCGCGCAGCGCCCGGTAGAACAAGCGAATGAAAGGCAACGATGTTTTGTGGAACATTTGACCGTAGCCGATGTTCAATACAAACTCTTTCAGAGTACGATTGCTGAAAATATACTCGAGTTCTTTCAAGAGTTTCGTCTGCAGACTCTTGATCATGATCTCCATCGTTTCGGGGTTGCTGCGGTATTTGCCTTCACGGTCTATCTGCACAATCACAATCGAATTCGACAGCGGACGGTTCATCGTGATGAAATAATCGTTCGAGATGAAGAAGCCCTCTATTTTCTGTAAAATTTCTGCGACGGCCTTCAAGAGCTGGTCAAATGCCTTCCAGCCATAAATTTCGTCGCGGTCGTGCAGCGGGCTGATGTCGAGATAGACGATCAGCACGTGCGAATCGGGGCCAAGCGCCGCACGAATTTGTGGTATCGTTGCGTAGAGCGACGGCAGCCCCGTTACCGTGTCTGGCGCATGCGCATCGATCGCCTTTTCTTGCCCGGCAATCAAGAGCTGCTGGCCGATCAGGTTCAGATTCATGCGCGCTTCGTGTGAACGAATGACGATCAGCTCGCGCGCAGCACCGAGCAGATCTTCGGTGCGATAAGGTTTCAATAAATAGTCATCAGCCCCTGATTCGACCGCGCGCACCGGGTCGCCATATGCGGATATCAATAGCACCGGCACATCTGCGCACTCAGGTATCTTGCGCACTTTTTCACAGAACTCATAGCCCGACATCAGCGGCATCACGACGTCAGAGACAATCAGGTCAGGCACTTCGGCAGCCACTGCAAAAAGAGCACTTTCGGGGCTGGTAAAAGACTGCACCTCGTATTCGGTGCTTAATATGCTCTCTGACAGCGCGAGCAATACGGGATCATCATCAACGAGTACGACGCGCTTCGCCATGCACTGCTACTTGGGGGCCGGCTCTTTTTTCTCTTCTTTAGCTGCCCCACGGTCGTCGAGTTCGCTACGAAATTGTTTACGCAGTTCATTCTTTTCGTTCTCGTCTTTAGCGAGCTCAATTTTCAGGTAGATTGCGTGCAGGCGCGCCAGGCGGTAATGCGACAGCGCTTCGGCATAGCGACGGTGTTTTTCTGCGTTCGCCGCCATCGTTAGCTGCTGATATCCGACTGAAAGGCGATGCTGGTTGCGCTGTACGACACCCGCCATGCGAATCGACTCGGCGCTGCCGCTGTTATCGGCTGCCATATCGAGATCGGCCATACGGTCGGCGCTCTCGTTCAGCATTTCTGTCGTTTTCTTGCGAAACGCTTCGCTCGCTTTGCCCATTGCAGCGGCAATATTCTCGCGATTTGTACGCAGCGTCTTTTCGGCGCCGACGTATTCCATGCGATAGATGAGCTTCAACGCGTCTTTATATTCTGTCGCTATACCGTCTGATGCACCCTTATCAACAGCTTCGGGCAGCGACGCCTGCAGCGTGTTCAGCAGCTGAATATCGCGCATGTTATCGTCTTTGAGTTTCAAGGCCTTTTCGCGTGCGTGCACCAGATCGAGGTACGTAACCTCTTTCGCCCCGCTCTTATCACCTTCTGCAGGTTTATCGCTCTTGGCCTCTGAACCGGTGGCAGTTTTCTTGGCGGCCGGGGCTGGGGCAGCTGTTGTTTTGGGCTTGACCGTACTCTGCGCGGCGAGCGAGGGCAAGGCTATCATCATGATGAGGATATATAGGTGCGAGAGTATCGGCTTCGCTGCTGCAGTCTGCATAGTCTTAGGCTTTGCCGCCCCGCTGCCAAGTCAACCAGAAAGCGAGCAGCAGACATCAGCTGTCGGCGAACGGTACCGCCAAAGACACCTGAGCGCCAATCAAAAGAGCATCGAAGCGTTCTTCAACCGCCAATTGCCCCCCGGCTGGAAATTCTCTGCCGACGAAAAGGCCCTGACTCTGCGCAGGCTGGCACCGGTCTACTTGCTGGCGGTTGCGCGCGAGGATTATCTGACGCAGTCTAAACCCGTGCTGCTGGCTCGCTCGAAAAAAGAAGGTACAAGTCGCGAATGCCGCATCAACTTTCGTGTCGAACGGCACGATGATGCGGCGATCGTGAGACAAAGGCTCAGACTTTATCAGAATATTCGCGCGGGTATAGATGAAGCTGGTACGCGTCTGAACATCAAACGGGAATGCGCCGACTATTCCCTTGAAGAATGCGCCAAGGTCAAGGGACCTAAAGGCGAGGCTGCGGCCGAATTTCTCAAGACCCGGCAGATTCTGACGCAGAAGCTCGAGCCAGCGCCGGTTTACCGCATTGGCACTCTCTACCTGTACCCGCTCAAAAACCAGTGTGTCACCGCAGCGCTCGATTGGTATTTCGTCAATGCAGATTACCCAGAAAGTATTTCGATTTTTCCCGTCGAGGCCCGGGAAGAGATTCAGATCATTTTGCGAGACCTCGAGCAGTTGCGTTTGTAGAGATGCGATTTGTTGCGTCTCTATAAACGCATTCTGGTGTGTCCGGGAATAGCTTCCATTCTGCCGAGCCAGGCGCGTATGCGGGGAAAATCCGCCAAAGAAAAACCACCCTCGTCGGCGACGTGCGTGTAGGCATAGAGCGCAATGTCGGCAATCGAGACCTGCTCTGCACCGAACCATTCATTTGTCCTAAGATGATCTTCCATGACACCGAGCGCGCGATAGCCCTTGGGTAAATTCGCTTCGTGCTCTGCACGGCGCTCTGCCAGCGTGTTGGTGATACTCTGGATACTGCGGTTGACGGCGATGCGCGGCTCGTGGTCGTACTGCTCAAAGAACATCCATTGCAGCACGCGCGCCTGCGAAAGTTTATCTGCGGGCCAGAACGAACTGCCCTGCGCAAGATAGTAAAGTATGGCATTCGATTCGGGCAGATAGGTACGGTCTTCGAGCTGCACAACCGGTACGTGGGCGTTCGGGTTCATTTGCCTGAACTCGGCAGTTTTGGTCGCGCCATACCGTGGGTCGGTTTCAATCCACTCGTGGGGGATTTTCAGATAATCAATAAGCAACCGCACTTTGTGGCAGTTGCCCGAAGAAGACATGCCGTAGATTTTCACCCGGCTACCGCCGGATGAGAGTTATTGCAGAACAATAGCATGTGCTTCGCACATGCTATTGTTCTGCGGTGTCTCGCCATTACTGGCCCACCAACGCGGCGCGGCGTGCACACTGCTCGGGCGAACCCGTGGGTGCGCTGCCCATGTATTCTTTGCAGCTAAACGTGAAGTTGGTGAGCGACTCTTTGAAGGGACTACCTTCCAGTTTGCCTTCTGCATGCAGCGCTTCGGCTTTGGTCAGCACATCGTCTATATAAGCACCCATACAGCGCAGAACCAGCGTTCGCGCCGCTAACCCACCATAACGCGCATTTTCGTGCTCGAGATTCTTCTTCTGCCACTCGCAGATGACTTTCTTTTCTTTATCTGTGTAGTTGTACATGTACTCGGGCGCGCTAAACGCCGCGTGAGCAAGGTATTCTTTCTTGGTGTCAGCCGATGCCTTCTTGATGCGGTCGAACACGCGCAGGCGGCCCTGGTACATCGACCACTTGTAGCCATCGTTGCGCGTCACATTTTCAGGGTGGCTGTCGAGCACCTTGAAGAGCGCCGCGTCTTTTTTCGTGAGTGTCGCGAGCACCGTCGTGATCTGCGAGGCATATGACGACACGTACGTTTTGTTTTGAGCCAGCCCCTTGATCAGCGTATCGACTGCTTTGCCGTTCACCAGCTTCGGGTTCTTAATCATGTCGCCCAAACGGTCTTTCATTTTATAGAGATAACTCGTCGCTGTGGCCGAGAGCTTTGCATCTTTAGAGTTGAAGGCGTTGGCGACATCGAGCAGTGATTTTGCGGTACCATCTTTTTCGAGTATTTTTTCGACTGCCTTGTCTTCACCATTGGGGCAAGCGCTAATTGAAGCATAGCGCAGATCAACAGTACATTTTTCGGCGACGGCCTTGAGCGCGTCAGAGAGCGGGGAGGCGTGGAGCGAAGTAACGAATGCGAAGAGTACGGTAAGCGTTAAGGTTTTCATGGGGCAGGCCACCCCGGCGGAGCTGGTGTGGCAATGAGATTTCGGGGTGGGTCCTCTCCCGCGGCCCCTCCCCGCTTGCGGGGAGGGGTGGCCGAAGGCCGGGGTGGGGACAATCACGGCAAATTATTGGTGTATCGCCCAGCCCCCAGCACTCTCCGCCGCATCTTTCACAATCTCAGACAGCGTTGGGTGTGCGTGGCAGGTGCGGGCGACGTCTTCTGATGACGCGCCGAATTCCATCGCGAGCGTGAGTTCTGCAATGAGCTGAGCGGCCTGTGCACCGACGCAGAACGCGCCTAGAATGCGGTCGGTCTTCTTGTCTGCCAGAATCTTCAGCTGGCCGTCGCCTTCCATCATCGCCTTCGCGCGGCCGTTCGGTTTGAAGAATGACCGGCCCACGTTGTATTCAATGCCCTTCTCTTTGAGTTCCTCTTCGCCGAGGCCGACCCATGCGACCTCGGGGTGCGTGTAGACCACGCCGGGAATCACGTCGTAGTTGACGTGGCCTGCCTGGCCGGCCATGACTTCAACGACTGCAACGCCCTCTTCCATCGCCTTGTGCGCGAGCATCGGGCCGTTGATGCAGTCGCCTATGGCATAGACACCCGGCACCGAGGTCTGCCAGTTATGGAAATCCACATCAATGCGGCCGCGCTCAGTGAGCTTGACGCCGACCTTGTCGAGGCCTAAACCTTCGAGGTACGGCTTGCGGCCGATCGCGCACAGCACGACGTCGGCTTCGATTGCCTTGCTTTCGCCAGTGGGAGCTTTCACTGTTACCACGGCACCCTTTCCTTTCGCTTCCGCTTTTTCGACTTTATGCTCAAACAAGAACTCGATGCCCTGCTGCTCGAGAATGCGCTGCGCAAGATTCGAGCCCTGCCGGTCAGCTGTGCCGAACAGCCGCGGCAGAGCTTCGACGACAGTCACCTTGCTGCCGAGCCTGCGCCATACGCTGCCGAGCTCCAACCCGATAACGCCGGCACCGATCACGACCATGTGCTTGGGCACTTTGGTGAGCGCAATCGCGTGGTCAGAGGTAATGATTGCCTTGCCATCGACTGGTACAGTGGGGAGCTCAATCGGTACTGAGCCGGTCGCGATTATGATCTTCTTCGCCTTGATGGTCTGCTCTGACTTGTCTGCGGGAGCTTGCCCTGAGCCTGTCGAAGGGTTCGATATTTTTACTTCGCTGGCGGAGACGAGTGAACCAAACCCAAGAAAGCGCTCCACCTTGTTCTTCTTCATTAAGAAGTCGACGCCGGCGCAGACCTCGGCGACGATCTTGTCCTTGCGCTTCATCATCTGCGCGACGTCCATTTTGATCTCCGCCGCCTGTATGCCATGCTCGGCGAAGCGCTTGTGCGCGCTTTCGTAGTGCTCAGACGAATCGAGCAGCGCCTTCGAGGGAATGCAACCGACGTTGAGGCAGGTACCGCCGAGGGTCGCGCGTTTTTCGATGATCGCAACGCTCATCTTGAGCTGCGAGGCGCGTACCGCAGCGACGTAGCCCGCCGGCCCGCCGCCGATAATGGCGAGGTCAAATTCTTTCATGAACGACCGTCACGGCACCGGGTGACAGAACGGAAACTCGTTTAGGACTTTGCCCTAAACGAGTTTCAACAGCTTCGGCAGATGCCACGGTTTCATGATGTGCGCACAGGTCGCAACCCCACCCATCATTGCACCGGCAATGCCCAGCGACGTCGAATCTGCACCTGTTAGGTACAGGTTCTTCACCGGCGTGTGCACCTGGCACCACGGCGACTTGTCGATGTCAAAGCGCTCGGGCACACAGGCGAGCCCGTAAATCGCACCCTGGTCGTGGCTCGTCATGTACTCGGTCGTAATCGGCGTTGAGATCTCGTAAAAATCGACCAGGTCTGCAAAACCGGGCACCCGTTCGCTGACATAGGCAATCAAAAGCTGCGCAGCGTTCTCTTTGAGCGCCTTGTATGCCTCGTCACGCTTATGCCATGGCTGTTCTTTCCACTCTGCATACTCTCCATAAGGCGCGAAGCTGATGATTTCAGCCGTGTGCCCCTCAGCCTTGGGGTCCTTGAGAGACGGCGTCGACAGGTAAGCCATCGGTGGACGCCCTGCCTTTACCCACGACGTACCCCGCCTGAACGTCTCTTCATGATCCCACGAGTCATAGATCCAGTGGTTCTCGCCTTTGAGCCCCAGCTTTGCGGGTGATTCTTTGAGCGCGAGGTACACGCTGATGTGTGAAACAGGGGGATTTCTCTTGTTAAAGTCGACAATCCGCTGCTTGAAGTCTGCCGTCTCTTCTGTCTTGAGCAATTTCACGTAAGTGTTGTATGCACCCGCGCAGGAGATAATGATCGGCGCGCTGATCTCTGACGTGGCATCGGTAACTCCTTCAGAGCCAGCGGTCACGACGGCCGCAGGGGATGCCGCCGGCACGGACGCCGTCTGTGCGGCAGCCGGGCGCAGGTTCTTCACGCGCACACCGGTGGCCTTACCGTTCTCAACAATGATTTCTTCAACTGCGTGGCTCGTGATCACCTTACCGCCGGCTGCTTCAATAATCGGAATGATATTTTCGGCAATCGCTTCGGCCGAACCGACGGGGTATGCCGCGCCGTTAAAGAAATGGTTCACCAAAATCGCGTGTATACAGAACGCACTCTGCGACGGCGGCAGGCCGTAGTCGCCCCACTGGCTCGCAACGATTGCGCGCAGCTTCTCGTCGTCGAAGCGCTGCGCCAGGTAGTCGCGCGTGGTCATCAGCGCGTACGGATTTTCTTTCTTGATCAGCGGCACCAGCCACTTGAGCAGCATCGGCAGATTCTTGCCCATCTCATTGCGCTGGAACCAGATGAGCACATCATCGACGTCCTGGAAGTAGCCCGCGATATTGTCTTTCTCTGCGGGGAACATCGCCTCGAGATCGGCACGGTAGTTTTCTATCCCGGTGCGGTGATCAAACGTTTTTCCCGGATAAACAAACTTGTCGAAGGCATCGGGCATGCGATTCCATTGAAGCTTGCCCTGCGTAATGACATCGAACACGCGGCGTATCTGCTCGCCCTCGGCAACCTGCCCGACGTAGTGCAGACCGACATCCCACACGTATTTCTTTTTTCTTTTGAAAGCATGGGTGTATCCACCTGCCTGCCAGTGTTTCTCAATAATCAGGCAGCGTTTTTTCTCCCACTGCGCCAAAAGGCTGGCTGCGGCAAGCGAGCCAATGCCTGAGCCAATAAAGATCACGTCGTATTGAGATATTTCGGTGGTGTGCGATTCCATAGACCAGCGACGGCCCCACATGTGCAGCGGCGACTGAAAAATCAGCGCTTATCCGACGCGGGGGTTTGATAATCGACGGAAAATTCTGAGACAGGCAGACCGAGGTAATTGGAGAGTTTGGTCTTATCTGACAAAATATCAGCTGGTACAGGGGCGATCTCAATTTCACCGATGTTCTGACAGAAATTTTTCGCTCCTTCTTCGGCCTGATCAAAACCGGTTTTGTCGCTCGTGCGTATTACCGGTGTAATACCCACTGCACCGGTGTTGTCGAGAACGAGAAAGCGCGCCTGCGCCGATTTATGCACATTAACTTTAAAGGAGGAGCTTTTATTCACATGACGGGCAAAAGCCCCTTTGTAGCTGACGCCGACAGAATAGATAGCAAAGGCCGCAACCTGATTACCGTCTTTGCGTTTCACGCTGCCTTTTGCGCAGGTCGCCTCGGGCACGGGTTTGTCGAAATTAAACCAGGTGTTGAGTGCGTCGATCTGGTAAACCCGCGTGCCGACGCGAAATGGTCCCTCGCCCTGAAACGACTGGTTGTGGCCGTGCAACTTCCATTGCTTGTCTTTGTTGTGTCGGTAGACCCAGAAATCGTCGCCGCGTTCAATATTCGGAAACTGCACCTCGATTTTTTTACCTGCAGCCATCTGCACTCGCTGGCCCGCGACCGTTTCGGCGTCGACTTTGAACATGCCGGCTGATTTGAAGAATTCGAGATTGCCCTGATCGTTCGTGTACGTCAGGTCAACACCCGCACCGACAAAATCGAGTGGATCGATCACTTCGGTGATCGTCAACCGCACACGGGCGGCAACCGGGCGACCACGCTCATCGGCAAACGCATTTACAGCAATCTTGAGCAGCGTGCCACGCCCAGCCGTGATGCGATTTTCGAGCGCGGGTTCGATCTCAATGATGCTGCGTTCAGGCAGAAGGCTTTTGCGCAGTTGCAACAGCGCCTTGCCCTTGTAACCCGGCAGCAGAGTGGGTTTGGCGTCGGGTAGGTAATGGTATTTCGGCTTATCTTCCCATTCAGCGGCGTGGTGGGGTAAAGAAGACACGATCAGACTCATGACTGCAAGCAGCAGAACCCGCGCCTTTACAGTCATATGCATTCTAAACGACGTCGACCACGATCAGGGTGAAGTCATCCTCATAGTTCACGGGCGTGCCAGTAAATGCCGTAATATTGTCACGCAATGCCTTACACAGGTCAGTCGCCGCCAGTTCGACGTGATTCTGAATAAATGCTTCAAAGCGCTCTTGTCCGTAGAGTTCGGGGCCTGAGCTACCTGCCTCGGTCACGCCGTCTGAATAGAGCACCACGCGGTCGCCCCGCCCGATGTTCGTTCTAGCAATCTGGTAGGTTACTTCTGGATAAATGCCATGCACTTTTCCCGAGGGTTTTAACCGTTCGATGACGCCCGACTGGCGGTGCAAAAGAATCAGCGGCGGGTGCCCGGCGCTTGCGGTGGAAACGATGCCCTGTTCGAGATCAAGGTAAGCGTAGCAGCTTGTAACAAAATTACCCTCAAGCTGCCTGTGCACAATACCATTGATACTTTCGAGTACCTGATCGGGGTGATCGGCCACCGGGCGCTGCAGGTTGATCGAGATACTTAGCATCGAAGCGATCAACGCGGCGGGTATTCCATGGCCTGAAACATCCGCAACAAACACCCCCAGATGGCGCGCGTCGATGTGCAAGAATGAATAGAAATCACCGCCAATGAGTGCCATCGGTTCAAAATCAACCGCCACCTTCCAGTAGGGACTTTGCGGCAGACTTTCAGGCAGCGAGGCCCTCTGAATACGCTGCGCGAGTTCGAGTTCTTTGCGAATATCATTCAGCTGCATCAGCTCGAGCCTCGCCTTCACCAGCGAGAGCTGCGTTTGAATGCGTGCAATTATTTCTTCGCGCGCGACTGGCTTTGGCAGATAGTCGTTCGCGCCGAGCGAAAAACCTTTCACGAGGTCTGTGCTGCTACCGCGTGCAGTGAGAAATATCACCGGTAATTCGGTTGCCGACCAGCGCTCACGAATTCTTTCGCAGACACGAAAACCGTTCATACCAGGCATCATGACATCGAGCAGAATGAGGTCCCATTTTTCCTGGCTTTGCATGAGCTCAAGTGCTGATTCACCGTCACTTGCTGTGCGAGGCTGAATTCCGATCTCTTCGAGCACCTGCGTCAACAGGCGTATATTCACCGGTTCGTCGTCTGCAATGAGTACCTGGAGACCATCGGTGGGCAGATAGTCACGCTTCAGCAGCCCAGTAGCCTCTTTGACTGAAAGCTCGCTGTGCTCCCTGAGCGCACCGGGTAACGGTTCATTGGCAGTATCTGCGATTAGGCTCGAGTCTGCGAGCGGCAGCGAAAAGGAGAACATGGCCCCATGCCCCGGTTCTGACGTGACGCTCATTAATCCACCGTGCAATTCGACCAGGCGCTTGGTGATCGTAAGACCGAGACCGGTGCCGCCGTATTGCCGTTCGATCGAAGCCTCTGCCTGTTCGAAGGCATTAAAGATCGTTTCGAGTTTAGTCGTCTCAATACCGATGCCGCTGTCGATGACTGAAATGAAGGCATTGTTACCCTGCGCTCTGGCATCGACGCGCACATACCCCCGCTGCGTGAACTTAATTGCATTGCCGATCAGATTATGCAGAATTTGCTGCAACCTGTTTTCATCGGCCCAAACCGGCGTTAGGTTACGGGGCACCAGATTCTGCAGTACTATCTCTTTTTGGCCCACCATCGGCTGAATGATTTTGAAGACGATGTCGACTGCCTGAAAAAGGCTAACAGGCCTTTTCGCCAGAATAATATCACGGTTCTTGAGCTTCGACATATCGAGAATATCATCGACGAGGCGCGCCAGACGATTGCTGCTCGCCAGAATCAGGCCAATGTTCTCTTGCGCGCGCTCAGAAAGCGCAGGCTCGTTCAAAAGCGACTCGCTGAGGCCTATGATGCCGAAAAGCGGCGTTCGCAGTTCGTGGGACGTATTCGCGAGAAAGTCGTCTTTGAGCTTATCTGCATTGCGCATCGTCTCAACGAGAATCGCCTGCGCATGCTCCTTCTCTACGTAGACCCGCTGAATTTTTATCGCCATCGCTGACGCCATGCAGACAACCACAGTGAGAAAGCCAATATCGGCAAATTTGACCGAAACCGGCAGGCTCAGGTATTGCAGCATGTCGTTGGCGAGCCCGAAACTCAAAACGGCAAAGCCGGCAGCGAGCAACCTGGCCCCAGGCATTTTGGCTCTGATACCGCGAATGGTGTATCCGATGAAAGCCAGTAAACTGAGCATGATGAAGAGCATGCCAACCGGGAGAATATACTTGATGTAAATTGCAACAAGCGGCTTGATTACGAGGTGAAGCGAGACTGCAGATAGCAGAAGATAACCTGCGATGCTGAGCGCCTGCAGCACCCTGCTTTTCTGAATATCGAAATATTCGCGAATATACCCCGCCATCGCAATTGGAAAAAAGCCGACGATCAGGTGTATCAGCATCTGGTTTACATGAAAGCTGTCGGCGAGCCAATACCCAATGCCGTTCATGCCAAGCAGGCTGCCGGCAATCGCGACGCAGAGCATCGCGAAATAGGCATATTCTTTTGATTTGCGGGCGTAGAGAAGTATAAAATGGTAAAGCGCCATAATCAGAAAAGCCGCGGCCATGAAACCGGGAATAATTACGAGTAGCATAAACCGCTCGTGTACACGGTCGGCGCGACCGAGATAGACCCAGTCGTTGCCGAACATGCCGCCCACACCGTTATAACCCACAACGCGAATTGCCAGGGTATTATCGCCCTTCGGGCGCAGCAAATCGGACGGTATAAAGTAGAGCGAGAGTTGCTCAGAGGGCCGCAATATGTTTCCAGATGCGTCTACGGTACCCTTCGAACCGATCAGTTTGCCATTACAATAGACCTCGCTCGCCGATGCGATTGGGGCAAGAATCAACGCCAGATCTGAACCCTGCAAAGGCTGACCAATGGTAAAATGCAGGCGATACCATGCATTGCCGGCATAATCAAAACCATGCATTCGCCATTCGTTCTGAACGGGAATTTGTGGCCATTCAGAGTCGGCTAAATCGGCCCGGCTATATTCGGGCTTATCTGCAGGCTGAAACCTCCATTTGCCGATGGCATGTTCAACCTGTCTGTCGCCCCCGAGATGCAGGCGTCCGTTTTCGGCGACCGCAGAGAGCGGCAAAACGGCGAGAAGAAGGCTCGGTACAAGTCGCATGGCACGCGGCATTCACGTAAAAGCAAATTCATGAGCCCTGCGTCAAGTTATTCTAAAGGTTGTTTTGCAACGCTGCGAAATCTGGTCGACAATGGCAGCGCTTAGCCAACATTCGCCGATGCAGGTACGCACAGTTCTGATTCTTGACGGTATTTTGACCATCGTTCTGGGTCCGCTTTTTTTCTTCTTCGGCAGAAACATATTACAGTTTCTGGGCTCACCGGCCGGCGATGATGCTCTGGTACTAATGCGCCTCTATGGCGGTATGCTAGTCATGAATGGCATCTTTTTTCTCGGTTCGGCCAACACGACTGACAACGCCGTGCGCAAGAGTTTTCTCTATGGAAGCCTGGTTGTTGACGGCATCTCGGCTTGTGTGCTCGCCTATGCCGCATATACGGGAGTATTTAACGGTTGGGGGTATGGCGGTGCAGCGGTGTTCGCTACGGTCTGGCTTCTCTTCTTATTCGCGCTTCTGCGACTCGACGAACTCAAAGTATTCACGATCATCGCAAGCGAAGACGATATACTCGCGGCCGTGAATCAGGCGCGCACGAAAAAAATGCAGGTACGGGTACGCGGCTCTGCGCATTCCGTCGACAAGGCAATTTTTACCGACAAATTCAAAACCTGGTTGAAGGCCGGCAACGAAATGAACCTCTACATGAGTGATTACGACGAAATCGTTGCTGTCGACCCCAAAACGCGCCGCGTTGAAGTTCAGGCGGGTTGCCACCTCGGGGCCGACCCGTTCGACCCGGCACAAAAAGCAATCTGGGAACGCAGCCTGCTCTATAAACTGGATGCGATGGGTTGGGCGCTGCCTGATCTCGGCGGCATTACTCACCAGACCGTTGCTGGTTTTCTGATGACCGGCTCATCAGGCGGATCTGTAAAGTACTCAATCGACGACGCCATCTACGCCTTTCGCTTTATCGACGGCAACGGTGAAATTCAGACTGCAAGTCGTGACCGCAACATAGACCTATTTAACGCCGTGGGTGTTTCCATGGGATTACTGGGAGTCATTTCAACCGTCACATTCCAATGCGTACCGAAATACGATATTGTCGGCCAAGAAGCGACCACGTATGATACGGGCGCTGCGATCGATCTGTTCGGCAAGGGTGACAAAGCGCGACCCTCACTGCAAAAGTTTATGACCGACACCGAGTATATGCGCATGATGTGGTGGCCTCAGAAAGGTGTACGCAAAGCAGTCGTCTGGCAGGCTAGACGTATGACCAGGAGCGATTATAATAAAGAAACAAACCCACCGAACGGCCCGGGCAAAAACCCATTCAAGCCCAAGCCCTACCTCGAACTGGGTGAAAACACCCTGCTGGCCGAAATCGGAGCAAGCCTCTTCTACACGCTGATTGGCAACCTGTCGAAACTCGGCGCACTCGGCCGTTTTCTCAACAAGCACCTCAGCTGGATTCTCACCAAGGTTCTCAATCTGTTCGTCGTGAATGACGCCGACGCCAAGCCCCCAGGGCCGCAAAAGTTCTGGGATCACTATTACAATTCGCTGCCGATGGATAACCAGATGCGCGACAATCTGATGCCAACCGAATTCACCGAACTCTGGATACCCATAGAGAAGACCGAAGCAGTGATGAACGCTCTGCTGCAACACTATGAAAAAAACGGTCTCTCAGCCACTGGCACATACGCCTGCGAAATTTATGCAGCCAAGCGCAGCAGATTCTGGCTCAGCCCCGCGTACAACCAAAACGTCGTGCGTATCGACGTTTTCTGGTTTGCCCGCAATGCCGGTAACCCTGCGAAAACTTTTTATCCGCAGTTCTGGAAACTTTTGAAGCCGTTTGGCTTTCGGCCCCACTGGGGCAAATTTCTGCCTCCCGCAGATTCCGATACGGGCCGTGAATATATGCGCCAGCAATACCCGCGCTGGGATGACTTCGTCAAGCTGCGCCGCAAGCACGACCCGCAGAATCTGTTTCTGACCAGGTACTGGCGCGATTATTTTGCCTGAGAGCTACCAGCCCACGCTGCTCATCGCCAGCATCACGCTGCTGACAGTGATGCTGCTCAGGCTCGCGCCATCTTTGCCGACTGCGCGCGGGGGCTATGCTTTTGGGCTTGTGCTTTGCAGCCAGGCTTATCTGGTGAGCTGGCTGTTGAACAGCTCGCCGATGCCGCGTGCACTGCGCATCACCCTACTTGCACTCATTGTGGCACAGCCGGTGTTTTTCTGGCTCACGGCAAACGTTCTGTTTGAAGATCGCTTTCGCTTGCGCTGGTGGCACATTCTGGCGATCGCCGGCAAATTTATCGTCGCCGGTTGCATTGCTTACGATCGTCCGCTCACCAACGTATTCGCAGGTTACAGCGCTGAAGAGCTGCCGAGGCTTTTGCCAAATTTCTTCTACACTCTGGCGTTCGTCTTCCATGCGCTCGCAGTTGTTCTGCGCACAAACCGCAACGACCTGGTTGAGCCGCGGCGCCGCCTTCGGGCCTACGTGCTTGTGGGCACGGCAGTGATTATCGTGCACGCTCTGCTTTCGGCCGCTGTTCTCAGGCCACTCAATTTCGGATCGATCTCTGACATGATTTCTCTGGGTGTCATATTTGGCGGCGCGCTGGTTACCGTGACGTGGGGTGATGTGCTGTGGCGCGACATGTTCACAGCACGTGAAAAATCCGCCTCTGCTATGAGCGATGCAGACCAGACTATCGTGGCGAAAGCGCTCGCTGCAATGGAAACCGATGAGCTCTTTCGCACCGAGGGTCTGACTGTCACGGCGCTGGCGACCAAACTCGGCGTGCAGGAATACAAACTGCGCCGGGCGATCAACAACGGTCTCGGTTACCGCAATTTCAATGAATATCTGAACTTCTACCGCATGCGGGCCGCGAAGAAGTTTCTCGAAGCGCCCGAGAACTCTGCCTACCCGCTGATTCACCTGGCGCTCGATCTGGGCTACCCTTCGCCTGCCCCCTTCAACCGGGCGTTTAAAGAAGCCACCGGCATTTCACCCGGCGAATACCGCCGGCGCGCGCACGACAACTGATGAAAGCCGCTTTACATTCTGCGCACCGCCCCCCCCCATGGCGCCCATGAACGGCCGCGAGGTACCTCGTTGATGCAGTGCCTCGTTACGGGGGGTACCGGCTATCTCGGCCGCGCGCTGGCCGAGCGGCTGCAGAATGACGGGCATCGCGTACGCATTCTCGATGTGCGTAAGGGTGACCTTTTCTGCGAATACGTTGAAGGCGACATTTTGGTTGAACAAGATGTCGAACGCGCGATGCGCGGTGTCGATGCGGTCTTTCATGTCGCTGCGATCGTCGGTTTTTGGAAAGGCAAGCGCGAATGGCAGAGGCTCGTTAACGTTGAGGGCACACGCAATGTTATGCGCACGGCGCTGCGCCTCGCCGTGCCGAAAATTGTTTATACGAGCACGATAAACACTTTCGGCTATGCGCGGTCTGAAACCGAAGTCGGCGACGAGACAACCCCCTACAATTGGGGGCCGCTCGACGTGAGCTACATGGAGACAAAACATGAAGCGCAGAATCTGGTCATCGATATGGTACGGACTTCGGCATTGCCTGCGACGATTGTGAATCCCGGCACGGTTTTCGGGGGCGCGGGTGCCGCGGGCATGAATGCGAACCGATACATTGAGCTTATTCGCGCCAAACAAATGCCGGCATACCCCACGGGCGGCACGAACTGCGTTGCACTCGAAGACGTCGTCGAGGGGCATATCATGGCGTACCGAAAAGGCAGACCTGGGGAGTGTTATATTCTGGGAGCAGAAAACCTGACGTACCGCGCGCTGTTTGAATTCATCGCCTCGGAGCTGAATGTACCTGCGCCGGCGATACCACTAGTCGAAGGCGTGACTTCGGTCGTAGCGGGTATTGCCGAAAAAGGCTTCAGTGTCTTCGGCAAAGAGCCCCCCTTTACCGGTGAAATGGTGCGGGCCTCGAGTCGTTATTCATTTTACCGCAATGACAAAGCGCGGCGCGAATTCGGTATGGTGTTTAAAGAATTTTTACCTTACCTGCAGCGGTTGATTCAGCAGAAATACAGATAAGTCGAACCGATTGAGCAATCAGAACCAGAGCGAAATGAAACCCAATGGCGAAAATATCCAAAGGCAGTCCATTCGCTTCGACATTGAAGTTCTGAGCATTGATATCTGTATCGGTGTTTTGGGCGCCGGTGCGCTCGCTCAGGCGGTTTTCTAAGCGACAAAGAGGGCAAATGCGCTACATCTCATTACTTCGTGGCATTAACGTCAGTGGCCAGAAGAAAATCAAAATGACCGACCTGAAGGCGGTGTTTGAGAAAATGAAGCTACAAGACGTTGAAACTTATATCCAGAGCGGCAATGTTGTTTTTTCGTCGCCCGAGCGGAATGCGGGTAAACTTTCAGCAGCGCTCGAGGCCGGCATCAAAAAGGCCTTTGGTTTTGATGTGAGCGTGATAATTCGTAACGCAGCGGAGTGGCAGAAGATTCTGAAATCCAACCCCTTTCTGAAGCGCGCAGAAGTTCCTGCAAAATTCATGTTTGTTACCCTGCTAAGCGAAACTGCAACTTCGGCGCCGGAAACCGCGCTCAGGGCATATTGCCGCAGTGGCGAAGAATTTGCCCTGAAGGGATGCGAGCTCTACCTCATCTACCCTAATGGCTCTGGCAAAAGCAAGTTGAATCTGAACGTTATTGAAAGGCAGCTCAATGTCACGGGGACAGCACGCAACTGGAACACCATGCTTGCGCTGGCTGAAATGCTGCAAAAAGAGTGAATATGGGGCAAAATGTATTCACAATTTTGAAATCGTCAAGGCTTTGGTGATAATCGTGTAGCGAAGCAGAAAAAAATGTGTTAGGCTGAACGATGGAAAAACAGAAATTTCTCGTCTATGCCTTTCCCGTGCTGCTCATTCTGGCGCTCGTCGAGGCGCTGATTTACCGGCGGCTCACAAAACGTGACTTCGCGTGGAAAGAGAGCGCCGCTTCGATCGGCGTTGCGGTCGGCTACCGCACCAGTGTCGTGCTCGCAACTATGGTAACAGGCGGTCTCTTTCTTTGGTTTGAGACAATTCGCCCGTGGCGATTCACCATGGATAAATGGTACCATTGGGTCGGGCTCTTTTGGGGGCTCGAATTTTGCTATTATTGGTTTCACCGCGCGAGCCATGAGGTGCGCTGGTTTTGGGCCACGCATGCAGTGCACCATTCGCCCGAACACCTGAATTTTTCAGCGGCCTATCGCCTTGGCTGGACAGGCCACATTACCGGCAGCTACTTCTTTTTCGCACCGCTCATCGTGCTCGGCTACGATGCCAAGATCGTCTTCATGATGCTCGGCATCAACCTGCTCTACCAGTTCTGGCTGCACACTGAACTGATACCCAAGCTCGGTTGGTTCGAATATTTCTTCAACACCCCGTCACACCACCGCGTGCACCATTCAACCAACGCGCAATACCTCGACTGCAACTATGGCGGCGTTGTGATCATCTTCGACCGTATGTTCGGCACATTCGTCGCCGAAGACGAAAAAGACCCTTGCCGCTATGGATTGATCACGCAGGTAAAGTCAAACAACCCATTCAAGATCGCGTTTCACGAATGGATTAAAGTTCTGAAAGACTTGCATACGTCGCGCAGCCTTAAAGATGTAGTAGGATTTCTTTTTGCAAGACCGGGTTGGCGACCCGACGGCAAGGGACTCACCACAAAGAATCTGAAGATGACAGAAACGGTGACGCCATAGGCGTCACCGTTTCTGTCGAAATACCTTACCTTTTTTGTCGACTTCGCCCCAGGTTCCGGTTTTTTCGTCGAGCCTGCTGTGTTCGCCGTCTTGAATAGTTTGGCAACCGTTACAAAAGCGCGCCCTGCCTTTCTCGAACGGAAACACGAAATCAAACTGCGCCTTGATGACTTTCTTACCGGCTTCGTTCACAAAGCCCATCTTGCCATTTTCGACGAAACGCAATAGCCCTTCTTGCACATAGTCGGGGCCGTTGTCATAGATGAAAGGCTTGTAGAGCACTCTCTTTTTACGGTTAATCGCAACCCAGCCGTCATTGGTGAGAATATGCGCTATTCCCGATTTATTGAAGGTGACTTCTTGGCCTTGGGCGATGTGGTATGCCGTGATGTCATCGGCAAGAATTGCCGTCACGCTGGCGGCTATCAAAACAGCAAAGAGAACAATTAATCTTTTCATAGGCAAATATTTTTAGCACATGTGCCACAGTCAATCATTTGAAATTCTTCCGTAGAGACGCCCTTCACAGGCGTCTCTACAGTTGCATCTGATTTGGGTGAACGCGCTTGACATCGCACGTGTAACGCCGAACGCATAGCCATGAATCAGAAACTGCTCTTTATCCTTGGTGGCTTATTCACTGCCGCAACTGCGGCAACCTATATGCTTCCTGAATTCACCAACGGCCGCGCGAGTGAAAACGAAATTCGTCCGTTTTTGTTTTCGTTTGGCATCGCTGCCGTGACGACGCTGATCGGCGCATTTACGCGCAAGAAATCAGAATAGAAAAGTCACGGTGGATTTTCAAACCACACGACGCATTGTTGCAGAACCGGGGTCGGTGAACCGCCTTGGCGCGCTGGCGCGTGAACTCGGCGTCAAACGCGCTCTACTCGTGACGGATCGTGGCATTTTTGAATCCTCATTACATACGCGTGCAACCGATGCACTGAAAATGGCCGATGTCGATTTTGTCGTCGAATACAACGTCGTCGCCGACCCGCCAGAAGGCATGGTGCTCGAAGCGGTGACGAAGGCGCGGGCGCTCAGAATCGACGGTGTCATCGGTTTCGGCGGCGGCAGCTCGATGGATGTCGCGAAGGTGATTGCGACGCTCGTGCCGTCGCAGCAGCAAATCGGCGAAATTTATGGCATCGGCAATGTGCGGGGTGCCCGCCTGCCGCTCATTCAAGTGCCAACGACTGCAGGCACCGGTTCTGAGGTAACACAGATTGCAATTATCACCACCGGCGAAACGACCAAGACAGGTATCGTGTCGCCACAACTATTGCCCGACGTTGCGCTGCTCGACGGAGAACTGACGCTCGGTCTGCCGCCGCCGGTGACTGCAGCAACCGGCATCGACGCGATGGTGCATGCAATCGAGGCATACACAAGCCGGCACAAGAAGAATCAATATTCAGACCTGCTTGCGCGCGAGGCGCTGCGGCTCTTGTCTGCGCATCTGATCACTGCCGTTCAAGATGGCACGAACCTCGAAGCGCGTTCAGCGATGCTTTACGGCGCGATGCTCGCGGGCCAGGCGTTTGCCAACGCGCCGGTAGCGGCTGTGCATGCTCTGGCATACCCACTGGGCGGGCATTACCATATCTCGCATGGACTTTCGAATTCGCTGATGCTGGCGCATGTGCTGCGGTTTAATGCCGAGACGGCGCCAGCGCCTTACGCAGAGCTCTGCGCCTCATTGCATTCTGCCAAGGCGCTGCCGGCATCAGCAGAGACTTTCATCACCGCAATCGCAGAACTCTGCGCGGCTACGGGTATCGAGCAGTCACTGCGGCAGCTAAACGTACCCCGCGCCGATCTGCCGATGCTGGCCAAAGAGGCAATGCTGCAGCAGCGCCTGCTCGTCAATAACCCAAGAGAAATCACTGAAACAGACGCGCTGCGGCTGTACGAGAACGCGTGGGGATAATTGGGCATACCTCGCCACCTGCCACTGCTGTTGTTGATTCTCGCCTGCCGCGCACCGCTCGCGGCCGACCCCGCGGGCATCATTGAGGCACCGTACCAGCCCGATTATGCAAAGGGGATGCCCGAAAGGCAGCTGTGGCGGGAAGTGCGCGAAAAGTTTCTGCGCAGCGAATACCCGAGAATTCTGAAGCGGCAAAATCTTCGCCTGAACTGCGGCACTTGCACCACAATCTACGCTGACTTTGAACTCAGCATTTCTCTCACCGGCGAACCGACGATTCGCAATCTCGTGGTCGCCAAAGCCTGCGGCAGGCCGATGGGCAAGATGCTCAGGGCGGATTTCTCACGTTACCTCGAAAATTACCCTTATAAGCCAGGTCTTTATGGCACGACGGTTCGGCTGCGTTTGGGAACAGGGCTAAAGTGCTGAAGGCCTCGACGATGTTTCGTTCTCGCCGCGTGGCAACCTTAGCTCTGATGACTCTTTTGTCATTCAGCCAAATGCCCCTCTTTGCTGAAAAGAGTTATGGGCGCGAATCATTCGAGATCGGCGTCGAGCGCTACCAGGTGGCCGCTCCCGATGAAAATGCCAACTTCTCGGGGGTCGTGCTCAACTATTTTTTCGATAACAATGTTTACGTCGGCACTAACCAGATGTCGCTTTATTTGCGGGGTGCATCGGAATACCGGCCCGATTTTCACCTCGGATTCTTGTTTCCATTCACCGACCATATCGCAGCTGAGGCGGCTATCGGCGTCGATTTTTACACGGCCCTTATTATCGCGCTGGCCGTTCTGGATGAAGACGACAGCCTCGACTACAAGTTCGCCACAAATTTTTATTCACCCTACTTTACTTTTTCGGCGGGCCTGCGGTTTGAATTCGACGCGTTTGCGCTGAAACTGATTACACAGACCCAATTTGGCGGCTATCTGCAAAAAGAGACGAGCGCCTTTAACGCCTCACTCTGGGTAGGCCTCGGCGCGGCCTACCGTTTTTCCTTTTAGCTGTTACTTTCGTTTCAGATCTTCTTCTGTCTTGCGTGGGGCAGTCAACGCCTCTTCATACCAGTCGGCCCGGCTATCCCAATGCACGTTGGCGTCGACCTTGCGCTCGTTGAAGTGCGTGAGCGAGCCCGCAGGCACGACACTCACTTTGCCATCGCGGCTGACATAGGGCACGGGCGAGCCGCAGATAGTGCAGAACGCCCGGGAAAATTGTTCTGCCTCGGGCAGGTCAAAGCGCTTGATTTTTTCTTCGCCCTGAGTGAAAACCACGTTCGCCGCGCGGGTGAAGATATTCGCCGCATGTTCGGTGCCGCTCGCGCGGCGGCAGCGTGAGCAATGGCAGAAAAAGAACCGAATGAACGGCCCCTTGACATTGTATTTTACCGCACCGCAGAGGCAGGTACCTTCGTATTCTTGTGACATGGCACAGGTCTGCAGAAATCGGCTTTGGTGTAAAGGGGATTCAGAAGCTCAAAAGATTATGGGCCATTCGCAAGCAGTAGATCGAGCAAATCACTGAGATTCGTTGTGGCAATCACTGACATGCTATCGCTGAGACCGTATGCCAGCACAAGCCGACCCGCGTGCACGAGTGAGCCACAGCTGTAAACGACGTTGGGCACATAACCCTCTCGATCACGACCTTCGGGAAAGATAAGAGGTTCTTTGAGAATGCCGATAATTTTCAGCGGATTATCCAGATCGAGTAACATCGCACCGAGGCAATAAGTACGCATCGGCCCGACGCCGTGCGTGATCACGAGCCAGCCTTTTGCAGTTTCTATCGGCGAACCGCAATTGCCAGTTTTTACTAGCTCCCATGCATGCCGCGGGCCATAAAGAAAATGCGTGTTCTCCCAGTAACGAATATTGTCGGCATACATGAGAAACAGATTCTCATCATCTTGCCGGGATATCATTGCATAGCGGCCGCCGATCTTACGCGGGAAAAGCGCCATACCTTTATTCTTTACCGCTGCGCCAAAAAGTGCGAGTGAGCGAAACGTGACGAAGTCATCTGTCTGAATCAGTCGCGGGGTAATCGCCTGACCGTTATAGGCCGTGTAAGTCGCAAAATATTGCGGAACTAGACCCGGCTCAGAAAATTTTACAAAGCGGGCGTCTTCAATGCCATTACTCTCTACGCTGAGCATCGGGAAAATAATGCGTTCGTCGAGTTGCACCTCAGCGCCAAAACTGATCTCTGCCGCGTCTTCTGTGCTATTCTTGATAATTGGCAGACTCGCGAAAGGTGATGCAGGTATAGCTGTTGCTTCGCCGTCAGCGAAAATCGTAACGGTACGAAACTCAACGGAAGAAATATGGCCTTCGCCGGTAGCCCGCAAAGACATGACAAGGCGCAGAGCACCGTCAACAAGGTTCGATTGATCCGGATGCGGCACAATCGATGGATTAAAAAGAGCTGCTGATTCTGGAGCATATTCGCCCGAGAACAGCGCACCGATGAGAAGCTGTCTCGCGCGCGACACGACACCCACCTTAACACGGCTGGTAACAAGTTCAAAGTGCTTTTCAAGCAAAGATTCGAAATCTGCATGGCGAAATGCAAAATCATTGCGGATGTCGTGCAGTTCTGTCGCGACCTCGGCATCAGAAAGCGCCATTGCCCTCTGAACAATAGAAGACACCTGACTGTCGCTCGAGGGTAAAAAAGGGCGCAGAATTACTCTCGCTGCAGTTGGCGACATGCTCAGTCGTCTTTCAAAGACCATTGTTTTCAAAGAAGGCTCACTCGCGTCGAAAATTCATGTTCTATTAAGTCGAGATCGGCCCGGGCCAGATGAAACGCAAGGGTCGACTCTGCCCCCTGGTTTTCATTCAAACGGTCTGCATGCAGACCATCACGGCAACCGCCGGTCGTTGCATCGTAGAGGCTGACCCCAAGATCGTTTCGACCCATAAACCATTCGAATGTGCGGCGGGCCGTCTGTATACGGTGTATATCATGGGTTGCGCGGTATGCCGACAGACATGCCGCAATCATGGCTCCCGCTTCGAGCGGTTGTTGATCATAAATGGCCTTCGTCTCGCCTTTTACGTAGAATCCGTTGCTGCCTACAGGCCTGAAACATCCGTTGGGTGATTTTTGCACCGACTCGAGCCAGTCGAGTGATTCAAGGCCCACGGAGAGCGCTTCTGAATCAGAATTCTGTTGCCCACTGATAATCAAAGCCTGCGAAATGCGCGCATTGTCGTAGCTGACGACATTTTCAAACCACTGCCAACCTTCTGTGGCTGTGTCTCGGTACCGTTGCAGCAATTTCTGCGTCAGGCGCGCCCTGATAGCCTGAATAGCGCTGTCGCCTGAAAATCGGTGCAGATATTCGTTGATCCCGAGCAGGGCGAAAGCCCATGCGCGCGGTGAAGTAAATGCTTCGGTAATGTAGATGGCCCGCCTGAACATCATCACGCAGAGTGTCCGGTGAGAGATATTCTGTGAACGCGCAACCCCGGTACCCGCAGCCCAGACCGCGCGCGCATGCGAGTCTTCGCTGCCGGCACTATCGCGCCATATGCGCTCATAGCTCATAAAATTGCGAAATCTGTCGCCATCGAGCGCATACCACAGATAAGCCAGATAGTTTGTTGCCAGCTTTTCCTGTGAAATTCGCATCGCATCGTCACCCAGCTCAACCAGCATGCAGGTCAAAATAAATGCTCTGGCGTTATCGTCGGTGCAATAACCCTCGGCAAAATTTGGTAAAGCAACGATTGCATGCTGTAAAATACCAGTCGAATCGGTCATACGGGCCACGTGATCTGTTCTTAGCGGCGGCACAAATTCTGCTCGGCTGTCGAGGGTCCATTCGGCGAACGCATGCCGCGGCGCCACCCGATGCTCGCTGCGCACATCTCGGAATAGCTTCAAATAAGCCCTGGCCACTTCTGACCAGACCATACGCCGGCCCGATGCATATGCGCGGGCCTGCGTCAGAGCCAGACCCGCTTCATCTTCGAGATATCGGCAGACGGCAATCGCAATAGCTGACGCATCTCTGAACGGCACGAGCTGCCCGGAATTATCGGCGAGCAATTCTTGTGCATGCCAATAAGGAGTTGAAACAACCGCTTTGCCCGCTCCGAAAAGATACGCGAGCGTGCCCGAGGTGATTTGCGTTTCGCTGATATAGGGTGTTATGTAAATATCGGTCGCCCCGATAAACTCACGCAAATCATTGCTCGAAACATATTGATTGTAAAAAATGACCTGCTTACTGACGCCAAGATCTGCCGCTAGCCGCTCGAGACTCAACCGGTATGTCTCGCCTTCACTCGCGAGCAAATTCGGATGCGTCGCCCCAAGCACCACGTAAACCACCTGCGGATGTGCAGCAATGATCTGTGGCAATGCCCGAATCGCATATTCGATGCCCTTTGCCGGTGACAAAAGACCAAAAGTAAAAAGAACCTTTTTGCCGGCGAAACCAAACTGGGCTTTGTAATGGCTCGAAGCATCGAACGGTAAATCGGGAATACCGTGTGGAATCTGAGAAATTTTATTTGCGGCAACTCCGTAAATTTCTGTCAGAATTTCAGAGCCTTTGTGCGCCATGGCAACGACGCGGTCGCTGCGGTCTAAAATTTCACGCATGACCCGACGCTGGCCTGCATCGGGTTCGCGCAGTATCGTATGCAGCGTTGTGATCACAGGCATGCGTACTTCATCGAGCAGGCCCAGCAGATGGCTGCCGGCTGTGCCGCCGTAGATGCCAAACTCGTGTTGAACGCAGAGAATATCGACCGCGCTGAAATTGAGAAAATCGGCAGCGCTGCGGTAAGATCTGAGATCTTTTTCTTCAATCTCGATACGCACGCGATCAGAATAATGATAGCCGCCGGCCCGATCATTGACCGCACAAATGAAAACTTCAGATTGTGCTGACTCGTCGGCGATCGCCTCGCTTAAATCATGTGTGAAAGTCGCGATGCCGCACTGGCGCGGAACATAATCGCCGAGAAAGGCAATTCGGGCCGCTGAAGAGTTTTCTATGGTGTAATCCAGTGCATGCAAATTTATGCTGCAGCGATTCAGGGGGTCAAAGATTATTGTATTTCAGGTATTAAACAGACATGAAGCGGAAGAATCTTCAGCGCCCAAATAGCTTTATCGCACCCTCGAGCGCCAACTCAGCCTGAGCCAAATTTGCCCCGAAAGTGATGCATCCCTCTTCATGCCCCGCCATCACAAGAGCGCGCACTTCTTTTAGATTCGTCTCTTTATAGAGTCGCTGCATTTCGCGCGCCATTGCGGGTGTGCCATAGGGTATCGACGCATTTGTCGTCGGTAAATGCTGAAGCGCGCGCCGCCACAATTCGCGCTGGTGTATATGTATGACCGCACCAATCGTCGGCTCGAGTTCGTAAACGGCCGCATGCGTCAGCGATTCTGAAGATGCCTGAACCGGCCCTCTGCATTCGACTCTGTTCTCAGCGATGCTGTAACCTGTAACTCGGGCGATATGCTCTGCACGCAGCTTCGGCAGATGGCCTGTTTGCGTGCCCGTGATAAAGAAGTGTCCGGTTTTGGGGATTCGGGCGCTCACATTACCAAAGCCGATGCCATCGGGGTAAACCCCAATGAGTCCGCGCGCGAACAGGCGGTCGCGACACGCGATGAGATTTTCAACTTCTTCGGCGTCCGGCTCAGCAGCTGGTCTGAAATCGACACGGTATTTCGTGACCCCTTCGTCGCGCATAGGGTGCACTCTTGCCCGCCCATGGCCCGTCAGGCCATAAATAGAATAAATTGCCCATGAAACAGATAAATCCTATATTATGGGAACTAAATCTCATCAGACGAGGTCTCACCGATATGCAGTACCCGATCGCGATTCTGTGCTCATCTTCAGCCTGGGGCGGCCTCGAACTTAATGTTTTGCGCTTAGCGCGCTGGTTACGCGCGGCCGGCAAAGACGTTCTGCTTATCGGCAAAGCCGAAACGCCGCTCGCCGAAGAAGCGAAAAAACACGGTGTGGATTTTCACGCGATCAGGCCAGGCTCGCGCTACTTTGACTATGCTTCTGTGAAAAGCATGCGCGACGTGGCCGAGGCGCAGGGTGTCGGCGCTCTCATCGTCAATACGAACGCCGACCTGTTCAGGGCCGTGTTAACAAAAATTCTAATGCATTCGCGACTGAAGCTCGCGTACGTGCAACACATGCAGATCGGGCACGCAAAGCGCGATCTCTACCACACGTGGCTCTACAAAAAGCTCGACGTCTGGATATCGCCGCTTCCAGGCCTCGGCAGGCAGGTTCTGCAGCTGACTCGTTTGCGGCCCGACAAACTGCGCGTAGTACCACTCGGCATCGAGCTTGAAAATTTCACGCCGCGCAGAATGAACGCACAGACGGCGCGGCACGAGCTGAATCTGCCACAAGATGCGATTATCGCCGGTGTCATCGGCAGGCTAGACCCGCAGAAAAATCAGGCGATGCTGCTGCGCGCCGCTGCGCAGCTGATTCACGAGGGGCTGCCGCTGAAGCTCTTGATCGTCGGCGCGAATACTCTCGACAACCGTTCTGATTACCAGCGCGAGCTCGAGGCACTGTGCGATGAACTGCAGATAACCGATGCAGTCCATTTTCGCCCATTCATGCAAGACCCTGCCGGTGCGTTCGCGGCCCTCGACATGTTCGTACTGACCTCAGAAAAAGAAACCTATGGCATGGTAACGATTGAAGCTATGGCCGCAGGTTTACCGGTGATCGCAACGCGCAGCGGGGGAACGCCCGAGCTCGTCGACGACGGCCAAACCGGCATCTTGTTCGAACCGCACAGCGACGACCAGCTGCGGGCGGCGCTGCGAACTCTGGTGAAGAACGCGCATCTGCGCCGACAATATGGCAATGCCGGGCGCAAAAAAGCGATGGCGCGCTTCTCACACCGGCAGCAGATTGCGGGCATGCTGAGAGCGATCGAAGCCTGATCGATTAAGGCTGAGAGTATTGCTCTAACAGAATATTGGCGACGCCGAGGTATGGCATCGTCGTCCAGATCTTTACCGGGACAAAATCAGCGTCGGCGGTTATCCACATGTCGATCTGCGACTGCGTATTAAAGAAGACATTGCCCATCGCCGGGCCTTTACCTTTCGCCTCGTCGGCGAGCGCCGAACGCACATGAATAATTTCACGCGTACCAAAAAAGGGAATGTCATTGCGCGTTTCGCGCGCCAATACTTTCAGAATTAGAGTACGCCTTGAACCTGCGGGCAGAACCGGCACGCGCAAAACCTCGCCCACCTTGGGCACGCGCCCTGTACTGCGCACATAATAAAAGGCCCCAAGCAGATCTTGATATCCCCCTGAGATGCTGACGTCTGCCGCGTCATTCGATTCTGATTTGGGCGGGTTGCTGTGCGGATAACTGAGCTCATGAAAGCGCTTCTCATTTTTTTCAACGCGCACCGAGCGGCCTGCAAAGCGAAACTTGCGGCGCTGGTAGGTGTCGCCCTGGTATGCCTCTTCGTAGGCAATCACCGGGGTGCGCGCGACGTGGTTCCATTTTGCGGCAAAAGAGCCCTGAATATAATAGATGCCGTGCATCACCGGCAGCGAGTTCACGCGCGCGTTGATCGTAATAAATTTGTCGCCTTCAGATCGCGTGCGCATCGTCACATCGCCGGCGCGAATGCCTTTCCATTCGATGCGAAAGTTCATCGTTTCGTTATAGAAACCGGGCAATTTCTGCGCCGAAATGCCGGCCGTCAGAAGCAGAACGCAGACCAAGACGCTGCGCGTGATAATTTTCATGGTCGTATGTTTCTCGTCGCCTAAGCGGGTCAAGAGATATTGGTGCAGGGTCTGCGCTGATTCGTTTTTACGGCAATTGGTTTTACTTTGGGCCTTTCCCGCGCAAGCGGGAATCTCCCTTAGTTTCATGTATATCGATGCCCGCTTTCGCGGGCATGACGTTAGTTCAGAAATTTTACTTGCGGCTTGAGAAAACAAAGCCTTTATGGGGAATGAAGCCCTTCTTTATATCTGCGGCGCTTGTTCTCGTCATGTTTACAGCAGGCGGCCCGGCATCGACAGAACCAGCCGTCGAAACACGCAACGAAGGTTATTTGCCAGAACCTCCCGAAGTTTACGATCGTATTCCTGTTTCTGATAGCGCATTCATTCGCCACCGGGGTTTACCATCGCGGGTTGATCTGGCACAATTTTTTCCGCCGCCGGGCAAACAGGGTAAGCAGGGCAGCTGCGTCGGCTGGGCGACAACGTATGCGCTCAAGAGCTATCACGAAAAACGCAAGCGCAACCATGACTTTGGGCCGCATGTACAAGAAGCCGGCGGCCGCGGTGAAAACGTGTTCTCTCCTGCCTGGACTTATAATCAGGTGAATAAGGGTAAAGACCGGGGCGCGCACATACCGCATGCGCTCGACCTGCTTGTCGAAAGGGGTGCGGTGACCTGGGCCGAATGGCCTTATAACGTGGCGGATTTCAAAAAGCAACCGACCTCGGCGCAGCTCAAGACTGCAGCGCAATACCGCGCGAAGGGCTATGAGACCGTACCCGCGCATGACACCGAGGCGCTCAAGGCAGAACTCGCTAACGGACAGCCAATGGTGATCGGCGTCAACTCAGGCCCCGACCGCTGGAAATGCTGCCGCAACGAGAGCGTGTACGATGGTTACACCGTCGCGAACAAAAATGGGCACGCGATGGTGCTGATCGGCTACGACGACAACAAGCGTTCGCCGAAGGGGCACCGCGGCGCTTTTAAGATCATGGATTCAGACGGCAACAATTGGGGCACGAACGGTTACGGCTGGGTGTCTTATGAATTTGCGCAGCAGTTCTTTTATGCTGCGTATGCTCTCAGGGACTGGCAACCACAGGGCGATGCCCCCATAGGCGAAAAGTTATCGCCGCCAAAGAATCTGCGCGCAAGCCAGGGCACAGAATCTGACAGCATCACGGTAACATGGGCGGCTTCAACCGGTGCACTCGGTTACCAGGTTCTGCGCAGCGATAGCGCCGACGGTTCGTTCGGGCAAATATCTGAAACCGCCGAGACGCATTTTAAAGATTATTCGATCGACTCAGGCAGAAACTATTATTACCGTATCGTCGCTCTGAATGAAACAGAAAAAACCAGCGCTGATGAGAGCCTTGTCGCAAGCGGCTACGCCGCCGAGCAGAAAATACTGGGGGCGGTTCAGGGACTCAAAGGCGAACTTTTGCCCAACGGCCAGATTCGCCTCAGCTGGCAGGGAGTTGAACTCGCAACGTCATACAAAGTTACCAAGGAAAATTTCGCCAGCGGTGCCTTTACCACGATTGCTACACCGCGCGGTACGACGCATACAGACATTCGCCCTGCGGCCGGGCCAAATACGTACGCCGTCATCGCGATTGGCAGAAGCGACGAAGCGCCGCCATCGGCATCGATCACCGTCGAAGGCAAATCAGGCATGCCCGGGCGCGTCGAAGGGCTGCAGGCATCTGCCGGTGTATTCGCCGACAAAATTCAACTCACCTGGACTGCCGTACCGGGCGCCGACCGCTATTGGGTTGTGCGCTTTAACGCCTCAAGCGGCCTCTGGCAAGAAGCCGGTTATGTGAAAACCAATGCATTCAGCGACTCGTCTCCTGAAGCTAAAAGCGGCACTGTGCAGGCATATAGCGTGCGCGCGATCTCGGGCATTCAGGCAGGGCCGGCGGCACTACCGGCGAGGGGTCACGCCAACACCAACGTCAACCGCACCGGTAAGCCCCCACTCGCTCCGGCAAACCTGAAAGCGACCGCAACTAAGACCGGAGTCTTGTTGCAGTTCGCGAAGGTCGCCGACGCGGCAGATTATCTCGTGTTTCGTAAGGCGCCGGGAGAAAGCAATTGGAACTTCATCGCAGCGACTAAAACCCCGCGCTTCAGCCACGAATTGGATGTTTCGGGAAAACTCTTTTTTTATGCAGTGCGGGCCCGTGGCACGAACGGCGTTGAATCAGAACTTTCTAAGCCCATTGGCTTTTCGCTCGCAACCGACAAATCGCTTTTCAAAACACGCAGCGCGCATGCTCTGCTGCCAACAGGCGCCTTAAACGGCAGTTACGCGGGCAATTTTTATGGTGCCAATGGCAAACAGGTCGACTTCACTCTCGAGATTCGTGCAGCCGGCGTCGGTTCAGAAATTCTGTTTATGCACTCGGGCAGAACTTTCAAGACTCAGGTCGCCGGCATTACCGAACCTCATCGCATTCTGGCGTCAGGTTTCGAAATCGCAGCGGCGAAGGGTAATTTCAACCGCCTCTTTATCTCGTGCCGGCAAAAGCCAGCCTGTGGCCAGCCGTTTCGTGATACCGCAACTCGTGTGAGGTAAGAAAAATGCTGCGCATCTGCCATCAACTTGACGTGTGCTTGCGGGCGCAAAGGCAACCCTATGGCTAAACCCACGCGGCCAATGCGCGACAGCTATCGCTTCTTTACCCCGATCACTACGCGCTGGTCAGACAACGACATCTATGGTCACGTGAACAATGTCGTTTATTACTCTTATTTCGACACTGTCGCGAATCTGTACCTGATCGAAATTGCAGGGCTGAAAATTCACAGCGACAACATCGTCGGTTTCGTAGTGAGTTCAGGTTGCAACTACCACGAACCGGTAGCCTACCCCGACAGATTAGAAGGGGGATTTCGGGCGAACAAAATCAGCGGCTCGTCTGTCGAATACGGCGTCGCTATATTTCGTGAAGGCCAGAACGCAGCTGTGGCCGATGGCTTCTTCACGCACGTGTTCGTCGACCGAACCACCGGGAAACCTGTGAGAATTCCCGAAGCAATTCGCACCTCGCTCGAAAAGGTGTTGGTCGAAATCTGATATTTTTCGAAACGCGGGCAGCTATTTAGCCATGCCGTTGCCATACGCCAAGAGGCCCAGTAACTGCAACGGTGAAGTAACAATATCAATCGGCACGGTTATGCCATACCAGGCGTACATGGCCGCAAGATTCAGACGGCTGCGCTCGCGCCACGCGATATCGCGCATTACAATTTCGTAATCGGTTGCGGGTGCCTGAGCAAAAGAAGTGACCTGACGCCCCTCACGCCAGTAAGCGAGCATGCCGCCAAAACTGTAGATATTGGTAAAATCCATCACGAGCACGGCTGATGGGCCTTCGCTGGCAACTACGTTATACTGAAAATGTTTCTGAAGAATTTCTGCAGCTGAGACGTTATCGCCCGGCTTCAAGAACAATATTTGGCGAAAGGCGGCGTCTTCGAGGCAGCAGGCATTCTGTTGAATCAGGTATACGGTATGCCCCGTGGGCATGCGCTCAGAAGTTTCGTAAAAACGAATGCCTTCGAATGTTGACTCAACATTGAGCCAGCGGTTTGCGCCAAGCAAAACATCACCAAATTGCAGCGTCGATTTGCCAGGCTGCACCGTGAGTTCACCTTTAAGCACCCGGTAGTTTTTGCCATCAGTGAGGCGCCGGTCAAATTCGTTTACAGCCGAGCGGTAGTGTTGAATTGCCTTCGAGTTTTTCGTGGTGAGGCAACCCGAAGAAACCAAAACGGCGAGAACCACCAGCGATAACCGTGGGTACATGAACCAGATTGGCATCTCGTGGCAGACCTGAAAGAAAAAATGGCAAGCCATGCGATGTGCTCGCCTTGCCGGCCGCTTCATCAAAAATGGCCGCGTCATGAAAGTCTTTCCCTATTACCTTGCCAATCGTGCTGTTACACAGAGCCAGGCAAAGCTTAAGATTGCCGACAAATACACGAACGCGATCTACGCCGAAGTCGCACTCGCCGATGCGCAGATAATCGATCGGGCGATTGCCGCTGCCCTCGTCGCCGAAAAACCGATGGCCGAAATGGCGCCTTACGAACGCCGTGCGGTGCTCGAGCACGTACTGACACGCGTCAATGAGCGGCAGGCAGAGCTCGCTGACCTTCTCTGCATCGAAGCGGGCAAACCTATCAAAGACGCGCGCGGTGAAGTCACCCGCCTCATGGACACCTTTCGCATCGCGATGGAAGAAGCAACGCGCATCGGCGGCGAGGTAATGCCGCTCGACATCACCCCCCGTACGAAAGGTTATCGCGGCTTCACGAAACGCGTGCCGATTGGCGCCTGCTCGTTTATCAGCCCGTTTAATTTCCCATTAAATCTCGCCGCTCACAAAATTGCCCCCGCCATAGCAGCAGGATGTCCCTTCGTTCTGAAACCGGCGTCACTGACGCCACTCGGCGCGCTCGTGCTGGGTGAAATTCTCGCTGAAACAGCCCTGCCCCCGGGAGCGTTTTCCATTCTGCCCTGCCCGCGAGACGCGGCCGAACTTTTCGTCACAGACGAACGCCTGAAGCTCTTGAGCTTCACGGGCTCTGCCGAAGTCGGCTGGGCGATGAAGGCGCGTGCCGGCAAGAAGAAGGTAACGCTAGAACTCGGCGGTAATGCAGCGGTGATTATCGACAGCGACGCCGACATTGACGCGGTGGTGCCGCGCATTGTCTTTGGCGCGTTTTATCAGTCGGGCCAGAGCTGCATCAGTGTGCAGCGAATTCTTGTGCATGAGAGTCTCTATGAAAAACTGCGGAGCCAGCTGGTTGCAGCGACCGCCTCGCTTAAGGCGGGAAATCCTCATGATGAGACCACTTTCATTGGGCCCATGATTTCAGAAACCGAAGCCCGGCGCCTCAAAAGCTGGATAGACGAAGCCGCGGCAAACGGCGCGCGCATTCTGACGGGCGGGCAGCTTGTGGGCACGATGCTCGAACCGACACTCGCCGAAGGCGTCGCGCCTGCCGACAAACTGTGCGCCGAAGAGGCCTTTGGCCCGGCAGCCGTGCTCGAAACTTTTTCTGATTTTGACGAGGCGCTGCAGCGCGTGAACCGTGGCCGCTACGGTCTGCAAGCGGGTATCTTCACCCGGGACATCCATAAAGCGATGCGCGCGTGGGATACATTAGAGGTCGGTGGCGTCGTCATTGGCGACGTGCCGAGTTTTCGCGTCGACAACATGCCCTACGGGGGTGTGAAAGATTCGGGTCTGGGGCGCGAAGGCATTCGCTCGGCAATCGAAGACATGACCGAAGTGCGGTTGCTCGTTATCAAGTGAAAGTATGGATCTATGACGGCCCCACTCCCTGGCACTTCGTGACGTTGCCTAAAAAGCTGGCTGCAGAAATCAAGGTGTTTCACGGGAATCTTGCCAAAAGTTTCGGCTCGATCGGCGTTACAGTGACTATCGGCGATACGACCTGGAAAACTTCGGTATTCAGCGACACAAAATCTGGCTCGTACGTTTTGCCATTGAAGGCAGAGGTGCGCCGCAGAGAAGGTATCGTCGCTGATCGCACGATTCAGATCATTCTCAAGATTGCATAGCCAATACCCTTGCTGGCTCAACAAATAGGTAGACGACCTGTAACTGCTCGTGCACCCGCGCTCAGGAACCCCAATGAAAGCGATTAAGATTATTGCAGCTATCATTATTGTACTGGTTAGTGTGCTCTTCGGCATGTACATCTGGCTCGGCGGATTTCGCAGCGTCACGGTGACGCGCTCTTCGTTCGGCCCGGCCGAGATTGTCTTCGCGACGCACAAAGGTGCTTACAAAAATCTCAGCACCAGCTGGAGCGCCTTTCAGAAAGAATGGCAGGCGGCAGGACTCAAAGATTGTAAGGCTCTGGCAATCTATCTAGACACACCTGAAACACCTGAAGACAAGCTCCGTTCGGTAATTGGCTGCGATATTAGTAATCTAGACGATGCCCTTAAGATGAGGCTACGCAGCATGTTACGGTATCTCGTGATTCCGAAGTCGACTACGATCGCGGCGACATTCCCTTACAAAAACCCAGCGTCTTATTTCATTGGCCCGATGCGAGTCTACCCTGCTTTCAAACAAGAGCTGGCAAAAGAGAAGATCGTGCCCCCGCTCGCGATTGAGACCTATGGCTACATGTCTGCCCCAGCGCCCGAAATGGGCTACGCTATGCCGCTCGACCTCAAGCGAGAGGACTTTGCACCACTGTTTGATGCATTCAAGTAGTACAGTTCATGATCAGGCCCCTTAGAAAGACAGCAACACCGACGATTGCACTGATCATGTGCGGTGCTCTGCTAATGCAGCGGCCGCTTGCAGCACAAAGAAAATCCTCCATTGAGCCGTATCAAAACCCGTTCGCAGTCAAGACGCATGTCGACGGCAGCCCACTGCTCATCGATGGTCGATTTGAGTTCTATATGTTTCCGGGCGCGCGCCGCGAGCGCACACCCGATCGCCAGATGACGTGCGGCGAGCGTATCGCAGTCACAACGGTCAACGTGGCGGCTCAGCTGATTCGTTCTGCAGTGAGGCGCCGTTAATTGACACACTCGTATAACGCCCGACAAAGCCGCAAGGTCTTGTCTGGCCTGATCTTGTAGTCCATCTTGTTGCAGACATAGCCGAATGACAATTTTGCTTTGGGGTCGGCGAGCGCGAGTGAGCCCCCCATACCCGAGTGGCCGAATGCCTCGACATTCGGCGAGTAAAGCCAGCGCTCTTCTTTAAGAAAGCCGAGGTTCCAGCCCAAGGGCTTCTGCAGCACAAGATCGTACCGCAACGGATTCTCTTTCGTCAGTTGGCGCATAAGCTCGGCGCCCGCAAATTGAACCTTGCCGAGTTTGCCACCGAGCGCAAAGACGTTCATCAAGGTTGCGAGCGAACGGGCATTGGCGACGCCATTCACCCACGGCAGCTCGAGGCGGCGCACCCAGGGTTCGTTGAAAATTTCAACACTCTTCGGGCCTGCCGAAGGGTTCATGTAGGCCTGTTCAATGGAATTGTTTCCTGAAATAAAGGCGCGACCAATACGCCCTTCAGTCGTCTCACCCATAATCATGTCGGGCACGAGCGCGACCAGGCGATCGACGACTGAAACGGGATATAGGGTCGCCACGCGCGTGTCGTATTCTTCTTTCAGCCCGATGTGGCAATCGATGCCGAGTTTCTTGGCGACTTCGCGCGCGAAAAACTGCCCGATAGACTCATGTGCAACCTGCCGAAAAAGTTCGGCGGCGTATGCACCCCAAACCTGAGCGCCATAACCCTGGTTGCTGCCGGGTATAAAGAGCGGCCGCTGCATAATGAGAGCATTATAGACTTTCGAATAGTTGTCGCCGAAATCAGATAAGTGCAGCGGCTTATCGACCGCATACAGCCCGGCGCGGTGCTCGAGCAACTGGCGGCAGGTAATTTCACCCTTGCCCGCGAGCGCGAAGTCGGGCCAGTAGTGCGCGACGGGTTTTTCGTAGTCAAACTTCTTGCGGTTCGCGAGAATCAGAAAACACAGCGCGGCGAGCGCCTTTGTCACCGAAAATACCGGCACAATAGAATCTTCGCGCCAAGGGTCTTCGATGTTCTTGTCTTTGAGGCCAGCCCAGATGTCGACGACCTTCTTGCCGCGGTGATAGACGCAGATCGCGCCCCCGATTTCTTGCCCGGCATCGAAATTTGCCGCGAACGCGTCGGCGAGCGGCGCAAATGGTAACGACCAATGCCCTTTGAGTTCTGCCACGCGGGCAGGTTTTTGGCATTAAGTCAGCCGTCGCGTTTTTTTGATAGAGCGCCAGAGACTAAAACGAAAGTTCACCCGTTTTGACTTTGGCAATCATGTCGGTATAGCCGCCAATAAAGTTGCCGTCGATGAATATCTGCGGCACTGTCATGTGCTGCGTTCGGGCCTTGAGCGCGTCGTATTCGGCGGGGTCGCGCTCGATGTTGATCTCGTCGTACGCAATGCCACGCGCCGCGAAAAACTCTTTCGCGCGATCGCAATATGGGCAATAACCTTTGGTGTAAATCTGTACGTTCATATCAGGATTTCTATAGCCTCAAGGTATGCGCGAATGCTGAGTCTTGCCACTTTTTTTGACACGTCTAATTTGTTTTTGCCGTAATAATTTTCAGCGTGGCGCTACAAATAACATGGGCACTATGATGAAACACCGGCACCTCGTTTTACTCTGGAGCAGCACCCTGCTCTCTTGTGAAAGCGCCCGAAATCTGCAGCCGCCAGACCTTCACCCGGGCTTCGACCAATATTGGCAGCAGGGTAAGGCAGAGCTCAGCCGCTATACGCTCACGCAGGCGAGATATGGCAACCTTAACCGTGGCGAGATGATCGTCATTACCGTCACGGAGCCGTTTAACGCCGACAAACAGGTAAAGTCTGACAGTGCGTCGGGCCAGGCAGTGCGGGCAGTCATGAAGGCGCAAACGATGCGTCGCTTCACCACCGGCATCTATGACTATGCGATCACCACCACGAGCTTCAAGCCGCTCGACGATGCAGTAACCCGGCCGGCGATGAAGATCACTTCGACTTCAGTCGACTGGTGCGGCCAGACCTTTGCGCAGTTGAATCAGGCGAAGACGGGCTACCGGGTCGAATCGCGCTCTTATTTCGAAAGCGAGGGTGATGAAACTTTTGTCGTCGGCGATGCCTTTGGCGAAGATGAAATCTGGCAGCGCATTCGCCTCGCGCCCGATTTGTTGCCCGTCGGCGAAAACAAGGTATTGCCGGCTTTGGCAGCGGCCCGGCTGAGGCACAGGCGCCTGGCAGCTGAACCAGCGAGCGCAACGCTCGGCGATTACCAGGGAAAAGATTTCTCAGGCAAACAGCTCAGAAGCTATCGCCTCGTCTATGCCCGGGGGCAAAGCCATGAAAGAAGTGTGGATTTCGTTTTTGAACGTGCCTTTCCGCACACGATCGTCGGCTACGCAGAAGAGTATGCAGATGGTTTTGTCACACCGCGCAGGCTGAAGACCGTCGCAAAGTTAACCAAAACAATGTTGCTGGATTATTGGCGTACGCATGATGCGGAGCATGAGGTACTGCGCCAACAGCTGGGCGTCACGGGTTTTGCAAATTAAGCAGCGGGTGCGAAGCCCCCGCTGCTTAATGGCACTGCAGCCAGAGTTTTAGGTTCGCAAAACACTCCACCTCTTCTTCAAGAATCGGAATGTGACCCGAAGCTGCGTATTCGTGGTACGCAGCATTCGGCATCTTGCGCGCAATTTCACGGGCCTGCCCGGGGTCGACGACTCTGTCATGGGCACCTGTGATAAAAAGTGTCGGCAATAATGAACCGGTAAGCGCAGGCCTCAGATCTGCCTTGTCGATAATTGTGAGCCATGCGCCCATCACTTCGGGAGAAATGTTCAGCATCTGCTCACGGTACGCCCTGACATATTTATCCGCATCGCGCCGGCGAAAGAAAGCCTTGCTGTCGTGTACGCCCGTCTCGAAGATATTCTTGAATGCATCGGGCAGCGAACGTATGAAGGCAAAAGGCAAGTGCAGCGCAGCGTGCAAGTTGAGTTTGTAGAGATCTTTCGCGAAACCGAGCGGTCCCCTGACCGGGCCGTGAACCACCGGCCCGATAGCGACAACGCGCTTCACAAGCCCGGGATGCAAGATGCCCAGCGCCAGCGCAACGAGCCCACCGGTTGAATGGCCGACGACAGTCACCTTCTTTTTGCCGACGATCTGTTTGATCGCGGCTGCCTGCATTGAAGCGACCTTTACGAGGTCAAAATCGTGCACATGCGCTGGCAATGTCGCAGGGTGGTGGCCGACAAGATCGAGATTGTGGCAGGTGCCCAGCGCCGCAAAATCGGCGAGCACCGGCCCCCAGAAATTGCGTACCGAACACCAGCCATGTATCAGCACAAATATTTCGGCGCCGTCGCCATAACTTTCGTAGGCGAACCGTAAATCACCTGCTTTCACTTCACGGGTTGCCATGGTGCACCAATAGCTACACGGCCGAGGTTGGGTCAATGAATTGACGGCGTTGTCATTTTTATTTTCAGCCTGTCGCCCTGTCAGATTGTAGCTGCAATGGCGCTTAAAGTGCTCATCGTCGACGACTCGCAGATTATGCGCGATGTCATGCAGAAATTTCTCGCAGGCTTTGACCTTGAAATTGCGGGCACGGCGCGCGATGGCGAAGAAGCCATTAAACTTTTTCGCGACATTCACCCAGACATTGTCACGCTCGACATCACCATGCCGCGCATCGACGGCCTCGCCGCGCTGAAAGAGATGAAGAAGATCAGACCAGAAGCCCAGGTGATGATCGTCTCGGCAATCAACGACAAGAGCGTCGTTCTGAAAGCACTCGACGCCGGCGCGGCGCTCTTCATCAACAAGCCGGTTTCGGCCGAGGCAGTGAAAACTGCCATCACGAAACTTTTGAGCCAGCGCCAGCCGTGAAAAGATTCTTTATTTTTGCTGCGGTGCTGCTGGCACTGTGGTCGTCGGCAAGCCACGCGCTAGCCAAAACAATTGTCGCCGATGGCGTCGCCGACCTGACCCGGCACAGCATCAGCGATCAGCAAGAAGTCTCACTGGACGGAGATTGGAAATTCTATTGGCATGAGTTTATACCTGTCGATGGAGCTAAACCACAAACGACGCCAATTCTGCTGAAGGTGCGGGGCACCTGGAAAGGTGCCGACTACCGGGGTCAGGCGCTGCCGGCGACAGGCTGGGGAAGTTACGAGCTCACGCTGCAGACCGGTCAGGCGCAGGGCACGCTGGCACTTCGACTGCCGAACATCGGCACTGCGTATGCACTGTTCGCCAACGGCATCAAAATCGCGCAAATGGGTCGGGTCGCGAAGCATGCCAATGAATCGGTCGCGCGCACGCAGCCGCAGGTCGTGAATCTGCCGCCTGCTGACGGCAAGAATGCCGTACACCTGGTGATGCACGTGTCGAATTTTGAAGACCGCCACGGCGGTATCTGGCAGACGGTAAAGCTCGGTCGGCCCGAGGTTCTGCAGAATGGCGTCAGCCAGAGCTTCATGGCTGCTACATTTTTATGCGGAGCTATATTGCTCATCGGCCTGCACCACATGTTCTTGTTTGCGCGCCGCCGCTCTGAATTATCGAATCTTGCGTTCGGTCTCTTATGCCTGCTGTTTGCATTAAGGCCGCTGGCCGAGGGTAACCGCTTTCTGCTCACGATGTTTGCCGATCTGCCATCGACCCTGAATTCGCGCCTGGCATACCTCACATTTTACGGGGCTGTGCCGCTCAGCGCCTGGTTTTTGAGGTTGGTTTTTACCCGGCAATTTCACCCGATCGTCTTTCGCATTATTTTGATCGTAATGCTGCCCCTCTGCCTCGCGGTGCTGGTATTGCCCCCGCGGTGGTATTCTGAAACCTTGAGTTGCGTGCAGCTGTTTTCTCTGGCGCTGATCATTTACAGCTGCATCGTTATCATTCGCGCGATTGCAGCGAGGGAGCGCGGCGCTAAGACACTGGCAGCCGGCCTGGTGCTGCTTTTTGCCGGCGCGACAGCGGACATATTGACGGTAGCAAATGTTCTTAATCTGCCAGAGCTTGCTCCCCTGGGCCTCATCGGTTTCATCATGTCGCAGTCGGTGCTATTGAGCCTTCGCCAAGAACACGCTTACGAAAAGCTTGAGATTCTCGCGCAAGAAAATACCGCGCTCATCAGCTCGATGGAAATCAAAATTCTCGAGCGCACGGCGATGATCGCCGAACTGAGCGCCGAAGGCGATGCTGTGCTCGGCGCGCTGTCAGAAGGTGTCTTTCTGATCGGCCGCGACCAGATCATTGGCAACAAGATATCGCCCAAGATTCTTGAGTTGCTCGAAGTCGACCATGAAGATCTGGTGCAGAAATCGTTCGCCGAGGTCATTTTGCAGGTTACGGGCGAAGCTCTGTCAGAAGACGCGCGCCTGTTTCTGAACGTTCTGTTTAACCCCAGCATGGACGACGAAACTGTGGAGCAGCTGAATCCGCTCAGCCTCGTGACGGTTCGCGGCTTAAGGTCGCAGCAGCAGAAGATTTTGCGATTCAATTTTACGCGCCAGCGCAAGGGCGACCGCATCATGGCAGCTTTTGCCTCGTGCCGCGACATTACGGCGGAAGAGAAAAAGCGGATTGAGATCGAAGAGCGCGAATCGCGCGCCCAGAATCAACTCGAAATCGTGCGAACTCTTTTCAGCGTTAGCCCTGAGGCCCTGCAGGCATTTTATGGCAGCATCGAATCTGAACTCGAAGATATTGTCACCGCACTTAGCCCCGACACCGCCCTCGGAGTGCGGGAGCGGCTTGAACGCGCGTACCGCGCGGCGCATACCATCAAAGGCAGCGCGCAGCTTTTCAAAGTCAATTTTATCGCCGGGCAGGCGCATGCCTTTGAAGACAAACTGCAATCCCTTTTGAAACAAGATACGCTGCAAAACCTTGATCTTTTGGGGGTCAATCTGGCGCATACAGAATTGCAGCGTGCGCTCGAAGAATTCGAAGAAATGATTCTGAAAATTCTGAACTTTCAGAAAAACGCCGGCACGATGCATTTGAACAGCATCGATATTTTACGCGAGGCGCTGCCGCGCATGGTGGCTGAAATCTGCCAGAAACTCGGCAAAGAAGCTGAGATACATTTTACCCGATTCTCTGCCGAGCTCATACCATCCCGGTATACTTCGGCACTCCGAGATGGCCTTGTGCAGTGTGTGCGCAATGCTCTTGCGCACAGCATCGAGTCACCTGCGCGCCGCGAGGCTCTGGCAAAACCCCGCACTGCACGTATTGAGATTGATGTCAGCGAAAAAGAGAACACGCTGTTCATTAAGATTCGTGATGATGGCAGCAGCTTTGACATCGAAAGAATTCGGCAGGTTGCGGCGGCGCGGCAGCTCGCCTCGCACGACGACCTGGCGCGCATGCCAGACCACGAGATCATAACTTTTATCTTTGAAACGGGCTTTAGCACTGCAGAAAGCGAAGGTTCGATAGCAGGGCGCGGCGCCGGCATGGATATCATCGCCCGCAAAATTCGGCAAATCGGCGGCAAACTTCGTATTCGCTGGGCAAAAGAACAGTTTACTGAGTTTACCTTTGTTTTGCCGAAAAAATAATGGCGCAAGATGATTCCCGCTGACCCCAACGAGATTCGTCCTGCCCCTGCAGACCGCAGCAGCACCCTCGACGCAGATTTTCAGCGCATCTACAACAAGAGCAAGAACCGGGTGCTCAACTACATCACCCGCTCGGTGCGCGACCGTGACGAAGCGCTCGACCTGCTGCAAGAGGTTTTTATCACCTTTTACGACAAATTGCCCGAGCTCGACATCTCGACTGATCGAATTGAATCGTGGCTCGTCAAAACTGCGCGCAACGTTATTCTCACTTATGTGCGCGACACTCACCGGCGCCTCACGCGTGACCTGCAAAATACGCAAGAAAGCGACACCTGGGAAAAAGACGAACAGGTCGGTAAGATCTACCAGAAAGAACTCGAGAAACACATCGATGGCTTTCTCGAATCGTTGAACGACAACGAACGCAATTTATTTATTCTGCAGAAAATTGAGCAGGTCAAATACAGCGACCTTGAGAAAATTCTGGGCGTTCCGCAGCGCACGATGAAGCGCATGGCAGCAAACCTGCTGCAGCGCCTGAAAGAACGCACCTCTTTTGACAAAGATTATCTGGAAAACTAAACCATTATCGCGAATGCGATTATTGTTTGGATTTCCAGCGAAAGCCCTGATAGACTTCGGCAGGGCCAAAATTGGCTTTGTAGCTCATCTTGGGGTGGTTTTCGAGATACAGACCGAGGTTGAGGTATTTTAGACCCAGCTTTTTCACCTGCTGTAGTGCTAACAAAATATTCAGTGTACCGAGCGATCTTTCGGGCACGTCGGGTTCAAAGACCGAATAGACGGCCGAAAGCGAATCGTCGGTAACGTCAAACGTTGCGAATGCCAGCACCTGCCCGCTCTCGCGCACAGTGAGTTCAAGCGACGATTGCGGATTCATATACATCTGCCGTATCATCGCCACCGCGAGTTCTTGCCGAATCGAAAGAATCGTCGCATCACCGAAGTTCTTATGGCGCGAAAGCTGGTACCGCACATAAAGCTCAAATTTTTCCTGCGAGGCTTTCGGCTCGGCCCACGTAATTTCGCATGCCGCGTTGCGGGCGAGCACCCGACGAAAACGGCGGCCGGGTTTGAAGCGCTCGACGAGCACGCGGTAGGGAGTGCATTCTCTGCAGCCCCGGCAAAACGTGCGGTAATAATCGGGCCCATAGCGCCGGTAGCCTTTATTCAGAATTCGGGTGATCTGCGCCTGCGAAAACTCATGGTTTTCGTCGCTCAGCATACGGTTGCGCGTAGCCCGTTCGGGGTAATAGCCGCAGGGACCTTCGGTCATGAACGAATGCACCTGGGCAGATACCGTTTCGATTTTCAACCTGTCGCGCTAAAAATTGATGAACGTATGGCAGGCAAGAATGTGGTTATCGCCGGGGCGTCGGGAGCCGTCGGTATTGAGTTCATGAGCGTTCTCGAAAAAATGAATTTTCCCGTGAACTCACTGCGGCTTCTGGCGACGAAACGCAGCGCGGGCAAAAAACTGAAATTTCGCGGCGAAGACATCACGATCGAAGAAATGACCGCGTCTTCGTTCAAAGGCGCAGATATTGCGCTCTTTTCAGCCGGCAGCTCGGTGAGCAAAGAATTTGAAAAAGCCGTTGTCGATGCCGGTTGCGTGATGATTGATAACAGCTCTGCGTTCAGAATGCGCGAAGGTACGCCGCTCGTGGTGCCTGAAATAAATCCTCATGATGCGAAAAAACACCAGGGTGTTGTCGCCAACCCAAACTGCTCGACGATCATTATGCTGATGGGTGTTTTTCCGCTTCACCAGAAGTTTCCGGTGCGGCGCCTTGTGGTTTCAACGTATCAGGCTGCTTCAGGTGCGGGTTGGGCTGCGATGGAAGAGCTCAAAGACTCGACACGCGCGGTTCTCGATGGCAAAGAATTCACTCCGCAAAAAATGCCTTACCCTTACGGCTTTAATCTCTTCTCGCACAACACCGCGATCGATGCGGCAGGTTACAACGAAGAAGAAATGAAGATGGTGAAAGAAACAAAAAAGATTCTCTCCACCGACGCAATTGCGATCAGCCCCACCTGCATACGCGTGCCGATCTTGCGCGCACACGCAGAATCGATCAACATTGAATTCGCGGGCCAGGCGCCGAGCGAAGACGAAGCGCGTGCACTCTACGAAAAGTTTCCCGGCGTGCGCGTCGTCGACGACCGCACAAAGAATCATTTTCCGATGCCGCTCGAAGCCTCTGGCGAATGGGATTGCCTCGTCGGCCGCATTCGCAAAGACGTGAGCATGCCCGAAAAGGCGCTGAATGTCTTTATCGCGGGTGACCAGCTGCTGAAGGGCGCTGCGCTGAACGCAGTGCAGATTGCGGCGTTGCTCTAGAACTCATGAAAACCAATCCATTAACGAAACAAGCCATAACTGAGCTGCGCGAACAGGCAATCAAAGCCTCAAACCAGGCATACGCACCCTACTCGGGCATTCACGTCGGCGCAGCTCTGTTGGCGAGCGATGGCAATGTCTATCTTGGCTGCAATGTTGAGAATGCATCGTATGGCCTGACGATCTGCGCCGAACGCTCGGCGGTTTCGGCGGCGATGCAGAAGGTTACTGAGAAGCGTGGCGAAATGATACGCGCAATCTATATTGTGAACAATAAGGTACCAGAGATTCCACCGTGCGGGGCGTGCCGGCAGGTGCTGTTTGAATTTGGCAAAGGTGGCATCGTCTACTTTGACGGCAAGAAGGGCATGAAAAAGATGCTGATCGACAAAATTCTGCCTGAGGCGTTTAGGCTGTAACTACCCAGGTCATGCTTCGACTGGCTCAGCATGACAAAGTCTTGTCACCCTGAGCACGTCGAAAGGTGACAGCGCCTCATGAACGGGCATTATCGAAAAGAAATTTCTTAAGCGGTTCCGTCGCCTCTTCAATTTTGCTGCCCAAATGAAACATCAGCTCAAAATGCGACGGCCTCTGGACAATAACTCTTTCGATTGGTTTGGCATTAGCTCTGGCGACAGTTGCTTTGGCGCAGGCATCTTTAATATATGGCAAGTCCCGCTCACTGCAGATCAGCAACAGCGGATTCTTCGTGGTTTTCACCCATTCAGACGGTGAAAGCCTGAGCGCATCGGCGTCGGTGATATAACCTTCAAGTGCGCGCAGCTGCATCGGCGCGATGCTCGCGACATTTTCTTTCAGCGACCAGATCGGAGAAACGAGCACAATGCTCTTGAAGCTTTCGACATTCGCATCACCCAAGAGCAGCGCACCCGAACCGTGTGCCAGAACGTGAATTTTTGCGCTATCGAAACCAAAACGCTCACCTAGAGCACCCACGCCGCGCACGAACACAGCAAAGTTTTTTGCCTGCTCTGGCAACGAGCGCGAGCGGCGCGTTTCGTTCGAGAAGAACGGTCGTGTAAAAATTCCAGGATAATGCTTCAGCTGCACAATCGCGACTGAATAGCCAAGGCGCACGCCGAGGCCACCGATGTATGCATAATTTTTCTTATTGCCGCCTTGCAGAAAGCCGCCGTGCATCACGATGAGTAGCGGTCGTTTCGCCTGACCCGGCGGTGCGAAAAAGAAATCGGCAGTGACCTCACCCACCTGCACATCGCGTGCAATCTGCGCCGAAGGCAGGCCAGTCGTCACGGGCTTGAAGCGCGCATACGATGCCTGTTCCCAAATGGAGAAGACGTTGTCGAAGATGAAGGCGAAGGTGAGCAGCGTGAGAAAAGTAAGAGTCAGTACGATATATCTCGATTTCATTTTTTCCTTTTTCGTCGCCCTTCGACACGCTCAGGGTGACGAATTGTCATGCTGCGACGCAGTCTCTGCTTGCAGAGCCTGTCGAAGCATGCGGGTAACTATCTCCACGCGAAAACAAAATGTGGACGTGCGGCCAAGTCATTACGCACTTCTACCCTGACAAAACCGTGACCGAGCGCCCAGTCGGCAACCTGCTGCGAATATCGCGGGTGGGTCTCGATTGCGAGAAGGCCTGCGGGCGCGAGATTGCCGAATGCGCAGTCGATAAGGCGACGGTGCACCTCTTCAAAGTCATCGGCCACGAGCGCGACGCGCGGCTCGCAGTCGCGCACACCGGCGTCGAGCGCGGCAAATTCTTCGGGCAAAACATAAGGGGGATTACTCACAATCACGTCGGCGTGCGGGTGCAGGCGAACGGCGCCGCTGGTGAAATCGGCATTCAGAATTTCGTATTTCGTATCGGCGCCCGCGAGTAATGCGTCGGCGTTGTGTTTCGCCACTTTGAGCGCAGGTTCTGAAATATCGATGAGAGTCAGGTGCGGCGCCTTGAGCTCGAGTGCAAGAGTTAGCCCAATGCAACCGCTGCCGGTGCCCAGGTCGACAATGTGGTTGGCTTCTTTAATCTCTGCGAGCACGTGTTCAACCAGTTCTTCGGTTTCAGGGCGCGGTATCAGCACGTCGGCCGACACAGAAAAAGGGCGCCCATAAAACTCTTTCTCGCCCAGAATGTGAGCGGTGGGAAATCCGGCTGCTTTTTTCTTCAATGCCTCACGCAGCGTTTCGAGCTCGGGGGGGGTGAGCGGGCGGTCGGGCTGCAGAAAAAGGTCGATGCGCCGCAGTTTCAAGAAATGCGCGAAGATCAGTTGCGCTTCGAGGCGGGGCGAGGCAACGAGTTTTTGTGCGAGAAAGGCCTCACCCTTGCGCAGAATTTCGATGAGGGTATTCGAAGACAATGCGACATAATTGACTCAAAGGATGCCGGGTAAACGCCGATTGATTAAATGGGGAGTGGCTTGGCGTAAGTTACCGCCCAGTCATAAATTTAACTAACAGATACCGTTATCCTATGCGTGTTTTCTACTCAATTTCCCTGCTATGGATTTTCGCAGCTGCATTCAGCGGTCTTACCAGTACGCAGGGTACAATCTACATTCGCAACCTCGCGCACACCGACCCCGAAATCAAGAAGATGCGGGCCGAAGTCACCGACAACCTGCGGGCAGTCGCCGACGGCTCGCGCCCCGAAATCAAATGGCGAAGATACCGACTCACCGGCAAAGACACTTTTTTTAAGGTTATGGCGCGCACAGTGCTCGACCACGACACGATCTCGAGTGTCAACCGCCTTGCCTCACTATGGGACTTAAACGCCGGCGCAGAGTGGCTGCTACCCAACGTACGCGGCATCGCAGTCTATGGTGATCGGGCAAAGGTCGCGAAGAAATTCAACCGCGATGCAAGCGAAATTCTGCCAATACCGGGCCACGAAAATTTTTATTTCGTGACAGGCCTGCATTTCGACGAAACCGAAAAAGAATATTTTAACCTGAAGACGTTCATTCACCCCGTCGAGGGTCGCATTACCTCGGGCTTCGGGGTGCGCAAAGACCCATTCACCGAAAAACACAAATTTCACAAGGGCATCGACATCGCCTGCAGCATCGGCACGCGCGTCGTCGCTTCGGCAGAAGGTACAGTGGTTTTTGCCGGCACCAAAAAAGGTTATGGCAAGACGGTGATTCTCGAGCACCGCAACGGGTACCGCACGCTCTATGGCCACCTGAGCAAGATACAGGTCAAGAACGGTGATAAGGTAAAACAAGGCGCGAGGATTGCCCTCTCAGGCATGACTGGGCGCTCAACCGGCCCGCATCTGCACTTTGAAGTGCGCAGGCGCGGCCAGCCAGAGCGGCCAAATTTTCATCTCGCGCGGCTTTAGTCACTCGGCGGGAACTCGCGAAGCTATAACATTGGGCGATTTTTTTCGCAATTTTCGGGGCGATTTCGCCGCGAGGCGAAAAATCGGCGTGAATTCTGGCGTCTTCGCCACTTGCAGAGCGAATCGTCACCGATTCGCGGGGGAATTTGCGCCGATTAGCGCCGAAAATTGCGGAAAAAATCGCACCAGCGAGTTCCCGCCGAGTCACTCTAACCTTTAAGCATGTAAACACCCGAGATGTTTACGTGCTCACGAAGATACATCCCGTGGATTCTCCGTGCTGGCTGCAGCGTTTCGCACTATCGTTCACGTCGACATGGACGCATTTTTTACCAGCGTCGAAATTCGTGACCAGCCCGCGCTCAAGGGCAAGCCGATCGTCGTTGGTGCCGACCCGAAAGGAGGTTCGGGGCGTGGCGTGATCAGCGCCGCAAGCTACGAGGCGCGCAAGTTTGGCGTCAAGTCGGCGCAGCCTGTGAGTACTGCATACAAACTCTGTCCCGAAGCAATCTTTCTGCCGCACCGTATCGAGCGCTATCGTGAAGTCTCAAACGAAGTCATGGAAATTCTTGGCTCTTTCAGCGAGCTTCTGCTGCGCGCATCGATCGACGAAGCGGTGCTCGACTGCACCGATAACGCCGGCGGCTTCAAGAGTTGGAAACATCTGGGCCAGGCAATCAAAAACAAGGTTCTGCAAGAGACTACGCTCACCTGCTCGCTCGGTATCGCAACCGGCACGACGATCGCCAAGATGGCTTCTGAATTCAAGAAACCTGACGGCCTGACTCTCGTTCTGCCCGGGCGCGAAGCGGAGTTTCTCGCGCCGATGCCAGTCGAAACGATTCCCGGCATCGGCCCGCGGGCACGAGAGAGCCTACACCGGCTGGGACTGCGAACCATTGCCGATTTACAGAAGGCTGAACCTCTGGTCTTGGCGACGGCCCTGGGCAGCTGGGGCAAACGCATCTACTACCTTGCGCACGGCAGTGATGACAATGAACTCGTTCTGGGTGAAGCTCGCAAATCATTCGGCGAAGAGCGCACGTACGAGACAGACCTCGACACGCTCGAAGCAGCAGAAACGGCGCTCAGAGAAATCGCCGACGATCTGGCTCTGCGCATGTCGCGCAAGAATATTTCAGGCCGTACGCTGACGCTCAAAGCCCGGGCCGCCGATTTTCAGACTATCACGCGTTCACGCACATTGCCGATACCCGTGCGCAGCGGCCCTGCCCTTTTCGAACATGCATGGGAACTGTTTCAGCAGCATATCCGCCCAGAGAAACTCAAAAACGAAAAGATACGCCTGCTCGGCATACAGATGTCAAAACTCTATGCGGCAAAACCCGGCGAACAATTGTGGTTATTTTAGGTTTGCGGGCACAAATTTGCTGCGCGTATTTGTGCCTGCAAACCAACCTACTGGGGAGGAATAGCCGGCTCGTAGTCGGTAAAGAGGCTCTTATCTGACAAGAAGGCGAGTTCGATATTGTCGCGCGGGCCACCGCGGTTTTTGCCGATGATGATCTCTGCGAGGTTCTTCTTATCTTCGGGAGCATCTTTGCCCATGTGCTCGCGGTGAATAAAGACGACCATGTCGGCGTCTTGTTCAATTGCACCCGATTCGCGCAAGTCTGACAGCTGCGGCCTGGGGTCTTTACCGCGCTGCTCAATCGAGCGGTTCATCTGCGAAAGCGCCAAAATCGGCACACCGAGATCTTTAGCGATCAATTTGATCGCCCGTGAAATCGCGGCAACTTCGTTTTGCCTGCCGTCTTGCGCGCGGTCGCGGTCTGTCATCAGCTGCAGGTAGTCGACCACGATGAGGCCAAGCTCTTTGCCCTGTTGCTTGAGCGTTCGACCGAGACGGCGGGCGCGCTGCTTAAACTCCCAGGTGGTGAGGTCGGCGCTGTCGTCGATATAAAAGTCGGTTTCGTAAATCTCTTTGGCGGTGTGGCCGAGCCGCGCCATCTCTTTGTCGCTGATGCGGCCTTTCTGCACCTTTTGGGAGTCGAGAAACGCGCGTGCGCACAAGAGGCGCAGCAAAAGCTCGAGCCGCGTCATTTCGAGCGAGAAAAACGCAACGGCTTTCGGCCGCGATTTATCCATGCTGACATTGAGCGCGATATTGAGCGCGAATGTGGTTTTGCCCATACCGGGGCGGGCCGCGATGACGATCATCTGCCCGGGCTTAAAGCCACCGGTAAGTTCGTCGAGCTTCTTAAAGCCAGAAGCCGTGCCGGTGATGCCGTCGCGCGATTCGCGCACATGTTTCAAGAATTCGAGAAACTCTTTGTTAGATTCTTTGATGTGGCTGATATTGCCACGGCTGTAACGGTCGGCTAAATGGGTCAGAGCCCCTTCGGTATCTGAAAGCACCGAATCGAGCTTGAAGCCCGTATCGCCCGCCTTCTTTTCGAGCTCACGAAAATTGATGATGAGCCTGCGGCGCAGCGCCAGATCGCGGATTTTCTCTGTGAACGTGCTGACGCCGACGAGCACGCCGAGCGACGCGATATTCATAATCGCTGCGCGGTTACCCGCACGCTCGAGCTGGTTCTTGTTTTTGAGAGCGTTGATAATCAGAATCGCGTTCGGCTGCTCGCCGCGGTCGATCTCCGCCTGAATGGCTTCATAAACCAAACGGTGCGGCTCGTAGTAGAAGTCTTCGGGCTTGATCAGCTGCGCCACTTCTTCGAAGATCGATGGCGACTGCAGAATCGAGCCGAGAACTACCTGTTCTGCTTCTTCATCAAATAACTGCACAAATCCCTCTGGGATTTGTGCAGTTATTTGACACTATCCCGTTAAATCCGTTCAATTTTAGCTCCGAGCGATCTAAGTCTCGCGTCGATATTTTCGTAGCCGCGGTCGACCTGTACGATGTTCTGAATTACCGATTCGCCTTCGGCGGCGAGTGCGGCGATCACGAGTGCCATGCCCGCGCGAATGTCGGGCGATGTCATGCGGCTGCCATAGAGTTTTGACGGCCCAATAATTACGGCGCGGTGTGGGTCGCAGAGCACAATCTGCGCTCCCATGCCCATGAGTTTGTCGGTAAAGTAGAGGCGGCTCTCGAAAAGTTTTTCATGAATGAGCACAGTGCCCGAGCACTGCGTGGCGACGGTGAGAATGATCGAGATCAGGTCGGCGGGAAACATCGGCCACGGAGCATCGTCAATTTTAGGTATTTCACCGTGCACATCGGTCTGTATCTTCAAGGCGTACGGCGACTTCATCACAAGATCGACGATCTGCCCTGACGGCGCGATACCCTTCCCTTCGCGTTCATGGTATCGCCAGTTAATACCTACCCGCTCGAACACGAACTTGATCATGCGCAGATCGATCGGGTTGACGTCTTGCACGACGAGGTCGCCGCCGGTCATCGCCGACATCGCGATAAAAGAACCTATCTCGAGATAGTCGGGGCCAATCGTGTGGTCGGCAGCTTTCAGATTTTCAAAGCCGCCGACGCCATGAATCTTTAGCATATTGCTGCCAACGCCTTCGATCGTGACACCCTGCGCGATGAGAAAACGGCAAAGCCCCTGCACGTGCGGCTCTGACGCAGCGTTTTCGATCAGCGTCACACCTTCGGCGCATGCCGCCGCCATAATCGCGTTTTCGGTACCCGTGACCGAAGCTTCGTCAAGTAAGATGGCGGTGCCTTTAAGCTTTGCCGCTTCAAGCATGTAGCCGTCGTTGAATACTTCTACCTTTGCGCCGAGAGCAGAAAGCGCCAAAAGATGTGTGTCGACCCTGCGCCGGCCGATTTTGTCGCCGCCCGGGCGGGGCAGAAAAACTTTTTTGGCGCGCGCGAGAATTGGCCCGAGAAGCGTGATCGACCCGCGAAGGCCGGCAACAAGCTCTGAGGGCAGCTCGCTCATTTTAATGTCTTTGGTGACGATGCTGTACGAATGCCCGTCTGCAAGCGTCGTGATTTCTGCGCCGACAGCCTCAACAATCTTGAGCAGGTTCTTAATGTCTTCGATTTGCGGCACGTTGCGTATCGTAACGCCCGCAGGGTTCATGAGCGCGGCGCAAAGCACCGGCAGCGCTTCATTTTTATTGCCCTGCGCAGTGATGGTGCCGCCAATTTTATGGCCGCCAATTATGTGAAACTCAGACACGACTGGTTGAACAGATTCTCGGCGAACCGCTGTAAATCAGATAATAGACCCTGTTATTCCGGGCCGTTTTCGCTCATTGTAACTGGGAAACGCGGGGCCAGAATGGCGACGGGGGCACCGATGCCGTCTTTCTCAATATTCGCCTGCGTCACGCGCCAGAATTCGTCTTTGCGGCCGTTAAAGATCGTGAAAATGGCATCAATTTCTCCTCGTTTGACAGCGCCGCGAATAATTTCAGAAAAGGTTTGATAATCCTGATCGAGATTAACCCGACAGGCACCGAAAGCCTTAAGCGATTCAACCAGCTGCCTGAGCTGAGCTTCGTTTTCAATTATTACGCTTCTCAATTCAGGCCGAGCACGTCTTTCATCGAATAAAGCCCCGGCTTCTTGCCCTGCAGAAATTTGAGCGCCGCGAGCGCGCCCGCGGCAAATGTATCGCGGTTCGTCGCCTGGTGCTTGATTTCGATACGCTCACCGTTGCCCAAAAAATAGACGGTGTGGTCACCAACGACGTCGCCGCCGCGAAGAGCCATCACCCCCACCTCTTCTTGCTTGCGTTCACCGATCATGCCTTCTCGGCCATAGAGCACATGCGATTCATCGAAGCCATACGCACGCAGCAAGCCTTCTTTTATGGTCACAGCGGTGCCCGACGGTGAATCTTTTTTAAGATTGTGGTGGATCTCCATCACTTCTGGGTCGAACCCGTGGGGCGCAAGCGCCCGACCTGCCTGTTCGACGAGGGCGAACAGCACGTTGACCCCGATCGCCATATTCGACGCAATAATCAGCGGAATTTTTGTCGCCATCGCTTCGAGCGCTTTGCGCTGCTCGGGAGTAAAACCGGTGGTACCGACAACGACAGGTGCGCCCGTTTCTGCTGCTTTGCGTAAAGACTCGATGACCGTTGAAGCGTGCGAAAAGTCGATTAATCCCCCTGAGGGAATTTTTGCTTTTGCCAACGGAACGATTTCTGCATCAAACCCGATGCCGGTCACCGCACGATAGGTTTTGCCTAGATCGGGGTGCGCCGCGTATTCGATAGGCGCGGTTAATTGCAGGGACGCAAAATTTTGCGTCCCTGCATGCGACGCCGCGCGCGTCGCGATCGCGCGCCCCATGCGGCCCAATGCACCGACGATTCCGAATTGCATCATATCCTCTTTTTGTACGGGCGGATCATGATTCGCCCCTACGAATGGCTGCCCTCAAAAACATCCATCGCGCCCGCGACGACTGCCTGCAGATGGTGCGACAGCTGCGTCATCGGCAGGCGCAGCGAATTTTGGCAAAGCCCTTTGCGCGACGCCGCGAACTTCACCGGAATCGGATTCGTTTCGAGAAACATCGCCTTGCAGAGCGGTAGCAGGCGCATGAATTTTTCGTGCGCCTCGTGTGCGTTACCGGCTTCGTACTGGCGCGTGATCGCCCCCGTCTCGCGCGGGTACACATTGGAAATAACACTGATGACGCCCTTGCCACCGACCGAGAGCACCGGCAGAATCAAATTATCATCGCCCGAAAGCAAAGTGAACCCGGCATCGGTTGCCTGAATAATCTGCGCCATGAAGCCCAGATCACCGGTGGCTTCTTTGATGCCAATGATGTTCTTGTGTTTCGAAAGCTGCACAACGGTATCGAGCGTCATGCCGACCGCCGAACGCCCGGGAATATTGTAGAGCACCACCGGCACAGTTGAGGCGTCGGCGATGCGTTCGAAGTGCGCCACAAGACCCGCCTGAACGGGTTTGTTGTAATAGGGGTTCACAGAGAGCACTGCATCGGCGCCGGCTGCAGCAGCATGGCGTGTCAGAGCCACCGCTTCGGCGGTCGAGTTGCTACCCGTACCGGCAATGATGACGGTCGACGGTTTTTTCGCCTTTGCCCACTCAATGACTTTCGCGATGACCTCGGCGTGCTCTTCGTGGCTCAGCGTCGGTGATTCGCCGGTGGTGCCGCAGGGCACAAGGCCTTCAACACCCTCGTCAATCTGAAATTCAACCAGCTTCTTCAGCGCAGCCCAATCGACCTTTTCGCCGTCGGCGGTAAAGGGGGTAATAAGCGCGGTATACGTGCCGCGCAGGTTGAGTTGTGCGCCTGCCATGGCGTACGGCCCGCGGTCGAAGACACGCCGTCAAATGGAACACTATTGCCTTTCATGGGCAAGTAGTTCTCTGCCCAATGAAAAGGATTGCAAAAACAGGCTATTGTACCACCTAAGACCATGCGTCGAAGAATGAAACTTTTGTTTCTGACAGCCCTTTGCCTCACAATAGCCACGAGTTCGCTCAGCGCCCTGTCGATTAGCGATCACTGGCAGAAGATCGAAGCGCGCACGAATGCCTCAGACTGGCAGAATGCTTACCCCCTAATACAGAACGCCATTGCCGAGTATCCCCAAGAAGAGGGCTTTCGCATTACCGAATCATGGGTTCTGCGCAATCTGAAACGCCACCGTGAAGCGGTCAGCGCGGGCAGAAAGGCCATGGCCGATTTCCCAATGTCTGCGAAGATAAAAGAAGCACTTTCTTATTCGCTCTGCGCTCTCTTCGATGAGATTTACTCGAGTGTCGGCTTTCAGAAAGACCGAGTGCCCGCCGAAGCACATGCAATTGCCGCCGATGCTTACCGCCTGCTGCCCATGGCGTGGAGCGCTACTGTCTATGGCAATTCGCTGCGAGTTCAAGGCAAGCTCGCCGAAGCGGTGAAAGTTCTGGAACGCGCTGCAAGACTCTACCCTAAAGAATCGTTTGTGCGCGAAAATCTGGCGTTTGCATATTTTGATCTGGCTGATTACGAACTCAATACGACGAAAAACCACAGGCAATCACTCGCACTGGCTAATCGCGGCCTGTTGCTCAAAGCTGGCAACGACTGGGGACTGCGCATCACAGCCTATGCCAACCTCAACCTGAAAAAGTTTGACGAGGCTCTTGCCGTCTTCAAAAACCTGCACGCGCAAAAACCACAGGATACACAGGTTCTGAATGACATGGGTTACACTTACTACGCGTACACCCAAACCCTCTGGCACAAGCGCGACAAGAGAAACCTGCTGCGCCTGCAGACCGACATTCGTCTGCTCGCCGACCAGCCAGCCGCGGGCGCCAAACATTTCGTAGGTGCCTTAAGAAACATTGCCGACGCAACTGAAGACTACCGGTCACTGGCAGATTTTCTAAAGGCGCTGGCCGCAAAACGTCCTGAACCGTTTTTTCTCGCAATGGCAGGTTCAGTGTTAAACCAGCTGCACCTGCAACTACAGAGGCAAAAGAGCCCCGAGGCTGCCCAAATACAGACCGAGAGCAACATCTATCTGCGAAGCGCAATGGCAACTTTCGAAAATCAAAATCCGTCGCGGCCGCGGCGTTCGGGCCTGACGTTTCCCCTCAAGGGCCGCGTGATGGTAGTCGCACAATTCGACGGGGGCGGCACGCACAGCGGATTTGAAAAGTATAGCTATGACTTTATGCACGTCGATGAAGCGAATTCAGTACAGCGCAAAAATGCACCTGGTAAGAAGAACAGCGACTTCTATACCTTTGGCGAGCCGGTACTGGCGGTACTCGACGGCGAGGTTGTGAACGTTGAAGACGATCAGGCTGACCACAGCGATGCGAGCCAACTACAATTCGGGCCCATGAACCATATTCAGATTCGGCATGCGAACGGAGTCATGTCGCACTATGCTCATTTGAAGAAAGGCAGCGCACGGGTGCGGGTCGGCATGCAGGTCAAACGCGGTCAGGTCATTGCAGCCGTGGGTAACAGTGGCATGTCGCACGCGCCGCACCTGCACTTTTCGGTCGTGACCGACGACTGGGTCTCCGTTTTCTACACATTCGAACAGGCCGACCTCATAAGGGCCGGACAAACAATTCGGGGTGAATCCCCCTTTCTTGTTGGCGATGTGCTGCTAAATCAATAGGCAGGCTTTTCAATACCTGCCTAAAGACCGCAAATTTCACTCGCAGCCTTAAGTTCAACTACATGCCTGACGCATGGTTCAGGTTCAAGACTCTTATGACTATGTGATAATCGGCTCGGGATTCGGCGGCTCAGTTTCGGCGCTGCGCCTCAGCGAAAAGGGCTATAAGGTGCTCGTGATTGAAAAGGGCAAGTGGTTTAAACCGCAAGATTTTCCCAAGTCGAACTGGCAGCTGCGCAAGTGGCTGTGGCTGCCCTCTCTCAAGATGTTTGGACTCTTTAAGATGACCATCTTTCGCCACGTCACGATTTTTTCGGGCGTGGGCGTCGGCGGTGGTTCGCTCGTTTACGCCAATACGCTGCCGGTACCGAAACGTCCTTTCTTTAAATCAGACAGCTGGGCGCATCTCGCCGACTGGGAAAAAGAGCTGAAGCCCCACTACGCCACGGCGCTGCGCATGATCGGCGCGGCACAGACACCCGCGCGCTTCGACGGCGACAACACGCTGAAGAGCCTCGCGGCCGACCTTGGCAAAGAGAAGAGCTATGACCAGACAAACGTCGCGGTTTACTTTGGCAAACCTGGCGTCACCGTCAAAGACCCGTTCTTCAAGGGCAAAGGCCCCGACCGAACTGGCTGCATCTACTGCGGGGCGTGCATGCTCGGCTGCACCCACAACGCCAAAAACACACTCGATAAAAATTATCTGCATCTCGCGCAGGGCCTGGGCGCAGAAATTCTGGCCACCAGCGAGGTGGTGGATGTAAAACCGATCAGCGGCGAACACGCTTATGAAATCACCTACCGTGATTCGACCAAATATTTCAGCCGCGAGGGCAAAGTGCGCGCGAACGGCGTCGTCTTCGCCGGCGGCGTACTGGGTACAATCCAACTGCTGCTGAAGCTCAAGGCGAAGAAATCGCTGCCCAATATTTCAGATCGTTTGGGTTACGGCATTCGCACGAATTCAGAAAGCCTTCTGGGCGTCACGACCGAGCGCCGCGACCTCAACTTTTCGAAAGGCGTTGCGATAGGTTCCATTCTGCACGTCGACGACCATAGCCATCTTGAAGTGGTTCGTTACCCCGAAGGTTCGGGCTTCTTCAGAATGTCGATGGTGCCTGCGGTTTTGGGTTCTAACATTTTCGTGCGCATCGGGCGCATCTTGTGGCAATACCTGCGCCACCCGGTGAAATATTTTAAAGCGATCATCGTGCCTGATTGGGCGAAATACACGCAGATCATGCTCTTCATGCAGAGCCTCGATTCGACGATGCGCCTCAAGCGCGGCTGGCTGCGCATGAAAACAGCCCTCGATCAGGGTGCCGCGCCGACATCTGATATACCCATCGCGCACGAGCTCGCGCAGAAATATGCCGACAAGGTCAAGGGTTCGGTGCATGCGCTCGCGACTGAAGCGCTCACAGGCCTCGCCAGCACCGCGCACATTCTCGGTGGTTCTTGCATGGGTGATTCACCGGCAACGGGCGTGATCGACAGTGAAAACCGCGTGTTCGGTTACGACAACATGTACATCTGCGACGGCTCGATGATCTCGGCGAATATTGGCGTCAACCCATCACTCACGATCATGGCGCTCACCGAACGCGCGATGTCGCATATACCTCGAAAAACCAAGACCGTGAATATGGTACGACAACCGGCAACCGCCAAAAAGGGCAAAGGCAAACTGGTTCGCCGCTAACCAAAACCCCGCAGGAAAAAGCTGTTGCCGTTCTGCGGGCCTGAACGCAGACTGACGGCATGCTCAAAATTCTACCGCTCGCTGCGCTCATGCTCGCCCTGCCGCTATCGGCGCAGAACCGCGCCAAAGTGGCTGCCAAAACGGCACCGGCGCCGGCAAAGGCTAACGCTGCACCTGCTCTTGAAGCGGCAAAACCCGAAGCCGCACCTGAAGCGCCGCAGTCGGCACCTGCGCCATTGCCGTTTAAAGAGCGGTTCGAAGTCTTTGCTTCATTCTCACAGGGCACCCGCCTCGTCGGCTACACCGACCCGCGTTACGTCGCGAGCGACAAAACAGACTACCTTGAATCAGCGGCGATGACGGCAAACCTCGAATTCACCGGCAAGATACCATACCGCATCAAGGGTAGCGCGACCGATTCGGTGCTGCAAGATGTCTTTGCCGGCACCGAATACCTGCGTCTTGGCGGCCAGCTCACAGGCTGGAGCATTCTGAACAGCAGCAGCGTTTCGATACCCAAGACCGGTGCGCCCCTGAACGCCGATGCCGTCAACGCGAACCTGAACGCGACCACCCGCCCGGGCATCGGTTTTTTCTTTGGCTTTGGCAAACGCGATTTTGAAATCGACTTCGGTGTGACGACCGCCCTCGCCTTCGAATACGAAGGCAATCGCACGCGGCGCGTCGTCGACGCAGCAGGCAACGTGACCGGTGCAACTGAAGAAGTGCCGGGCCGGGGACTTTTTATCGCCAATGCCTTTGTGCTGCCAACGTTTCGCATGGCGTGGGGCTCGCGCGACGATCTGCAGTTCTTTATTTCTGCAGGGCGTGAAACCTTCGAATACCAGCGCGACTATGTGCAGACTTATTTCAGATTGCCGATGGCGAGCTTCTTGAAATTTGATTTTGGCGTCGGGCTTTTCCCGAACGCGACTTTGTTCTTGCAACCGAACTTTGTTTTTGGCAACATCATGGTCGGCGTGCGTGGCGGCATCAGCCTCAATTACTACGAAAGCGAACTGCGTCGGGTTTCAATCAACGATGCTCTGTACTTTGCAATCTCGGCATCGGGTCGCTTTTAAATCACTGCAGCGGTCACCCTGAGTGTCGCGCGCAGTCCGCATCATTTTTCTGAGCGCAGCGTGCGCTGCTGCTGCCCCCGTATTCGGCGGCAAAGACATTGAAATTTCAGCGGCCTACCAGCGCGCACGCTATGTTGAAACTTTTCCCGACCCGCTCTACGTCGGCGAAACCGACTACCTCGCGGGCAGCGCATCTCAGGCAAGAGCGATGGCGCACCTTTCAGGGTTTTATATTCCGCAACTGACGCTCTCTTACCAGGCGCTGTCGGTCAGCTCGACGAGTGAAACCAGGCAAAAAAACAGCTACCAGATCAACGGCTATCTCTCTTCATACCTCAGCGCCATGGCCGCAAAAGACACGGGAGTTTTGCGGTGGCACTATGGCTTTGCGGCGCTTGTGACTTTCGGTTACCGCAGCTCGGCAGACGCGGCGGGCAATGTCTTGAGTGACCGTGCGATTGACACGCGGCTGTCGCAGGCATACCCCGCAGGCGGATTCACGCTGTTTCCGCTGGCGCCGGTTCGCTTCAGCATGACCTTCTTGAGTGGCGACGCAAATCTGCTCTATGGCTGGTTGCGCCTGCAGGCCGAATTTGAAACCGAACACCACATTTTTATGCCAGCCTTTGAAATGCTCAACCACGCCAGTTTCGGCAAAGGCCTGCCGAATTTTGTTCAACCACCGGGCGCGTTCAATATGGGTTATGCATACAAGCTCGGTGATACAAAGCTGGGTGCGCGCCTCGGCTTCGTGCTGAACTCTCGCCAGGGCTTCGAGAATGCGCGCGTCAGCTTCGGTGACAGGCTGTTATTTGAATTTTCAGTCGCATGGCGACTCAGGGTTGCAGAATGAAATCACGCCTACGAATCTTAATAGCAATCGCCTTATTCTGCGGCGGCTGCTCTTTTCAAAGTTACGTGTTGGTCATTAACCCGCACGGCGAGAGCAGGCACATCTTACTGCACCTCGAGAGTCCGCAAACCGGTACCGGCATTTTCAACACACGGGATTTCGCTTTCTATCAGTTCAAAAACAACGAGGTGGATTTCTCAAGTCATGTACCCTTGAGTCTGCCCAAGGCAGCGACGCACGAGCTAGAAATACCGGCCCGCAGCGCTCTGCGCATCGCCGTATTGCGTAACGAGATCTTTGCGAGCAGCGAGCAAAAATTTATCAACGGCAGAGTCTTTAATCTGAAGTCGCTGGTTTCGGGTGAAATTACCGTCACAAAATCGACGTTTTCATATTACTTCAAACACACACCCTTCGGTGCCGCCTGGCATCTGCCTTGATGGGTGCCGCAGAATCTAAGGCGCGGGTTATTTGCGCTTTGCCGGGGCAGCTTTGGCCGGCTTCGCCTTGACCGTACTCTTTTTCGCAGGCTTTGGCGCCTTCTTCGCCGGCTGCCCCGCAGATTTTTTCGCGGGAGGCTTCGCCGCTTTTGTCGTCTTTTTCAACGGTCTCTTCTTGGGCTTTGTCGCCGACGGCTTTACATTCTTTTTGTCTTTCAGGCTTTTCTTCTCTGCGGGTTGCTTAAGGGCAATCTTCAAGAGGCGCACGAGTTCACTGCGCAACTTCTCCATGCCTTCGCCGCTCTGCGCCGAAACGGGTATCGGGTCGAGCCCCTGCTTTTTGTAAGAAGCTATCAGGTCTTTTAGAAACTTCTTATCGTCGAAGCGGTCGATCTTGTTCAAAACCAGCAGCGCCGGTTTCTTTAAGAGCTCTGGGCTGTAACTTTCGAGCTCCGACTTGAGAATATGTAGCTCATCTTCGACGTAGGCGTTCTCGAGATCGATGACAAAGATGATAATGCGCACGCGCTCAATATGTTTCAAGAATGAAAGCCCGAGGCCGTACCCCTTTGATGCACCCTCAAGAATGCCCGGAATATCAGCCACGATGACTGGCCGCCGCACGAGATCTGAAATGACGCCGATATTCGGCGACAGCGTTGTGAAAGGGTAGCTCGCGATTTTGGGGTTCGCGTGTGTCAGCGCCTTCAGCATCGTCGACTTGCCCGCATTGGGAAACCCGACAAGGCCCACGTCGGCGATCATCTTGAGCGCGAGCAGAAATTCTTTTTCTTCGGTCTCTTCGCCAGGCTGCGCAAAACGCGGTGCCTGCCGCCTTGCGGTGCGAAAAAACGCGTTACCCTTGCCGCCACGACCACCCTGCGCGGCGACATAGGTGCCGGGCTCGGTGAAGTCGTGCAACAATGCGCCTGTCGCGGGGTCGATCACCTGCGTGCCGAAAGGCACTCTGATTATGAGGTCACGGCCTTTCTTGCCGTTGCAGTTCGAACCTTCACCGGGCAGACCGTTCTTTGCCCTGTAAGCCTGTTCTGGACGAATATGTGAAAGCGCCAAGAGCTGTTCAGAGGTTGTAAAAATCACGTCGCCGCCATCACCACCGTCGCCGCCGTCGGGACCACCGAACTCCACAAACTTTTCGCGCAAGAATGAAATTTCACCCGCACCGCCCTTACCGGCCTGTACGCGGATTAAGACTTCATCGACAAATTTATGCATTTTTTTCCAGGGCGAAAAGCTTTGCGAGATTCGCGCTTAAGGTTGCTCTGTCTTTTCGAGACAGGGCGCCAATCTTTGCAAGAATCAATGATTCATCGAGCGTGAAAATCTTGAGTCGAATCAGCGAATCTTGACTGAGCCCTGCGTCTTTGAGAGAACTCAGATGGGTATCGAGCGGCCAGGGCTTGTGTTTGCTGCTTGTGATCATGGCGAGCACGCGTTTGCCCTCGCCCGCAGAAAACTGAAATGCCGCAGCATCAGAAAGGACAACCGCTGGCCTTCGCTTCATGAAAGGCAGCTCCGTAAAGGGAAATGGCACCTTGACGACGTCGAATTGCACGAGATGATTCATCTTTAACTCGGGCCGTAAATGATTCTGCGACGTCGTTGCCGAATCATTTCCGGGAATTCTACCTATAGATTTTTATAAGCCTCTTCGTCTTCAGGCGACGCCCACTCTTCAAGCGTCGTTTCGAGCGAGCGCAAATAGGGTACATCGAAGCCGGTCGCTTTCTGGATGTACACCCGATCGTTTTCTATTGAGAATGTGACTTTGTCACCCGCCTTAAGCTGCAGCTTCTCACGCACAGGCTTAGGCAAAGTGGCTTGATATTTGGCTGTAACAGCACTCATGGCTGCATGCAGTATACCGTAATACCAGCATGGCGGCAAGAAAAAGACCGAACCCGCGTTGGCTGGCGTAATATCTTTACAGCTTAAACTGCAATAAGGAGTACTCTATGAAACAATACCTGATTCTCTCCATCGCCGCTCTCATGAGCGTTACTGCCATTTCTGCCAAAGGCGAATGCCGCGCCGACCGCGAAAAGTTCTGCGGCAATGTGATCAAAGGCAACCACAAGGGCATGTGGCAGTGCATGAAAGAGCATGAAAACGAGCTCTCTGAAGGCTGCAAGAACCACATTGCACAGGTGCGCGAAAAGAGCCGCGACATCAAGAAGGCCTGCAAGGCCGATTACAAAAAGCTCTGCAAGCAGGTAAAGGCGGGTGAAGGCCGCATCATCAAGTGCCTTAAAGAAAACGAGGTGCAGCTAAGCGACGCCTGCAAAGGCGCGCTTTCAGCCCCGGCAAAGGTAGAGTAAGAACTGTGGGCGGGGTCTCAGCCCCGCTAATCCCGGGTTTCGTGGGGCTGCTGAGCCGCGACTAACACTGAAGTTCCACTGCAGCGGCGATGCCTGCGCCTGGTTTGGCCGTGCGCGGCATACTCGCCTCTTGACCTAAAACCAGACAGCGCGCATCACTCGATTTGTGCCGTTCAGGGATACGGCAACAAAAAGGCCCTGGCCATAGGTCAGGGATACCCAAGAATTAGGTTCTGGCGCTGCTTTTGCCATCCAATTAATGCCATTGGGTGAGGTCATCACTTGATTGACGCCGTCTGTTGCTACTGCAACGAACAGGCCGTTGCCGTAAACTACGGATCGCCATTGGTTGGCTTCGCTGGCCGTCCTGCCGATCCAGTTAGTTCCGTCGCTCGAGGTCATCACGCGGTTTGTGCCAGTGTTAGCGACTGCGACAAAAACGTTGTTTCCAAAGGTTACAGATAACCATTGGTTCGCCTCTGGCGCATTTCTGGCTGTCCAGAAAATACCATCGGGAGAGGTCATTATTTGATTTGAACCATCACCTGAAACGGCGGCGAATAAGCCGTTGCCAAATGTTACTGATTGCCAGTCGTTCGCCGCGATTGCCTGCCTGGCTGTCCATATCAATCCATCGGGTGAGGTCATCACACGATTTGTACCGTTGCCAGCCACGGCAACAAATACACCGTTACCATACGTGACGGAACGCCAGGCATTGGATTCTGAAATACTATGCCCTGCCCAGGCGATGCCGTCTGCAGAGATCATGGCGGGGTTTATGCCACCAAAAGCGATAGCGACGAACTTGCTGGCAGCATAAGTGACTATCATCCATGAGGTTGCCTCGGATGCATTTTGCGGGCTCCACGTGATTCCGTCTGACGAGGTCATCACTTGATTTGTACCATTCTGCGCGACGGCGACAAACACGCCGTTCCCATAAGCTACAGAACGCCAAATATTTGCCTGCGGTGGATTGTGCGCAGTGAAGTTCCCCAGATAAATGGCATATAGATTCACATTCGCGCTTGCAATTGCGCAGGTAGTGCCAGGCGGATAGAATGTGCCTAAACCATTCGAAGCTGTATTCCACCCGATAAATGTGAAGTTAACCTTGCTCAGGTTCCCTGTGTTTGACAAGACGGTCGCGTTGGCGCCAGCTGCGTAAGAAAATGAGTCTGTTGGCGCTGTGCCCCCAGTATTGCCGTTGCCGTTGTAGGTAATTGTATAATTTGGAGTCCATTTCGCATAGAGAACTAGGTTTGTACTTCCCATTACCAGACTAGCTCCAGGTAAATAATCCGTTCCCGAACCATCAGCGGCGCTGTTCCAACCTCCAAAGACTATACTATTGTTAATCAGATTTCCCGTATTCGCTAGGATTGTCACACTTGAACCTGCGACATAGTTGTTACTATCAACTGGTAGGCTGCCGCTGGTACTACCATTTCCATTGTAGGTTACATTATAAGCAGGGGTCCAAGCAGCATAGAGAGTAACATTCGCGGAACCCATCGAGTACGTACTGCCGGCCGAATATGCAGTGCCTGTCCCATTGGCTAAGGTATTCCAACCCGCAAAGACGAAGCCAGTTTTGACGAGGGTACCGGTATTTCCTAACACGGTAAAACTGGCCCCTGCTGGGTAGTTGTTGCTATCAACAGGTACGGTGCCTCCGGTATTTCCATTACCGGCATAAAGAATCGTAAACGTTGGCGTCGCTGCGGCGGTCTGACCCGAGGTTGCTTCACCAGTATTTTTTCCGCATTGCGCCAGAAATGAGATAGAAAGCGCTATGAGGAAAGGGGCGAAAAAAAACTGTGCTGCTTTCACGTGAGCACCCTAACTTCAATCATTCCCATTGTCAATATACTTTTCTCTCTGACTGGCAGGGCAAGTGCTGAACCGACAATATTGCCGCACGAACCAACGATATACCCGACCGGCACAAAGTCCAAATCTGACCCATCCAGCGTAGATTGGCCAGCGACCTGACAGCCCTCACTTGCCGATGTCACGTATCTAGAATTCAAACGTAACGTCGTAACCGACAGAACCTGTCGTAAAACCGGGACAGGCCACGTACCAGCCCAAATTATCACCCGCTATGAAGTCTACGGTATCGGCGTCTGCAATTTGTGTCGTGCTCCCAGCTGGTATCGTGACCGCTATGGTCGTCCCGACAGAATTCTTACGCAATGTAAGTGTACAGGCTGCATCCACTGTATTGCTGGTCGGTTTAAGCGTAAAGTTCTTCACTTTACCAGCTCGCGGCATTGAAGTAACTTTTTCGGCGGTCGCCGTGCCCCCTATGCCGAAAAAACTACCCCACTGGTAAGTGTTTGCGCTATGGTAATAACCACCCCCAGCTTCGTAAAATTGAGCTGCATTTTCTACCGCAGTCTTGAGCGACTGTACAGTCTGGTTGAGATCTGCTGCTGTGAGAGTTTCCCCGGAACTCCATGTTTTTACCGTGCCTGCCACGTTGTAGCCAAATACTGCCGTACCGAAAACAACAATAATCCCTAGTCCTTTTTGAATACCTTCTTTGAATGCTTTCATATAGTCTCCTCTACTGTACTTTGCAATTGTCTATAGTTTTTGTCCCTAGCACGCAGTCTTCTTGACCAGTTGTAGCACCAGCTGCAGACGACGCTGCTGGGCTAGACTGCGAATCACTGTTGCCACAGCCGACTGCAGCGCATAGAAATCCAGCAATTAGCCATAAATTCCATCGTTTCATGTTTCCTCCGTTCTATTCAATTCAATGCCTGCTTCGTCGGTACGCACCGTTACACTGAACATGACTTTTTCTGCCATAAGACCGAGAAAAAGTCCATAGGGCATCTTGCCCTATCCCTCACGAAACCCACTTCGCCATACTCTTCAAGAAACCCAGCTTGTGCCCGGCGCGTATCGCTTCTTTCTTGCTGTTGACCTCAAGCCGCTCGTATATATTCTCGATATGCCTGCGCACGGTGTGTTCGCTCTTACCAGATCGGGCTACCGTCAGTGGCATTCACCATGGCAAAACGTGAGCGCGGTGAACCGCCGATAGAGGTAAATCCTCCCCCCATATATACAACATTGCCAACGATCAATAAGGCATAAACGTGCATATCGGCGTTCGGGTTCCATGGCGTCACGTTTCCCTCCGAACCAACGGCACCGGCATACCGGCGAACGATGCCGCCGATCGTAGTGAAAACGCCACCTGCGTGAATCTGATTACTGCCGGCCACCAAACTATAAATGCTGCCGGTAGATGCGGGATTATCGAGCAACATACCCGTGACGGCGTCAAGTCGCGCCAAATAGGTGCGCGCCCCACCGCCGATTGTCGTAAAACTACCACCCGCGTAAATTTCGGCCCCTAGTACTGCGATTGCATTGACATTTGAATCCGCATTGGGATTCCAAGACGTCGCGCACCCGTCGGTATCATTGACAGCTGCGATTCTGTTTCGCGTGACAAGGCCGGGTGTACCACAAGATGTCGTGTTGTCATTTAGTCCCGTAAAATAACCGCCGATATAGACTGTGCTGCCAGAAATACTTATCGTTGAGACTGCATCACCAGCATTTGGATTCCAGGCCAGAAGCTGTTTTGTCGATAGATCAAACGCAGCGACTCGATTGCGTGATTGGCCTGCAATAGTCGTGAAATAACCACCGGCGTAAAGCTTGCCATTGCCTGTAGCCAGTGACAGTACCGAACTATTTGCCCCAGGATTGAAGTTCAGAAGCGTGCCATCGGGCGCGATCGCAGCAAGACGATTACGAGCGGTTGAATTGATCTGCGAAAAATCTCCGCCGGCAATAATCGAATTGGCAGTTGCTGCTATCGATCTGACCGTGGAATTTGCATTCGGACTCCATACCTGCAAGACTCCGTCAGTACTAATGGCTGCAAGCCGATTTCTCACCTGATTATTGACCGTAGTAAACGTACCAGCAACATAGATTGAGTTCGAGCCGCTGGCAATGAAGAATGGGTAGTTGTTAAGATTGGGATTCCAAGCATGAACAGTACCATCTTTACCTACGGCGGCGAGGCGATTACGAGCTGTGACACCTATGCTCGTAAAATTTCCACCAACATAAACTGCACTATCAGTTGCTGATAATGCCCTCACGAGATTGTCCGCATCAGGGTTCCAGCCCTGCAACGGATTTGCACCACCTTGCGCGCAAGAGCCAGACCAGTTTGCCAGACAATTAGCACTCGCATCGACCGCCACCAACCGATTTCGGTTCGTGCCACCAGTACAAGTTGGGCCTGCATTTGTTGTGCCATAGCACGAAAAACTACCACCAACATAGACGATGTTTTCGGAAACAGAAATTGCATGTGCAGAGTCATTTAGCGTCGGTGCCCAATTCAAGAGGTTACCACTTAAGCTGAATGCGGCAAGGCGGTTGCGATTTGTACCACCTGTGCAGGCCGGCGCCGGGTTCGAAGTGTTAATGCATGTAAATGAACCGCCGACTAAGAGCGTTGCACCAGAAACTACTAGGCTATAGATCTCGTAGTTCGTGCTTGGGTTCAGATGCCCCCCTGAAAGATTTCCCGTCGCCGCATCGAGCGCCCCGAGATTTGACTGGGTGCCGCCGCCGATTTCAGTAAAGTTGCCGCCGGCAAAAATGGTTGTGCCTGAGACCGCAAGCGCCAACACCTGCCCATTGGCATTTGGGTTCCAAGGCAAGAGGACTCCACTTGTGCTAATTGCGGCTGCACGACTTCGAGCAGCGCCTGCGACAGTTGTGAAATAGCCCCCGATATATACCGCGTCACCCGAGATCGCCAATGCCGTCACAGAAAGGTCAGCCCCCGGGTTCCAGGCAGTAAGGCTGCCGTCTGAGCGTACGTGTGCCAGATTCTTACGCAGCTCAGCCCCGACCTGGGTAAAGGTGCCGCCAATATACCACCCACCTGCTCCGTCTGAGACTACGGCGCTCACCGACCCGTTAATCGGTAAGTGGTTCACACCAAATTCAATATTCCCTGTGGCTGTATTCAGGGGCACCCCACCCCCGGTCTCGACACCGACCGAGGTGAAATCACCCCCAACATAGATCACGCAGCCGATTTTGGCAATCGCAGACACGTCATTGTTAAAACCTAGTTTTGGCTGAGAGGCCTGAGGTCCGGGGCAGCTATCGGTGGAAAATGTCGAAGTAAAATCAGAGACAAGGCTATTGCCAGCCAAATCTTTTACACCCGTGCTTATAGTCAGCGTATGTTCGGTATTTAGCGATAGCCTTCCTGCCGGTGTCAATGTGACTTTGCGAGATGGCGCATCGTACAAAATAGTGCCACCAAGATTCAGACCGGCTTTCTTCAGGTAAATCGTCGCGCTATTGAGCGAGTTACTATCCATCGCTTCGCTAAAGACGATTTCAATTCGTGGTAAATCCGTCACCTGGGTGGTACCATTTACCGGCGTCACAGTCAATACACGCGGCGGTTCGAGATCTCGTTGCAATGTAACGATATCGAGCTGCGGCTTCACTGAGCACGCCAGAAAAAACAACGTTGAAACCAATATGCAACTAATTTTCATATCTTAAACCCCATACCTATATCAAAACTCAATAGGTGGCCGAAACCCGACCTGTAGAATTGAAGCCCATACGAGGAGCCGATTTCTATATATAACCATCGCGTTACCATGTAGCCTAACCGAATCCCCCCAACCGCGGTCGAAGTAATCATGCTCAACTCTGATTGATTTAGCGCTTGTCCATTCGTTGAGGCAACAGCCACCGAATTGCTATTGTATGCAAACTTCAGCATATCGTAGTTCATGCCGCCCCCGAAAAAAGGTTGAGCATAGAGTTGATTGTTCAATGGTTGTCTCCAGGTGAATCCGGCGGTTGTCGACAAGCCCAAGAGGCTCACCGGCACGGGCGAGCCATCTTGGGCAAAAGTGAAATTGTCGCTGCTGTTGCGAATCCCAACTGATACGAAAAAGCCCAAGGACTCCGAATAGATACCAAAATGCTGAAAATCAGCCATTACACTGAAGATATTCCGAAGATCAGAAGCGCCATGTTGACTGCCCGTGCTCACTGTGCGCGCTTGCGACCCGACAGGCGAGGGGGCAAGCGAACCGCGCAAAGAGAGCTGGTTTAGTTTTCTTGTCGTATCGAGAGCTTCACCTTTTGCCCAGGCCTCTTTACCCGGAAGCACGGCAGCAGCCTCATTTGCGATTCGATCTGCAATTTTCTCGACGGTCTCGAAAATTGAAGCGTCTACGACACTTTTCATTTCGAAATCTGCAATCTCCTTGCGTTCGTTCAGGTCAAGTATGCGCACTCGGGTACGTATTTCTTGCTGTGAAGACCCCCTTTTCGATTCAATAAAAAATCCACCGAAAATGGCTACATCAGGTTGGGCATTGATTCCCAGATTCATCGCTGCCGTAAAAGTATATAAATCTTCTTCCATCACAAAGTTCTGTTTTGCGACCGCTTGCCATTCGCTCTTTTCAATTTCACGGTAGACAAACTTCTCTTTCAGCCTGTTGCGCACTGCATCAGTAAGGCTAGCCTCAAGATAATCATAGTCTGTCTTCTTGAGAACATTTTTGAAATCGAGTAACATGACGCGCTTTTCACTGCGGGCAAATATTGAAGAACCACATATGGCGAAGATTATAGCAAGGCACAAGAGGCCTCGCCGTATTATTCCAATTCTGGTCATAATTGCCTGAACCGGGCGGTGTGAATCCCTATATACTCTAAAGTTCAATTTGATCGATTTAAATCTCTTCTCAACCACCAGTTTTCCCCTCACGAAACCCACTTCGCCATACTCTTCAAAAAACCTAGCTTATGCCCGGCGCGTATCGCTTCTTTCTTGCTGTTGACCTCAAGCCGCTCGTAAATATTCTCAATGTGCCGGCGCACGGTGTGTTCGCTGATGTCGAGTTCGTCGGCGATTTCTTTGTAGTCGAAGCCGAGCGCGATGTGGTTCAGAATACTGATTTGGCGCTCGGTCAAGAGATTCTGCGGCGCATCTATATCCACCTCTGCTTTACCGGGCTGCGCCTGCGCAGTGACCAGCTGTGAAATTTTGAGCGCTACGCGTGGCGTGAGCGTCGAGCCGCCCTGTAGCATCACCTTGAGCTCGGCGCAGAGCAGCCTGCGGTCGGTGTCTTTGAGCAGATAGCCGCTTGCACCATTCTGGATCGCGTCGATGATATATTCGCTGTCTTCGAACACCGTAAAGACCACGATTTTCATCTGTGGTATTTTTTTCTTGAGGATTTTTAACGCGGCGATGCCATTCATACCCGGCAGACCAATGTCGAGAATACACAGGTCGGGCAGCATCACAGGCAGTTTGCGTATCGCTAATTCTGCCGAGCCAAATTTTCCGACGCAGGTGAGCTCGGGGTCAGACTTGATCACACGTTCGAGCTCATCTGCGATGGTCTCGGTATCTTCGACGATGGCAATGCGGGCATGCATATCGAATACTTACACTGCCTGTCGGCGAATGTCTATAGGGCAGGCTGCCCTATGCCTGCCCCCTGAATCGCAGGGCAACGGTCGTGCCACGCCCCATCGACGTCAGAATCTTGAGTCTGCCCCGCAGGCGCTCGGCGCGGTAGCCGAGGCTTTCCATACCGATGTTCTTCGCTGCGAGCGTCTTTTCAAAACCGACGCCGTTGTCGCGCACGGCGAGAAATCCCCCTTGCTTGTTGATGCGCAAAGTGAAGACAATCTTGCTGGCCTGTGCATGGCGGGCAATATTCGAAATGATTTCGCTCACGGCACGTTCAATGTGGTAGGCTTCGGTAGTGCCGATTGCCTGCGCGTCGATGACAATATCTCTCTCGATTTCAAACTTTTTTGCGAGTTCGAGCCGGCGCAGCAGGTCTTCGATCGTCTTTTCGAGTTTTGCAGGCAGATGCTCTTCGGTATGCAGCAGAAACAAGAACTCTCTGATTTTGTCGAGCGTGCTGCGCAGACCCGAGACGAGCTTGCTGCTGAGTGCACTTTCGCCCTCTGACTGAATTTCTATAAGGCGCATCTGAAACTCGGTGCCGATGACATCGTGAATATCGCGCGCGATGCGTTTTTTATCTTCGAGTCGCTGGTGCTGCAGTGCATGATTTTCACCCTCGATTGCCGAATAGCGATCGCCCAGAGCAATAGAAAGAAAGATTGCCTCAAGCGCTGTGCCGACCTGCATTGCGTGCAGCGTAAAGGTATTCGACGGCAGAATCGCTGCGGTCTGCAACAGGTTGATCAGCGCGCCGCCAAGCATCGCAATCATCGCAATAGCATAATAGAAGCTGAACGGCAACTTTCCCACCGCTGAAAGAACCCCCAGCGCGAGAGAATAGATGACTGCAATCGCAACGACAATTGTGGCGATGAGAAAAATGCCCTGCGGTGCAAGAAACGGGGTCACGAAGCCCGCAACCACAAATAAGGGGTAGGCGAGTTTTATTTTGCCATACAGGCGCGGCATGCGCTGCGGCACGTTCAACACAGCGCTAAAGAAAGCGATACCGAAGATAGCGGCAGTAAACTTTGCCGCGCTATGGCTATATTTCTGCCAGAGAAATGCGTCTGGCCAGATAAATGCAAAGCCGTGGCCGAAGAGGCCCATGTACATCACCGAAATCGACATGATAAAAAGTACGTAATACAGATACATGCGCAGCCGCAAACGCAGATAGAGCAACAGGTTGAAGAGAATCATACTGAACATCAGGCCATAAAAGCCCGCATGCAGAACATTCGTGACCTGCAATTCATCGATATAATGCCTCTCTGAGTGCAGCGTAAAACCCATGCGCGTGACCAGATCAGATCGAATCGAAATCCGCAGAATTTTTGTTTCGCCAGCTTTGAACTGCAGGCGATATGCCGGTAGCGGCGCACGGTAGTCGCGCGCATAAACCGAAGCACCTTCACCCGCAACTTTTGTCGCTGCCGCTTTGTCGCTCAGCTCTTCAACGGCGACGCGTTCGGTGATCGCCAGATGGTGTTCGAGCACATAGATGCGATCGTCTTTCGTGTTGTTGCGCAGTTCAACGAGCGCCCAAAACGGCTCGGTATATAGCTGCATCTTCTGCGTGGCGGCGATGCTCTCAGCGGTGTTTGATGTGCAGCGTTCATCGTCTGGTGTCGGTAACTGCACTTTAGGCGGACAGATGCGTAATACGGTCGTCAGATCGAGTGACTCGAAACTTGGCGCCAAGTCCAGATCGGGTTTGGCGTAAAGCGCGCCACTCGTGGCTGCGGCGACCAGCAGGCATGCCAGGTATTTAGATCGGCGACTCTGTACCATAGGGGGTGACGATTTGATCCGCACCCGCGCCGGCGTCAATTCGAAATGGGAAGTTTTACGATGATGCCGCCCACCATGTCGAAATCTGACGTGGTCAACAAATTCGCGGCTATTGCCCTTTTCAACGTGATTTGTGTGCTGCGCGAATAGGGCACGCTGCCCTATGGACAATGGACCTGATATCGGCTAAGACCCTGACTGATGAAAACAACAACGATCAGGCTTATCGCTGCCGCCTTTAAGCGCAGCGAAATAATTAGCGCAAGAGGCAGGCAAGACCTAAAATTAGGATTAATCCTACTTGCCGCTTTTTTTGCCACCAATGCCGTGCATGCACAGGCGAAGGGCAAGAAGGGTAAGGCTGTTAAGGCTACCGTGGCTGAGAAACCGGCAGAAAGCCCCAGCGCCGGTGTTGCAACACCCGTGCAAGAAGAACGGACGCCAACCCGCTGGTCTGACTCAGGCATCAATCTGGGCGTTTACGGTGCCTACACAAACCCCTCGGTCACCCTAAACGGCGCGCCCGACTCTTTCAAGCTCGAAAAAGAAGCCGGGTACAGCTACGGGGCGAAATTGTCCTATCAGGTCAAAAATGTTTACAACTGGTTTACTGCATTCGACGCCTATGAGTACAAATTTTCGGGAAACCAGAATGGCCTGTCTCAGAAGTATGTCTATTCAGGCTACAAAGCAGTTGGCGGACTCGAACTTACCGGTTTTGGCATGAGCGGCCTTCAGAATCCGTCGCGGGTCAGCACCGGATTCAGTTACAGTTTGCTTATTGGCGGTGGCTTTCACTTGCCGACGAAAGCCACAGTGGAGATTGACGGCAAGGTGCTCGATCGCAGCGCATTTGTGAATACCGCCGCCGGGTTCGTCAGGTTGGGACTAAACATCTACTATGTATTCAGCGCCGGCGTCAACCTGGGCCTTGGTTATCACTACGATTGGATGGGTAGAATCGAAAAGAAAACCGACACGGGAGAAGAACACAAGATTATTAACTCCCACAACTTTCACGTGTTTGTCGATGCCCGAATACTGAACTTCGGCAGCAACACCTACGCAAGAGACTGAGAATTATTCTAACGGAGAAAATATGAAACAGCAAAAATCAAAAATAATACAGGGCGCATTGGCCATGACAATCATCGCTATTTTCGCTAACTGTATCAACCAGGGTGCGGCGATTACTTTAACCGGACGAGCAGTTAACCCACGCAAACAAGTAAGCTCGGCAGATTACGCGTTAACTGAAACTACTGTTGAGCGCATCGAGGCAATACCCCAGGCTGCAAGCGGTAACGAAGGAGTGCAAACCGGCTTCTTTACTTCAACCTCAAAGGCAGACAGTGCAGGCAACTTCAAGGTCATGGTCAGCCCCGGCAGCAGAACTTTGCTCGTAGCAACACTTAAAGATAAGCAGGTGTGGCAGGCAATGATTGACGCAAAAGACGCAGATGCGGCGCTCGGCGACGTGGTATTCGTCGACCCAAAAACAACCGTGTTTAACCTCTGCTGGTCAGCGAACGGAGACCACGATGTTCGATTGCTAAACACCTCATCGGGCTCTCATTGGGGTTTTTCTGGTACAGGTTCAACGGCCGAGGCAACGCTTGACTTTGACGTGCAGACCGCTTCAGGGTGCGAGAATATTACGTTGTTGCAGAATAGCGGAGCGAAGTACGTTTTCGCGGTGGCACGATTCAGCAACACTATAGATTTTCGCACCGTTTCGGTTCCCCAGGCAAGACTGATCACCGGCAATGGCATCACCACTGTTACAGCAAGCGCAAGCTCAACAGGTTGTGGCGCCGCCGACCGGTGGTGGGCTGCATTCTCGTACCAGAACGGGGTTGTAACTGTGCTGAATAAATGCTCGAATGACACGTCGAGCGACTCGGCGATTCCCGCGTCGATTCAAAACTAGACGAAAGTCCGCCAGACCGGCGATTGCCGGTCTGGCGGACGCAATGCTTCGCATAGGGCACGCTGCCCTATGGACTTGACGCAGAATATATTGTATGAATAATGCAATATGAAAAAACTCCCATATGTCCATTCCGTGATATTTCTAAGCCTGTTGGTAGCTTCGTGTACGAAGAAGGCGTTTACCCCCATGAAAGAGCCGGCTGTTCTGGTTGATTTGAGGCCCAGAGTAAATCAGGTAGAGGCAGTCAAGTTTATTCAAGAGCCTTTAAAAGAGGGTTACGTTGAGTGGCGTGAAGCAATGCTTAATGCAATCGAGTTAGAAGGCATCTTACACGTAAAGGACAAAGATGTCGACTTCTTGCTGTGGCAGGCGGCATGTCCTAAAGAACTAAAGTGCAACGGTGAAAAGATTTACTTACCGCTGGCTGAAACCGTAGAGTACGATGCGGCAAAAATGCCATTTGCAAAAGAAATAGTAAGGCGCAATGAAAAGGCGCATCTATATGTGGCGAAGAAAGACGAAGCGGCGGACGTGATTAAAATGCGAAACTTTTTCCACGGTGCATATGAAGAACGACCTGCAAAATTTATGCCCGAATTGATGCGGTTTTTCTTGCCGGAAAACGACGCGGAGTTTTTCCTTGTGGCTCATCGTATAGTTGAACCATATAAGTACTCAATCTATGCAACTGAGGAGAGAGAAACGCTTGGTGTTGATAACTCCCTGTGCGGAAGAAGATGGGCAGATATTCCCAAACCCGATGACTTCATCAAAAATTTTCGTACCTACGCAGAGAAACAATTTGACAGGTACCTAAAATCCAGCGTAGATAATTTCCCTTTGACGGCGCAGGGATTTGTCAAGCTCGCGGAAAGTATCGATCGAAATTGCCTTCCCGGGAAAAAGGAAAAGATTTTTCTTCGCTTATTGGAAGAAAAAAGCATTGCCATGCAGCCAGTTGATAAATCAACTTCCAACAATCCAATCGATACCCTGAGAAAAATTGCTGGTGTTGAAGACCCGGCTTTTATCCCGTCGCTCACATTTGTGCACGACCGCATAGAGGCAGGCATGGTCGCTCAGTTGAAAACTCCGACTGAAACGTATGAATTTTATGTTTCCTATATAGACGCCAGGCCCAAACAACTCGGGTTAAGGTTCATATTGCGCTTGAAACCCAAAGGAGACGTAACCCTTAAGCATGTCGAGGCACTTACCGCAGCCGCGAAAACAGAGAGAGATGCCGCAGAAACAGGACAGAAAGCGCCTCAAGCAACAGACTTTTCGTCCCTGACCGTAGATTATGAACCTGTCAAAGATTCAGACTATTTGAATATACATAAGCACTTAGAAAAAGAAGCGGCCACACTGATAAAAAAGACTGGGGAGGCAGATTTCAGCGGAAAGCTAACAAGCCGATCTCTACAGCTATTAGCCTTGAAGTATGGCGAGGGTAAACTGGATAAAACCACAGGACTTTTTTCATACGTTGTGACTTTGCAAGCTCCCGAACCATATCATACGTTCGCAAAGATGGTGAGATATACCGCTAGTGGGAGTGCCAGTGTAGGTGTGTTCGAAGGCCCCATGCACGAATCTTTCGAGGACGGCAGAACTGGGTATGGGCCTGGGGTCAAGTTACGCTGGTATGATGCGGCATCTTCTTTTTACCTGGAAGGTAGCCAGCTTGTACACGATCGATCCGGAGGTTTTGAATCTGCCGTCAAAGGGGTTTGCTTCAAGATCGGTGACCGCTTCGCCTTGACTTTTGAGCCCGCAGAACTAATCAATGCCGAGCCCAACATTTTTGTTAAGTATTTCTCCAAATATGGTTCATTTTGCAGTATCCTGTTGTTCCCCGATAAGGTTCGGGAAATGCCGAAGAAGCGATGAGCAAGGAACATGGAGGGATCAAGATGATCTTTAGGTACATAGGCAGAGACGACACTCTCAAATCCGTTCTGGTAACTTGCTTACTGACACTGGCTGCTACCGGTTGCACCAAGAAGACTTATATCGCCATGCCCGAACCGGCGGTGATTATACAGTTGAATGGCGAAAAGCCAATCGACATTCTGCAAGAGCCGCTAAAAGACGGCCGCATCTCATGGGATGAAAAAAAGGTACCCGCGATCGATATTGAAGGGGCGCTTCGGGTGACATACCAGAAAGTGGACTATTTTTACTGGCAGGTCAAGTGTCCGGCACAATTGCGATGCAATGGCGAGAAAGCGTATGTACCCATATCGATGACGAAACAATTTACTGCCAGCAACATGCCCTTTGCAAATGAACTTCAGCCGGTAAAAGATCTGCAGTTCTATGTCGCGAAAAAAGGCGACGAAGCTGATGCACTGCTGATGCGCGAATGGATGAAAAACCACAAACGTCCTCAGCCCGGAAAATACCTTCCTGACATGGCGCTGGCGATACTGGATATCCGCGATGAGACCATTCTCGAACGCCAGGACAAACTCGTACATATGTACCTGCTTTCGACTTTCCTGGCGCAAGACGCTGAAAGTATTCTAAATTATCCATGGCTGATGCGACACTATGAAAAGTACAAAGGTTATTTAAGACCGGCAGCAAAGCCCGAAGAAGCCGAGCACGCGCCGGAAAATAAGTTTCTTGCGGCTTTCGCACAACACATGCGTGATTTATACGACAGGTATCTGGCTCTGGCTGTGGAGAAATTTCCGTTGCGGGCATCGACCTTCAAACAATTGGCCGCGGAATTCAATAAGATAACCCATGTGCCCCTGGTCAGAGAGCTCATCATCGCCCGTATTTTCGAGGATAAAGCCCTTGAGCTGGACTTTTTTTCTGATGCCGAATTTGGGCGTCGCTATGCGCCTGAACATGAGGCGAAAGTGACCGTGGCTGGGAACAGCAAGATCGGTGTCTCGCTGTCTCTCAGAGATGCGAAGGTTGATCTGACTATGCATGCCGATAAGGCCGAGGCCACCGAACATGGTTTGCGTTTTTTCGTAACTGTCGAAAAAGACTACTTTGCGGGCGTAGCGGTTCCAGTATCTGCCGATACGCAGGACGCGAGTGCAAGTACGGCAGAAGCGCCGGTAACGCCACCATCGGCAGGCCCGGAGCAGAATCGAAACAAAAGCCTGGCCGCCTATTCGTATCATATCAAATTGAATCCGAAAGTTGGCGAAACATCGAAATACCTGAGCGTCACCCAGGGCATAGAGCAAGACATTAAGGAATATAAGAAAACTATATCTGATAACGATTTCGCAAACGGCATTACGCAGGAAAGCCTGTTAAAGCTGGCGATCAAATATGGCAAGGGTGAGTTTGACAAAAAAATCTGGCAATACCGTTATAAAGTTACCCTCAGTAAGGGAAAAGTCTATAATACCTTTCTGGCCATGGCAAAACATAATGCCAGTAATGGTGCGGCGAGTGACTATGATTATAGCGGCACTTTTCCGAAATCCGACGTGCGTTGGGTTCAATCGGCGCAGGACGGCGAGTACTCCTTTTCTATTTTGTTTCCTGCGCGCGAATGCGGCCGGGGCTGCGGCACGATGCCGGCACGGACGGAGTCTTGTTTCGGCAACGGCAGTGACATCGATGTCGTATTCGACCCTCGAGCGGTGCGGTCCCTTAAGGACTATGCCATCACGGTCGACTTCGGCGAGCAGCGTGGAGAATGTGCCGAAGTACTGACGCCGCGTGACAAGTAAGTCGGCATTTGCCATCCGTCTGGTATTTTCTTGCCTGCTCATGGTAGCCACTGCTTGCGCTACCAGGCAGGTTCGCCTCGAATATGCCAGAGAAGAGACAGACGCCCTAACCGACGCTGTCTGGGATAAGAATCTGCAGGCGGCACGCGCAGCGCTTGCCAAGGGGGGCGATCCGAATTATTTATATCAGGGAACGACCCCGCTGTTTTTTAAAGCGCTGAGACTCGGAACGGACTGGGCAGAGGCCTTCGCCGACGCGGGGGTTGATATCAACCTACAAGACTGGAAAAAGAACACCGCACTCATCGCCATGGTCGATCAGCGCAACCACGAGGCAATGCGCTGGCTGATTCGCCGCGATGCTGATCTCAACCACCGCAGTTTTCATGGCCATACCGCGCTGCTCCTGGCTTACATTCACGAAGATGCAACCAGCATCGCGATGCTCAAAAAAGCCGGGGCAAAAGAAGATATTTTCACGCATTCGGTTTCGGGTAACGCAGAAGGTCTGCAAGAGCGCGTGCGTGCAGGTGAAAGCGTCAATGAGTACAGCTCATATGGCATACCAGCACTGGTCTATGCCGCCGGCTTCGGCCGAACCGAATGTGTTCGTATGTTGCTGAGCCTCAGTGCTTCGGTCTCCGTTTCAGATCGCGAAAATGGCATCACACCAGTCATGGCTGTGGTGATGTCTGATATCCCCAATAAAACAGAAGTCTTGCAGCTGCTGGCAAAGGGTGTCCCAAATCTGAACATAACCACTGCTGACGGCGAGCGACCCATTGTCGTCGCCGCGAGGCGGCAAGAAAATGAGGTCGTGCGGCTGCTCGCCGAACTCGGTGCCGACGTCAACGCGCGCGACGAAAAGGGCGCGACGGCGCTCTCGTATGTCACCGACGCTGCAACAGAAAAATTTCTGCTCGCGCGGCGCGCAAAATGCGGCGACCCCAAACGGTTCACCTGCGGCCGCGGCGGCAGGCGCACAGAAAAAACCAAGGTGATCGCCGCCGACGGCCTTTATCTGCGCGACGCACCATCAATCGAGGCGACGAAGCTGACATTAATGAAAGCTGGCGCCACGGTCATCATTCTCTCGCGTGCGCCGGGCAAAGACCACGAGCACCACGACGGCCGCACCGGTGTGTGGTGCCGGGTCAGGTTCAGGGGGCGCGAAGGTTATGCGTTTAGTGGGTTTTTGGAATAACGTCACCACTTCGCCGCATCGCACGGGCCGGCGTAGAGAACATTGTGATGAATTTTCTCGGGTAACGTGAACTTCGATGCCTTGTGTTCGAGACCACCCTGGCGGCGATAGACAATCTCGCAGCGCAAGTCCCGCGTTTTGGTTTCGAAGATCACCCTATCGGCTGCCACGAGTGTGCCCGGGTCAGGCCTTAACACAGAATCGGCGACGAGGCTGCGGTCGATGACCCTGACCTGCTTACGGTAGTCTTTGCGAAAGAGTTCTTCACCTGTACCGCTCTTTACATAAAGAGAAAAAATACGCAACAGATCGCCCGTGGGGAAATAATGACCCAGATTTTCGAGGCGAATATCGAACGTGATGCGCCGGCGATCGTCGTGGGGTGATGACACGATCTTGTACTTGAATACCGATTTGAGATCACCTTTGGGGTGCAGACTATGGTCGGTTTTCTCGAAGTGGCAACTGTAACAGGCGACGCGCCGGTCGGCCACAACCTCGCGGTATTCCTCTACCGTGTTCTGCATCGGTATCGAATTTTCATAAACCGGCCACGGCTCATGGTGGCTGACAAAATTAAACTGGTGGCAACCTCCGCAATACTCTTCGTCGCCGAGCCGGGTATCGACATAGAGCGGGTGAAAGAGTTTCGACTCGTCGCGTTTCTTTGCGTTACGGGTGTAAATTTGCCCGTCTTTCATGTGGCAGACAACACACGAGACGCCGGCATGGTGCAGGCCCGGCTCGTCTTTGCCTTCGACGCCCAGCTTCTCAAGCGGGGTTCTATCGCGTTGCCACAGTGGCCCATGGCAATTTACACACCATGCGGTTTTTTCCAGTTTGAACGCGGTCTGAAAGATGGCGTTTGAAAAGGCCCGCGCATGGTTGGCCTGTTTCCAGGTGCGAAATACCTCGGCGTGGCACATCGAGCATTCTTCACCCGTCATGACACGGGTGTCGGGTATGGAAGGCTCACTGGGGATAAACCCCGGCGCGACCGGGTGCACACCCTTGGAGAATTTGCCCGCGTTCGTGCCGACGAGCATATAGCTGACGGGGTTATGGCAGCCAATACAATCACCGGATAGCTTGCGCAACCCGGGATGCGTCGAGCGGTTCATAAGCAGAGCGGTGCCGCCGCCCGCAAGCAGCAAGCTGGCGGCGGCGAAATAGGCGATGGTTCTCAGAGTGGGCTTGATTTTCTAGGCACCTTTAAACCAAAACGCGACACGGAAATCGCTAGTTACATTGGATATCACTATCCTTGATGCTACCACCGTTGGCCGTTGCTAAGATAGTTGCGGCAGTAATTCTGCAAGTCTCTCTTACCGTTTCACAAGTGCCACAGTCTCCTCGCGAACCGGGGCAGTTTCGGTACTTCAGAACAAAGGTAACGCCATCTTCAGTAATATCTTCATTCGCTGTTGCGGCGCGCGCGCAGCCCATGTCTGTGCCATAGATAGAGAGCGAATTTGAATCTTTCATTGCAAAATTGTTGTTGAAACTGAGCGATTTGAAATGATCGACTACAGAATTTCCTGATGAACTATTTTCATCGTCTGCTTTCACAACCGGACTGAACCAAGACAAGAACCCACCAAACACCCAACCCGTCTTGCCTTGCCACGAAACTTTCGTCCACTTGCCTTCGGTCTTGTCGATCGTGAAAGATTCCGGCTTTTCTTCGAGCTTCTGCACCTCTTGCCTGTATGGTATCGTCAGCATTTTCTTGCCCGTGGGCGAAGGCTCTTCGCGCATGTTGAGACCGTCTTTGACGGCGACGTAGCGAATGCCCGTGTCGGTGACTTTTGGCTTGCAGGCGGTGGCCATCAGGCCCAGAGCTGCCAGCGTGGTAGCTATCAGTAAAGTTTTGGTTTTCATATCTTATTGTTACTCCCTATTCGAGCGTTTGTCCATAGGGCATGTTGCCCTATGTTGACTCCTCTCGCAGTCTGCGTCGACCTGACATTTCTTCAGGTAAAGTCAAGCAACACGCGTTTAGCCTGCCAGAACGGTATGCATCCTCATTTCTTGTTGGGCACCCATACCGAGGCATGATTTTTTGGGGTATGCAAACGCCCCGCGCATAGGGCACCATGCCCTATGGACATTCGCCTTAATCTCGTTTATAGAAAGCTTATGAAATACACGAAAACGAACCAAATGAGATTTTTATTGCTTTGTATCGCTTCGCTTTTGCTCGTCGATTGTTCGGCCAGAAACGCCCAAAGCGAGACGATGGCAACAACACCCGTCAAACCTGAACCGATAAAGACCTCGTCGCGGGTCGTTTATGCAGCCATCAATCGAAGTTTACCAGCGCTCAATGACGCATTGGCAGCGAGGGAAAACGTAAATGCCACAGATAATTATGGCAGAACGGCAATAATGTACGCAGCAATCTACGGAGACATGGATATGATCAAGCGCCTGATCAAGGCTAAAGCTGATTTGGCGCTCAGAGACAAAGAAGACAAAACGGCCGTAATCCACGCGCATATGGAAGGTCATCACGAAGCCATGACCTACCTGCATAAAGTTGGGAAAAAAGCCTACGGTTATTGGACTATAACGAAACCTTTGCCAATGTTGGGCGACCGTACCTACATCGGCGGGCTATACTTTAGCCACCCAGACGGCAAAGGTGTACTCACCACAAAACAAGCGATTTATAAAGCCGAATTCAAATTGTATGAGTTGCATGGTTTGGCTGAGATTGAATATGCAAGTGGCAGTAAATTCGTGGGCATGTACAAGAATAATAAACGAAATGGCAAGGGTACGTACACAAGCAGTCAGGGCTCGTACAGCGGTGATTTTAAAGATGACAAGTATCACGGCAAAGGGGTCGAAACCTTTCCCGATGGCATTAAGTATCAAGGCATATACAAAAATGGCGAACGCCATGGGCCCGGCGTCTACACAACTCCCGACGGGCGTATTGATATTGTCGAGTATGTAGACGGCAAACGTAAGTGAAGTACACGACCACGGCATTTAGCGCGCGCCACCAGCACCATGCCAGACGCTTCGCGGCGCTCTTTGCCGCAGTCGTCATTGCCGTTTCAGCTTTGCTCGCCGTAGCCTGCAAATCGGCCCCGACCATGCGCACGCGCTCTGGTTCACCGCACCAAGAAACCGAAAAGCTGCGCGAAGCGCTTTATGCAAAAGATTTTAATGCCGCGCGAGCAGCGCTTGCCGCGAATGCCAACCCGAATGAATCGTATCCTCAGAATAAGCCGTGGCTTTTTATCGCGCTCGAACATGGCCTCGATTGGGCCGAGCTGTTCTATGAAAACGGCGCCGATCTCGAAACCCGGAACAGCTCTGGCTTCACTGCCTTGCTCGCTTTGACCGACAATCGCAAGCATAACACGATGCGCTGGTTATTAAAGCATGGCGCTGATGCAAACCATGTTGGCAATGGGGGATTCACCGCTTTGCTGCTAGCCTATATACACGACGATGCTTTGGCTGTGAAAATTCTGAAAGATGCCGGGGCACGCGAAGATATTTTCACGCACTCGGTCTCTGGCAATGCGGCCGCGCTCAGAGATCTGCTCGCCACCGGCGCTGACCCAAATCAGCTCAACTCCGGCGGCAGATCAGCCCTGAGCTATGCCGCTGGCTTCGGCAGGGCAGACTGCGTCAGGGTGTTGCTTGAATTTCGCGCGCACATCAACCACCGCAACCCCCATCATGGTGGCACAGCGCTCTTGAATGCCACCAAATCAGATTTGCCGAATAAGATCGAGATTCTGAGCACCCTCATTGCCTCAGGTGCCGACGTCAATATTCCAGACCACCACGGCATAACCCCGCTTATCTCCGCCGCTTTTCGCCAGGACAACGATGCGGTAAAATTACTCGTCGAATCCGGCGCCAAGGTCAATGCTAAAACGCAAAGGGGGGCCCGCGCCCTATCTTATACCACCGATGCCGAAACAGAGGCACTGCTTCTCGCTCGGGGTGCAAAGTGCGGCGAAAAGCCTCGCTTCACCTGTGCGCGCGGCGGCAAACGCGCTGAAAAGTCGAAGGTCGTCGCCTCTGACGGCCTCTACCTGCGCGATCAGCCGTCGATTGAAGGCAAGAAGCTGGTGCTGATGCCCGGCGAGGCCACAGTCACAATTCTTTCGCGCGCCCCCGCACGCCATCATGAATGGCAAGACGGACTCAGCGGCGTCTGGTACCGTGTGAGATACAAGAAACTCGAAGGCTACGCATTCAGCGCGTTTATCGAATAGCGACTGCATAGGGCACGCTGCCCTATAGACTTTTTTAGAATTGTGAAGTAGTGGAAAACATCAGCGCGTCTTCGTCGTTTCGTTGTTACGAAGAGCGCAAGGAGTAATTACAATGAAAAGAATCTCAATTTGGATAACACTCATGGTTTTCATTCTGGCTTGCAGCCAGGGGGGTGGAGGTTCAGGCTCTGGAGGCACTTCCGGTACGCCCAGCGGCGGCACCACCACGCCCGCTTCAACTGCCAAATGGACCACGACCGAAAGGTACCACTGCGCAACTGGGCTGACGGGTTTTGACACATGCAATTCTTTGCACGGATTCACTGGCAACGGCAACTACTACATTGCCTATAGTGCCCGAACCGTCAGCGGCTCTAGCCGATTTGCGATCGATTTGTTGAACAGCAGTTTCACAAAGGTCGGTGACTTCGCGGCGGTATTGCCAGGAGCGACAACGAGCGTCTATTACACCCTGATGGATACCAACCACGACAATGTCATCTTCCATTCATGGGCAGGTTTAGGTACGGGCGTTTCCACCGTTTATCACGTGAACATGGCTACATTGACGATGACGCCGATAACTCTGCCGACGACGGGCATCAATGCAACCACGCTCTTCTTTCCAATATTGTTTCACGATCACAAGCTCTACGGCATGGCCCAACGGCTCAGCGACGGGAAAGCCTTGCTTTACGTCATCAACCTGACAAACACCGGGGCACCGACCATCAGTGAATTTATGGGCCTGCATGATAACACAACGAACACTGCAAACTGGCGAAACACGATTCCCGATTCGCAGATTCGCTATTCGGTAAAATTTATCGGTGTCATCGGTGACCTGATTATTTTCTCGCCTCACTCTTCCACTGACGTCAACGGCGACGGCATCAACGAACATTCGGAGATTTACTGGGTAAACAAGCACGACAACACCAAGGCCGGACATTACAATACTGGAAATGTCGGCATCCAGACTATCCGGTTCACGCAAGATGAAGTCTATTACAGCTATGTGGCTTCACCTCAATACAACTGGAAAAAAATCTCGCAGGTTGGCACAGGTGCAGCAGCTACCGGACAGCAAACAGAAGTGTTTCCCCTTTCCGCAAGCTCGCCCACCGGTATGCAGTACCTTAATAGCCGTCTGGTTACGGGCGATCTCTCCGAAAACTTCAGGGAAATCGACACCACAACATATACTGTAAAAACCAAGCAGTATCCAAAAGGTTCTGGCACCCCATCGATTTCGTGGTCTCTCATATATGCCTGCTCACAATCGTGTCAAGGCAATGCGGCGAACTATAATCCCAGCACCCTTACCACTGGTTCACGCTCATTTGCGAGGGCCGACAAAACTATGCAGGAGATTACATTTCACGAATAGACTGATTTCTATAGGGACACTCCGCCCCAAGCAAACGGTTGCGATAAGAGTTCCCTGAAAAATGGCCTGCTAGCGTGTTGCAGGCTGCCTCTGACTGCGGCAGAGATTTGAGACCTTGCGTACATTTCCGGGAAACACACAGTGTTTCCCGGGGACTTTTCTCAACTGCCAACTCAAGCTTTACAAGTTATTTCTGCTGACCTCGATGGGCCATGCGCGCATTCATCGCGAGAGGTTTCATCACTCTCACACTCACCTTTTCTCTCTTCGCGCAAAACCCGTTCATTGACGTCGCGTTCGGCAGTTCGCCCGATGCGATTCAGGCCGCAGCAAAAGACGTGTCAAACCCGCAAAGCTGGGATGAAACTGCGTTTGAAGTTATAAATCCCCCTTTTGTTCTATTTAATCAATTTAAGCCAGCGAAATGTGTGTACACGTATTTCAAGCAGCGGCTCTACAGTCTCAGGTGCGTGTTTGCGCGCGAACGGTTCGAGGCGCTCTATACGAACCTCGTGGTGCTGCGCAAGGTGCCCAAAGACCGTGATTTCGCAAAGGGGGATAAATCAGCCACATGGTATGGCGATTATAAAGACGACCGATTTGCAGATGTGCTGAACATTTATCAGTTAGGCGCAGAGACGGTCGTCAACTACAGCGATGAGACGCAGAAAGATTTTCGTTTCTCCGATCTGTTTCGTGGCATGACGCCCTGGCTGATTCTGGCATTAGTCGGCCTCTTCGCGGGTTATCTGGTGTTCGGCTGGCTGATGACGAGCAAGTGCCCCAAATGTAAAACGCGCAAACTGAAAGTGACCGGCAAATCATATGACAACGCGAAAGATTACGACCCTGGCATTTTTTCACGCGACGTGCACTGGGACGAAATCTACCACTACAAATGCGCCAACTGCGGTTATGAAAAAGACGACGTCTACAGCAGTTTCTGGAGCTGGCGCCGCGATCAAGGCGAATAGCGGGCGACTAGAGTCCCAGTAATTTTCTCATCGGTGTGTAGGCGTTCGGCAGCCATGACAGAATGCCAATGGTGAACGCCGTGTAGAGCAGCACGATTTTTTTGCGCGCGACCATGCGCCCTCTTGCCTTCTCTGCCCAGACAAAGTAGCTGAGGCAGCCGAGCGCAAAGAACCACTCGATCAGTATGGCAGCATAGGGAAATCTGCCGTAAGAATTGAGTCCCACTTTCATCGAGTCGGGCCCGAGCAATTCGTGTTGAAATCCGACTATGATATCTGACCAGACATGCAAACAGGTCAAAAACGCTGCGCCCAGTGCGAGCTTCTTATTTTTCCAGATGAGTTGCACCAGCAAGAACACGACGCCACCCAGAATCAGATTCGGTACGACATTGTGGCTGTACGTCATGTGCACGTCGAGGTTGTTAAAAGTCGCATCGAGAATTGAGTCGGGCTTAGTTGGTTCGACGCCGACGAGAGCCAGCACAAGCCATAAGAACTCGGCGAGGTTGGCGGTCAGCAAGAGCAACCAGAACGGCGCTTGTGGCAGATGCGGGCGCACCAAAAATGCGGATGCATAGTGTCCAAGTACCATTTACGACTCCTTCATGACTTTTTGCAGAAACACAAAGAAGCCGATGTAGACCGCGATCAGAACCCAGATGAGTGATGAAGTCATGCCCGATGTACCAGTGTGGCAGCGGGCGCGTAAACATAAAAAAATCCGGGGTTGTCTAAAAAGTCACCGCTCAGACGAAAACGCTGTATTTGCCTGCGGCAAATTCACGCGAAACGGCCTATTCAGGCCGGTTTCCGCCTGAGCGCCGCGCCTGTGCAGCGCGGTTCGTGGCTTTTTAGACAACCCCGGATTAACGACATTCATAAGCCGGATTCTGTCCCGGAGATTTCGTAAGAACGAAATATCCTTTGGCAACCATTTGTCTTGTCTGCGGGTTATACCCCGCAGCTCTTCGCTTTCTACCCGCTGCACGATTTCGGCTGGGGTCAGCCGGGCCGAAACCCTGAAGAAATCTGCAGCTGCTCGAAATTGCACCAGGGGGAGTTTACCCTGCCGCAAACCTCTCGGCCGCGCGGTGCGCTCTTACCGCACCTTTTCACCCTTACCTCAACTGAGGGGTGTTTGCACACCCCTCAGTTGAGGTGGTATATTTTCTGTGGCACTGTTCATGCGTTTCGCTGCGTGAGCAGCGTTAGCTCCAGATCTCTCTGGCCCCGTACCCCGTGGTGTCCGGACTTTCCTCTCTTAATTAGCTTTTGCGGTGGCGTGAAACACCACCGCAAAAGTATCATCTCTGAGCGGTTGCTCCTGTCAGCGTTCATTCTAAACAAAAAATGCTAAATATGCCAAAAAAAAGCCCGGCTACCTCAATAAAGAGGAAACCGGGCACCGTGTTCGCGGTCTAGGTTGCCCTAAAGCAACGCTAGATCCGTTTAATCACGGCCGAGCAGGCGCATCACGCTTGCTGCTTTTTGGTTCGCCTGGGCAAGCATCGCCGTACCACTCTGCTGCAAGATCTGGCCCGAGGTGAATCGAACCATCTCTTCGGCCATGTCTGCATCGCGAATGCGGCTTTCTGACGCCTGTATGTTTTCATAAGCGTTCATCAAGCCCTTCGCAGACATTTCAAGCCTGTTAGAGTAACTTCCCAGATCGGCCCTTTGCTTCAGCAATTTGCCTAACGCCTCGTCGACCACGCCAATGAGGTCATTGGCCTGTGCCGCCGTCGACAGCGACTCTGACGCACCGTTTTCCTTCAGTTTGAAGGCGGTGGCGGTCATCGTGCCGACGAAGACGCGTTCGCGCTGGTGCATGTTGGCTCCCATGTGAAACCACATCGACGCTGTCTTTGAGGTTCTTGCATAGTCACCGAGCAGCACCTTGAAGCGGTTGAACTCAGCCTGCGACGCGATACGATCTACCTCGTCGACGAGCTGAGAAATCTCAACCTGCATCATTTGCCTGTCTTCTGCCGTGTAGATACCGTTGGCCGACTGAACGGCCAAAACGCGTACCCGCTGCAACAGATCGCCGAGCTGGTTCAAATAACCGTCGGCTGTCTGTACAAAGCTGATACCGTCTTCGGTATTTCTTTCTGCCTGGCGCAATCCCTGCACCTGAGTTCTCAGTTTTTCTGAAACGGCGAGACCCGAGGCATCGTCGGCTGACTTGGTGATTCTTTCACCTGAAGCCAGACGTGCGATGGTCTTGTCTGTTTCCCATTCATTAAACTTAAGAACCCGGTGTGCATTGATTGCGCTCAGGTTGTTGCGAATGATCATAGACACTCCTTTGTCTTTATTTGCAACTACGTTGCAAATAAAGGTAGAAGTTAAAGGGGTACTGCGTACCCCTTTAAAACCCCGCCACTTGCGAACGCAATTGCATAGAGTGTCTGTTGATCGAGACTTCGCTGCTGCGGCATCCTTGCTGCAGCAGCTCCATCACTCGCGTGACGGGTCTCTCCCAATCAGACACCCATTTCGCAGCGCGGTGCGCTGCGAAATGGGTGTCTGTCAAGACCCGTCGAAATCAAATTCAGTATGACAAACACGAAAAGGCAGCCTGTGCTGCCCTTGCGTTTCGTTCGGCTCGCGCCGAACGGGTTATGCACGATTTGCTCACGCCTGCGGCGTCAGCAAATCGTGCGCTAGTTCCCGTTATCGAAGCAAAGCCAGCACTGATTGTGGTTTTGCGTTGGCTTGCGCCAGCATTGCCGTACCACTCTGTATCAGTACCTGGTTCTTTGTGAACTTCGTCATCTCTTCTGCCATGTCGGTGTCGCGAATACGGCTTTCAGATGCCTGAATGTTCTCATAAGCGTTCATGAGGCCTTTTGCTGCGTGCTCGAGGCGGTTGAAGTACGCGCCGAGGTTGGCACGCTGCTTATTCACCTGATACAGCGCTTCGTCGGTGAGGCCGATCATGCTGTTCGCTTTCGCTGCAGTTGAAATCGACTCGATACCGCCAGCCTGTGTACGCAGATTCAGAGCTGCAGCTGTCATAGTTGTGATGAACACACGCTCACGCTGGTGCATGTTGGCACCGATGTGAAACCACATAGAAGCTGTCGCTGAAGTGCGGGCAAAGTCGCCCTGCAGCAGTTTCATGGTGTTGAATTCTGCCTGAGATGCAATACGATCAACTTCGTCGATCAGCTGAGACACCTCAACCTGCATCATCTGGCGGTCTTCGGCGGTATAGATACCGTTTGCAGACTGCACACCGAGAACACGAATGCGCTGCAAGAGTTCGCTGAGCTCATTCAGATAACCTTCGGTTGTCTGAATCATGCTCATGCCGTCTTCAGCGTTGCGTTCTGCCTGGCGCAGGCCGGCCACCTGAGTGCGCATTTTTTCTGAAACCGCAAGCCCCGATGCGTCGTCGCCGCCGCGGTTGATGCGCATGCCGCTCGAAAGCTTCTCCATGCTCTTGCTGGTCTCTTCGTGCTGAAACTTCAGCACGCGGTGCGAGTTAATCGCACTCAAATTGTGATTGATAATCATAAACCCTCCGTTGTTTTTATCAACACCTGCGGGGCTCTGTCCTTTTCGCGACAGGTGCAGAACCCATTACCAAGCCTTCCCTGGCTTGCTGCCCCGACCCACCGGGAAAGGCCGGCAGGCAAGAGCGGTGTTCAGGCAAAACAAAGCAGCTTTCTGCCCTGCTCTACCACTTGAGTCTATCTACGGAGTTTAGGTATAGAGATGTGGAGTTAAGTTGATGCTAACTCATGAAACCTGAGGCAATCTGAGCAAAGTTAACGCAATTTTAGGCCTCTGTTTAATCCTATTTATCATTTTTTTTGCAATTTTCACCCCTAATGGTAGTTTCGTCAGAATATTTTAGAGCTTGATGCATTTTTGCGAAAAATGCGAAAAAAAGCAAAATGAGGATCTACCCCGAATCTAAACCCGAAATTCGATAGAAATCAGCGCGCCGCGTTACCGGTCACGTACTGGTAGAGCAGAATCTGCGCTTTCTTGAACTGTACCTTTTTCTCGGTGATGAGCTGCTTCGAGATCTGTAACGCCCCGGCGTTTTTCTCGCGGCACAGCTTCGCAAATTTGGCGTCTTCGATGAGAATGTGCGAAAGCAGCCATTCTTTGAGATCTTTGACCAGAAGCGTGGCGGCGCTGCGGGTGCCGGTGCCATAGTCGGTGTTGTGCTCTTCGATCGTTTTGACGAACGCTGCGTGCTGTTTCTTGTGACCGGCGCGGGTTTCAAAACCGAGTGATTCCATCATCGCCTCTTCAGCGGAGAAATGTTCGTGCACGTAACGCTTCACCTCGGGCAGCATCTCGCCCAAAAGGTGCGCACGTTTTTCGTACCCCTCTTTCAGAGCAACCTCGAGCTCGACAACCATCTTGATCAGCCACAGGTGCTGCATGTCGATCATGGGCACATAGAGCCGAATCGAATAACTGCGCCACAGGCGGCGAATCTCGGCGAGCACAACATCTGAAACACCCGGCACAATCTCATTGTTTTGCGTGATCGCCGCATGCAGCTCAAGCTGCTGGTCACTCAGCACAAACTCAGAACCTGACGCGACGACGGTCTGAAAGTAGCCATTCGCGTCAAAACCGGCCTGGCGCAGAAAGTTGCAGTAGGCTATATCTTCTTTCTTGATATGCTGCACGAGCCAGTTCTGCAAGAACTTGCCGAGGTTTGCCGCATTTTCTTCTGACCTGGCGGCAAGGTTTTGAATATTCGCGACGAAGTTACTGTGCTGCTTTTCGTGCGCAGCCTCTTCGGGGTATTTCGCCGCAGCGAAGAGTATTTCTTCAGCACGAAAATGCGTCTGCGCATATTTCACGCATTCTTTCAGAACTCCGTCGACCTGCTTCTGGTCGCGCGCTGGGGCTTTCAGCAGCTCTTCGAGGTGAAAAATCAGAGCGATCAGCCACATGTGCTGCGCGTCGAGCAAGTCGATGCCCATGGTGAAATCGTGCTCACGCCAGAAGCGGCGCATTTTCGCGACGACGTCGCCGCTGACCTGAAACTTTATGTTCTCTGTTTCAATCGCCAGCGGACTCATAGCTGAGACTTTTTTTGAGCAACGAGACGTCAAACAATTATAGACTTAATAGTCTTTAATTGTTTGACCCCTGCCCCGTTTTCTCGATTGTGATTGCAGCCGAATGGTCAGAAAAACTGCTGTTCCCGTGAAACAGAGCGATTTCAACTTTCTCAGGTCCCTCGCAAAGAATAATGACCGCGATTGGTTCACCGAGCATCGCGAAGAATTTGAGACTGCGCAGAAGAATTTTCTCGAACTCGTGGCAGGGCTCATTTTCGTGCTCAGCGAACATGACGATTCGGTATCGAACATCGACCCCAAAAGCTGCCTTTTCAGAATCTACCGCGATGTACGCTTTAGCAAAAACAAAGCCCCTTACAAGACGCACCTCGCCGCGTTCATCTGTGCCGACGGAAAAAAATCAGACATAGTACCCGGCTATTACGTGCACGTCGAACCCGGCGGCAGATCGCTTTTCGGTGCCGGCTATTACCGGCCGGCAAAACCTGTACTCGCCGAGCTGCAGAAAAACATCGCCTCACCCTCAAGCCGAATCGTGAAACTTCTCGCTGACAAGACACTGCGCAAGGCTTTTCCCGATCTCAGCGACGACGACAAGCTGGCGCGGGTGCCGCGCGGCTTTGACAAGAACCACCCGCAGGCAGAACTTCTGAAATTGAAGCATGTATTCTTGCTGACCAGCCTCAGCGACCAGACAATGGTGAAAAAGACTGTATTGCAAGATCTGGGCAAGCTTGCTGAACCGCTGTGTCGATGGAACCTGACACTCGCCGAAATCGGGGCATTGCACAAGAGACGGCAAACCTGACAAATCACTTTACATCAAGCAACGGTCGGCTACAAAAGGCCATGACAAAAGCAGGATTAACCACGATCTCGATCATATTCGCTTCGGCGCTGCTCTTCGCGCAGAATAAAGCAGACGATATTCCCGTGAGCGATTTGCCCGCAGACGTGAAAGCAGTGGTCGATGCCTATGCAAAGCTGCTGAAAGAGAGCAAAAGCATCGACGAAGCAGCGACCGCGTTTAGGCCCCTCGCCGGTGGCTCGCTCGTGAACGATAACGGCAGCCTGACCTCGAACACGGTCCAGTTCGGCTTTAAGAAAGACTACAACAACTTTAAGCACTACCAGTATCCGGTGGTGATTACCCGCGTGAACAAGACGATCTCGCGCGGCGAAGGTTATGGCCTGCAAAAGATTGCCGGCCCCCGCTACAAAATCTGGATAGCGAAAGACGACCCTGCAAAGGGCATGCCTGCGCCTGTCTCGATTATTGCTCCCGAAGGTGGCGCCCCGCGAATTGTGAACGTGGGTAGTTTTTAGATGCGATAGAGAACCAAACCGCTTACGCGGTTACGTTCTCTATCGCGCCTGGTAAATGCAAAAATCTTGACGCCCCCTTTCACGTTTGGGGCAGTCGGCGATGCGACGAAAAATTTGGGCTGCGCTGGCAGTTTTTTCTGTTTTCACCTTCACCTCGTGCGCTCTTCTGCAAGGGCGCTTCAGCGAATTTACGCCTGATATTTCATTGAAAGAAGTTAACCTTCGAGGTTTCGATTTTGAAGGCGCTGACCTCGAATACATCTACACGATACGCAATAAGGTTGGCTTCGGTATCACGTTCAATAAACTCGCGTTTCAGATCAGTGTAGACGGCAAGCGTATGGTCGACCTGCAGAACGACAAGAATGTCGTGATCAAGGCGAACGACAGCACAAACTTCACGATTGTGCAGCGTGTGCGTTATGTCGAAACGGTTGAAGCCATTTTCGATTTTGCGAAGAAAGATTCGGTGAATATTGGCCTTACCGGTGCCGTCGGTATCTACATCAACGACCTGGTCGGGTCTATCAACGTGCCGATCGAAGCGTCGAAAGTGGTGCCTGTGCCCAAGTTGCCCCAGGTGCATTTCGGTTCACTCGATTTCGAGCGCATGAACATGGCGAATCCGTTGAACCCACAGGCGACGTTCTCGCTGAAGTTTAACGTGCGCAACCCGAATCCGTTTGCGATGAAAATACCCAAGATTGAATACGACTTCACCGCTGCCGGTACCCGCGTGATCAACGGCGTCAAAAATGACCAGCAGCTCGCCGCTCAGGCCGATTCGACGGTCACGATTCCAGTGAATCTCTCGGGCCGCAATGTAATAGAACTCGCTCCGAAATTGCGCGACCTCAAGACCACCGACTACCGCTTCACCTCGGCAGTCGAATTCGCCGTCATGGAACAGACAGTTAGCCTGCCGTTTTATTATCCTAAGTGATTTGGCTGGTTTTTGACCGCACAGCGGTCAAAAACCAATTTCTGCACCCAGAGTTATTGAAATTATCTGAGGGTTCTGCGCGGGACTCTTCAGGGCTCGCTCAAAATCGGCAGTAAAACCACCTGGTATTGCTGAGCCGTTTTGAAGCGTGCCGTCGAAGATACGATCGTAAAAGACCCGATAATAAGCGGCGCCGAGCCTTAAGCGCAACGATTCAGAGAGACTATATGAGTATGAAAGCTGGCCTTGCAGGGTGAAAGCCGATGTCTTTCCCGCAGCTGCGGCGCTAGCGGGAAAAGGATTCGTGGGTGGAATAAACCTAAGATCAAGGTTTGCCTCATTTAACGAATACCCTGGTTGAACCTCGAGGCGAATATCGTGGGCACTCTTTTTAGAGCCTAGATTACCGAGCAGCGAGACGACCAACGATGGCGAAACAAAAACCGACGCATGCGCCGCAGTCGCCTCATAATCGGGGGGGGCGCCGGGTTGTGGCACCGTCTGCACGAGCACATGGCGGTAGAAGGCCGTCGCAACACCCACGCCCCAGATGGGGGAGAAAGTGTAGTGCCCGGTCAGCTGGGCCCCAAAGGCACCGGCGGCAAATGCCTGATCAAAACCGGGTGGCCCATCGGTCGAAAGCCTTTGAAATGTTGAAAAACCGTACATGCCTGACGCAGCAAAAAGCCACGTATCGCGTTTTTCGGCTTTATCATCAGTTGCTGTACTGGTTGGCGCGTCGGTACGAATCGTACGGCCGTCGTCGGTCAAGAATACCGATGTCTTGTCGTCTTGTGCCACGAGTCTCGCCTTAACCGTCTGGTCTTTATACTTCACATCTTGCAGCTCGATTTGTTTTTCATCGAGAATAAGCTTGCTGACATTTGCCTTGGCAATCTGTAGTTTGCCATAAGGGCTTTGAAAGATATAACGGTCTTTGCGCTCTTGTAGAATGCGCCCGCTGATGACATCTCCGTTTTTTTGCACAATCACCGTCGCCATGAGCGCGGGAGTACATACCAGCAAAGCCAAGAATATCCGCATTTTAGTTCACCGCGATGTTTAGAATATCGCTCTCGCGCACCGTCATTCGACCCGCTGAACTTTCGAGAACCACCTTACCCTGCGATGTCGCGACAACTTTACCAGAAAGCCTGTCACCATTCTTGAGTTCGACGGCCACGCTCTTGCCCGCAAGGCGTGCATAGCGTGAAACGGACTTCGGTTCTTCGACTGGCTTCGCTGCCTCGGGCAGATCTCGTTCGATAGGTTGTGCGCCGACCACAGCGGCAAACGGAGCCGCAAGTTCACGCGCGCGCCACGATTTCGCTGCGGCATCAAATTCCATAAGCCGAATTTTGCCTTCGGTGAGGCTGACTGCGGTTCCCGTTGGGGAGATTTGAATGGTAAATGCAGTGCCGAGTGGTTCGAGTGCACCGCCGGGAAATATAAACTGCGTGCGGCGCTCTAGTTCAGCATGCTGCAACGTTACTGACCAGTTACCGGTTTGCAGAACAATCTTGTCGGCATTGCCCGAGATGCGCTCGATGCTGCCGCCGCTCACCGATTCGATGCGCAGGCCACGGGCAACAATCACGGTGCCTGCTTTCTGCGGCTGAACAGCGGTAATTTCAACCAGGGGCACCTGCAACGGGGCTGTCGCGCGGTTCATAAGAAAGAATGCACCGCCGATTGTGGCGGCAAGCGCCACCGCAAAAACCGGGGCCGCAGGCGTTGACATGAACTCTTTTAATCTCTGCAAGAGCGTGGGCGCCCCGGCACCTGCTGCGATATTCGCCTGTATGCCCTGCCAAACGGCAGCCGGCGGCGCCTGATCAATTTTTGACCGCGTCGCGCGCACGGGCGCCTCTGCCGCAGAGCCCGGCCTTGGGGTACCATTCTCTTCTTGCAGAAATTGGAGTATGTCATTTGCCAGGTCGTTTTTTTTCATCGTTAACCCTGCAGTGCCTCTACGGCATTCAGCCAGCCTCTGCCGCGCAATTCTGCGCGCAGTTTCGTCACAAGTTTTTCGATATCGCGGCGAATCTGCCTTTCGCTTTTCTTCAGTGCAACGGCGATTTCAGCCTGGGTGAGGCCAAGATACCAGCGCATTTCGAACAACTCACGCTCTTTTGCGGCGAGCGTGCCCACCGAGTCTTGTAATGCCTGCATGAGTTCACGGTCGCCCGCGTCACCTGGCGCGGCATCGGCGGCCAGGTTTTCAAGCAGGGCGTCGCCACCAGCGTAGCGCTTTGCGAAAGCCGATTCATGAAAAAGCTGATGCCTTGCAATCTGGTAAAGATAGGCTCGCGCATTGGCTATATCCGCCGAACGGCTTAACCGAACGTAGAGACGGGTAAAGGATTCCTGTACAATATCTTGCGCCAGGTCGGCGCCCGCTTTTTTTACGAGATAGCCGTACAAACGGGCCCCCTCGCTGTTAAAGAGGTCGCGCAGCAATTCATCTGGTTCTTTTTGCCGTGCCACCGCACCGCCAGAATCTGATCGAGCATAGCTCGCACAACAATTTTACAGGGAACAAGCGGCTGGCGACACCGATTTTTTGCTATACCCCTGCCCATAAAGGGAAGAGTCTGCCGGTTCATTTACCGGACACGTTTTCTTGTGACGAGATGTCAGAACGGGGAATGCGCAGACGCCCGCTTTCATTGACAATCACGACGTGTGTGGCATTGCTTGCGGTGAGGCGACCGGTAATCACTGCACCGTCATGCGTTCTGACGCGCACGGTGCGAACCAATGCTGCCACGGGCGGCGCACTTTGTGTCGCCAGAATCTGCCGGTAAACTGCCTCGCCGGCAAGGCTCGTGTCAGTGGCGTTTGCACTCTGGCCGAGCTGGCCGATAGCCGCCAGAAAGCTCGTGTCGCCGAAGATTTCAGCGCGCTTGGTCGCCGCTTCGGCCAGGCGCCTGTCGTTGCGGTAGACCGACCCCATGAGCAAAAGTCGCCGGTTGGCGAGCTGAGCGGCCCCACTTTTCGGTGCCAGGGCGAGCGTGCGCGCATATTCTTCTGCTGCGGCCGCGAATTTTCCCGGACCTTCATAAACCCGGCCACGCAAATAATGATAATCCGGGTCACGACGATTCTCGGCAACCAGGAGTAACGCCTCTAAACTTTCTTTATAGGCCAGAATGCCATAGAGAGATTCGGCGCGGCGCCGCGCGCTCGCCAGGCGCACGGCCTGCGTGCGCTGTTTTTCAAAAGTGTCAAGCCAGGCGATCAGCCGCGCAGCAAGGTGTTGATTCTGCGGCATTGAGGATTTCAGCGTCGTTTGCCATTCTGCGCGTGCCAACGTGTATTCACCCAAAAAGAAAAGACAGTACCCGGCGTGCAACCGCGCAAAGTCATCAACATCTGCCCGCGTGTCGCTGCCGATAACTTTCTTGAACGTGACGAGTGCCTCGGCGAAGTATCGCCGCCGTTCAAGATTATACCCCAAGGTCAGCAGATCGACGCCATTTGCAGCGTAAATATGAGCAGGCGGATCTATACCCGCGAGGCGTTGCAGCGCCGCTATGACCCGGCGCACCAGCTGTTCTGGCACGGTCGGGCCGCCAGCTTGCGCAGCTGGTTCGGCATGTTCACCGAAAGCGGCAAGATTCTGCAGTTCCTGTACTGGCAGCGATTGCGGCTTAAAATATCTGCCGTTCTGGGACTGCTCGGCCTTCAGTCGCACCAACAGGTCTGAAGCATCGACTGCGCTTTCCCGCAGCGACAAGGCGTTTAGCCTGAACTGCAGCTCATGGGTCTGCACTTCAGTCGTGTAACGCAAAAAGCTCAGCGCCGCTACCAACGACAGTAAAGCCAGCGGCAGCATAACCGCATGGTAAAACGAAGGTCTGTAAACGGGACTCTGCATCTAGATGCGTGCGATACTGAGCAGAGTCACGTCGTCTTCAATTGCCTTTGGGGAGACTGCCGACTGCCATTCAGTCTCGATTGTTTTGTGCATCTCGATCAGGGGTTTGGCCGCATGTTCACCGGCCAGCTTCGCGAGCCGTTCGAGACCAAATGCCACACCCTGACTGTCACGTGTCTCGGTAACTCCGTCAGTGTAGATCAGCAGCCTGTCGCCCGGCGCAAATGTTGCTTCACCATTGTGAAAATCTGCTCCGCCGAGCGGTGCAAAACCGACACTGAGCGATGTGGGGTCTAAGAGTTCGCACATGCCATTTTCTTTCAGCAGCAAAACCTGTGTGTGCGCAGCATTGCAGTAAGTCAACTTTCCTTCTTGCGAAATAACGGCGTAAAAAGCGGTGAGAAAATTGCCGGTCTTCTGCAGGTGCAACGAAAGCTCGTCGTTGACATGAGCCATTGCCAGCGCCGGAGTCGCGTGTTTCTGCACAGCTTCTGCAAATGAAATTTTCGCCATCATGGTTAAGAGCGCCGCCGGTACACCATGGCCCGACGCATCGAATTGCAAAATGCCTGTTGCGCCACCGGGAAGCTCAAAAACATCATAGAAGTCGCCTGAAACCCGGCCGACCGGGCGATAGGTTGCAACCCACTCGATAGTTTTGCCTGTACCCGCCTCTGGCAGAATGCTGCGTTGAATCTCTTCGCCGAGAATCAGGTCGCCTTCAAGATCGAAATTAGCCTTTTCGAGGCGCAGAAGGGTATCTTCGAGCACGCGCGTTTTGTCGGCGAGCGCGTCTTTCATCTGGTAAAACGTTTCGGCCAGATTATCGATTTCGTCAGCACGACCAACTTCTTTATACTCACCTGAAAAATCGCCTGCGGCAAGCTTCTGCGAGGCACCCTCTAGCGAGCGCAAGCGTCGAATAATGACCCGGTAAACAAAAAGCGCAAGAACTGCCTGCGCCAAAAGCGTCACCGCGAGAATGACCAGAGCAAGGTGCATCAGCCTCTGAAATGATTCACGCAATGAGGCAAGCTCGAGCGAACAGGTGAGCACGGTATCGGCTACCCCCTCGCCCGTCGCCACAGGCACAAAAAGATTTGCGGTAAAATCGGTGCGATTGAGGTCGGCAATAAAAAGTCTGCGTTCCGATTCATAAAGGCGCAGCGCCTTGACGACCTGCGGCATGAGCGGCGCCGCCAATTTTTCGTCGCCTCGGTTGATACCGCAGCTTTTTAGCCCTGGTAAACCCTCAGCCCGCAATTTCTGCACCAACGGCCCGGCCGATACGTCTTTTAGATTCGCCAGCATCATCGGCGAACGTAGCTCATGCGCGATACGCAGCGCGGAGTTTTCAGCCATCAAGAGCCCATTGCGGCTAATGAGATCAATTTGTCCACTGCCGATCAGAATATAGATGAGAGAGATATCGAGCGCCGTGATCGCAAGAAAGACAGAAAATATCTTGGTGACAATGGAGATTCTGCGACGGCGACCAGCTTGCACGCGTGGTTAATCCTTCAAGGCATCGCCGAGCGTCGCGTAGAGCCGAATAACGTGTGAGAAACCCAGAAGGTCGTAAATTTTTTTCACCTCGTCGTTCGGTGCCGCAACGCGTATCTCAAAGCCCTTTTGTTTCAAAAGCGAGTGCGATTTTACAGTGACACCGATACCTGCCGAGCTGATGAAGCTGACATGGCTCATATCCAGAATAATGCTGCATGAGGGGTTCTGCGTTTCCATGTCGAGTTCAAGCTTCAGCACGGCGCTACCGGCGGTGTCGAGGCGACCTTCAAGCTGGTAGATCAGGTATTTATCGTTGCTGCGCTTGTTGATGCGTATGCTCATGGTTGTCCTTTCTGTTGCGGTGCTGTCGTTTTTGCGGCACCACCCGTATTCAATTTTACCCGATGCCAGAGGTTGTGCCGTTCTATGAAGCGGTACATCTTCTCTTCAATCGCATCGAGCTCGCTGCGGTAGGGCAGACTCAGATCGTCTTGAAAGGTGATAACATACGTTGTGATACCCCGCACTGCGGTCTTGATGTCCGTTTTTTCGACAGCGCGGGCGATCGCCTGAAACAGCCTCACGGCCAGGCGCGACCGCATATCATGCCTGAACGCGGCATTGTCGGCGACGATCTTGTCGATAATTTCGTCGACTTCAGCGCGAAATGCAACTTCGGGAAAATTGCAAAACCTGCCCGTGAATTGTGCGAGCAGATAACTCAGCTGTGCCTCATCGCCTCTCGCGTAAGCGAGCTCTATGCGGTTATAGAGCTCGCGCGCTTCGGCGTTGAGCGCCTGACGCTGGTTGGTCGTCAGAGAATGCGACACAACGACGTGCACGTCTTCATGCGCATCGAACACCTTTTCAATGCCCGTCATCACCTCTTGCGAGACAATCGACTGAAGGTTCTTGAGCGGCCATTCATACGCCTTGAAAAATTCGTAGGCAAACGTTGTTTTGCGCAGTGCGGCTTCACCCTGCAGGTCGAGTAGAAATGCATTCAGGGTACTCACAAGCGGGTGGTGATCGGCCTCAAACGCATGGGCGTGAAATAGGTGCTTGTAGATGTTCGAGGCGATGCGCCATTCGCGCATTTTTCTCTGCGCCTCGAGGCTTTTCGCCAGGTCACCGCGTGGCTCGGTATCCCGGGTGCCGAAATACATCTGCAGCGGCTGCATGATGTGCTCTTCGGCCACGGCGAAACCTTTTTGGTGCGCCCATTTCAGCAGCAGAATAAAGTTGTCGATTTGGTGCAGGGGTATCTCTTGCATCTCTCGGCTCGCCGCCAAAGCATGCAGATTCGCGCCCGGCCTTAACGAGACAAGTAGATTTTCCCGGCCAGAAACTTCTATAAAAAGACTTGCCCCGCGATTGGGCCGAATGACCCTTACCCATGAGTTTATGGCAACGTTTTAAGCGCGCACTGCGCTCCATTTTCGGCGGCTGGGTTTCTGAAATGGAAGATCCCGCTTTGATTCTCGAACAGAACATTCGCGACATGCGCGATAAGATACCCAAGATGAACGAAAATATCGCGATGCTACGCGCGAACGCAAAGCTCGTCGATAAAGAGAAACAGAAGCTCGAAGGCGAACAGGCGAAATTGATCGCAAACGTGAAGGCAGCGATCGGGCAGAACCGCGAAGACATCGCTGCTGAATACGCGCTGCAGCTCGAACACAATAAGGCGCAGGTGGCAAAACTTGACCAGCAGCTGGCGCAGGCTAACGCCGCGGCAGAAAAAGGCGAACAGGCCAAGGTGGCTTTCATGAAAGAACTCGACAGAAAAACCAAAGAAGCTCTCGACGCGATTGAAACCGCAAAGCGCGCGAAGTGGCAGAAAGAAGTCGCCGACACTATGGAACAATTCACCGCGGGCGGCGTCGACCACACACACGACGAAATGGTCAAGCGTATCGAAAAAGAGAGCGCTATGGCCGAAGTGAAACTCGATATGGCGGTCAGCAAAGGCGACAAGGCGAAAGAGGCGATTGAAGCCGATGCCGAAAAAATTCGCGCCGCCGAACTCGTCAAACAGTTCAAAATCGAAATGGGTGTCAGCGATTCAGGCGGTTCAACCCAGCAACAGACCGGCGTTAAAAATTGATTGAATGAAATTACTCTGGCCGAAGGCCAGAGTAATTTCGCGACATTTTCTCAAGACAAAGGGCGGCGGTCACTGAAACGTTCAGTGACTCCACGCTGCCAGACCCCAAAATCGTGAACTTATAGCCACAACCGGCGACAAAAGCTCCCGGCAGACCCTCTTCTTCGTTGCCCAGGCATGCGACAACGTGCGCCCTGCCAGCGCGCACACAGATTGATTCAAGCGAAGGTAACCTGCCCTTTTCGGGCCTGACCGCCGCAGCGCACCACCAGCCCAGCATTTTGGCCCGCGAAAATAAATCGTGGGCATCTTCGTACACATAACAGTGCGTGAGTGAGACGCCGCCTTCAGCAACACGCCAGGCTGACGCAGTCATTGCCGCGTCATAAGATTTGCGGCTGAAGATGACGTCGCGCACTCCAAAGAAGGCCGTTGTGCGTAATATGGCGCCAACATTGTGCGGATTTTTAACGTCATGCAGACACAGCGTGCTGTGCGAAAGCTCGAGCCCTTCAAGACGCAGCGGCTCGGGTGCATGAATCACCGCAGCAACACCCTGGTGGTGTGAGGTATCGGTAATCTTTTTCAGCTCGGCCGGTGTAACCAGGCGGTAGATCTTGCGCTTTTGCGAAAGATATCTGCAGACTTCTGCAAACCGGGGTGCGTTGGTCTCATCGAAAAACAGACGCTCGATGCGCTCAGGTGCCGCCGCAGCCAAGGCACGCACGGTCGATAGGCCGCAGATCGTCAGCAGGTTATTCTGCACCCCGGAATGTTCGCATTCGGCTGATGCAGTGGCGCGCACTTTTGCACTTGTAGGTGTGTTTCGCGGGTCATTTTCGCTGCATGCCTGCAGCCGCCGGTACCACAATCACGATTATTCAGCCCGACGACTGGCACCTGCACCTGCGCGACGGTGCAGCCCTGGCCGCAGTTCTGCCGCACACCGCCGAACGCTTTGCGCGCGCAATCGTCATGCCGAACCTTAAACCGCCGGTGACGACAGTGGCCGAAGCGATGGGCTACCGTGAACGCATTCTCGCCGCGCTACCTGCGGGCCTGCAGTTCGAGCCGCTGATGACTCTGTACCTCACCGCCAACACGACGCCTGCCGAAATTCGCCGTGCCAAAGCGAGCGGCATTGTGCATGCGGTGAAACTCTACCCTGCAGGTGCGACGACCAACAGCGAAGCCGGGGTGAGCGCGCTCGCCGCAATATATCCCGTGCTTGAGGCGATGCAAGAAGTTGACTTGCCCTTGCTCGTTCACGGTGAAGTGACGGATGCCAATGTCGATGTATTCGACCGCGAAAAAGTTTTTCTGGAAACTGAACTGACGGCGATCATCCAGAAGTTCCCGACGCTGCGTGTCGTTTTCGAGCACATTACTACCCGCGAGGCGGCCGATTTTGTCGAAGCGGCGGCTGGCCGCGTCGCTGCCACAATCACCGCGCACCATCTGCTCATGAACCGCAACGAACTGTTTGCCGGTGGCATCAGACCGCACCACTACTGCCTGCCGGTGTTGAAGCGCGAAGAGCACCGGCAGCGGCTCGTCGCAGCGGCAACTTCGGGTAGCAAAAAGTTTTTCATCGGCACCGACAGCGCGCCGCATGCAAAACACACCAAAGAAAACGCCTGCGGCTGCGCCGGCATGTACACTGCCAACGCAGGCATTGAACTCTACGCAGAAGTTTTCGACGCAGCCGGCGCGCTCGACAGATTGCAGGGTTTCATGTCAGAATTCGGGCCGCAGTTTTACGGTCTGCCCCTCAACTCGAAGTCTGTCACCCTGATCAAGAAACCCAAGGCAATACCCCATGAATTTCCATTCGGCGATCAGACCATTGTACCTTTGCGCGCCGGCGGCCAAACCGAATGGCAAATCGTTTCATGAGGATCTATAGATTACCCTTTGCCAGACCGCTCGCGGCGTTCTTGCTCGCCGCTCATATCAGCCAAAACACGGCGTATGCAGTTAACCGCACCGATGAAGTCAGCCCGCAGGGCTGGCTCGGTTATATCACCTCGTACCGCCTGAGCGAAAAGAATTCGCTCTGGAACGACTGGCATTACGTACCGACATCCTTCTTTTTGTCGCGGCATGGTTTTACCCGGCACCTGAGCCAGCAGGTGAGCGTCACCGGCGGTTATGCGTGGGGCTACCTCACGACCCCCGGTTCGGGATCAGACAGGCTCGACCGGTTTGAACACCGGCCGTGGGCGCAGCTCTTGATGCACCTGCCGCTCAGCACCAAATACACGTTCAGCCACCGCCTGCGTTACGATTCACGGTTCAGACAGAATGTGGCGAACGGCGAAACCGAATCGGGATTTGTGTTTAACCACCGCATTCGTTACATGATTGCCTTTCGCCGACCGATTACGGGGCTCAAACTTTTCAATGAGGCGCCGTTTTTTGTTGTGGGTAACGAGGTGCTCTTGAATTTTGCGCCGCAGATTACCGGCAACCAGCTCGACCAGGTTCGCACCTGGTTCATGCTCGGCTACCAGGTGAACTCGATGACGATTCAAACAGGTTACATGTACCGTTACGTACCTGCATCCACACCTGCGACATTCTACCACTACCACACGGCAACGCTGTGGGTGACGCAGACGTTCGGCTCAGCGAAGGCAGCCGAAACAGACCACGACGATTTGCTACACAGAGATCCCTAAGTTACTTGCCAGGTTTCGCCGGCGGCGAGCAGCTTGCGCAGATCGCCACGACCCTTTTTGGCGACGACGTTCTGCACCTGCTCTTCGACATCTTCTTCGTAGATGCTGCGCGCCTGCTTGAAGAGCACTCCGAACGGTACCGGAATGCCGTTTTTGCCGCCAACCGCTTCGAATGTCTGTAAAAAATGCGGATCGCTCTCGTTATAGACAGCTACCTGATCTGGGTTATCGACCGCCGACACGACTTCGAATGTGCCGTGGTTGAGCTTGAGGCCTTTTTCGTTGTCTTTGCCGAATAGCATTTTCTGGCCGTGCTCGACAAAGATCATCGTGTTGTGGCGGTTTTCTTTGCCAACGACCGGTTCAAAAACTTCGTCGTTGAATATCACGCAGTTCTGCAGAACTTCGACGAATGAAGTGCCTTTGTGCAGATGCGCCTGCTTCACCGTTTTTTCCATGTGCTTCATGTCTTTGTCGTACGTGCGCGCGAGAAACGAACCGCCTGCACCGATCGCGAGGCGCAGCGGCGAAAACGGCGTGTCGAGCGACCCGTCGGGAGTCGATTTCGCAACTGTACCCTTCGCGCTCGTGGGTGAATACTGGCCCTTCGTCAGGCCATAGATTTCATTGTTGAAGAGCAGAATGTTGATGTCGAGGTTGCGGCGCAAAATGTGAATCAGGTGGTTGCCCCCGATCGAAAGCGCATCGCCGTCGCCCGTGACCATCCACACTGAGAGGTCGCGGCGCGTGAGTTTCAGGCCCGAAGCAATCGCCGGCGCGCGGCCGTGAATCGTGTGAAAGCCATAGGTGTTCATGTAATAGGGAAAACGCGACGAACAACCGATGCCCGAAATGAACGCGATGTTCTCGCGCGGTATGCCGAGTTCGGGCATCGTCTTTTGCACCGCGGTCAAAATACCGTAGTCGCCGCAGCCGGGGCACCAGCGCACCGTTTGGTCTGAAGCAAAATCTTTTTTTGTGAGTGTAGCTGTTTCTGCCATTTTTGCGATCCTTATTTTTTCAGCGTGTCGATGATGACCTGTTCGAGTTCTTCGATGCCGAAAGGTCTGCCGCGCACCTTGTTGTACTGCGTCGCGGGCACGAGGTATTTGCCGCGAATGAGGAGCGCGAGTTGTCCCATGTTGAGCTCGGGTATCAAGACCTTTTCGAACGAGCGCAGTACCTTTTCGATGTTACGCGGAAACGGATTCAGGTATTTGAGGTGTGCGTGCGAGACGCTGAACCCCTGCGAGCGTACCCGCAGCACCGCTTCGCGAATGGCTCCGTACGTCGAACCCCAGCCGAGCACCAGTAATCCCCCCTTTTGTTCGGGAAAGGCTGTGAGCTCGGGAATAAAATCGGCAATCTTGTTGATCTTCGCCTGGCGCAGATTCACCATTTTGTCATGGTTATCAGGGTCGTAGTTGATGTTGCCGTTTTCATCTTTTTCGATGCCGCCGATGCGGTGCTCGAAGCCCGGCGTGCCGGGTATCGGCCAACGGCGCGCGAGCGTTTCGGGGTCGCGCCCATAAACCTTGAAGCCTTCGCGCGATTCGCCTCTTTCAATCTTGTTCGTTTCGATCTCGGGCAGGTTTTCCACTTCGGGTAGTTTCCATGGTTCTGAGCTGTTGGCGATGTAAGCATCTGACAGAAGAAAAACCGGAGTCATAAATTTCAGCGCGATGCGCGTCGCCTCGATAGCTGCATCGAAACAATCTGATGGTGAAGCGGCTGCCACGACCGGCACCGGGCTTTCACCGTTACGGCCGTAGAGCGCCATCAAGAGGTCGGTCTGTTCGTTCTTCGTCGGCATGCCGGTCGAAGGGCCGCCACGCTGCACGTCGATGATCACCACCGGCAGTTCAGTCATCACCGCGAGGTTAATCGCCTCTGACTTCAGCGCGATGCCCGGGCCCGACGAAGCAGTGATGCCAAGCGAGCCGCCGTATGAAGCGCCAAGCGCAGCGCAGATGGCTGCGATCTCGTCTTCGGTCTGAAAAGTTTTGATGTTAAAGTTTTTGTACTTCGCGATCTCATGCAAAATGTCTGACGCGGGAGTAATCGGATAACCGGCGTACAGAGCGGGCAGTCCCGAAAGGTCGGTCGCCGCGACGAGACCGAGCGCCAGCGCCGAGTTACCGGTGATGTTGCGGTAGGTTCCCGGTTCGAACTTCGCTTTGGTAATTTCGTAAGAGACGTCGAATAGTTCTGTCGTTTCGGCGAAGTGGTAGCCCGCTTCGAGAACCTGTATATTTGCTTTTGCGAGGTGCGGCTTTTTTGCGAATTGCTGTTCTAGCCACTTTTTCGTTTTTTCGATGTCGCGCTGGTACATCCAGTACGTCAGGCCCAGGGCAAAAAAGTTTTTGCAGCGATCGATTTCTTTGGTGGTCAGGCCCGACTCTGCAAGAGCTCGCCGTGTCGATTCGGTAATCGGCGCGGCGATCAGCCGGTATTTTTCTTTAAGCGCCTCGTCGTCGAGCGGATTCGATTTGTAATCGACCTTGGTCAGATTTTTTTCATCGAACTCGTCTGAATTGACGAGCAACACTCCGCGCTCGCGCAGGTCTTTGAGGTTCGCCTTGAGAGCTGCCGGGTTCATCGCCACGAGCACATCGACCTTGTCACCAGGCGTATAGATGTGATGATCGCCGAAGTGCACCTGAAAACCTGAAACGCCCGCGGTCGTACCCTGCGGCGCGCGAATCTCAGCGGGAAAGTCGGGAAACGTCATCACGTCGTTGCCGGCAAGCCCGGTCACAGAGGTGAACTGTGCACCGACGAGCTGCATGCCGTCGCCCGAGTCACCGGTGAAGCGTACGGTCGCGCCGTGCAAGGTCTTTTTCGATTTTGCGGATTGAGTAATTTCTGCCTGCATTTGCCCTCGAGGTTTATTTGGGCCGGGGCAGCGTTGCCGCCCCCGGCCGCGTGATGTGAGAGCGATTTTTGAGGTGGCGTCGGCGCGCAAACTACAATTAACAATTAAAGAGAAAACGACTTGCAGCGCTGAGTACCCGGCCCCCTAATTGCCCGCTGCCTTTAGACTGCCTATGAGCACCACACCTGAACCCCTAAGCTCCCCCCCGGCGAAAAAGGCATTCGACAGCGTCGAGGCGCAACTCGGGCATTTCTTGAACATCTCAGGCACACCAACGCTGGTCAAAGACAGCGCGTCGCGCATTCTGATCGCGAACGATGCCGCCTGCGAAATTCTCGGAATGCAGCGCGAGGCCATCATCGGCAAGGTACTCATTGAAGAATTGCCGGCCGATGAAATTGAGCATTTTTTACGCATCGACCGCCTCGTGCTCGAGACGGGTGTGCCACATACCTGTGAAGAGAAACTCACCGGTGCCACCGGAAAAACGCACACAGTTATCACCACTAAAACCCGGCATGTTGACGATCAGGGCAAACGCTATCTGGTGGTCGTCTTTATGGATATCACTGGGCAGAGACAATCGGCCGACCGCGTGCGCTTTCAGGGCCAGATGCTCGATGCGATCGGGCAGGCAGTCATCAGCACAGATACGGCAGGGTTTATTACCTACTGGAACCATGCAGCCGAAGAGATTTATGGCTACAAAAGTGAAGAGGTCATAGGCCGCCCCATTTATGAGGTCACTGTACCTCAAGCCTCTGATCAGCAGGCGCATGAAATTATGCAGCAGCTCGCCGCAGGCAATTCATGGTCGGGCGAGTTTGAGGTTAAGCGGCGCGATGGCACGACTTTTCTCGCGCAGGTATTGAATCTGCCGATGACCAATACTGAGGGTGCACTCATCGGCATCATGGGCGTATCGGCCGATATCACCGAAAGCAAAAGCGCCCGGGAGGCAAAGCGCCTCGCCGACCAGATGCTCGAGAAGGCATTTTCTGCTTCACCCGTCGGCATGGCGCTCGTTGGCCTTGACGGCAGATTTTTGCGCGTGAACGCCGCACTCTGCCGCATCGTCGGCATGACCGAAGCCGAACTCACAGCTACAAACTTCCCGGCGATTACACACCCCGACGATGTTGCACGCGACTCACAGGCGTTGCGAGACATGCTCGAAGGCAGGCGCGATAGGTACTTCACCGAAAAACAATACCGCCATAAAGACGGCCACTGGGTACCTGTTCAGCTCAGCGTCTCTGCGGTGCGCAGCGACACAGGTTCACCGCTGCAGTTCGTGTCGATTATGCAAGACATCACCGACCGCAAGCGTGTCGAAAATGCGGCGCGGTTTCAGGCGCAGCTCTTGAATGCGATCAGCCAATCGGTCATAGGTAACGACCCGCAGGGCAATATCACGTTCTTGAACAAGGCAGCAGAAGAACTCTATGGTTACAGCGCGCGCGAGGCCATCGGCATGAGCGTGATAGATTTAACAATGCCCAAAATGTCGCATGAACAGGCGCAAGAGATTCTGACGAGGCTCGCGAAGCGCGAGCCTTGGAGTGGTGAATTTCTGGTGACGCGGCGCGACGGCCGTACATTCATCGCACAGGTTCACAACGCACCGATTACCGACCATGCCGGTAAACTCATCGGCATTATCGGGGTTTCGTCAGATATCACCGAACGTAAACGCGCAGAAACGGAACTTCGGCGCACAAGCGAGTTGCTCGAACGCACGGGAGCCCTGGCCAAAACCGGTGGCTGGCAGGTCGATCTCGAGAGCATGAAGCTGACCTGGACACAGGAAACATTTCGTATTGCAGAACGGGATAGCGCAGTTGAACCTGCGCTCGACGAAGGGATCAATCTCTTCGCGCCCGAAGCGCGCGACACGATCGCAAAAGCTGTTGAAGCCGCCATGACCGAAGGCACTCCTTATGATTTGCAACTGCCGATTATCACCGAAAAGGGCAGACATAAATGGGTGCAGACGCAGGGTTTTGCTGAAAAGAAAGACGGCAAGGTGATCAGAATCTACGGCACTTTTCAGGATATCACCGCAGCGAAACTTGCCGATGAAAAGCGCGAGGCCCTCGAAACGCAACTGCGGCAGTCTCGGAAATTACAGGCGATCGGCACACTCGCTGGCGGCATTGCACACGACTTCAACAATATTATCGCAAGCATACTCGGCAATGTCAGCCTTGCAATTGATGAAACAGACGAGAGGTCTGAAGCACGGCACTCGCTGCGTGAAATTGAGAAATCCGCGGCGCGCGCAAGGGCGCTCGTTCAGCAATTGCTGGCCTTTAGCCGGCAGCAACCGGTTGCCCGGCGCAACACCTTGATTGCACCGATTGTCATCGAGGTGGCACGTCTCATCAAATCGAACTTACCCGAGACGATTCAGCTCGTGACGGAAATCAGAAACCCGGCGGCGGTAGCGCTCGTCGACACGACGCAAATTGAACAGGCGCTGCTCAATATCACCACGAACGCCATGCAGGCGCTGCAGGCTCGGCCTGGAAGAATCGTTCTGGTGCTTGAAACCGTCACCATGACCGACGATCTGCGCGAACGCCACGTGCAATTGAAGACGATCAATACCGGCACCGCGTGCACGCGCATTGTCGTCGAAGACAACGGGCCTGGCATCGCGGCAAACACTCTCGAACGTATTTTCGAACCGTTTTTCACGACCAAGGGCGTGAACGAAGGCACGGGACTCGGCCTATCGGTTGTGCACGGCATTGTTGAAGCACACCAGGGCGTAATGGTGGTTGAAAGCGAACCGGGGGTGCGCACTGCGTTTTCGCTCTATCTCGTCAGTGGTGAAAAAACAGCTACCGGGCCTGATGAAAATCATGCAGCCACCAAAGCCGGCGAAAAACACGGTGGCCACATAGTGTTCATCGACGACGAAGAGTCGATGGTCAGGCTCGTGAAGATCTATCTGCAGCGCCTCGGCTATCGTGTCAGCGGCTATATGCACGCCGAAGATGCACTACAGGCTCTGCGCGAGAACCCCGACGACATCGATCTCGTCATCAGCGACTTCAATATGCCCGGAACCTCGGGCATTCAGGTAGCCAAAGAGGCGCACAAGATTCGCAGCGATCTGAAAGTTGCGCTCGCCTCGGGCTACGTCGACGAATCGATGAAGGCACAGGTTGCGAGTGCCGGCATCGAACTCATCATACCCAAAGCCGACGGCATGGAGCTATTCTGCAATACGGTCGAACTCTTGCTGAGCAAGAATTGACGCCTTAATCGTCATCGTCTTCTTCTTCATCGTCTTCAAATCTGTCGATAGCAGCATCGATCTCTGCCTGAATTCTCTGAAAAGCTGCTTTGGCATTGCCTGAAGCAAACGGCACATAAATCACTCCACCCAATTCTTCAATCTCTTGTGCCCCCTCTTCTTTCATCACGAGCACATTCTCGCGACCGAACGACCCCTGGCAAAAGCCGATCTCATGGATAATTTTCGCGCGCGAACGGGCGGCGCTTTCTTTCGCCGTGAGCATCACGATCGCAAAAGCACACTCTTCTGTGAGTTCTTCGAGCTTTTGTATGTCGGTTCTGCCAGGGGCGAGCGACCCGGCGTAAGGCACAACCTCGTGCGCAAGCTTTTGCTCGATAAATTCGGCAACTTCGTGCCACGAGCTTTCTTCGCCATGCGCCAAAAAAATTGTCAGATAATATTCTTCAACCTCGGCTGATTGGGGCATAGTCCGAGAAGTCGCGCTGAGAGGCCCGACGTCAAGGCAATTTGGCGTGGCTATCAAAATGTGATTGCTCACCATGAGCCGAGGCGCAACACCGGCGCATGAAGCAGGTAGTGATTTTGGGTGGCGGCACGGGGGGCAATATTCTCGCGAATCGCCTGCAGAAAGACCGGCGCAGCGTGCGCTTCGATCTGCAGATCACTGTAGTCGACCCCGAAAAAGATCACCTCTATCAACCCGGCTTGCTGTTTCTACCTTTCGGATCAACCACGCGTGAAAAGATTATCAGACGAAAACGACAACTGCTGCGCAAAGAAATCAGACTCGTCGAACAGTCGGTGACAAGCCTCGACACGATTGCCCGAACCGTGACGCTCGCCGACGGCTCGCTCTTGCCTTATGACGTGCTCGTTGTCGCAACCGGTACGCGCATAGCTCCCGAAGAAACCGAAGGCCTTACCGGTGAGGGCTGGTTCAAAAACCGTTTCGATTTCTACACACTCGAGGGTGCAACCCGCCTGCAGGCGGCGCTGCAAGAGTTTACCGGGGGGCACCTGGTCATCAATATTGTCGACGTGCCGATCAAATGCCCCGTGGCACCGCTTGAATTTGCATTTCTCGCCGACGATTATTTCAAACGCCGTGGCATTCGAAACAAGGTGAAAATTTCGTATGTCACTCCGCTCGATAACGCGTTCACCAAACCTGTGGCAGCGAACGTCTTCAAGAATCTGCTTGCAGAGAAAAATATTGACCTCGTCACTGAATTCAACACCGGCCGCGTTGAAAATAACCAGATCGTTTCATGGGACGACCGCACGGTCGATTTTGATCTGCTCGTCACGGTACCACTGCACAACGGAGCAGAATTTATCAAGAACAGCGACATCGGCGACGATCTGGGGTTTGTGCGCGTCGACAGCGCTACGCTGCAGAACCCGATGCACAAAGAGATTTTCGCGCTCGGCGATGCTACAAGCGTACCCGCCTCAAAGGCGGGTTCGGTTGCACACTTCGAATCAGAGACGGTGCATGAAAATATTATGCGCTTTCTTGCCGGCGACGAGCCGCTCGCCGATTTCGACGGCCATTCGAACTGCTTTATTGAAACCGGTGCGGGCAAAGCGGCGTTGATTGATTTCAGCTATGAAGTAGAGCCTCTGCCCGGCAGCTACCCTTTGCCGTTCTTCGGCCCGCTGCGCCTGCTCAAGGTAACGCGGCTGAACCACTGGGGCAAGCTTGCGTTTAGGCTTATCTATTGGCACCTGATGCTGCCCGCACGCTACCTGCCGATCAGCAGGCATTTTTCGCTGCGCGGCAAACAGAACATAACATAGACACCCGGGTATTTATAGTCGACAATTTGGTCGACTATTTTGGGTTGTCGCCCAAGGAGCTATTCTATGCCGCAAAAGACTTTGGGTACAAAAACGGTCGAGGTCGACGATCAGGGTTTTCTCAAGAACACCGCCGATTGGACAGAAGAGCTGGCTAGGCTCTTCGCCGCCGACATCGGCATCAGCGAACTCAGCGAAGGCCACTGGAAAGTGGTGAAATTCATGCGCGAGCGTTACCTGAAGAATGGCGACTCGCCGTCGATTCGTACGCTGGGCAAAGAATCGGGAGTCAACACCAAAGAACTGTATGCCCTTTTCCCGAAAGGGCCGGCAAAACTCGCGGCGTATGTTGCGGGCATACCCAAATGGCTGCACATACCCACTTGGATTGGCGGCATTCCAGGCATGTCGGCGCTGGTTTCGTGGCGCATGCGTAAATCGATCGAGTCGCTCGACATACCACCGATCGGCGAATTTCTCGAGCTGATTCATGACTCTGGGTGCGGCATGTATGCATGCAAAGCAACGGTCGACATGTTCAAAATGACCAAAGCCGATTTTGTGTCGCCCGTCGACGACATCATTACCGTGGGTGAATTCTATGAGAAGGCACAAGGGGGAGAGATAATTTTCACCTGACTTCTTCGAAACTTTTAGCGGCGCGCTGCCCAAACGAAAACAAAGGAGATCTCATGCCTGCGAATCAATGGATAATCCCTTTCAGTAAAATACGCATCGAAGACGTCGGCATCGTCGGCGGCAAAAATGCGTCTCTCGGCGAAATGTTTCGTGAACTCAGCAGCGCGGGGGTGCGTGTACCCGATGGTTTTGCGGTCACAGCAAATGCATTTCGCGAATTTTTCAAAGAGACCGGCCTCGATAAAAAGATCAGAGAAATTTTTGAGGGACTCGATTCACAGAATATAGAAAATCTGCAACAGCGCGGGCGCGCAGCACGCGAGGCGATACTTGCCGCAGAGATACCGCCTGCGATTCGCCAGGCGATACTCACTGCATATGCTGAGCTCAGCAAAAATAAGCCCGGTGGTGTCGACGTGGCCGTCAGATCGAGCGCCACGGCAGAAGATTTACCCAACGCCAGCTTTGCCGGGCAGCAAGAAACCTACCTCAATGTACACGGCGACGTGGCGGTCATCGGTGCCTGCAGACGCTGCTTCGCTTCGCTTTTCACCGACCGCGCAATCTCTTACCGCCACGACCAGGGCTTCGACCATTTTCAGGTCGCGCTGTCCATAGGTGTGCAGCTGATGGTGCGCTCTGACCTCGCCGCGTCGGGCGTGATGTTCTCAATCGATACCGAAACCGGGTTCAAAAAAGCAGTGCTCATCAGTGCGGCATATGGTCTCGGTGAAAATGTCGTTCAGGGTGCGGTGAACCCCGATGAATTTCGCGTCTTTAAGCCGACGCTGCTCAAGGGCTTTCGACCGATCTTGCAGAAAAAGACCGGCTGAAAAGAATTCAAAATGGTCTATGACGATGGCGGCGGCAAGCTCGTCAAGAATGTGCCGGTGAGCGAAACAGAGCGCGCGGCGTTCGCGATAGGCGACGACGATATTCTGACGCTCGCGCGCTGGGCTTGCACGATTGAAGAACATTACACAAAGAAGCGCGGCAGCTTCTGCCCGATGGACATGGAGTGGGCGAAAGACGGCAAAACCGGCGAACTGTTTATTGTCCAGGCGAGACCCGAAACCGTTCAATCGCAGCGCGACTTCACACACCTCGAGGTTTATAAGCTGAAAGAGACCGGCAAGGTGCTGGCAAGCGGCAACAGCGTCGGCCAGCGTATCGCGACCGGCGTGGTGCGCGTCGTAAAATCGGCGGCGAATCTATCGCTTGTCAAAGACGGCGATATTCTGGTCACTGATCGCACCGACCCCGACTGGGAACCTGCCATGAAAAAAGCGGCAGCGATTGTCACCAACCGTGGCGGCAGAACCTGCCACGCAGCGATCATCAGCCGCGAGCTCGGGTTGCCCGCCGTTGTCGGCGCGTTGAATGCAACCGAATCACTGCGCGACGGCGAGACTGTTACGGTCAGTTGCGCAGAAGGTGACACCGGGCATGTCTATGCCGGTGCGCTGAAATACGAAAAGCAGACGCTCGACTTTTCGAAAACTTCGAGACCCAAAACCAAGATCATGGTGAACGTTGCAAACCCCGACGAAGCCTTTCGCGTCAGCCAGATACCCAACGATGGTGTCGGCCTGGCACGTATGGAATTCATCATCAACAGCTTCATTCGTGTGCACCCTCTCGCCCTCGTGCACTACGATCGCATCACCGACCGTAACCTCAGAGACACCATCGACCTGCTGACGGCCGGCTATGCAGATAAACAGGCATTTTTCGTCGACCGCCTCGCACAGGGTGTCGCGATGATCGGCGCTGCATTCTACCCCAATGACGTCATAGTGCGCATGAGCGATTTTAAGTCGAATGAATACGCCAACCTCATCGGTGGCCGTGAGTACGAACCCGTCGAAGAGAACCCGATGATTGGCTTTCGCGGCGCCTCGCGCTATTACCATGAAAAATACCGCGAGGGCTTCGCACTCGAGTGCAGGGCGATGAAAAAAGTACGCGAAGGCATGGGGCTGAGCAATGTGAAGCTGATGATCCCTTTTTGCCGCACGGTTGAAGAAGGTAAAAAAGTTATCGCCGAGATGGAAAAACACGGTCTCAGGCGGGGTGAGAACGCGCTCGAAATCTATGTGATGTGCGAGATACCCTCAAATGTCATTCTCGCCGACGATTTTTCGCAGGTATTCGACGGTTTTTCCATCGGCTCGAACGATCTGACACAGCTGGTTCTCGGGGTCGACCGCGACTCAGAAATCGTCGCGCCGATCTTTAACGAACGCAACCCTGCCGTCACGGCGATGATTGCCAATGTCATCAAGGCGGCGCGCAAGCGCGGCCGTAAAATCGGTATCTGCGGCCAGGCGCCGAGCGATTATCCCGAATTTGCCGAGTTTCTCGTGCGCGAGGGTATCGACAGCATCTCTCTCAACCCCGATGCAGTGCTCAAGACCACTGCGCAGATAGTCGAGGTCGAAAAAGCTCTTGGGCGCTGAAATACATCCTATCGTATAGAATGAGGATTCACCCCGCGAGGCCGCCAATGGGCCTGCTTAGGCTTTCTCACCTGTCTCTGATTTTTAATTTGACCTGTTGAGCATCGGGGCCGATGCGCACAGACCTTCTACGGAGACTCCCTTTATAATGCTGAAAAAGACCACTCAACTCAAAAATATGCTGCTGTCGTCAGAACTCGAATTTCTGATGGAAGCGCACAACGGCCTCAGCGCCAAGATCGCCGAAGAAGCCGGGTTTAAAGGCATCTGGGCGAGCGGCCTTTCTATTTCTGCCGCGCTCGGTGTTCGCGACAATAACGAAGCCAGCTGGACACAGGTTCTTGAAGTCACCGAGTTCATGAGCGATGCGACGAAGGTGCCGATTCTGCTCGATGGCGACACGGGTTACGGTAACTTTAACTCGATGCGCCGGCTCGTGCGCAAGCTCGAACAGCGCGGCGTTGCAGGCGTATGCATCGAAGATAAACTTTTTCCCAAAACTAACAGTTTCATCAACGGTTCAGAGCAGCCGCTCGCCGAAATCGCAGAATTCTGCGGCAAGATCAGCGCGGGTAAAGATGCGCAGACCGATTCTGACTTCGTCATTGTCGCGCGCGTCGAGGCATTTATTGCAGGCTGGGGGCTCGGCGAGGCGATCAAGCGCGCTGACGCATACCGCAAGGCCGGCGCCGACGCAATTCTCATTCACAGCGCGCTCAGAAAACCTGATGAAATTCTCGCGTTTCAGAAAGAATGGGCAGGCCGCAGCCCGGTCGTGATTGTGCCGACGAAATATTACGCGACGCCGACCGAAGTTTTTCGCGATTATAAATTCTCGATCGTGATTTGGGCCAACCACCTGATGCGCTCTGCCATCACCGCAATGCAGCAGACGGCTGCAACGATCTATAAAGACCAGAACCTGCTGAACGTCGAAGAAAAAGTCGCTTCGGTCGGCGAAGTTTTTCGCATTCAGGGTGCCGACGAACTCGAAGACGCCGAGAAGCGTTATCTGCCGACAACAGCCGCGCCGGGCGCCATTGTACTGGCGGCGTCACGCGGCGAAGAACTGGGCGATCTCACCAAAGATATGCCGAAGGCAATGGTTGCAATTGGCGGCAAACCGCTCGCGCAGCACATCGTCGACAGCTACCGCAGCGTCGGCGTCAAAGATATCACGATTGTGCGTGGCTACAAAAAAGAAGCTTTTAATCTATTGAATGTCGACTACGCCGACAACGATAACTTCGCAGGCACGCAAGAGCTCGGCTCGCTCGCAAAAGCGATGGGCAAGATTCAGGGCGAGGTATTCATTTCATATGGCGATGTGCTTTTCAAGAAATACATTGCGCAAGAGCTCATCGACAACAAGGCAGACATCGTCGCGGTTGTCGACTATGACTGGCAGACGAGCCGCAACTCGGCCCGTTACGCTGACTACGTTTCGTGCAGTGAACCACAATCGACCAAAGCGTTTTACCACGAGGTGCGCCTCACCGGTATCGGCAGCGATATGCCAGAAAACAAACGCCATGGCGAATGGGCGGGCATTATTCGGCTCTCGGCAAAAGGTTCTGCGATCGTGCAAAGCGTGCTGACTGAATTACAAAAAGACAAGGCATTCAACACCCTGCGCATGTCTGACCTGCTGCGTACGATCATCGAAAAAGGCCATGATGTGCGCGTCGTCTACACTTCGCGCGCGGGCTGGCTCGACATCGACAACCTCGAAGACGTTCTCGCAGGTGGTAGTTTTTAAATGATCAAAGCATCGACATTCATCGAAGAAGCGAAGGCTGCGGGTTTTTCGCTCTATACCGGAGTTCCGTGTTCTTACCTGAAGCCTTTCATTAACTATGTCATCGACGCTCCCGACCTCGATTATATCGGCGCAACCAATGAGGGCGATGCAGTGGCCATTGCTGCCGGCGCTGAAATAGCCGGCCGGCGCAGCGTCGTCATGTTTCAGAACTCAGGTTTTGGCAACACGGTCTCACCGCTGACATCGCTCAACATGATCTTCAAAATTCCGTCGCTCGTGATTACGACGTGGCGCGGCGAACCGGGCGGCCCTGCTGACGAACCGCAGCATGAGCTGATGGGCCAGATCACGGGCGAACTGTTTGACCTGATGCGCATTCCGTGGGAGCTTTTCCCGTCAGAAGAAAGCGAAGTGAAACCCGTGCTTGCACGGGCAGTCGCACACATGCAGAAAACGGGAACTCCTTATGGGTTGATCATGAAAAAAGATGTGGTCGCCCCGCATGCGTTGACAACGCGCGCCGGCAATAAACCGCAGGGCGCGATCAACGCGCGGCCCGCGGCGTGGCAAGATGCCGCCTTGGCGCGACCAACCCGTGGTGAAGTGCTCGCCGAGGTGCAGAAACAGGCGGTGAAACCCCACGCAGTGGTGGCCACAACCGGCTTTACCGGCAGGGCGCTCTATGCGCTCTCTGACCTTGAGAACCAGCTCTACATGGTAGGTTCGATGGGTTGTATTTCAAGTTTTGCGCTGGGTATCGCGCGTGCGAAAACTGACCGCAAGGTGATCGCGCTCGACGGCGACGGTGCATACCTCATGCGCATGGGCTCGGCGGCGACGCTCGGCTTTGAGAGGCCACAAAACCTCGTGCATGTTCTGCTCGATAACGAAGTGCACGACTCTACCGGTGCGCAGGCAACGGTTTCGGGTACAGCTGACCTAAGCCTCGTCGCGCACGCGTGCGGCTACCCTCAGGTCTATCGCTGTGCGACGATCGCTGAATTTGCGGCGCAGCTAAAGCAGGCGCTCGCTGGCAATGAGCTGACTCTGATACACATTAAAACGGCGCCGGGCGAGAACCCGAACCTACCGCGCCCCAAAGTCACGCCTGTTCAGGTGGCCGAGCGCTTTCGCCAGTATCTGCAAGGCTGATATGAAACGAGAAATTCTTCTTAACCCGGGCCCGGTCACCCTTTCAGATCGCGTGCGTGCTGCGCTGCAGCGCAGCGACCTCTGCCACCGCGAAAAAGAATTTGCATCGCTGAGCCTCGAAATTCTCGAAATGATCGGCAAGATCTATCCGCAAGCCAAGGATTTTCGCCCTGTGCTGCTCACGGGTTCTGGCACCGCTGCAGTCGAAGCCATGCTGCAAAGTTTTGCATCCGCATCAAAAAAGACGCTCATTGTTGCGAACGGCGTGTATGGCGAGCGTATGGCGACGATGCTCACGAAACAGGGCAAACCTTTTGAACTCATCAAGGGCGAATGGACTGAGGGCCTGAATCTGAAAGCTGCCGAAGCGGCTCTGGCGGCTTCGCCAGGTGCGTACTCGGCCGTCGCGACAGTACACCATGAGACGACAACCGGGCGCCTGAATGATATTTCACCTCTCGCAGCCCTCGCCGAAAAATTCTCAGTGCCGGTTCTGGTCGATGCTGTCTCAAGCTTTGCGGCAGAAGACCTTGATTTTAAGAACGTGCTCGCCGTCGCGGCAACCGGCAACAAATGCGTACACGCAATACCCGCGATTTCGTTTGTACTGGCACGCACCGATGTTCTCGAAGCGGGCAAAAGTGAAGCGCGCAGCCTCTACCTTGACCTGTTTGAATATTACAAGGCGCAGAAGACCGGCTTTTCGCCGTTTACGCAATCAGTACAGGGCATCTATGCTCTGCACGAGGCGTTGCGTGAATTTTTTGATCTCGGTGGACAGAAAGCACGCCTCAAGACGTACCGCGATCGGCGCGACAGTGTGCTCGATACGCTCGCGGCAGCAGGCGTCAAAACCCTGATTGATCGCAGTGCCTTTTCGTCATACCTGACCTCGTTCTTGTTGCCCGAAGGCCGTGACTATGACGCTTTGCACGATACGTTAAAAGCCGAGGGTTACACGATCTACGCCGGCCAGGGCAATTTTTCGGGTAAAATTTTTCGTATTGCCGTGATGGGCGACATCAGAACTGACGAGATGAACAAACTGCTGCAATTACTCAAAGACTTCTTCAAATAATTTTATGAGCACAAAAGCTGTCGCGAAAGGTGAACACCTGCTGTCATTGATGACAGATTTTCCGAATAAGTTTATCTATTATCCGCTGGCGCATCTGCTTTATTTCCCGGTAGCTCATACGCCGGTGACGCCGACGCAGATTACGATCGCTCATATACTCTGCGCGATCGCGGGCACGGTGTTTCTGATACGCGGCGAGCCCGGCGACATTCTGATTACCTTTGTGCTCTTTCAGGTTCGGGCGATATTCGACTGCCTTGACGGCACGCTCGCACGCCGCAAGAACATGTCTTCTGAAATTGGCCGCATCATCGACAATCTGGGCGACGCAATCGGATTTCTCTGCCTCATGTCGGGTTTTACCGTCTACTTTTTGCGCTCTGGCCGCTTCACAGGGCTTGAAATTTTCGCACTCATCTTTCTCACCGTACTCGTATCGGGAATCATGGCGCAGGGCACCGACTTTTACCGGCGCAAATTCTCGTATGCGCTGAGAGAAGACCGCGATATTATTTCAGAAGAGATCAGCCGCAAGCACCACGTACTGCGCGCAGGTGGCGGTTCACCATTGCTGTGGTGGGGTTATGCCAACGACTGGTTTCAGATCTTGGTTTTTGCCCCGGCCTCGCTGCGGCACTTGCGCCAACATATTCGCAGCAGCCAAAAACCCGAAGAGTACCGCTACGACGTCGAGAAAATCAGAACAAATACCGATAGCCCCAGACTCAAGCTCGCGATGTTTATCACCGCAATGATGTCGGGCGACAATGCTGTATTCGTCATCACTTTGGGCCTGTTGACAGACAAACCCGAATATGGCCTTTATGCGAACCTCGCCTATGGCGTCTGTATGCTCGCCATTGCAGCTATCACGATGAATTACTTTTTTCACCGTAAAGCCGAACCGGCACGAATCAGTTGCATCGCGCTGCTGCTCGCCATTTTCTTACCCGCAGAACTGGCGTCACAGGCGACAGCGACCCCGTCAAAACCCAGCGGGGCCAAACTGCACTTCTTTTCAGGGTTGTGGGATAACGTCGCCGACACAGTCTGGGGTTCACCCACCAATATCGCCGCATGGTTTACGGTAGCCGGCTCGACCAGCATCATCGTCAACACCGATCTCGACCGCAACATCAACAATGCTGTCGGCAGAAGCCCGGTCTGGTCGCGGCCGGTGGATGTCGGCTTCTTGCAGGTCGGCAATTTTGTCGCCGCGGTGCCCCACACTGTGCTTTTTGTTCACGGCTATTTCTGGGGCACGCACGAGGCAGCTGCAGCCGGGGCAGCAGGCCTTCAGGCGCTCGGTATCAATGGGGGCATCGTTCTTTTCTGGAAATGGGCCGCGGGCAGACCACGGCCTGTATACGATGCGCGCCTCGATGACACTCCGCGCGACAAAGAGTTCAATTTCAATATTGCCGAACAGTCGGTGACCTCAGATCGCTGGCGCTGGCCCTCAGGCCACACTTCTTCGATGTTTGCGATGGCAGCTTCGTTTCATGGGTTTTATCCCGACAAACTCTGGCTACACCTGATTACCTACCCCCTCGCCACGATTATGGGGTTCGCCATGATCAACGGCCAGTACCACTGGACATCTGACGTCACCGCCGGGGCGATTATCGGCACGGTATCGGGCTACACCGTCGGCAGAAACTTCAGGCGCATGTACAATAAGTCGCAGGGTGACGTGACAACGAGCGCCGACAAAAAGAAACTCGAATGGTATGTGATGCCCCGCCAGCAAGAAGGCGGCATGGGCCTTGCCGTCAGTGCAGTGTTCTGATCACTCTGCCGGTGCGATACGATTCTTGCTGATACTGTCTGAGACTGCATTCATATACGAAAACCATTCGCGAATCTGCGGCTGAATTTCGCTTTGCCGTGCCGGCAACAGGTTGCGTGAGAAATCCTCATCGTTTTGAATATCATAGGCACCCAGTGCTGCTTCACGGTTCACCATCACGGCGGTATTGCCCGAAAGATAGCCCATGCTACCGTCGAGATCGATGATAGCCCAGGGCTGGGTTGCTTTACCCCACAGAGATTTGCCCATGCTCGCGTGCCTGGTATCGACCGACAGCATCGAAATTAACGTCGGCAGAATATCGAGCTGCGATGCGAGAGTCGCATTTTTTTCTGGCTTGAGAAAACCAGGTGCGTAAAACGTCAGCGGAATTCTGTACTTCGCAATGACGCCGTTCTGCGTGTAGGTGTGGTCAGCAGTGATGATAAATACCGTGTTCATGAAATATCGCGATTTGCGCGCGCGCTCAAAAAATTTGCCGAGTGCGAAATCAGAATAACGCAGGGCATTAAAGTGTGGCGCGCGGGCGAACCCTTTGTAGAATTCTTTTTCTGCATAATCGTCGGGCAGCTTGTATGGGTGATGCGGATGCAGACTCGGCACGATGGCGACGAACGGCTTTGTTTCGGCATCGAGAATTTCGTGCAGGCGCGAAAAAGTGTGGTGATCGTAAATGCCCCAGACGCCGTCTGATTTGTCGAGGCCAAGGCCCAGATTCTCGCGAGTGATAATTTTTTCGAAACCTGCGACCTGCATGTAAGTTGAAAAACCCTGCGCGCCGGCCTTGTATCCGGTGACAAAATAGGTCGCGTATCCCTGCTCTGCGAAAATGGAACCCATGCCACGCTGCTTGTTGTTGGCATATGACGAAGTTGTGTAGGGTCTGCCGAACATGCCGACGATTGAGCTCGCAATCGTCGGTATCGCGGTAATCGAGCGGTTGCCAAGAGCAAACGCGTTCGTGTAGTTCAGCGAATCAGCGGCAATCGCGTCGAACACCGGGGTAGCTTTGCGCTCATTGCCAAACCAGCCCAGATCTGCGGCCGACCAGCTTTCCATTATGAAAATGACAACGTTCTTCTTTAGGGATTTTGCCGATGCGGGCGCGCTTTGCCGGTAAAACGTGTAGTCATCGCGCAAAAACTTCTCTCCCTCAGCGACAAACATTTTGCGCACCTGCTCAACGGGCAGATCACCCTGGGCACGATTGGTCGGCATTGCGTCACCGGTGTAAGCTAGCTTAACCGTAGCAAAGACGGGGTTCAGCGTTACATTGCCCCAAAAATAATCGCCGACGACGAACGCATGCGTGACGTTGAGCGGGCGCCCCTGCAGGCCACCGCGAATCGCGATGACACCACAGAAAAGCAGCAAAACGGGCAACAGCAGGGTCGCGTAGCGACCCAGCTCGGGAGCAGCCTGACGGCTTTGCCTGCGGTACATCAGGTAAAACGGTAGAGATCCGACGGGAAGGCCAATAAGAACATAGAGCGCAGAGCCCTTCAGAAACGACCAGAAATCTTTGAATGAGGCGAATACGGCGACAAATTCAGCAGCCGCGCGGCGGTGCGCAATCGAATAGAAGACCAGGTCTCCGAACGTAATGGCAACCCAGAGAAAATGCAGCACCAGAATCAGAATCCATACCGAGCGGCGCACCGCATTCGGCAGTCGCGGCAGTGCGAGCACAAAGAGCGGCAGCAAGAAAACGATGGCAAAAGCCGCGAGATCGAATCGTAACCCGGCTGCGAGCGAACGCACGATGGCTGGGGTATCCCACCTGACTGCTTCATTGCTGAACAAAAAGAGAAAACCCAGTCGCCCCAGGTTGCTGAGCACCAAAATGACAACGAAAATACGCAGCATCGGCGCGAGGCGCAGACGCAAAGACCCGGACATAAACCCGCCTGCAACGGCGAGTGGCGCTGTAAAGCCCGGAGTCTCTTAAGAAAGGAAACTTGTGCGGCGCCTGAGATTGCGATTGCCTTTTCAATGCGGTCGGGCACCATGGCGGCAGCCATGAATTTCCATAAACTCAAAGCCGAGGTCGCCGCGTGGGTCGATGAGAAGATCATCAGCACATCTCAAGCCGAGCAGATTCTCGCCCGTTACAGCGCGACTGTACCGGCTTATAAACGCATGAGTTTCTGGCTGCAGTGCCTCGCCGCAACTCTGGCCGGTTTAGCGCTGCTACTCGTGATTTCAAAAAACTGGCAGCACCTGAACTGGTTCGCACAGTCGTCGATCACACTGGTACCGCTGATTGCCGCACAGCTGTGGGCCGTCTTGCAAGAGCGTAAAGACAATCACCTGGGCGCAGAACTTGGTTGGTTTCTGGCTTCGCTCGCTCTGGGTGCCAACATCATGATTCAGGCGCAGATATTTCATATCAGCGCGTATTACCCGAACGGTGTACTTTTCTGGGTTATGGGCATTTTGCCCATACTCATCTTTCGCGGCAGCCATATCAACTACCTGCTCGCCGCGCTGTTGTTTTTCGTGTACCTCGTCATGCAGCTCGACCACCACCAGTTTTCTGTGCTGTCATTTTTGCCCCTCGGCACGCTCGCCTGGTTTGCCTGGTCGCTGCAGCGAGTCACAACACTTGTGCCGTTGCTGGTGATCATCTACATGTTCTTGCTGACAATTCTCGCTCATTGGCAAATGGGTTCTACCGGCATCAACTGGGAACTCGCGATGATTCTGTTTTCGGTCGCGTTGATTCAGCAGTTTACCCGCATCACGGGCGACTGGGCACGCCGCCTTCTTTATTTGAGTTTCGGATTTACCGCGTTCATCAATATTTTGCTGACCTTCAGATTTTTTGCCCACGAGGCCACGAAACATTCTGCCTCGGTCGCGGCATGGGTCATGGCAGCGGTGGCGATAGCCTCCATTGCTCTCTACCGCAGGTCACTCAGAGAGCCGCAGCTGACCTGGCTCATTGTCGCGAATATTGCAGCGACGGTCGTCACGCTGCTCGCACAGCGCGCGTTGCCCGTAACCGAAGGCCACGAAGGGTATTACCTCGTGCGCATCGCCGCAAACATCGTCTACCTGGGCTCGGTCGCCGTGCTGCTTTTTCGGGCGATCGCCATACGCGAAAAGCCGCTCTTCATGGCAGCTGTCATGGCCTTCTTGCTGTGGACTCTGATTCGTTATATCGATCTGTTTTCGAATTACCTGATTACCGCGCTGATTTTCGCGCTTTCGGCAGTGGCACTCGTTCTGCTCAACAAGCTGTGGGAGAAAAAATATGAAAACTAGAATAATTCTGCTCGTCACTCCCTGGCTGATTCTCACCGGCATGGTTCTGGGTGCGTACCTGCCGATCTACCGCGGCGACAAATATCTGCTGCCGGTGAAGCCGCGCGACCCGCGCGATTTTTTCAGGGGCAACTATGTCGATCTGCAATACGAGTTCAGCACGCTCACAGCGTCGGCGATCAAGATCAGGCTGCACCCCGAACGCGAGTACCGATTCGGCGACAGGCTCTACCTTGAATTCGAAAACCGTGAGGGAAAATTGCGAGCCTTATCGCTCAGCGACAAAGAACCGGCAACGAAGACAATCCGCCTGAAGGTGCAACCGCGCTACACGCTCAGCGCAGCGAATAAGACGCTTGAACTCGCCAGCGGCCTCGAATCGTTTTTTGCTCCGAAAGAAGCCGCCGAAGACTGGGAAAACGCACTGCGCCAGGGCCTCGTGTATGCCGAAGTCGCGATCGACAGCGGCGGCAACGCGCGGCTGGTGCGGCTCGTCAAGGCGCCCGCGCCCAAACCGCTGGCTGACGAGCCAGAATAAGCCCGCACTTTTAGTTGTCCGCCTGTTCGTTTTGCTCCCTTTGCGCCATGTGCAGGGGCAACAGCGATGATTGAAACACGCGTCGAAAACCACATCGGCTATGTGTCGCTCACCCGCGCGCCGATGAACCTCATGGATATTCCGTTCATGCAGGCGTTCGCCGAGGCGCACCGAGACCTCGAAAAGAACAGCGAAGTCTGGGGGGTGATTGTGCATTCGACCGTCGACGGCTATTTTTCCAACGGTCTCGACCCCGCGATGATGCTCAGCCGAGACACGCAAGGCCGCGCCGAAGTTTTTGAGGTGCTGCTGAAAATGGTGCTCGAAGTTTATGCGTTCTCAAAGCCGCATATTTCGGCCATCGAAGGGCATGCGATGGCAGGCGGCGCCGTGCTGGCGATTCTTTCAGACTGGCGGTTCATGAGCCGCGAGAAGAGCCGCATTTCATTTTCTGAAGTCGCCGTCGGATTGACAATACCCAAGGCGATCATTAACCTGATTGAATCGGCTACCGGCCCCGGATCGCTACGAGAAATTGCAATGCTGGGTTCGGCAATTAAGTCGACCGACGCTGTGCGTATGGGCCTCATCGACGAGGTGTTCGACAACGGCACAACCTTAAAAGAGGCGGAGCGATACCTCAAACGCGTCTTTGAACTGCCACTCGCGTCGGTACGCTCAGTCAAACAAATCTTGCGCGCTAACAACCTTGCGGCGCTCAAGGGCCGCGAGGGACTCGAAACACTGTCATCATTTGTTGGTGCCGAGAGTTTCGTCGAAGGCCTCTCGGCCGTGCGCGACAAGCGCCGACCGAAGTATAAGAATCCATGAAAACTTGTCCCCACCCCCTTCCCCTCCCCGCTTGCGGGGAGGGGCGCAAGACCCGCCTCCCCCGCAAGCGGGGGAGGTCGGGAGGGGGACATTCAGTTATGCGAGCCTGCGTATTGGTTCTCATTCTTCTCAACGCAATTAGCTGCCACAAACACAGCTACGATCTAGAACCTGCGACGATACGCTTTCACCTGCCGCAAGACCCTATTCTGCTCAACCCGGTAATTTCAGAAGACGCTTACTCGAATGTCATCTGCACACGCATCTTTGAAAGCCTGCTCGAGCGCGACCGTAAGACGCTCAAGATGAAAGGCCAGATCGCTGAAAAATGGACGATCGGCGCTGACAAGCTGACCTACACGTTCAACCTGAGGCGCAATATTCTGTTTCACGACGGTAAACCGCTGACTTCGGCCGATGTGCTCTTCAGCTACAACATGATGATGAGCGAAAAAATTCCGAATGCGCATAAAAAAGTCTATTACAAAGATGTGCTTTCGGTAAGTGCACCCGACTCGCAGACGGTTGTCTTCAAGATGAAAAAGCCTTACGCGATGGCACTCGAACACCTCGGTGGCTTCGAGGTAATACCGCAGCATGTCTACTCCGTCGGCGACTTCATGAAAGACGAACGCAATCTGCGCGGGCCCGTGGGCAGTGGGCCGTATACTTTCGGCGAGTGGAAAACCGGCCAGCGCGTTGTGCTGAAACGATTCGATAAATATTGGGGCGAAAAGCCCGAGATCGATAAGATCGAATTCACAATCATCAAGAATGATGCCGTGGCGCTGCAGGCGCTCAAAAAAGGTGACGTCGACAGCTATAACCTGCGCCCTTTACAATGGACAAGGCAAACAAACTCAGAAAAGTTTCAGCGCGAGTTTGAAAAGATCAAATACCTCGCAACCAGCTATCGTTACGTCGGCTACAACATGCGTAAGCCGCCCTTTAACGACAGGCGCGTTCGCCAGGCAATGGCACACCTGATGGACCTGGAGCGCGTCAAAACCACGATTCTCGAGAATCTGGCCGAAGTCACCACGGGCCCTTTTTTACCACAGAGCCTGCAATACAACAAGAGCCTCAAGCCGCTCGAATTTAATCCGCAGAAGGCAATTGCCCTGCTGAAGGCCGCAGGTTATGCGCAAGACAACAACGGCCTTTTCGCGAAAGACGGCAAGCCACTCGAAATTGAACTGATGATTGCTGCCGGTGGCGGTTTCGCCGACCAGTTCGCTTCAGTGGTCAAAGAAGATTTTGCGCGCACGGGCATTACCCTGAATCTGCGCAAGCTCGAATTTCAAACAATGCTCACGAAAATTAACCAGCGCGATTTTCAGGCCGTGATGCTGGGCTGGTCGTCGGGCATCGAGTCTGATCCGTTTCAATTGTGGCACACCTCGCAGCGTGAGAAAGGCCACAACTTTACCGGGTTTGGCAATGCTGAGAGCGATGCCCTGATCGAAAGCGCGCGCCTCACGTTTGACGACAAGGCCCGTAACGCGATCTACCACCGCTTTCACGAATTGGTCTACAACGAACAGCCCTACACCTTTCTCTACACGAGTTATGCTCTGATCGCGGTAAGCAAACGCTTCACGAATGTGAATGTCTACCCTCTCGGCCTCGATCTGCTCGAATGGAGGATTCGCCACGAATAAAGGGCTGCGCTCTTTATTCCTGGCATCTTTCATGAAAGTCAAAATCTGCGGCTTAACCCGTGTCGACGATGCACGCTTCGCTGCCGATGCCGGCGCCGACTTCTTGGGTATAGTCATGGCCGAATCGAGCAAACGCCGCGCGACGCATGCACGGGCCAAAGAAATTCTTGCGCTTGAACTAAACCAGCCTCGCTACCTGGTCTTTGGTTACGATAGTGCGGATTTCATAAGCGAGACTTTCAATTTACTGGCACAAACCGGCACGCGCCTGCAGATCATGGCCGACCATCCTGAGCTTGAACGCCTGTTAAAACTGGCTTCACCCGAAAATATTCTACCCTCAATTTCTGCTGCTGAGAAGGTAGAGGCTGATGAGATTGCAGCATGGGCACAACACCCACTGGTGCTGTTTGATTCACATAGAACAGCGCGCACCCTTCGAGCACCTCAGGGCGCGCAACCGGTTGCGGGGGGCACAGGTAAAACGTTCAACCCGGCGAACGTCGCCGGCATTACCCACCCATACCTCTACGCAGGTGGCCTCACTCCCGAAAACGTGGCGAGCATCGTGGCACAGGTAGATCCTCATGGGGTTGATGTGGCGAGCGGCACCGAAGCCTCGCCCGGAATCAAAGATGCGGACAAGGTGCGGCGGTTTATCGAAAACGCCAAACGTGCAGCGCAGATGCTGCAGGTGCAGCAATGAATGTGAGTCTCAGCGGGGGTTGCAAAGGGGGTAGCGCAGCTATCCCCTTTAGTATTTCGAAAATAAAAAATTTGGGAGACCGAGCGTGAGCGAGGTCGACCAGAAGAACCTGGATACTCCCATGATGCGGCAGTTTCTTGAAATCAAGAAACAATACCCCGACGACATTCTTTTCTTTCGCATGGGCGATTTCTACGAGATGTTTCTCGAAGACGCGGTTTATGCGGCGCGGGTGCTCGATATTGCGCTGACGCGCCGGCAAGACAAGGTGCCGATGTGCGGCGTACCGTACCATTCGATGAGCCAGTACGTGCACCCGATTCTCGAGCAGGGTCGACGCATTGCGATCTGCGAGCAGCTCGAAGACCCGGCTGAAGCGCAGGGGCGCATCGTGAGACGCGGTGTGACGCGCATTCTGACTCCTGGCAGTCTTTTTGAAGAAGCGCTTATCGACGGCAAAGATTCACGCCGACTCTGCGGCGTTACCCGCGGCAAAGCGTATTGGCAACTGGCGATCATTGAAGTGGCAACCGGGCAAATCTGGTTCGATCGCAAAGACGATGAGACAATGGCTGAAGCGCTCGCTGCATTTGGCATTCGCGAGTGGGTTGCACTCGACGCCGAGGCGTTTACACCTCCGGCCGCAGGAATTTTACAGACCCGGCGCTACCCGGTGAATGACGAAGCCTTTCGTGCCCGGGTGCTGAAAGACGCGCTGCAGACGAAGAATCTCGCCATTTGGGAGCTCGACGTTGAAGAAGCCTGCGCGCTTGCGCTGGCACTCGCATACTTACGGGAAATTTCTCCCGTCTTGAAAATGCACTGGTCATCGCCGCAGCGCGAATACCGCCGCAAGTCAATGATTCTGGACGCGTCGACCCTGCGCACGCTCGAGATTCTCGCCAGCGCTGAAGGTAAGCTCAACCCGAGCCTCATGGGCCTTTTCGCGCACTGCCAGACTTCGGCGGGTTCGCGCCTGCTCGCCGGTTGGTTATCGCGCCCCTCTGCCGACCACGCAGAAATTGAAGGCCGTCACGACGCCGTTGAAATTCTCGCGAAACACAATGCTTACCGACAACTGATAACGGCAGAGCTGCAGAACGTCGCCGATCTCGAACGTGTGCTGACGGGGCTCAGCAACAACCCCACGGTGAGGCACCTCGGTCAGGTCGCTGCCACGTTAAAGGCGATCATACGCCTGCAGAAGATTATCGACGACAATCGCATGGCGCCGTTTCTGAGTCGTGGCTGGCAAGACCTGCGTGAGTTTCCTGTCGAACTGCTGCAATTTCTCGAAGAGGCGATTCTCAGTGAAAATTTACCGCCGCTTTTAGACAGCCGCCGTTTTGTAAAACCCGGCTATATGCCGCTTCTCGACGAGTTTATTGAACTCAGCCAGAATGCCGTTAAACACCTCACCGATTATGAAGAACGGCAAAAGACCGAGCACCAGATCAACACGCTGCGCGTGAAGCACAACAACGTGCTCGGTTACTTTATCGAAATTTCGAAAGGCCAGGCGAACAAAGCACCCGAACATTTTGCGCGCCGGCAGACGCTGACAAACGCAGAGCGCTACACGACGGCCGAGCTCAAAGAACTTGAAACCAAAATACTTTCAGCCGAAGAAGAAGTGCTGCGCATACAGAAGGGTGTGTTTGAAGATATTCGCGGGCAGGTGCTCGCCGCGGCCGACCAGCTGAAACTTTGGGCCGAGAGGCTCGCGCGCCTCGACGTGCTGCTCGCTTATTCGCACACTGCGGTCATTCACCGCCATGTCAGGCCACGCATGACAACCGAGAAGACCCTCAGCGCCGAATCGCTGCGACACCCTGTAATCGAAGCCTATTTTCGCAGCGAGATGTTTATACCCAACGATGTGCACCTCAACAATACCGACCGCCACCTCGCAATCATTACGGGGCCCAATATGGCGGGCAAGAGTACATACATAAGGCAAATCGGCATTATGCAAATCATGGCCCAGGCCGGAGCGTTCGTTGCGGCGACTTCGGCGACGCTGCCCGTGGTCGACCGCATCTTCACGCGCATCGGCGCGCAAGATCGTTTGTCTCACGGAGAGAGTACGTTCTACGTCGAAATGGCAGAATGCGCGCGCATTTTTCGTAACTTCACGGCAGACTCACTGATATTGCTCGATGAAGTCGGACGCGGTACATCTACCTATGACGGCATCTCCATCGCGCAGGCGATGATTGAATCGCTAAACGACGCCAAAACCGGCCGCCCCAAAACCCTGTTTGCAACACATTACTCTGAACTCGCTCACCTGATTTCACAAGAACGCGGCATCGCCGGGCTCACTGTTTCGGTTGTCGAAAAAGACGGACACGTGGTGTTTATGCGCAAGATTGTTGAGGGAGTCGCCGAAAAATCGTTTGGCATTCATGTTGCGCAGATGGCAGGCATGCCGAAAGCCGTGACGGAGCGAGCGGCGCAAATTCTCAAAGATCTCGAGAAGAAGTCGGGAGTGATCGTCACCAGCGGTGCGGCATTCGCACAGCCAAAAACAGACGGGCGAAAAAAGAAAGACACACAAGAGCAAGCCGGGCTTTTCGGTTAGCCCGATACCCGGTGGCTCACACCTATTGCTGCAGGCAATAAATGCGCAGTGCACTGGCACAGTTATCGCTCCAGCCAGCCGAATACCACCAGTTATTGATATCGTATGATGTGCCGTAGAGCGTGCCGATGCCGTCGTTTGTCGCAAGGGTAAGATCTTGGCAGCCGGTATTGCCGGGTGGGTCTGTCGCAAACACACCACCTGTCGTCGTTATTGTGCGCGCGGTCGTTGAGGCTGTAATTCCCGTCTCGTTATACGCAACGCCCGTGCATATGGCATTGCCCGCACCGCAGTTAACCGCACCCCCATCTCCGTTCAGCAGGTTGTAAAGGCTTGTCTGAATCGTCTGGCCCTGCGTGTTCTGCACGGGAGTTGCGGCATCAAATGTTGGCGCATAGGGCAAACCACAGTTTGCCGATTTCTTGCCTGAAAGCCCCAGAATGTTACATGCGGCGTCTGTCACCTGCGTCGAAATGTACGCCCTGAATTTTCCCGGCAGACCTGCGGCTGTGGCCAGGCTCTGGCAATTGGTGTTCGCGCCGGCAATGCCACCCATATTGCCTGTATAAGCGGTGCTCGAAATGAAAATCTTGCGCGCAGCCGTTGGCATTGCCGACACTTCTATGGAAAGTGCGCTCTCAGCACCGGCGTTGGTTGCTGCCACAGCATAATAGAGCGTGACGTTATTCGTGAGGCCAGTGTGCAAATAGGGGCTGCTCGCAGCCGCGAGCGCCGTAGCGGTGGCCTTCGTGACACCAGGCGTCGATGAATAGTAAATTAGGTAACCTGTGGCGCCGTTGACTGTTTCCCAGGTCAGTTGCACCTGCCCGTTAAAATTGACGGCGAGAATAGCCTGCGGAATACCCGACGCAGCGGCCGCAGCATCTTTTGCCATGCTGTCGGGTGGCCAATTGAAGTTGCTGCACGCCGAAGCTGCACAAAGGCAAATTGCGGCTACTCAAGAGCGTGAATAAACCGGCTTGAGACGATTCATCGCGGTCAAGGACTGTATGGGTGCCGATAATCTGTCAATTGCTTTTGCCACCGATGTCAGGTTGTGGCTGACATCAGTCTCTTCTGCATTGACCACCGATGACAACCTGATTTTCTGCCGCATGCAACTCTTGAACAACGAGCAGATGGTGACCGCGCTCAAACAACTGCATGGCTGGCATCTGCATGAAGGGGCACTCTCGAAAGACTTTGTGTTCAAGAATTTCAGCGAGGCGTTTGCATTCATGACGCGAGTTGCGCTGATTGCCGAGAGGCTCGACCACCACCCCGACTGGAACAACACCTATAACCGCGTGCATATCACGCTCATGACGCATGATAAGGGTGGGCTCACGAAGAAAGACACCGAGTTCGCCGCGGCGATTGAGACAATTCTTGAGCCGGCATAAAATTGCAGTAAGCTTTTGAGCGATTCCCTAACGGGAAACGCTCAAAAGCTTACTCGTGCCGAAAATTCGGTGTACCACCCTAAACCGCTGACCGTATATTCGCCATTCGGCCTGCCGGTAAAAATGTTGTTCTGCCAAGTAAGCGTCAGGTTAAAGAGCGGGTTATAGGTGAAGAGCTGCGAAAGAATCATGGTCTTGTCGCTGAGGTTGCTGAGCGCATTCAGACCGAGAGTCAAATCTTGCACAAAGAAACGTGCGTAAGTAACAAAGAGGCCCGCATAGTGCATACCATAGAAGTTAGGGCGGTAGAGGCCGTTCTGCACGAAGTACGCGCGTACCAGTGGGTTCTGCTCAAACACATTTTCTTTATAGCCGGCGCCGTTGTAAAAATATTCGAAGTTGATGCCTAGACGGTCGGCGACGTCGAAAACCTCGAAGCTCCGCCCGAAACTGAGCACGCCTTTGAACACGTGCTGCTCGCGCAGCTGGTAGGTTACCGGCAACAGCGGGTTGAAAGTGTTGGGGTCGATACGGTAAGCGTTGTCGCCGTAGGCATACGTAACCTCGGCTCGCCAGTCGAGCGTCAGAAAACGCGTACTCGCTTCGGCAAGCCATGTCGGTACCTTGCGCTGGCCCATGATCACACCCGTCGCAACCTCGGCACGCCTGAAGGCGACTTCGGCTTTGAACGCCTGCAGCATGTCTTCAGCCCGGTTGCTGCGACCGACGCCGGTGAACGAATAGAAGTTGAGGCTACTGCCGATCGGAACGTGCGCGCGCAGGCCGTACGTACCCTCGCGAAACTGGAACGCGTCGGTGGCACTGCGCAGCTCGGCGTTGATAACATCAGAAGGATTCCAGAAGAATCCACGTCCCCACACGAGCACCTGCTTACCCGCGCGAAAATACACCGCGCGCGCGATGTTGGTATCAACGAAGGCCTCAGTAAAACGAAAGTCATAATAGACAGTCTCATTCACACGCGTGGTCGCACCGGTGGTAACGTCCTGGAAGGTGCGCTGTTCGCTGCGGCCCTGTGCATAGACATTATTGACCACGTTGACCACGGCCTTGGTGCTGCGGCGCGCGCGGGCCTCGAGCAGCATGTTGGTCTGTATCTGGTTATTCAGGTTATTTTGCGCCGTCGACGCGTTGTTACCTGTCAGCCAGTCGCGGTTCATCGAGTAAGAGTTTCGGCTGTTGATTGCGCCGGAAAAAGAGACCGATTCTTTGTCGGTAGAATCCTGCAGTTTGTCGTCGGTCACCTTTTCAACCGGTGTGACGGTTTCACCTTCGGAGAACAACTGGTTTTCATCAATTTTATCCACTTGCGCGTACGCGCAAGTGGATAAAATTGAAAACACAAATAAACTCCGCCGCACGCTATTTACTCAGGTTCTCGAGGTAAGCCTTCGTGAATATCTTCGAATCGAGCTTCTTGAGCGAAACACCCGAGATTTCGAGCACCGTCTTGTTGCCCTTTTCGAATTCATCGACGAACATACCTTTGAGCAAAATGTACTTCCCCTCGATCTGCGTGTACTTGATGAAGTACGCCGTCTGCATGAGCGTACCGGATAGTGAATACGACTGCACCTTCAGCTGCAGGTAAGTGCCCTGCTCGACCCAGTAGACCTGTTTCGGGTAGGTGACGTCACGCACCTTGGCCACCACGGTAAACTTCCACACCTTCTTGTTGCCGAGCATTTCTTCGGTAATGTCTTCTTTGCCGTTGGCATCGACGTATGGCTTGTAGAGTTCGGTGGTTTTTTTACGCTCGAAGTCGCCTGCCTTGGTGTCGGTACCGTTGATGCTCTCGTCGCGGTTGATGTGCTGGAACGTGCGCGTGTTCTGCCGGTACATCCAGAAGTTGTTGCCGGTACGCAGGTAGCCGTTACCCTTCTCTGACTGCGGGGCGGTTGTCACCATGAGGAACTCGTCACCCTCGTCGCGGCGAAAGAACAGTGTTTCAAAGTTCTTCACGCCCTGCCCGACCTTCTGCTGCGTCAGGGCAACCTTTGCAGAGAAGTCGCTGATCTGCGACATGCGTTTGTCGATTTCCTGCAATATGGCATTCACGCCTTTGGCGTGAATGCCATATTGCGTGAAGAACAATACCACAATGATGTATTTTTTCATATTTTCTCCTGACTACTCGAAGTGTCTCAAAGCCTCAGCTGGGTCGAGCTTGGCCGCTCTCCTTGATGGAAAGTATGCGGTCGCGGTAGACACCAGCAAGATCATCACGATATTCCGCAATATGTCACCGGCCTGCGGCAGAAAGTAGAGCTTCTTCTGGCTCAAGAAGATACCCAGCACGCTCTGTGTTTCGATACGAAACGAAGACAGTACTGCCATCACGATGAATGCCAGCACCACGCCCGTCACCGCCGAAAAGAACGCGAGCTGAAAAGTCTCGATCAAAAAGATGTTGCGCACATCGCCCGAACGCACGCCGATCGCGCGCATCGTGCCGATTTCGCGCGTGCGCTCACGTATGGTCATGCGCAGGGTGTTCACAACCCCGGTCAAAATGATCAAAAAGAGTATCAGCACGGCAATGAGCGTGATGAGGTTGAGCGCTCCTTCGAGCTCAAGCACCTGGCTTGCGCTCTCGTACATCGTGCGCACATCTATCGCCGGCCCGTAGAAGTTTGTCTTGCGCAACTCTTGGTTCTTCTTCATCAAGTCATCGCCGGTCGAAGTGCGCGGCAGCACTTTGAAATCAGGAGCGAGCACGGCCTTCCATTCGGCACTGAGACTTTCAGCACCCGGTAGCACGCGCACTTTTGGCAAATCTCCGAGATAAACACGGTAAAACCCGGCTTCGGGTAGCCAGGCATTTACGGCCGGCGGAGCGTCCTGTGCGGAAAGAACAGCCGCGATATTGAAGGTTTGCTCGACGGGTTCTCCACTATGTATCGACCGGTAGCGCAGGACTACAGAATCACCTTCGCTGACTGCCAACGCTTCGGCGAGACTCTCGTTCAGCGCTACCTGGTCAGTGTCGCGATCTTTGAACCAATCACCCGCGGTGAGTGTGAAAGACTTTTGTACCTGTGGAGATTTCGCAAATTCCTGGGTAAATCCCCCTACTGTAACCGGCGCACTTTTCTTACCTGCCACAAGCTCACCGCCGATCGCGGCCACCTGCGGCTTCAGCAGGCTGTGCAGCTTGTCGGCCATACGAATGACCGAGCGCGGCGAATCGAACTTCTTGAATGTCACCTGCAGCGACCCTGTTTCATTCGCGCGAATACCGCGCAGGTCTTTGAGGTTCTTTAGCGGCAAGAAGAGTGCGCCACTTTCAAACATGCTCTCTGATTTAAGCAGCATCACGACGGTGAACCGCGCGCTCTGTTCCTGCCCGCTCACGGTCTTGAGCCGCATCTTAAGTGTATCGAGCAGTTTGATATTGAGTGCCTTGGCCTTATCGGCAAAAACCGCGACTGGATTTTCGTACTGCGGCGAAAGCAGGTCGGCCACGTTGCCCTCGACCGCGCGGCTCACCAGGTACTCGGCATCAGCTGAAGTAGCAGGGTCAGCTTTCTCACCGAGATCGACAGGAACCACGATCACGTTTTCGCCCTTACCCACACCGATCGCGCGCGAGAACACGGCAACATTCTCGGCAACCTCGCGAATTTCGGGCAGGTTGGTCTTGAGCAGGTTAAGGTAGAATTCGCGGTCGCGTATCAGCAGGTTCTGCGCCCGTGCGCGCTCAATCACCGCGAGTTCGAGGTGGCCGGTCATCTGCACGACAATCTTGTTCAGCAGCGTGTCGGTGATGCCGCTCGAGAACGCATTGGCGACCACGAGGATCATGGTACCGAAAGCAAGGGCTACACCCAACAGCATGTTGCGCCGGCGCTGGCGCACCAGGTTGCGAAACGCGAGCGAGAAGAGGAGTTTCAGGCGTTGCATATCAATCCCTCGAAATGGCATCGAGCGGTGTAATGCGCCGCGCGACAATAATCGGATAAATCGCTGCCATGACTGTAACCCAGGCGAGCTCCGCCACGCCGAAGACAATGTCGCCGGCGCTGAGGTATGGCGCGAACGTCTTGCCTCCGAAGAGCAACTGCAGAATGTTGTTTTCTGCGGTAATTTTCATGGCCTTGAGCACCGGCACTGCGAGCGAACCCAGGACAATGCCGGCGCCGCCGAAGAGCAGCGCCAGGCAGGCGGTTTCGACCAGGAACATCCAGGTCACAAAGCGCTTTTGCGCCCCCACCGCGCGCATCATACCCAGCTCGGCAGTGCGCTCGAGCGCCGCCATCGAGAGGGTGTTCATGATGATGATGATCGCGACAAAGAAGATAAAGAAGACAAAACCGATGAGCGCACCGCGTATGATACCTGCCATGTCGCCCAGCTGGCCAATGGCCTTCTGCCAGGTCACCGCCTGCGCGGGGGCCTCCGCGGCCTTGAACGCAGCGTTGAGTTCGCGCACGCCCTTGTCGATGTCATAGCCGTCTTTGAGTTTTACAAAAACGACGTTGTATGCCCCCGCGTCGGTGAGCACCTTCTGCGCGGCGGATTTCTGTTTGAGCTTTTTCAGACTCTTCGAGATTTCAGCCTTGCCGACGTTTGACGACACCACGGTTGCTTCATTGAAGAGGGCATCGAGGTTTTCGCTCTGCGCCATGAGCGCCTTGGTATCGGCCCTGATATTCTGCGCAGCATCGCTCGATGTCACCCACTGGAAACATTCGCGAAAAGTTTCGATGTCCATGATGTTGAAGAACTTCCAGTAGTCGTCGAGAAACTCGTAGCGCACGATACCCTTGATGTCGGCGCGCACATCGAACGCCGTCGAATCGCCCGAAGCACCCATGAGCACGAGCGAATCTTTGACGATCATCTTGTCGCGGTACTTCTTCGCCTCGTCGGAAAAGTTCTTTTCTTCGAGTGCAAAACCCGCAGGCTTCAGCCAGATATTCTGGTCATTGAAGAAACGCGTGCGGCGCCCCTGGCTCACCAGCATACCGCGCTCCTCAGGGCCAAGCAGCTTGCCCTCGACGAGCTTAACGTTTTCTTTAAACATAGCGTTGTAGGCAGGAAAGTCGACGCCCAACAGCATCGCGAAGTCGATATCGCCCTCTTCGGTGAGCACGAGGCTAAAGCCACGGCCCGCTGGCACGTAGCCGGCAATCTGCTGCTGGCCCGTGAGCACACCCTTGACCCGGTCGAAATGTTTAATCAGGGCGATGTCCTTGCCCATCGGGGTGAAGAGAATATTAGGATTTTCCTGCGTGTCGGAAATCACGACGATATGCCCGGTAAAACGCTCGACGATGTTTTCGCTGAGGCCGCGGTTCATGCCGCCAATCACGGCATTGCCGAGCGTCATGATCAGCGCTCCCAAAAACAGAATCGCTCCGATCACCAGGCTCTTGCCCTTGTGGCGGAGCAGGTTGCGTGCCGCGATGGTGAACGCGATCTTCATTTTTTTCTTTTTTTCGTGACGGGCTTGTCGGCCACGACAAGCCCGTCACGAATTTTTACAACATGGCGAGCATACTGCAGCACGTCGGGGTCGTGCGTCGAGAATACAAACGTCGTCTTATGCTGTTCATTCAGTCGGCGCATCAGTTCGAGAATCTTGTGGCCCGTGTCTGAATCGAGGTTGGCCGTCGGCTCGTCGGCGAGCACGATCTTGGGGTTGGTCACGAGCGCACGCGCAATCGCGACGCGCTGCCGCTGCCCACCCGAGAGCTCCGCCGGGCGCTGCTTCAGCTGTGCGGTCAGGCCCACCTCTTCGATCAGGTGCTCGGCACGCTCTTTGATTTCAGCTTTCGAGAACTTGTTATCTTTCATCAGCAGCATCGGGAACTCCACGTTCTCGAGCACATCGAGCACCGGGATCAGGTTGAACGTCTGGAAAATAAACCCGACCGTGTAAAGGCGCAGGTCGGTGAGCGCATCGTCGCTCATCGTCGTGATGTCCTGGCCTGCAATTGAAACCTTGCCGCTCGTCGGGCGGTCGATACAGCCGATGATGTTGAGCAGAGTCGTCTTGCCGCTACCCGAGGGCCCCACCACCGAGAGCAGGTCACCCGCCTCGACCGCGAAGTTAACACCCTTGAGCGCGCTGACCGTGGTTTCGCCGAGCGGGTAATCTTTGCGAACGTTGGTCATCGAGATGATATGCATAGTTCTCCTTTGCGGCGGTGCGGCGGATTTCTCGCACTGCTACGGATTTCCATAGCAGCTATGGAAACTCACAGCCACGCGTTACCGCAGCTGGTTGGCTAGACACCCCGTAGAACAGTTTTTAACCATTTGGTTAACATCTTATTGACCGACGACAGCCGCTGCGGGTTCCCGGCTGTCGGCTTAGCAGGTTCCGGAAATACTCCCTGACCGGGCGTTGCCCGGCCGAAGGCCGGCGCAGACGCCGCGATTTCGTACCGAAATCGCTCGCAAAACGGCCATATATGGCCTGTCTGCAGCCTTGTTCGGTTTCCGGAACCTGCTTTTGGCTCCTTTTTCAGGAGCCTGTTAGGCGAAGGCATTTACCCTTACGTGGCCTTGGTTCCACAATACCGGCAAACGCGGGCACCGTTCAGCACCGAGACCACTCCCCCGCAAGATTGGCATGAATTGGCGCCGGCCTTGGCACGAAAGAGCGAGCGTTCTGTCAGCGTGTTGTTGCGCCGGTCGTAAACCGCGTCGAGCTCACCCGAGGACGTGAGGTAATGCGCGAGGTTCATTGCATCGAGTTCGCTCGCGCGCAGCCGGCGGGCAAATTCAGTAAGGGGGATGTACTTTTTTTCTGCAAGCCACTCGCGTATGCGGGCTAAATCCAACTGCCCGAAAAAGAATTTGCTGCGCGGCGACATCAGCGCGCGCAGCGCAAAGATGGGCCAGACGAGAGGGGCGAGAGTTGCAAGCACCGCCGAAACCAGGGCGTAACCCTTACCGGAAAGCAGCCGGGTCGCGAGTGCGGCAAAGCCACCATACGCCGCGCCACCCAGAATGGCAATGGTGATGACCACTGCCCAGTCGCCGCTGGTGCCACCCTTGCGATGCATACGCGCATAAAGTTCGGTGATGGCACCGAAGGCTGCGAGAAAGACAAACACAATCATGAGCATGATTCCGCTTGCCTTGAGAAAATTTGCCAGCGTACTCACGACCAGCGGCGGAGTGTTTTTTGCTTTGGATTTTTTTCCGAGCGCCACGGCGTAATCGCTGCGGCAATACGGACACTGTAGAAGGTCGCTGTGTTCAACCTTGAGAGTACCTCCGCAGTTGTTGCAAAATTGGTTTTGCTCGAGCGCCGCCAGCGCATCAGCCGAAAGGTACTGTCGGTTGTCATGATCGATCGCAACCGGGTGCGTGGGCAGAGCGGCAAAGATACGGTTGAGTCGCGTAACCGCAAGTCCTGAAGCCTGGCTCAGTTCATCGAAACTCATCTTGCCGACCGAGATAACCTTTTCGATCCACACGTGCGCATCGGCACCGAAGAAACGCGTGACCTGTTTGCCTGAATACATCAGCGGAAAAAGTGCTGCGAGCGGCAGCATCAGCAAGGCCTCGGGGTCCTGCCCCATGAAGAGCAGTAGCACCAAAAAGCTCACGAGGCCGCCGTAAGGCAGGTAATAATCGCTGATTTCGCCGCGCCAGATGCCGCGCACGACACGCAGTGCCAGCAAGAACAAGATGGCTGCTACAGCAATGTCGCCCGCCAGCTCGCCGTAGAAGTGTTCGATGTACTCTGCGCGCGGTTCAATTTCTTTGCGTGCGGCAAAGTAGCTTAGCCAACCCGGAATGCGCGAGAGCCAGAAGGTGAGTGGTATAAACATGTAGAGCGAAATAAAACCCAGAACGATGCGTGCCGGCATGAACCGGAGCAAGAGCATCAGAACAATAAGAAATCCTACAAATGGCAGTAACCTGCTCTGCTGCGCGAAATAGCGCATGTAACCGACGATGCCCTCATCGTAGCGCAGCGCGCTATTGCTGATGAGCAAAACCGGTGATGGCGTGGTGTCGTGATCTTTACCGTACGCCAGCGCCTGAATGCCATCGGCGCGTTTCTGCGCGAATTGCTCGCGGTTGTAGCGTTCGATCAGCGCGAACTCTGCGCCCCGCGGCAAGCCAGTAAGCTGAGCAGTGACTTCTTCGATATGCAGAGGGTAATCCCAGAAGCGCAGCTCTGGCAGAGTTGCCTCGGGAAATCCGCGGATGTCACGGATTGTATAGCTGACCTTGAGGCGGTAGTTGCCCGCCGCGAGAGCTGGCAGGCGCAGCATGACCTTGTCGTAGCCGTACCGGTAGAGATCAGTTTTCATTGGCTGGCCATCGACGCTCGCGCGAAAATCGGTGAGGTCCTGCGACCAGGGAAAGCGCCCCGCCAGGAAGCTGCGGTAGTAGGTGCGCGCAGGGTACTGCCAGGCCTCGGTGAGATCGAGTGCGTGCTCTTCGGTCATGCGCAGGTCACTGCCTTTCAGCTCGCCGGTGAAGTGAACCCTGGCCGCGCCGATCTTCTTCTCCGTGGCCCCAACAGAAGCAGCGCAAGCCATACTTGCAATCATCAGCCATAAATACCGCATGAAACCACCTGCAAAACGGCCGGGCGTCGCCAACGCATTTTTGCGCTGCAGATACCGATTCTCCTTTACGGCGCAGCAGAACCTGCATTGCAGGTGGGGTGCATATTGCGGATGTATTAAAGCAAAACCAGCCCGCGCTGAGTTTCGAGTTTTTTCCCCCGAAGACGCCAGAGGGTGCTGAGACCCTGTTTCAGACGATCAGCGACCTCACACCACTCGAGCCGGCTTATGTGAGTGTCACGTACGGTGCCGGTGGCTCAACCCGCCAGCTCACGCACGATCTTGTCGTGCGCCTCAGCCGTGAGCTCGGTCTCACGATCGTGTCTCACCTCACGTGCGTAGGTGCCAGTAAAGATGAAATCCGCCTGATTCTTGAACGCTATGCAGAGAGCGGCATTCATAACATCATGGCGCTGCGGGGCGACCCTTCAAAAGAAGCGCACGGCAGATGGCAGCAACACCCCGACGGCTTCGCGTACGCGGCCGAACTCGTCGCGTTCATCAAGAAGCATTTTCCCCAGATGGGTGTCGGCGTTGCCGGTTTTCCCGAAGGCCACCCCGAGACGCCCAATCGCCTCAAAGAAATCAGCTACCTGAAGGCGAAGATCGATTCTGGTGCGGATTATATCTGTACTCAACTTTTTTTCGACAACCATGACTTCTACGACTACCGCGAACGCTGCGCGCTGGCCGGCATTAACGTGCCGATTATCGCGGGCATTATGCCGATCACCTCGCGCAAGGGCATGCAGCGCATGGCCGAGCTGTCGCTCGGCTCGCGTTTTCCCGCGAAACTCTTGCGCGCGCTCGCCCGCGCCGAAGACGACGAATACGCCGAGAATGTCGGCATACACTGGGCAAGCGAACAGGTGCGCGACCTGATCGACCACGGCACCGCCGGCATTCACTTCTACACCCTGAACAAATCAAAGGCAACGCTCAAAATCTACCAATCGCTCGGCATCAAGAAATCGACCGCGCTGAAGACCTGAAAATAAAGCCCGATCCGTTACACCCTCCGCCGCGCCTTGATCGCCCCGGACACACTGCCATTTGGTTTTGAAAACAGTTGACGCATTGTCAAAAATGCCGATTTCTCCGACCGTTAACTATTCCCGAATAGCACTGGAAGCAGAGCTATTCGGGCCATCTGGCTGCCGAAGGGTGGCCTATCATTCCCGAATAGCTCAGTCGGTAGAGCAGGTGACTGTTAATCACCGTGTCGCAGGTTCGAATCCTGCTTCGGGAGCACTTTACTAACCCTTCCTCGCATTGCCCAGTTGTCATCCATCTGATAGACCGGGGCGGGATTCGGGTTACTCTCTTCCGGTAACAAATCCCCCAGGTCAAAATGCCTAAGGTTGGCATTGAAGGCATATTCCTGTAAGTACAGGTTAGAGTGCTTCGGGTTTATCCAGACATAGGAACTGAATGACCGCTTCAGGATTCCGTTCTTACCCTCCGCGACGTTGCAGTGAACCCCGTTCTTACTCCACCGATTCCTGGCCCACTTATACCTCTTGTCAGAACTCTTGCGGGAGTGATTCACCATCCGGTGATTCATGCTGGGGAAGCCGCGGTATCCCATGTCAGTAAACAAGGGACCGTGGTGGGGATTGTATTTACCCAGAATCGGATAGATGGTCTCCGCTTTCTGGTTGGGGATAGAGTCATAGAATACCGGACCTTGCTTTGTCCCGATTGTATGGACAAGAGTCCCGATCTGATCCCCGCCTAAAGATTCACTCCGGTAAATTGAAGCAGTCTGTCCGCTGCGGCGATAACGCTTTCGGCCTTTATTTGCAGTACCTTTGCAGGAGTACAACACTACTGTATCCGCCTGGGGTACTGGCTTATCAGCAATCAGGGGAGTCAGATCAGTCTCTCTGTCTTTAGGAAACCGGAAGCCCTGAAACCGGAGCTTCTGGGTTTCATAAAACTTACGCTGCATTCGGGGGAGAGTATCCGCAGCAAACAATTGCAATCTACGCTTTAACCGGATCGCGGCGGGGATACTTACTCCTACTCTTTTACTGATTTCCGTAGAGGTCAATACTTTCGGGTACTGTAACTGGTTCTCTTTCAACAGATAACCAAACATCCATCGCGGTAACTTCAAATGATGCAAAGGCGTACCGGCCAACCGGGATGCCTGCTTATGACAACGGGGGCACCGGAGCACGGTTTCCCTTTTACCGTCCACGGCAGTCAGTCTTTCATTACAGCAGAACTTAGGGTAGAAGTCATCCAGTAACTGATCAGTAAGCCTGGTATAGTATTCAGTATCTACCTGGACTGCCATCCCCGCCCGAAGGGCATGGGTACTGGTTTGCGAGGATTGGTGAAAAAAAATTTCGGGAGCACTTTACTAACCCTGATTTTCTCGCCAAATCACCCCCCGACAACGATCAGTCTTATTCGCTTGGCAGCAGCTGCGCCACCCAGAGCAGAGAACAATGCAGATCTTGCGGCACCGCACCGCCTTGTTGCGCCGCCGATTTTCCGGGCCGGTGCAGCTTTTGCTCGATGACGGGCTGCTGACGACACAGACGAGCTTCTTCGACTATGGCTGTGGTTACGGTGAAGACGTCAAATTTCTGAAAAAGATGCAGTTCGAGGCGGCCGGTTGGGACCCGCATTTTGCCCCTGAAAAACCAAAGAAGGGGGCACAAATTGTCAATCTCGGCTACATTCTGAATGTTATCGAGAATGCTGCGGAGCGCAAAGAAACGCTCAAGGCTGCTTTCGATCTATCGGAGAATCTGCTCGTCGTCGCGGTCATGATTCGTGCGGCAGGCCCGCTCGTCGCGACGGAGGTTGCATTCGGTGATGGCATTCTGACATCTTGGCATACTTTTCAGAAATATTTTTCACCGCGCGAATTTCGCGAATACCTCGAGTCAACGCTCGGCGTCGAAGCCCGCTTGGTGTCGCCTGGTATAGCCTATGTCTTCAAAAATGCTGAACTACAGCAGCAATTCTTACAGAACCGCTTTGCGAACTCAAAGGCCGGGATTGCAGAATCACTGCGGCAGCAGATTGTGCAAGAGACGATTTCGCGCTGGGTGTCTCTCTACCACGAGCTCGGCCGCGCGCCTGACAAGACCGAGTTTGCTGATTTAGGAACTATCAAACGCATCTTTGGTTCAGCCGAAGCCGCGGCTGAGGCGCTCAGAGCGGAGCTAAACCCCGAGACTGTCAAACAGGCCGCAGAACGGCATAAATCCGCCCTACTCATTGCTTTGAGTCGCGAGCTGATACGCACCGACACGCGCCTCAAGCCTTCAGACCTTAAGGATGAAACGGCGCAGCAGGTCAGGCTCTATTATGGCAAGTGGGATGCCGCGAAGACTGCAGCACTAGTGCGGCTCAAAGAGCTGGGCGACCTGGCACAGGTGAGCCGATACATCAATGAGTCGAGCGTCGGGAAAGTGCTGCCCGACGATATCTATATACACCGCGATTCGCTTGAGTACGCGCCCGAGATGCTGCAGCTATTGGTTGAGCTAGCGAAGACGATTCTGCCGCCTGATGTCGAATGGAACATCGCCAAAATCGCCCGAAACTCATACCACGTGACTTTCATGGAATACGCCAATTTCTATGAAGACGCGCATCCACGGCTGCTGGGTGCGATGAAAGTGCTATTGCACAAGAACAAGTTGGATTATCGGGACTACCGAACGCGTGAGAACCCGCCGATTCTGCACCGCAAGGAACTGTTCATTCACAGCGGGCACCCGCTGTTTGAGACTTTTAGCCAGCTATCGCGTGCGGAGGAAGAAGCGGGTTTGTTGGGGCGCAATGATATCGGGACGGTGGAGGGGTGGCTGAAGTTGTTAGCTGCCAGAGGCATGCGGGTGGATGGGCATTCGCTAATGCCCATCTAAGCGTGGCATACAAAATCCATTGTCACCCCAGCAGGGAGTTGAAACCGGATTTCGATGGCGGTCACTTTCGAATTTTCCGGTCACGCCTTACAACGTATGTTTGAGCGTGAAATTGCCATTGAGGCTGTCAAAGCCGCAGTTGCAAGTGGCGAAGTCATCGCCGAATACCCTGATGACAGGCCACTTGCGAGCAGGCTTATACTGTGGCGTTCTGGCCTGGAGGTCTTGCACGTCGTCGCGGCATTCGATAGCGCACTTCAATGCGAGATCATAATTTCTGTTTACAGGCCAGACCCGGCGCTATGGAATGATGACATGAGGACACGCCGATGAAGGGTTGCCAGATCTGCAAAACCGGTGTGCTGCACCCAAGCCATGCCAACGTGAACTTGAACCGGGGTGAGACTGTCGTCATTATCAAGCAGGTTCCTGCGAATGTGTGTGATAATTGTGGGGAGTACTACCTCGATGAACCAGCAACCAAACGCGTTTTGGAAATTGCAGAAGCAGCGGTGAAAAGCGGCGCTGAGGTTGAGATTAAGCGGTATCAGGCGGCATAGACGGCTCGACCTCACCCCCCGGCCCCCTCTCCCGCAGGGAGAGGGGGAGTTAGAGTAGTTCTTCAAAAACCCTTGCCCCTTCGACGCGCTGCGCTTGCTCAGGGCAGGCAATTTGCCGGTACATCTGTTGAGACACTCAAGAGCACTACGGCGTCTTACGAGTTCTATTGGTTTCTGGCGCTTCAGGCGCCGGGGAAACCAAACAAACCACAGGCGATGCAAAAATACTGGACAGCCGCCCTAAAAATGCCGATACTGTCTCTGTCAACGCTAGAAGGTTCGCCGACTAGCTCCCTCCTCGGTTACGGCCGGGAGGTTTTGGCATCATACTTCCCATCATGCGTGTTTCTTTTCTGGTAGATGGTTTCAACGTATACCATTCTCTTGCCGACGTAGAATCTGAATTTAAGCAAAAAGTCAAATGGCTGAATCTACGTCGACTCTGTGAGTCTTATTTACCATCTCTTGGCCGGGGTGCCACACCTGCAGAGTTCTATTATTTCTCTGCTCACGCCACGCATATGACGACCCGCGACGCGAATGTTGTGAACCGGCATCAAGTCTATATCCGTGCTCTTCAATCAACCGGTGTAAAAATTCAACTTGGTATGTTTAAGGCGAAGCGGGTAAAATGCCACCACTGCCATCGCGAATTTACGAAATACGAAGAGAAAGAGACGGATGTTTCCATTGCGGTTAAGATTTTTGAACTTTTCCAGCAGAATCTTTGTGACCAGATCGTTCTGCTGACCGGCGATACCGATTTGATACCTGCGGTTGTAACAGCTCGGCGGCTATACCAGAAACCAATATCCATAATTTTTCCGTACAAGCGAATTAACGCAGCTTTTAGTTCGGTCACAGACCAGCAGTTTAAAATCAAAAAAGATACTTATGAAAAATATCAATTTGATGACCCGTTAACCGTGCCTGCGGGTGAAATTCGCAAGCCTGGGACTTGGTAGGCTGCATTTACGGCAAGACAAGTCGCAGCCAGTCCCGATTGATTTTCAGCTCTCGCGAATGGTGGCGCTGGTGGGGCACCTCACCCCCCGGCCCCCTCTCCTGAAGGAGAGGGGGAGTTAGAGTGGTTCTTCAAAAACCCTTGCCGGCTAAAGCCAGCAAGACTTTTTGCTTTTGCCGTGTTGCTGGAACAAGATCTACCTGAAGCAGACAACTTGCCGGTGCAACATCTGGTTGCGACACTCAAGAGTACTACTGCCTCTTACAAGTTCTATTGGTTTCTGGCAATACTGGATGCCATTCGCCATGAGGTACCGTCGCCGATACCGTTCGATCATCTGCTCTCGCGCATGGTGGCGCTCGCCTGGTATCCGAGTAATTATTTTCGCCTGTCGTTTGGCAAGGCAGACCAGCTGGCCCATTGTGTTGCGGTTTTAAAGAAAGAATCGGGCTTGCCGACGAACGAAAAGATGGAGAAGATTGCGGCCACGGCATTACGTGTTTTGGCAGATGGCTCTGGCTCAGCTGCATACTATGATCTCAGGGCGCGGGCGAAGTATGTGCCCTATAGATTTTTAGGCCCGTGGTTTTCGCGCGAGACGAGCGGTCTTAACGATTCAGAATTCAATAAGAAAGTCGCGGCACTGGCAGCGCAGAATTTTCAGCGCCATGAAAGTCTGCCGCTTTATAGATTCTCGGCATCAGGTCGCGAAATCGAAATCCAGCCGAGGTGGCGGGGATACCTGCGGCGTCATCTTTCTATATTCCAGAGCTTCGTCGATTGGCATCTGGTGCAATATGTCCAGAAATTGAATCCCAATGTCCCCGGTATTCCCAACAAGCTATTCGCTCCCGAGAAGCGCAACCTATCCTTGGCTAAGTCTTTTTGGTCTGTCGTCGGGGCTACGCAGTGTATTTACACTGGGCAAGAAATACGAATCGAAGATGCCGACTTAGACCATTTTCTGCCATGGAGTTTCGTTGCGCACGATTTGCTGTGGAATATCATCCCAGTTGCTGCGACCGCCAACCGGGCAAAAAGCGACTCGTTGCCCGATCTGCAAAAGTACCTGTTACCATTTGCTGTCAGGCAATACGCAGCTATGCGCAAGGTTGCGAGGCTGAAGGGTGAGAAAACAACAAAGATGCTCGAAGACTACCAAATCCTTGTCACCGGTCAGGCAGGTGTTGATATTTTGGAAACTGATGAACAGACCTTCACAGGTATCTTAGAGCGGACGATAAAACCCCAATACGAGATCGCGGCCAATATGGGCTTTCAGCCGAGCTGGGTTTACCGCTAGTACGCCTGCTTTCCCGGTATCACTCCCCTCACCCCACCTCGCGGATTTGGCGTGTCGCCCGGATACCGGGGTATTAGGTGGATGTGCACATGGGCGATGGTTTGCCCCGCAGGTTCGCCGCAGTTGACCCCGATGTTGAAGTAGGTGGTTTTGAACGTTGCCCGCAAATATTCCCGCATGTCATCGACCAGCTTCCACATCGCTCGCTTTTCGGTTGCTTCTAAATCAAAGTAGTCGGCAACAATGCGGCGGGGTACGATCAGCGTATGTCCCGGTGACACGGGAAACGCATCGTAGATCGCATAGGCTAACTCATTTTCGAGCAGTTTTTGTTTTTCCGGAAATGGCGATTCTGTCAGCATGCGTAAACACCGGGTCGTCGAAGAATTCGTGCAGCTTGAGAGCAAAGCCGAGGCATATCTTTTCGAGCGTATCCAGACGCACGGAGGGGGCTGTTTTGCCCTCAAGCAACTGTATGTGCTTGTAGTCTACTCCCGAACGCTCTGCCAGCTCGGCCTGCGTCAATCCGTGTGTTCCCCGCAATGCCTTGATGCGCGCTCTGACCTTCTGGTTGATGGGTGAGTTTCTCGACACCGTACATATAAGGTCGACTCCGTATTGCAGCGAGAACACCGCACATATACGGTGATATTATTCTTGACGTTTTCTGTGGCAGTCGATGCACCGTATAATTACGGTGCTAGTCGCAGCAACCACAGCGATGCGGTCAGGCGGTGCATGGTCGAGCGGCGCGAATTCATACACCGCCACCTTCGCCCGCCATGAGACATTCCACCCCCGCTACGGCTGGCTGAAGAAGGGTGTAGACCTCGTCGACCACGACCCCGTCGCGTTTGCCAGTGACGATGTACACATGAACCTCGGCGTCGGTAAAAACATGGCGCACGCGATCAGGTATTGGTGCGAAGCATTTGGGTTGATCGTCCCCCTCCCATCCTCCCCCGCAAGCGGGGGAGGTGCCGAAGGCGGAGGGGGACACACAAAGCGGGCTCTGCACCAACTCACCCACGCCGCGCGCGATCTGATTGCCGGCGCGCAGGCGCTCGACCCTTACATCGAGAGCACCGCGACGCTGTGGTGGTTGCACTACCAGCTTTTGAAGACCGAGAAGGCAACAACCTGGAACTTCGCGATCGACCATTTTGGTCGCACCACGTTCACCGCCGACGAGCTCGAGCACGACCTCAGGGCCTACGTGCGCAGCCATTACAGCGACCATAAAATCGCCGACTCATCGCTCGCCAAAGACGTGCACCTTTTTTTGAGGATGTATGCGTTTGATGAATCTTCAACGTTTAGCGAAGACAGCATCGACTCACCTTTCATTGAACTCGGCCTGCTACAAAAACGTGGCAAAGAATACACGTTCGTGATCGGCGCAAAACCAACTTTGCCCGATGCCATTATCGCGGCGGCTTGCCTTGACTACGCCGGTGTCACGCTGAGCCCGTCGAAGCGCGACGCACACACCGGCTCTAAATCCATCTCATTCACCCAGCTCATGCAAGGTGACTTGTCGCCCGTGAAGGCATTTCGCCTCACTGAAAACAGCCTCTATGAAGCGCTTGAGCGAACCCTCACCCCCGGCCCCTCTCCCGCGGGGAGAGGGGAGAAAGACCTTTATCTTTCTGACACCGCTGGCGTGAAGCAGCTCGCGTTTAAGAGTGACCCGTTGAAGTTAGCGCACAAACTTTTGAAAGGGGTTTACCGCCATGCGCTATCTTGACGGCATCGCCACCCGGCGCCGGTATGCGCGGTCGATCAACCTCGAGCGCGACCTGGCCGACAGGGCCTCGCTCGATGGCTATGTACTGACCCCGCGCGGGCGTGAAACGCTTGCCCTGTTTCAAGAACGTTTTGCTGCACAAAATGGCGTCAGGGCATTTACCATTACCGCTGTTTATGGCGCCGGCAAATCGGCTTTCATGCACTTCTTGTTGTCCTTGCTATCACCGCAGAAGTCGGCTATGTACGCTGCGGCTGCACAGCTGCTCAAGAACCAGAAAGCTGACAATTCTTTACGCCGCTTTTTTGACGAGCTGTCTGCGCTCAAGAAACCATTCTTGCGCGCAGTCGCTGTTTCGCGCAGCGAAAGCATCGGCATGACGCTGGCACGGGCGATACAAGATGCCACATTAAAAGAGTTCGGTCAGGCCGAAAAATATGCGCATCTATGCGCGCTCGAGTTCATACGGCAGACGCAATCGGGTAAGGGTGGCAAGAACAGTCGGCTCATCGAGGCGATTACGGTGCTCGCCGCCGATCGACCAGTAATCATCGCAATCGACGAGCTCGGGAAAAATCTCGAGCAGGTAGCCGTCGGGGAAAACGACGTCTATCTGTTGCAGCTCATCGCCGAGCTGCCGCAGCAGAAATATCCCGTTTTCTTCTTTGGCCTGTTGCATTCGGCATTCACCGATTATGGCGGTCGCTTGGGCGCGCGCGAAAAAGCTGAGTGGCAGAAAATACAAGGTCGTTTTGAAGATATTCCATTTCTCGATTCGAGCGAAAGCACGCTCGCGCTGATCGCCGCTGCGATCGAACAGAAACCGGCTATTGAGAAGGTCGCAGTCCGAGTCGGTAAACTATGGCAGGCCGAGCTGCCGGTACCGAACGATTTGTGGCCGCAGCTCTTTCCATTGCATCCGCTCGCTGCGCGCGCTCTGCCACAGCTCTGCGCCCGTTTTGGCCAGAATGAACGCTCTCTCTTTAACTACCTGACGAGCCACGAACCGCACGCCTTTTCAGCATTTCTGAAAGAACACACTCTCGACGAAAAGCAGCCAAAGTTATTGCGGATAGCAGACCTGTACGATTATTTTATCGAAGCGGCTAGCCTCGCCTCGGGCGAGAGGCAGTCGCGCCTCATTGAGCTGCGAGACCGCATTCATGCGAATGCGCACCTCGACAGCCACCTGACCGATATTTTGAAGACAATAGCGGTGCTGAATGCGCTGTCGATGGGCAGCATCAAGGCCTCGCAAAAAGCCATCGTGCAGGCGATGGCCGATACGCCGGGTGCGAATAGCAAAGAGACCGAGCGCTTGCTGAATGAACTCATCACCCGCCGAATTATCACCTACCGCAGGCAGGCCGACGAATACCGTCTTTGGGCGGGCAGCGAAGCCGACGTCGAGGCTCTGATTCAGCTCGAACTCACAAAGGTTCCGAAGAACCTTGCCGAGACACTCAACATCGACTTTCGCCTGCGCACCGTCGTCGCCTCGCGCCACAGCTATGAAACTGGCACTCTGCGTTTTTTTCCCGCCTTGTTTATCGACAACGGCCGCATATTGAATACGCCCCTACCTAAGGGTGATGGCTACGTGTTCTATGACATATCCGAGGGTAAATCGGCGCTTAAAAAAACCGGTACAATCGCGGGCGAAGCGAGTCTGTTCGCCGAAGCCCCAGACTCGACCGCCTCTGTGCCGGCGAATCTACCCACAATAAAAATAAAATCTTGGAAAACGCATGCTCTGCGGCAATTGGCGCGCGAGGTGCTAGCCCTGCGCTCGCTCATGTCGGGCAAAAGTGCTCTCACACTCGATAACGTCGCCAAACGCGAGGTCAGCGAGCGCTATTATCTGATGGCAGAACGCCTGCGCGAAATGATCCAGCGTGAATTCACTGCCATGGGCAAAGGTACAGAAATCATCTGCAATCCTGCTGTCGCAGACACGGGGGGCACCCTCAACCAGATCGCGTCAAGACTCTGCGACCGTGTCTATAGATCAAAATTCATACTCAAGAATGAGCTCATCAACCGCCAGTCGATCTCGACGCAGATCGCCAAAGCACGAGGCGACATTGTTGCACGGCTATTAAAATACCGCGATGCCGCGGGCGAACATTTCATCGGCAACGGGCCAGAAGTTTCTATCTACCGCGTGCTGACTGAGAAACAATACCAAAAGGGTCTTGAGCCTGCGCGTAAAGTCATAGAGGCTTTCGCGCATAAGGCAAAACAAGCGCGGCCTCTTGCGCTGCTTTTCAGCGAGCTGACCGAACCACCCTACGGCATTCGGGCGGGTGTGATACCGCTCTTGCTCGTGCAATACCTGCTTGAACACGAAGAGTCGGTGAGCCTCTATCAAGAAGGCAGTTTCATACCCGAAATAACTCCTGAAATTCTCGATATTCTCGTGCGCCGCCCCGAGCGCTTCGCGCTAAAAAAGTTCGTGGTCTCAGGGCTTGAGGCCAAGTATTTTGAAGAGTTGGTCAAAGCTTATGGCGGCACTGGGCCAAAGCGCCACTCAGTTCTCGCTGTCATCAAACCACTCATTCGCTTCGCCAGGGGCCTGCCTCGCTACACCCAAAACACGCGCCACGTCAGCGAAAAAGCGCAGCGGCTGCGCTTCGCTTTGCTCAATGCGAAAGAACCCGATGCGTTAATATTTAAAGAAATCCCTCATGCGTTGGGCATCACTCTCGATGGCAAGAAGACCGAGGTTGATAAGGTTCGTTCCATCACCAAGGCGCTATCACACGCGCTGAACGAACTGCAAAATGCTTACTTGAAGCTGCTAGAAGAATGCCGTTCAGCCTTTATTGTGTCTTTGCGTATGCCCGATAAAACGCCGCCGCGCCAATACCTCTCAGCGATGGCAGGTCTGCTGTCAGGACAAGTACTTGATCCGGTGCTCAAACGCTTTATGAATGCCGTCGCCGAAAAAGACAAGAGCGACGATACCTGGCTTGAAGGCATTATCATGGTCGTAGCCGACAAACCCGCCGAAAGTTGGCGCGATGAAGATAGACATACCTTTGAAGCAAACCTCGCGACGCTGGCGCAAAAATTTCTCAACCTGCACCAGCTCGCAGCCAAGGTACAGGCAGCCGGCAATGGCAAGTTTGATGCGCGGCTCGTCAGCATAACTACCCCTGACGGCGGCGAAGCCCGTGAAGTTGTCTGGGTCGATGCAGGCGAGCAGAAGCTCACAGAAGCTTTTAAAACAGAACTTACCAGCTCTTCGCTTTGGGCAGAGGCCTCAATAAAAGTCAAACAAGCCGTGCTGGCAGACCTGCTGCGGTCGCTGATTCAGGGCAATGGCAGCAATCTGGATATTGCCGCTTCACCTCAAAATAAGCATATTAACATCGTGCGAAACAAGAACAAACATGGCTAGCAAAACCACCACTGTTCAAAAATCTATGTCAGGCATTGTGCCTGAGAGAAAAGTGCGACACATTCTGGGCATCTCTGGCGGCAAAGACTCAGCCGCCCTCGCCGTCTACATGCGTGACAGGGTACCTGATATCGAATATTTCTTCTGCGACACCGGCGAAGAGCTGACTGAAACGTATGATTTTATCGACCGCCTCGAGGCCCGGCTTGGTATTAAGGTGCAACGCCTCGCCGCAACTCAGGGTTTTAAACACTTTCTCGAAAAATACAACGATTTTCTGCCTTCGCCGCAATCGCGCTGGTGCACGGTGCAGATGAAAATTAAGCCACTCGAAGAATTCATCGGCGATGACGAGGCGATCAGTTACGTCGCCATACGCGCCGACGAAGACCGTAGCGGTTACGTTGCCACCAAAGACACGATTAAGGTTGTATTTCCCTTTAAAGACGCCGGTATCACCAAACCCGACGTCGAACGCATTCTCGAAGAGTCGGGCATCGGCATGCCCAAATATTACAGCTGGCGATCACGCTCGGGCTGCTATTTTTGTTTCTTTCAGCGCAAGATTGAATGGGTGAGGCTGGCAGAAAATCACCCGGGACTTTTCGAAAAGGCCAAGAGTTTCGAAAAAGTTTTACCCGATGGTCGTCGCTATACCTGGAGCCAGGATGAATCACTCGATGAACTTATTGCCCGCAAAGACCAGATCATTGCAGAGCACGAAAAGCGCGTGAAGCTGCAGAAGCAGCGCAAACCTAACAAAACTCTCGCCGAAGTACTCGAGGGCGTTCTCGACGGCGAAGATCAAGAAGAAGGCTGTGTAGTTTGCCATGTCTGACAGCGAAGCTGTCAGACATGGCATATATCTAGACTATTTCTCGACCACCCCGGTCGATCCACGCGTGCTCGACTACTATTGCCAGATACTTAAAGAAAACTACGGCAACCCTTCGAGCGTCGACCATGACTTCGGCAGCGCGGCCGCGAGGCTCGTGAAAGCGAGCCGAGAAAAGATCGCCGACCTGATTGCCTGCGACCCTGGCGAAATCACCTTCACCTCGGGAGCAACCGAGAGTATCAGCCTGTTTCTGCAGGGTTTTGCCGCCGCTCAATTGGTTCGTTTGGGGCGCAAACTTAAAGTAATCACCTCACCCATCGAGCACCCGGCAGTGCTCGAGAATCTTCACGCGCTTCAAGCTGCAGGCTCAATTGACCTCGCAACTCTGGATGTTGACCAGCATGGCCGCATCAATCTACACCAGCTAGAAAATCTCGCAAAATCGGGTGTGGATCTCTTCTGCAATATGGCGGTGAACAATGAAACCGGTAACATCTACCCGACCGATCGTATCGCGGCAATCGCAAGTGAACACCGCGCTCTCTACTTCTGCGATGCAACGCAGGCGATTGGCAAAATTCCATTTTCACTCGCCAGCTTGCCCGATACAGTGGTCGCTTTTTCAGGGCACAAGTTCTACGCACCAAAAGGTATTGGTGTGCTCGTCGCCGACAAATCGATTCCGGTAAAGCCGCTCTTCTTCGGCGGCGGCCAGCAGAGGTCACTCAGGCCGGGCACGATCAACGCTCCGCTCATTGCAGCCCTTGGGTTCGCGCTGCAGATTGCGTGCGAAGAGCAAGAAATTGAAGCACACCGCACTAGGTCGTTACGTGACCTGCTGCAAAACAAACTCGCCTCGCAATTGCCGCAGCTGGTAGTCAATGGCGATCTAGAAAATCGCGTAGCGGGTGCCCTGCATGTTTCGTTGCCGGGTTTGAACAATAAGCAGCTTATTGCCCGTATACGCGATGAAATCGCAATTTCAACGGGGGCCGCCTGTAGCTCGGGCTCTGAGCGGCCTTCGCAAGTGCTCAAAGCGATGCGGTTGCCGAAAGACCTGATAGAGGGTGCGCTCAGAATCAGCTTGGGCCGCTTTTCAAGCGAACACGAAATTGTTGTCGCAGCGCAGGTCATCGCCCGCGAAAACAGAACCCACCCCGCCCCGGTTTAATTTGCCGACATGTCGGCTTCTGTAGGCTGGCCCATGGCCTACAATCGACGCTACCTGATGCCGCTGGCGATCGCAGTGTTTGCGCTCTCGGCGATTGGCATTGGCGCTCTGCTGATTGTGAGCAACGCCCGACAGACACAAGAAGCGATCGGTGTCGAGCTGAGGGCGATTGCGTCGCACGCGGCAAGCCACATCGAGCCCTCTGGTTATTACCGGTTGTTTTTTCAGAACGATCGGCTGAAATCTGATTTCAAGGCGATTGAAAAGAGCAGTGAATTTCTCGCGTTCAAGTCGCAGCTGAAGAATACGACAGCATTTTATTCTGATCTGGCTTTGGGTGAAGAGAATATCTACACGTTTGTGCGCGACCTGAAGAGCGACGAGATCAAGTGGGGAGTTATGCTTCACCCTAAACCCTTTAGCGGTGAAGGGTACGCGGCCCCCGAAGCGCTGAATCTGGTTGTCGCGTATGGCAAACCCGGCTTCAGCGGCATTTACCTCAGCACCGCCTCAAAACGCGAATGGATTTCGGGTTATGCTCCGATTGTCTACCGAAGTCAGGTGATTGGCGTGGTCGAAGTCGCACGCGAGATCACCGAAGTGCAGCGGGCTGCACGCATGCGCCTGATGCCGGCACTCATTGCAAGCCTCGCCGTGATATTGCTGAGTGTAGCCGCGGTGTTGCTGCTTTTAAACGCCGCCCGCAAGACAACGAAAGCAAATGCCGAGCTCAAAGCGACTCTGCAAGAACTTGAAAAATCCACCTCGACCTATCGCACGCTGACCGAATCGAGCACCGACATTGTTTTCTTGCTCGACCCGCAGTTTCGCGTGGCCTCAATCAACACGGCAGTGCGCCGGCAGCTGGGCTTTAGCCCTGCCGAAGCGCAGGGCATGCACATCGTCGATGTACTCTGCCAAAAAGACAAAGCCGACGCACCCGACTATCTGTTCGACCCACAGCTTTTGCACGCTGCTCTTGCGGCGCTCAGAGATACGAACGAGAAAGTGAATCTCAGCGCCGCGCTGAAATCGGCTCTGACCGGCGACGCCAAGCAATACCGCATTCTCATCGAGAAGGTCGCTGCAGGCGGCGAAAATTCTGCCGCCGGTTACATCGGCCGCGCCGTGGCGACGAGTGAAATGGCAGTGGCATCGATCATCGAGCGCAGCCGCTTTAGCTTTCGGCTCACCAACTCGCTGCTGCTGACAGAAGAGCTTGCCACTTTTCTGGCTGCGATTGCGCGCAGCTACGTCGACGAATCACAGGCAACGACGCTACGCATTATGCTGCGCGAAATGTTGCTAAACGCGATCGAGCATGGTAATCTCGAGATCGATTTTGACACCAAGACCACGTCGCTGATGCACGAGTCGTACTTTCAACTTATCGACGAACGGCGCAGGCAGCCACCCTACCGCGATCGCTCAGTTCTTGTCGATGCGCTGATCAGCGCCGATAAGCTGGCGTTTCGTATCACCGACGAAGGCCAGGGTTTTAATCACCGCGAAATGCTTGAGAAACTGACGCGTGAAAAAAATGAAACAGCGCATGGGCGGGGCATTGTCATGACACTGCAAGAATTTGACATTGTTCGCTACAACCAGAAAGGCAATTCGGTAGTTTTGATCAAGAACCTGGCAGTTTCCTGACAAAGAAACCGCTAACCAGAAAAGTCTTGCAAAAGGCAGGCGCATTGCCGCATGGTCGAGATATGAATGCGCGGCGGGCGATTCAGATTTTTTTCGTCATCGCGGGCCTTGCACTGCTGACGGGCTGCAGTGAAAAGGTTTCGGTCGACGAGACCTCACTGGTTGCAGGCCAGCGCGACGAAGTTTACGGCAAACACGAGATCAGCGCCAAAGGTTCGCTCAGCGAAAGCCAGCCTGCCGAGGCAATCAACTTCGGCATTACTCCATGGGATGAACCCGAAAAATTGAAGCGCATGTACGCGCCATTTATCGCGCACCTCAGCGAACGCCTTAAGCTGCGCGTACGCTTTGTCGTGGCGCAAGAGTACAACGATCTGGTCGCCGACCTGAAACGCGGCATCATTCACATCGCCGCGTTTTCACCGGGCGCCTACAGCGACGCCCTCGACCAGGGTATTGAACGCGAAGCGGTTTACGTCGCTTCGACGCAAGATAGCGGCAACAGCCATTACCGGGGTCTCGTCATCAGCAGGCCTCAGTACAAATCACTCAAAGAACTGAAGGGAAAAACTTTTGCCTTCGTCGAGAAAGGCAGTTCGTCGGGCTACAAGTTTCCGTTGGCGCTGCTGTTACAGAAGGGTATAGATCCTTACCGATATTTTTCAAAAGTGTTTTATCTGGGTTCACATGCGCATGTGGTTGAAGCGGTCGCAAATGGCAAGGCGGATGCAGGCGCCACATGGGATGGCTACGCAGAAAAAACCCCGGCGTACCGTGACAAGAAAATTGCCACACTTTTCAAAACACAGCCGATACCCTATGATGCTATTCTCGTCTACCGCAAAAAAGGGCCGCAGTTTGCGCGCAAGGTGCAGCAACACCTGCTATCGATCGATACAAAAACGACGACCGCAAGTGGTGAAAAGGTTCTGAACAAAGAACTCGGTTTCCCGTACACGGGTTACGTGGTGCACAAGCCACAGGTCTATGACGTCGTGAGACAGACGAGCCGACTCGTGAAAAACTATAAGCCGCCAAAAGAATGAAACGATTTGCGCGCATTCAAGAATCGGTCTGGTCTGCAGTGCAGACGCTCGCTTCAAAGCAGCTCGTGCCTGCGGGCATCTACGAGCGCATCAAAAACTATACCCTGACGGGAAAAATCAATTTCATCGTGCTCGCCGCCGCGGTGCCGATGTTCTTGCTGCTGAGCCTGCTCTTCTTGTTTCTCTATATTCAGCTCAAAGGCCAGCTCGATGCGACGCTGATTCAGAAGAAGATTGCGACCAAAAATGCATTTAACTACTATGAACGCACGACACTCGTTTATGCAAAGATGCTGGCAGAAAACCCTTACGTGAAAAAAGAGCTGCTGGCTGAAACGATCAACGTCGGCCCGATTCTGCGCGTCTGCAATCAGGTTCAATCGAGCGTTTATCTGAACCGCATTACGGTTCACGATCGTAAAGGTTCGGTCGTGGTACACAGCCACAACACTTCTGATTTCGGCGCCAACGAAATCAGCAGACCCGAAATTGCAAATGCGCTCAAAAAGGGTGAAAACACTCCCCTATTGGCTTATGAAAACGGCCAGTTAATTCTGCAGAATACCGTGCCCGTTTATTTTGAAGGTGAGACGGTCGGCGCGATAACTGCAGGGTACGTGCTGAACGACAGCTTCGCAAGGTCGATTTCAGAGCTGACACAGGCCGGGGTGTTTTTCGTGCTGAATGGCAAGATTATCGCCTCGTCATTTGCCGACTACGCAAACGCCGGCAACCGACAAGATTACGATGAACTGAATAACACCTGGTCTGTCACCCGAACGGTCTACACCACAGAAAACAATAAGAAGCGCTCGCTGTCACTTGACCTGCGCTATTTACCGGTCGTGACCGAACGCGTTTCACCAGAAATACATCAGGCAGGTATCGCGGTGGCGATTCAGCCCCCGTTCTCGCGTGTGGCGCTCTACGCCCTCATCTGGGGCTCTTTCGCGTTTAGCCTGGCAGTTGTCCTTTTTGGTATTCTGCTCGCACTCAAGATTGGCCACAATATTGCCAACTACGCCGCTTCGATCTCGACAGCAATGACTGACTACGCAGAAGGCGATCTCAACCAACGCATGTCTCGCCTTGCGAACGATGAACTCGGGCGGGTTGCGGCCGGCTTCAACCATCTCGCCTCTGAGCTGCAAAAGAAGATTGCCGAGATTCAAGAAGCGAATGAGAATCTCGAACAGAAGGTCGTCGTGCGTACGAAAGATCTGAACCGTGCGCTTGCCGACATCACCTCGCTTAAAGAAATTCAAGAGGGCGACTATCTTTTGACAGACCTTCTGATCAGACCACTCTCGGGCCATGCCTACGGTGTTGGCCGGCTACAGGCTGAAATCTTCATCGAGCAGAAAAAGAAATACAACTTCAAGGGTAAAACCGGCGACATCGGCGGCGACTATTGTCTGCTTTCGTCGCTGCAATTTGAAGACAGCGACGGCGAATGGCTATTTTTCTTCAACGGCGACGCAATGGGCAAATCAACCCAAGGCGCATCGGGCGCGCTCATTTGCGGAGTTACCCTACACTCAATTTTTTCGCGCAATTCAAAGCGCAGCCGAATCCCCACAAAACCGGGGCAGTACCTGTCGATGGTATACCATGAGCTCAACCATATTTTCTCGCTGTTCGATTCTTCGATGCTGATGTCGGCCGCATGCGGCCTGATACATGCACAGACGGGCACCATGTATTATTTCAACTGCGAACATCCCTGGTCGGTTTTACTGAGAGACGGCAAGGCGACCTTTATCGAGAACGAGCTAACGATGCGCAAATTGGGCATGCCGATGCAGGCAGAGCGGCTGCTCGTGCGCCGCATGCAGTTAAACCCGGGCGACACTCTGGTGCTTGGGTCAGACGGGCGCGACGACATCGAAATTGCGGCGCAAATTGACTCTGATGAGACACGTTTTCTGGAGATTGTCGAACGAAGCGGCGGCAAATTAGCCGAAATTGTAAAGATAATCGACAGTTACGGTCGCCGCACCGACGATCTTTCGCTCATGCGCATTCAGGTAAATTAAAATCGTTTTTTTGACGCGGCTTGCGGGTAAATTTTTAGTCGCCTGCGCAAGATTCCGATATTGTATACACACCCGCCTATGGAAAACAAGAAGTCAGAACAGAAACGGCAGCAGGGCCGTCTGCGGGTAGCAATCGACGGCCAATACCGGTTCGCAGGCGAGCCTGAATGGCAGAACTGTACCATTTTTGATCTCAGCCCCAGCGGCATGGCGCTCGGTGGCAAACAGTCTTTCTATGCGGGTGACAAGATTGAGGTGCGCTTCGTGCTTGAAAAACGTACCGTTACGGCTGAACTTGAAGTCACAAACCTGATCGGCAAAAAAGCGGGCGGTAAGATTCTGAAAATGACCGATGACGACCGCGGCTACGTACAAGAAATTCTTAACCGTGAATTGCTGTCGGGCAATGCAAGGCTTACCTGACAGCTATTGACCGCACGTGCAATTGAGGCAACCGTGCTTCGCGCACATCTTGCACGTCGATTCGATGGCTTCGCGCAGTTTTTCGCGCGCCCGGTGCAGCTTGACGTTCAGGTTCAGCACTGATATGCCCATTTTGGCAGCCAGGTTTTCGCGCGGTGTCTCGTCGAGATCAAGCGCCTGAAGCACGTCACCATAATCTGAAGGCAGCGTCGCGATCAGAGGCTTAAAGCATTCACAGACGGCATCGTCATCATGCGGCTCTGGGGCGGCGACTTCGGCGAAATCTGCGGTCGCGATCTCCCGGCCCTGCCGCCGCGCCAGCCCGGCGATCGTATTTCTGAGAATTGCGTAAAGCCATGGCAGCAATTTCTCTTCGTCTTTGAGCTGGGCCGACGCCTTCACGGCCTTGGTGATAGCCTCTTGAACCGCGTCTGCCGCGAGCTCTTTGTCGGCGACACGACTCTGCGCATACGCAGTCAGGCGGTCGAGGTAAGTGACGATTTGATCAGAGCGCGTCGCGTGCATATTTATACCTTACTTGCAACCGAACCTTTCGGGTATTTATACCAACCCGGGTCATCATAGTTCTTTAACTTGTCACGCACCTTGAGCACGGTAAACATTCCCCCCATTTCAATCGGGCCGAAGGGGCCCGTGCCCGTCATCATCGGCAGCGTGTTGCGGGGTATTTTCATTTCCATCTCAGCCATTTCGCCCATGCCTTCGTTACCCATCTCCATATAGTTCGGCAACTGTTTGCGCACACGCTTTTCGTGTGCCTTGTCGCGTTTGACATCCATCATGTTCGGTATGTCGTGCGCCATTGCGTTCATCGTATGGTGCGACTTGTGGCAGTGAAACGCCCAGTCACCCGGGTTGTCGGCGATAAACTCGATGTCGCGCGTTGAACCCACCGGCACATTCACCGTCACCTCGGGAACCCACGCGGTTTTCTGTATCGGCCCGGCGTCGGTACCGGTGACATGAAAGTAGTGGCCGTGAAGGTGAATCGGGTGCGAATCCATACTCAGGTTTGCGAGCCGAATGCGAACCCGGTCGCCGGTTTTGACGACCAAATGGTCGGTGCCGGGAAAAGCACGGTGGTTGAATGTGAAGATGTTAAAATCCAACATGATCAGAGGGTTCGGTTTCGACGTGCCAGGTTCTATACGCCACTCTTGCAGCATGATCGCAAAGTCGCGGTCGATTTTACGCTCGGGCTTTTTCGGGTGAATGATAAAAAAGCCCATCATTCCCATCGCCATCTGCACCATCTCGTCAGAGTGCGGGTGATACATCAGCGTCGCGGCCTTTTGTTTTATCGCGAACTCATACTTGTATGTCTCGCCCGGCATAATGTGCGGCTGGTTGAGGCCCGCGACGCCATCCATGCCGCACGGCAACAGAACCCCATGCCAGTGCACCGAAGTTTTTTCGGGCAGCTTATTCGTCACGTAAATGCGCACCTTGTCACCCTCAGAGACTTCGATCGTCGGCCCCGGCGCCGAGCCGTTGTAGCCCCAGCAGTCGACGACCATGCCAGGCGCAAACTCGCGCTTCACCTTCTCGGCCGTGAGGCGAAAGGTCTTAAACCCGTTCTCCATCGTAAAACCGAGCGATGCGACATTGGGTGTAATCACGCGGTGGGATGTATTCAGGTTCTCATCGACCGATTCGTGTTCGCCGCCGGCTCCCGTATCGTTCTGTGGTTTGGGGCTCGCATGGCCTCCATGGCCTTCGGCCGCCATGAGCCGCCCGGCCGCCAGCGCGCCGACAAGCGCCGCGCCCGACTTCTGCAAGAAATTGAGTCGTGATAAATTTTTCATTTTGTCTCCTTCTTCTCCCCCTCTCCTTTCAGGAGAGGGGGTCGGGGGGTGAGGTTTGCTCCCGTCGCCCGTTCGAGTTCGGCCCGCGCGGTATAATAGTCGCGGTGCGCGTCGAGATACTCTTTTTCTGCCTTCAGTTCATTCTGCCGCGCTGCGATCAGGTGAAAGATACCGGCGAGCATCGCGTTGTACTGCACCTGCATCAGTTCCGTCGCCTTCGCGCGCTGCGGTAAAATCTGCTGGTGGTAGAAATGCACGCGCTGGCGCGCGGCGATCATCTTGTCGCGCGCGCTGCGCACGTCGGCACGCACATGCACGGCAAGATTCTCAAGTTGCCTCAGACGCATGCGGTAGAGGTTCACAAGTTTTTCAATGCGCGCCTCGCCCCTGTCGAATATCGGAATCTCGTACTGCAGGTGCGGGCCGATCTTGTAGGCATCTTCTTCAAAGGCCACGTCGACACCTGTTTCGAGCTGTGGCACCCAGCGCACGCTTTCGGCAGCCTTCAGCTGCTCGCGGTAGAAATCGAGCCCAGCCATCATTGCCTGAATGTCTGACCTGTTCTTGATCGCGGTGGCTTCGAGTTCTGTGAGCGGCCCGTCTACTTGGGGTATCGCAGGCACAACTGCGGCAATTTTCCATTGCGTGTCACTGCCCCACAAGCCCAGGAGCCGGTTAAGGTTCTCACGCAGCAGATGAGCTTCAATTTCGGCTTTCTGCAACGAGACTCGTATTTCAGAGAAGCTAGCCTCTTCGATGGCGAGTTCAAGATCGCTGATGTTGCCGGCTTCATGCAGGCGGCGGTGCATCACCACTGAATCTTCGGCAGTCTCAAAATTGAGTTTCTCGACCTGATACTTGTGCAATGCCGTCTGCAGAGCGAAGTACGCTGTACTCGTCTCGAATGCCAGGTTCTGAATCGCCTGCGCGGCTGCATGCTGCACCTCAAGCGCTTCGGCTTCTGCGATGCGCTTGCGCGCAGAGCGCAGAGCGCATAAAATAATCGAGCAGGTTGAGATCGATACCGCTCTCAATCGTCGGGTTTCCCGATTTTGTCGACAGGCGCGGCGAAAGCGCGAGCGTTGGGTTCTTCAGCAGACCCGCCTGCCAGACATCGGCGACGGCCGCACCCAACCTGTCAAATTCAGCCTGTAGGCCGGGATTATTCAGCAATGCAACCTTGACGGCATCGGCGACCGATAGCTCACGCGCGAGAAGAGTTCTGACTTTTTTGCGAATTTCACTGTCGGCCGTTTCATTCGTGCGCCAACGCACGCCGCTGCCAGTGCGCTCTTCAGCAAGCACATTCAGCCTTGTCATGTCGTCGCGCTTCGGTGCCGAGCTGCAGCTGGCCAGAAGCAGCACGACGAGAACGAGTACCAAAGAAATTCGCCATACGCGCGAGCAGGTGACTGCGTAGGCGAGTGTTAAGGCGTCTGCTCTAATGGTGCTCATGCGATGGCTCCTTGTTTTTTTTGGGTTCGCGCGGCACGAGTTTCATGCCGCACTTGGGGCATTTTCCCGGTTTGTCGCTTTGCACTTCAGGGTGCATCGGACAGACATAGGCGAACTCGCCATGCTCGTGTTCATTGGCGGCAGGTTCGCTGCTTTTCGCAGCAGGTGCATCAAGGTGCAAAATCTGCGAAGCGTATGGTGCCCCTTCGGCTACGGCGCTGCGCTGCAGCGCACCGACCGCGGTCACTGGCGGCAAATTCGTCGACGAGGCGCATGCCAGAGGCAAGAGCAGGTTGGCTGCGAGTAGCATACGCGAAATTTGATAATGGAATCTGGTTTTCATAGCTCTCCTTTCATGAAGATGCGCGGCAGGCGCATTTATTACAGCAATCCGCAAAAAATGCAGAGATTGCCGACGTCGGGTGAGCGGTGGCTAAATGAGCAGGCGATGCTGTCGCAGGTAGATACCGTCGCGGTCGGGCGGTGCCTGCAGAACGGATTGAGAAATTAAGGGTGTCGCAATTGTTGTATCGAAGACCGGCATTTGGGCCCGGTAGATTGGCTCGACGGCCGACACGTCGACGCGTGGGCTGATGTCTGCCGCAGCTTTTTCGAAATGCGCACAATCACAGGCCGCAGCGGGGGCAGCCACAATCTTCTTCGCGGCCTTCTTGCAATGGTCAGAGACGGTGGTCTTTTGTGGCGTTGGCGCACAGCCATGCAGCGGCCCGCATTTTTCAGCACTGACGGCCGAAGCCATAAACAGCGCGGCCAGAGCGAATGAGAGGTAGATTCTCATCGTAACCAAAATACTCAACGCTGCGTGCCGCGACGAGAATAATTCATGTTCTATTTGCGGCAGTCTTTGTGGCGGCGGCCGCCCTCGAAAGAGTGCCTGCGCTTGCCGCGCTTACCTTTTTTGCCCGTGGGTTTAGGCATCGCCTCAGTGTTGACGCTGATTTCACTTACGGCCACGGCATCGAGCAGCGTACCGTAAGTATCTCCTGCACCCGTATCGGTAAAAGAAAGCGTTGTCGTTGAAGCAGTCGCTTCAAAATTGATGGTGACCACCTGCCATGTGTCTGCCGTCGGCACATAATCGAAAGTCTGCGCGCCGCCGATAGTAACCTTAAGCCCCATTGCATGTTCGGCATCGCGAGCGCGCATCCAAAAGCTGAGGCGATAGATGTGGTTGGGCTGCGTGTAAAAAGTCTGCGTTAACTTGAGCCGCGCATCAGCCGTGCATGCATTCTCAGAATCGAGTTCGGCATATTGATTCAGATCGGGCGAGAGCGAATATAAATCTTTTGATTGCAGCTCAAGGCGCACCGCTGCTGTGCAGGTTTCGTCGACCCAGCTGCCATGCCAGCCAGGCACGTCTGCATTCGCGAGGTCTGACCAAAGCGTCTGCAAAACCGGCGTTTCAAAAGAACCGTTAATCAGCAGGTTTTCACCGACCTGCAGATATTCTGAGGGTAAACCCTGAGTTTGTGGCGCAGGCAGCGCCGCCGGTTGGTACAAGCTCAGCTTGTTGAGCTCTGCCGCAGCCGCATCGGCCATGTCATCGTCGTCTTGAACCTGTGCGCACGAAGCCACACCCGCAAAGATCGCGAGCATCGCGAATTGAGTACTTCTCATGCGTATAAGAGCGCGCGCGGCGAATAACCGGACGCTAAAATTTATCGCCGTTTCGCTTTCAGAAGCTGAACCCCCGCCGCAGCAACCCGCTCTGGCAAAATACCCGTGAGGCATTCGAGCGGCGCATCGCGGCGCGGGCAGACTTTCGCGAAACAGGGCGAACAAGGCAGATCAAGGTCAAACATTACCTTGCTCGCGGTCAGCGGCCCGGTCTCTTGCCGGCGGCCCATTCCATTGAATGTGATGAGCGGCGTTGCTGTCAGCGAAGTCAGGTGCGCCAGGCCCGAATCGTTCGCGATTACAAAGCGTGCCGAACTGATCAGGGCATGCGCTTCGGTCAGCGTCGTTTTACCGCAGAGCGAAAAAACCGCCGGCTTCTTGTCAGAAGCAAAATGCCGCAAGATAACATCGGCGTCGTTCTGGTCAATCGGTGCACCAAGCAGTACAATCTGAAGATGAGGATTTTTCTCCCTCATGAGTTCGAGCGCCCGCACATGATGCCCCGCCGGATATTTCTTCGAAGCGGCGGTGCTGCCTGGGCAAACGACGATGCGCTCTGCGGCTTTCGGCAACGCAAATTTTTTCTCCACTGCGGCAAGTGGCGTCGCCTCTAGCCTGACATCGCGAAAGCGCTCGAACAGATCTTCGGCGATTATGCCTGCGGGCAGCCAGATATTCAAGAGTCGCAGGTATGCGAGCGCGCGGTGCTCAAACCGGTTATATGGCTCGTGCCGCTGGCGGTTTTTCGAGCGCGTGAGCAGCCATGACCGCAAATCTGACGCAAAACCGTAGCGCTGTGTGATGCCCAGGCGTTTTAGAAGCCACGCCGAGCGAAAACTGGGTGAAAGCGTGAAGCCCGCGTCAAAGCGCAGAGCCCGTAAGGCTTTGAGATCCTCTTTGCGCAGCTCTTTACCTTCAAGGTTGATAATTTCATCAAACCAGGGCGGTGCCAGATCTGACACCCAGCGGCGGCCGACGAGCACGAGCTCTGCTTCAGGCAGAAGTTCTCTGAGTGCCGCATAAAAGGGAAACGCCATGGCATGGTCGCCTACCCAGTTCGGCGCATGCACAAGCACCCTTGCGGGTGCCATTGCGTCAGTGTCGCGGCGCAAGTTTGATTTTTGCGCCATGCTCACTTTTTCACTCTCTTGAAATAGTTACCACCGGCGAGGTTTTGGTAGCGCGCGAGATTTATCGGCTTGCCTTTTGCCACGCGCGCATCGCCGAGGCCGTAGAGCAGTGAATAGGCAGAAACCGCAATCGCCTCGGCGTAGATGTGGCGGTATCTGGCCATGCGCAGGTGGTCGCGTTTAGAGGTCGTGTGGGCAAGCTCGACGAAGGCAGAGATCGCATTCACATAGGTCGGCACCGCCCACGTCGAAAGGTACGGTGCCAGAATTTTGGGCGCGGTGTTTGCCGTGTCAAAGCCATTTACCATGAATGCGGCCCGCGTATAACGCAGAACTTCAGTGCCCGCGAAATGGTTGTCGCCGCCAAAACCCTCTTCGCCGCCTTCGCGCCGCCAGTCTTCGGGCTCGCCCTTCTCCCTTTCCCAGAAGGGGCCTAGGGGCTCGAACGCGGCGAGCGAAGTCGCATAACGCTCGCCGGCTTTGCCATAGAGTGATTCGACGATTGAATCAGAATCAGCGTAACGCCAGGTTATCAAATTATGCCGGTGCCCGCGAAACCGCGTGAAGTCAGTGTGCAGCCCGTCGGCCTTCGACCAGAAGCCGATGTAATAGATGAAGGCATCGGCCATAAAGCTCGGGAAAACCTTGTAGCGATCGTCTGAAATAAACCAGCGGTTCCACGCAGTTTTGCCGAACGTGGCGCGAATCGCCTGCCTGCCTTCTGCGTTGGCGCGCGCATAGCGGTGCGCGAGCGAATACGTGCGGTAACCGGGCGTGATTACGGCCGCCATGCCTCCCGAAGCAGGTGCTTCGGTATGCGTCAGGTGCAGCGTGATCACGAGTTCGGGCGCGAGTGCGTTGATGCGCGAGATCGTGCCGGGCTGAAGCGCCCCGGTCTTCTGGTCGGGATAATCATACAGACGGTAGGCTGCATTCAGGTCGTCGCGCCGCTCGAAGTAATTTTCGGTATAACCCGCCTCACGCGACATGAAGGCTTCAATCTGCTGCACCGACCCTGAAATTTTGCCATACCGCGCGAGAATCTTGCCGAACTTTTCACGACCTTCAGCGGTCTGCGTCAGATCGAGCAGCGCTTTTGCTTTAACACCAATGTCGTGCATGACTTCGAATTCCCAAACCCCGCGGTGGCGCGCGCCCTCGCGAAATTTGTCGAGGTAGATACCGAGGCGGCGGTCGAATTTGTCGCCATAGAGCGAATGCGGTACCTGGTCACGGCCACCATGCCCAGGGTCGAGCACCACGCGGTAGCCAAATGCGGATGCAGAAAGTAACAGAGCCAGCGTGACAGCTGCGCCAATTCTCATGAGAGACGCTCGGGTGAAGCGAGACGGCGCGACAAACCAGAAGTGAATTGCGGTTTACCCCCTGAAAAATTGCACATGCCTGGTGGCTATGCCATTCACAGAGCGGCAGGCGCTGAGAATATTTGCCTTACTTTTAATCGTCGCCTTTGTCGGCATGCTCTGGTACGCCGGCGTTTTGAGGCCGGCCAAAACGGGCGACGATGCTTCAGACTCTGAGAAGGGTGAAGAAGTTTATGCATCGCATGACTGCACCGATTGCCATCTGGCCGCACATGTTTTGCGGGCCAAAAGCGCTAAGGGCGAACCGGGGCTGATCAGGGTGCGCAAAGATGAAAAGACGCTCATCGATTTCTTGCAGAACGACAAGCGCCATGAAACCTTTTTGCTGATTTCAGAAAATGACCGGCGCAGCCTCGTCGAATATCTGAAAAGACAGTAACGAAGTTTTGAAAAAGCAGAAATCAACAGCGCAAATGTCTTCATTTTTGCGCATTCTCTCGCGCGGCCTTCGACGCGCATGACTTTTTCAGAACTTCCCTACCCTGCTAAATCTTCTGCAGGCGCAGCATAAAAAGCCGCGGCAACTGTCTTTCGACGTCGAGGCGAATACCGCGGTTTTCGGCGATCGCATTTTGCAGAATTTTTCTGAGGCTTTTGCCCTGAGGGTTATCAGAATCGATGACACTCAGGTAACCCCCTCTTTTGAGAATTCGCAGTGCTTCGGCAAGCGCGGTCGCCGGCTCGGGAATCTGCGACAGCGCCATACGCAGAATCACTGCATCGCAGCTCTCTGCTGCAAGCGGCATCGTCTGCGCATCGGCCTGTAAAACCTGAACGCGGTCGCTGCCCCGCCGGCCTGCTGCGCGCAGCACGTGCGCCGCGTCGATGTCGACTGCGATGACACGCTCAAACGACAGCGCGAGGTTCTCAAAAAAATCGCCTTCACCGCAGGCAATGTCGGCTACGACACCTCGCCTGCCACCCGCGAGATGCGCGAAGATATCTGAATACGGCAGGTCGGGCTGCTCCATGCGCCAACGCGTGAACGTGTCGGCCGACCTTTCGGCGAGTATCGTGCGCAGCCTAACTGCGTCACTGCGCACTTCAGAGATTTCAACGCTTGCCTCTTCAAGCAGGGCGAGCGCAGCGGCGATATTGGGCTCGCCGCATTGCGCCTGGTTCAGGGCGTAATAGGTATGCTGCCCGGTTTTTTCGGCAGTGAGCAAATCGAGTTCGCGCAGCGCCTTGACGTGGTGGCTCGTGTTCGACTGCGAGAGATCGAGCACGTGTGAAAGTTCAGACACTGTCAGCGGCGTTTTTTTCAGCAACAGATAGAGCCGAATGCGCACAGGCTCGCCCAGCGCCTTAATGAGTGGCAGCACTCCGGCCATGGAACCTATGCTGCCATGATGGGCATGTGCCTTTCAGAACCTGTAGGTAATCTGCAGGCCGGCGAAACGGTTATGCGCCATTACCTGAATGGAAAACGGAACGAGCATGATAGCACGAAACGTTCCCATCGCAATCAGCATCGAGGTGAGCCCGACTTCGAACGGATCAAAACCATTGGTGAACCAGATTTTTGAGCTGACCCAAAAGAGCGCGAGGTCGCCAAACAGGTACCCGAGAAATGGCAAGAACACTGATTTGTTCTTCACCATTGAGTTTGAATTTACATAAAGATAGCCGAATGCCGGCGATATTAGGGTTGCGCCGGTACTCAGAAGCAACGATTTCTCTCCATAGGTTTTTTCATATGCCGGCTGCCCTGTCTCGTTGGCAACGAGGTCGATAAAGGCATAACTCTGGCGGTTACGCGAGTCGGCGCGAATGATCGATTTTTCTGGAATCGTCGACACGAACACATCGAGACCAATAATCGAAAAGAATGACGTCTTGCAGCGCCAGTGCGCGCCGAGGGTGACCTCTTGGTCGATGCAGTTCACGTTGAGGCGCGCAAGCGACCGTTTGGCTACTTCGACCGCCTGCTCCGGTGTTTTGCCCGGCATATCGAATGACGCGCCGAGGCCCCAGATGCTGCCCAGACACGAAAAAACCACCGCGGTAAACGACAGTCGGCATATAGAAAAGATAGCGGCCCTGTGACCGGTAAACCTGAGCATTGCACTTAGATCGAAAGCCGCAACAGCGCGTCACGCGGGATTAGCCGAAGTTAACCAGAGGTACCAGGTTACCCGGGGAGTCGCGGTCGCGTTGACGGAGTGTTTCGGCCATAGTTATTGCCAGTGTGACTCCCGAGCTGCTCGAAATTCTCGTCTGTCCCCGGTCAAAAAAGAAACTGCAACTCGCAGACACGGCGACTCTCGATCGGGTCAACAGCCTCATCAAATCGGCAAAGTGCCGCGATATTGCCGGTACACCCGTAAACGAACCCGTCAGCGAAGGACTCTGGCAAAAAGAAACCGGTATCTTCTACTTCGTGCGAAACGATATACCAGTTCTCATCTACGAAAATGCGGTCGAGCTGAAATAGCGATCGCGCAGCCACTGCAGAAATGTCATCCGCAAGAACAGAGCGCGCCGATTTCGCAGCGATTGAAAGCCCCGAGGCGCTGCGCCGGCTACCCATCGCCGAGCTGCCCGCGTTCTGCAATTACCTGCGCGCATTTGTGCTGCAGAGTGTTTCTGCGAGCGGAGGTCACCTTTCTTCAAACCTCGGTTCGATAGAACTAACCGTCGCCCTGCACTATGTCTTCGATTCTCCACACGATCGTTTTATGTGGGATGTCGGCCACCAATGCTACGCGCACAAAATTCTGACCGGCCGCAAGCACCTCATGGACACGATTCGCAAGACCGGCGGCCTTTCTGGTTTTCCCAAACGTTCTGAATCAAAACACGACCTTTATAACACAGGCCATGCCGGCACGGCGATTTCACAGGCAATGGGTGAAGCTGTGGCTGCGCGGCTGCAGGCCAAACCTGGCGAAAAAATACCTACTGCCGTCGCGATCGTCGGCGACGCTTCGATCGTGACAGGCATGGCCTTTGAGGCGATGAACCATGTCGGCTACGAGCGCACCCCCATGCTCGTCGTGCTCAACGACAACGAGATGAGCATCTCAAAGAATGTCGGCGCTATCAGCTACCATCTCACGAAACTCATCAACACCCGACTCTACCGCAAAAGCAAACGCGGCTTTGTCAATCTGATGGCGAAAATTCCGCTGATCGGCAAGGTCATCAACCGCCTGGCAAAAAGATTTCGTATGTCGATGAAGTCGCTCGCAACCGACCACCAGTTCTTCGGCGAACTCGGCTTTCGTTATCTCGGGCCCATCGACGGCCACGACGTCGTGCGCACTGTTCATGTGCTGCAGAGCCTGCCGCCTATCGAAGAGCCGATCTTACTGCACGTCGTCACGAAAAAGGGCTATGGTTATCCGCTGGCAGAGAAAGACCCGATTCTGTACCACGGCGTTTCGGTTTTCGACCCAAATGCCGGTATTGAAAAAAAGCCAGCGACAAAATGGGGCCTCAGCAAATTCGTCGGTGAAACTCTCGCTCAGCTCGCCGCAGCTGAAAGAAAGCTGGTGGTTATCACTCCTGCTATGAAAGAAGGGTCGGGCCTCGGCCCGTTCGCCGAAGCTTTTCCCGAACGATTTTTCGATGCGGGCATTGCCGAGCAGCATGCGACAACGTTCGCGGGCGCACTCGCGAGCGCCGGACTAAAACCTTATCTGTGTATTTATTCAACATTTCTGCAACGGGGCTACGACCAGCTCGTGCAAGATATCGCGCTCATGAACCTGCCGGTACGCCTCATTATCGATCGTGCAGGTTGTGTGGGTCAAGACGGCGAAACGCACCAGGGGTTTTATGACATCGCTTTCATGGCCGCTTTGCCGCACATGCGCATTCTTTCTGCACGCGATGCGGGCGAACTCGTTCGAATGCTCGCGTACCTGACACACGACAGCAAGGGGCCGATTGCCGTTCGGTTTCCGAAGAAAGAATTTGCACCATTCGACCTGAAGGCGGCAATCAAGGCCGCCCGGGCGAAGAACTATAATCCGTTTAACGCTGAAAAACTTGCTGCGGGTTCACAGGTTCTGATCTTGAGTGAAGGTGTGTTTGCCGAAAAGGCGCTCGCTGCCCGCGAGATTCTGGCAAACGCGAAAATATCTGCCGAAGTTGTAGACGTGCGCTCGGTGCATCCGCTGCCGATGGCGCAGATTCTGCGATCGCTCAAGGGCAAGAAGCTTCTGGCTACGCTCGAAAATCACGGCGTCACCGGCGGCCTCGCCGACCTCGTTTCTAAGCAGCTGCGTGAGCACGGCGTGCAGATTCGCCACGAGGCCTTTGCTTTTCCCGATGAAGTTGTGCCGCACGGTACCATTGCGGATATCGAAAAGGCCTGCGGGCTTACGCCTGAGGCGATTGCGGCGCGCATTCGCCGCAGCCTCAAGGCATCACGCCGCTGAATTGATCTTCTTCGAAATCTTGTCGTAGAGCTCGGGGTCAATGATCGGGTCGAGCACGTAAATAATGCGGCGAAGAAAATCCTGAGCGAGGTTGATATGTATTTTTCGCGGGTCTGCCCTGAACGTCTCTGGCTGAAAGACTCCCTGCCTGACGCCGTCGGCGTTTAAAGACACCATATGCAAAACGCCCAGACGCTGCACCGTCGCCCTGCTCTGGTAGCGCCCGACATCGAGCACCTTGACGACTTCAAAGTACGTCTGCCCGCTCTGCATCGTCATCGCCAGAATCAGCAGGTCATCAGATTTGATAATCTTCTGGTTGTGGCTCAGCGACATTGAAATATGATCGAGAAAATCGCGTATGACTTTCGGGCCATACTGAAAAAAAGAAGAATTGAGTATGTGCTTGATCGCCATGATCGGGTCTTTCGCCTCACGCCATTCTGAATCGGTCGTGAGCGCGGCGAAATCAGTTGCGAGGCTCAGAATATTCACGTCTTCTTCATACACGACAAATTCTTTAAGACTCGCGAGCTGCCGCAGAATATCACCCGCTACTTCTTTCTTGCCGCGTTTATCATTCTCCTGAACGAGATTCTGCAGCGTCGCCGTCATCCAGCGAAATTCGGGATAATTATTCGAAGGTGTGTTTTCGGGCAGCGTGCGCTTTTGGTTGAGAATCAGGCGCTTCACCTCAAACGGCACCGTCGCTTCGTGCGCGACCATCAAATATGAAAGCAGTGGAAATTTGCGCACGTATGAACGCTGCTCTGGGGTGAGTTTTTCGCCCTCGGGCAGGTTCATCTTGGTCTTGCCGATCTGCGAGAGCATTCCCCCCATCATCAGGGGCTGCACGGCTTCTGAGCCGCGACCGCGGTCTTTCGAAATCATCGCCTTCATGCTGCGCGACTTCAGAGCCATCGCGACAACCGCGCGCTTCACCGCTTGTTTGGACAAATCTGAACCGGTTGTGCCCTTCACGGTATCGAGAATATTGATAACGCCGACCATCATGTCGGGCTGCTGCTCAAAGTCGGTGATAAACGAGTTCACCTGAGTGTGCATCTTTTGCGAGTGCACCGCGCCGAATGCCGCGAACTTAAGCTCATTAAAAAGGCTTTCGGTCGCCTGGCTAAGTTCGGCGACGCGCTTTTCGGTAAGAAGTTTGGTATCGCTGAGGCCTTCGAGGTCTGCCCGCGCGCCCGATTTGATGCCGAGCTTGTCTTCGTCGCCCTCACGGTAAAAAATGCCCGAACCAATATGCTGCAACAGCTTATTGATCATGTCGCCGCTCGCCTGTTCTTTACGGGGAATCAGAACCTGCCCGTTGGCGTTATAGAAGTTGACGGGAATCTGCTGCGTGTCGCGCATGCGCGCGATCACTTCGGGAGAAAAATTGAACGGCTTAAGAGTCGTTTCGGACATCGCAGAGGTTCTACATTCACTAACGTCCTAAGCGGTCAACGCAAGATTGTATTCAGTTGTACTCTGCCGTCGGACACGGCAGAGCTACATAGGATAAATTACTTAGAGAGCCAACGCATCATCGAACGCAGCTTCTTACCGACTTTTTCAATCGGATGGTTCTCTTCACGCTTGCGCATGTTTTCGAACTCTTTGCCGCCTGAGCGCAGGTCAGCCAAAAAGCCTTTCGCGAATTTTGCGCCGTTGGCCTTCTGTATGTCGGCGAGCACTTCTTTCATTTTCTGCTTCACATGGCCATCGATTACACGCGGACCGCTGACATAGTCGCCATATTCTGCAGTGTCAGAAACGTAGTAGCGCATCTTCTCGAGGCCACCTTCGTAAATCAGGTCGATAATCAGTTTCGTTTCGTGCAGGCATTCAAAGTAAGCAATCTCAGGGTCATAGCCTGCTTCGATCAGCGTTTCGAACCCGGCCTGAATCAGGTGGCTGATACCACCGCACAGAACAGCCTGTTCACCGAAGAGGTCTGTTTCGGTTTCTTCTTTGAAGGTCGTTTCGAGAATACCGGCGCGACCGCCACCCACTGCACTCGCGTGCGCGAGCGCGCGCTTGTGCGCATTGCCCGTAGCGTCTTGATGGATTGCGATCAGACAGGGCACACCGCCACCTTCTGTATACACACGGCGAACGAGATGGCCAGGGCCCTTTGGCGCGACCATGTAGACATCCACATCTTTCGGTGCGACAATTTCGTCGAAGTGAATATTAAAGCCGTGAGAAAAGACGATTGCCTTGCCCGCCTTGAGCTTCGGCTTAATGTGCGCGTCGTAGATCTCTTTCTGTGACTGGTCTGGAGTCAGAATCTGGATAATGTCGGCGCGGTCTGAGGCTGTCGCAACATCGACGACTTCAAAACCGTCTGCCTGCGCTTCGGCGGTCGACGTCGAACCGGCCTTGAGGCCGATAATAACTTTGAGGCCTGAATCGAGCATGTTCTGCGCCTGCGCGCGGCCCTGCGAGCCATAGCCGATCACGGCCACGGTTGAATTTTTGAGTACTGAAAGATCACAATCCTGATCGTAATAGAGTTTTGCCATTCGGTAAAGTTGCATCGAGAGACACCGCGTCAACGCTAGTATAAAGAGAAAACCTCTTGCCATTGTGTACCCCCCCGCACCATGTCGGTCTCTTGATGGTATCAATGAGGATATCCCCATCGACCATATCGGCGCGCAAAGCGTGCATGGCCACGAGGGTATACACACTATCTGCCCGGGCTGCCTGCATTATTTTGCTGCTCATCGCCCCACTACCGCTCATCGCCGAAACGGGCAATCTTCATGCCGGCGAAAAATACGACCTTGAACTCGAAAATGGTTCGGTACTCAAAGGCGCACTCTTTCGGGAGAATAAAGCCGGGGCAGATTATTTCGATGTGCCGGGCCTCGGCGAAAAACTCAAAATACAAAATTACCGTGTACTGCCCCCGGCGCGCCCGCGCGCGTGGCATGTTTCAACTTCATTCGCGGCGCTCGCCCCGTTAGACCAGCCGGCGCTCGGTTTCAACGCCGGCCTGCAATTCGGTGTGGTCGGCGCAATTTCGCTGTGGCCGGCCGCGCCGTCGCTATTTCCGCAGGTTGCAGCCCGCGCGGCATTCTTGCGGCTGTCGGGTGACAAAGCGATACTTTCGGGCCCTGAATTTTCTGCGGGGCCATTGTGGCATTTGCCTCTGGGCAGCAGCAAAAATCACAACCTGCGTGCCGCACTCTTCGCAGGTACGGGATTTTATGAACTTCTGAACCGCAATATCGAGCGCAAGTATTCGCAGACGACATTTATCGCGACTGCCGAACTGGGTTATGTTTACCGCAGCGGCCATTGGGGTTACGCAGCAAGTTACACGCACACGTATTTTTATGACACGAATTTTCCCGTTCATGCAGGCGGCATCGCGCTTGCAATCACTTACTTTAATGAGGATCTATGAACAATCTGATGCAACAACTCTTAGTCGCTTCGCTCGCCGCTTTCTTCTTTGTTGCCTGCGGCAAAAATATGGATAAGGCGTTGCTTGAAAAGGCGCCTGCCAGTTCAGGTACGGGTGGTGACGGCAGCGTACCGCTCGACAATGGTGACAGCGGCGGCGGTGGCGACACAACCCCGACTCCGCCGCCGGGTGATACCGGTGAAACCGGCGGCCCGGCAGTTGAAACGACGACACTCACCGACATCGTGCCCGACAGAATCGGCGCAGAGGGCGTGTATATTCCTTCGCAGGTTGCGGGCCTGCGCGGAAAAACAATTGCACTCGGCGCGGGCCATGGCTGGCGCGGGCGCACGAGCGCCGAATCGGCCGGTGCACGTCTGCAACGGCCGTGGGTTTGGTCCAGCGGGGGCTTTGCATATAGTTCTGCATCCACCTCACCGGTAAATGCATTCGCCATCGTTGAAGATTATCTGAACTCTGAGATCACACACTACGTGCTGCAGTATCTGCGCAACGCGGGCGCAGAGGTGACACTCGTGCGCGAACAGGCGCGCACGCGCCCGCAGGTCGTCGTGTGCCCCGGTGCTGCCGGTTATGCGCAGACGGGTGCGACATTTTACACCTCGGCGAACGACTCGGCGATGGCGGCGTCGCTCTGCGTTGCAGGTACAAAGTACCGTTACGTTTATGGCGACGGTACGGGCACAGGCAAGTTCACGTACACGGCGACTGTGCCTGTCAGCGGCATGTATCCGGTTTATTTTCACTACCGCGACGGCACCGACAGGGCATCTGCCATACCCGTGACGATCACGCATGCGGGCGGCACTGCGCGCACCTACATGAACCAGCTGTCGCGCGCTACAGCGGCCGATGCGTATGGTTCGCAGGGGCTGCGCTACCGTGTCGCTTATCTAGGCACATATTATTTCAAGACATCTGCCGCAGCTGTCGTTGAATTTCAGAATAACTTCGCCGCTGACAAAATCGCCGCAATCGATACGTTGAGACTCGGCGGCGGCATCGATACGCTGCCGATCGACGGCACGCCAACGAATGAAGAGCGGTACAAGAGCAGCGCGTGGCAGCACCAGAAATTTCTTGGGCGCCCCTCGACTGTCGCCAGGCTATCAAGCGGTTACAATGAAGATGTGACGACGCGGCCGCACGCAGCCAACTATGAGGCTGCCGATGCCTTTATCTCGGTGCACAACAACGCCACCGGTAGCGGCACTTACCCTTACTCTTCGTCGTCGGGAAAGGGTACAATGGTTATCTACCAATACGGAACGGCAGGTTCGACTTATAAGGCGCTCGACGAGATCAGCCGCAGCCTGGGTCTCAAGGTGAAATACCGCATGCTCGACCACATTCGCGCCAAATGGGATTCAAGCTGGACAAACATCACCTGGGGTGATGACGGCTTCGACGGCGACTACGGCGAAACGCGCGTTGCCTCTGTGCCAGCGGCGCTCATTGAAGTGGGCTTCTTTACGCACCCGACCGAACTCGTGAGCCTCTCAAATGAAAAGTTCTATCGTATCGCAGCGCGTGGCATCTACATGGGCATCGCTGAGTTTTTTAGCTCGGGCTATTCACCCGAAGAGATTACGGGCCTCAGAGTGCGCAATACCGCGAGCGGCGAATTCACGTTGAACTGGCAGGCCCCCGCCACCGGCACGGCCGCAACCTATTATCTGGTGCGCACGTCAAAAGACGGCGTGTCGTTCGATTCGGGCAGAATCGCCAGCACCACGAGCGCTACCTTTCAGAATGTCCCTGCGGGCACAGTGTACCATTTCACGGTACAGGCAGGCAATGAACATGGCTTGAGTCTGGCCTCAGAAGTTGCCAGCGTGCGCGTGCCCGTCAATGCCGCCGACAAGAAGCTGCTGATCGTCAACGGCTTTGACCGGCTCGACAACCGCATCAATTTCGTGACTAACTACGACAAGCGTGCCGTTGGCCCGCAGGTCGAACGCGGAAACAACTTCAACCACACGCCAGTGTATTCACAAGCAGTTGTCGACAGCAACCGCCCGTGGTCTATAGCCAGCTGTGCGAACGAAGCGGTCGTCTCGGGCGCTGTTTTACTTGCCGACTACGACGCGGTCATCTGGTATGTCGGCCGCGAAAGCTGGTCAGATGAGACGTTCAGTTATGCCGAGCAGCAGTTGGTCGCGCAGTACCTTGCCGCCGGCGGCAAACTTATCGCCACCGGCTCAGAAATCGGGTGGGATCTCGCCTCGCAGACAATCGGCAACACGCACAGCAACGATCTTTCGTTTCTCGAAAGCACATTGCGCACGCGCTTTGCAGGCGATGATGCCGGCACTTCAACGCTGCTCGCCGGCAGCGGTGCGCTAGCGGGTGTCGCTGCATTCAGTCTCGACAACGGCCTTGCGGGTGGTTACCAGAATCTCTTTCCCGACTATTACACAGCAGTCAATGGCTCGACCTGCGTGCAGGTCTATAACACGGCCTCGCGCTGCGCGATTCTGCACTATGCGGGCACTTACCGACTCTTCTCGCTCGGCTTTCCGCTTGAAATCGTCGTCGGGGCTGCCAACCGCGCATCGCTCATCGAAAAGATGCTGGTGAACTTTGAGTAGCCAGCAGAAGCGACTGCTTCTGCCAGCCACCTTGGCGGTGATCGCAGTAACAGTGGGGATCTATCTCACTCATGATAGCGAAGAAGCCGTGAAAAGGCCGACGCCGCGCAGTTTCGAGAGCTATCGGGCTGAATTTCGCAAAGCCGATGGTTCTTTGCCCAGCGATGCCGAACTCTTGAACCAACTGGTCGCCAAAGGCATTCCCTTCACGGGTGATGCGCAGTGCGAGGCAAAAGCTGGCGGCTGCGCCCAGACGCCACCCGCTCAAAGATCAGGCGCGCAGATTAGTTTTGGCCCTAGTCAATTCAGCGCCGAAGAGCAAAATGCCGTGAAGGAAAAATTCTCGGCTATCATGGCGAACAACGAGAAAACTGTGTTCGCTGCTTATCCCGGCCTTCATCTTGAGAGCGCAGAGGTCACCGCGGGCAGCAAGCTGAGATTACATTTCAACCGCGACTTCTTGTTTCTCGCCGCCGACGAGGGCGCGCTCACCGAATTTTCTGAGGGTTTCGCAGAATTGGCAAATTCTGGCATCAAGGGTACTGAAATATTTGTCGAGGGCAGGCGCCTCGGTGAGCACCTGCGCCAGCTCGATGCTGAGCGCGACAAAGCGGCACTCAAGGCCCAACCACCGAGCGGCAGCACACGCTGATTATTCTGAAAACTTGATCGTCGCAGTGTCACGGCTTCGGGTTTGCGTCAGCCTTGAAACGCCGGGCTCTTATTCTTTGCAGCCTTAGATGGCTGATGCTGTTACCAATGCTCGCGTTCGCAGGCGGGCCGACGGCTCTTGCCGCCGCAAAACAGAAGAAGACTAAATCCGCACCCAAATCAACTTCGCCTGCCGAGATATTTTTTACCGAAGGCGCAAAGCGCCTCAAGGGTCTCGACACCTGCTTCGTCACCAATGCCTCGGGCCTCGGCAGATTCTTTCTCTACGAAGCGATGGAAGATACAGACAAACACGTTCGCGCCCGCCTCGCGAAACACGAAATCAAGATCGCGCATCTGTTCACGCCCGAACACGGCCTCACTGCGCAAGAAGAAGACCATGGCAACACAAAAGGCCGGGTGCCGACAAAGATGACTTCGTGTCAGTCGGCCCCTGCGGGCACATCGTGTGCCCCCACTTCACCCGAAACAATCTACCTGACCACGGTCGAGAAGCTGCAAGACAAACTGAAAAATTGCGAAGCGATTGTATTCGACCTGCCCGACTCGGGCGTGCGCCCCTATACCTACCGCACAGTTCTAAACCGCATCATGCGCGCGATACACCAGGCCGAAAAAGGACAGCTGCTCTACCTCATCGACGTGCCGAACCCGGCTTCGCATCTTGGGCCACAGGGCCCGGTGGCACAGAAATCAGACTTCTCTTACGTCGGTGAAGAAGAAATTCCGTTCATGCCCGGCTTCACGCACGCAGAGCTTGCGCGCAAATACATTGCCGATCGCAAGTTAAAGATCAAGGTACACATTCAGAAAATGGCAAAGTATAATCCGAAAGAACCGCATTCAAAGCGCGCATCGGCTTTCTACCCGCCGTCGCCCAACTTACCGACATTACGCGCCAACCAATGCTATTGGGTCTCAGTCTACTTCGAAGCCACTTCGATTGAAGAGGGGCGCATCACGAAAGACCCGTTCTGCCAGATCGGGCACGCTGAATTTGAGAATCGCACTCTGCCGAAAATGGGCGGGGTAAAGTTTTATCCATACCCATTTTACGCGGCTTCGGGTAAACATAAGGGTAAACTCATTGCCGGTTATAAGCTCGAATTCGGCGAGACGACCGTCAACCCGACGCGCGCTGCGTATGAATTCTTCTTATGGCATGTGAAAAATGGCAAGAACGGTTTCATGAAAAAATGGCTCGCTGAAAAACAGGGGCTCGATGCGCAAACCGGCACGACCAGCTACCGCGCTGCGCTCGTCGCGGGCAAAAGTTACGAAGACTGGCAGGCACAAGAGAAAACTCGCATCGCAGATTTCACCAAAGCGATGCAAAAATACAGGCTGTACAAATGAAAATTCTGAATGACATTGCGATCTTGGGCGGCGGCCAGCTCGCCCGCATGACGATCGAGGCAGCGATGCGCCTGGGTGTGCGCTGCCACGTGCTCGACAAAAACGCCGAAGCCCCTGCCGCTGCGTTCACAAAATATTTCGTGCAGGGCGACCCAATGCACGCCGAAACCGTCTTGGGTTTTGCAGCGCACGCACACGCAGTCACCATCGACTCTGAACACGTCAGCGCCGCGGCTCTTGAGTCGCTAAAGGCGGCGGGCAAGTTCGTTGCACCTCAGGGCAAGGTTCTCGAAATCATCCAGAACAAGTGCCGCCAGAAAGAATTTCTTGCACAAGGCAAATTTCCCACTGCAAAGTTTCAGGTCGCTCAAAACAAAGCGGCGCTTAAAAGCCTGCAGCTGCAATTTCCCGTTGTGCAAAAAACGGCGACGTCTGGTTATGACGGTTATGGCGTGCGGCTCTTGTCTGGCGCCCATGATATTGAAATGGCGTTCGACGGCGAGTCACTCATTGAAGAAAAAATAGCGATCGCCAAAGAGATCGCAGTGATCGTCGCCTCTGACCGACACGGCAACCGCGTCGCGTACGACGCCGTCGAAATGGTATTCGACAAGCAGCGCAACATTCTGAAATACCAGCTATGCCCGGCCGAAATCAGCGCCGAAGTCGCGACGAGCGCCACCGAGCTCGCACTGTCGGCGGCGAAGGCCCTCGGTATCGTGGGGCTTGTCGCCGTTGAGATGTTTCTCACGGAACAGGGTGATATCCTCATCAATGAAATGGCACCGCGACCGCACAACAGCGGTCACCACACGATTGAAGCCGCAGCGACAAGCCAATACGAAAATTTGGTACGCATTCTGACCGACCTGCCATTGGGTTCACCCGAAACGACCGCGCCGTCGCTGATGCTGAATCTGCTCGGCCCTGAAGTAGGCAAAGAGGGCGTCTACAATGCAATGATTGAAAAGGCGCTAAAGATGCCGAACGCGCACGTGCACCTGTATGGCAAAAAAGACATGAGACCTTTTCGTAAACTTGGCCATATTACGCTTGTCGGCGACCGCAATACGCTGATCAGGCAATACGAGACTCTGACCTGGCAATCTTGATAAAAAATCTTAGGCATTTGTTATTTCAGCGACCAGCTAAGCCACGACAATCGGACCCGCAGCCGCGAGTTTCTTATCGCGACTATTCACTACCAGATTGAGGCCTTCGAGGGTTCGAGCACCTAAGAGCTGCAAATCTCCGGGTTGAGCAAAGACAACTTCATCGACCGTGAACGCCTGACCGACACGGATAAGTGCAAACCCCAATGAGCGGGTAATCTTCTGGCCGTTTGCCATGACAAAAGGGACATCTTTCTTTTCGACGGCAATCTTTACCCTTCGCAAGACCGCTTCGGGCAGCCAAGTGTATTCGCTCCCAGTGTCTACGAGCACATTCTTAACAATCGCCGAATGTGAGCGATCAGTAATATTTTCAACTTTGAGACCTATTTTGAAAGTGCCCATGTACCAAGGATAACAAGCTTCAGCGCTACGGTCAAACCAATTTGCACTATACGCCGCAGCGCGCTCCCCTGAGTGAATCTCGCATGGCTGTCAAAGTCGCGATCATCATGGGTTCTGAATCTGACTGGAAGGTCATGCAGGCCGCGCACGACGTACTTAGAGAACTCGGGGTCGAGGCACATGCCGAAGTCGTGTCGGCACACCGCACCCCCGAGAAAATGTTTGAGTTTGCCAAATCTGCGAAACAAGCAGGATTTCAAGTGATCATCGCAGGCGCCGGTGGCGCAGCGCATTTACCCGGCATGGTGGCTTCGCTCACGCCCCTGCCCGTCATCGGTGTGCCGGTGAAATCAGCGAACTCGCTCGACGGCTGGGACAGCGTGCTCTCGATTCTGCAGATGCCGGGGGGTGTCCCGGTGGCGACGGTCGCGCTCGATAATGCGAAGAACGCAGGCATTCTCGCGGCGCAGATTCTCGCGCTCAGTGACGCTGCGCTGGCAAAGAGGCTTGAGGGTTTTCGAACTGCACAATCTGAGAAAGTGCTGAGCAGCAAACTGTCGATTTGAGCGAACACACCTTTCGACAAGCTCAGGGTGACAAACGTTGTCACGGTGAGCCTGTCGAACCGTGGCTTTGCTTATTCCATCAACTGGGCTATAACCAGTTTCGGGCTACGGCCCTCTGCCCTGTAGGCCAGAAAGCGGTTGTGGTATTTTACAACGTGCGTGTAGTAGGCTTGAACTCCACCCCATTTGCGCACAGCACCCGGCCCGGCGTTATAGGCCAGCAGGGCTTTTTCAACGGTGCCCATTTCACGAATCATTTCGTTCAGGTAACGCACGCCCAGAGTAATGTTGGTTTCGGCATCGGTAATTTCTTCTTGTGAAAGCCTGCGGCCCTTCAAGAGCGCGGCAGTCGCCGGCATGAGTTGCATGAATCCCCTTGCGCCCACGGGTGATTTGGCCTTACGGTTAAACTCACTTTCGAGCTGAATCACGCCCATGAGCAATGCGGCGCGGTCATATTTGTGTGCGTCACTCGCGAGGTCGAGGCGCAGCTTCATCGATTCGCGGTAAATGATGCCCGCGAGTTTCTGTAGGTTTTCAACACCTTTACCGGGAAAATGCTCGGTCACGTAGGTATATACCCAGTTCTCGGTCTCTTGTTGTTGCCATTTCGGATAAGCAGAGAACAACGCGGCGCTCAGCGCAATCGCAGCAAAACCCGCGAAAAAGAAGGTCGGTCGCTTTACAAATTTCTTGTTTGTTGTCATTATCCCACCTTTGCACTGCACCCTCAGCCCTTTGGCAATGGTGCATTGCACTAAAACAGAAAGTAGGCAAAAATGGACAACTCGTCAAGCTTTTTATTGTGCGGCGTACAAAGTTGCTAAACAGGCTGTTTACGCCTTCAGCGCCCTTGTACTCAGAACGACGGCGAAAGCGCGCCCATGCCGCCTGTTGCAAACCGGCGCCTGGCATTTTCGAGTTCGTTCGTGTCGAACATGCAGAACGGCCCTGCGAAATGAGGTTTCTTCGGCATAGCGTCGCTGACGCCGAGCAAGATTTCAAGATTTTCGCCCGTAAATCTGTTGAGCCCCGGTGCGAGCGCGGCTGCGGCACCCGCTGCTGCGGCTTCACCATTGATTTCGCCACGGCCGCGCAGCACGAACGCAAAGGCATCGCGCTGCACGGGCAAATCGATTTCAGCCGCATGGTCGACACTGAGGTGCAGCATCGTCGTGTTCTCTTGCTCGGGTATCTCGCTTTTGACTCCCTTCCATTCGCCGACCAAAATGCGTATGCGCATCCCCGGCGCATTCACCTCGGGAAAACTCCCGTGGCTCACATGAAACGCCCGCGGTTTCGCGAGTTCATTACCATCCCTGAGTTTTACGAATATCTGCAGTCCCTCGCAATCGGTGCCCGGCTTTTCGGGAATCTCTTCGTGCATCATGCCCGAACCCGCGAGCGTCCAGTGCAGGTCACCCGGTGCTATGAGTGATGGATCGCCCAGACTGTCACGGTTGACGAACGCGCCTTTCGACCACGGCAGCATGTACGTCACCGCAGAAAAGCCGGCATGCGGGTGCGGGGGAAAAGTCGGCAATGCCATGGTAAAATGATCGACGTTCAGAATGTGCCCCATCGGCAGCATACCGCCGCGCAGACTTTTAGTCCTGAAACCTGCGGACATCTGGTGTTCTTGCAAATTCAGCATGATAAATGAACGCTAATGCTAAATCTGTGCTCTGGCCATAAAAACTTGTCCAAGGTTTATGGGCAAAAATCTGGTTAACGGCGAATTGATCGATTTTTTTTTGAAATTGTCCATTTGGCAGATTGCTGCGCGACCCTAGTCGAGGGGCGATAATTTTACACCCCATCAAAAGGAGATTACAATGAAAAAGACAATTATTCTGGCTTCAGTGGCAATCGTGCTGACTGGCGCCCTCGAAACCCTGATCAATCAGGTTCTGCTGAATGGTATTTACCAGAGTCTGACAACCGTCTGGCGCCCCTCGGCCGATCTGGCCGCGATGGCACCCATATTTCTGCCGATCTACCTCGTGTTTTCGGGCGCGTTCGCTATCTTGTTTCAACGCGCGTATAAAGGCACAGGGCTTATCGAAGGCGCGAGCATCGGCCTTGTCGTAGGGCTGATTGCAAAATTCTGGTACGGCTATACCAACTTTATCGTGTTGCCGATTCCGCATACTCTGGCCTTTCTGTGGTTCTTCTACGGAACGCTCGAGTGCATAGTCGTCGGCGCGGTTTCGGCGATAGTCGCCGACAAAATGAAGTAGGAGATTCAGATGCAATACATGCTCATGATGTACGAAACGAACAAAGAGCTACAACGGCGCAATACAGCCGAAGCCGGGCAATATTGGGGTGCCTGGTCGGCTTATGTCGAGGCACTCAACGCAGCGAAGATCATCGTCAACGGAGATGGTCTGCAACCACCCGAAACGGCGACGACGCTGCGCATCCAGAATGGCAAGCGCCATGTGCAAGACGGCCCGTTCGCCGACGCGAAAGAACAACTCGGGGGTTACTTCATCATTGAAGTCGAAAATCTCGACCAGGCACTCGAATGGGCGAGCCGGGCACCTTGCGCCGCTGCGGGCGGCGTTGAAGTGCGCCCTGTTTTGCCCCCGATGCCCGGGTGAATTCGCTCACCGAGAAAGTTGCCCAGATCGCGCGTGATTCACGCGCGAAACTGGTCGCAAACCTCGCCGCGCGGTCGGGCGATATCGCGGGTGCCGAAGATGCCGTCGCCGAAGCATTCCGCACCGCGCTCGAAGACTGGCCCGCGAATGGTATTCCACAGAATCCCGAAGGCTGGCTATTTACGGTTGCCGTCAGGCGCCATGCAGATCAATATCGCAGACGCGGCCGCGAAACCGAACTTACCGACAGCTACGCCGCAGTTTCACAAGACACTAGCACGCCCGAATTGTCGGACGAGCGTTTAGGGTTATTTTTCGTCTGCGCGCACCCCGGCATCGATGAAAATGTACGCGCTGCGCTGATGCTTCAGACTATTCTGGGTCTCGACGCAGACCGCATTGCTTCTGCCTACCTGGTCTCGCCTGCAGCGATGGCGAAACGCCTCGTGCGCGCGAAAAACAAGATACGCATCAGCAAAATACCGTTCGTTGTTCCCGAGATCGACGAACTTGCAGACCGCACAGCTGCAGTGCTCGAGGCAATCTACGGCGCTTATGGCCTCGGCCATGACCACGTCGATGGGGGCGCCGTAACGCGGGTCGGGCTCGCCGACGAAGCTATCTACCTCGCGCGCATGCTCAGCGAGGTACTGCCACAAAGCGCCGAGACACTGGGCCTGCTTTCGCTCATGCTCTTTTCAGCGGCGCGGACCGGTGCCAGACGCGACGCAGCAGGTGCTTATGTTCCACTGGAAAAACAAGACCCAAAACTCTGGCGGGTAGATTTCATCGTCGAAGCAGACGCAGCGCTCAAACGCGCGGCAGCGATGCAGGCTTTCGGCCCATTTCAACTTGAGGCGGCGATTCAGGCAGTTCACACCGCCCGGGGCGTCACCGGCCAAACCGATTGGCAGGCGATCTGCAGACTCTATGCGGGTCTGATCGATATGCAACCCACGGTCGGTGCCCGCGTCGGTTATGCTGCCGCGTTGATGCAGAATAAAAATCTGACCGACGCAGAAGACCAGCTTGCGATCATAACAGGCGAAGCGGTGAACTATCAGCCTTACTGGGCGGTTCAGGCTGAACTGATGCTTGTAAAGGGTGACAGACTTAGGGCCAGAGATTCTTTCAAGAGGGCGGCTGCGCTCGCGGGCGATGGGGCTATTCGCCAATTTCTCTATGACCGCATGCGGGCGACTAATGTTGCTTAAGCGCGGCGATAATTTTTTGCTCAATAAACTTCGTCAGCAACTCGCGTCTTTCAGGGTCAGCGACCAGGTGCTCAGTGACGCCGTTCAGCATCAAAGATGATGCGCCATGCATCGTCGAAAACACAAACATCGAAAGCGCCACCACATCGCCCTGCGCGATTGCCCCTGCGTGCACCATCGCCGCGATCTGTTCGGTCAGAATTTCGAACGAGCCGGTGCCCTTTTGCTGCAATTCGGGAAATTGGTGGTGGTCAAAGCGTGGCGGCCCAAAAATGTACTGATAATAGTCTGGGTTCTCGAATACGAAGCGAAAATAGTTGTGGCACATCTCGCGCAGCCGGTTTTCAAGCTGTTCGGTCTGGTAAAGCGGGGGTAAGTTTGCCTTGAGCGCGCCCGAAAATAATTCGAACCCCCGCTCCGTCAGGGCTGCAAATATATGCTGCTGCGTGGGAAAATGCCGGTAAGGCGCAGCATGCGAGAAGCCCAGGTTACGCGCGACGCGGCGAATCGACAGAGCCCCCACCCCTTCGCTGCGGATAATGCGCAGTGATTCTGCGAGCACAGCCGTTTTCAGATCATCAATTTCAGGCTCAGCTGGCTTCTTTTTGGCCATGGCTCTGGCAGCTAACGTTTTTTGAGTCGATGCGTCCATAAAAGCAGTGTTGCTGACAAAATACACAAAAAAGTAGACAGTGACTACTTAAATGATTACACTGACATCGTGCGCCCCCTGCCGCTCATTTTGGCGCTCGCAACGCTGCCCCACTGCGCTTCGGCGCCCAATCTGCCCGCGAGCGATCACTTCAACGGCTCGGTTTTCTATAACGACCCGCCTGCCGAACACATGGGCGCCCTCGCAATGGCGCGCCATGTCATGTTTGGCAGAAGCAGCAACTGGCCGGGCGAAATGCGGCCTGTGGGCCAGCAAGAAGCGCGGGCGCTGAAAGCTGACACGATAAGAATTACTTTCATCAACCACGCGACGCTGCTTATCGAATTCGGGCAGGTCGCAATACTGACTGACCCGGTTTGGTCGACGCGGGTCGGCCCCTATGCGTGGGCGGGGCCAAGGCGGGCTACCGAGCCAGGCATTGCGTTTGAACAGCTGCCCAGAATCACCGCGGTGGTGATCAGCCATAACCACTTCGATCATCTCGACCTGCCGACGCTGCGCCGGCTCAAGACGGCATTTGATCCTCAATTTATTGTACCACTCGCAGTTGCCGATCTCATTCACGGTGAAGTTTCACCCAGAGTCACCGAACTCGACTGGTGGCAGTCTTTTTCGGGCGCAGGCTACAAGGTAGTGATGACTCCCGCCCGGCACAATTCGCGCCGCGGCCTTTTTGATCAGGACAAAACTCTCTGGGCTTCTTACGCGATCTTTGCTGATAAAACGCACTTCGTCTATTTCGCAGGAGATACAGCGTACGGCGGCCATTTTCGCGAAATCAGACAGCGGCTCGGTTCACCCGTCGCAGCGCTCTTGCCGATTGGTGCGTATGAACCCAACGAGATCATGCGCCACGCGCATGTGAACCCGGCTGAGGCAGTCAGAGCGCACCGTGACCTGGCTTCACCGCTCTCGATCGCGATGCACTTCGGCACGTTTAACCTCACTGCTGAAGACATCGATTCGCCGGCCAAAGATCTGCTCAACGCAAGCGAAAATGCAAAACTCAAAAGCGGAGAGTTCGTGGTGCTGCGCGAAGGCGACTATCGTGATATTAGAACTAAGGAGAAGTAAATGCAATTAACGGAAAAAGAAAAATCAAGACTGCACAAAAAATATGGCCCCTGGGCGCTTGTGACCGGCGCATCGTCGGGTATCGGTAAAAGTGTCGCAGAAAATCTGGCCTCGGCAGGCTTTCACCTCGCATTGGTCGCAAGACGCAAAGCAGAGCTCGAGGTTCAGGCAGAATATTACCGCAACAAGTTTGGAGTCGAGTGTTTTGTTCACAAAGAAGACCTGAGCGACATCAATGCACCGGCGCGGTTGGCAAAAGCAACGGCGAACCTGCGCGTGGGCTTGGTCGTGTTATCGGCGGGCTTCGGTACATCGGGTGAGTTTCACCGCGGTGATCTGCAAACAGAAATCGAAATGCTGCGCGTCAATGTCGAAACGGTGATGCGCCTCTGCCATTATTTCGGCGGGCAGTTCGCATACCAGAAGCGGGGCGGAATTATTTTGCTGAGTTCGCTGGTGGCTTTTCAGGGCGTGCCTTACGCGGCGCATTACGCGGCGACCAAGGCGTACGTTCAGTCTTTGGGCGAAGCTCTCGCTGTTGAACTTAAGTCTCACGGCGTCGACGTGTTGGTGGCTGCGCCTGGCCCGGTCGCCAGCGGCTTTGGCCAACGTGCACAAATGCAGATGGGTAACCCACCAGATGCTGCGCGCATCGGCGCCCCCATCTTGCGTAAACTCGGCAGGGGTTACCTGGTTATGCCCGGTGCACTCAGCAAACTGCTGATCTTTTCGCTGAAGACCGTGCCACGCCGGTTCGGCGTCAGAATAATGCAAATAATTATGGGTTCAATGACAAAAGATAAGAGGAGTCAATATGCGTAAATGTATCTTGCTGCCCATTGCAGCTCTGACGATCTTTAGCGCCTGCCAGTCTACGGGGCCATCGATAGCCAAAAGCCGAAGCTACGAAGAGCAGATTAACTGGCCTGAAGAATTCAAGCCTGAAGAGGCAAGCTTCTACATACACAATTCGATAGAGATCAATGCGCCCGCCGAAGCCGTATGGCGCGAGCTCATCGACGCCACGCGCTGGCCTGAATGGTACGAGGGCGCAGAAAACGTGCAAATTCAGAACGGACAGAGCTTGCTGCAAGATGACAGCGTCTTCACCTGGTCGACGATGGGGCTAAATTTTGTGTCGACCGTCAAAGAGTATGTACCTAACTGCAGACTCTCGTGGCGCTCGCAAAAAGCCGTAATTCAGGGCTACCATGCCTGGCTGATAATTCCGCGCGGCAAGGGTGTGCTACTCATCACTGACGAGTCGCAACGCGGCTTTCTAACCTTTTTTCAGAAAGTGTTCGTGCCGAATAAGCTCTCGCGACTGCACGATATCTGGTTGGCGGGCATCAAAAAACGCGCTGAGGCGAAAGTCGGCATATGAAAGAGAAATCCCTCATCACCGAACGGGCGAGGTTCTTCTGGTTTCTGGGCCTCGCTTTGGCGCTCTATGGATTTTTTTCATGGTTCACCGTCGCGAAAGAAGAAGATCCGCGCATCAAGCCCCGGTTTGGCACGGTGAACGTCATCTACCCCGGGGAATCACCCTCTGAACTCAATAGCTTCGTGGTGCGCGAGATCGAAAAAGAACTCACGGCGGTACGCGGTATCGAAAACGTCGACATACGCATTCGGCCAGAATTTGCCTTCGTGCGCATTGAGCTCAAAGGCTCCGTTGCGACAGACGCAGCCATCACGCGCGAGTGGGATGAAGTCGAAAACGCGCTGCGCCGTGCCGAGTTGAAGTTTCCCAAAGGTGTTATACCACCTGCGCTCAACCGCAAGACCCTCGACCAGGAAGCGATACTCATCGCCCTCACCGGCCCGGCAGCCGATCGCCACCGGGCTCTCATCGTGCTTGAGAATCGGGTTCTGCGCATTAAGAATGTCGCCTCGGCAGTGCGAATCGGTGACGACGGAAGGCAAATTACCCTCGCACTCGACAAGTCACGCCTCGCCTCGTCGGGGCTTACCGCCCAGCAGATTCTTTCGCAGCTCTCGGCGGCAAACCAGAGACTTGGTGGCGGTAGTTTCGATGCTGGCGGCGAAAAAATCAATGTCAAACCGCACAATGGCTTCGAAAGCATCAGTGAAATCGAGAATTTTTCGCTGATCGCGAAAAATGGGGGAACGATCACTCTGAAGACACTTGCACGCGTGAGCGAAACTGAACGCAGACCCTTGGCCGATGAAATGCGCTTCAACAGTAAACCGGCTTCAGCGCTTGGCATTGTTGCGCGCAGCGGAATCGATTTGGTAGCCTTCGGCGATCAGGTCGCCGCGGCGGTTAAAGAGTTTCAACCGGGCCCGGGCGTTGAAATCGTGATTCTGAATTCACAGCCCGAATTTGTACGCGGCCGCCTCAGCGAACTTGCTTTCGCGCTGCTCGAAAGCATGGCGATTCTCGGGGCGATGATGCTCGTCACGATGGGGTTTCGCGTCGGGTTGCTCGTGACGCTGATGCTGCCGGTTGTTGGGCTGATCACGCTCGCTCTCAATGGCATCGCAGGTGGCGTATTACAGCAGATTTCGATCGCGGCGTTCGTCATGTCGTTGGGGCTGCTGATCGACAACATCATTGTTGTGGCCGAAAGCGTTCAGGAAAAACTCGATAGTGGTCTCGGCAAGGCCGAGGCAGCGGTGAGTACCGTGAAAACATTCACTGTCCCGCTGCTCTCGTCTACATTGACGACCGTTGCCTCGTTTCTGCCGATGCTTCTCGCCAGGGGAACAACGGCAGAATTCACCTTCGCAATACCCGCGATTGCCATTACCGCGCTTTCTGTCAGCTGGCTCGCTGCGGTGTATCTCACGCCTGCCTTTGCAGCCGCCTGGCTGAGACCCGGCACCTCGAGGCAGTGGCCGTTTCTCAGCAAAGTTGCCGACCTGATTGCAGAGACCGTGCTGCAGCGTACGCGGCGCATCGGCTATGGTCTTGTAGTTCTGCTCGTCGTGGCAATTCTTTCGGCCGTGACGGTGGGGCAGAAGTTTTTCCCTTCTGCTGACCGTAACCAGCTGGTGGTAGAGATAGTCTACCCTGAGGGCACGGCGCTCTCGCGCACACGCTCTGCCGTAGAGCAGGTCGAGCGCTTTCTGAGCCAGTCGCCCCATGTCTCTGGCTTTGCAGCCTTTGTCGGCCGTTCGACTCCGCGATTTTATTACAATCTGAACCAAGAACCCAATTCACCGCAGCTGGCGCAGGTGCTTGTTCTGACGCGGGGGCAGAAATACCACGCTGCTTTACGAAAAGAGCTGGCTTCATTGCCGATCGATAAATCGCCGCGCCTGATCGTGCGCAGTCTTGAACAGGGCCCGCCGATACCAGCACCGGTTGAAATCCGCCTTATGGGCGACGAAGCTCTGCCTTATGCCGAAAAAATGGTAACAGCACTCCAGAGCTTGCAGGGAATCGGTACTCTGCGCCACGACTCTGAAGGCACCATCAGAGAATTTGCGCTGCGGGGCCGTGACGGCCAGCTTGCAGAGAACGGACTGACGCGCGCCGATCTGGCACTCGCCACGCTCGCGACAACGCGCGGTATCGAGGCGGGCTTCTATAGAACGAGTGACGAAACCTTGCCGATAGTTGTCGGCTACCCTGAAGGGGAAAATGCGAGCAGTAAAAGTCTCGCTGCCGCGGTCGTTGGGCAAACGACTGATCGGGCGATATTGGTTGGTGCCAGCGCGGTGGCGTCGGAGCACCGGCACCCCGGTATTATCAATCGCCGCAACCGGGAGAATGTGGTGCGCATTCTGGCTGAGACCGATAACAAACTGAACAGTGCCCAAACACTTTCGGTCGCGAAGTCATACCTGACCGCAAATCCGCTGCCGGAGGGTGTGCGTTTTGAAATCGGGGGTGAATTCGGAGAGTCATTAAAAGCGAATGGGGCAATTCTGGCTGCCTTGCCGCTCGCCATGATTATTCTGATCGCGATTCTGATTTGGGAGTTTAACTCAATCAGGCTGACGGCAATCATCATGACGGCCGTGCCCACGGCTGCGCTGGGCATTATGCCCGGCCTTGCAATCGGCAGGCAGCCGATGGGGTTCATGGGTATGCTCGCGCTTTTTGCTCTGATCGGTATCGTCGTGAACAATGGAATATTGCTCATCGATCGTTTCAGGTCCGCAGAAGAAGAGGGTCTTGACCGAAACAGCGCCGTGCGCACCGGCATTCTCGAACGCCTGCGCCCCATTCTGCTGACGAGCGGCTCGACAATACTCGGCATGGTGCCGCTGACGTTCACGAACTCGACTTTGTGGCCGCCGTTCGCGTGGGCGATGATCTCAGGGCTTGCGGTTTCGACGCTTTTCACGCTATTCATCGTACCGTGGCTGTATGCGAAAATGGCGTGGCGAAAACCAGCCGCACGCCTGCTGAGCGCTGCAGCTCTGCTCTTGCTTTTCGTGCCGGGTATTTCTGCCGACGACACGAAGGTTCAGCCGATCTCCATTACCGAAGTCATCGAGGGTGCGGCGCGATCACCGGCGGCAAAAGCTGCATGGCACCGCGCTGCGGCGGCCAAAGCCGGCAAGAACACTGAAATTCTGGGCGTGTGGGGGCCGCGCGTCACAGCAGGAGCCGAATACATCGTTCGTGACCGCGAATTTTTTCTGCAGACGCCCTTTGGGCAGTTTCCTTATGGCAGGCAAAACTACGGTCAGGTGGGTGTTGAACTCTACCAGACTCTCTGGTCGTCAGAGGGAGCTTTGGCGAAAATACCCTCGAGCACTCTGCGCTCTGAGGCGGCCGACCTGATGGCGCGGTGGGAGACCATGAGTGCGCAGCACACGGCAATTGGGCGTTTCTACGACTGCGCAGAAATTTCTGCACGCAGCGACGTTCTCAAAGACCGCCTGAAAAATATCAATCAGTTGCGAATAGAATTGAAGCGCCTGATCAGAGGCGGTAAGGCCCGTGATATCGACGATGCGAAAGCGGCAATGCGGCTGGCTGAGGCACAGAATTCGCTGCAGTCGCTGGCCGACGCCGCGGCGGCATGCGAGGCCGACCTCGGCCGACTGACCAACTCTGAAGGCGCCCGCAGACCCGAAAGTCGCGCTTCGGCACTTCAGCCGAAAACTGAACAGATTGCGCTCGATAAACGAGCAGATCTGCAGGCACTTGCCTTGCTCGTCGAAGCCGCGCGAAAAGAGCGCGATGGCATTCTGCTCGAGTCAATGCCCGAAATCTATGCGCGCGGCAATTACACGCATTTCGGGGCGCGACAGTTCACCCCCGAAGACTGGTTTCAGGCTTCGGTCGGCGCACGCATACGCATACTCGACGGCGGTACACAGATTACCCGCCGCCAGGTAAAAGATGCCGCGTACGAAGAGAAGAACCAACAGTACATAGATGCTCTTAAAGCTGCGCGGGTTCAACTCGACGATATCGAGACGCGGTATAGAACCGCAGATGGTCAATTTCTGGCCATTCAATCTGAACTCAAAGCCGCCGAAGAGCGCCTGTCTGGTGAGAGGGCCAGGGTGAACCAGGGTCGCGTTGCCGCAACCGATTTGCTCGAGGCACTCGATATCTATTGGCGCCGCAGAGAGGCCCTGGCTCTGACAGAGCTGCAGGCCGAGCGTCTGAACTGGACACGGGCCTACCTAAAGGGAGAGCTTTTGAAATAACGGGCGTAACTGTTGCAGCAGCCTCATAGTCTTTGACGCCCTGTCTTAAATCCCCATTTTATCGGACAAATGGCTGACTTGATCTCTGAAATACAGGCCCTTGAAGCTGAGGCTGCTGCTGCAATCGCCGCTGCTGCCGACGCAGAAGCGCTCGCGCAGGTGACGCAGAATTTTACCGGCAAAAAGGGCGCTCTGACGGGCGTTATGAAGCAGCTGGGATCACTCACCCCCGAAGAGCGCACCGCCGTCGGTAAGGCGGCCAATACATTCAAGGCTAAGCTCGACGAGCTCTTGGCGGCAAAAGAAAAACAGCTGACGGAGTCAAAATTTGCTTCGCTGGCAGAAACCGAATTTCTCGATCTTTCCGTTACTCCACCAGAATTTTCCCAGGTGCGCGGCGGCGTTTCTTCAGGACACACACACCCGATCACGCAGACGCAGCGGCGACTCGAAGCAATATTTACCTCGATGGGTTTTTCGATCGTCGATGGCCCGCAGGTCGAAGACGACTACCACAACTTCGGCGCGCTAAATTTTACCGACGACCACCCCGCGCGCGACATGCAGGATACGTTCTACACCGTGACCGGTCATTTGTTGCGCACGCACACCTCGACTGTGCAGATACGCGCGCTCGAGAGCATGAAGCCGCCGCTGCGCATTATCGCCCCCGGCCGTGTGTTCCGTTATGAAGAAGTCGACGCTTCGCACGAGCACACCTTTTACCAGATGGAAGGCATGATTATCGACCGCAAGGTTTCAGTCGGCAATCTGTTGCACCTCATGCAGACGTTGCTGACCGAAGTTTTTGGTCGTGAGGTGGATGTCAGACTCAGACCCGGTTATTTTCCGTTTGTCGAGCCTGGCTTTGAGCTCGATATGAAGTGTTTGGTATGTAACGGAGCAGGTTGTTCCGTATGCAAACACTCCGGCTGGGTAGAAGTTTTGCCCTGCGGCCTCGTGCACCCGAACGTGTTGCGCTCCGCCGGTCTTGACCCTGCTGAGTGGCAGGGTGCCGCGTTTGGTTTGGGCCTCAACCGGCTTGTCATGATGCAGCACGGCATTGAAGACATTCGCCACTTCATGGCGGGCAAACTCGAATTTTTAAGGCAGTTTTGATGAGACGCCAGGGCGTCTCATCAAAACCAGCGAGGTAAGAATATGAAACTATCTTATAATTGGTTAAATGAATTTGTCGATCTCTCGGGCATAACTCCGGTCGAGCTCGCGAATCTTCTGACGATGAAGACCTGCGAGGTCGAAGGCTTCGAGCCGTTCATGGACCACATGGCGAAAATTCCCGTGGCGTTGATAGAAGAACTCACGAAGCACCCCGACGCGGACAAACTCAAAATCTGCAAAGTGAATACCGGCAAAGAAACCGTGCAGATTGTGACCGGTGCGGCGAACGTCGAACTCGGTAAGAAGTTTCCCGCGGCGCTCGTGGGTGTTAAGCTGCCCGATGGCCGCGAGATGACCAAGGCAAAGCTGCGCGGCGTCGAAAGTTTTGGCATGCTCTGCTCGGGCGGCGAACTGGGCATCACGCAGCTCGATTACGCCCCCGCAAAGATCGACGGCCTCATGCCCCTCCCCGACGACTGGAAAGTCGGTGCCCCGCTTTCTGACTACTTTGGTGCAGCTGATGTCATTCTCGATATCGATAACAAGTCGATCACGCATCGCCCTGACCTGTGGTGCCACTTCGGTTTTGCGCGCGAGATCGCAGCGCTTTTGGGCAAGCCGCTCAAGAAGAACCCAGAAGAGGCGACCTTCAAGACACAGCCCGCGAAACTCCCCAAAATTGAAATCGAAGGTCGCTCCGCTATTACCTACTGCGGGGCAGAGCTCGCCGGCTTCAAAGTGCAGTCTTCGCCGCTCGCGCGCCAGCTGCGGTTACTTTCAGTTGGCCAAAAGCCGATCAACAACATCGTCGATATTTCGAACTCCGTGCTGTTCGAGATTGGCCAACCCAACCACGCATTCGATCGCTCTAAGCTTGGTGAATTGGTGCGCGTCGATTACTCGAAAGCCAAAGAAAAGATAGCGCTCTTAGATGGCACAACGCATGAACTACCCGAAGGCCTTGTAGTGATTCGCGATGGCTCGACACCCGTCGCACTCGCGGGCGTCATGGGTGGTGCGGGTACAGAGACCACTGCGGCCACCGAGAAGCTGTTCCTCGAATCGGCAACGTTTCACCGCAGCGACATTCGCAAAGCGGTTTCGAAAACCGGCATACGCAGTGATTCGTCGCAGCGCTTTGAGAAGGCGCAGAACCCCGGCAAGGCAAAGGCAGCGATCTACCGCTTTGCTTCGCTGCTGGCAGAAGAACAAGGCGGAGTCACCCTTTCGGAAATTGCTGAAGTCTCAACCGAAGATTACACGAAAACCCAGCCGATCATCGTCACCAACGAGTTCATCGACCAGAAACTCGGGCACATCGGCAACCGCGCTGACAGCAATGCTGCGATACTGAAGCGCCTCGGTTTTGCCGTTGAAGAGAAGGGAGCCACGCTCGTCGTCACGCCACCCGCCTGGCGCAAGTGGTACGACATCACGATCGGTGAAGATCTGGTCGAAGAGATCGGGCGCTTTATCGGCTACAAAGAAATCGCCATTGAACCAGCGCTGGTTCCATGTGAAACCCCACGCTCGCGCAATGGCGTGCGCGAACTCGAACACGGACTGCGTGACCTCTCGGCGAATCACCTGCACCTCACCGAAGTGCTCAACTATGCATTTCACAGTGAAAATGATCTGAAGGCCGATGAATTCTTCTGCACGGCCAGTGAAGCCATGCGCATGCAGAATTCGCTGCACAGCGATATGGCATTTCTGCGCATTTCGCCGCTGGCAGGCCTCTTGCGCTCGATTCAGGCCAACTACCGCGAAGAAGGGAATACACGCCTTTTCGAAATCGAAAAGCTGATGCTACCACCAGAGAATGCGACGCTCGCCCGGCGCGAGGCGTATTTCTACGCGGGAGCACTCACGTCAGAAGCAGAGCCGGCGCTCGTCGCTCAAGAAGTCGGTGCGATAGTCTCGACTATTCTCGCAAGTTGTGGTCTCATGCGCCACGACCAGGTTTTCACCAACGAGGCGCATGGCATATTCAACCCTGGCCGTTCAGGCACCGCAGGCACGAAAGACAAAAAGATTTTCCGCTTCGGTGAAATACACCCAAAAATACTGGCTGAGTTTGGTATCAAAACCCGTGTCTGGTATTTTGATGCCCTGATAGAGAACCTGCTCGCGCTGAAAGTGGAAAATCCGACTTATCGGCCGCCCTTTGCACAACCGGCTGTAGATTTTGATCTCACGTTGGTCATGCCCAAACGCGGTGAATTTACTGCGCTCAAGGCTGCGGCCGGCGTTGTGCAGCCGCTCGTGCGCCGCGATCTCGACAAGACTGTACTGGTCAGCTTCGAGCATGTGAGCACGTTCACCGGTGGTAACCTGAAAGAGAATGAAAAGGCAGTTTCAGTACGCGCGGTCTGGCGCAACCCGACGCGCACGCTGGCGTCAGATGAGATCAAGAAGCTTCAAGACGGCTTGATTCTAAAAATGCAAAAAGCAGGATTTTCCCTTCGTTAGATTCTAGCTCGCAGGGTAGCAGCCTCACGCATTTGACCGAAAGCTTTGTCGAGTGCGACAATGCAGGCAATCATTCGGGCCTGCATATAGCCCTGAATAGTTATTCAGCGCGTGCGATAGAAATCGAGCACCGAGCCCGCGACGCGTTCAGCGCCGGTTGCCCCGAGTTCGGCGAACATTGGCAGCCGCACGAGGCAGTCGGTAAACCGGTCGGCGTTCGGCAAATCGCGGCCGTCGTGTTTGTCGGCAAAATACTGGCTCTTGTGCAGCGACAGGTAATGGAATACTGAAGCAATGCCCTGCTGCTTCAGGTAATCGATGAGTTCGGTACGCTCTTCGAGGCTGCGACAAACCAAATAGAACATGTGTGCATTGTGCGGCACATTGGGCATCACCTGCAGTCCCTTCCCGTTGAGGGGTGAGAGCATCTGGTAATATGTATTCCACGCCTGCATGCGCAGCTGTTGAATTTGATCAATGCCTTCGAGCTGCGCAAGCAAAAACGCTGCAGTGAGCTCTGAAGGTAAGAAAGAAGAACCGATGTCTACCCAGCCATACTTATCGACCTCGCCACGAAAGAATGCGCTGCGGTTGGTGCCCTTCTCCCAGTGAATTTCGGCTTTATTGACGAATTCTTCATGGTTGATAACCAATGCACCACCTTCACCGGCGATTATGTTCTTTGTATCATGAAATGACAGAGCGCCCACATGCCCGATGCCTCCAAGATTTTTCTCCCCAAGTTTTGAATCCACCGCCTGCGCGGCGTCTTCGACGACCCAAAGCGAATGTTTTTGCGCGAGCTGCATCAGAGCCTGCATATCGCAGGCCTGCCCGCCATAGTGCACCGGCACGATCACGCGCGTGCGCGGGGTAATGAGGGCTTCGAGTGCCGCAACATCGAGATTCGGGTGGTCAGGCTGGCTGTCGGCAAAAACGAGTTTGGCGCCGCGCAGCGCAAAAGCATTCGCGGTTGAAACGAACGTATACGAGGGCAGAATAACTTCATCGCCGGGCTGCACCTTCACGAGCAACGCAGCGATCTCGAGAGCATCGGTGCACGACGTGGTGAGCAGTGTTTTGCGAAATTGGTATTTGCTCTCGAGCAAAGCCTGGCATTTTTTTGTAAAATCGCCGTTTCCTGAAAATTTGCCCGAAACGAGCACCTCGTCAAGCCGTGCCTTTTCGTTGCCTGTGAGGTAGGGTTTATTAAAGGGTATTTTCATTTCGATTTCTTACGCGATGATTTCTGGTGAATGAGCCGGCGGTATTTGTTGACAGTTCGCCGCTTCACTTCAAAACCCTGGTCTTGAAGTATCTCAGCAATAACCCGGTCGGATTTTTTACGTTCTGAGTCTTGCGCGAGCAATGTCAGAATTGCCGTCTTCAGGTCTTCGGCGCTGCGCTCGCTGCCGTCAGACGACTTGATTTTGCGCATCAGAAAAAGCCTCAGCGGAAAAATACCCCACGAGCAGTGAAAATACTTACGGTTCAGGATGCGGCTGATGGTTGAAACATGGCGATTGGTTTCTTGCGCGAGATCTTTGAGACTCATCGTGCGTATGTAAGCAGAGCCCCTGGTAAAAAACTCGTACTGCTTTACCGCTATAATGCGCGCGACCTGCATAAGCGTGTCAGATCGAAAGGCAAGAGTTTCGACGAGCGATTTTGCGGTGTGGTAAGTGGCCTGCCACTCTGCCTGCCTCGTCGCGGCCGCAGAATCTGCCACCCCGGGAGTTTTTTTGCCGCGCATCTGCTCATAGAGCTTGTGGTTCACGCGAAATCGTGGTAAATACTGATCGGAGACTTTGACGTAAACCTGTTTCTCTTTGACTTCAAAGAATATTTCGGGTAAGGCCCACTCGGCGGCGCTGCCGTCGCTGCGGTTCACCGGGTGGGGGTCGAGCGCGGTCAGCAGCTTAATCTTGGCATCGAGAGTTTCGAGGTCAATTTCGAGAATTTCGCACAGCGAGTTTTTTTCTGCCTGCGAGAACCGCGAAAGGCCTTCACGCGCCTGCCCCAGCATATCGATCAGGTCGAAGAGCAGTTCATCTTTACCATAACGCGCTTCGGCCTGCCAGCGCAGGCTCTGCCAGAGATTTTCGGCCCCGACGCCGCAGGGTTCGAGCTGTTTGAGGTATTCAATGCACGCCCTGAGGTCGCGCGAACTGAAGTTATAGTCGGCAATAATCGTCCGGTGGGGAAAAGTGGTAAAGCCATCATTGTCGATCGTCGAGACGATAATACGCGCCAGATCATAAATTTTGTCGGGCAGGCCCATGTCGACCAGCTGCAGCAGCAGGTTTTCTTGCAAGCCGATGTGCGCACTGGCGATAAAGTCGCGCCCCTCACCTGTTGAAATCGGGGGCGCTTCACCCGACGAAATTTCTTCAACAAACGGATTCTCGGCAATAACGCGCAGAATTTCTTCTCGCAACTCATGCTGCGGCAATGACAGCAGCTGTACCGCATGCGTCAGCGTACCGTGTAATTTTTGCCTGACAGTCGTTTTGAGCGCTGTGTGCTGTCTGAGTTGGGCCTTCGGCATGTTCTAAACGCTGCGGCGGCGTGCGCTTTGCTTCACCATAGAATCAAATCTTAAAGTCGTCGCCCAGATATATCTCACGGGCCTTTTTGTCTTTGATCAATATGTCTGCAGTCCCTTCGATCAAAACCTGCCCCTGAAAGATAATGTACGCACGATCGGTAAGCTTGAGCGTTTCGCGCACGTTGTGGTCTGTGATGAGAATACCGAGCCCGCGATCTTGCAATTGCCAGACGACGCGCTGTATTTCTTTAACGGCGATAGGGTCGACGCCTGCGAACGGCTCATCGAGCAGCAGAAACTTAGGGTCTGAAGCGAGCGCGCGCGCAATTTCAGCACGCCTTCTCTCCCCGCCCGATAGGGTTATGCCATTTTGTTGCTGCACATGCTCAATTTCGAGCTCTTTCAGCAGCTTGTCGGTACGCTGGCGTATTTCTTCTTTATCAAAGCCCCTGAGTTCGAGAATCGCCTCTATATTCTTGCGCACCGACAGTGTGCGAAAAATGGACGCCTCTTGTGCAAGGTACCCAATGCCCCGGCGCGCACGCATATACATGGGCATGTTCGTGAGGTCTTCGCCGCCAAGAAAGACCTCGCCGCCCGACTGGCGCACGAGCCCAATTGTCATATAGAATGACGTTGTTTTACCCGCTCCATTCGGGCCGAGAATGCCAACGACCTCGCCCTGTTTAACATTGTAAGAAACACCGCGCACCACGGTGCGTTTGCCGTACTGTTTCACGAGATTGCGCGCCTCGAGCGTCAGCGCGTCAGGCGCAATAACTGGCGCTGGCTTATTAAAGATATTTTTTTCTGGCGCCGCGCGGGGCATTGTTTACTCCGCAACGGTCGGTTGCGGCGGCAACCGAATTAAGATAGCGCAGGGGCTGCGAGTAAAGAATTCAGAGCCGATTTTGCGTCTATTTCGAGAGCAGCCGTGACAACAAACCCGAAGCGTAGTGAAAACCCACGAGCGGCAGTGCAAGCAGCGGACTCAGCTGAGGGTCAGGCGCTTTGCCCTCGGCGATGCGCGCCAGCTGTAACGAATAGTAACCCAGCTCAACCATGCCCAGGCGGTCAATCGCTGCGATGCCCGTCTTCACGGGACCGATATCGCTCTTTGCCTGCGGGTCGCTGAGAAGCCTCTTGGCGAGATGCGGCTCCATCGCGAGTGGGCGGGCAATACCAACCACATCGACCGAACCCGATTCGATCGCGGCGTTCATCGCCGCTGCGCTGCGAAAACCGCCGGTCAACATGATGGGAGTTTTTACCGCGAGGCGTATTTTTGCCGCGAACGGCAAAAAATACGCCTCGCGGGATGCGGTCGAATTTTGTAAGCCGGTCGACGACAAAGAGGGCATCGTGCCCGTCGCCGACCCACGTGCCTCGTGCACGCCGGTCATGGCGGCACTCTCATAGGTACCACCTGAAATTTCAATGAGATCAACGCCCTCCGCTTCGAGCGCTTTAGCGACCTTTACTGCGTCGTCTTCGTCAAAACCACCGCGCTGAAAATCTGCGGAGTTAATTTTGATACCGATCGGAAACTCTCGCCCGACGGCGGCGCGCATTGCCCGAAATATTTCGAGCACGAACCGCATGCGGTTCTCGATGTTGCCACCCCAGCGGTCGCTGCGCTGGTTCGCAAGCGGCGACAAAAACTGGCTGACGAGATAACCATGCGCGCCGTGAATCTGCACGCCGTCGAAATGCGCATCTTTGCACAGCCTGGCAGTGTTGCCGAATTTTCTGATAATTTCAAGAATCTCCGCTTCTTCGAGAGCATGCGGCGTGCGAAACGCGAGGCTGCCGATTTTGAGCTTCACGGCAGACGGTGCGACAGTAACTTTCGAAATCGCTGCCGGCGCCTGGCGGCCCGGGTGGTTGATCTGCGCCCAGATTTGAGAGCCATAGCGCTTCGCGCGGCTTGTCCATTCGCGAAAGTGGTCAATATCTGCATCGTCTTCAAGCACGACGTTGCCCGGTTCGCCGAGCTCACGGCTGTCGACCATCACGTTGCCCGTAATGATGAGGCCGAGCCCACCCTGCCCCCAGACATCGTAAAGGAGCCAGAGCTTTTCATGCGGCTTACCATCGAGCGCAATATTTTCGCTCATGGCAGATTTCGCGAGGCGGTTGGCAATCACCGCACCGCAGGGTAACTGTAACTTGTTTTCGATCGCCATCAATAGCAACTCGCGTCGATGTTCTGTACGTAATCCATGTAGAATTTTGCCGAGGCTTTGTCGCCCGCGAAGCCCGAAGGTTCGAGCGCGCCCGCGTTCTGCTGGTACCTCTTCAGGTATTGCGAAGCGAGCGGTCGGTACGACCAATGCCAGCGCTCTTCTTGATAGCCGTGCGCAAACTTGCCAGCGTGCCGTGAATTGGGGTCACCGTTGTAAGGTTGGCAGAAACCGAATTTGGGTCCGTTCGCAACGAGCCAGTTATAGAATTCAAGACCTCTGCCGCTCTTGAACGAACTGTTGTGCAGCGCGGGCGCGGTCATTTTCGCTTCATGAAAATCGATGTCGGTGCCCCAATGGTGGCGCGAGGTGCCCGGCATCGACGAAAAATTTAGAATGGTAAGCGCGCGCTCTTCATCGCTTTTCACTGCAGTCGCAAGATTCTTGCCACCCACGAGACGCTTGCCGGTGAATTTTTCTTCCCAGATTGCCTTTTGCGTTGTGAAGTTTCGGGTCGCCGAAACGACGGTCAGGTTAAAGCCACTTTTTTTTGCTGCTTCGGCGAGTTTCGCGAGCGCAGCCAGCGTTTCTGCGTGCAGATATTGCTTGCGACCTGGGCTTAACGCCGCGGGCACGGGTACAAACTCGCGCCTCTTTTCGGGCGAGAACTTTCCGTTGATCACCCGCAGATCAGCCTGAGCAAAAAGAGATGTGAGGATATATAAAGAACCTAAAACCAGAGACTGCCGTACGAATCTTGCGCGCATATTGAAACTGCCTGCCAGGCGCGTTTGGGGTCGGTATCCTGCTTAGGCTTTCGCAGCCAGCGCTTCTTCTTCGGTTTCAAACATGTCGAAGAGAGTGGTCAGTTCAATCACGTCGAAAATACGCTTCACCGCCGGGCGCACGCAGCAAATTTTCAGTGAACCTTTGAGGTCTTTGAGCTTTCTCAAGAGCGCGATCATGACACGAAAGCCCGAAGATGACATATATTCGACATCTGCCATGTTCAGCACGAGGTGCTTGATACTCTTGGCTTCGATTGTCTTCAGCAGGTATTCTTCAACCTCGCCAGAAACCGCAACATCGAGCCTGCCATGCAGGTAGGCAATAGCTGTCGCGACGGCTACGTCTTTTATCTGCACAGTATCCATGACCGCCAAGATCGAAAGGAAAGTCGGTCTTTCAAGAGATTTTTGTGGCGGCCAGCGGGCCCAAAAGATGTAGAATTGGCCTGCATATTTTTGCTATCCCCCCGCTATAGAATTATATTTACCGGGTAATGTCTGTTGGCGCGCGGCGTGACGAAGATACCGATGTTCTAACCAGGGCAAAAAAGCCGCGGTTATACAAGGTTATTCTGCTCAATGATAACTACACAACGATGGAATTCGTCGTGTATGTATTGCAGAAGTATTTTCAGAAGAACGAGCACGAGGCCAAACGCATCATGCTCGACGTGCATAATAACGGCAGCGGGGTCGCGGGCACTTACCCGCGCGAAGTTGCCGAAACAAAGGTAAAGCAGGTCATGGCGCACGCAGAGCAAGAGGGTTTTCCTCTGGCGTGCAAGTCAGAACCTGAATAGTTGCTGAAAGGAGAATCGCGTGGCTAATGTCGTTGAAAGAATACACCAGCGGGCTTTTGATCTGGCGCGCGATTTTAAGAACTCGATCATCACGTTCGAACACGTCTTGCTGGCAATCACCGATACCGATGAAGGTCTCGAGATCTTACGCGACCTGAGGTGCAATGTCGAAGAGCTGCGCCGCGACCTGACACAACACATTCAGACATTCGACCAAGATCTCGACGCAGAAACTGAAATTGCCGAATCGGCGGCCCTGACAAATTTTCGTGAGATGCTGCTCGTGCGCATGATTCTGAACAGCAGCCGCGAACTTTCGATCGCCGACATTTTCGACGGCATTTTCAGGCAACGCGATTCTCATGCCGCCTATTTTCTCGAAAAGCAAGGCATCAACCGCGCCCGGGTGCTGCGCTACATCACGCACGGTCTGACTCCGGCACCCGCCGAACCTGCGGGCGAAACGGTCAGCGGCGAAGGCGGCGACGAAGGGCAGGCGCAGGCAGCCGAAAGCCCCGACAAAGTTCTCAAAGCTTTTACCGTCAACATGACCGAAGAGGCGCGTGCGGGCAAATATGACAATCTGATTGGCCGCGCCGAAGAGCTCAGCCGCACGATGGAAATTTTATGCCGCCGCAACAAGAATAACGCGCTGCACGTCGGCGAACCGGGCGTAGGCAAGACGGCGATTATGCGCGGCCTGGCGCAGAAGCTCGTCGCCGGCGAAGTACCACCGCGCCTTAAGGGTTATGAGATCTATTCGATCGATGTCAGCTCGCTTGTGGCCGGCACACGCTACCGCGGCGACTTTGAAGAGCGCATGCAGGCAATCATTGCAGCACTGGCGGCTAAGAAGAAGGTAATTTTGTACATCGACGAAATTCACCAGATCGTCGGTGCGGGGGCCACGCGCGGTGACAGTATGGATGCTGCAAACATGCTGAAGCCAGTGCTGACGCGCGGCGATATGCGCTGCGTGGGGGCAACAACCTACGAAGAGTACCGCCGTTATTTCGAGAAAGACCGCGCGCTCTCGCGCCGCTTTCAAAAAGTGGATATAGCAGAGCCGTCGCGTGACGACGCGTACCAGATTCTTCTCGGGCTGAGAAAACTTTACGAAGACTATCACGAGGTCGCGTACAGCGACGAAATTTTGCGCAAAGCCGTCGACCTCTCGGCAGAGCATATCAACGAGCGCTACCTGCCCGATAAAGCCATCGACGTCGTCGACGAAGCGGGCGCTTCGCTGCACATTCACAAGCCAAAGCAGCGCGAGGTACTCGAAGCCGATCTGCGTGCGATTGTATCGCGTCTCGCCAATGTGAACCTTGAATCTTACAATACAAGCGAAGGTGCCGGCCTAAAGTCAATCGCAGAGAACCTTAAGGCGCGAATTTACGGGCAAGACGCCGCGGTCGAAAAAATCGCCCGGGCAATCAAGCGCCACCGCGCGGGCCTTGGCAACAAACAGAAGCCAATCGGCAGCTTCTTGTTTACCGGCCCTACCGGCACTGGCAAGACAGAACTCACGCGCGCAATCGCTGGAGAGCTCGGCGTCGAGCTTATTCGCTTTGACATGAGCGAATATATGGAAAAACACAGCATCTCGCGCCTCTTGGGTTCACCCCCCGGTTATGTCGGTTTTGACCAGGGTGCACAACTCACAGATGCCATTCGTAAACACCCGCGTTCGGTGCTGCTGCTCGACGAGATCGAAAAGGCCCACCCCGACATCTTCAGCACACTATTGCAGGTCATGGATTATGCCACCGTCACCGATGCGACCGGCAAAAAGGCCGATTTCAGGCACGTGCTTCTGGTCATGACTTCGAATGCGGGCTCTGGTGAACTGAGTAGTGCCCGCATTGGCTTTGAAGATAAGGCCAAAGGTGCTGCACATGTCAAGTCGGCGCTGAAAACATTCTTTTCGCCAGAATTTCTGAACCGGCTCGACGATGTCGTCGTGTTCGACCGCCTTTCAGACGGCGTGCTCGATAAGATCGTCGATAAAAACCTTGCGGAGCTCAACCGCCAGCTCGAAGAAAAACAGATCAGCGTGGCGCTGACTGCCAGCGCGCGCAGACATTTAGCTGCCAAAGGTTACGACCCGGTCATGGGTGCGCGCCCTATGGCGAGGCTGTTTCAAGATACGCTGCGCGACATTATTACAGACGCGATTATCGATGAGCGCGTGGCTGCCGGCGACACAGTGACGATCACCCTCGAGGGCGAGACGCTGCAAGTGGCGTCGATTACGGGTCAGACCAAAAGCAAAACCGCGAACAAGATAAAACCGCTGCCTGCGAAAAAGGCCGCGCCGGGCAAGATGAAGTAAGCGCGGCACGATGTCGAGACTCATTATTTTTAAGCTTGTAGCGGCGGTCATTACGCTCACGTTGCTGCTTTTCCAAATTGTAATCTGGAAAAAGCTCTCGCCTTATGTGAGCCGCCTGCGCTTTCGCAAATACATCCGCATTGCGTACTTTGCGATGGTCGCTGCGGGCCAAAGTATCATGTGGTTTGCGGTGCTGAGCCCCGGTCGCGGCATCGATTACACATTGCCGCAGTGGTACCTGCCGATACATAGTATTTTACTCGGCATCAATTATGCGCATTTCGCCTGGCTGTTACCCTTGGTTTTTTTGTGGGTACTCGGTATGCTATGGCAGCGACTGCGCCGCCCGCCGACCGATAATACCATCACAGGTCAAGGAGTATCGCGGGCAGACTTTATACAAAAAGCTGCCACAGTCTTAGGCGTCGGCGTCAACCTGCTGCCTGCTGCGACAAGTGCAGCGGCGATCAGCGGCATGTTTCTGGGGTCGCGCGAAATCTGGGTTAAAGAGGTGCCGATCAGAATTGAAGGTCTGCACGACGACCTCAAGGGCATCAGAATTCTGCAGATATCAGATATTCATATCGGGCAGCTGATCGGTGAGAAATATCTCAACTTCGCGCTCGGCCTGATGCAGGCTGCGAGGCCCGATTATGTCGTCGTCACCGGCGATATCATCGACAACAATAACGCGTTTCTGCCAACCGCCTCGACTTTTTTTGCGCTGATCGATGCCATGCTGCCCGAGCGCCGCGGCTACGTGGCGGGTGGCCGCGTTTTCGGTGCAATGGGCAACCACGATTACATCGACGATGGCGTGAAAGCTGCAGCCGCGTTTAATTCAGCCGGCCTTGGAATGCTGCAGAACGACGTGCAGATTATTGGTCGGGGTAAAGGTAAACTACAATTGGCGGGTCTCGACTACCCACCGCTCGGCGGGGGCCGCAGTGAGATTATGCAGCGGTACTTCAGGCATACGCAGGGCCAGCTGCGCGCCGGGCTGCCCACGATTCTGCTGAACCATAACCCGGCAGATTTTGAATTTCTCAAAACACAAAAGGTCGACCTCGTGCTGTCAGGCCACACACACGGCGGTCAGATTAATTTCTCCCAGAAACAAAACTCTTACCTCAATGGCGCGCATTGGATATACAAGTATTATGTCGATCATTACAGCGAGTATGGTTCGCAGCTTTACGTCAACCGCGGCCTGGGCCACTGGTTTCCTCTGCGGGTTTCGTGCCCACCTGAAATTTCTGTATTCGTGTTAAGCTAGCAGCCTACGGGGCCAGACGGTTAATTTTTCAGCAACGTGCTAGAGCGATGAAATTACCGAATATAGAATGATCGCGAGAATTGCGGCTCCAAGAACGCCGAGCCCGATAACCATGAGCTGCTTTTTTTCGGCAGGCAATGAAGACGAAAGCGGGGCTTTTGACTGCACTGCTGACGCGGCCGGCTTTTTGACCGGTTCTGGGGTTCGCACCAGCACGCTCTGCTCTTCGATAATACGGCCGTAGACGCCGTCTTTCAGCCGACCGACGAGCTCTACGCCCACGCCTGGGTAGGTCACGCTGGTGATGACAAATGGCGCCGATTTCACAAAGCCACTCTCGGTGCGAAGGCCTGCCCCGTCGATGAACGCATTCGCCCGGTCGTCTTGCGGCAGCACACGAATCAGAATCGTGTCGCCTGGCCGTAATTCTTTCACGTCTTTGCCGGTAATGGGGTCAAGGTCGAGCTTAACCGGCAGGTAGGTACCATTCTCACCCTCAGTGCTTTTTGCCTCTGACCCGGCATTGTCATCGCCGTCGTTCAGTGAAGCCTTCTCGGCATGCGACTCAAGAAAAAACTCTTCGTCTTTGATCACGCGCCGGTAAAAGCCGGCGAGCACGAAATTGAGCGTCTCTTGTTTGCCGCTGTGCATTGCCTTGAGCAAGTCGCCAAAGAATTGTTTGTCGAGCGCGAGCTGTTTCAGCTTCGCCTGAAATTCATTCGTGATCGACTGCGAATATTTGTTTTCGTATTTTAGCTTATTGATCAGAGCTTCGTATTTTTTCCATGAATCAGTCGGATTCAGGGCATTAAACAAATCTGACCCGACCGTGATCACGACGGCCGCCACATCGATATAACCGCCCTTCTGGTTTATGATAAAGAAGAATTGGCCGTAGTAACGCATGTTGGGCGCACGAAAGCGACCCTTGAGCGCAACCATAGCTTCTGACATTAATTCGGCCATACCCCCGTGTACGGTGCGTACCGCTTACGTCAAGCTTTTCAGGCGCGTTTTCGTGGTAGATCCTCAAAAAAAAACACCTCAAAATCGGCCTTGGGTTGTCGTGATATACTTCAGCGCTTCGTCTTATGCGCAGAGTCTGCATGCTGAATAGTCATTTACAGCATGTGTGATCGTCTCGTTTCAGCGCATGATTCAAGATCGCGATTATGTCTTCACTTCAGAGTCAGTCTCTGAAGGCCACCCTGACAAGGTGTGCGACCAGATTTCAGATGCCGTGCTCGATGCATACCTGGCACTCGATAACACCACCCGTGTAGCCTGCGAAACGCTCACCACTACCGACCACGTAACCGTAGCCGGTGAAATTTCAACTTCACCCAAGGGCCACATTACCAAAGAAAAAATTGAGCTTATCGCGCGCGATGTCATGAAAGACATTGGCTATGTTCACGACGATATCGGCTTCGACTACCGCACTGCCAAAGTCCATATTCTGCTGCACGAGCAGTCACAAGACATCGCGCAGGGCGTCACCGGCGATGGCCTGCATAAAGAAGAAGGCGCAGGCGATCAGGGCATGATGTTTGGCTTTGCTATCAACGAGACTGATGCCTTGATGCCGATGCCGATCTATTACTCGCACAAGATTCTCGAAGAGCTGACACGCCTGCGCAAGACCAATGCGTTGCCATTTCTTCGCCCCGATGCGAAATCTCAGGTGACGGTTAAGTACGAAAAAGGGAAACCAGCGGGCATTCAGACCGTGGTTGTTTCAACGCAGCACACACCCGACGTCGAACACGCAAAACTCACCGAGCAGGTCATCGAGATGTGTGTCAAAAAAGTTTTGCCTGCCGAACTTTTGAAAGGCACAAACTATTTCATCAACCCTACCGGGCGCTTTGTCGTCGGGGGCCCACACGGCGACTGCGGTCTCACCGGCCGCAAGATCATCGTCGACACCTACGGTGGTTACGGGAGGCACGGCGGTGGCGCCTTCAGCGGCAAAGATCCGTCGAAGGTCGACCGCAGCGCGGCGTATATGATGCGCTACGTTGCCAAGAACGTTGTGGCTTCAGGTATTGCCAGCCAATGTGAAATTCAGGTAGCCTACGCCATCGGGGTTGCCAAACCCGTTTCACTGCTTGTGAACACTTTCGGCACCGGCAAAGTTGCCGATGAGAAGATTGAACAAATCATTCAGGCAAACTTTGATCTGACACCGCGTGGCATTCGCGAGACACTGAACCTGCGCAAGATACAATACCGCCCAACGGCTGCGTATGGCCACTTCGGCCGCACAGGCCAGAACTCATTCACATGGGAGAACACCGACAAGGCGGGCGTTTTTAAATAAAACGTCCTGGGTCAGCCCTTCGACCGGCCTGCACGGGGTCTGTTGAGGGGCCGGCACTCAGCTTGTCGAAGTGTTGACGACCTGACTCAAATTCGCTCATTGCCACAAGTCACGACATCAGGAAAGGTTTAAGAAATGCCCAATATCGCATCTGCCAAGAAGAGAACTCGCCAGAACGAGAAACGCCGTCTGAAAAATCAGGCTGAAAAATCGGCGATTCGTACTCAAGAGAAAAAGCTGCGCGCTCTCGTCGCAGAAAAGAAACTTGAAGAGGCACAGAAGGCACAGGTGCAACTGAGCTCACTCGTAGACAAGGCAGCGAAAAGAAATCTCGTTCACAAGAACGCGGCATCGCGCAAAAAAGCCCGCACTGCACAACTGGTAAAAAAAGCCAGCGCACCAGCGGCAACGTAAGATTTATGACGGCCAGAGGCCGTCTTTTAAAAAAGGGCGATTAGCTCAGTTGGTTAGAGCACCTGCCTTACAAGCAGGGGGTCGTAAGTTCGAATCTTACATCGCCCACAGTTCCATTCTCTTGAATTTCGGGCAATTAGCACCGAAGACGGAGCAGCGGCGTTTCGCAGAAACGCCTTTGCACAGTTGGTTAGAGCACCGGCCTTACGGTTCGACGAGCTCACCGCAAGCAAGCAGGGCTGCCCGAGGGGCAGGCGCAGCAAAGCTGCGCGGTCGTAAGTTCGAATCTTACATCGCCCACAGTTCCATTCTCTTGAATTTCGGGCAATTAGCACCGAAGACGGAGCAGCGGCGTTTCGCAGAAACGCCTTTGCACAGTTGGTTAGAGCACCGGCCTTACGGTTCGACGAGCTCACCGCAAGCAAGCAGGGCTGCCCGAGGGGCAGGCGCAGCAAAGCTGCGCGGTCGAAAGTTCGACGACCAAGCGGTTGCACAGCAACCGCGCAGGTCTCGGTCTTCCGTAATCTTACATCGCCCACAGTTCCATTCTCTTGAATTTCGGGCGATTAGCACCGAAGACGGAGCAGCGGCGTTTCGCAGAAACGCCTTTGCACAGTTGGTTAGAGCACCGGCCTTACGGTTCGACGAGCTCACCGCAAGCAAGCAGGGCTGCCCGAAGGGCAGGCGCAGCAAGGCTGCGCGGTCGTAAGTTCGTTCGCCGGCGCTTGCCCCGCAAGCGACGGGCGCCGTCTTCGGCAATCTTGTCGGGGCCACGGATGGGCCGACACAGCCGAGCGCACGATGCGCGTCAGGCTGTGCCGCCCACAGGTAAAAATGGCTTAAATTGCGCCCCGCGCAATTTAAGCCATTTTTTTATTCCGATTGCATTTTCCCCTGCGTTTGTAAACCTGCGTCGCGATGAAGGTGATTTTTTTATTTGTGCCGTTGGCTTTTTCGGGCCTTCTTGCCGCCGAGCCAGATTCCAGCGCAGTTGAAAGGCTGCGGCGGCAATATGGCTGCTCTTCGCTGCGGGCGGCGACGCTCGTCGCTGAGCGTTCACCAGGCAGACCTGCACTCTATGCTTGCTACCGTGGCCGCGAGTTGGCCCACCAAAAACTCTCGTACATCGAAATCTCAGATGAGTCGGCGCGTGAATTCATGACGCTCGAAAGTTTCGCCGCGCGGTTTGCCCCGTTCAATGACGGGGCTGCAGCGACAGCACTCGCAATGGCATTCACGAACGCCGAACCAGCGCTCGGCGCAGTCGATGGCGCCCTTTTCAGCCGCGTTGCCCCACCCGGCAATACGCCGGCCGTTGCCCCGAGTGGCGCGGGCCATCGCGTGCGGCTTTATGAATACGCACCCCAGCAGGGGCACTGCGAAGTGCCGGGTTATTATGAAATCGTCGTGCAGACATGGCCCGACGGATTAAAACGACAGATAAGAAAGGTGAAGGTTTATGAGCGCAGCGACAAACAACAGATTTGTGTGGATTAACAACGTGCAGCGAATTATTTCCCTGCGGAATATATCCCGCATCATTTTGCTGCTATGCTTGAGCCTCGCGAATCTCTCAGCACAACCGGCACCCGGTAAGCCTCAGCCTTCGTGTGGCATGCCGATCTTTAACAGCGCGCGCGAACGCGCTTTCTATTACAAACGCACCGGCTGGAAACCCGGACAAACCATCAAGGTCTACTTCGTCAATGGCACCGAGCTCGAACGCGGCGTCACAGAACACTATGCCCGCGAATGGGAAAGGTATGGTAACTTTAAATTCGAGTTTCATCAAGAGAAAAAGACAGTTAAAGAGCACACAATTCTCATTAAATACGAAGCGCAAAAGCCGGGTGTTGCCGGTTGGTCAACGGTCGGCTGGGGCACTGAGAGTACCGATTCGCACAGCATGAGCTTTGCGGTCGGTACGCGTTCAGAAGGCACTATTCTGCACGAGTTCGGCCATGCGCTGGGGCTGAGCCACGAACAGATGAGCCCCGGCGGCGCGATCGACTGGATTCCCGCAGAGGCGTACAAATACTTTCGCGAGCAGTTCAAATGGGATACAGCGAAAGTCGATGCTGAAATTCTGGGCAAGACTTCAGATGCGAACATGAATTGGACTGAGTTCGACCACGAGTCAACAATGGGCTATTACCTGCCCGGCAAATTATTCAAGAGCGGTAAGCCGCTGGGTGTAAGCTTTCATCTTTCAGAGCTGGACAAAAAAGGCATCGCGCAGATGTACCCGGGAAGGCAGGCCCCCGCCGACAGACTGCCGACTGACCTCTACTTCGCCGACTCGGGTCGTTTCATCGATATATCGGCGCAAGAGGCGACTGTCAAAGTATTTCTCGACGACCAGCTCGTGAAAGAAGTAGTCGCACCGAAAAATGGCTATGCTGGCAAAATTGATATCGACCCTTATCTGCGCAACAAGCGCACAAAGCTGAGCATTTCAATACAACCTTCAGGTCAAAAGTTTCAGGGGTTTGTGACGGTACAAGAAACCGGCAAGTATCTTTTCAGCCTCGGCTGCACGCATGAATACCCCTGTGCGCGGGGTAATCAGACCGTGACGCGCTCGGTCTATCTGACACACTTTCGCGACCGCAACCGCGGCCAAGACAGCTTTGGCAGCGTCGTCACCAACACTCCGCCGGTACCTGCACCGACTGACGACTATAACGACCTTAAGGGTAATATTACGATCAACGACCAGTTGAATGCGAAACTCTTAAACGCAATTCTCGGGCGCAAAGTTGGCGAAGCACGCACGTGGCTGGCAAAAGGCGCGAACCCGAATGCCGCCTACCAGGGGTGGACAGCCCTGATGCTCGCGGCTTACCTCGGCGAAAACGATATTACGAAGATGCTGATTGTTCGGGGTGCCGCACTCGATACCAGGATAGCCGACTACTGGACAGCGTACTTGATCGCGCTGAAGCTCAATCGCCTCGACACGGCCGAACTTCTGCAAAAAGCGGGCGCAACAACTCGCGGGGCGACCATGAACATGCGCAGTCTGCCTTCGCTCTAGCCTTTCATGCCGCTGTAAAGCCCGCGGTCGCCAGCGCTGCAGCCACGGTCGCGCAGAGAATCAGGGAGAGAATGAGACCGAAACGATTTCGATGTCTCACCAGCAGAATGCCGACTTTAGACATAGAGGCGGCGGCTATCGCCACGAGCACGGCAGTGCGCGCGCTTGCTATATCCACAGTGCCGCGCGAAAGATCGAGCGCGATGGCAAGACTCACCCCTTGCAACTCGAATAGACCCGACAAAAACGCAACGAGCCAGAGGCCTGTATTCTGCAGCGTGCGGTGGGCGAGGTTAACGAGGGCGACGAGAGAAAAGACGAGCAAGCCGAGCTTCAGCACGCTCATGACACTCAGCGGCTTACCGGGTTCAGATTCAGGCGAAACGTCTGACCGTCGGGTAAAAAGCAGCGCGGCTATAGCGAGGTTCAGCCCGATCAACACCGCCAGCGGCACCGCGATCGCGGTGAGAAGATTTATCGACCCCATCGCCAGAACGGCTGCAAGTTCAGTGAGTGAAGCGGCATTGGCGAAAAGCGCCGAGGCCATGACGGCGCGTTCTGAATTCTTGTTCGCCTGCATGACATCTCTGAGACCCAGAAACACCGCAGTGCTCGAAACGATGCCGCCCAGAAAACCCGAAAGCGCGAGGCCTGCGCGTGCGCCAAAGATGCGCCGCGTCGCATAGCCGACGAACTGTAGAATTCCGATCAGCGACAGCAACGTCACGAGCTGTCGGGGGTTCATGACTCCAAAGGGGTCGACGGCATGGTTGGGCAAAAAAGGCACAACGCCGAACATGGCAATCAGCAGAATCGCTGCCGCCTGCAACTCGCTGCGCTGCAGCTTTTCGCGCGCAAACTTATGCAGAGTGTCGCGCGAAATTAGCAGCGCCAGCGTCGAAAGCCCCGTTGCCAGCCCGATCGCGGTATCGCGATAAAAGATGTAGCCCGTGCAATAGACGACAATCGCGGCGACCTCGGTCGTGAGCCCTGTGTCTCTGGCAGCCCCACTGCCGCCAGACGAGCGCCAATAGCTAAGGGCAATCAGCACGAAGAGCGCCGCAGCCACCGCACCCGTCAGCCAGTCGATCGCCAAGAATGCGCAGACAGTGCCCGCTAGAGCGAGCAGCGCAAAGGTTCTGACGCCGAGCGGGTCATGCGAGTTGCGGTGGTGGTGCTCACGTTCGATGCCAATCGCCAGACCGGTCATGAGAGAGAGCGCGAATGGGTGCACCTGATCAAGCATTGGGCAGCCTGGCTGCGACCGGCGCAATGTAAACCGAGTTCAAATGCGCGAAGCGCTTGCCGCTTTTTGTGTGCGGCGAACTTCGGTCAATGATCACGATTCTCGGTACGGGCCTTCTAGGTTCGGCTTTTGCGCGCGCATCGCTCAGGCGCGGTGAACAATTGGGCGTCTGGAACCGCACACTCGACCGCGCTGCACAGCTCGGCAAAGAAGGCGCAAAGGTGTTTATCGACGCAGGCGACGCAGTGCGCGGCGCCGAGCGTATTCACATGGTGCTCTCTGATGACGTAGCTGTCGAATCTGTGATCAAGACGATTCTGCCCGCTCTCGGCAAAGGCGCGCTGCTCGTCGACCACACGACAACATCCGTTGCAGGCGCGGTTGCCCGAACAGAGAAGCTCGCAGCGATCGGCGTCTTTTACCAGCATGCGCCGGTCTTCATGTCACCGCAAAATGCCCTCGATGCGGCCGGCGTCATGCTGCTGTCGGGCGACAAGAATCGTTTCGCAGCGCTTTCGCCGGTGCTCACACCGATGACGGGCAAACTGGCATGGCTTGGCCCCGAGCCTGGCCGCGCAGCAGCCATGAAACTTGCAGGCAATCTGATGCTGATGGCGGTGACGGCGGGTCTTGCCGATGTGGCGCGATTCTTGAAAAGTGAGGATTTCTCACCTGCTGATTTTTTGCAACTGCTTGAGCACTTCGACCCTGGTGCCAGCGTGAAGCCGCGCGCTGGTCGCATGTTCAGCGGCAGTTTCGAGAATCCGTCATGGGAGCTGAAGATGGCGCGCAAAGATGCAAGGCTCATTGCCGATGCGAGCACCTCTGCCACCGAAGCCCTGCGCTTCTTGCCCGCCATCGCCGCAGAAATGGACCGTTATATTGAAAAGGGATTCGGCGACAAAGACTGGACAGTCATGGGCCATGACCTGGCCGATCTATAACTTCTCGCCGCGTTGCAGCCAGTCGTCGAGGCGGGCCGTCTTGAACGTGTAGTCGTAGAATTCACCTGTACCAGACCATTCGCGCACACCGATGCGAGCGCCGATGCGCGCTTCGTCGAAAACTTTGGGGCCGACCAAAAATTCCTGATGATTGATCGCGATGAAGGCGGCATCGCCCTCGATGCTTTGCCGCTTCGCAGTGACAATGCCGTAAATGAGCAAGAACTCCGCGCCGCGCCTGATTTTGTTACTGCGACGCAGCGTGCGCAAGAACCAGAATACACCGATAAAGAACAAAATGCTCAGCACTGCCGCGACGGTATTTCTCTGCGGTGGCGATTTCCAGAAAATGCTCAGCATGACAGCCGATGACAGTGCAAATGCCAGAGCGATGATGCCAAATATGATGAATTTGGCTGTACGATCATTTCGCAGTGCCTCTCTCTCTGTCTCGTTGGCGGCAACGCTGTAATATTCGGGGCTCTTCATATAGATGGGTGTTGGCAGAAACTCAGCGCAGCATGCGCGGCAACGTACCCCTGCGAGACGCACGCCTGAATCAGAAACCCTCCCGTGGGGGCATGCCAGTCGAGCATTTCGCCCGCCACGAAAACTCCGGGCATCTTTTTCAGCATGAAGTTTTCGTCGACTTCGATGAGCGCAATGCCTCCCCTTGAAGAGATTGCTTCAGTGAGCGGCCGCGCCTCTTTCAACAACAACGGAAATTTTTTGATTGCGGCGGCGATGGACTCAGTCGAAGCCAATACCCCAGCGGGCGCGTGGTGAAACAGCAATGCGCTGCGCACGGCATCGAGTTTTAAAACCTTCACCGCGCGCCTGAGAGGTGCGAGATTTTCTGCAGCCGAGCCGAGGCGCGCTGCGATCGCGGCCGCCGTCAGGTCGCTCTTCAGGTCGAGAAACCCAATGCCAGTCTCGCCCACCGCGTAGACCGGTGTGCCCTCGATACCGTAGTCGGTGATCATGAGGTCACCTTTTCGGCTGCCTTTTCTCGTCTGCAGCTCGATATTCTTGAGCGGCTGCCTGCCAACCTCGCTGAGAAACTCAGGTTTCCAATCGACTGAAAATCCACAATTTGCGGATGCAAAGGGTACTTGTTGAATACCCGCCGCGGCAAGCATCTTCTGCCAATCAGCCGATGCTCCCTGCGGCAACCAACTCGCACCCCCGAGAGCAAAGACGACTGCAGAAACCCTTAACTCTTCACCCGAAGCCAGCTGCACAACGTATGTGGAATCTATTTCACGGCGCAGAGCGACAACTTCGCATTCGGTCTTGAACTGTACCTGCCGCCGCTGGAGCAAGGCCAGCCAGCGCTTCACCAGATTGGTGGCTTTCAGCTCTTCAACGAAATAGCGATCGCTCGTACCCTTAAAGGTCTTCAACCCGAGGTTCGCGAGAAATTCTAACCAATCGCGCACTGAGAATTTCCCGAAGAGCTTATGCCAGTCAATTTCTGGTCCCTCGAAAGAGCGCAGAAAATCGGGCAACGGCAAGGCGCTCGAAATGTTGAGCCCCGAGCCCCCGGCAATCAGTAGTTTTCGCCCCATGGCTTTTTGCTTTTCGCACAGCACAACCGCCGCCCCGCCTTCGGCCAGCACGGTTGCTGCCATGAGGCCTGCCGGGCCCGAACCGACCACAAGCGCGGTCGGCTGCGCCGTCACCGGTTCTCCTCTGTATGGTTGAATAGCAGCCAGATGATCAAGACCGGCAGCGCCGCCAAAAAAAGCGGGGGCAGCAGTTCGAGACGGCTGAGAATCGCCCCCCGCCAAGAGATGTACGCATGCGTCGCCCACAGGGCAGACTGCGACCAAACCAGCGCGAGCACTGCGACGAGGCCAGGCCGCACGTTAAAACCGGTCAAAAGCCCAAACCCCACAACCGACCCACCGGCTGCGAGCAGATGGGCAGTTGTTCGCGCGATGGTGAGACCTTCGCCCATAAGATTGTTCTGCGCATAGGCGGCCCACACAGGTGAGCCGAGGCCGAGCACGAGGTAGAAGATCCAGGCGTTACCTTGAGGGGCGCTTTTGGGAAAACCTGGCATCGCCACCGGCGACGATTAACGGTGTATAATCAAAGCGGCAAGCAAATGGCAGGGTGGCAGGCGTGAACTCGCGCGTGCACCTTTACGTGAGTCACCATCTGCTTTACGGGCACTGTCGAAGACCAAAGTCAGCGCATGGCAAAACTCGTCTTGATTCGCCACGGCCAGTCGCTGTGGAACCTGCACAACCTCTTCACCGGATGGGTCGACGTGCCACTCTCAGCACAGGGCGTTCAAGAGGCGATTGCCGCAGGCAAGCGACTCTCACACGAAAAATTCGATATCATTTATACATCCACCCTGATACGCGCCATCACGACTGCGATGATTGTCATGTCTGAAAACCTGGAGGGCAAAGTGCCGATTCTGCAAAAAGAAAACGCAGAAAAACCCGGCGACTGGTTCAAGATCTATTCACCCGCTTCTGAGGCGAACAGCATTCCCGTCTATTCAGCGTGGCAGCTCAACGAGCGCATGTACGGTGAACTGCAGGGAATGAATAAAGAAGAAACAGCGAAGAAGTTTGGCGATGCGCAGGTGAAAATCTGGAGGCGCAGCTACGACGTTCCGCCACCGCAGGGTGAGTCGCTGAAAGACACTGCTGCGCGCTCGATACCCTGGTTTGAAAAAAACATCGAGCCGAAGCTGAAAGAAGGCAAGAATATTCTCGTCGCCGCGCATGGCAATAGTTTGCGCTCAATCATCATGCACCTTGAAAAGCTGACCGAAGCTCAGGTGCTCGAACTCGAACTCAAAACCGGTGAGCCGGTGGTGTTCAACGCCGAGCGCGGCACGATCGTGCGGAGCGCCGGCTAACCCCAGCATGCGCAGCGAACTCGCGCTGCTCGTTCTACAATACCTCTACGACCGCGCCGGCCGGCAAATCGACATCGGCGAACTCGAGGTACAGCTCGGCAAAGATATACATGTGCTGCGCCCGGCGATTGAAGATCTAAAAACCAACGGCTTCATCAACGAAGACGAGTACCGACTCGAAATTCTGCCGACGGGCAAACATTTCGCGCAAAGCCGATGGGTTTGAAATTTCTTGGTCTCGACCCGGGTTACGCGCGTATGGGCTACGGTCTCATCGAGGTCGAAGGTAATCGCGCCGGCTTCTGCGACGCAGGTGTTGTCGAAACAAGCCCGAAACAGGCAGAAGGCCATCGGCTCGCCCTCTTGCAGGATTTCATGCGTACTCTCTTCGCGAAACACGAGATTGAGCATGCAGGCCTCGAACAGGTTTTTTTGCGCCGTGATCTGACAACAGGCATTCGCCTTTCTGAAGCCCGCGGCGTGATTGTGATGAACCTCTACCTGGCGAAGATACCCTACTCTGAAATTTCTCCCACGTCGATGAAAAAATCGATCACTGGTTCGGGCACCGCGCAGAAAAAGACGCTGCAGCTGATGACTGCGAAGCTGCTGAACCTGCCCGCGCAGATGAAAATAGACGACGCGGCCGATGGGCTGGGGCTCGCATTCTGTGCCTGGCTCAGATGGCAGGCATTGCAGCTGAAACTCAAAACCCAGCGGCCTTAAGCCACTTGCTGCAACGATGCAGTTGACCCGCCACCGCCACCTCAGCATTCAGCTATATGGATCAGGCGCAGCTTGAAAATCTTGAAAAGAAACTGGGTTCGCTCGAAACCGAAGTCTTCAAACTTCGTTCTGAGCTTGAGCGGGCAAAGCGTGGCGCTGGCGCTCCGGTGCAGGCAATCGCGCAGCCCGCCGCAAAGGCTGTAGCAACGGCTGAGCAAACCAGGCCAGCAGCAGCGCCCCTCAGTACCCCAAAGGCGACACCAAGCGCTGCTGCACCAGCAGAGGGCGACAGCTTCTCATGGGAATGGCTGATCGGCGGTAATATCATCGGTAAAATCGGCATCGTCACCCTCATTGTTTCGACCGCGCTATTTATGGTCTATGCGCTCGACCAGGGCTGGCTCAGCGAATGGGTGCGGTTGCTGATGCTGCAGGCGGCGTTCGGTGCACTCGGTTTCTTGAGTTACCGGCTCTATAAGAAAGAATACCGCTACATACCCGAGATACTGGCGATTACTGCGCTCGCTGCCAACACGATAGCGATCTATTCTGCGCATTTCATATACCACTTTCTCAGCCGCAGCGAAACCATGGCGATGATGTTTTTTCTCATGGCGCTCTCGCTTGCCTTCGCCAGACGCATACGGTCGACGGCGCTCGCCGTAATACTCTTTGCCGGCTTCTTCGCGTTGCCCGTCATTCATTCAACCGGCGTCAATGAGCCTGTTGCTTACTGCACCTATCTTTTCGCGGTCAATGCGCTCTTCTTCTTGCTGCAACAGTTTCGCCAGTCGCCCCAGGCGATGTGGGTCATTCTTGCCGGCAATGCCCTGAGTATTTTTGGCTGGGTCGGCACCTACAATCAATACGCGCTGACCGCGGTCGTCTTTTGCGCACTGACTCTGGCGATGCTGCTCTATACTGCACACACCGCCGAATGGGCAGAGAAAATCAGAGATTTTTTTCACCCGGCTTCGGTTATCAGCCTAAACGTCGTCTATGCGGCGATGATCTCGTCGGTGCTTTCGGCCAATAAAGATTTTACCCGCGAAATTTATGCGATTGCTGTGTTGTGCCAGGCGGCGCTGAATCTCGTCGTGCTGCAGTTTGCCGCCGCCAGGCGCTACCATCTGTCGGCCGCGAGCCTCATTGTGCTGCTGCTCCTGGCCACCGGCATTGCGACGTTGATCGACGGCCCCGCGCAAAGGCTGAGCATCGCGGTATTACTCACAGCTGCGCTCTACTTCAGCGGCCGCGCCAATGATTCGCTGCTTTACTTCGGCGCAATCATCGCCAACGGCATTAACCTGATATCTCTTTTTTCATCTCTCTCTCACTCAAGAGACGCATGGTTCTTGCTGAACTTTCAGGCGGTCGGGTTCTTTTTCTACGCCGCAGCGAGTATTTGGCTTCGCGCAAAATCTATCTGGCCGCTGCAATTCAACTTCGGCCCGGTTCTGACCGGCGTTGCCCTGCTGACCTCTTTCGTCGGCATCATCTCAGAATTGCAGCGTATCGTAACAGGCAAAGACGCGCGACTGCTCATGGTCACGCTTGTTTTTGCTGCGTATGCCCTCGTGCTGCTTTTTACAGGTTTCAAGTACAGAAAGGTCTGGTTTCGCCAGGCGGGCCTTTTCTTCATGGGTTTGGCGATTGCAAAATTCTATCTGGTCGATATCTGGCAATGGGATAAATCGATTCGCATTCTTGCCGGTATCATCATGGGAGGGGGACTCGTGCTGGTTAGTTTCTACTATGAAAAATTCCGCAGCAAGTTCAAAGAACTTGGACTCGTGCTGCTCATCGGTGGCGCCGTGCTTTCTGGCGGCAGTGTCGAGGCGGCTGAAAAATTCAAGCCCAACCGCTTCAAATTCGTGAAAGACCTGCAGCTTGCCTCAGACAGCGTGGGCGAAAACCGCTACGGCCGGGTTCTCGTCGATGCGGAGCTCTACCGCACTGCGGGTGAAAACGATCTGAGGCTGGTCTACGACGGCAAATTGATCCCTTACGCGCGGCAGACATACAAGACGGGCGAAGACCGAAAGGTCGAGAAAGAAATTCCCGTGTCGTCGCTGCTGACCTCGGTCGACGGCGAGAACAACTCCATTTTCGTTTTCGAAAACAAAGACCGGGTTCGGGCCAACAACCTGAAGCTCAGCTTCAAAGAAGCAGATTTCAGCCGCGAAGTGCAGATCTACCACCGCCCCGGCAAGTTCGACACGAAGAACCTCGTGAAAACGCAGACGATCACCAAGAAAGCCGGCAAACCGGAGCAGCATACGATCGATTTCGAACAGCTTTCTGGTGAAATTCAGGTGCACATACGCAACGACGACGATGAACCTTTGACGCTGGCGCAGTTTATCACAGTGTCAGACAAAGAATACCTGGCGTTTCGAATTCCTGAAAAGTTTTCAAGCGAAAAAAAGACGCTGCAGCTTTATTACGGCGCCGAATATGCGCAAAAGCCACGTTACGACATCAATGATGCAGTTGCTGGCGGTACCGAATATGCAGAATTTAGTCTGGCAACTGGTAAACCCAACCCGGCCTTTAAACTGACGTTGTTCGACCCCCCTTATTCGATCTGGCTTTTCAGGGTGGTTTTCTGGCTGCTGTTGTTATTGATCGCCTGGCAAATGTACGCCGTCTACCGCCGAGAGAAGCTGCAGGCCGGGAGTCACTAGCGGCCTGCTGAGAAGAAACCTGCTTAATCTTCTACCGCTTCTTCTTCGCCTGAAGCAGCTGGCCTTTCGAGGCGTTGGGTCAGCGCTTCTGGGCGCATCGCCGAAAGAAAAATAAACTCGCTGTCGGTCAAGACCATCGAGCGCAGCTTGCGGCCCATGGTGCAGTCGATAAGGTTGTTATTTTCGCGCCCTTGATCACGCAATCTCTTGGCAACTGCAGTCTCGGGGGTGATGATCGCGACGATCTTATCGATCGCAACGCTGTTCGAAAAGCCGACGTGCAATAACTTCACGGTTCGACTCCGCTCAGAAGGCAGAGACTCGCCATCGCTCGTCGCACCGCAGGTATTTTCTTAAACTTGTTCATTTAGATTACTCCAAATTGCGTACTTGTTCGCGCAGGCGTTCGATTTCAGTCTTCATGATGACGGTGAGCGAATTGATCTCGGCGTCTTGTGCCTTGGCCCCGATGGTGTTTGCCTCGCGCTGCAGCTCTTGCAAGAAGAACTCAAGCTCCCGCCCGGCGCTTTCTTGTTTCTTAAAAATTTCAAGCATGCGCGTAATGTGCATACCGATGCGGCTGATCTCTTCGCTCACGTCGTGGTGCACAGAACGTAAAATATCCTCTTTACGCTCGTTCCAGATCAGATTGGCAACATGCACCTTATCGCGAACCGATCGTGAATGTTCGGCCGAACCTCGCCCCCGCCCGGTATTCGGTGTAAGCCCGGCGTCACCCGGCGGAGTTCCGAAAAAATCGGTGTAGATGCGGTGCCTGACGGCGATCAGCTTCTTGCGATGCGACTGCGAATGCAGAACGGCGATTCGCCGCTGCACGCGTGCGAGGTAACGCAGGTGCGTCAGACAAGCGCGGGTCGTGCGCCGACCCTCGGCGATGCGCGCGCGCTGCATTTTTATCAGCGCGCGTAGCAGATGAAAGTCAAATTTTGTCTGGTAGCTTCGCCAGTTCTTGACACGCCGCTCGATAAAACCCGGCAGATGCAGATATTCCCGTGCATCGAGCGTGACTTTTTTCTTACCGAGCTTCGAGGCAAGAAATTTCTCGTATTGGGCCAGAATGTCTGTATTGAAAGTATAGTCCGCCGGCAGAGGTGCCGCGCTCATCAGCGAAACTTCAACTCGCCCCCGGCCGATGCGGGCGCGAATAATATCTTCAGCGTGTGCTCTGAACCACGCGAGCTCTTCGGGAAACTTTAACTCGATATCGAGAAACCGGCTGTTGAGGCTTCGTGCCGCGCAAACAATTTGTACACCTTCGGCGCTAAAATGGCTCTCGCCATAACCTGTCATGCTCTGCATGATAGTTTAGCCTTCGGTGCCTGGGCGCAGCGGCTGGCGAAAATGTCGAACCACACCGCGCAAAACACTTCAGGCTTTGATATCCACGCCTTTTTCCGAATCGATAACCTGACCAGATTCGTTTGAGGCGTGAGCTGCGCGTTTTTCCTGCGGCGCGAGACCGTTTTGCCCCCTGATCGTCAGGTACAGCAGAGCTTTGAGGTCCTCCGATGAGATGACGGTGGGCTGCGCGGCTTCACGATTGTTGATTTCTTGTATGCCTTGCATAGACTCCCTCTCATTCTGAATGTCGTCACGCAGACCTCAAGCCTTAAGTTTTTTTTCTCACTTTTTTTTTGCGGCTGCCGAAATATGTCTCATGAGGATCTATAGACTCACAGCTGTTGCCGCCCTGTTTTCGGCCCTTGGCGCCCTTTCTGCGGGGCCTGAAATCTACGATCCGCTTGAGGCCTTTAAACGGGCCAACAGCCTCAGCGAGCGCCCCACGACCGAGACAGTCGTCGCAGGCCGGGTCACAGAAAAGGCACGGTTTGCTTACCAGAACGGCCTGCTCGTGCGTACCGACTATTTGACTGCAAAAAATGAGCCTGCCGGCCACACAGTCTTCGAATATGAAAACTCGGTGCTGAAAACCGAACGGCTGTACGATGCAGCGGGCAATCTGACAGAAGAAATTCAATACAAATACCGCTCGGGTAGACTCGAAAAATCCCTCGTTCACGATATTCGCGGCAATGCCAAAATCGAATGGCAATACACCTATGACAAATCGGGGGCGCTCGTTGCCGGCAAACGCCTGCTTGCGGGTAAACTGACCGAATCTTTCAAACTGACGATGACACCCGGCTCATCGACGCAGAATATCTATAATGCCAAGGGCGAACTCACGTCAAAAGTCGAATCGGTCTACGAAAACGGTTTGCTGCAAAGCCGCATGAAAACCGGTCTTGTGGGCGCACGCTTTGCACAATACCGCTATAACGCCAAAAAGCAACTCATTGAAATCATTTACCATGACACGGTGCGCGGTGAGAAAGTGTTGGTCAAAAAGCACCAGTTTGACTATTCGCTGAATACCGAGCCTGCCAAGACAGCCCTCAAGAATTAAGAATATCCGTTTCCGGGTCAGGCCGAATGCAACAGCCGGGCCTTGAGTCCCTCTTTGAGCAAAATTTCGTTATCCATAATCTCAAACTCGATTTTCAGATAATAGAACTGCCTTAAGCCTGCAAGACGGGGCATGTGCTTGCGCAGGCGCACATAGTCTTTTTCGGTCGTCACGACCAGATCGTATGGGCGCACCCTGGTCAGAACCATTTCGATATCCCGGTCAGAGAAGTCATGGTGATCGCGAAAACTGATCTGCTCGACATTTTCAGCACCGGCACGGCGCAGCATCTCTTCAAAAGCACGGCTGTTCGCGATCGCCGAAAGTGCCCAAACGGTTTCGTGTTTTAATATGTCAGTCGCCACGGTCTTAGGCATAACCTGTGGAGTATAGTCGTGCGGTATCTGCACGAGCCCCTTCACCGCGTGCCGGCTGGTAAAAATATGCGAGAGGCCAGAAAGCCCAAGCACCTTTTCTTTGAGATCGTCGAGATCAGAACTGCTAACGAGATCTGTTTTGGTCAGCACAATCGCATGCGCACGTGCCAGGTTGGCGACGGGTTCGCGCAAGATGCCCTGTGGCAAGAGCCGGCCGCTGCCGAACGGATTCGTCGCGTCTATCAACACGACATCGGCATCGCGGCCAATGCGGTAATGCTGAAAACCATCGTCGAGCAGAAAGAAATTGGTGCCGAATTCTTTAACCAGCCGCTGCGCATTCTTGAGCCGGTTGCGGCCCACGGCCACCTTGACACCCGGCAGATTGACCGCCATCAGGTAGGGTTCATCGCCCGATTCGTCGCTCGTCAGATGCAGCCGGTAGCCGTCAGAGAGCAGATTCGTCTGGTGCGCCAGCTTGCCGCCATAACCGCGACTCAGCACCGCCTGGTTCGGAAACTCAGCGCGCAATAACTTGCTGAAATAAATTGTTGCAGGCGTTTTTCCGGTGCCACCCGTCGTGATGTTGCCGACCGAAAGAACCCTCGCGCCCTGAATGCGCATGCTCTTGGTGAGGCGCTTATTTAAGCGATCGCCGAATGAATAAAGCTTTTCGAGGGGATTCATGAATGTTCTGATACTTCTCGTGTATTCTGCGAGACGGCGTCGAGCGGTTTGCTTGCCTAAGGCCCACTGTTTTTTTCTGATAGTGCTCGCAACTTGCCTCTTTGCCGCCGATGCACCCCATTCGTTCTGGTATGGTCAGACGGCCGATGACGTCACCGTCTTTAGGCTGGTGACCGATTTTCAACTCAAAACCATACAACCCGACAGAAATTATCTGCACCAGGTTAGCGCCCGCATAACGGCGGTACATCCGACGAATGAAAAAGACGGCAATGCCAAAGAAGCCTTTCTCACCGATTGGCAGCTTGTGCAAAAAACCGAGCAGCTCGCGGGCAAACCGGCGACTGCGTTCGGCGCGCAATCGACCGAATACCGCTGGAACGTCGAACGCCCGGGCAAAGATGTTCTATACCTTAAGCCGCGCCGCGAACTATTTCTGCCCGACCGCAACCGGGTCTTTTCATTCTATGCCCGTGGGGCGCAGCACGCGCACCAGATCTTCGCTTTGTTTCGCGGCCCCAATGGCCTGCAGCAAGAAATCTTCATCTGCTCGCTCGACTTCACCGGCTGGAAAAGATTCGAAGTCGTGATACCACCCTATTTGCGCGCCAGAAACCCGCTCAAACAAAACCGCTTCGAGCTCTACTTTAAGGGATTAAAAATACAAAGCCATTTCAGAGACCAACCGGGAATGTCGGTCTTCAATCTCGCGCAAATGGTGATTATGGCAGACACCTCTGACAAAAAAATACCGGGCGCAGACATGCCCATGGATTTCTGACTAGCAGGTTACTCTTTCAGCAACCTGCTAATCAAGATTTATATCTGTCAGTAGTTTCTGCGCGTCGGTTTCGAGCTCAATCTGCTCGATTTCGATATAGTCGGGCTTAAAGACATGCACCAGCGACTGCAACACCAGGTTTGAATCGAGGTACCAGACAATGCGCTTGGGTTCGAATGCGCAGTTGACTATTTTGATCTTGCCGAGTACATCGACTTCGGGCGGTATTTGCATCAGAATAAAATTGAGGTCAAAGCCGAAAAAGCGCTTCTTCTTGTTGACCATGAAGAATGGCGAATCGCCGCGTGTCAAATGGTACAGAATCGTGTCTTGTAACTCGCTCGAAAAGCGGGTGCTGATCTTGATTATATCTGGCCTGCGTGTGCCAAAGAAGCGCGCTTTGGCAAGCCGCATCTTCACCGTGTGCGCAGTCACCTCTTCTTTCTGCAGCTGAAAATCGAAATAGATCTCGCCGGTCTTGAGCCCGACGATGCGCTCATTACCTTCGTGAATTATGCCGCGCAGATGCAGAGCCCGGTGCGCACATAAGAAGCGCAGGCTTTTCAGCCTGTCATGCTGCGACACGACATGCTCAGCAAGCAGCTGGTTCAAAACACGCTGGCGGGTGACGGCTTTGTACATCAGCTGTTGAAATACCGGTCACCGGCGTCGCCGAGGCCCGGCAAAATATACCCTTTATTGTTGAGCTTGTTGTCAATTGCCGCGGCGTAGATCTGCACATCGCTGTGCGCCTTCTCTACATGCCGCAAACCCTCTGGGGCGGCGAGCACGCTGATCGCACGAATCATTGCCGGCTTGTGTTCTTTGAGCTTACCCAGCGTAAAATCGAGTGAGCCGCCGGTTGCCAACATCGGGTCGAGCACCCAAACCTCGGCATCTTTCAGTGCCGGTGTCTTGTAATAATAGAATCTGGGCCTCAGGCTTACGTGATCGCGTTCGACGCCAACATGCCCAACCGAGGCCTCGGGTATCAGTTGCCTGAAGCCTTCGAGCAGCCCGAGGCCTGCGCGCAGAATCGGCACGAGCACTATCGGGCGTTTGAGCTTCGTGCCGGCAGCTTTCATCAGGGGCGTCAGCACCGTCGTCTTCTGCACGGCAAGCTCGGCCGAAATCAACGCGCACATGATTGTGCTGATTTCATTCATCGTGCGCGCAAACAGCGTGTAGGGCGTCTTCTTATCTCTCAGCAGCGTAATTTTCGTCTGCAACAGGGCGTGCTTTGTGTAATCGATTGTTTTCATGCTACCACCGGGTTATAACAGGCATAGGTGTCGAGTGCGGTAACGCCTGTACGCTGTGACGGAAACTCTCTGCTGCAGTCATCGACGATATTTTCGCAGCGCGGGGCAAACGGGCAGCCCGGGGGCTGGTTGACAGGCGAAGGTATTTCACCCGGCAGGGCGTAAAAGTCGCGGCTGCGAAAATCGGTATCGAGTTTACTTTTTGCCAGAGCGCGCGTATAGGGGTGCCGGCTCTTCTCGAATATGTATTCTGCCGAAGCCGCCTCGACGATGCGCCCCAGGTACATGACCGCGACACGATCTGAAAACCAGCGCACCACCGAAAGGTCGTGCGTGATAAAGAGTGCCGCAAAACGGTATTCTCTTCGCAAATCGGTCAGCAGATTCAGAATCTGCGCCTGAATCGAAACGTCGAGTGCGCTGATGGGTTCATCAAGAATCAGATAACGCGGTTTCAAGACAAGCGCGCGGGCAATCGCGATGCGCTGCCGCTGCCCGCCGCTGAATTCATGAATCTTTTTCGGCATCTGCTCTGCAGTCAGACCCGTTGCCGCGAGAATTTCGGCGACCCGGTCTCGGCGCGCCGCGCGCGACATTCGCAGCAGTTTTTTGCGAATAACAATCGGTTCTGAGACGATCTGCTCAACCGTCATCCACGGGTTCATCGACGAGGCGGGGTCTTGAAACACAATGCCGAGGTTGCGGCGCAGCTCTTGCCAATCGTTAACATTCATCGTGCGGCTGTCTTTGCCGTCAAAGATGAAATGGCCCGCATCGGGACGGTAAAGCCCCATCAGCACGCGTGCGAGTGTGCTCTTACCGCTGCCTGATTCGCCGACCAGGCCCAGTACTTCGTTTTCTTTGATCTCGAGCGAAACGTTTTGCAACGCCTTAACGGTCATGCGCTCGCGCGAAAAGAAACCTTTTTTGACCGAAAAGTTTTTTGAAATTTCCTGTACGGATATCATAACGCTATCGGGTCAAATTAGAATACCGCTTCGTGCCTGCCACCATCACTCTATGGGTGTGAAGTCGAGCCTGATCATCGCCGTCAGGCCAACAACCAGTGCGCGCTGTGTCGCAACGTATTTCATCGTATTGCAAACCGTGTCGGCCGCCTGGCCAATGTCGTTGCTGCACATTTCGGGCGTCGTGCTGCCCGCGGCGGGCCTAACGTTGCGCAGCGAATCCGATTCGCTCCACCACCACTGCGCGCGCGCGATATTCAAACCAATCGCCACCTCTTCGCTAACATGGTAGAAGAAGCCGAAATAGCCCCAGCTTTCAACCAGCGAGCGCGTGCCGAAGTTGAGCGCAAAATGCGCTTCGTACTGCAAAAAGAATGTCATGAAGGGTTTATCCCCATTGAGCCAAAAATATTGCAGGCCGGGCCTTAGCACATATTTGGTTTCGGCAACGTTCGCCGAATGCCGGCCCCAGTTGTCGCGCTCTTCATAACGCGAGTCGCTGTACCAGGTGTAATGGATACGGTTCTTCAGTTCAAACACCCAGTTTTCACCGGGCAAAAATTCGAGTTTCTGCCGCCAGGTGATGTCACCGATAGCGGCGTGTTCTGGGCGGCTGTTGGTGTTGAGCCAAAACCAATCCCATGCCGCGGCGTTCACCCAACCTGCCGAAACCCAATCGTTTCGATGCCTTTCGCCCTGAGCATAGCGATAAAAACCGCCGATCATCAGATGAGGATTCAGGTTGAAATAGGTACCGAGCGTCGCATGCCAGGGCTGCTGCTGATAATTCTTCTGCGCCCCGGGTGTGGTATTATTACCACCGCCCACGCGCGACGGCCCCTGAGCCGCGTTTTCAAACCGGTAATTTGTTTCAAGAAGCGGCAGCCAGTTATCGTAGCGCGCCTGCGCGCGCAGAGTGCCCGAATAAAAAGTTGTCTCGCGCGCCGCCTGAGGTACCGGGCTTGCCCATGAAAATATTGTCGTCGGGGCCAGCCACACGAGCAGCGCAGGTAAAAATACGAGGCGCCCTCTTGACATGCGCTTAACGTCAGTGAAGCAATCTGCCGCGACAAGCAATAATTATCGCAGCGCAGGGGTGCAGAAATAGAGAACCATGCGCCTCAGAAACGGCGCGTCAGCCCGAAGTATATCGGCACAAATTTCAGTACGCCCTGCGGATCAAAAGTGAAATTAATGCCCACCCCTGTGTAGAGTGACGTGCGATCGCTGAGCGCATAGTGCAGCTCTGTAGCAGGCATAACTCCCCATTGTAAAACCGAACCCGAAGCAGCTGAAGACAAAACAAAAAAGACGTTCGGCCCCGTCGAAAGCGAGACGAAGACACTGAAACCTTTACCGAGAGTGATCGGATAATACACACCAGGATACAGATTGGTGAAAACCATCGCATCATAGACATTGGTTTTTGACGGCGAATAGGCAGCCGTCAACTTCAGCTGCGGATAAAAATAACGAAAGAACGGCTTGTCATAACGAACAAAAGCCGCCGCACCGAGCGAAACGCGAAAAAAATCGAGGTTTGTGTCTTGAATGCCGGCGACCAGATCGGCGCCCCACCAGAATGAGCTCTCGGCAGATACGGCGTTGCCCGACCTGCTTGCCTCGGCGACCGACGCGCTGCGGCCCGGTATTGCATGAATAAGCGAATAACGCTGCTCACCGCCCTTTTTCTCGACCGCGACATAAAAGGCAGCACCTGCGGGCGGGGTGAGATCGGCAGCGGCAGACTGGGCCGAGGCAGACGATACGGCATCGGCTTTCAGGGCTGCGTGGTGATCGGCACGCAGCTTGTCAGCGATCACCAGCTTCTCTTTGAGCAGCGCCAGATTCTCTTCGGCTTCCAGGTGCTCTTCAGACGGTTTGGGTCTTGTTGCGCGAAAAGGTGAAAGGCGCGAATAAGTGCCTGTCTTGAATTTCGTCACCGCAGCGACCTGAAAGAAATATTCGCCCGGGTCGAGGTCGAGCAGAACATAATTTTCATCGATCTGGCGGGTATCGAGAAGCTTTTTGGATGCGTCGAAAACCTTGACACTGTACGCGGCGGCACCCTCAACAGGCGACCACTCAAGCCGGGTCTGCTTCTTTTTCGGGGCACGCGCATCGAGCGCCGCGAGCTCTGTCTCGGCGCGTTTGATGTCGTCTCTTAGCCGGTCGCGTTCGGCACCGAGTTCTGCAATGCGCCTGACGTGCGCATCGGCCTCAACTTTCTTCTCGGGGGATATAAAATAGAACTCGAATTCGCCGCCACCGGTAAGCGGCGCGGCATTGAGTCGTTCTGCATAGATGTCGCCGAGCGCCGGCAGCGCGAGCAAAAAGAGAAACCCAAATATCTGAATAGAATGAGCGGCGCGCATCGGGGTACAATAGCGAACACCGTAGGCCGCGAGGTGCGTCAAGTAATACTGCGTTTACCTGTGCCTAAAAACAACTTTACAAAGCGCCGGTACACGTGTCAAATCGCTCGTGCGATACCCCGCAATATATCTGCTGGCGCTTCTCACTTTTTCGTGTACGATTGGCACGTACAACCTGCAAGACGACGCCTATTACCAGAATAACCAGGCGGGCTCGCGCAACCATGGCGTTTCGCATGGCATACCCACCGGCAATGTGGCTACGGGCAGCGTCGTGCTGACAGCGGCGACCGCGGCGCCCGAAATCGTGCGCGACGCACTCAAACGCAGCGAAAGCGCGCGTAGCCGTAAACAGCTTTGTGCAGATTTGCTGCGCAGGGCTCAGGCCCCCGATTCAGCCGCCTACGACTGGCAGTCGTGGTATAACCGCTGCGGCAGTTGAAAGCGATTTTTTTAGCTGGTTAGATTCACCGCCGCAGGCGCGGGAAACCCCGGCCTGCGACGATGACATGTGATCACAAATTTTCAGCCGCAGACTTTAACATTCGCAGCTGTCGAGCAGCTACCTGTGCCTGTAATCTTGCAGCCCATTTTTTCGCAGCGCTTGCGTGCATCAAACGTGTCTTTGCCGCCTAGTCTGCACTGCTGGCAGCTTGAGCCCGAAGCGCAGTTGACGCACTTGTTGGCGTAAATGGTCGTGCCTACAGCTGGCACGAGCAACATGCAAATGAGTATGAGTTTTTTCATGGTTTCTCCTGATATTTTTTCGAAAGACAAAATACCATATGCTTCCATGCCGATAGAATTCCAACTGATATTTTGTCGTTAACAATGTTCGCTTACTTTACTGTAAATGTACTCATGATCTGCATGAGTTCATCGATAGACTGCTGGTTAAGGCCGGCATCGTAACCGACAGATAGCTGAAAGATCTTCTTTTTTTTCGGGTCAACAAACACTGCCATTTCTTCGATGCGTGCACCGCTATCGTCGGTGATTTCATACCGCGCACGGCAGCCGTCTTTCAGACCTACAGCCTTCTGTACACGGGCGGGCGGTCGACGCGCTTCTTCAGGGTACGCGTTTGTGCGCTTACCCTCATAGAGGGCTTCGATGCCTGTTAATTGTTCGCAGGCTGTGATCGGTGAATACATCGGCGAAACCGAGATCGACAGCGTGCCACCTGACTCGCCCTGCAGGTACAGGTTTTCTTCGCTCATTGTTGGCGTGATCTTACCAGAATGTTTGATCGAGTAACCGCCTTTCTTGTTTTTCGTCACCTTGAGCTTTTGCGCTTCGAGGCCGGCAGTCACTATCAGTAACGCACCGATCAACCAAAGGCTTCTTCGTGCTTTGTCCATTTTCTTTCTCCCTTTTTTGTGATTTATTGTTCTACACAGTAAAGCCGCTGCGAAGTACCGCAAGTATCGGGAGCAAAATTGATCGCTTGCGCATCATTCTTATCCACCTGGCCCCTGTCGCCACTGCTAGCGGTAACTGTCCACCCTGAGCACGTGCTGCCGGTCATCCAATCACCGGCAAGGCCAGTCCATACAAATGTCGTCGCGAGGTCTGAGATAATACCAGACAGAGGAAACACGAAAATGCCTGCGGGATTTGTATTGCCTATCACAAGGCCGTTGGGTCGAACATAATTCGTATTCGGCTTCAAGGCCCAATCGATGTTCTCGGCCGACCCTCCGGTGCAGTACGGCGTAGAGCATGCCAGACGACCGCCACCCGCAATCAAAGCTTTCCAGCTACCGTTGCCTGCACCCATCGGGTTTGCCGTATCTGCCAGACAAATGGTATCCGCACCGGCGGCGCCTCCGAGGATTCCGTTATTGACCGTATTGGTGACGAAGATACGCAGATTGCGCGGCCCAAAGCCGCCAGAAATCTGACCCGGATTCTGGAGTTGATCGAGCAGGTTATTGTTGCTGCACCCGGCGATGAAAAATATTGCCAGCGTGAATGCCGTCGCGCGAAAGATACCGAGAATACGCATAAATGCCTACCGCGAAAGAATGCCACGCGTGTCAATGGAAACTCAAACGTGCCAACCCAGTGAGTCGCGGTTAATTTCTGGCCGTCATTCTTTCGTGTTCATGGGCCGATAATCAAGAAAGAGGAACCAGAGCGTGCCCCGAGAGGTCATTCAACAGTACGTATGAGATCCCCCCTTGTTTTTCTTCTGTTTGTGGCGGGCTTGAGCGCTGATAGCGTCAGACTCGAATTTTCTGAAAGCGTGCAGCGGCTTGTGGTGCAGAACCGCGACTTCGTGGCGGCAAAGCAGAATATTGAGACGGCGAGGCTCAATTACCGCGCCGCGTATGCCAATTTTTTCCCGCAGGTGACTGCGGGCATGAACTACACGCAGGGCAACTCGGCGACGACAGCACAGCTGGCCGGGCAAAGTTCGACTTATGAACTCTATTCGGCGTCGCTGGGAGTAAGCCAGAATATTTTCTCGGGGCTCGCCGACTATTACAGCATCAAACGCGCACGCGCCAACGCAGAACTCTCTGAGGCGACATTCGCGCTGACCGCTGCGCGCACGCTCTACGAGCTGAAGGCTGCCTGGGCATTGCAGAATCTCGCGAGCAGGCAGCACACGCTGGCGCTTGAAACACAAAGGCGGCGCCGCGACAACCTGCGCATGATTGAGCTGAGGTTCAACAGCGGCAGCGAGAACAAGGGTTCGGTTCTGCTCGCAACCTCGTATCGTGCTCAGGCGGATAGAGACGTCAACCAATCGCTGCGGCAGCGCGCGCAGTCGGCAACCGAACTCAAACGCGTGCTCAACCTTGCACAAGACACTGAACTCGAAATCAGTGGCAGCCCTGAAGTGAAAGAGCCGCCGCAAGAGGTTCAGCTCGGCGAGCTCGCAAAAAAAACTCCTGAGTATCGGCAGGCAGTCGCTCAAGAGCTGAGCGCCGAAGCGACTGCCGACCAGTCGATTTCGCCTTTTTTCCCGACGCTGAATGCTTCGGGTTCGATGTTCAGGCAGGGGGCAACTTTTTTTCCGCAAGGCGACCGCTGGTCGGTCACCGTCGGCGTATCTTACCCGATCTTCAGCGGTGGCAAAGACTACTATGCTATGAAGGCGAATAACAGCGCGCTCGAAGCCGCCAGGCGTAACCGCGAGAGCGTCGAGACGCTGCGTGTCTCGCGCCTGCAACAGGCGCTGCAGACCTATCGAGCCGCAATTGAAAACGCAAAGGTGAGCCAGGCGCTGCTCGAAGCCAGCACCGTGCGCGCACAGATCGCCCGGGTGAAATATAACAACGGCCTCTTGTCATTTGACCAGTGGGACATCATTGAAAACGAGCTTATTAACCGGCAGAAAGACGTTCTGCAGACACGGTACGACACTGAGATTGCTCAGGCCGCGTGGGAACAGCAAACCGGAGAGGTTCCATGACGAAACATTTACACTGCGTCGCGCACGCAGAACGCGTAAGAGAATGAAGAAGTTTGTAGTCGCCGGTATTGCTGCGTTCGCTATTGCCGCGACGTTATATTTCATTTTCGGCCGCACAAAGAAGAGCGAAGTACAATACACAGAAGTTCAGGTGCAGCGCACTGACCTGCGGCTCACTGTCACGAGCACGGGCACGGTGACACCCGAGGGCCGCATCGAAATGAAACCACCCGTACCCGGCCGCATTGACAGCGTGGGTGTGAGAGAGGGGCAGAAGGTGCGGCGCGGGCAGATCATCGCGTGGATGAGCTCAACCGAACGCGCGGCGCTGCTCGATTCTGCGCGCGCCGTGAGCAATGAAGAATACAAACGTTTTCAGGAATATTATAAGGCCACGCCCATTGTGGCGCCGGTGTCGGGCACGATCATCTTGCGCAGCGTCGAACCGGGCCAGACTGTCGCCTCTGCCGATGTGCTGCTCGTGATTTCTGACAGGCTTCAGGTTGTCGCGAAGGTCGATGAAACTGATATTGCGCGCGTGAAGCCGGGAATCGCAGTAGAAGTTGTACTCGACGCCTACCCGCAAGAGACGATCGCAGCAAAGGTCAGCAACATTGCGTTCGAAGCGAAAACGGTAAATAACGTCACAGCGTACGATGTCGAGATATTGCCCACGAAACAACCCGACTACATGCGCAGCGGCATGACGGCCAATGTGACCTTCGTGCTCAAGCAGCGCGAAGACGTGCTCACGGTACCTGTCGCTGCGATACAATTCAAGAAAGAATCACCTTTTGTTCTGGTGCGCGACAAGCAGGGCAAAGCTGCCGAAACAGCTGTCGAGATCGGCGAATCAGACGGCAGCAATACCGAAATCATATCAGGGCTCGACGAACAATCGAAAGTGCTGATCGCAAAAATTCAGATGCCTGGCGCGGGCAAGGGGTCGAATCCTTTTATGCCGGCGCGCGGCGGCAGATCGGGCGGCGGTGGTTCGGGCAAGAGCCGCGCGCACTAAGCAGTAATGATCGAAATCCACAATTTGTGCAAGAGCTATTCGCACGGTGGCGGCACCGTGCACGCTCTCAGCAATGTTTCGCTCGAAATTGCGCCCGACGAGTTCGTCGCAATCATGGGGCGCTCGGGTTCGGGCAAATCAACACTATTGCAGATTCTGGGGCTGCTCGATGTGCCCACGAGCGGCAGCTATAGACTCTTCGGCAAAGAAGTCGCCCACCTCGCCGAAGACGAACTTGCAATCTTGCGCCGGCAAACGCTCGGGTTTATCTTTCAGCAATTTCACCTGCTGCCTCGCCTCAAGGCAATCGACAACGTCGGCATGCCGCTGCTGTATTCGGGCCGCACGGGTCTTGCGCACAGCCCCGAACGGCTCATGCAAGACGTGGGGCTCGCAGACCGCGCGCAGCATAGACCTTCAGAAATGTCGGGCGGGCAGCAACAGCGTGTCGCCATTGCCCGTTCGCTCGTGAACGCTCCGCGTATTCTTCTGGCCGACGAGCCGACCGGCAATCTCGACACCGCTTCGCAGCACGACATTCTCGAGCTTTTAACGCAGATGCACCAGCAGGGGCTCGGCGTGATCGTGGTCACGCACGACGAAGAGGTGGCCGAGCGCACACACCGCATTATACGTATGCAAGATGGAGAAATTATTTCGGATAAGCGGCAGGCGCGGCGAGGTGCAGTCCCTGTTAGCCCCCGAATTAATTCGGGGGCTAACAGGGGCGATGAACAGGCATCACCCTCACGCGGCCGGTACGCGCTTGAACTCTTCAAAGAGGGATACCGCGCCGTGCTCGCAAACAAGCTGCGCAGCGCACTCTCGATGCTCGGCATTACCATCGGCGTCGCGTCGGTGATCGCCATGCTCGCGCTGGGTCGGGGCGCGCAAGAATCCATCGAATCGCAGCTCAAGAGTCTCGGCGCGAACGTCATTGTGCTGAGGCCCAACGTCGCGCGCGTCGGCGGCGTTGCTCAAGAGACTGGCAGCCCCGCCCGCATCGCTTTTGAAGACATCGCCTGGGTGCGCGAGCGAATACCGGGAGTGCGGGCAGTTGCGGGCAACGTCACCGGCCGGGGGCAGGTATCGTATGCCAACCGCAACTGGAACACGCAGATACAGGGGGTAACAACCGACTATGCCACGATTCGCAGTGCAACCCCTTTTATCGGCCGCATGTTCACGGCAAAAGAGGCGCAGCAGCGCGCGCGCGTTGCGCTCGCGGGCCTGACTGTCGTGCGTGAGCTTTTTGGCTCTGAAAATCCCGTGGGGCAGTTTATCAAGATCAACAAAGTGAATTTTCAGATTATTGGGGTCATGCCTGAAAAAGGCGGCACCGGCTACCGCGATCAGGACGACGTCATTGTGATACCGCTGCAGACCGCGATGTACCGGCTGTTAGGCAAGCAGTTCGTCGATTCGCTCGACATCGAAAGCGACGGTGTAGTCAACCTCGACGATCTCGGCAGCGCGGTACAGCGCGGTATGTCGACGCGGCACCGTGTTCCCGTGTCGTTGCAAGAAGACGGCTACCAGATTATGAACCTGGCAGACATTCGCTCGGCTGTTTCGGCGACCTCAGAGACGATGTCGGCTCTGCTCGCTGCGATTGCGGCAGTGTCGCTGCTCGTCGGTGGCATCGGCATCATGAACATTATGCTCGTCTCGGTCACCGAACGCACCCGAGAGATCGGCCTCAGAAAAGCCGTCGGCGCGCGCAGTAAAGATATTCTGTTTCAGTTTTTGGTCGAGACGCTCGCGGTGAGCGTATCGGGAGGAATTCTGGGCCTCATGTTAGGCGTCGCGATTTCAGTCGGCATGTCTACCCTCGCCGGCTGGTCGACTTCTATCAGTGGATTTTCTGTATTGTTATCGGTAGTCTTTTCGGTCTTCGTGGGTCTGGTGTTTGGCATTTACCCTGCGCGTAAGGCGGCGCTGCTGAACCCGATTCAGGCATTGCGTCATGAATGACGCAATTTAGGTAAGCGCCGTGGGCTTACCTAAATTGCGTTTTTAATCAAATCGGCAAAACTCTCTGATTTCAAGCTCGCCCCACCCACCAACGCGCCATCGATGTCGGGCTTGGCCATGAGCGCGCCAATATTATCCGGCTTCACCGAGCCGCCGTAGAGAATGCGAACTTTCGGGGCGATGTCTTTATTCAGTTCGGCGATGCGCTTGCGTATCGTCTCGTGCATGCTCTGCGCATCTTCGGGCGTTGCGTTTTTGCCGGTGCCAATTGCCCAGACCGGCTCGTACGCGATGGCAATTTTCTGCCATTGGTCTGGCGTCAGGTGTGAGAGCGCAGCATTCAGCTGGTCGAGTACAACCTTCTCGGCCTTGCCCGATTCGCGTTCAGCCAGCGTTTCACCGACGCACAGCATTGCAACAAGGCCTTGCTCAAGCACCCGGTCGATCTTCTGCTTCAAGAAGACGTCGGTTTCTTTCAGAACATGCCGCCTTTCTGAGTGGCCAATCAATACGTACGCTGCGCCGGCATCGCGCGCCTGCGAAGCAGATATCTCGCCCGTGAAAGCTCCGTCTTTTTCTGCGGAACAATTCTGTACGCCGACCGATACGTTCGAGCCGGCGAGAGCCTGCTTTGCCGTCGTGAACTGTAAAAACGTCGGGTAGACGAGCACGTCGCGGTCGCTGTATGAAGCCGCCGATGTTTTGACCGCTTTGGCAAGCGCTTCGGCTTCGGCCAGAGTCAGGTTCATTTTCCAGTTGCCGGCAATGAGGGGTTTACGCATAGATTTAATTCGTTTACGTGCTACACACGTAAACGAAAAAAATCAAGATGCGCAGCTACGAAGAGGCCCTCAAAATCGCTGAAAGCTGGGGCAAGCCACCTTTCGACAATGACACAATCACCAGCGTCAAGGCACTGCTTTCGCTGCCCGAAGCGGAGCGCGAAAAGGCAATTGTCGACCAATTCGGCTACGATCTGAGCTTCGGTACTGCGGGCATGCGCGCCATCATGGATACCGGCACGGCCCGCATCAATGCCTACACCATCGCACGCGTCAGCCATGCGGTAGCCCAGGTTCTTCAAGGGCCTGCCCTGAGCAGCCCCCGAGAGGGGGCGAGCCGAAGGGTCGTTATCGGCTACGACGGGCGCCGGCATTCGGACAAATTTGCACGCATCGCGCAGCGCGTTTACCTCGCCGCGGGCATCGACGTGCTCGCCTTCGACCGTATTATACCTACACCACTCGTTCCCTTCGCGGTCAGAAGACTGAATGCCGCCTGCGGCGTCATGATCACCTCGAGCCACAATGCAGCGGCTTACAACGGCTACAAAGTCTACGCCGCGAACGGCGCGCAGATTCTCTCACCCTTCGACACCGACGTCATGGCGGTAATGAATACGCTTGGCTATGAGATGCCTGCCCCGACCGAAAGCCCTGGCTCGCTCAAGGTGCTTGATGAGCAGATTATGCGCGAATATGTCGAGTGGGTGATTTCTGAAGTCGATTTCGCAAAAGACCGATCGCAGAAGATCGTCTTCACCCCACTGCACGGCGCTGCCGGCGCGCTAATGAATGCGGTTTTCTATAAATCAGGATTCAAAAACTTTCTGCCGGTGCCGCAGCAATACGAACCACATCCGCTTTTTCCCACGGTGAAGGCGCCGAACCCGGAAAACAAAGACAGCCTCAACATGGCTCTCGAAAAAGCAGAAGCAGATGGTGCAGATCTGATTCTCGCGACCGACGGCGACGGTGATCGCATCGGCGTCGCATACCGCAGAGATAATAAATTCATCTCACTCACCGGCAACCAGATCGGCACGGTGCTGCTCTACTACCTGCTGGCAAAACTGCGTGAACAAGGAAAAATTAAGCCCAATCTGTTTGCATTGTGTAGTCTCGTGAGCACTCCTCTCACGCGCACGATATGCCAAAAGTTCGGCATTACCTTCTATGAGACTCTGACGGGTTTTAAGAACATGGGCAACAAGGCCGATCAGGTTTTGCAGGCCGCCCCCGGCGCGCGCATGGTGCTCGCGTTTGAAGAGGCATTCGGCGTTACGATCGGCGACTCGCGCGACAAAGACGGCATTGTCAGCAACCTGCTCGCCGCGCACATCGCAGCGGACAAAGGCTTTTACCACTGGCTGTCGGCAATGTACACCGAATGCGGTTATGCAGCCGAAGATGCGGTTGAAAAAGAATTTCCCGGCGCCGCGGGCATCGAAGCGATGAACTCGCTGATTGAAGCATTAAGGCAAAGCCCCCCGAAAGAATTTCTCGGCCACCCAGTTACCTCACTGCGCGACTTTAAGAGGCAGATCGAAATCCGCAATGGTCAAGAAATTGCCATGGGCGAGATTCCGCGACAGAACCTGCTCTACTTCACCAACGCGAATGGCGACTGGATTGCGATTCGGCCGTCGGGCACTGAGCCCAAGGTGAAGGCGTATGTCGGCGTGCGTGAGCAGGCGGCATATTCGGCGACAACCGAAGAGCATGCGCATAAGCGGCTGGCCGAGCTTTGCAAAGTTGCGGCGGCGATGCTGGCGCGGTAGCACCTCGTGTGCCTGATCGTCTTCTCTTTTCAGCCTGGCTCAGAAACACCGCTCGTTGTCGCTGCAAACCGCGACGAATTCTACCGCCGCAAGGCCCTGCCGCTGCATTGGTGGCCAGGGGGCAAAATTCTGGCTGGCCGTGATCTAGGCTATGGCGGTATTTTGTTCAGCGCCTGGCTGCGCATCACAGGCAAACCGCGGCAAGAATATGGCACCTGGCTCGGCGTCAGCCGCAGTGGGCGCTTCGCGGCGATTACAAATTACCGTGAACCGGGTGAAATGCGCCAGGGGCTCAAGTCCCGCGGGCTGCTCGTGAGCCATTTTCTTCAGGGGGATCTCTCACCCCATGATTATGCCTCTGAACTCGAAAAATCCGCCGATGATTACAACGGCTATAACCTGATTTTAGGCAGTAGCCGTGAGCTCTATTATTTCACTAACCGCAACGGCAAATTGGCCTTAAAGCTTCAGCCGGGCCTCTATGGCCTTTCGAACGCAACTCTCGATACGCCGTGGTTTAAGGTGACCCGCACGAAAGCCGGATTTAGTGCGCTGCCAACCCAACCCGATGCCGCGCAGATGTTCGCCCTCATGGCCGACGAGACAAAGGCAGCAGACGGCGAGGTTCAGCAGACGGGTCTCGACTTCAAACTCGAAAAGGCGCTTTCGCCGGCATTCATTCGGCTGCCCGGTTATGGCACACGCGTCACCAGTATCGTTACATTTGGCAGCTCGGGCGAAGTCTCATTTAAAGAAAGAACCTTCCTGAAGGGCAAGTTCGCCCGTGACCGCGGCATTGCATTTGCTATAGAGACTTGATGGCAAAGCCATCACGACGCTACTTCAAAAACTTCAGCGCATCAGCGACGCTCTGCTCGGGAATCTCTTCATGCGGCACATGGCCTGCATTGTCATAAATTACAACCTGCCCGAGAAATAGTTTCTTGCGAAAGTTCGCCGCCTGCTCGACGGGAATCCAGGTGTCGTGCTGACCCCACATAATCAGCGTCGGTACGCTGATCTTGTCGAGGCCCGAGCCGTCGTCGGGTGTCATCTGCCGCGAACGCTCGACGAATGCATTGCGGTTGCCGGCGCGCAGCGCGAGCGAGTGGTAACGATCAACGAGCGCGTCGGTCACTTTCGCATCATCGTAATATACCTGCTTGAGGCTCTTCTTCACGAGAAAACGCGGGCTGAGATATTTCGCGAGGCTGCCGATGACCGGCATGCGAGCCAAACGAATCGGCAGAGGTATCGAACCGATGCGCGGCAGACCTGCGCTGTCGATAAGTACCAGTTTATTGACGTTGTCGGGGTGCGCCACCGCGTAGCGCCACGCGATCTGGCCGCCGAGCGAATTGCCAACGAGGTTCAGCTGGCGCATCTTCATCGCAGCAAAAAACTGCTCGAGAAATTTCACATAGTTCGGTATTGTATAGTCGTTATCGGGCGAAGGCCCCGTAAGCCCAAAAGCCGGCAGGTCGAGCGTCACGACGCGAAAATCTTTCTTCAGCGTTTTTACCCATTCGCGCCAGGTGTGCAGGCTCGCTGCGGTGCCGTGGATCAGCACAACATTCTCGCCCTTGCCTTCATCAGTGTAGTGCACGCGCATGCCATTGAGATCGAGAAACTTAGACTCGGGCAAGGCCCATGTGCGTTCTATATCCGCAACGGGAATATCGAAATGAATCTGCGACCCAATAAGAAGCAGAAGGGTCGCCACAACAACAATGAGGATTTTCTTCTTCAATGTAACACCTCGGCTGGGCAAGAGTTTAACACTTAAAGCCCCGGAAATGATTCAACATATTTGATGGTAATATTCGGAAACGAATCGACGAACTGCACCTTGAGGTCGGGAAACGAATCAACAACCTGCCACAGGCCGCAGCGATCGGGAAATGACTGCACCTGCTTCACCTTCAGATCGGCAAACGAAGAAACGATTTTCACTTTCACATCAGGGAAAGATTCAACAATCTTAATGCGGCCATAGAGTCTCTTGCCTTTGTACGTGCAGTCGCTGCCAACAGCTTTGGCAAAAACCGCAGATGAGATAAATAAAATTGCAAATGACAGAATTAACTTACTCATGTTCAAAAAAATCAAAAGCAGAGCGGGCGGCAAATGCCACCCCGCCCCTTGGTGAACTCAGCCCGCAGTGCGAGACTGAATGTCTTTCAGAAACTTCACCGCTGCAGCAGCGATGCCGTTTTCTGGTTCTTTGCCGTCTGGTGTCAGCTTGTCGATGATCTGCGGCAGCAGGTTAGAGAGCGCCTGAGGAATCTCAGATGCCTTCATTTTCGCCTGAGCTGCCAGCTCTTCGATACGCTGAACGCCGAGCGCTTCTTTGATCTTCTCAGGGTTGATCGGCTGGTTTTCACCGGTGCCAATCCACGAAGAAACGGTGTCTTTCAGACCCTTTTCTTTCAGAGACGCCACGATACCGTCGAGCTGCGCTTTGCGCTCGTCAGATACCAGTGATGCGACTAATCCCTCAAGTTTCTCTTTGCCTACATTGATCTGGCTGCTTGCCTGATCGATGTATTTCTGTATGTCTTCTTGTATACTCATAGTCGGCCAACCTACAGCACGGATTGCTGAAGCACAGCAAATTTTAAAGTAATCAGACTATGGTCTGATTACTTTAGTATTTCACCGCCGAAACGGTGAATGATGCGTTCGAGTTCTCGCTCCACCTCGCTGCGAAAGAAACCATGCGTAAAAGCCACTTTTTCATTGGTCTTTTTTGCGGTGAAGGTTTCGCCCTCATGGCTGATGGTGTACGTGAATTCGGTGACACCCATTTTTTCGAAGGCGATGCGGGCTTCGGGCAGCGCCAGGGTCATTTTGGCAAATTTACCGAGTTCGCCTTTATGCAGTGCGCGTTCGATTTTGCGCATAAATTTTTCAGGCGTATCGCCGGTAACAGTAAAACCCTTCATGGCCGTTTATATCGGTAGCATTCACCTCATGTCAACTTGTAAAAAACAGTATGTGGTTTACGCCGCAGGGGCATCAAAGATGCACTCTTCGTCGTCCCGTTATGTTACGCAATCTGCCCCTGACTGCGCGCCTGAGCCTCATCTTCTTCGCTTTCACGATGGTGAATATTGTTCTGTTCTGGCTGGCGACCGGCTCGAACCAGATGCGGTTGCTTGCCGAAAATGCCTCGCTCAAGATGCACAGAACGATTTTGAATTTCGGGCAAGATCTGCAGACGATGGTAAAATCGACGCCGCTCAAACAACGGGCCGAATTCTACCGCACACCAGCTGCTTCTGGCCTGATGACAGAGATTTTGCAAACCGGCAAAGACCGCTCGGGCGCGACGTTAACAGAATACGACGTTGTGTCTTCGACCAACCAGATTTACCTTTCGTGGCCGAAAGCCGCAGAACGCGCAGAGCTCTCAGCGGCCGAGATGCAGAATGTTATCAAAACTCTGCGGCTGAGAGAATTTAACAACGAACCATTCTACAGTTTTCCCGATGTTCTGAACTACAGGCTCACAGTCTATATACCTTTTGTCAGCGACCGGGGTCAAGATCTGCTCGTGCGCGCGGTCTTTACGCTTGAGTCTATGCGCAGTGAACTCGGTCGTCTGATGCGCGTGGGGATTTCAATCGTTCTGATCCTTTTGCTGATTCAGGTTGCCCTCGGCGTACTGCTTTACCGTCTCATCGTACGCCCCATAAAAGATCTTGAGGCTGCGTCAAAAACTACAGGCAAGGGTGAATATTACCAGATCGAAGGTTATGGCACGCGCACCGACGAGATCGGCACTCTCATTGGCACTTTCAATAAAATGTCGACTGACATTCGCGATCAGAAAGAAACGATCCGCAAGAATTTCGATGAAATTCGCATCAGAGACGAGCAGATGCAGCACGAGCTGATGATCGCACAGCATATTCAGAAGAGTATATTTCCCCATGCTGACAGCCCGCACACAACGGCTATCGAATTCAGGCCGCTGTTTGCCGTCTCAGGTGATTTCTATGACGTCTATCGTTTTGCCGATGGCAGTGCTGGTTACCTCGTGTGCGATGCCTCAGGGCATGGCGTACCTGCAGCGCTGCTGACGATGATGGCCAAATCAGCGTTCGCCAACTTTGTTCATTTGCACGCCGACCCAGCAAAGGTAATGCACCAGGTAAATGAAAGCCTTGCCGCGTCGCTTGAAATGACCGGGCAATACCTGACGGCATTTTACGCAAGGGTGTACGGTGATCGCATCGAGTATTGCAATGCGACCCATCCTGAACCGGTGCTCTTGATGAAGGGCGGTGAAGAGCCGCGCCGACTGAAATCGAATGGCTTTTATATTGGTATGCTGGCAGAACCACCATTTGCATTCGAGTCGGTCACGCTCGCGACCGAAAGAGGCTCAAAGCTTTTCATTTTCACCGATGGCATTACCGAAGCGCGCAACCCCGCGGGTGAGCTATATGGTACGCAGCGCGTGGCAGATATAATTCGACGCCAAACCGAATCAGGGGCAGCGGCTGCGCGAGACGCCCTGATTCAAGACCTGGCGGCTTTCTGTGCTACGGCTCCCGCCGAAGACGACCTGACGCTGATTGTGATAGAGGTCTGATTTGCAGCTGATTCTGCGCGCAAGACAATCTGGCCTCGGCGCTGCGGCGGCAATTGCAGGGCTGGGTATCATCTTCGCGACTACCCTGCTGACAACAGTCACCCGGCTCAGAATGTTTGAGCTGCGCGACAACCTGCAGGCGTCGAACGAAAAAGATGACGACTTACGCAATGCTTCACTCTTGTCACGCCTGGCGCTCATCAACCAGCGTGCCTTCAGCACCAACCGTGAAAATGTTACGGCGTACAAACAAGAGGCCGAAAGTGCGCTGATTGCAATTCGCCAGACGCGCAGCGAAAGCATGCAGGCTAGTCTCGTAGATCGGGCCGCATTGCCGATACTCAATATATTCAATTTCGTCGTGGGTTTGCCGCGCTTGAAGCTGGGCAAAACACCCGAAGATGAACGCGTACTCGACCTGGCCTTTCAATTCGAGTCATTTCGGGAATACGGCAAAGCGATTCGCGGTTACGACGTATATCTGAGCGAATTCAGTGTTTCACCCGAACAGCGCGATTTTGCAATGCTGCACCGCGGTTTCTGCCATTCAATGATTGGCCACAATGACGAAGCGCTGGCAGACTTTCAGAAAGTTGCGGCGAACCCGATGTCGCGCAATGCCCCCATTGCGGCGAAATTGGTTGTTTTTCTTGCTGAGCTTAGCCGCAAGATTAAAGAGATTGAAGCGGTACAAGACCCCGCGCGACGGGGTGAACTCTACTATGAGGCAGCCGCTTATATGAAAGCGCTTGAAAACTTTGCACTGGTCGACAAAAGCCGCCAGAGTGAAAGATTGCTCTTTCTAAAGGCACGCGCGCTCGAAGAAACCGGCAATACGCAAGAAGCGGTGAAAATCTACCGAAATCTTATACAGACGACGGCGCAGAGCCCCTATGCCCTCAACGCAAACCGGCGTATGTACCTTCTCGGCACTTTTCTGGGCAACGACGAAAGCCTGAAACAAGAATCGAAAAAGAATTCTGAAACAATCGTCAAAGATAAAGAATTTATCAACGTATTCGCAAAACTTGAAAAATCCGCAACGCAGTTGCAGACCGAGGCCAAAAAGATTGAAGCGGCAGAGGCTGACGAATTGACTGCAACACAGAAGTTAATTTTGCCCGAACAGGCACCAGCACCAGTAGCCGTGCCTGAACCAGCAAAACCGGCGGCGCAACCTGAAATCGTGACCCAGCCAGCGCCAAAGCCTGCGCCGCTTAACCTGCGCAGTGAACGTGCTGCACAGCAAGCTGCGGGGCTAGATGCAGTTAAACGCGCAGCCTTGCTCAGAAATCAAGAACAGAAAATTGACAAGCTCACGATGGCAGACGGCAATATCTTTTTTGGCGTGGTATTCAAAGAAACCGATGAGAAAGTGTTTCTCTATTCAGTTCTCGGCAACCTCGAGCTGCTGAAATCAAATATCTCGAAGCGTGAAAAGGTCGCGGCCAATTCGGCATTGAAATGAAGCATCTTTTGCTCGCGATGTTTGCCCTTACTGGTGCCGTGATCGCCGCCGAAGGTGCACACTATGACTTCTATCAGAAAAACGGGCAGAACGTGCTCGGCGCCGAAATTGTCGCAGAATCAGAAACCGAATACACCGTGCGCCTCAGCTACGTGCCCACACCGATCAAAATTCTGAAATCAAGTCTGAAGGGTGAGCCGGTACTTTCAGCGATACAGCCCAAGCCGCCAGAGGCAACCCAACCCTTCCTGCAAAGAGAATTTACTCTGCATGCGTCTGCAGGCTACGCCTTTTTCAACAGTGGCCAGGTAGCGACTATTTTCGGTCAGGGTTATCGCGGGGCCTTCGGGACAGACTGGTTACTGTTTCGCGAGCCGCTCTGGCGCATACAGGCCATCACCGCCACATTCGCCTTGAGTCGCTTTCAGAATTCAACGCGGTACATTCAAATCGCCGATTTGCAGCTTGGGCCAAAATTTATATTCTACCACTGGCCGCTGACCGGCGTTTCCTTTTTTGCGACGCCGACCGTGGGCATCGCGCAGGTCAATCTGAAAGGATACACATTCGATTCCGCTTACACTAACCTGACTGGCGCGCTGGCCCTGCAGGCCGAAAAGCGCCTTGGCCCGGTCGTCGCGGTGCTTCAACTTCACACGAATTCCCTGTTCGATCAATCTCAGGTATTCACAGCGACCACATTAAGCCTCGCCGCCGCATACCCAATTACTGCAGGGGCGATGAAATGACGCATGTTTAAGCCGCGTGAAAAATACGAAGACCTGAAGAACCTGATCGCGCTTGCAGTGATCATTATTCTGATCGGCGGTATCGTCTTTGCGTTTCTCTACCGCAATATTCGTATGGCCATTGTCACGTACGAGATTGAAAGACTGAAAAAAGAACGCAAGGCTGCGTATATTGAGACCGAAGAACTTAGGTTGCAGGTTGCGCGCCATTCTTCAGCTGAGCGCATGGAAAAACTCTTTCAAGAAAAGTATGGCTTCTTGCCCGTAGAAGTCAGCCAAAAAATCAGCACGTACATCTTGCCGCCATTCGATACCAAGCGCGATGAGGATCTCGAACCAAACCAAACCGGCAAATGAAATTCAAGCTGCACGCTCCCTATTCACCGGCCGGTGATCAGCCCACGGCAATCGCCGAACTCGCCGAAGCGCTCGCTCCGCATGACGCAAAAGCAACGCTGATCGGCGTTACTGGCTCGGGCAAAACAATGACGATGGCCGCGGTCGTCGAAAAACTGCAGCGGCCGACGCTCGTCATTACACACAACAAGTCACTCGCCGCGCAGCTCTACCGCGAATTCAGCGAGTTTTTTCCTGAGAATGCGGTAGAGTACTTTATCAGCTATTATGACTATTATCAGCCAGAAGCCTATGTACCGGTCACCGACACCTATATTGAAAAAGAATCATCGATAAACGACGAGATTGACCGGCTGCGCCTGAGGGCCACTGCCTCGCTCATCGAACGCAAAGATGTCATTATCGTTGCATCGGTCAGTTGCATCTACGGCCTCGGGTCGCCTGAAACGTATAAAGATTCTGTGCTCATGATCGACACGGCCGTGAAGACGAGTCGCGATGAAATTATGTCGCGACTCATGCGCATGCAATACACTCGCAACGATACTGAGTTAATGCAGGGGCGCTTTCGCGTGCGTGGCGACGTGATTGATGTTTTTCCGGCATATGCAAATGACCCTTACCGAATCGAATTCTTTGGCAGTGAAATTGAGGCCATCAATAAGTTCGACGTAACGACGGGCAAAAAGCAAGAAAGCCTGCGCCGTATCGCCGTCTACCCGGCCAAACATTTCATCACGTCGCCTGCAACGCTCGAATCAGCGGTCGAAGAAATGAAACGCGAGCTCGACGAACAGCTTGAGAACTTCAAGCGGCTCAATAAGCCATTGGAAGCAGAGCGCCTGCGACAGCGTACCACATACGACATTGAGATGCTGCGCGAAATGGGCTACTGCAGCGGCATCGAGAACTATTCGCGCATTCTGGTGGGGCGCGCGCCCGGGTCACGTCCCGAATGTCTGATCGATTACTTTCCCCCCGATATGCTGGTAATGATCGACGAAAGTCATGTCACGGTACCGCAGATCGGTGCCATGTATGCGGGCGACCGCACGCGCAAACAAACCCTCGTCGATTTTGGCTTTCGCCTTCCTTGTGCGCTCGACAACCGCCCGCTGAAATTCGAAGAATTTGAGATGCTGGCTCAGAATGTGCTCTATGTCTCTGCGACGCCGGCAGATTATGAACTGAAGCGCAGCGACGTGCATGTCGAACAGATTATTCGCCCGACCGGCCTGCTCGACCCCGTGATACAGATTCACGGCAGCGAAGGGCAGATCGACCACCTGATTCTGGAAATCGAAAAACGTACCCGCGTGAATGAACGGGTGCTGGTGACGACCCTGACCAAGAAAATGTCTGAAGAGCTTACCGACTACCTCGTGAAAGCCTCGATTAAAGTACGCTACCTGCATTCTGACATCGACTCACTCGAGCGCCTTGAGATTCTGCGCGACCTGCGAAAGGGCGTATTCGACGTGCTGGTGGGTATTAACCTGCTGCGCGAAGGACTCGATCTGCCAGAAGTGTCGCTCGTAGCGATCTTAGACGCCGATAAAGAAGGCTTTCTGCGTTCTCACCGCTCGCTGATTCAGACGATGGGCAGGGCTGCGCGCAACGTCAACGGCACGGTCATTCTCTATGCAGACAATATGACCGACTCGATGAAGAGCGCCATTGCAGAAACGGAACGTCGGCGCCAGATTCAGTCAGACTACAACAAGCAGCACGGTATAAATCCTCAGACCATAAAGAAAGAAATCAAAGATTTTGTCGAACGTGAAAAAGCTCTCGATGCCGACCACTGGAAACGCGTCGAAGAAAACCTGCACGAATTCTCCCGAAAGAAATTCAAATCGGCCGATGCCTGGAAAAAGGCGATTGAGAAGGCGATGTTCGATGCGGCGAAGCAGCTCAACTTTGAGCGCGCGGCCGAACTCAGAGACATGATAAAAGCCGACGCCGACGCTGCCGTTACCGAATCACCTTAAGACAAGAAGTTCTGCAGCATCTTGTGGCCGCCTTCGGTTGCGAACGATTCGGGGTGAAACTGAATGCCCTCGATTGGCAATGTCTTGTGTCTCAAGCCCATGATCTCGCCATCGGTTGTGGTGCGCGCGGTAATCGTCAGCACAGCGGGTAATGACTTCTCTTCGGCGATGAGGCTGTGGTAGCGCATCACCTCGATGCCCTGCGGCAAATCTTTGAAAACGCCGAGCGCATCGTGGCTGATGGGCGACGTCTTGCCATGCATCGGCTGAACGGCCTTAACCACCTGACCGCCATAGACATGCGCGATGCCCTGCATGCCAAGGCACACACCCAGTATGCGCTGTTTTTTTCCCGGATTCAGAAGTATCTGCGAGCACACGCCGAAATATTTTTCGTCTGCCGGGTTGCCCGGCCCCGGCGAAATGATGATGCGGTCGTAGCTGTCGCTTTTCAGGTCAGAGTAGGATCTCTCGTCGTTACGCACCACGTCGACTTTGAATGGTTTTTCGCTCGCACCCAGAATCTCGCCGACATATTGAAACAGGTTATACGTAAACGAGTCGTAGTTGTCGACAATAAGAACTTTCATGGTTTACCTGGCAACTTCATAGATATTCCGCAAGCGCCTTCTTGGTGGCTGCAAGTTTATTTTGAATCTCGGCGTATTCGTTTTCTGCGGTAGAATCGTAGACGACACCGCCCGAGGCGCGAATAAACGCCTGCCCTTCGACCGCAAAGATCGTGCGAATCGGAATCGCAAAAGTACAGTCTCCGTTAAAGCCAAAATGCCCGACCGCCCCGCCATAAGGGCCGCGCGCCTCGTTTTCAATGCGATTGATAATTTTCATCGATTCGATTTTTGGCGCGCCAGACAGGGTGCCAGCAGGAAACGAAGCAGCGAGGGCAGAGAACATGTCTTCTTTGGGGTCAATGAGGCCCACCACTTCGCTCGAGATATGCTGCACGTGCGAAAACTTCTTGATGTCAAAAATCCGTCTCACCTTAACAGAGCCATAACGCGCGACGCGGCCCAGGTCATTACGGTGCAGATCGACCAGCATGTTGTGCTCGGCGATCTCTTTTGGGTCGGCGAGCAGCGCGCGCACGAGCTGCTGGTCTTCTTCAGGCGTTTTGCCCCTGCGCGTTGTACCCGCCAAAGGAAAAGATTCCATTTCACCCTGGCGTTGGCGATAGAGCAATTCAGGGCTCGCCCCTAACAGCCGATACGTCTTGCTTTCGGGCTTGAATTTCAGATAGAACATATGCGGCGAGGGATTGATCTGCCGCAGCGATTCATAAATGTTCAACCAATCACCTTCGACTTCATAAGTCTCTGATAGCCCAATCTGCACCTGAAAAGTATTGCCTTCTATGATTTCGTGTTTTGCTTCGGCTACCATCGCGGCATGCTGCTCTTGCGTTTTTGTCTGGCCTGTGGCGCGAACACGCGTGGCAATTTTTTGTCTGACAGATTCTGAGGCAACCTTCAGCTTCTCTAGGCGGTTGTCGAGAAAATAGAAATACGTTGTATGCCCTGTCAGTTTGTCGTGCACCAGACCATCGGTAAATAGGCCGAATTGCATACCAGGAAAATCCGCATGCGCCTGCAGAGCCAAAGTCGGCTCAAAATAATTCGCAGCATCGTAGCCGAGATAACCCACGAGCCCACCCGCGTAACTGCGGCTCAGCACGTCGCGTGGCAGAATTTCGCGCAGATAAAGGTAAGGGTTCTCAGTCGTAATGGTTGTCTTTTTGCCATCGACGAACGCACAAAGCTGATTGCCCTGCGCGGTAAAAAAGTAATTTGGTTCAAAGCCGATGACCGAATACCTTGAATCATAACTCTGCTCGCCAAGAGACTCAAGCAGAAAGCAGGTTTCAAAGTTTTGTTCGAGCCGGCAGAACAGGTCAAAGAAATCCAGTTTGGTCTGGAAATCCACATAGTTGGGTTTTGCAGGCAGGCGGGGAATCTGCATTCACGGCAGCCTTTTGGCGTGAGTCAGGCCGAAAATCGATTTCAAATGGCTCTCTGGTTATGCTTCTCAGGCGGCGGTTCGTATGAGGTCTAGTACTTGGTGTAGATTCAGCCCTTTTCTGGGTATGAACTTGGCCTTACCCGACCACGAAAGGCTCGCGCCCTGATTTTCGTGCGTTATACCTGTGTAGCTAATAAAAAACGGCTCACGAAGACGTCGCCCTATGTACCTCGAATGCCATATTCTTCGAATTGGCTCGGGAACCTGACCATGACTACCGAGCAGCGACTCCAAAAACCTCCGGGCATATATTCTTATCGCCAGATCAAGCATACGGGACAGGGATTCCCCCGTGTGCATTGCCCGCTGGGTAGCCGCGGCGTGCAGCACGCGATTGATATATAACGGCCGAATCCGGTAGTGCTTCCCGTCCAGATTGTACCTTCTCAGCGAAGCCGGCTTCTTCCCGGTACCTCGCCAGTGCCGCAGGTAAAGCCGTAGCAGCTCTTCGAACAAACGGGATTCGGAAAAACTTATGCCGTTCCTCTTAAGAAGACGACGCATCGCGTTCAGGCGACGGACTGTGCTCTTTCTCAAAGTCACCGAAGTCATGTAGTGATCAAGGGCTGAAATTCTGTGCATCTAGTGATTAAATACCAGAAATTGCCTTATTTTTCTCATCGCTTAGCGCAGAAGATGCAAAATTTCGAAAAATTCGACGCTTCGATAATCCATCCCGTTCGGAAATTCGTTGAGATTATGATTGCTGCCGTGCTCACGCATGAGCATCTGCCGGCACTCCCGTGAAATTTGAAACTCTTGCAACCGACGGCGCGGCTCGAGCCGGCACGCTGCAGCTTCGCGACGCAAAAATTCTTACTCCAATCTTCATGCCCGTCGGCACTCAGGCCACAGTTAAGGCAATAAGTCAGGATGACCTTGAAGAAATCGGTTACCGATTGATTCTGGGCAACACATATCACCTCTATTTGCGGCCCGGTGCTGAGACGCTGCGCCAGGCTGGGGGGATTCATAAATTCATGTCATGGCCGCACGCTGTGCTCACTGATTCTGGCGGTTACCAGGCTTTTTCACTCAGCAAGAACGTGAAGCTTAAAGACCACGGCGTTATTTTCCGTTCGCACTTAGACGGCAGCGAGCACATCTTTTCGCCCGAAAGCACAATTTCTATCGAGCGCGACATCGGGGCAGACATCATCATGCCCATCGATGACTGCGCGCCTTACCCCGCTGACGATAAACGCCTGAAAGAAAGTCTCGCGCGTACGCATCGCTGGCTTGCCGAGTGTAAAAAATATTGGTTACGCGAACCGAGGCATCAGCATTTGTTTGGCATAGCACAAGGTGGAGTCAATCCTCTGCTGCGCGCCGATAGCGCAAAGGCATGTGCTGATCTTGACTTACCAGGCTACGCCATCGGCGGCCTTTCGGTCGGTGAACCACTCGAATATTATGTTCCTTCGCTCGCTGCTGCGATTGAACATCTGCCCAAAGAAAAACCGCGTTACGTCATGGGGGTAGGCACAATACCTGAACTCTTGAACGGAGTGGCGCTCGGCGTCGACATGTTTGACTGTGTGCTACCTACACGCAATGCCCGCAACGGACAGGTATTCACTTCGGTGGGTAAGGTGAACCTGCGCAATTTAAAGCATGCTCAGTCAGATTCTCCGATCGACCCGGAATGCAGCTGCAAAGTCTGCAAGAAATACTCCTTGGGCTATATTCGCCACCTGCATAAACAAAACGAAATTCTGGGGCTTATGCTCAGCACTTACCATAATTTGTATTTCATGCACGGGTTTATGCGGCAGATGCGCCACGCCATTCAGGCGCAGAACTTTGAGCAATTCAGAACACACTGGTTGCGCTTGTTCGCGCCTGTCTGACCGCGCAGAATCTGCCTTTACGCTAAGAACTCCATGGGCCATGACGGCCCGATATGGCGAACAGGTCTTCGGGTATTGAGAGTAAAAATTCAGAAACGGATGCCCGATTGCGCGCGGCAGGTGAACTCACCGAATCGCTGTTAATTTCAGGTAAGATTACGGGCAGTGCAGCACAAAAAATCTTTGAATCTCTGGGATACACTCCAAATCAAAAGACTCTGACCGAACAGGCGGTGCACCAAGCAGACTTTCTGTCGTGGGCAGCAACGGGTCTGGGTTCATTGATAGCGGCGGTGGGAATGTCTATGAAGGGCGTGTGGGTTCGCCACGAGCCAGAATCGCAGCACGCCTCTGAATCCTCCAAACAAAGCAGCGACCGAAACGACGTGACCCGCCCGCATGTCGGTGGCATCGACTCGCTACTCAGCCTCGAATCGCTGACCGAAACCCTGAAGCCGCTCTTTAACGAATACGTGTGGTGGTTTATCGCCATGGTGCTTGTGATTTCAGGTTCTATCATGGGCATTCGTGAAGCATGGCTACGGTTCGAAGGTATTTTGCGACCGTTCACGATTCTTTTTGCCTTCTTTGTCTACCACGTACTGTTTCTTGGGCTGGGTCTATTTATTCACCGCAAGAGCGCAGGCACGGGCAAGATGTTGATGCTGATCGCCGGTGCATTGATTCCGCTCATGTTTTTCATTTCGGCGAATATAGTGCGCGTTTCGCCCGAGGCCGGCGCCGCAGCTACGGCGATTGCGCTGCTTTTGACTTTTATTACGCTGTTACCGCTCACGCGCCGTGTGCAAGTGCCATACGCATCGGCTTTGCTCTGTGTGCCCATACCTTTTGCGCTGGGTGCGCTGGCGGGCTTAGCGCCCGTGATGCCTATACTATTGCCGACACTCATCGTTGCGATCGGCGCGGCGACGATGTCAGCTGTCGGCCTGATCGACACGAAAAAGGAAATCATGGCACTCGTCTTTGCCGTGCTCGATCTTTCTATTCTTGTCTTTGCGCTGTTCACTCTGCCGATTGCCGTTTCAGACGATCTGTCGGGGGCATTGCGCCTAACTGTACTCGTTATGGCGCTCGGTCAGTTTTCATTACTGCAACGATCTTTCGACCGGCTGCACGGCAGGTTCTTCGCGGCTCTTGAGATTGTCGCCTATGCGATGCTCGCGCTGATCGCATTCGTTGCCGCGGCAGCCTTTGCAGGCCAGGCGGGTTCAACGCTACCCTTCACGTTTCATATGTTGGTAATCGTGCCGGCAATCGCCATCTTTCTACGAGCAGCCAGGTACCACAATGCAGCGATACATGCGGTAATTTTTCTTTGCATGGTCTTCTGTCTGCGTCTCACTCGCATCGTCACACCAGAGTACGCGGGGCAGGTTTTCGCATTCTTTATCTTTCCGCTCGCTCTACCTTGGTTTTCGCGTAATTTTCACCCCGAGAAGAAAAAGATCTTTTTGTATTGGGCCGTTGTGTCTGGCATTTGCGCAAGCGTGGTTCAACTTTTCTCGGCACAACCACATATTGCCGCTGCATTCACAGGGCTTCTGACGGCTGTGACAATTCACCGTGCTGCAGGCTTTTCCCGATCGCCCTGGCATTATCTTTCGCCGATAGGTGTGCTGACTTTTGTCGCGCGATTGCCGCTGCCGGCAGAAATTATTCTGCAACCGAACGAGGTTTTTCTCGCCATGGCTGTCTTATATGCGATAGGCGGATTTTTCTTTGAAAGGCATGCTGCACCACCCGACGAAACTTCACCCGGTTCACCGATCGATGACCTCTCGCTGTGCTTTGGCGCATTGGCTCTGCTGGTCTTTACTGCGCCGGTGGTGGCAAGTGAAACCTGGACAGTGCAGTATGCAGATCGAAATATAGCTCTGCGGCCAGTCATTTGGCTTGCGTTTGCCTGGCTTTTCATGACGCTGCGCACGCTGCGCGATCGCAGTGCAGTGATCTCAGCGTATGCCGGTCTTGCCGTCACGTTCGGGCTCTACAACATTCTCGCTCCGCCTGATTTTGCCCAGGCTGCCTTATTTTGCACCGTCATGGCTGTTTTCTTCTATCTGATCGCAGCAACTCTGCGCAGCGCCGTGACGGTGCCTGCGGCCAGTTTTGGACGGGTGTTTTTGATGCGGCTGAGGCTGCCCTTTAACCAAGGGGGGCTAAACAATATTGCTGTCGGCTCGGCCTTCGTGACACTGGTCTTGCTCGCCGCTGCGTTGCTCAGCGCCGCCAACTGGATTAGCATGCCTGATTTTTCATTCCGGCTGCCGTTGCTCGTCGCTATGGTGGCTTGCATGGTGATTGCTGGCGCGGTTTTTCACTACCGCGTGTTCGCGATTTTTCGCCTGCGCGGTTCGCTCGTGATGCTCTATGTTCTGCTCGGGGCAATCGCAATGACGGCGATTATCAACCGTTTGGGAAGGCCCCTGCCGGTTGATGTCGTAACGCTGAGACTGCTGCTGCTTTTTCCGCTAATGGCGTTGGTCGCATTTACCGTGCAGGTTTACGGCCCTCGGTATGCGGCTTACCTGCAGGCCGAATCGCAGGGCCGTTGGTATTTTCTCGTGCCTGCCACGGGTGTCGCAGGCCTGATATTGCTGCTCGCATACGAAGTTTTTGCGGTTTCACTCTTCGACTTTGATCGCGCATTCGCTTTCGTGCCGCCGACCGCATATCTTGCCCTGGCGTTGTATCCGTTGATTCTGGTCCATACCGTTCATGTGGGTTTGCGGCATCTGTTCTATCTGTTCTTACCCATTTTTGTCGCTGCCCTCTTTGCCTCACAGAGTTTCACCGGGCCTGCGCTGTATTACTCAGCAGAAGCAGCCGCGTGGCTGCCACGAACATTTGCTGGCAATGCCAGTGATTTGCTCATGAACTTTTCGCTGGCGCTAAAGCCAGGCCTCAGCTACCTGCAGTTCAGACAGAATATTGTCATGGGAATTGCCGCAGGCGTCTTAGCTCTCGCGGTTCTTGCAGTGATTTCCCGCCGCCATAATGCGCTGCAACTCTTCACAAAGGGTCTTTTTACGCAAAACAATACGGGTGTTTCGAACGAATCGGGGCTTTGGAGTCTGGGTTTCACCGCGCTGATTGGCTTAATGTCGCTTCAGGTGGCGACAATAGAACCGGGGGCCATTCTCATCTTCGTGGCCATACTTTACCTTTGGGCGCAAAACGTGCGCGCTTCGGCCCTCATCATGTTCACGGGCGGGCTGCTGATTGTTCACGGCGGCGCCCACATGTCTGCGGTATATCCTCTCTGGCCTGGGCCGGCTCTGGCGCTTGCGGCAATATTCATGTTACTGCCGGCAAAGAGTGTTGCTAAGCGGCTGGATCTTTCAGAAAATTTCGTCAGCGATACGGCATTTCTGGCGGGTTCACTCTATCTTTTGGCCGGTTTTTTCTACGCCGCGACCGAGGGGCAAGGTGCAAATGCGCTTGCGGCAGGCACGAGCATACTCATCGCAAACGCCAGCTACCTGGCGCGAGATGATTATTTCAGATCGGCAGGTCTCGTGGTCACGTTGCTGCTGGCTTCTTTCTATTTTCGGCTCGCGCTGGCCTTAAAGCGCGGACCATCGCGTAGCACGCTGGCATGGTTGAGCGCGGTTTTTTTCAGCGCCGCGATCACGACGGCGAGCTGGCTGATACTTTCACTCCTCGGGTATAACTTCAACTTTCTGCAGGCTTCACCTTATGCCCTTTCTGGCGTACTCGTCTATCTCATTATTCTGACTTTCTTCGCCGGCAGATTGCAGAGTGCCGATACCGAAAGGCACGCCGGTTATGTGACAGCCCTCGACACGTTAGTTATCAGCTGCGGCGTCGTTCTTGCAGCGATGTCGCGTGAGCTGACAAACCCCTTGCCCGGCGCCGCATTCGCTTCGCTTGCGGTGCTGATATTGTATCTATTACTGAATATCATAGCGGCGTTAAAGACGCAGAGAACGCGGTATGTCTACATCGCACAAATGACGATTGCAGGCATCTATTACTCGGCGCGTCCGATTCTGCGAATCGATAATGCACAAACCGATGCTTTTTTTGTTCTGGGTTATGCTTTTGCCCTTGTCGGTGTCAGTGTTTTCGCCAACCGCTTTTCACTGAATGTGGTTTCAGAGCCCACCCGCCGATTTGCGGCAGCTTTGCCATTAGTTGCGGCACTGGTGGTAGATAATTTCAGATCGCTTAACACCGCTCTGCTTTCTGTCATTTCTAGCGGACTTTATTTTACCCTCTCGCGCCTCGGGGAGCGTCATCTCTTTGCTGCGCTCGCCGCGATCACCCTAAACGCGGCGCTGTTCTTTGTGGCGCTCGCAGCGGGCTATGATTCTTCAGAGTTCTATGCGTTTCCCGCCGGCCTGACTGTCATCTTCTTCGCGACGATATTCAAGAGTTCACTCTCTCTGGAAAATCAGGCGCGCGTGCGTACGATCGGTGGCCTTATCGCGTACTTGCCTGCTGCACTACAGGTCACAATGCGCTCAGGGCTGGCCCAGAACCCTGTGTATTCGCTGGCATTCGGCGCCGTATGTCTTGTCGGTATGCTTGTCGGTACACTCTTGCATGTTCGCAGCTATCTGTTTCTGGGAGTGCTGTTCTTCACGCTCGATGTCGTGGCAAATTTAGTACAAGAGGGCCTGCAGAACCAATTCGTCGGGTTTATGCTTCTGACCTTCACAGGGCTGGCATTGATCATGATCTTGATCGTCTACAACCTCAAGAATGAACAGGTCAAAGATTTCTACAGAAGACTTTCGGCAAAGTTTGCGCGCTGGCAATAAGGCGAAGCGTCACGAAAAATTGACCGGCCTGCTTTCTGCTGCATGGCGGTGTAGCAGCATCTGCCTTAGAGCGTGCTGCGCCCCGCTCTGGTCATAGTCTTTGTACTCCGCGTGAAGAAAATACAACGCGTCGGGCTTCATTGTCACACCTGCACCAACTCTGTCTTGCCGCGCGAGAATACCTGCCAGTTCTTCGGGCCGGGTCTTGCCGCGCGCAATATCGAGCAATGTGCCCATCAGAATTCTGATCATGTTGTGCAAGAAGCCCGAGCCGACAATGTGCACGTAAGTGTAAGGGCCATCTTCAATGATGCGCACATCGTCGATGCGGCGAATCGTCTTCTCGCCGCGCTTCACCAGCTTCGCCTGAGTGAACGCAGCGAAATTGTTTTCGCCGAGAATGTGCGGTATCGCGCTGCGCACAGCGCTCCAGTCGAGGTCGCCCCTTACCCAGAGCGCTTTATACCCTAAAACTCCGGGGCGGTACGGAGCATTGTATACAACGTACACATATTCGCGCTGCAGGCATGAAAAGCGGGCGTGAAATGAATCGGGCACGACTGCGCCGTGCCTCACGGCGATATCTTTCGGCAGAAGACTGTTCAAGGCATAAATCAGCAGGTCGAGAGTCTTCGGCGGTTCGCCCGCAAAATGTACAACCTGGCCCAAAGCATTGACTCCGGTGTCGGTTCGGCCCGCACAGTACACCCGCACCCTCTGCCTCAGCACTATACCCAAGACTTTCTCAAGCTCGGCCTGTACCGAGTTTTGTTGTTTCTGCAGCTGAAACCCGAAATAGGGGGCTCCGTCGTATTCTATCGTTAACGCGGTCTTTGCCATGTGAAAAAGCGGATTTTAGCCGCTCACCCTACAGATATATTTTGCTTTATGTCGTATCAATGCTTTCTCATTATGCAGGTTCTGCATATGAAATTCCAGACGCACAAAGACTCGATCGACAAGGCGGTGCGCCGCATCGACGCGATTATACCCCACCGCGATATGGGCACGATGCTCTCGAACCTGCTCGTGGCCGTCGAGGCAAAGCAGGTTTCGATTACAGCGTCCGATATGGAAACAACCGCACGCATTACCGTGCCTGTCGAAGATGGCAAACCGGGTGAGTTCATTGTTCCGGCAAAACAATTTCAAGAATATGTCGGCTCGCTCGTTTCAAAAGACCTGATTGTTGAAGTCGAAACCGACGAGGCAGCCGAAGAAGGTGCCGCTGCTTTTCGCGTCAATCTGCGCGGCACCAGCGACGCTTCGGCGCGCTATGTCATGCCTGGTAATTCGGCGAAGCACTTTCCCACACTGAACCGGCTCAGCGACGCTAAACTGTTTTCGGTTTCATCGGCGATCATCGAAGAGATGATACGCAAGACACAATACGCCATTTCACAAGAAGACAACCGTTATATCTACAACGGCATCTGTTTTCAGGGCAACGGCGATCAGCTGACGCTGGTCGGCACCGACGGGCGACGCCTTGCCGCGATCACGCGTAAACTCGGCGCAGCGATCAATCTGCCAGCCGGCACCGACGTCGTCGTGCACGCAAAAGCAATTCGTGAGATGCAGAAGCTCATCGATGTCGCTGACGAAGTTATGATCGGCGTCGAACAGCGCGATCTTTTCGTGCGTGTCGGCGACGCACAGCTGTCGAGCAGGCTGCTCGAAGGCAAGTTTCCCGATTATAAGCGCGTGCTGCCGCAAGATATTGCGGTGCAGATTGAAATGGGCCGCGACAAACTTATCGAAGCGCTGCAGCAGATTCGCCCTGTAACCGAACCGCCTTCGAACCAGTGCCGTATGGTACTCGAAGATAAAAAAATGCATATCTCGGGTCAATCCTCAGGTCAGGGTAGCCGCGCTGAAATAGCGATCGAGGTTGATTACACCGGTGAAAAGCTCGAGATCGGTTTTAATATCACTTACCTCATCGACATTCTTAAGGCGCTCACCTGCCCCCGCGTGCGGCTCGGCATGAACGACTCCAATAAGCCGCTCGTCGTGCAAGACGTTGACGACCCCGACTTCATTGCGCTCGTGATGCCGATGAAGATCTGACGCGTGGCGTCTGAACCGCACCAGATAAAAGTCACCAGCCTTTCGCTTGTCAATTTTCGCAACAGCGAAAAGTCTGCGTACACATTTTCAGACGGATTGATTTTTATCACCGGCATGAACGGCGCCGGCAAAACGACGATTCTTGAAGCATTAGGATTAACCTCTTTTCTGAAATCGTTTCGCTTTGCGATGGATCGCGAAATGATACGGTTCGGCGCAACCTTCTACCGCACCGAAGTCGGCTTCACGGCGCCGAGCGGCAACCACCGTATTGCGATCAGCTTCGGCCGAAACCCCGACGACGCAAAAGCGGCTCTGGTCAAAAAATACGCCATCGACGGCCGAACGAACGAACGCGCTGCAGCGATTATCGGGCGTATACCCAGCGTCGTGCTCTCGCCCGACGACCTGCGCATCGTCGCCGGCGATCACACCGAACGGCGACGCTTCATTGATCTTCTGCTTTCGATGCTGTATCCTGGTTATTTTACCGCGCTACAGAACTACCAGCGCGCGCTCAAGATGCGCAGCCAGCTCTTGAAGAACCGGCCCGACGAAGGCGTGCTCACGGCGATTGACCGCGAGCTTGCGGCAGCCGGGGTCGAAATTCTTTTGAAACGCCGGCAGTTTATTCCCGAATTTGCCATGCCGTTTGCAGCGAGTGTCAGCAAGATTTCCCTTGCCAAAGACACGTGGCAGCTGCAATACCAGGGCGAAACGAAGCAGGTTGAGTCTGCCGCCGATTATGCGGCTATGCTGAAAGAGCACCGGGCGAACGATTTGCGGCTGCGGCAAACGACGAGCGGCGTGCACCGTGACCGGCTGTTTTTTCTCGGCCCCAATGGTGCCGACCATGACATTCGTACCGTCGGTTCGCAGGGGCAAAAGCGCACCGCGGCGCTCGCGCTTAAGCTTGCGCAGTTCGACTATATGCAGCAAAAATCGGGCACGCGACCAGTGCTGCTGATCGACGATGTACTCAATGAACTCGATCTCACGCGCCGCGCGAGTTTCGTCGACTTTTTGGGCGGGGTTGGCCAGGTGTTCTTTACGACCACCGACCTCATCGGTATGCAGGATTTTCTGAAAGGCCTCGGGCAGGCTGCCCCGGTGCAGAATATTGAACTATGAAATGCGCTGCGGGCACTGCCCGCAACGCATTTCACTTTTATTTCATGGTCGCTGATTCTTTAATAATGTACGCGCCGATTTCATTCTTCTGAATCTGGCTCGTGCCTTCATAGATAGTCAGAATCTTTGCATCCCGGTACATCTTTTCAATTGGGTAGTCTTTGGTAAAACCATAGCCACCGTGCAGCTGCAGTGCGTCGTTCGCCACGGCGACTGCTGTTTCAGACGCGGCGTATTTTGCCATCGCTGAGAATTTCGCGGCTTCAGGGTGACCGGCCATTGCGTACTTCGCCGCGCGGTAGGTGATCAGGCGTGCCTGCTCGATGCGCGTCGCCATGTCGGCGAGCATATGCTGCACCGCCTGAAAGTTGATGATGTTTTTGCCGAACTGCTCGCGCTGGCGCGCGTATTTCACCGCCTCTTTATAGGCGCCTGTCGCAAGGCCAACTGCCGAAGCCGCGACTGCCGGGCGTGACGAGCTGAGCGTCTGAAACGCGTGAATAAAACCACGGTTGGGCTTCAGACCCACCAGGTTTTCTTCTGGCACTTCGACATCTTCCATAATCACCTGGCGCGTATGCGAGCAGCGGATGCCCATTTTCTGCTCGAGCTTACCATATGAAAGGCCTTTCGTGCCCTTCTCTACGATGAAGCAAGACATACCGCGCGGGCCTTTCGACTTATCAGTCAGCGCGAAGATCGTGTAGACGTCAGCCACGCCTGCGTTCGAGATCCACTGTTTGGTGCCGTTCAGAATATAGCGGTCGCCCTTCTTGACGGCCGTGGTCGAGAGGTTCGGCACGTCTGAACCGGCGTTCGGCTCGGTGAGGCCGAATGCACCGATCTTTTCACCGCTGGCGAACGCGCTAAGGTATTTCTTCTTTTGTTCTTCTGTGCCGCCGTGTTCGATTGGTAGCGCACCGAGTTTGGTCGCTGAAATTGCCGTGTTGACGCCGAGACAGTACTCGCTCACGATTTCAGAAAAGACGATCGAAGCAAAGAGGTCAGCGCCCATACCGCCGTATTCGGCGTCGTACATGATGCCAGGCAGGCCGGCTTCTTTGAATTTTGCGAAGATTTCAAACGGATATTCTTCTTTTTCGTCGAGTGCCGCACGCCGCGGCACAATCTCTTTTTCACAGATGTTGCGAATCAGCTCGCCGACTTCGACGAGTTCATCAGAAAGGTTAAAATCCAACAGGCCTTTGTTTGTGCTCATAACGCGTCGATATTCATCGACGCGTTATGCCGTAAAGTAATTACGAATTTGCCAGTATATCGCCACGGTAGTCGCGCACATTGAAGAATTCAACGGTGTGCAGCATTTCGGTAAAGCGCGAATAGATTCGGCCCTTGAAAAGATTGCGCACCGCATCAAGATCGATGTTCGAAGTGATAATTGTCGGCAGCTCGCTTTCATAGCGCGCATCGACGAGGTCATAGAGCATGCGCTGCTCCCAATCGCTGTCAGACTGTATGCCAAAGTCATCGATCACGAGCACGTCTTGGCGCGCAATCTCATTGAACACTGAATCGGTGCGGCCATAGGTGCCTGAATCGTTGCTGAAGGTCGCCCGCAACTGCTGAAAGAAGTCGCGTGAAATCTTGATATAACGGCAGGTGCGGCGCTGGCCAATGATCAGCTCGTTCAGAATCATCGCGGCCAAAAGCGACTTGCCAGTACCCGGCGGCCCGATGAGCAGCAGGCCCTTCAGGTCTGCGGGCACGACTGAACGCGCCGATTCTTGCAGTTTCTTCTGCGCCTCGATAAAGAGGCGCGCACGGTCGAACGCTGCAGTCAATGCAATCGTGGCCTGCCTGCGCGCCGCCTCGAGTTCGGGGGCTTTCGTCGGGTTCGGGTATGGCGGCTGCAGATTAAATTCGGCAAGCCGCGCGAATTTGTACTTCTGCGGAATATTCGATTGGTTGAACAGGTCACGCACCCGTGAGAGTGTGTCGCGCGGTGTTTTGCATTCGCACGGCAGAATCTTCCGGGTCTTCTCGTCGAGATAAACATACGGGGGCGTTTTGTCACCCGGGCATTCACGGCAGAGCGTCTCAACGCAGTCACAGATCTCAAGCACCCGGGTGGCCCGTTTGTGCGTCAGTTGAGCCTGAGTGCGGTAACCAAGGCCGTCGCACTTACTGCATCCCCATTTATTCATAGGCGCTCAATTTTGAAGCCCGCCTGCTTCAGGTGCTCGAGAATATTCTGCGGCCCGATCAGGTGAAGCGCGCCGGTGACCACGAAACTCGTGCCTTCGTAGCGCGCAATCAGGTTCAGCCTTTCAGCCATGCGCGCGTTGCGGTCGTAGAGCAGCACCTGCGTATATTTCGCACTCGCGGCATCTTTGCTGTCATAGTAATGAAAAATTTTGAGCACATTCGCATCGTCGCCCTCGCGCCAGTATTTTTGCATTTCAAGAACGTTGCTTGTACCGACGCGTTCAGAATAAACCAAGAACGCGCGAAAGCGCTGCAACTGGTCTTTGAGGCTCAGCTCGTGCATGTAGCGCAGCACCTCGTCGTTGCCTTCGAGGGTAAACACGCGCGGTTTTTTTTCTTTTTCAATATGGCGATCGATGTAGCGCAGCAGACGGTGTTCGGTGCCATATTCGAGCACAAAACCCGCGTTAAAGGCGAGCCGGTAGCCAAACATGAATTCGACGAACCACGGTTGGTAGCGGTCGACCAGAGCAACATCGACACCGAGCGTTTCGCCGACCTTGCGGTATTTTTCGTTTTCAGATTTTGTCAGGTATTGCCTGAGCGTCTTGCCTTCGGGCAGGTAGGTAAGGCTGAGGTCAGGCGTGCGGATCTTCTCTTTGCGCACTTCACCCTCGAGAATAAAGAGGCGGCTCGCGTTCAACGCTTCGTAGACCTTCGCCGGATAGTCGGCATCGTCGGGTTTTCCCATGTGCATAGAGCCGAGAATGTAGAACGTCGCGCTGTCTTTGGTCGCCTTATAAAAGAAGTAACGGTCTGCGCTCTGCGCGGGCAGCGCCGACGCAAAAAATGCAAAGCCGAAAAAAATAGACAAAGAACGCATGAGGCTATGTTACTCTACCGGTACGGCAAATATGAGGTAAAGTGATTACGAGCGAGCACCCGATAAGAACCGGCGAGCCACACGGTTACAGTCACCACAAAACCGTACGATCTAAAGTCTTTCGTGTAGCCCAGGTAGCTGAGCGGTGCGAGCATACAGATGAGCATCAACAGCGGCCGCCAGCTAGGTGACAGCAAAATACCGGGAAACAGCAAAAAGAAATACCAAGGATGCTGTACGGGAAAAAACACCACCAGACTACCAAGCGCAAAATGGTAGGCGCCCGAGAAGGTCACCCGCCGCAAGATATAGAACAAGCCGACAACCGCCAGCAGCACCAATATGCCGCGCTGCACGAGCCAGACACCATGCGCCGCCGAAAAGCCAAAGTACTCGAATGCATGCACAAACGCATTGCCGTGGTGCCAGTAGTTCGCGTAGACTGTGAGCCCACGTTCGGCAAACGGCGTGAACACAAACGCCGGTGCGAGCTGCAGAGCGAAAAACGCGCAGCTAAATAGAGCCAAGGGGGATTTCACAACCTGAACAATTCTTTGCAGCGGCGAATCGGCCCGCCTGCGGTACTGCCACATAAACGCTAAAACTCCGGCGAATTTCCAGGCGGTACTCACCGCCGCATAGAGGTATGAGCGAGCCGTGCGCGCCTGCGCCGCAAGCGCCGGGCGCAAGGCGGCAATCGCAAAGTACAGCAGGTACGCCGCGATGTGGTCAAGATGCCCTTCACGCCAGACCTCATGCAAACTGAGCGGGTTTAAGAGAAGAAAGGATATGAGCCAGGGTGAAGTGGGTTTATGCCGCTTGCGCCGCAAGAACCATAAGACAAACGCCAACTCGGCGAATCCGGCGAAGAGTTTCACCGTGATCGGCCGGGGGTGAATGTACGCCAAGACGGCAAACGACAGCTCTTGCAGAGGCGGGTAGAATGAGCGCAGGTGCGCATATTCAATCGCGACCGGCGGCGGGCTGTTATACGGATTTAGCCCCGCAAGCAGCGTCTGCCCGTCGGCGAGAAAGCGGCCCGTGTCGGTCGAGAATGGGGGCAAGAGTAAGAAGCCCAGTCGCGCGACCAATGCCAGCGCGAGCGCAGCCCTTAAGGTACGTAGGCGTTCCACACGTTTTTGCTTGAGCCCGCAGCCAGAATAAATGCAGTGGGATAAAGACCACCCTGCGTTCTGAACGCCACCGACCCTTGCGTGATTTGGAACCCCGGTGACGTCGGCGCGGTCAGGCTGATCGCCGGCCCTGCGACCATCGTGTTTGCGGCCGGATCATAAAGGCAGCTGTTGCTGCTGCCATTGCCGGCGACGATGACAAACCGTCCCGTGTTCACGCCGCTGGTCAAAGCAAATAGCTGCGAACCCACATTCACACCTCCGGGTGCGCAGCCTGCGAGACTCACCGTTGCAGCAGCAAAAGTATTCGCGACGGGGTCGAAAATATATGGCGTAGGCGCTGAATTACCAAGCACGACCATCGCGCTGCCAGATGGCAGAACAAAACCCTGAATGCCCGGGCCTGCACCGTCTACAGAGCTGATCGCGCCACTAAAATCCTGCGTCGCATGGTTGTAAACGGCGAACTGGTTACCGGTACAATAGATCAACTGGCGTATATCATTGGTGCTAGGCACCGGTACTCTTAGATTGAACCTTTCAGATGTTGAGCCACAGGGCATTGCGGGCCCGGCAGAAACCGTGCCAGTCAGCTGGTTGAGCACCTGCGTGCCGGTACCATTGCCATTGATAATGACAATGAATTCGCTGTTGCCGACGCGAAATGCACTGGCTCCGACTCCAGTCGCGCTGAACCCCGGGCTCGGCCAGCCGCCAGGCACGGAAAAAGTATGGGTATCAGGGTCGTAGAGATTGAACGTTGTCGTGTTGCCACCCATGAGTATGAGTGTTTTTCCCGCATGCACGCCGTGCGTCAGCGTTATGTTGAGCGACGAGCCATAGGCAACAGTTGTCAACTGTGGCCCATAACTGAACTGAAACTCAAGCGGGTCAAAAACCGCAGTGTCAACCGTGCCCCCCGCAGCGACGACGATCGTCTTGCCGCGATTGATGCCCGAACTGACATAAAAAGTATGCGCGCCGTTATTCGGCACTGAACGCGGTAGGCGGCTGCCATGAAAGCGGTTCGACCCGGGTAGATAGACCGAAGTGTTTGAACCCAGACTGCCGTTAATGAGCAAGAAGAAATCTGTGCCGGCAGCGTTCTGCGCAAAGGTCGAAGCAGAACCGACGCCGAAAAAGCCGGTGGCAAAAGGGCCTGCGACGAAGTTGCCGCTATCGGCATCATATCTGCTCGTCACATGACCACCGCCATGCACGACGAGGGGGTTGCGCAGCGGACGCGCATCGTCGCCGCGAAGCACGAGGCCGCCTGCTACAATATTCGAGGCGAGCGCTGGCCCGCCACCGGCCGTGGCGAGGGTGGCAGTGTTAAAGCTGCGCGAGGCCGCGCTGCCGTTGCCCACCATTGTGATGAGTTCGCCTGCACGCAGACCTGTGGTTACCTCGAAACTGCCGCCATCGACGCTGATGCTTGAAAGGGCTGATGGCCCAGGGGAGATACCAAGAGGGTCTTCAGTCGCCACCGTTGTACCGTTACCAAGACCGGCATGCACAACAATGAAACGCCCGGCATTTGAACCGGCTGAGATTCTCACCGCGTGACCGCCAGCGCCAACATTTCCTGTGGCATTCGCGGCCGCGACAAAAGCACCTGTCGGTGCGTCATAGCGCGCAATTTCATTTGTACCAGCGCCTCTGATAACAAATGTATTTCCCGTTTCAGTGCCAGTGCGCGGCTGCAGCGCATGCGCGCCTACCCCGACATTAAATAATGCAGGCAGTGTTGGCCCTGCAACGAAAGTATGCGCTACCGGGTCATAACGGCAGGTTGTGTTGCCCGCGCCCAGTACGACCATCTGTTGCTGGCCGAATGTGCCACTCGAAATATAAAAGTTATGCGCCCCGGCGCCGGGGTTGGCACAGAGTGCCGGGCCTGTTTCAGACGTGCCCGCGGTCAGGTCAATCAGCGTTGTCGTGGTTGTGCTACCAGTATAGGCAATGAACTTTCCCTGGTGCGTTCCGCTGCGAATCATAAACACGCCAGAATTGGCTGCGGCATTTGTCATGAGCGGCGTCGAATAGCTAAAGAAACAGTTCTGGTTACCGCACGGTGCAGCGACGCGAAAACCAACGGGGGATGTATACGTCGTCACAGTATTGCCCGCTGGGCTCAGCACACCCGCGACACGAATCTGTAAGCCCAGCCCTTTCGGAAAAACCGTCGGTGTAAAACGAATGCGAGGGTTCGCCGAAACATCAACAGTGCCCGCAAGACAGTTGTTGAATCCGTCGTAGCTTAATTGAAATGAGCCCGAACAGGCCCCGAACGTCGACTGCGCAGAGAAAGAAGCCGCGTCGATGGGGTTTGAAAATACGACATCCACATAACTTTGGCTAAGTGGGGCAAATGTGTTATCTGCCGGGTCTGTGCTGCTCACCTGCGGCACTAGACCTGCCTTGAGTTCATAGGCCTTTTCGACGCGGGCGGTTTCGTCGATCAGAGAACCACAACCTGCGGTCGACACGAGTGCCAGCAGCGCAATTTTACGGCGGATTTCAAATCGCAAGCGGCCTCACCGGCCAAACAAAGCGGCACCGCAGACAGTGCAGCAACCTTTTTTACCCGATGGGCTATTACACGTCCCGAAGCTCATTGACACCCTGAAAAGAAAACCCGCCCGTTCGCGCATGGGCGAAACTCCGAAACGAGTCATCAGCGGCCTGACGCTGGCGGGCATGTTCATCTTCTGCATCACCTGGCAGGGCATGTACATGTTTCCTCTCTATCTGTTCGTGTTGGCTTTTGCCATTTTAGGCATTATTGAATTCTATAAACTGGCCGAAGCCAAAATCGGCACCCCAATACCCAAAACCCTGGGGGTCATCAGCACGGTTGTGCTCATGACGCTCGTCTACCTCGCCTGGCAGGCGAACTATTATGTGAAAGGAATGCCCCTATATAGCGAAAGCATCAAGAATGCGCTCAATCTGCTGAAGTTCAACTATGCCCTTTTAGGCGGGCTCGCGTTCGTCTTCTTGTTTTCGGTCATGAAAGTGCAGCTGCTCAAGAATCGTGTCGAGAACTCGCTGCTGATTCTCGCGATTTATACCCTTTCAGTCATTTATATACCATTCACCTTTTCACACGTGTTTCTTCTCTATAGTCTCGAACACGGCCTGTTCTATGTCTGGATAGTCGCCTGGGCAACGGCGATGGCCGACACGGGGGGCTATTTTATGGGCCGCACGTTCGGCCGCAATAAAGTGGGTTTTGCGGTCAGCCCGAACAAAACCTACGAAGGTTACATTCTGGGCGGTTTCATGCAGATCGGGCTCGTGGTATTGTTCTACCACGTGGCGAAAGCGAATTTCACCGTGCCCGAATATTCGTATGTTGAAATTGCCCTGTTTGGCTTTGTGACATACCTTGCCTCGATTCTGGGCGACCTGTCAGAATCACTGATCAAACGCGACGCGGGCATTAAAGACTCGGGCAACCTGATACCCGGCCACGGCGGCGTGCTCGACCTGCTCGATGCAATGCTGATCACCATACCCGCTGCGTATTACTATTTCTACGTTGTGCAAGAATTAAGGAGACTTTGAATCATCGGGCATTCGCCCGATGATTCAAAAATCAATGAAACGCAAATTCATCTTATTCGGAGCCACAGGCTCCATCGGCGACTCGACGCTCGATATTCTCAGGCAACGCAGCGACGATTTTGAACTCGTCGGTTTCACATGGCACCAGAACAGCGACAAGGCCAGAGCCATTCAGGCGGAGTTCAAAGTCGCCCATGCCTTTTCGACTTCGGCAGACGACGCCGCTGACAAGACTTCACGCCTGCTCGACATACCGCATGACTTCGTTATTATCGCAATCGTTGGCGCCGCCGGCGTGACAACCACGCTTGAAGCCGCCAACCGCGGCGAAACAATTCTGCTCGCGAACAAAGAAAGCCTCGTCATCGCCGGCGAAATTGTCATGGCTGCTGCAAAAGCGCACGGCGCGACCATCTTGCCCGTTGATTCAGAACATTCGAGCCTATTTCGCCTGCTCGCGACGCAGCGCAGCTTTGCCGAAACCGACACCGTCTACCTGACAGCGAGCGGCGGCCCGCTGCTTCACGTCTCAGGTGAAGAGTTTTACAATGCCTCGAAAGCTTTGGTACTTAAACACCCCACCTGGGTGATGGGCCCGAAAATCACTGTAGACTCCGCCGGGCTCACGAACAAAGCGCTCGAGATTATCGAAGCGCATTATCTGTTCGACCTGCCTTATGAAAAAATTCAGGCCGTGATTCACCCCCAGAGTTATGTGCATGCGATGGTCGGGCATGCTGATGGCACCATCATTCAGCACGTGAGCTATCCTGACATGAAATACCCGATTGCCTACGCGATGTATTACCCGGGGGTGCCGGCAAAAACCGTTCTGGCGAAAGCCCCGCAGAATTATCCGGGGTTTGAATTTTATGCGGTCGATGAAACGAAATTCAGGTCATATGCGCTCGGGCGTAAGGCCGGGGTGCTCGGCAAATATTATCCGGCTGTGTACAATGCCGCGAACGAGGCCGCAGTGGCTGCATTTCTGGGTGATACTATTCGTTTTGGTGAGATACCCGAGCTCATCGAACGCGCGATGGCGACGCAGTTTTCTGATTACGATTACACGACAATTGCGGGCCTCACAGAATTCGATAGGGCAGCGCGCAGCGCGGTGATGAAGCAGGTATTGACAGTATGAATTCAGCACTCGCCTCGAGGTTAGAGGCCGCCACGCACGTGATCTTGAAGTTCGGCACGGGAGTTCTCACCGAACACATTGAAAAACGCAGCAATAAATATTTCAGGCAGATCGCGAAAGAGTGCCTCGAGCTCAAAAAACGCGGCAAGAAAGTGATCATTGTCTCATCGGGAGCCGTAGGGTTTGGCCGCGCCATATTGAAGCAGCAGCAGGCGCTGCAGCTGCCGCAGGCTTCGGTGAGCGAAAAACAGGCGCTCGCCTCGCTCGGCCAGAGTTTGCTGATTGAAACGTACCGAAATGCATTCGCCCGTTATCGCCTGGCTGCAGCTCAGATTCTGGTGACGCGCACCGACTTTGAGAACAAGCGCCACCTGCAGAATCTGCGTTCGACATTAAACCAGCTGCTCGAATGGGGCGCGATACCCGTGATCAATGAAAACGACGCAATCGCCAATGAAGAGATCAAGGTCGGCGATAATGACAACCTCTCAGCCGATGTCGCCGTGCTCTACCCGAAATCGGTACTGGTGCTGCTGACCACAATCGACGCGTTCTACGCCGATGGCAAACGCGTGCCACAAATCACACGCATCACTGCGGATATCAAAAGACACGCAGGCAGCGCATCTGGTGGCGGCACCGGCGGAATGGTCACCAAACTTCAGGCAGCTGAAAAAATGCTGAGAGCAAATCAGGTAATGAGCATAGCATCGGGCAAAAAAATACAAATCGTGCGCAGGCTGATGGCAGGCGCTGACCTTGGTACGTGGTTTAGTTCAGGCAAATGAAAACGTTGCAGCCAGATCAGAACAAACCTGCGGTGGGGAAAATTTCTGTGATTCACGGGCCGATGTTTTCGGGCAAAACCGAAGAACTGCTGCGGCGGGTTCGGCGCGCCAAGATTGCGCGCAAAAAGGTTCAACTCTTCAAACCAGCCATCGACAACCGCTACCATGCAACGCAGGTTCTGCCCCACTTTCTCGCACAGGCAGCGGACGAAAGCGTGCAGGTCGGTGAAGCGGCACACGTGGTGTCGCACCCGCGCGAAATTGCGGCCCTTTTAAAGAACGACACCGACATCGCCGCGATTGAAGAGGCGCAGTTTCTCGACGATTCGCTGATCGACCTCGTGCGCCGCTTTTCACGCCAGGGCATCGACGTCATTCTATCGCTGCTCGACCAAGATTACCGCCGCCTGCCTTTCCCGATTGCACCGGCGCCGGGGTCAGAGTCGGGCTCGCGCAATGTCGGCGAATACCTCGCGATTGCGCACGAGTCGCTGAAACTCGCCGCGATCTGCGTTGTTTGCGGTCAAGATGCGCACCACAGCCAGAAACTCACGCTGAGTTCAGTTAATAGTGAAGGCAAACCAATCTATAAACCCGCATCGTTCTTTACCGAGGTGGTCACCGTCGGCACTTCGCAAGAACTGACGCAAAACAAACTATTCGCCGAAAAACCAAGGGAATTTCCCGAGAGCATCTACGAAGCGCGCTGCCGCTATTGCCACGTGGTGGCAGACGAACCGCAATAATCGCTATTTCCAGTTTTTGACATAGTTTTCCTGATCGGTGTTTTCGATCGCGCGGGGCGATCGGGCAGCCCGCACCCTGCGCATCGCTTCATCGCCGTCAAGGCCCGCGTACCGGCGCAGAAAGAGCGCGGCGATAAGTCCCGTGCGGCCGAGGCCACCGACGCAGTGAATCAGAACTTTCTTATCGGCGTCAGTGGTTTGCTTCAAAAATTGCAGCGCCTGCTCTGCCTGCTCGGCGGTCGGTACACCCTGGTCTTTCACCGCGCGGTGCAACACCTCGAGACCTGCGTCACGGTATGCGTCCAAGAGGTTGGCAACCCCATACTCGGCAAACTCGGCATGGCTGAGCAATGTGACCACCGCAGTGACGCCGGCAGATTTTATGGCGGCAATATCTTCGGCAAGGTCGCGGCCGCGGTCTTTACGGCCGGGCAGAATCGTGAGGCCGATAGATCCTTCTGGCGAAGCCTCACCTGTCGTTGTCATAAAGTCGATGCGAAGTCTCGCGCTCTTCGTCAGGGCGTCCCGCACCCGGCCAATCGCCATTGCCCCTGCGTAGAGCGCCCACTTGCGCTGCCAAAGATTACATTCATCAAAAGAAAGCGTATGCATTGCATAGCGCGCAGCAGCGACAAAGAACTGGTACGGATCGCGGTCCAGGTCAATGATGTCGCGGTAGAGTGATCGCAGATATCCGATGATGGCGAGCGATTTCGCAAAACGCGCATCGGCCGCAAGCTCTGCGGGTGGTTCATCTGGTGCGACTGCAAGGTCGTGCACTTCGAACAGCCAATCGGTTGCGCGACAGGCAAGGCGCAGATCGTCTGCCGAATTAATTTTCGTGAAAATGTAAAGAATGTCATTCTCGAGTTTTATCAGGTCTTTGAGTGCATGACCACGGTGCGTGTGAAAAAAATCAATGAGCCACACGTTTTGCGATTCATCGATAATAATGTTCGCCCCATTGAGGTCGCCGTGCAGCCACGAAACATAGCGCGGCATCGCGACCGTTTCGCGCAGATGCAGTAAGTCTTCTGCGTAGAATTTCGATACGTCTTCAACCTCAATGCCGTCAGCTAATTTTAGCTTTCGGTCTGAGGTAAACTCTGCGAGTTCGGCGCATTTGCGCCTCACCGAATCGGCGTACTTGGGCTTAAAGTCGTAATAATCGAGCAGATTGAGATTTTCTTGTACGGCAGCCTCGTAGAAGCGGCCGAGCTGCCGGCGAAAGACAATGTGCAGATATTTTTTCAGCTGCTCAAGGTCGCTGCTCTCAGCGAAAACTTTCTGAAAATTTTTTACCTTGCCGTCGGTCATCGCTGCATAGCGGTATTTGATACCGCCGCGCTCGCCAAATTCGGCGAAGTCGACAACCGCCGGCGCGCTGTTGCCCAGCACCTCTTGAATGCGCTCGAATGAGGCACGCTCGCGCGAAATCGGGTCGCGCTGCCCGATCTTGACGACGGTCGGCTGCTGCTTCTGCCCGTAGATATCGCGCGACTCGGCCTTTAACACCACGTTGCCGCTGAAACCGCCGTCGAGGCAGATGAAGTCGGCTGACTTGCTGTCACGAAACAGGTAGTGCAGAATTTTTGCATCGGCTTCTTTGAGATCGTATGGAATATTGAACGTAAACTTTGCGGCATCGAGCTGGCGGTTCTCGGCATACGCCGAGGCGGTTAAACCATGTCCTGTGCCGCCCAGGTATTCGGCGAAGCTCGCAACCGAGTCGAACACCTTCACTCCCAGAATGCGCTTCAGATGATCGAGAGCAATAAAGTGCTGGCTGCGCGCAGAGCTCGCCGTCAGCGCGCTGCACGTGACGAGCTCAATTTTGGGGTAACGCGTCACAAGCTCGTACGCGAGATAGGTAATCTTCGCCTCAGTCCAGACGCCGATAAGGCCGATGCGCAGCGACTCACCCTGCCCGGCTTCGGTCAGGTGTTCAGCAAGGTCTGTTTTGTAAAAGTCATTGAGCCCTGAAGCGTTGACCACGATGTCAGGGCGGCGTGCATGAGCAGCGGGCAGCTGGCGAGTAAATACGAAATCCGCACCTTCACTGTTCGCCAGGCAGTGGCGGCCAAATTGCTCGAGGTGACTCTGCTGTTCACTGTCATCAGCGCTGTGCCAGTCGCGAATATGAATGATCTTCAGCGCGTCTTCGCTCTGCTCGTACGCCCAGCGAATAATCTGCGCAACCGGCCCCTCTTCTGCGCGCTCGCCGAGCAGACGCATCGCCTCGTCATAACCGATGTGCAGGTAGTTGGGCAGCGGGTCGTACTTATCGAGCAGACGCACGAAGTCATTCTGCAAACATTGCGTAATGAGGATAGAGGCCATAACTCCAGTTGCAAATTGACGGGCTGCGTCAATTTGCAACTGCTGCGCGACTCCCGTGCCGCAGCAATACACCGTCGCCGAAATCTGCAGGGTCATCGAGACCAAAATCAAGAGTTCACCCGAGCTGCAAGACGTCTGGATAAAAGGCGAGATTACCTCTTATCAGAAACATGCCTCGTCTGGGCACATCTACATGACGCTCTCTGACTCTTCGCAAAAAAACCAGAACCCACGGCCAACGATTCGCTGCACTTACTTTCGCTTTGCGCAGACACCGCTCGACTTCGAACTCAAGATGGGCCTCGAGGTCGAAATTCTCGGCACGACTGGCATCTACGCACCACAATCAACTTACAGCTTCACAGTGAAGCGCGTACAGAAAATCGGCGCGGGTGACCTGCTGCAAAAATTGCAACAGATTCGCGAGCGCCTTCTCAAAGAAGGATTAATCAAGACACCAGAAACCCGCCGCGAACTGCCGCCGCTGCCCCGTCGTGTCGGCATTGTCACCGGCGCAGGCACAGCGGCTTACCGTGACATACTGAAACAGGTACAAGAACGGTATCCGCATGCCGAAATCGTGCTCGCGCCCGCGCAGGTTCAGGGAGAAGCCGCACCGCAATCGATTGTCGCCGCACTCAGTGAGATTCAAAAAAAGGAATGGCGCTGCGATGTCGTGATCGTCGGGCGCGGCGGCGGTTCGGCAGAAGACCTCATGGCCTTTAACGACGAGGCAGTTTGCCGGGCGATTGCGACGTGCCGCATTGCTGTTGTATCGGCCGTCGGCCACCAGATTGACCACCCAATCTCTGACGACGTCGCCGATTACGCCGCAGCGACGCCGACCGATGCAGCCAGAGCCGTCTTTCCCGTGATTGAAGACCTGCAGTACAAAGCCGAAAATCACCTCAAACGCGCATTTGCCGCCGTCGAAGCAAAGTTACAGCTCTTTCAAGAGAGATTCTTGCGCACGTCGACAAAAGAATTCTGGGAAAAACCTTACGTGCTCGTAAAAGACCAGGCGCATTTTCTCGACGAGCTCGAATCAAAACTCAACTTCACCTTTCGCAACATCGTCAACAGCCACGCCAACGCGCTTAACCGGCTGACGCCACTTGAAGTGCTGGCCGCGCAAAAAATCAAGCTCACGCGCGCCGAATTTGAATCGACTGCCGGCCGATTCGAAGCCTACTCGCCGCTCGCGACGCTCAAGCGCGGTTATTCTGTTGTCTATAGCGGTGACAAGATCGTGACAGATGCGACGACGCTCAAGAGTGGTACCGATATTCGTGTGCGGCTGGCAAAGGGCGAGATAGAGGCGAGTGTCAAATAGCGGAGGCAAAGCGTCGCGGCGCTACGCTTTGCCCCCACGTTGTAAAATACTGGTCGTAGAATAGCCTTTGCGAAACGGCAAGATAACAATCTCTTTACCCATCGCGCGCATCACTTCATATTCAGGCAACTTTTCTTTCACATAGTCGCCGCCTTTCACCTGGATATCAGGCTGAATCGCTTTCATCAGCTCAATCGGCGTATCTTCGTCAAAAACAACGACCGCGTCAATATAGGGTAACTGCGCCAGAATACGCGCGCGGTCGCGTTCGCTGTTCACTGGCCGTGCTGGGCCCTTCAGCGCGCTCACCGAGCGATCGCTGTTAAGGCCGAGCACCAGATAATCGCCCAGTGCGCGGGCCTGCGCCAACAGCTGCACGTGCCCGCTGTGTAGCAGGTCAAAACAGCCGTTGGTGAAAACCACCTTTTTGCCTGCCGCACGCACCCGCTCGAGCTCAGGCAGAAATTTATCGCGGTTCTCATAAAAGTGCGAGGCTGCATGTTCTTCGAAAATAACCTCAAGAATGAACGACGCAGCGTCGTGCAGGTCGCTGGCACGATAAACACAATTTTCTGGCACAACCGTCTCTTCAGAGCCGACCAGAATGCCCCGCATGCCCATCGCCGCGCCGCACTCGAGGTCGCGCGCGCGATCACCCACCAGAAACGTGCGCGCCGGCACAGCCCCGTGCCGGGTAATGATCTGTTCAATTAGGCCCGGTTTGGGTTTGCGGCAATCGCATGCATCAGCATCGCCGTGGGGGCAAACAAAAAACTCCCCGACTTTCGCGCCCTCTGCCGCCAAAAGCGCCGAAATGCGGTCGTTAACGGCCAAAAGCTGCGGTTCAGAAATCAGCCCCCGGGATACACCCGACTGGTTTGTGGCGACAAAAATGGCAATGCCAAAAGAATTCAAGAGCCGAATGCCTTCGGCCGCCCGTGGCATCAAAGAAACTTTCGCCGGGTCGTTCAGATAGCCGGGATCTTCATTAATAGTCTTGTCGCGGTCGAGAATGACCGTATAAGACGAAGTTGAAATCATGACGGCGACGAAGCCGATGATTGCCTGGCGCCATTCAGCGCATGGTGGTGATCGATCACAAGACGCACCGACTGCAGTTTTTGATTCAGGCATGAACGGCAAACGCCGTTCTGGTACACGCGCTCAACGATAGACGAGCACTCTTGACACTCAAAAAATTTCTGTTGCTTGTCTACCATGAACTGCTTCAACATTCTGATCTGCGTGAGATGCAAAACAGAACGAGAAGAACTTTCCGGTACGCGCAACGAAACGTAAAGACGAAATCAGAAAAAATTCGATGCAACTCTATTCATTTTTCGGCACTATGTCTCTTCTTGCTGCAAAGTTTTGCACAACTTTCCACACGAGGCAGAGACATAATGCAACGAAACTGGCATGCGATTTGCCAGCCGCAAAGAATTATGCTTAATAAAAACCGCGAATCGCTGCCGTAATTTTTTCAACCGCCGCCTTGTTCAACATCGGGTACAATGGCAACATCAGACCGCGCTGGTGCAGTCGCTCTGCATTCGGGAAATCAAGCGGATTCAGCGCCATGATGTGGTGCAGTGGCCCGTTCGGGAAAACACGTCGCGTTTCAATCTGCAACGACGAGAAATAACGCTGCGTATGAGAAATTTCTGACTCACCTAAAACTGGAAACGAACCACAAACATCGAATTCAGGTGCGCTGAAGAAAGTCTTCAGACGACTCGCCTTGATCGCCTCATTGTAAAGAACACCCATTCGCCGGCGCCGCTCAATAATCGCGGATAAATTGCCCAGCTGCTCAAGCCCCATCGCCGCCTGGTAATCGGTAATCGCGTAATCAAACCGCACGCGATACGGGCGATTACCCCCCTGAACACGCAGGTCTTTAATAATGGAAAAAAGATTGTGTGAATCGGTCAGCACCACAGCGCCCTTACCAATTGTCATCAAATGATCTTCGTTCAGACCTGCGATGGCGATATCAGCTTCACTGCCCGCCTGACGGCCGCCAAACTCATGACCAATCACATGGGAAACATCTTCAATCACGCGAATCTTGCGCTCCTTTCCCTTGCGCAAACCCGCAGCTTCGAGCTTCTCGTAGAACGGGCGAAAATCCTTATAAGAACCAAAAGTGTATGGCAAGAATACGGCCTTAGTACGCTCGGTGATTGCCGCAAACAGCGCATCAGCTTCAGCGTGAAACGAATCACGCGCCAGGTCAACGAGCACAACCTGCGCGCCCGTGTAGTTCGCCGCATCGATCAGATTCAAAGGCGCTGAAACCGGGGCGATAATCTCGTCACCAGCCTTCACCTCAAGAGCCAGCAATGCCATGTGAAAAGCGGATGTATAAGCATCGAGAGCAGCCGCATGCTGGTAGTCAAAAGTGCGCGCGAATGTTTTCTCAAAATTGAGCACACCCTGGCCAAATGAAACCTCTTCTAAAACCAGCGACTCGAGCACAGAGCGCAACTCGTTGCGCGACAGCGTCGGCCGTGAATATTGAATCGTACGGTTGCGCTGCGCCGTCTGCGTCGCGCCCGATACTGCAGCTTCTACTGACATATTATGTCTCATCAGACTGATGCGACATAATACGACAAGCGAAAAAGAAGAAAATCCGCAGCTGCATGAGAAAATACCGCAGCTTCGTGGTATTTAATCTATAGAAGCCCTATGCCCTACAAGATGAAAACCAGCATATCGTTACCCGCTGCAGACGAGCAGCACTGGCGCGTGCACCGAAAGAAAATCTTTGCGCGGCTACCGTCATACCTGCGGCGTTTTCACCAGCAAAAGGTTCGCCGCATAGGGCTGAAACAATTCAGTAATTGTGAGATGGGCCTTGTGCGCTTTAATGTCTATTGGGATCAGGAGAGTTATAACCAGTTGCATGCGGTTGCTCATGCATTGTGCATGAGTGTGTCGCATTTGCTGTGGCAAATTCTGCAATTTGTCGTCGCGGGTGGCGAAGTTTCTGAATCATTCAGTAATTATGCATTTAAGGCTGGTACATGGTCCAGCCGGGCCATGAGCTTTTCTGAAAAACTAGTATTTCATACCCCACCGCCCAGAAAACATCGGCACAAAACCCCCAACATCTGGGATAAACCACCCTTACGCTTTACGGCCTGAGTTTTTCCCGCCTTTTTACCGGCCTATGGCAAAAAAAGCCGCTTCGGCGCGCAAAACTGCTGCGCGTCCCAAATCGCGCAGCAATGCAAAAAATGATCGGCCGCGCATGAATACGGGCCGTGATTCCAAGGGTTCGGCAACCGGCCCCATCATCAGAACACTGCCGACTGCGATCGATTCAGAACGACCGCGTGGCAGTATTGTAAAGAAGCTGCTGATTGCAGCAGTGCTCATAATCCTCATCGGCTTTGGTTGGCTGACTTGCAAGGCCAAGCGTTCGGTAGCTGCCGAAACAGGCGCGATCAAAGTTGAAGGCATATCGGGCACGGTGACGATCGCACGCGACGCCTTCGGAGTTCCGCTCATCAAGGCCGACAGCGAGGCTGACGCATTCTTCGGCGCAGGTTATGCTGCGGCAAACGACCGGCTTTGGCAGATGTATTCGTCGAAGCTTGCCGTCACGGGGCGGCTGGCTGAAATAGCGGGTTCGAAGATGCTGCCGGTTGACGTCTACATGCGCACCGTTGGCATCAAGCGCAACGTCGATCGCGCAATCAATGCGATGCCGGCAAAGTACAAGGCGCCGCTCGAGGCGTACGCAACGGGCGTGAACGCATATCTCAAAGCGAATCCAAATCTGCCACTTGAATTTACGCTGACGGGTTACACTCCCGAACCCTGGACGATACACGACTGCGGTTATGTTTTTGGTGCGCTTTCTTTTGGGCTCGCGCTCAATATTAACGAAGAACTTTTCTTTCTCGATGCCGCGCAGAAACTCGGTGCAGAGAAAGCCGCGTGGCTTGTTCCAGTCTACCAAGATGAACCGATCCCCTTCGCCGAAGCACAGAAGCTTGACAATAAGCTCGCGGCGGATCTAGCACCGCACAGAATTCAGTTGGCTGAAGTTTTGACTGACCTCAATAAAATATTCAGAACCGGCATGCCTGCGTCAAACAACTGGGTCATCAGCGGCTCCAAGACGAAAGGTGGCAAGGCGATTCTGGCGAACGACACGCACCTGCCGCTGACAATACCTGCGCTCTGGGGCATGATGAGCATCGAATCGCCGGGCTACACAGCTGCGGGTGTGACTATTGCAGGGCAGCCATACGTTCAACTGGGCTATAACGGCAGCATCGGTTGGGGAGCGACCATGGTCGAAGCCGACTGCCAGGATCTTTTTATTGAGACCGTGAAATCTGAAAATGGCCAGACGCTGTACCTGAAATCTGACAACACCTGGGCGCCGGTCCGCGAGACGACGGAGCACTTCAAGGTGCGCTTCGGCAAAGACCGCGACGTGAAGCTACGCTTCACCCGTAACGGCCCACTCGTATCTGACGCGATCAACCAGCTGAAGACCGAGCCCGCGATGCCACTGGCGCCCACGGGCATCAAAACGGAAAAACACCTCGCAATGCGTTGGTCGCTGCAAGACGGCGACACTGCCGGCATAGGTATCTATGAAATGGGCCGCGCGCAGACGATGCAAGATTTTCGCAAGGCAACGGCAAAGATTCAATCGATCTACCTGAACCTCGTCTACAGCGACGGTGAGAATATTGCCTGGCAGACAACGGGACGCATTCCTGTGCGCACGAAAGGCACAGGACAACTGCCGTCGATCGCCGCCGAGGGCTACCGCTGGAAATCGTTTCTGCCATTTGAACAGCAGCCGCACCGCGAGAACCCCGAGAAGGGTTTTCTCGTAACAGCGAATGATCGTACGGTCGCCAAAGGCGATGCGCGAAAAATCAGCTCTGTCTGGTACAGCCCCGAGAGAGCCGAACGTATCGACTCACTGCTCGCCGCCAAAAGCGACTGGACAGGCAGCGACACGCAGAAAATGCACATGGACGTCTATTCGCGTATGGCAGAAAAAACTCTGCTGCTATTGAAAGCCGAAGAGGCGAGTGTCAACGCGGCAATTGGCCGCCTCAGCGAAAAGAAGCAGAAGCGCGCAAGATCCGCACTGGATATCTTGGCGAAATTCGACAACGTCATGCATAAAGACTCGCAGGGCGCCGCCCTCATCGGCGCGTTTTACCACGTGTTCACGCGCAACGTATTCGGCGACGAGCTCGAAATCGGCAGCGGCCTGTGGAAAGGTTTTATCGACATTAACCTCAGGTCGTACAGCGCGCCGCAAGACCATATCTTGGGCCGCGAAGAGAGCCCCTACTTTGACAATGTTAAGACGCCTGAAAAAGAAACCAAGGCCGACATGCTGGCGCTCGCGCTCGCCGATGCGTACGAGTTCTGCGGCGACGAGATGGGCGCGCCTGAAAAATGGCGCTGGGAAAAACTGCACAAAATCTACTGGAAAAGCGACGTCACAAAAGATCTCCCGCTCGGTAGCTGGTACTGGAACCATGGCCCGGTGGCGTACCAGGGCGACAGCCACACGATCAATGTCGCGCACTATGCATGGGGTGAAAACTTTGACACGTTTGTGATTCCCGCGATGCGGCTGGTGGTCGACTTCAATGAGAAAGAACCGGCGAGCCTCATTCTGCACACAGGAGTGTCGGGCAACGCGTCATCACCGCACTACCGCGACCAGATCAAGCTGTTTCTGAGCGGCAGCCAGAACGCATTGCCGTTCGGCCCGCAGGCGAAACAGCAGCAATACACAAGCGTTCTGAAGTTAGAGAAATAAAGCGGGTAGACACTCTAAGGGCAAACCGCTCCCGCCGTCAAGGGTATTGAATACTTCGACGAGAGATAGCACTCGGTAACGCGCCGTTCGGCTGTCGAGGCGTCTTTCACCGCGATGACGATGTCACCAATCTGCCCATGATACGAGCCGGCATAGTCGTACCGCGCGCCCACGAGCAGCGGTCGGGTGTTTGAGCCGATCAGGGTTGAACCGCCAACTGTCGAAGCCAGTTGTCCATTCACAAAAGTCTGAATGGCATTGCCAGCCCCGTTTACCATGCAATAGATCGACGGAGAATCGTCGGTTACCGTATCGACAACGTTTGCACCCGGCGGATCGCCAATTTCGAACTTCATCGCATTCGCGGCATTTTCTGTAATCATGCCCCAGCTATTTGCCTGAAACCCACCCCGTTTTTCAACGAGCCCCCGAAAGCCCAGGCCCCTACGCGTCAAGGCCGCGCAGACGGTCAGTCCGTTATAGGTGACCGAAGTATTGCCAAAGTCAAAATATTTGCCATCGACACCGTCGAACTCGATCGCGGGCTTTTTGCCCAGTAGGCTCGAAGAGCCGCTCACAAATTTGGGCGAGCCGGTGGGTACGCCCCCCGTTAGCGTATACCGGTCATTGATCGTTGAATCTTGCCAGTTTGTGGTAATTAGCGCACCATCGGCAAGGTGCGAATAATTGTCGGCCTGCACGTGAAAGACCATGCCAGCGACGCCATGGTCTGGGTGATATCCCGAGAGCGCCTGCACTTCAGCCTGATCAAGCACGCGATTGTAAATGCGAACATCTTGCAGAGTAATATCGCCCATGCCATTCGCGCCAATCAGCATCTGTGCCGTGTTGACAATATTTGACCCCAAACCTGTGGTATTAGCTGCTGCCTGACCATTGATGTAAATACTGTCACTAGCCCCATTTGCCGAACGCACAACCGTATAATGCGTCCAGACATTGTTGACAAATGATTCGTGGGCGCTCATTATATTGCTCGAAGCCTTGTAATTGTGAAGGTAGTTGATGTGGTCATATTTCACAACCCAGCCGTCGGCATTGAATGTCTGAAATTTGCGGATTATGCTCGTATTCAAATCACCGCCCGTCATGCTCGGTGATTTCATCCAGAACGACCAGGTCATATTGGGTGTATTCAGTGTCGTATTGTGTGCGTACGTCGCGAGCTGACCGCTCGTGAAGCGGTAAGCCGTATTCGCCACGCCATGCCGCCCAGCCGCAAGTGCTCCGGTGTTTGATACGAGTGCGTGATTATGGCCGCTTGCATCGTTTGCATCGCCAACGGTGTCCATGCGAAATACTAAACCTGCGGGTACCTGCGTCGCGAGTTGGCGCACCTGTGGTGACGACAGTGCGTTGTTGTAGATGCGCACATCGTCAACGGTAACACCATCACCACCGATCAATAAGCCGCCAGACCCGGTTGACGTGCCCAGACTCGCTAAATTGCCAACGCGTAGCGCGTTGACGTAGACTTCGGCGCCGCCGCTTGCCGTGAGGTTAGCACAAAGATGCGACCAGGCATTAAGAGGCAGTGCATACTGCGCATCGATAAAATCGTTGCCGACCGTTACTATGCCCACTCGCTGCGATCCGGACGCATTATACATTATGAGTCCGAAGTTTCCGTTTACCCCCGATCCAAAGCGCAATATGTCTTTGCGGTTTCCGTCTGATGGGTAGTTATATGGCTTCACCCAGGCGCAAACAGTACGGGGGCTTGTGCCAAGGGGTAAACCCGCCCCGCTGGCGCTATGAGCAGCCACCCCTGAATAACCGAATGCTCCACTCGTGTCGCCGTCTTTTCCAACACGCAGCGCGGGTGTGCCTGCGCTGATCGTCAGTGCGCCCCCGAGCGGCCCTTCGCCCTGCAGCGGCGCTGTCGGAGTCATTGGGTAGTGCGCCAAGAGGCCTGTCGGGCCGGTATTGTAGCTCGTGCCGGTCACGGCGGTATTATCGGTCGCATCTTGAGCCAGTTCGTTAATCTCACCTTCGTTGAGCGCGCGGTTGTAAAGGCGCACGTCGGCGACCGAACCTGCGAAGAAGAAATCCGCGCTACAGCTAGTGACAACATTATTCAAGCGCGAGCCAATGCAGAGTTTACTGCTGACCGGCGTGCTCAGACTACCGCTTTTTAGTGTGATGAGCCTGCCATTGACATAACTTCGCAACTCACCAGTTGAAGAATCCCGAAGTATGCATGCATGACTCCATATGTCATTTTCCACCGGTCTGTTGAAAGCTACATCGTTGGTGTGAACGAATATCTTCATATCGAGGCCATTCTCAACAGCTAGCCCAAACCCATTATCATCTACCCCGCGCCGACCGTAGCCTACGACACCGTCATTGCCGCTCTGAGGACCGTTGAACTTGACCCATGCGCAGAGCGTGCGCGTGCTATTGCCCACAGGCAAGTTCGTTGCACTGGCTGAAATCACATCGTTGTTGCCGTCGAAAACATATGCTCCGCTACTCTCACCGTAACGGCCGGTAGTCGGCAGCAAGTTGGCAATGGTATCTGAATCTTGAATGGTTCCGTCTTGCGGAGTTGCGACGTCGCTTGCATAGTCGTTCACCGCACCGTGAAGCGGCCAATACCCCACCAACCCCGAGTCGGTGACACGAAAGATTCGGCCACCATCGTAAGTGCCCACGAAAAGCTGCCGGCCGTCAGAGGCGATGCCGACCGGTGAATAGAATGAAGCTGCGACACCCGTGCCACTCGTGTCGGCAGCAATGCTGTTCCCAGCGATGGTCGATACGCGGCCTTTACGCAGATCGATGCGCCGCAGCCTGCGGCCTGTGTTGCCGTCGCCTGAGTACTCAGTCACGAACAGGTTAAAACCGTCGGTGGTGAGGTGATCAGGATTATAAAATCGCGCGGTGGCCAAAGGCCCGTCGGCATGGCCCGGGTCGCCAGTGCCGGCAACTGCCGTGACGGCGAAGGGAGCTGTCAGACTCACGGCGCGAATTCGGTGACCGTTAAAATCCGCAACATAGAGCACACCACCGGCAACGGCCGCGCCCGTAGCACCATTGAACTGCGCGTTAGTGCCCGTCGTGCTCGTCGCTGATTGGGGCTGGCCATCGCCGGCAATCGTGTCGACCACGCCCGTTGCAAGGTTCATGCGACGAACCCGGTTATTGGTATATTCGGTGATGTACAGATAGCCGTCGTGATATACGATTCCATTCGCACCGCCAAACGCCACCTGCGCACCTCTGCCATCGATACAACCACCTTGAAAAGTCACCGGACAATTGGTGCCGCCAGACTGCGTACCGCCGCCAGCAAGCGTCGTCACCTGCCCGGTTGCAATATGAATCTTGCGCAGGTGTCCCTGACCTGCGGCAGGCGACTCAACTACATAGAGATTCACTCCGTCAGTGGTTATCGCCTGCGGTGCATTAAACGACGCACCAGTGCCCGTACCATCGCTGGTGAGGTCGGTACCGCTACCGGCAAATGTCGTGGTGCTTGCAGGGGTTACTGTCGTGTCGATGCGGCGAATGCGGTGGTTTTCACGGTCGGCAATATAGAGAAAACCGTTCACCATCGCCATACCATACGGATTGCTAAACCGCGCGTTGGTACCCGTACCATCATTGCAGGTCGACCCGCAACTCGTGCCGGCACCACCGCCGGCAATGATCTGCGCATTGCCCCGGTAGAGCAGGTAGTTCAGCGGCGCCGGTTTGTTTGCAATGAGCGACCCGCCGCTCGTGTAGCCTGAGACGCAGGTGACGCTCAGCGCCAGACTTGCATTCATGGTCCCATATTGGTTGCCCGCGAACGCACAGTTCTGTGTTGCGGGTTGGGCGATGATCGGCAATGCATAGGTATCGCCGCTTAGAAAAACTTGCGAGAACGTTTGTGTCCCGTTGGCTGTGAATGAAAGAATTTCTCCAGAACCGAGTTGCACCCGAAAGGGTCCGTTCAGCGCGCTACTGTAACCAGCGACGGTCACGGAGAGCGCGAGCCGCGATTGTACCTCATTGCTGTCAGTTATAGCAACATTGCCTGCGCTATCAACAGCCCGCACCACAAAGTAATAGGTGATAGTAGGATTTAACCCAGATATGTTCACTGAATTCGTGTTGGAGGTATACGTCGTGGGTGACGAATAATTCCCCTGGGTTGTGGTTTGAAGAATGCGGTAACCAGCGATGCCTGCTGGGCCGACATCGGTGGTCGTATCCCAGCCGAGCGTAACGGAGGTTGAAGTTGCACTAGTCACGGTGACATTTGCGACCGTGTTGGGCCGGCTGTCTTCGCGCTGGACAAGAAGAGACGATGTGGAATACCCAAGCGCGCCGATAAAATTGGGTACACATATTTTCAGGTCATAACTGCCGACCGCACCAAAATGGTTCGGCGGGCCAGCAAATGGAGTGTTGAGTCGCACAGTAATATCCTGCCCGGCTGTTGCAACTGTGCCAGTGGCAAGTGTTGTACCGCCGCTGCAGTTGGTGCTACCGCTTTTAATCTCGTAGTTGAGGCCCGGCCGGCTCACCTGGAATGTCAGGTTCGTGAAATTATGAGCTCCCACCAGATTGCTCACGAAATTACGCGTGTTGCCGATAATCGTCACGGTCGGCAAAATTGCATCGACTGTATAGGTTGCCGTAGTTGTGCCGTCGACCACCGAGCGATTGCCCGACTTGGTGATGCACTGCCATTTGATTGTAGAAACAGAAGCATCGGGGGTTATAAATTGGTCTTGCTGTTTACCCAACAAAATGATGCCATTGGCGTCAATATTGGGGTCTGAAGGTGGCGTGGGTGGCGTGCTACCGGCAAGCACCGCGTCGGTAATTGCTACTTTGTCGGCATTCGGCGAACAGGTAAGATTCACAACCTGTACAGCGCCATATGTGCCGGTGGTGACACTCGGCGTGACAAACGGGACAGTATCATCACGAGTAATCTGCAGCGAAGCGGCGCCCCATTTGGTGGCTCCCACATTCGAAACGCACACGCGAATGTTGTTCACCCCGACATCGAGCGCCGAGGCATTAATGACAATGGGGCCTGGAGGCGGTGTGGTGCTGCCTGTGCTAAGCTCATCACCGTCAACCGCAGCGCAGCTCGTGGCATTCTTCACAATGCGGTATGTTGTGTTGGATTGATTTGTGGTAAAATTGAGAGTGGTGGTAGTATAACCGGTCACCGAAACAAATTGCCTGAAGCTGGTGTCGAGATTGACAGCCACCTCTGGTAGCGTCGTGTCGACAAGGTACGTCGCCATGCCGACGAGACTCTTGTTGCCAGCAATATCGAGGCAGCGGTACTTAACTTTGGTGCGCGTCGGGTTCGTAGGATTATTGATCGGATAACCAGCCGTCAGCAATGTGCCAACCGAAACAGCGCCGCTCGCATCAAAGTCAGGGTCAGCCGGATTCGCCGGATTCACGAGATTGCCATCCCAAGGTGATAACTGCGCCTGCTGAATGGCAATTTTATCATCATTGTCCGAACACGCGACCGTCATGGTCTTGGTGGTGTTGTAGTCGTCTGAAACGGGAGAATGAATTGCTGTCGGGGGTGTGTCGTCCCTGATAATTTCAACAGAATTAGTGCCTTTTTTATTCATGGCGGCATTGGTAATGCAAACCACAACGCGATACCTACCTGGGCCGGCAGGGAAATGCGTTTGCCTGTCGAGTGTGCGCAACACATCCGTTGCATCCGCGAGTCCAGTCCCTGTGAATATTGAAGTACCAGCAGCACAATCAACCGCGCCTGTTGTAACGCGCATATCCCAGTTATTGTTCGGATCAGTTTGATAGGCATGCCTCCACTTAATGTCGGTTGTTGTGTAGCCGCCGCCGTCCGACACACCTTTGCGATAACCCGGATTCGTTCCGGTCCTGTTGTCATCAAATTCGATTTCTATGTCTACATTGCCGGTGAGCGCGAGTGAATAGTTGACCTTATTATTATTGTAGTCTACCAAATCCGTAAAGTCAATGAGAATAGGCCCTGTCGAAACTGTATCCGGCGAGAAGGAAAGCGTATAGGTGTTCGCTGCAGTCTTGGTAATCGAAGACAGAGTCAGTTGACCTTTGCCACCCCCCGTAATCTTTACATCAGCTGGCTTCGGGTCTTTGAGTTCTTCGGAAAAAACAACTGTGAGTGTGGTGAGCCGCGAGACCAAAGCGTTTGCGATGGGCGTCGACGACCGATACTCGGGTGCCGTGTTATCAGCCTTGAAGCAACCCGCGCTTTCGTTCAGACAATTGGTGTTTTTATCGAGCTTCAGAAACGAGCAAGATACGGTTGAAAAGACAAGAAAAAGCGCGGCGACGATTCGAGTCGCTTCAACGCGAAGCGGTGTTGTTCGCTCTGGGTTCAGCATACCAATGCCAATCTCGGGCAAATTCTGGCGCGGCGCACAAGGGCGTACAGCGTTTATCGGGGCGGGGTGAAACGCTTGATACGCATTGGGGTATTTTGTCGGTGGTGCGTGAAACTCTATTTGCCGGGCAGATTTTCCCGTTTAGAACCTGTTCACCTCAGGGCAATACGAATCGTAATTTTCACCGCGGCTTCACCGTTGCTTTCTCCGCTTCGCCTTTTTCGTCGAACCGGAACGTATGCTCGACATACTTTTGCACCGGCGGTTCGGGAAACCGCCATTCCGCTATTTTACGCATGATGCAAGTCTCGAACGGTTTATTGCCCAACTCTGTCGTTACCACCTCGGGTGAAATTACCCGACCCGAAGTTGCAATCTGCCAGTCGATGCGCAGCTTGCCCGACTTTTGCGCGGGCTTGGATTCGAGGAAAGCCTTGTAGCATGCATGCAGTTCGGGATAACCCTTGAGTATGCGGTTCTTGACCGGGCCAGCGATATACGGGTCAACCTGCTTCTTGCCATCAGAATTCTGCCGGCTGAGTAATTCGACAAGCTGCGCGTTTTGTCGGCGGTTTTCGACGTAGAGAGTAACTGCTGCAATAAGCGTTACACCGCTGATAGCGTAAGGAAGGAATTTATATATTTTCTGCATAGTCTACATATTTATTGCCACCGAACTAATTTCGTGGCATGGCATCCTCAAAACGCCTTGAAGATATACACCGCGCCTGAGTTGGTGGCAGAGTTATTAGCCGATGCCGTGCCGTCGGCATTGGTAATTGTGGTCTGGTTTGAAGCCTCCCCATAAGCACCCACAACAATGGTCGAGCCCGAGACCACCACCGAGTAGCCAAAATTGTCGTTTGCATCTGCATTCGAAGCTTTCAGGTAGGCATCTTGCATCCAGTCGCCATTTGTCTCGCGCTTAAACACATAGACCGCCCCTGAGTTGGTGGCAGAGTTAATAGCCGATGCCGCGCCGTCGGTATTGGTAATTATGGTCTGGTTTGAATCCTCCTGATAAGCTCCGACAACAATGGTCGAGCCCGAAACCGCCACCGAGTAGCCAAAATAGTCAATCGCCTCTGCATTCGAGGCTTTCAGGTAGGCATCTTGCACCCAGTCGCCATTTGTCTCGCGCTTGAACACATAGACCGCGCCTGAGTCGTCGGCAGAGTTATTAGCCGATGCCGCGCCATCGGTATTGGTAATTGTGGTCTGGTTTGAATCCTCACCATTAGCCCCCACGACAACAGTCGAGCCCGAGACCGCCACCGACCAGCCAAACTGATCACTCACCTCTGCATTCGAGGCCTTGAGGTATGCATCTTGCACCCAGTCGCCGCTCGACTCGCGCTTGAAGACATAGACTGCGCCGGAGCCATTGGCAGACTTATTGGCCGATGCCGAGCCGTCGGTATTGGTAATTGTGGTCTGGTCGGCACGCTCATACCGAGCCCCCACGACAACGGTGCTGCCCGAGACCGCCACCGAGTTGCCAAATTGTTCGTCCACCCCTGCATTCGTGGCCTTGAGGTACGCTTCTTGCACCCAGTCGCCATTTGTCTCGCGCTTGAACACATAGACAGCGCCTGAGTCGTCGGCAGAGTTATTAGCCGATGCTGCGCCGTCGGTATTGGTAATTGTGGTCTGGTTTGAATCCTCACCATAAGCCCCCACGACAACGGTCGAGCCCGAGACGGCCACCGACCAGCCAAACTGATCACCCACCTCTGCATTCGAGGCCTTGAGGTACGCGTCTTGCACCCAGTCGCCGCTCGACTCGCGCTTGAAGACATAGACCGCCCCAGAATAACTGGCCGAGTTATTGGCGGATGCCGAGCCGTCGGCATTGGTGATTGTAGTCTGGTACGATTCCTCCCGAAAGGCCCCCACGATAACGGTACTGCCCGAGACCGCCACCGACCAGCCAAAATTGTCATTTGCCTCTGCATTCGAGGCTTTCAGGTAGGCATCTTGCACCCAATCGCCATTTATCTCGCGCTTAAACACATAGGCCGCCCCTGAGTTGGTGGCAGAGTTATTAGCCGATGCCGTGCCGTCGGTATTGGTAATTGTGGTCTGGTTTGAATCCTCACCATAAGCCCCCACGACAACGGTCGAGCCCGAGACCGCGACCGAGTAGCCAAAATAGTCAATCGCCTCTGCATTCGAGGCCTTAAGGTATGCGTCTTGCACCCAGGCGGTATCAGAGGCGCACTGCACCGTGATGTTGGTCACGTTGGCTGAGGCGATTGCGCCGCCATTATTGGCTACCGAGCAGACCTGGCTTGCCGGGTTGGTGAGAGCGGTCACGTCGTACGCGCTACCGCTCGCAAGGCTGGCTGCAAAGGTAAAGCTGCCATCGGCCGTCAGCGTGCGGTTCTCGCCGCCGTTGTTCTGCAAGACCAGAGTGCCGGTGAGACCAGTGACTGAACCACCCACAGTGTATGACGTTGCACAAGAGACCGTTACACTTGAAATATTTGCAGCAGCTACAGTGCCCCCGGCAGACGCGACGGTGCAGACTTGATCTGAGGGTTGCGTGCTAACGGTCACGTTGTACGCGCTGCCGCTGGTAAGCACCGTGGCAAAAGTAAAGCTGCTATTCGTGGTCAACGTGAGGTTATCGCCACCGTTGTTCTGCAGGACGACCGTGCCGTTAAGGCCGGAGACGACGCCTCCGACAGTATAAGTTGGTGCCGGCACGCTGAAAAAGAAGCTTGTCGTTGTTCCGATATTCCCCGCCTCATCTCGCGACCGCACTTTGAGCGTCGTGTTGCCGGTCGCCGGCGTCATCCACATCTCGGTCACCAATGTACCATTCGTGACATTCCCCGCCGCATCAAACGTCGGGTCGCTACCATTTGTCGTAAACGCAATCTGCGCACACTCCGCCGCACCGGTATCGAGGCATGACATGGATACATTCTGCGCTGTGGAATAAGTACCACCAGCCGGGCTGGCAGACGAAACGGGTAGAACCTCATCGCGCGCGATTTCGACCATGAGAAACCGCGTAATTGGCCCGGGCGTCGTGGTCACGCAGACGCGAAATTCATTGTCACCATCGATCAGCGCCGATGCGTTAATCGGTGTGTAGGTGTTGTCAACGTTCTGCGTCACCGCACCCGAAGCGAGCTGCGTGCCATCGCTGCAATTTGTGCCGTTCAGCCCAATAGAATAGGTGCCTGTTGCGCTCGACCGCCAGACAAACTGGGTAGAATTGATGGCCCCAGGGTTCGTGCTCACGAACAGCGAACCTGAAGACACCAAAGTGACATTTGCCCCATTCACCGCAACAATCGGGTCGGCGCTGTTAACAGTACCGTCGCCATCGAAATCGGCATTGGGAAAAGCTGCCGTAAAAATATCAGACCCGAGAATCTGTACGAGCTTATTCAAGAATGCCAACAGCATCGGGTTATTGGCGGCCATTTGAAACTCTGCATTACGCGCAGCATCACTGCCCAAATTATTAAAGTAGGTGATCAGGTTGTTTGCTATTCGACGCACCCGCGAAGGTCTTGTGATGCTGCCGCTGTTTACACGCGTAATATTCGTTTTTAGAGTTCCTGTAATCGTAAAGTGGGGCACCTGCGCCGTGATTTCATTCGTCGTCGTATTGAGCGTCGTCGCCATTGCCGTCACGGTCGAATCGTCGTTAATATAATATTGCTTCTGCGATTTCTCTTCAATACCGCCTTCGCTCATCTCGCCCTGTGGGTAAGTGACCTTAAGCGTTGCCGGAGTGAGAAAGGTTAGGCCAGAGGGTTCGAGCTTGAGCAATGACGCGCTCGCTGCGAACTCTTGCGGTACAGAACCGACAGGCGTCGCATTCGTCGTGACAGTTATGGTTTTCGTTTCAGACAGAGCGCCAGCTGGCACAGTAAAGGTCCATTGACCATTCGGGTCGCTGATCGTACCGCCGGCTGCACCAATTTGTGCACTCGTCTGGTAAGCCGCTGCGCCACTAGCGGTGTCGCCCAGGCTGCTGGCATCGTTACCACTCTTTTTACAATAAAAAAAGAAAAACCCTGCAATCAGAAAAATAGAAAACCTGCGCATAATGCCCCCGCACGCAATGATAGATAAGTGAGTTCGAACCTTTTGGCACGCGATGAGTCAGTGTGAAAAGGAGAAATTGCCCATGCTCGCGGGAGGCGGCGAGTGAAATTAGGAACGAACGTTTATGTTTCTTACCTTCCTACTGCACAACTCGATCAACGGCGCACTCGTTCTGAAACCGACCAAGCGGCACAGCACCATCGACGATGTATTTACTTAATCACACGTCACACCTGGACCAAGTGGAATCGAGTATTTGGACGACAGATAACACTCCGCAATGCGCCTGTCGGCTGGAATCAGGACTGTATTGAAGTACAGGACATCCCCGAATAGCCCGAGAAAGCTGTCGTATGCGACTGCGCCATCAAATCGGCTGCCTAGGTAGAGGGCGTTTGGGAATACGCAGGCCGATCCGGTACTCGCGACAGCAGCACCCTCGGTAACATTGGTTCCATTCTTATAGATACCGCCCGAGGCACCATTGGAAACCGCATATATCATGTTCGCATTCGGTGCGACCAAATTGATGAAATCGGCCTGTGAATTGACCCTTATAGAGGTGTTGAAATATGCAAGGCGCTGCGATGATGTATCATGCAAATAGACAAGGTTTGGGCCATACTCATACAGGGCTCGATTGCTACCTCCGTTGCCTGTTTGGCTGATTGCACCAATAATTGTTAAGTTGTCACCACCAAGATTAAGATCATTGCAACCTCGCGTGAGGTAACGGCCCGCGGTAAAACTCAGTGCTGGCCTGCCATTAATACCCGATTGCGCATACAAGGGGCCTAAGGCACCCCGAACTATGTGTAGTGGGTTACCTGAGGTATTATCCCATTGCGTAATTTCGGTATTATCAGCTAACGGGCCCAGGTGCTCAGGAATATAATGCAACTTTATGCTGCTGCTGTTTGCTGTGGCATTCCAGGTACTCACCTGCATCGGATGATACCCCGCGAGCGCGCGTATCTCGGTTGCGCTCAGTGCACGATTGTAAAAGCGCGCGTCATCGATCGCTCCTTCAAAATAGTTGCCAGCCCCTGCATCAAGCCCTATAAAGGCACCGCCCATAGGCAATGCCGGCGTCGAGGTAATCGTCGCCGGCGCAATCGCGTTAATCGGCAGAGAAACCCCGTTCAGGTATATACTCCAGGTTCCCGCTGACCTCACCAAGGCGACGTGGTTCCAGACGTGCAACGGGGCGGCTACGGTCGTTCTCAGATATCCGATACCGCCGAGAATCGCGCTGACGACGTTACCTGCCGGGCCGTCGAGATAAATGCCATAGCCATTGCTACCACTACCATTAATGACAATGTATTGCAACCACGCATGCATTGTCGTCTGCTTGAACCATGCTGACAGCGATACATTGTCAAGGCTGGTCATGACCGGGCTCGCCGTGCCAAATTTACCGCCGTTGAAGCGGTAAGATGAATTCGCCTGCAAAAACCGGTCGTTATCTGCCACTGTCGAACCAGTTGCTGTCAAGGTATTCGCGAAGCCGCTCGAGTCTGCACTATCACCATTGAAGTCATAACGTGCCATAAGACCCGCCGGCACCTGAGTCGCGAGCTGGCGAATCTGCGCGGCAGAAAGCGTATTGTTATATATCCTCACATCATCAATTTTGCCGTCAAAATAATTTGTCAGTGTCAGGTCTCTGCCGATGCCCAAAGGACCAGTCTGCGTACTCCATGAAGGGAATGCACCGGCTGTGCCTTGTTCCTTTCCATTGACATAGAGGCGCGCCAGGTTTCCGTCGTAAGAACCGCAGAGGTGGGTCCAGGCATTAAGCGGCAGCTTGTACGCAACCTCGTGGTCGCTGCCGCCCCCGGGCATCACCAGATAGTGCGAACCAGAATTTTCGCGCATGAAAAGCCCTGATTTACCATTCGCGAAATTCGAACCGTATTGTATTATTCCGTAATAATTTCCTGACGGGTAAGATGCAGGGTTTACCCACACGCACTGCGTGCGGGCCTGATTGCCGATCGGATACCCCGTTGTGTCATTGTTGTAATGATATTGTGAACTGGCAGCAACGTATCTCTTTGCACCGTTGGGGTCACCGTCTTTACCTGTCGTTAATGAAGGCAGAGGTCCATTGCCCAGACTTGCGCCGATAGGCCCACTTGGTAAGATGTTGCCCGCAAACTCGTAATGACTCAGCAAACCGGTCGCGCCGGTGCTAAAAAAAGAACCTACCTGAGCGGCGGCGGCATCTTGCGCGAGTTCGTTGATCTCACCTTCGCTTAAGGCTCGTTTGTAAATTCGTACATCGGACAGGTTGCCAGTGAATTCGTTCTCATTCGTACCCGGGCGGGCACCGATGCGCACTGGCCCGACATTCGCGAGATTGATCGTGCCAACAGTATCAGCAACAGAGCAGACCTTTTTGCCGTCGATGTACATAACCAGCAGGCTGCCGTACTTCTGCGCGACGACATGATGGTAATTGCCATCGTCGATGCGAATGCCGCTGATGCAATAAGGTGAAACAGTGCCATCCCAGCGCAGAAAAATCAACTGCCCTGGTGTTTGTGGTGGTATCGTATTCGCGCTCGAAATCTCGTTATGGTAGCGAACAGAAAAATCGTATTGGCCCGCGAACCAGTTTGTCACCAAATCATAATCACGCGGTGCCCCTGTGCTTTCGAGCTGGGTGGCGGCCGGCCTCACCCAGAAGGCAACGGAAAAGTTGGCCGCATTAAAGTGTGTATCTGCAGAGCCGGTCGCAACGCTGATGTAGTCGTCGACGCCGTCAAATGCGTAAGCTGAACTTCCCGCACCGTAACGGCCCTGGGCTGTTGTCACATCACCATTGATGGTCGCAGGCTTTGTTACCGTGCCGTCGCTGGCATATTCATTCAGGTTACCATCGAGCGGCCAATAGGCCACAAGACCAGAATCGGCAATAACGCGCAGTCGGTTGCTGCCGCCCTCGCTCGCATAGAGTTTTCTGCCATCGGTGGCCATCGAAAATAGATTGGCAAAGCCGGCGACAGGGCCCGTGCCGTCTGTGCCCGCAACCCCACCACCCGCGATGGTTGAGACGATGCCTTTGCGCATGTCGATGCGGCGAATGCGCGCGCCGGCAAATTCGGCGATATAGAGGTCGGTACCGTCGCTCACAATGCCGTGCGCGCGCGCGAACCGAGCTGCCAGCAGCGGGCCGTCTATATAGGCTTCGGTCGGGCCAGACGAACCTGCATAGAGGGTGAGTGCAGTTGCCGTGTGTGCGTTGGTGGCCTTGAGAATGCAATTGCCGTTATCCGGCGTCGCGACGTAAAGATCGTCGCCCAAAAGTGCCATGCCCTCGTGTTCGCTCACAATCGAGCTGAGCGTATCCACGACACCCGTGTCGAGGTGAATCCTCTTTATTTGTGCCACGCCGCGAAGACCGACGTAGAGCAGGTTGCGGTTCGCGTCTAAAGCGAGCCCCGAATGAAAGCCACTCGTGAGTGCGGGGTTATACTCGGCCTGAGGCGCCGCCTGGCCGGTCTGCAGTGCGCTGTATTTATAGATCCTCATTGCTGCTGCGCTACCATTCGGGTTCGCCGCGTATAGGTTGGCACCATCAGTGACCAGATGGCGCATTACGCCTGCGGTTTGATTGGCGATGGTCACCAGAGTCGCTGCGCAGTTCGTCGGGTCACACCGCTGAATTGAACTATTGCTAGTGCCCTCGCGGCGCACGAAGTAAATCATGTTGCCAATGCTCACGACACCATTGATCGACGTAGCACCAGAATAAGTAGTTGAGGATATACCCCGATACAGCATAAAGTTTAACGGGGCAGCCGGCATCGCCTGATAACGCCCGGCGACTGTATAGCCGTTGATGCAATCAATAGTGATGGTGATATTTGCAATTAGAGTACCATATTGCCGCTGCCTAATGGCACAGACTTTGCCGACCGGCACATTGGATACGCTGAAGTTGTAAGTCGAACCTGCGCTCAGCGTCGTTGACCAGGCGGCAGTTGTGGTCGTCGTCGTCGCTGTCAGCGGCGCCGTCACGGTGCCGTCGCTCAGATTAAAGTTGGTATTGCCGGTTTCTGATAGCATCGTCACTGAAATCGTCGGCTTCGTTGCCAGCGGCAAGAGAGTGACTTTGGTTTCGTTACCGGCGTTATCAACAGCGCCTGCAATGAAGTAATACGTGTTAGTCGGCACCGGCACTGTCACGTTGATGCTCGTCGCCGGGTGCGCCGCGATGTGGTTCACCGTGTTGTAAGGCCCGCCAGGTGCTTCGGCGCGGTAGATGTTGTAATAGGCAATGCCTGAGCCAGTCGTATCATCGGCGAGAGACCATTGGAGTGTGAAGTTGCCGCTACCGCCAGAGGTGAGCGAATTCAGGCCCGCGAAGGTGGGTGGGGTGGTGTCGTATTTTACCACGCGCGAAGTGTAACCTTTTGAGCCTATGCTGTTCGAGGTGCAGATATGAATTGTATATGACCCCTCGTCCAAAGCGAAATTCGTCAAATTGGCATTGATGGTAGAAGTTACCGTGGTTCCCGCTGCCAAAACTGAAGCGTTCGAAAGATTCGTACCGCTCGTCAGCACCGTGCCATCATTGCAGTTAGTGCTGCCACGGCGAATATCGTACCCGGTTATCTGGCGGTCGGCAACCCAAGTCAGTTGCACCAAACCGTTGGCACCAGGCTGTGCGCTGACCGCAGTGTGGTTTTGGTTCTGCACCGTGATAGTTGGCAGCAGGGTGTCGATAGTATAAGTCACATCATTAACGGCTGTCACATGACCAGCCTTGTCGATACACCGGTACTTGATGCGCGTACGCTTGCCAATCAAAGAAGTATCGTCACTCGTTACGGCATGAGGCCCGGTATGCAGCGTACCCGTGATGCGTCGGCCATCCGCATCAAACAGAGGGTCACCCGGGTCGGCCGGTGACGCACCTGGGGCCGAAAAGCTTTCCGTAAAAATGACGCGGTCTTCATTGTCTGAACAGCTGAACACCAGGTTTTGAACCGTACCATAATCACCGGGCGGTACGTTGACTGTCAGCGTCGAAGGCGCCGTATCGTCTCTGAGCAGAGTGAAGCCGGCCTGGCCCCACTCTGAGCCGTTGCTCACGCAAACGCGTAGATTATTTAAACCTGAAGCAATACCTGGGCTTATATTCAAAATATCTGTCAGAATGGGTGTGTTAGCTGGTGACGGTGTGGCCGTACCGCCAGAGCCCTGAGCGACAAATGTGCCGCCAGCACCGCAATCAGTGCCGCCAGGACGAATTTCCCACGCCTGACCGACCTGATTCGTACTCCACCTCAGCGTGGCAGAAGTGTACCCGCCTGCGCCAACGCCTGTGATATTCACTTCGGGGTTCGCACCGGTTTTCGTGAGGCTGATCAGCGATACGGTCGGGAAAGTGCTGTTAATTCGATATACACCTGAAACTAGCGCCGCAAATGCATTTGCCGGCGTTATATTACCGGCCTTATCGATGCAACGGTACTTGTAAATTGATCGCGTTGTATTATCTGAATAAGGCGTCACCGGCTTGTTGTCTGGATCATAGATGAAACCTGTGCCGGCCACGAGAGCGCCAGTGCTGGTATTGAAAACTGGTTCGGTCACATCGCCGGCTACAGGGTCAAAAGCCTGCGCAGCATTGCTCGCGTAGTTATAAATAATTTTGTCAACGTTGTCGCTGCAGGTAAAAGTCAGCGTCTGCGCCGCTACATAATTGCCACCAACGGGTGAGATAGCCAGAACGTCGGGCCGTGTATCGTCGCGCACGATATTGATAACGCCGATACCGAATTTATTGTTGTTAACGTTATTCAGGCATATCAGAATTTTCTGCGCTCCCGACGTGGTGATCACAGAAGTGTTAACCGTAAAGTTGTAAGTTGTTGCCGCAATAGTCGTCGAATTTGTCTCGTCGTAGGTTAGCACCGCCGAATTCACCAGAGGTGTCGCGGTCGCCGGTGTAATGGGAGTGCCGGCAGTGCAGTCTTCGGCGCCGGTGGTGAGTCTGACATGGTAAACCGTATCGCCGGCAAGCACCGGCGTATACGCAAAGCGCCACGAAACAGAAACGGTCGGGTAGCCTACTGTGCTGACACCTGTGTGCGTCGCGGTTGGCGTGACCGGGATGTTCAGATTAATGGTATATGTTATGCTCCCATTTGTGATACTATTACCAGCATAATCTTTAAGTCCGGTGAAATTTAACGTGAGCGGCCCGCCCTGATTAGGATTACGATTGTTCAGTAAGCGATAGGTAAACTTGTCAATCTTCGTCACAGATTGTACGATGAGACCCGGCTCGCTATAGACAAAATCTGAGGGCTGCGGGTTATTCAGCTCTTCTGAAAACATGAGCTGAACTTCACCCAACGTAGATACGACAACTCCCGGAGCCGGCAAAACTGTTTGAACGAAACTCGGCCGCGTCTTGTCTTCTTTAAAGCACGCCGTCTTATCGTTCAAACAATTCGTCTCTTTGTCTAGCTTCAGAAAAGAGCACTGAACGCAGAGCAGAACAAAGGCAATAGCGACCGGTTTTATGAAATTTTGCATATAGGGCTTGCGCTCTTGTGGTCGGCACCACCAACAGAGCTTACCCGATACGCTGTAACCGTCCAGCGTTTTTCAACGGCAATGTTTCTGCTTCAATACCCATTACCGTACATGAAGCAGTGGGCAATTCATCTACTGCTCAACGCAGTAAAGCGGGCGACTAAATGCACAACCGCCAAAATTAAATGAAATGGCTCCGCCACCGGTGTTTGAGCCTTCTCCATAGAATCCATTTACCCCTACTGGTGTCCAATTTGCACAATCATCCTGCGTGGGAGAAATAACTGAACCTACAAGCCAAGAGCTGCTGAGGCCTGTCCACGGATACACGGCACTGCCGGCGATTCCACCGATGGCCACAGAAGAGAATACGGCCCGGTCGTTCGCCGTGAACAAATACCTCGTACCTGCCTGATCAACATATGGCACCTGCGGCCGCAGCACCCAATCGATGTTTTCGAGAAAGCCAGAAGTCGCGCAACTGGCCGAGGTGCATGCTCGGCGCACAGAATCGTCGACCAGCATTGCTTTGTAGACACCGGGCGGCTTGTTCACATCGGCAACATTGTTACATTTTGCGTCGGCCCCGGTAACACCAGCCAGATCGCCAGAATACGTATTTGCGGTGACATAAATTCTTCGGCTGGGTTGCTGCACCAGCGCACGCACTTCGGTTGCGCTCAGAGCACGGTTGTAAATGCGCACATCATCGATATTGCCGTCGAAACCTGTCGGCCAGATATTCTTGCCGATTGCGAAATTTACTCCGTTGTTGAATTCGGGAAAAAGATTTGCGGGTGTGCATGTTCTGATGGCGGCCCCATCAACGTAGATGGTAATGTTACCCGTAGAACCTGAGCGCACCGTGGCTGCTATATGCCTGTAGGTGCCTGCTGGGGGCATGTAGGTAACGCCGCAATCGTTCACGGCACCATTTCCCCGGGCAAGCACCTGCAGCGCAGTAGGTCCGTTGAAAACGATACCTCCGCCCTTGGCACCCGCAGTCGAACCGTCGCCGTTCCAGTTGTCGATGAGGCCTGTCAGCCCCGCGGGGATGGTCGAGGGCCTTATCCATAAGGCGAAAGTGGCATCGGATACCAAGTGATTGCCGGCAGCAACACTCATGCTATCGCTGCCGTCAAACTTGTACGCCTGGCTATTAAGATCGAAACGATCGTCAGTCGGCGTTGCGCCGGCATTGGTGAGGGTGTTTCCCTGGCCGCTGGCATCTGCTGTGTCGCCGGTAAAATCGAAGCGTGACACCAAACCTGCAGGTGCCTGCACAGCTATTTGCCGTATCTCTGCTGCTGAAAGAGCTTTATTATATACGCGAACATCGTCGACATCGCCGGTGAAACGATGGCCGTCATCAAACCAGGCGCCGACGCGAAAAGCCCCGGAGACGGTCGAAGAGACGGATGTAGAAAGTGTTACGGGCTTAGTTCCCACCAGCGCACCATCGACGTAGAGGCGGGCATTGGTGCCATCGAAAGTTGCGCAGACATGTGCCCATGTGCCGAGAGAAAACTTATAGGCGACAGCGTGATCAAAAGCCGAATTAAATGTATTCGCTACAAAAATATTCGTGCCTGCATCGCGGCTGATTGCCAGACCGAATTCTCTGCCGCTACCTGCGCCACCATAAGAAACCGGCGACACAAAATTACTGACGGGGGGATAAGCGAGCGGGCGAATGAACGCGCATAGCGTGCGCGGGGCATTTTCTTTTGGCAGCGCGGCGATCGTTGCCGCATCAACAGAAAGCGATCCCGTGCCGTTAAAAGAGAAGGCGCCTGCAGTGTCGCCGTCTTTACCCACTGCGCTTGTCGTGCCGCCCAAAAGATTCTGCGCGAGCGCCCCCGAAGCGGTATATCCGGACATCTCATAATGCGCTATGAGTTCAGTCGGACCAATATTAGCAGAAGTGCCGGTATCTTGTGCCAGTTCGTTGATTTCTCCCTCGCTCAGAGCACGGTTGTAGATGCGCACGTCGGCCATCGAACCGGCAAATCTTGAGGCCTGTGAACGCGTGGCCCCAATGGTGACATTGCTAACAAATGAGTCCAAAAAATCTACCGATGCCTGGCTCGAAGCGGCGGTCATGTTGTATCCGTTGACATAGATTCGCCCACCCGGATGCACAGTATCGCCGCCCCGGTAGACATAGGTGAGGTGCACCCAGGTGTTCGTCTTCACTACGCCCGCCGAAGTTGAGCTGAGATAATTCGTGAGCGCCCCACTGCTGTACCAATTCTGAAAGGTCACCGATCCGTTCGGGGCGATATACCACTGGAATTCGAAATCTGTCAGGTTGCCGATTATCGGCCTCGCCACCGAGAGATCGCTGGCGCGTACCCAGGCAGACAAAGTAAATGGCTGATTAACAGTAAAAGTGAAGTTTTTCGTGGTGACGTGTCGACTGCCATCAAACAGCGCTGCGCCCGCTGCTTCGCCAAACCGCCCGGTCGTGTAAGTCGCAGTACCCAACCAAGCCGGCGTCACGGCTGCTGCATCGCTTGAATAGTCGTCGCTGTTATTGGTAAACGTCCAATGCCCGGTTAGTTTGTCTTCAAAGAGCTTCACGATACGTCTGTCACCGTGCAGGCTGATGTACATATTGCGGCCATCGGTGGCAATACCGACCGGACGCGGTAAACCCGCACTACTGCCCGCACCATTGGTATAGAACATCGAACTCATCGAGCTGTTGCCGACGAGTGTCGTTACCTGGCCGGTTGCCAGATACGCGCGGCGGACAACGTGGTTACCGTATTCAGTAAAAATCAGACTACCTTTGCCATCGTAAATGAGGTCGTGCGGTTCGTTCAGGCGTACGACAGAACCGACGCCATCAACATGACCTGCAGAAGTTTGCCCGAATGCTGTCACGACAGTTCCGCCGCCCTTTGGAACCCGGTAAACTGCATTTACTCCCGCGCGGGTAAAATATAGATCATTGCCGACGACAACAATGCCGATTGGTGCGGAAATACCGGAGACGACGGTCGTCTTTTGTCCGGTACGCAAGTCGACCTTCACTAACTCGTCCGCCGCCCGATTGCACACATAGATGTCGTCGCCGTCGAGCGCAATACCGAACGGATTGCTGAAACCAGAAGCAACTTCGAAACGAGCACCACCTACCACCGGGACTTTGTAGAGGCGATTATCAGTGAGGGTCGTGAAATAGATGCTCGTACCATCTGTTGCCATGCCACGAATCACGCCCGGAATTCCGCTGGCGACCAGGGTTCTGGCGTTGATATTGTTGACGTCCGTCTTATAAATACAATAACTCAGCGGCGCGCCGCCGTCGCAGTCACCGTCAGTCCCCCAAAAGACAAACCCGCCAGCAACTGCGAGCGAGTTGGGAAGTTCTCCGAGTACAGCGAAGGATGTTTGTAAAAATTCTGCCCGCGTACGGTAGAGCATAGCGGGCACATTAGTCGCTGCCACCGCCTGAAAGCGTCCCCCAACCATATACCCATTGGCACAATCAATATTGAGAGTCAAGTCGCTCAACAACGTTCCGAACTGTCCCTGCCTGATGGCGCAGACCTGACCTGCAGGCTGCGCCGTGATGGCGAAGTTGTACGTGTCGCCCAAGCCCCGAGTGGTAACCCAAACGACTCCCGGCGCAATCGAGTTTGCGCTAATCGTGCCCGAGGCAGTGCCGTCGGTGAAGCCAAAAGTCTTGCTATTAGCGGTGTCAAGCCCCGAGACAACGAGCCGAATCTGCGGCTTCGTCGCGAACGGCGAAGCCGTGACTTTGGTTTCATTACCGGCATTGTCGACTGCGCCAGCCACATAATAATATGTATTCGTCGCCACCGGCACTGTCACGTTGATGCTCGTCGCCGGGTGCGCCGCGATATGGTTCACGGTTGTGTACGGGCCACCGACTGCTTCGGCGCGGTAGATGTTGTAATACGCGATGCCAGAGCCAGTCGTGTCATCGGCGAGAGACCATTGGAGTGTGAAGTTACTGCTACCGCCAGAGGTGAGCGATGTCAGGCCCGCGAAGGTGGGAGGGGTGGTGTCCCGGGTTAAAGTCAAGGTTGTGTTACCATACGCCAATATCAGATTCTGAACACAAATGCGAATCGTATGCGGGCCATTGGAACCAAGATTCGCCTCGGTTACGATAGTGTTCGTCGGCGAGCTGATGGTAGGTTCGGTCGTGCCTGATGCAAGCTGCGTGCCGGTGGTACAACTTGTGCCACCAAGTCGCACGGTATAAGGTGCTGAAGGTCGCGAACTTGTCCATGAAATCGTCGTCTGCGTCTGCGAACCGGTATTCGAAAGCGCGGCATATGTATTAGAGAGAACCGTAATCGTCGGCAACACCGAATCGACTGTATAGACCTGCGTCTTGACCGACGCTTCGTTATTGCCTGCCTTGTCGCGGCAAATGTACTTGAGCGTGGTCACACCTTGTGGCGTCTGAAACGGCGTGCTGTATGTGTTCGAAGCGGGCATACCGAAATGGGGTTCATCACCGTTCGTAGTGAATACAATGCGGTCGGGATTATCAGAACAGGTCAAGGCCACTGATTGTGGCTCGCCAAAACTGCCACCGACAGGTGAAGCGGCAGTAGTCGGCGCAGTGCTGTCACGGGTTATCTGCAAAAATGCAAAACCCCACTGCGCGCTGAGGTTCTGCACGCAAATACGCACATTGTATACTCCATCGCTTGGCAGATCACTACTGGTATTCAGGATTCTTTCGACCGGTATGCCAGCAGTCGCTGGCAAAGCGGTGAGTGGTTGCAACACCGTTGCGCCCGCATCTGTGCAACTGGTCGCATTGTGCACAATCCTATACGTCGCCGGCGCAGCAAGGTTTGTTGTGAAGCGCAGTGTCGATGTGTTGTTCACGGTGGGTGAGACGAACGGCCGAAAAATCGATGTATCGAGATTCACCGTAACCGCAGGTATCGAACTATCAATGGTATATGTTGCGGATTGAACAACCGGTTCGACATTACCGCCTCGGTCAATGCAGCGCCACTTGTAGATGCTCACCTGTGGGTCGGGAGTAGAAGGCGTGGTAATCGGCCCAGTATAAAGAACAGCCGGCAAGATGGGCTGCCCGGTAGCACTGAAGGTTGGGTCGGGTGGTGGCGCTGGCGCGGTGGACTGCTGCGATGCAACGGTATAGATAATTCGCTCGTAGTTATTTGAGCAGGTGAGCTCTATGTTTTGCGCCGTGGCATAAGCATCTGCCGGCGGTGTGAACGAAGTGAGGGGCGGAGTATCATCGCGAAAGATGGGCCATGAATTTGTGCCTTTCTTGTTCTTGGCAAAATTCTCTACATAAATCACCAGACGGTTTGGTCCCAGAGAAAACTGCGTTGGCGAACGCGAAAGAGAAACGGGCGAACCCGGCGCAATAGTCTTGTCTGCCGAAGCAAGCATCGTACCGTTACTAAATCCACTTCCCAATGCACATGTGATTTCACCCGAAGTCACACAGGCGCTCCACGAATTGCCGTCGTCATCTACAAAATCGTGAGTAAACTCCACAGCGAAACCGGCTTGATTGTACCCGCCTGCAGTATTACTAATGCCGCTCAACACGGCTGGGGCGGTCGTCAGTCTAATCTCTATGTCGACGTTACCCTGATACGAAACATCGGTTACGCCCGTGATTCGGTTGCCAGCATAGTCACGCACATTGGTAAAGCTGAGGACTATTGGCCCGTTACTTACCTGCGATTGATTCGTATAAAGGCGATACGTGAAAGCAGCGGTTTTTTCGACGCGTACAATATTGACGCCAGTGGCACCCGTATCAGAAAGTACGAAATCAGATGGCTGTGGATCATTTAACTCTTCGCTAAAGCGCAGGTCTATATAGGCAAGCTGCGATATCAAAGCCCCGGAAACAGGAAATATAGCCTGCGCAAGTTGTGGCCGCGTGACGTCGGCTTTATGGCACGCCGTCTTATCGTTCAAACAATTCGTCTCTGGGTCTAGCTTCAGAAAAGAGCACTGTACAAAGAAGAAACTCCCCAGAAAAATTATGGATACTTTTGCTGCTTTCACCATTTCTGCCCGTATCTATGAGTAAATTCTGCCCTGAAAGGGCCGCCCTGCTATACCCAAGCTTATACGTTCGGGCCAAAAAGTCTGTTTTTTTTCGCGCGGCCGCGCCGGCAATAATCGCTGCGCCACAGGCTCAAAATGCATAGTTCACGCGCAGCGACAATGGGTCGCGGTCGCCTGTCAGGCGCACATTGGCCCCAAAGATACTCTCTTGTTGCTCATAGACTTTGGCGGATTGTTTGCCGAGCTCGATATAGCTACCCTCAAAGAACCAAGCGTCGAACAGGTGCCAGAGATAGATCGTGAACGTGATGCCCGCACTAATCATCATGATCTGGTACCACTGATCGGCCTTATTGACGAGCCGCGAAAACTCGGCGCGCGTTGCGTCAGGGTCTTTGATACCAAATTCGCCCTGCGGTTCGGTCTTGACATGGTCGGGGTTATAGCTTTTGTACTGGCTTTTGGTCGACTCGAGCATAATGAGCGAGAACAGCGAGAACGCGGCGCCGGTGCCGATGACACCGCTGTAAATATAACCCGCGGTTTTGCGCTGCTTATAGAACTGGCCCCAGCCCGGCAACAGCGCCGAGCGCCATAACGCCCCTCTATCCGACGGATAAAAAAGATCTTTGATTCTGCTACCCAGAGTTTCAGAAACATCTTGCACATCTTCGAACATCTGGCTCGAGAACGGTACAGTAATATTTTTTTCGGCGACGATCTCTTTGTCGACGACGGAAAGAATTTTTCCGCTGATCACAATATTTTCTGGCGACGAAGTGAACTTGCCAAAAATGATGCCGTCTGCTTTGAGCGCAAAGCCCATCGCCTGCAGTTTTTCGGTATCGTAAAAATCTTCGGGTTTGAAATTTTTCGTCTTCGCATATTCACGCCACACCTTCGGTTCGATGCGCACGTAATTGTATTTGCTTTTCGTCAGCTCAAAAATCGATTCGCCGATAGAGTCGGTCAGCCACTTGACGTTCGGGTCATTCGATTCATTATAAAAATCGAGAAAGATAAGTTTCTTCACGACAGGCGCTGCCGCCGGGCCCTGTTTGTCGGCCTCGATTACAACCGGTGCGGATGTTTTGGTTTTCTGTTCTTCGCCCGCTGAAAAAACCGGCGCGACCGATGCGCCCATAAGCACACTAATCCCGACGAACAGCTGCACGCTCTTTTGCAACATCAACGTGAACTATTTCGTGCACCGCATAACACGTAAAGAAGTTTGGGATATCCGACATTGAACACTTGTTCACTCTTATTTTGGCGCGAGTCATACGCCTGCGCCTATATAGTCATGCTCGAAAATAATGCGTGAAGGGGAAATTTTCTAATGCGAAAACTGAGCACAATCTCTCTCTTGGTTCTGGCCCTGGCTGCACCGGCAATGGTGTCTGCGGCGGCGGCGAAAACAACTTACCCGGTCGTGTTCGCACACGGCATGGCAGGTTTTGACGACCTGCTGGGTTACGATTACTGGGGTGATGACTATGGCGTGTTCGTGGGCGACCCCTGCGATGCATTGCTCGAGGTCACCTGCAACGGCAACATCAATAGCGGCCAAAAGGCATTTCAAACACAGACTTATCCTTTTCAATCATCTGAGGTTCGTGGCCTCGATGTAGCAAATCAGGTTGAAGCGTACATGACATCGCAAGGTGTAAGCTACATCAACCTCGTCGGTCACTCACAGGGCGGTCTAGACATTCGCAAGGCTGCCAAAGTGCTGTACCAGCGCAAAGGCCGCCAGGTCGTGAGAGTTCTGATCTCTATCTCATCACCCCACCGTGGTTCACCGGTTGCAAAATACATTCTCGACCTGAAACCAGGCGTAACGAATGTGGTTGCGGCGCTCGCAACAATTTTCGGCAACTCGATCTATCGCAGCGGTAATGATGCATTCGCCGGCGCCAAGCAGCTCGTGTATAACGACTACAGCGCGACTGACGGCCTGACTACTGGTGCAAAAGCCTTTAACGTCAACAATCCCGTAAGCTCAACATACGCAGCTTATTATGGGTCATTCGTGACGGCACAAACCGGCGTTTCAGTGAACCCTGCTCTTTTTATTCTGCGTAACGGTTTCTTCAACATCGACGGCAATGGCTACTGTGTAGATGACTGCGATAACGACGGCGCAGGCGGCAAAGGCAACGGTACGGCAACCGACCTTGACGACGACGGTCTTGTGGGCATCAACTCGCAGCAAATGGGCTACCGTCTGAAATATAACGGTTGCACACTGTGCCTCGACTATATCACACAAGATTCTACGACAGGTAACGTAACGAACCTGAACGCACCTACGTCATTACAGATGACATCTGCTTCAAGCGTTATTAACCAAGACCACCTCGACGTCGTCGGCGTACCGCCAGACACATTCGACGAGATGGAATTCTACGCAGCGATTTTCAACTTTATTGCTGCTAAAGACTAAAAATTGATCGCACGATTGTTCGGGCTTTGCCCGAACAATCGTGCATTCTTTATTCATGAACTTCTTTAAATCCAGGCCGTGGCTCACCGGCATTCTCATCGGAGCCTCTATTGGTTTACTGATCTATTGGCTCAATCGCGATTCAGACGCTGTCAGGCAGCTGAAGGCGCTCGAACGCGGACCCCGCACGATGCGCGAATATCAGGAATCTGAAGTCGAAAAAATTCGCTACGAAATGAGCGAAGCCGGCACCAAACGCATTGTCGGCGAACTCACGTTTGAACAGAAACTGGCATTGCTGCGCGACAAGTGGAGCAAGCACATCGACAAAGGTTATATGCAGGTCAAGATGCTCGAAGAGATCATGAACCTCTGCAAGAAAGAGCGCCCCGATGACTGGGTCGCGTGCACCAACGAATTGGCGGGTGCGGCTTTTCCGAATCTGTCAGATAAGCTCTTTAACCAGCTATCATCGCTTGTGAGGTATAACGACTGGCTTTCGCGCAATAAAGACAAACTCGACAAGATGAGCCGCAAAGACCGGCAAAAGCTTTTGAACGAAATGCGCGGCAAACTCTTTGGCGAAGAAAACGCCAAGGACATCTGGGCAAATGAGATACGGGTCGAGGCACTGCGCAACACGCTCGAAGACATGAAAGAGGCGAAGGGCAAAGACCTGTCGACAAAACTCAGTGCATTCAAAAATTCGCTCAACGAGAATTTCGGCGACCAGGCGAAGGCATATGTCGAACGCCACCAGCAAGAGCTGACAAACGCAGTTCTAACCGCAGTGCAGGATGACCTGAAGGCGCTCAGCCCCACGCAGCAGAAGCACGCGCTGCGCACCATTCGCACAGAAATGGGTATGGATAAAGCCGCCCTCGAAAGGTGGGACGCCCTCGATTACGAACGCCAGAACCGCTGGGCGACGGGCAAGAACTACCTTGCCGAACGCGAAAAACTTGCCGCGAACCCCGGTGGCAATTCTGAAGCCGCGCTCAATGAACTGAGGCAAAAATACTTTGGCGCCGAAGCTGAGGCGATTGCCACCGAAGAAGCCGAGGGCTTCTACCGCTACAAGGGCGAACAACGCATCGGGCTTGAATAGAGGACTGTCTATTTCTGCCGCCACGCGGGCGAAATAGGCTTACGTAACAGAGCTTTTGGGCGCATGGCGACTTTCGCGTTATCTTCAGAAGGTGCGATTATTTCTGTTTCTGCTGCTGGCAACCACAGCATGCGGCAATTTCTCAGCGACGGTTAAGACTGCAAAACCCACCCCTCAACTGACACCTTCGGGTGATGCAATCGAATTCTGGTGGGTCGGTCACGCGACCGTGCTCATGCGCATTCACGACAAATGGATTATTACCGACCCCAATTTTTCGCCGCGCACCGGCGGCGTTGTGAAGAGGCTCACCGACGTGGGCATCGACATTGCCTCGATCAGGCCTGTCGATGCGATTGTCATCTCTCACAACCATTTTGATCACCTCGATGCGCCTTCACTCGAAATGCTCAAGGGTTCAAAGCACATCTTTGCCCCCAAAAGTGGTTATGCGTATATACCCACCGGACTCATGCGCGTCGAACACCGGGTCTCACCCGGCTACTCGCATGAAGAAGACGGGCTCAAGATCACGTCGGTACCTGTTGCGCACTTCGGTGGGCGCCTGCTTGTCGATAATCTGTGGGATGGAGAACCGTATACCGGTTATATCATTCAGTACAAAGGTATCACGGTGTTCTTCGCAGGTGACACGGGTTACCACGAAGAACACTTCAGGGAGCTGAAGAAACATTTCAAGATCGACATGGCTCTGATTCCGGTTGGGCCCTCAGGCGGCTTCGGCACAGGTTCTGGTTTCGGCAACGCAGTGCACGTGAACCCTTACGGCGCCTTACAGATCTTTCGCGACTGCGGCGCGCGCTACATGATACCCATTCACCACAGCACCTTCTACCGCCGGGGTGGTCTCGAGATGGATATGATCAAAGATTCAATTGCCATCTCGGGCGCGAGCGAGCGCATCTTGCTGCTCGAAGCCGGTGAGAACGTATCTTTTGGCCACGGGCTTACGCCCGTAGCCAGAAGAGAATAAATCAGACTTTGTAATACGCGTCCATATAGGTCTTAAGAATATCACCGACAACGCTGCGCACCGGCAAAGTAGCTGCCATGCCATAGATCGGCGCCGAGCTGCCCTTTTCAGACGGGTTCGCCTTCACGTGCAGAACTGCTGCCTTGAGGTCTTCGATGAACCGTTCTTTGACTCCCGGTTCTGCGTGGCGCAGTGTCAGCGCAATGTGCACGCAAGCGGGCCGGTGCAGACCGTTCAGTGAATAGCCCTTGTGTGTCATGTGCTCCATTACTTTATAGATGTCGAGAGAATCTGAAGCAAAGGCAATTACGTAAAGAGCGTCACCGAGAAGTTTCAGTTCGGGTATCTTGACGATTTCTTTCTTTATGAAATCCGCAGTTTCGAGAATTCTTCTGGCCGCTTCGAGATAACCCTTTTCGCCGATCGACACGAGCGCCGCCCAGGCCGCAGCGCTGAGACCGCCGGGGCGCGAACCGGCGAACGTCGGCGAAAAATACATGCCGCCCGGCCAGTTGGTCACGGTGAAGAACTGGTGGTGGCGAATTTTAGCATTGCGGTAGAGAATTACCGAAGTGCCTTTTGCCGCGTAGCCATATTTGTGCGTATCGACGGATATAGAAGTCACACCCGGCAGATTGAAATCGAACTTTGGCACCTTGTACCCGAGTTTGCGCGCGAACGGCAGAACAAACCCGCCTAGACATGCATCGGTATGAAACGGAATATTTTTCGCGCGCGCAAGTTCTGACATCTCTTCGATCGGGTCGACGACACCGTGCGGAAAAGCCGGTGCTGAGCCGATGACCACGACGGTGTTGCCGTTGATCGCTTTCTTCACGGCGTTTACGTCGGCGCGAAAGCTGCCATCGACCGGTACCTTTCGCAGTTTAATCTTGAAATATTGAGCCGCCTTGTCGAATGCCGCGTGCGCGGTCACGGGAGCCACCATCTCGGGGTTTTTGACGCCGCGCTCGGCTTCTGCCATGTCGCGGTAGGTTTTCATCGCGAGCAGAATGCTTTCGCTGCCACCCGATGTCACCGAACCGCAGAGTTCTGACTGCACCGATTCACCCGCGCCTTCTGACAGCATGCGTCCGACCATCGATATGACTTCGGCCTCGAACTTGCTCGCGCTTGGCCACAGGTCGGTGTGCAGCGGATTCGACTGCGAATGGATTGCATAGGCTTCGTTCAGGTATTCGATATGGCTGTTATCACCATGGTAAACCGCACCCGAGACATAACCTTCTTTCCATTTTTTGATCTCGGCCTGTTGCATCGTCTTGAGTTCTTTCAAGACATCGGCGCGGGCACGCCCTTCTGCAGGCAACTGACGAAAAGTCTCGAATTGGTCGCGGTAAGGCTTCATGTCTTTCGCGACAGCTTCGAGCACCTGCTTCGACTGGGCTTCGATCTGCTCTTTAACTGCGCCCTGCGATTTAAGCAACTTATCGAGCTCGGGAAAGCGCTCGAGAATGCCTTCGACTATCGAAAAAACTTCGGGAAATTTCTTCTGGTATTCGGCAATGATTTCTGGGTCCATGGTTTATCCTTTCGATCATTCATAGATTGCGCGTGCGCAATCTATGAATGATCTTTGTTTAATCGCTCATGTATTTTCTTGTGGGCAGCATACACGTTCTTGAATTCTGTATAAAGTTCGTCATATATCCGCCGGTTCGCAGGGTTCGGATGGTAGGTTTTTTGAATCGCGACGCGACTGGAAATATCTTTGAACTTGAACCTGCCCAAAGAAACGCCGGCAAGCAGTGCGACACCGCGCACGTTCGCCTGAATCGCGTCTTCAACCTGTAGAATTTCACGGTTCAGAATATCGGCGTGAATCTGGCACCAAAGGTCTGAGCGCGCGCCGCCACCGATCATGTTGATGCGTGGTATTTTTCTGCCGACGAAATCTTCGACTGCCTCGAGCAGCCAGCGCGAATTGTAGGCAACACCTTCGAACACGGCGCGCACCATGTGCGCGCGGGTCGTGCTGAGAGACATATTAAAGAAGCCACCGCGTATCGTATGGTCTTCAACCGGCGTGCGCTCACCAATCAGCCAGGGAGTGAAGATGAGTTTTTCACTGCCTGCGGGCACCGATGCGGCCAGTTCATTAAATTTCTGGTAAGCATCTGCGGGTGCCCCGTCAGGGGTGAGCGCGTCTTTTGGGTAGAAAACCTTGTCGCGCAGGTAGGTCAGGCAATAACCTGCCGTTTCGTGTTCGTTGCCGACGAGATAACGCCCCGGTATCGCCGAAGGAATCGTCGCCATATTGTATTCGGGCGAAGTTTTTTTGAACGGTACATGGCAGGTGAGCCACGAAGAGGTGCCGATATAAAGGTGCGTCGCGAAATCGTCGACCGCGCCTGAGCCGACTGCCGCCGACTGCACGTCTGGCGTGCCGAGTACGACCCGGGCGTTTGCCGTGAGCCCGAGGTCGTGTGCCGCGTCGGGCAGAATATTGCCTAAAATATCGGTCGAGCTGTAGAGGTCGGGCAGCTTATTCACGTCGAGTCCGGTCGCCTGAATGAGCGAAGGGTGGTAATATACTTTGCTGAGGTCGCGGTTGTCTGTAACCCAGTGCAGCGCGATGGAATCTTGCGCTGCGGCGAATTTACCCGTTAGCTTCAGATTGAGGTAATCTTTCGGTTCAAGAAATTTATAGGTATCGCGATAAAGATCGGGCATTTCATTCTTGATAAAGAGAATATGCGCCAGTGGGTCTTTGCCCGAAAGGCCCGGCATGCCTGCCGTCAAGAGAACCCACTGTGCCAGCTTCACGACATCGTAGCCCTGAAATTTCAAGAGCCCATCGACCATCTTGGCGACGTGCTTTGCGCCGCGCGAATCCATCCAGATGATCGAGTTATAGAGGTGTTTGCCGTCTTTGCCGACAGCGACCGTGCCCGACCATTGAGATGTGACGGCGACGCAGGTGATCTGCTCTACGGGTACGAGATTTTTAGCAATGAGCCGCTTTGAGGCGCGGCAGATTTTCTGCCACCAGTCTTCAGGGTCTTGCTCGGCGCCGCCTTCGGGAAGCAGAATAAGTTCGGTTGCTTCAACTTCGCAGTGCAGAACCTCACCGGTTTCGCGCACAATGGCAACCTTCGGCCCCGAGGTACCCAAATCGATGGCAAGAACGTACTGCTCGGCTTCTGACATATTTCAGAGACGAGGTGAAGAGAGTATGTGTAAAGCAGAATGTTAGAGAGGTTTTTTCGCGCGTGGGCATTTGCCCACGCGCGAAAAAACTTTACATATCTTTTAGTTTTCCGAGAACCTGGTTAATGCGCTTTTGAAAACTCGGATCGCCCTTGAAGTTTTCGACCTTAGCCTGCAGCGTTGCAGACATATTTGTTATCGAAGCCATGAAAACGTCAAGCTCACGCTTGAGTTCTTCTGGCGGCTCTGCAGCTTTGAGCAATTCAAAGCCCTGCCTGCCTTCGAGTGCCTTAACCTGGCTTTTCCATTTGTCGAGATAGTTCGCCCAGCCGTCGAGCGCCTTGAGAACGGCCTTACTTTTTTTCGCAACATTAAGTTCTGCTGTCAATTTGTTGGTTTTGCCGGTCATATCGATGAGCAACTGCTTCACTTCTGCAATCGCGATGGCCCGACGCGACGCGCGTTCGTCGGTTTTGGGGCTTGCCCCGCCCCCTGAAGACACGCGCACGCCTTGCGCAGCAGCCATATCGTTCGCCGTGAGAGAAGTACCTACGAGAAGAAGTAGTAGTATACGGCGATGTCTGGCGTCTATAAACATGCGAAGAAGCCCACCCTATTCAAAAAGTTTCAATCGCGATGGTACCAGTTAAGACCTTGTGCACGGGGCATGCATTGGCGACTGCGAGCAGCCGCTCACGTTGCTCTTCAGGCAATGCGTTTTCGAAACTCAATCGCCGCTTGAATTTTGTGACGCTCTTCTCTGTTTCAAAATCGATATCGACGCCGATTTGGCCGGTTTGCCAGCCTTTGCGTTCGGCATACATCCTCACTGTAATCGATGTGCATGCAGCCAGTGCCGCCGAAAGCAATTCGTAAGGCGTGCCTGCTGTATCGGCACCACCTTTGTCATTGGGTTCGTCGGCTTGAATCTTGTGGGTTCGTGCATTGATTTCTACGCGGTACTTTTCAGCATGACTTTTTGACTTAACGGCAACCTGATCGCTCATGGGCCATGATCTGCGGGGCTCTCTGGTTCGTCACGCAAACTTGCGGCCTGCCCGCGACTTTGCACTTTACGCAGCGTCTCGCGAAGCGCTTTTGCAGGGGTGGCAGAGACGCTGTTATTTGAACTTGCGACCGAAGAGATACCTGCGGCGTACCAGAAAAATGCACTGGCAGACTGGCAGAAGCGGCTGCCTGCCCTGATCAAGGCAACGGGTCTGGCGCACGGTACTATCCATGTATTTGCGACGGCGCGCCGCATCGCCTTCACAGTGAGCGCCATCGCCGATAAAGGCGAAGACACCACCGAAACTCTGCAGGGGCCGGCAAAGAGCGCCGCGCTTGACGCAGCGGGCAAACCAACGCCGGCACTCGTGGGCTTTGCGAAAAAAGCAGGCATCGCGCCCGAGGCGGTGTCTTTTATTGAATCGCCTAAAGGCAGCTATGCGACCGCAACGGTGACGCGGCCGGGCAAAGCACTTCGCTCTGCGTTGCCGGGCATTATTCAAGAGCTTGCCGGTGGGGTAAAGTTTGCGCGCTCGATGCGCTGGTCAGACCTGGCGAATATATACGCGCGCCCGATTGCAGGCTATTTCGCGCTCTATGGTCAGAACGAGTGGAAGTTCGAGCCGGCTGAATTGCAGAACACGCTGCTCGCTGATATTCCTTTCAGACCAGTGCGGGGTCATTTTATTCTCGACCCAAAGCCCGTCGGTGTGCCGAGCGCTGAGGCATACGCGGCAGCTCTCGCCTCGCACCAGATTATCGCCGATGCGGCTGAACGCAAGGCACAGATCGGTAAACTCTTGCGCGCAGCGGCCGCGGGCGAAAAACTTGAATTGATCGAGAACGAAGCGCTGCTCGATGAAGTCAATTTTATCGTCGAGCGCCCGGGTGTCGTAGTCGGCACGTTTGCCCCCGATTTTCTGCGCCTGCCCGACGGTGTGATTCTGTCAGAGATGAACCAGCACCAGCGCTATTTCGGCATGCGCGATGCATCGGGTCGGCTCAGCAACCGCTTTCTCATCGTGGCGAATGCCATGACTGCCGATGCCGCTGCGGTAAAAAATATACGCGAGGGCAATGAACGTGTGTTACGTGCACGCCTTGCCGATGGCGCGTTCTTTTATGACGAAGACCTGAAACGTCCGCTCGGCGAACGCGTCGACGACCTGAAGCAGATCGTGTTTCACGAAGGCCTCGGCACATACCGCGAGAAGGTCGATCGCATGGCAGAATTTGCGTCACTGATCGCCGGTGATAAAGTACCGAGGGATCTACTGCAGCAGGCAAGCCGGCTCGCCAAGGCAGACCTCACCACTGCGCTCGTTTATGAATTCGACCACCTGCAGGGTGAAATTGGTTCTGTCTATGCCGCGCATGCCGGCGTCGCACCACAAATTGTGACCGCGATTCACGAGCATTACCTGCCGCGCTTTCAGGGCGACAGTCTGCCACAGAGCGAACTCGGTGCGTTGATCTCTCTCGCCGATAAATGGGATAATGCCCTCGCGGCGTTCGTGCTCGGCAAAGAACCTACCGCGTCGCAAGACCCGTTCGCAGTGCGCCGCCAGACGCTGTATATCATTCAAATTCTGGTCGCTCAGAAAATTCGCCTTTCGCTCGTGGCCTTCATCGCGGCCGCGCTCAAAAAATACCCTGCGGGTGCAGGTGATGCGGGCGCATCGCTCGCCGACAAGGTTCTGCAATTCTTTAAGGGCAGGCTGGCCACGATATTCGAAAGCGAAGGTTTCGATAAAAAACTGACGCGCGCGGCGGTATTCTCGGGTGGCGACGATGCGTATGATCTGTTCGCGCGCGCATCGGCGCTGAAGGTAATCGCCGAAAAAGACCGCACCAGCTTTGATGCGCTGCTTGCCGCCTTCAAGCGCATGGCCAATATCAGCAAAGAAGCCGACGCAAAAGCAAAGGTTGAGCCTGCCAAATTTGCCACCGAGCAAGAAAAACAACTCTATGCGTTCGCCGAGGGTTTGCACAAACGCAGCGCTGTGGCGGCAGACGATCTTTTGCGCCACTACAAAGAAATTTTCGCTGAATTTGCGGCGGGAAAACCGACAGTCGACGACTTCTTCACGCACGTCATGGTAAACCATGAAGATGCAGCAATTCGCACCAACCGACTCGCACTCGTCACGCACACAATTGCGGCGGTCAGAAATCTTCTCGATCTGGAGCAGCTCGCATGAGTGGTTCGGCAAACACACCGCAAGCGCAGGGCAGCGCCGTCGAAGCGTACAGAAAGGTTTCGTCACCTTATGGCTTCAGCATGTACGATGTCGAAGCCACCGCGGCGATTGAGAAGGCCAGCCGTCATGCGCAGGATATAGTGCGCGCGCACGGCTTTGAACGTATTATGCCTGCGATGGTTGATTTTCCCGAAACATTTTCTGAAGGCACGCACGCCCAGATGTTCACGATGAAAGACAACAGCGGCGAACGGCTGGCGCTGCGAAACGATATTACCTCTCAGGTTATCAAGGGTTATGTGCGGCAGATCAGCGAGAAAAGCGGCCAGAAGCTGCGCCGGTTTTATTATGCGGCCCCCGTGTATAAAGATGTGCGCAAAAACTACCCGCTGCCACGCGAAATTTACCAGATCGGCTGTGAGGTTGTCGGTGAAAAGGCGTCGGCCGAACTCGGTCGGCTCATTGCCATCAGCGACGAAATTTTGAAGAAGGTTTTCTCGCTGCAAGCGGTGACGCAGATCACCGAAGTTTCGCTCTACAATGCATTTTTTGAAGCACTCGGCGCCCCATTGGCCGAAGCAGTTGCCCGCCGTGATGCGCCCTACTTTGGGAGTCTGCTGGCCGAAAAACTAGGAGTAACCACGGCTTCTGCTTCGTCGCTCGCGCTTTGGCTTTTGTATCCGCAAGAGAATGAAGCTGCGCCTGCTGCGGTCGCAGATTTGCCAGAGGCAATTCGCCGGGCGCTGCAGCAGAGCGAGGGCGCAGCACAGGCAAAAGTAGCAGACGCAGCAAAGAATAAAATCCGCACTTTCTGGCAGCCGCTTGCCGAGCCGCGCAGCAGCTATTACAGTGGTGTGTTTTTTGAGACCTTCGTCGCGGGTTTCACCGACCCGATCGCGCGCGGCGGCGAATACCACGAGCTCGTGAAAAGGTATGCCCCCGTCGAGGCAGAGGCCTGCGGCTTTGCGCTAGACCTATTGGCGATCTGACATGCTGATTTTTTCTCAAAAAGCGTTCAATAGATCATAATACGAAACGCAAAGCCATATTGCCGCGAGGCGAGCGACTGCTGCTTGAAGCTTTCGTCATCAGTAAACGGAAAGGTTCCGAAATCCCAGGCGTAATCTTCGAGGCCCTGCATGAAGATAAAGGGGTAAGCGGGGCTGCGTATCACCAACGAATAGAAGAGCCCCGGTATCGGGTTCAGGTTTTCCCAGCGGCGCGCAAAACTTTCGTAGAGTAATACCGTGAACCTTTCTGCATTGTAGAGATCGCGGTCGATGTTGCTCGGCGCAAGGCCTGCCATGCCGGTTGTCGCCAGCTGCGCGAAGTCGGTGGCGATCACGAGGTTGACGAGGTTGCCCGAGTTGCTCGAGTAGCCGGTCTGGCGCACGGTGAAGGCCGAATGGAACAGCAAAAATCGGACATTGTCGCTCAAGTGCCGCTGCGTATAGTCGCGCACCTGCCGGTCGAGACCAAAAGGCGGTGGCACCAGATAATCCTGCGCGTGCAGAGTCGAAAGCCCCGCCAAAGTGAGCAGAAAGGCAAGACAGCGCCAGGTGAATCGTGCTTTACAGGCAATCATAACGATATAAGCCTTCGTATCTTTATGAACGGCACTTCACCTGACGGCAGACATACATTTTTGACCCGCGCCATCGGCCTGGCTCTGCTCATTTGCTCATTTGCGCCATTACATGCCGATGGTGCATACGAATCGCTCAAAGGTCAGGTAAAGGGACTTTACTCATCATTCAGGGCGACCTTTGCAGTCACGTCGTCGTCGGGTCAGATTCAGACCGGCAAGATAATGTACCAGTATCCGGGTAGGTTGCGCGTTGAAACAGGCACAGGCGTGATTGCAACCAATGGAACTCACCTCTGGGTTCATAACAAGAGTTCTCCGCTTTGCGCCCGGCAAGATGTCTCAGGCACCGGCGGCGGCCTGCTGGGCATTCTCGCCTCTTACGAGGGTACGATTCAGGGCAATACATATATTTTCAAGAAGAAGGGTGCGCACTACGAAGAAATTGTCGTGCAGGTCGCGAGCGGTATGGTGCGCAGCGTGCGCCTCAAGCACGGCGACGAAACCACGACCTATTCTTTCTCGGGCATGACAATCGATACGGGTATCTCAGGTGCGATGTTCAATTACAAACCAGCAGGAGCTCAAATCGTCGAGAATCCGTTGAACAATTGACCGCCTGTACCCGTGCTAAGTCCATGAAACCACAAACCTGATGAATGAGTTTCCCGACGGTAGCCTAACCCCCGAAGTTAAAAGCAAAACCGGCCGTCTGAGCCAGATTCTGCGCGTCTTGCGCTACACCGTCGCGGTGGTGATTGTGGGCATCGTTATTGCGTATAATTACGTGATGCGCCCGGCATTCTTGCAGCCGGTGATTATCGACACATTTGCCAAATCGACCAACGGCCGGCTCGAGGTTACCGTCGCGAAGACCTCTCTTTTTACCGGGTTTCAGTTTCGTAATGTCGTCGTGCACGCTCCCGAAGGTTATAGCGACACCCCGATTCTGAAAGCCGGCGAGCTCAATCTTCTCTATAATGTTTTCGGCTTTTTTCGCGGCAAATTCGGCATACATGAATTCTCGCTGAAAGATACCGAGATTTTTCTCGAACAGAAGAACAATATATTCAATGCTGCGGCACTGGCCAAACCGGGTGAAGAAAAACCCGAGAGAGAAAAAGAAGAAGAAGCCGCCAAAGAGCCAGGTGATGGCGTGGTATCGTGGTTTTTCGATGTGCAGATATTCGCGCGCATCGCCCTGCAGAATTTTAACTTCACCCTTGACGCACGCGACAAGACCAACAAGAATAAACAATACGCGCACCTGAAGAATTTTCATTTTGTGACTTCGCTGCTGACAAATGATTTCAGCAAGATCAAGACGAACGACATCGCGGCGATGGTTGCACTGCTGAACACATTCGCGATACAGCTGAACCCGCAAAAGTCTGTTGCCATTGACTACGAGGGCGCGGCCGCCTCGGTGAGATCGAACCTTGATCTCTTCTGGTTGCTCTTCTACGACGGGCAGTCGAAAAAACCCGAATTTGTTTCGCGCATGAATTTCGGTAACGATACTTTTCCCGTGGCACTCGGCAGGGGCAAAGCGCAGAACCTGCCGTTCAGATTGGGCCATAAAATCGACTACGAAGCGAAAGAAGACCGTCTCAAGATCGAAGACTTCAATATCGAATTCTTGCGCGATACGCTGCTTGCCCTCACGGGAACAGGCGAAAAACTGCTGAAGCCAGGCCGCAGCATCAAAATTGAAACGACCGCGTCACGCGTGAATCTCGGCAAAATTCACGAGGTCGTGTCGCACCTGACGTCTAAGCGCGACCCCGCGTTCTCAGGCTTCTTCTCGGTTAAGCCAACGCGCGTCTCGATTCAGGGGAACAAGATCGAAGACCAGGGTGGGCTGAAGCTCGAACGGGTAGCAGTGCGCGCCGGCAGCGTCTATGTTTCGATACCGAACCTCGAGATCGACCATGCCGCCGATATCGACCAGTCGCTCAAGCCCCTGCCTGTGAAAACTGCCGAGCTGAAAGTCAGGGGCAATCTGAACGGTGCAGGCCTCGGGCTCGATGCGAAACTCGCGGCTGACCGCAAGACGCAGGCAGCTTTTTATCTCAAAGGCCTGAACATTGCTCCCTTTTCTGCTGGCGCCGCTACGGGCACTATCAACACAACATTCAATGCCAGCGGCGAGTCACCGCAGAATCTGGCAATTAATCTGCGCGTCTATTCACCCGAGCTGCATTATTTCGTCGACCGAGGCAGATCGGGGGTTAACCGCATCGACTTTAACGCCAAGGGAAGCGTCAAAAGCAGCGAAGATTTCAAGAACACCACGATCGACCTGCCAGTCATCAGTTTCACCGACAAAGACAAAGAATACGCAACTGCCGTTGACCTGAAATCGCAGGTGCACGTTGAAAAAGCGGACTCGATAAATATCAAATACCAGCTCGATTCTCTCATCGTGTCGTTCAAAGAACTGATCGGGACAATGCCTGCGGGCCTTCAGGAGCAGATCGGCGGGCTCATCAAGACAGTAAACCCTGGCCGCACACTGCGGGCAGACGGTGAAACCAACGTAACGATTTCAGGCAGAGAGCAGCAGATTCAGCACGTCACGCAGATTGCCCTGCCCGACGTACACGTCGACGACATTCAGATCAAGGCGAAGGCGCGCATGGCGCCGCCCTACACTTACCTCGACCAGTTCACGATTACTGGGCTCAGAAAGGCGCTCAGCATCAGCGCGAGCGGCGAGCTGAAAGACGGCAGCGAGGTGGTCGAAGACCCGGTCACAGGCAAGAAGCAGCGCGCGGCAGTAAAAACACCCGATCTCAAGTACAAAGTCGAACTGGCGCGCACACAAGAGAGCGAAATTCTCGATGACACGTTTCTGGTAGGCTTGTTTTCGATTGCCGGCACAGCAAAGGGAAACCTGGTCAATGGCCTCGTCAAGATCGACGCGTTGAGTTTTCGCAACCCAAAAGTCAAAGTGCACAAGGTGAACCTTGACTTTCCGTTCAAGCACGACCTGAAACTCAAAAAGACGCTGAACCTGCGGGCGGGCAACAAAGAACGTATCATCAAGAATTATAACTTCAACCGCGCTTATAACTTCACGATTGAAAATATTGAGATACCCGACCCGAATAACAGCAGAGAATGGCTTAACCTAATCTATTCGCGGGGTAAATACCCTGCAATCGGCGCTTCGATGGAATACAAAGACAATGTCTTCGTCATGCCTGTTTTGCAACTCTACACGCTGAATGGCGTGGTGACCATTTCAGACACGCTCTTTAACCTCGGCCGGCTCAGGCCGAGCGAAATGGAATACTCGTCAACGATTCAGGTGAAAGACATCGACCTGAAACCGCTGATGCTGAAAGAGAAGGCCGACACAATTACCGACGGCAAATTGCGGATTGATATCTTGCTGACTGGTAACCGGCTCGACAAGCCTGTTGAAAATCTTAATGGCTATCTCTCGATATTTCGCATCGGCCCCGAATTTGCCGAAGCTGTGATGAAAGCCGTCAAACCGAAACAATCTGACCTGATCAATTCTGTCGCGACGAATACCGCGATACCACGCAAGATTGATATCGAACTGCGCGACGGCTTTGTCTATTCTGATATCCCTATCAAAAAGGGGGCGGTGGGCACCATATTCTTCTCGCCCGACGAGATCAAGAACCGGCGCATCAATATTCCAGAATTTTTTCAGCGCATTTCGAACGAAGCGAGCACGTACCGCGCGCCGGCATCGTCTCCCGGCAGCTGACCCGACGAGAAGGATAAATGGCTACCTTCTCATACCAGCCCGAGTTTAACTACGACGGTGTAAACGCTGCCGACTCTGCAGAAGCGGCAAAACACCTGTTGCCATTCAAAGGGGGATTTCTCAAGGGACTCGAAGCGCATCTCGTCAACGCAGATAATATTCAGAAATTTCTGTCGACTGCACCACCAGAAACCCGCAAAGATATCAACAAGAATATCAAAGAAATTGACTCGGCGCTCGTGGCGATCATGCGGCTCTACAGCAACGTTGAGTCAGAGCTTTCGGCGCGATCACTCGACACGACAGCCAACCGCGAATATTATAATCACTTCAGCGACGCCGATATCGAAGAACCGAAAATCGAATTCGCAAAACTCATCAGGTCATATGAGATCATCCGCGAATTCAATACGGCAGTCATTGAACACTGGTGGAAACTCGCGAACCTGTTTGAGGCGATGAACGTGTCAAACGCCGAAAAGCATTTTATGGAGCAGCTGCTCACATACAGGGTGTATCCGCGAATCGATCTCTGTAACCTCACCAACCTGCTGCTGCGCCGCCTAGGTTATCTGCTGAAACTCGATTCTGAACAGACGGTCGGCGGCAAAGTAAGCGTCAAGGGCCACTATACCAACCAGATATCTTATACCTATTCGGCGATATTCAGAGAAGACCTCGCAGAAATTATCGAAGGGTTTGTACCCCAGTCGCAGCGCACTGAAACGCGCGCGCGCGCCGCAGAACCACCGAAAGAAATTCGTGACACTGCGGTTAAGTCGCCTTACCTGCTCGACACACGGGGCACCGAACATTTCAACCAGACACACGCGTACGTGCTCGAAATCAACCAGTCACGCTACGATATTGAAGAGGCGAAAGTCAGGCGTTCGATCTATGTCGAAACGCATTTGGGCGCAGAAGACGATGCTCTGCGGCAAGATATCATCAGAAAGTTCATTTCGGCAGCCCGCAACAAAGACCGCGTGGGTGAATACCTGGTATTTCTGCACAGTTATTTTCAGTTCACGCGCGACACCCTGCTGATGCAGCAGACGAATCTCGACGAAAACGACCAGAACTTCTTTCTGTACCATTTCGGTCCGGTATTCTTCATCAAAGTATGCACTCACTTTATGCGCGTCGGCAGAACCGGGTACGTGCACCGACACCTGAAACGCAACCAAATGGTGCGCGAGCTGCCATTCGAGTACGTCAAATATGTGCTCAAAGACTGGTGGGACGAAAACGTCTATACGCAGGTACCGCGCACCGAACGCAATAGTTATGTCGCCTACGATCGCCTGCTTGACTCGATTCGCAGCGAATGGCAAGAACACCAGCTTCGGCTACTCTTGAAGATTAAAAAAGATCCAGTTTTGCTGCGGGCATTGAACATACACGATGTCAAAACACTCGGGCACCTGGTAGAAAGTGAGATATCCTACATTTATCACGTCAAAATACTGCGCTTTCTGGGGCAAGACTTCTTCTATTTGCCGATTCAAATCGCCAAATCGCAAGACCCCCGTTAGGCCCGAGGCAGGGGCGCATGCCTTTACAGGGTGTCAAAATACCGGTTTCTGGCCCTAATGAGCGAATCGCCCGGCACCCCCCCTGAATCAACCGAGGCAGACCTCAGCCAGCTGGCGGCGCAGCGACTCGGCAAGCTGAATGCATTGATAGCCCACGGTATCGACCCCTACCCCGTCCGGTTCACTGATAAAGAAGAAATCGCACAGATCAGAAAGACTCACTTCGGGGCGAACAATGATCTCACCCCCACCGAAGGCGTCGCCCCAGTCGCGACTGCCGGCCGCGTGGTGGCAATTCGCGACATGGGCAAAGCGCAATTCTTGCAGATTCAAGACCAGAGCGGGCGCATTCAGCTTTATGCGGGCAACAAGACTCTGAACGAGAATGACTATTTTGTCTTGCGCCAGCTCGACCTCGGCGACATCATCGGAATTCGCGGCAAACCCTTTCGCACGAAGACGGGTGAACCGAGCATTCACGCCGACGAACTCACCATGCTCGCAAAAAACCTGCACCCATTGCCGGTCGTGAAAGAAAAAGACGGCGAGACTTACGACGGCATCAGCGACATTGAGCTGCGTTACCGGCAGCGTTATATTGATCTCGCGGTCAATGCCGATGCGCGCGCAACCTTTGCGTTACGCTCGGCCATCTTGCGCGAAATACGCGATTTGCTGCATCGCCGCGGCTTCATGGAAGTTGAAACGCCGATGATGCAGGCGATCGCCTCTGGCGCAGCGGCGCGCCCGTTCACGACGCACCATAACGCGCTCGACATCGACCTCTATATGAGGATAGCCCCCGAACTGTATCTGAAGCGCCTGATCGTCGGCGGCTACGAAAAAGTTTTCGAGATGAACCGCAACTTTCGTAACGAAGGCATTAGCACAAAGCATAACCCTGAGTTCACGATGATTGAAATTTACCAGGCCTACGCGGACTACAACACGATGATGCAGCTGACCGAAGATATATTCGAGTCACTTGCGACTAAACTCATCGGCTCGACCGAGCTGCCCTACGGCAACGCAACCATTTCGCTCAAAAAACCCTGGAAGCGCATCGGCTACCTCGAAAGTATCAAAGAGGCAACCGGTCTTGATTTTGAAAAATTTCTCGGCGATGAAAACCCGTCGGCTGCTGAGGCCAAAAAGATGGCTGCTTCGATCGGGCTCAAAGCCGAAGCCCTGCACACTTTCTGGGAGGTCGTCGACCTTGTCTTCTCGGAAAAAGTCGAGCCGAACCTGATTCAGCCGACGATCGTCATGCACTACCCCAAGGCGATATCGCCGCTTGCAAAGTCGATTCCCGGCAACCCACATCTGGTCGAACGCTTTGAACCGTATATCACCGGGCGCGAGATGGGCAACGCGTTCAGTGAGCTGAACGACCCGCTCGAACAAGACCGGCGCTTCAGCGAACAGGCAGCACAGAAGGCGAGTGGAGCTGAAGAAACGATGGCCACCGATGACGATTTTGTGACAGCGCTGAAAGTCGGTATGCCACCCACCGGCGGGCTCGGCCTCGGCATCGACCGCCTCGTCATGCTTTTCGCCAACAAGGCGAGCATCAAAGACGTTATATTGTTTCCATTGCTGAGGCCACTACGGCACGAAGGGGCAGACTAAGCTGCGGAAAGCAAGGGCAATGACCAGCGCAACAATAGAAAAAACAAAAATATAAACAACATTCAGGAAAGACCATGAAGACGAATCTCTCTTTTATCAAGGCAGCCCGCGACAAGATTCAGCTGCTTAACCAGAAACTGCTGCCGCACAAGCTCGACTATGTCGTCTGCTCAAACGGGGCCGATGTCGCCAAAGCGATCAAAGACATGGTCGTTCGCGGCGCACCTGCGATTGGCATCAGTGCAGCCTATGGTATGTACCTCACCGCCTGGGAAGCGTCGAAAAAGAACAAGAAGCTGACCCTTGACCTGCTGAAGAAACAAAAACAGCAACTCGATGCTGCGCGCCCAACGGCCGTGAACCTCATGTGGGCGACCGAACAGATGCTTCAGGTGGCGACTCCGTTTTTTGCGGGCGAACCTTCAAAGGCAAAAGATGCACACCTGAAGCTTTTGCTCGCACTTTACGAAAAAGCCCTCGAAATTCACAACGATGATGCAGAACGCTGCCTCAAAATGTCGAACAACGCGGTGAAATATCTGCTCACGAAATACCCGAAAGAAAAATATAATATTCTGACGCATTGTAACACCGGCTCGCTGGCAACGGGTGGCATCGGCACTGCGCTCGGCGCCATTCGCGTGCTGCATGAAAAGAGCAAAATCAACATGGTCTACGCAGATGAGACCCGGCCCTATCTGCAAGGTTCGCGCCTGACCGCCTTTGAACTTCTGAAAGACAAGATTCCTGTGACGCTCACCGTCGACTCTCAGGCCGCGTACCTGATGCAGAAGAAAATGATCGATGCTGTTTTTGTCGGCGCCGACCGCATCGCGGCTAACGGCGACGTCGCGAACAAGATCGGTACATATTCGCTTTCGGTGCTGGCAAAAGCACACCGCATTCCGTTTTTTGTCGTCGCGCCCAAATCAACTTTCGATAACAAGATTGAGAACGGCGACAAGATTGTCGTCGAAGAACGTGCTGCAGTCGAAGTGCTCGAGATCGCAGGCCGCGTCATCGCCCCCAAAGTACCCGTGGTCAACTACAGCTTCGACGTCACACCGCAGGTCAACATTACCGCTATTTTTTCAGAAGACGAAACGCTCGAATAGTTCAGACGCATGCTGTATTACCTGCTGCTTGTAATTACATTCGCCGTCGGTGCCTATGCAGCGCATAGTGCGCTCATTGCAGCCCCGGCCGACGCGATGCAGGGTAACGTGCAGCGTATCTTCTATTTTCATGTACCACTCGTTTGGGTATCTTTCGTCGCCTTCATCGGTGGCGCTCTCATGAGCATACGCTACCTGAAATCGCGCCGCATGGCCGACGACGCCTGGGCGCGGGCGTTTATCAAGACGGGCTGGGCATTCACGACGACGGTGCTTGTCACGGGCCCGCTGTGGGCAAAACCGGTCTGGGGCACGTATTGGAACTGGGGCGACGAGCGCCTGATTTCTTTTTTTGTCATGTGGATGATGTATAACGGCTACATTCTGCTGCGCGCAACCATTCAGGATTTTGAAAAAGGCGCGCGCATCGGCGCCGTGCTCGCCTTGCTGGCACTGGCAAATGCCGTGCTGGTTGTGGCTGCGATCTATATCTGGAAAACCGCGTCGCATCCGGGGCCTGTGTTTGTGCAAAAGGCCGGCGGTGGAGTTCTCGATCCCATGATGCGGCGCGCCTTTTGGCTCAATTTTTCTGCTTTCAGCCTGCTCTTTGTCTGCATTCTGGTTGCAAAGTTTCGGTTTGAAACTGCCTGGACGGTCTACAATGAACATGACGAATAAAATCCTGCTCGTGCTTTTTCTCTCTGCCTCGGCTGCCAATGCCGCAGATTTTGATGTGGATGTATTGCCTGAAAGTCTGGCTGCTGAGACGCAGAAGTTTTTCGCGGCAGAGACCGGCCGCGCACGCGCGCAGATGGCAGCGTTCAGCGACGAAGACCTGCAGAAGATCACCACCGCTTTCAAGAAAGCGCACCCGGCATCTGAGCAGCGCCTGTTCTGGCTTATTGAAGAATCTTACCGGCGAAACGCAGAACGCGTCGCTGCCGAGCGCATCCGTTTTCTTTATATCGCGGTGTTGCTGGCTTTGGGCATTATCGCGGCGTTCGCGGGCCTGACATACGCGCAGACACGTAAGCTTAAACACAGCACAAACCAACAGCTGCCCGTCGCGGTGGCCCCTGCCTCTGTGAAGCCGGCGCCGAAACGGGCACCCGCCAAGAAAGGGAAACACAAATGAAGGGTATCATTCTTGCCGGCGGGTCGGGCACGCGCCTCTACCCGGTGACGCGCGTTATCTCGAAGCAGCTGATGCCGATCTATGACAAACCGATGATCTATTACCCGCTGTCTGCGCTGATGCTCGCGGGCATTCGCGAAATTCTCATCATCTCGACGCCGCATGATCTGCCGCGCTTTCGCGAGCTGTTGGGCTCGGGCGAAGAGCTCGGTCTCAAATTCAGTTATGCGGAGCAGCCCTCGCCCGACGGGCTCGCCCAGGCCTTTATCATCGGCGCAGACTTTATCGGCAACGACGCGGCGGCGCTGGTTTTGGGAGACAACATCTTTCACGGCCACCACCTTACCGAACTTCTCACCGCGGCCGCGAACCGTACCGAACGCGAGGGCGGCGCCGAAGTTTTCGCATACCCTGTGCATGACCCTGAGCGTTATGGGGTGGTCGAATTCGATAAGAACTTCAACGCGCTTTCTATCGAAGAAAAACCTGCCAAACCCAAGAGCAACTATGCGGTTGTCGGGCTCTATTTTTACGACAACAGCGTCGTGGCAGAAGCGAAACGCTTAAAACCTTCGGCCCGCGGCGAACTTGAAATTACCGACCTCAACAGGGTATTTCTCGAACAAAAACGGCTGCGCGTGAACATCATGGGCCGCGGTTATGCCTGGCTCGATACCGGCACCCATGATTCGTTGCTCGACGCGGGGCACTTTGTCAGCCTCATCGAGAAGCGGCAGGCTTTGAAGGTTGCGTGTATCGAAGAAATCGCTTATATCAAAAAGTACATCGACCGCGAGCAGCTGATCAAACTGGCGAAGCCGCTCGAAAAGATCGAGTACGGTAAATACCTTCTTCGCCTGGCAGAAAATCCGTCGCCATGGAGCTAAAGTACCCCAAACCCATTCTGATCACACCGCAGGTACACGGTGACGCCCGTGGCTATTTCTTTGAGCCGTACAATAGAAACACATTCATAAACAAATGGGGTATCGACGACGTGTTCGTTCAAGATAACGAATCGCTGTCTTCGCGCGGCGTTTTGCGCGGCCTGCACTACCAGATTGGTGAAATGGCCCAGGCAAAACTCGTGCGCGTCGCGGTCGGTAAAGTGCTCGATGTCGTGATCGATATCAGAAAATCTTCGCCGCATTTTGGCAGCGTCTACAGTTACCTGCTCGACGACCAAAAACACGAGCAGCTGTTTGTTCCCCGTGGTTTCGCACACGGCTTTGCGGTGCTTTCAGACACGGCGATTTTTCAGTACAAGGTCGATAATTTCTATTCGCGCGAACACGAGCGGGGCATTCTGTATAACGACCCGGCCCTGAAGATTGACTGGCAGCTGCAGCCACACGAACTTTTGACCTCAGAAAAAGACAGGGCACTGCCGCTGATGCAAGACGCGGAGCTTTTCGCCCATGCCTGAGAGCCGCCCGCGCATTCTTGTCACGGGAGGTAGCGGTCAACTCGCCACCTGCCTGAAAAGAACGCAGCCTGCGGCGCCCGACGTCCATTATGCCTCTCGCGAGACTCTTGACCTCGGCGATGAAGCCCGGCTGCGGGCGTATCTTGAGGCAAACCCGGTTGACTATGTGGTCAATGCGGCGGCTTACACGAAGGTTGATCTCGCAGAACGTGAAGAATCCGCAGCTTTTTTGGCAAATGAAATGGCCGTCAAATCTCTGGCGACTGTCTGCCGCGACCTTGGCATTTACCTGATTCACGTTTCAACTGATTTTCTTTTTCACGGTGATTTCAACCGCCCCATCGATGAAGAGCAGCAGCCGAACCCTGTCGGTGTTTACGCTAAAAGCAAGGCGGCTGGTGAAGCGGCGCTGATGCATTCGGGCGCGCAAGGGGCTATAGTTCGCACTGCGTGGCTCTATTCTGAATTCGGCGCAAACTTCATGAAGACGATGATCAGGCTGGGTACCGATAAACCGAAACTGACGGTCATCGCCGACCAGCATGGGTCGCCCACGTATGCGGCCGATCTTGCGCGCGGCATCTGGAAAATGATCGAAACGTGGTCTGCAGGCAAGAGGCCGCAGGGCATCAGCATCTACCACTTCGCCAACTACGGCGTTACAACCTGGTACGATTTTGCGAAATCGATTCTTGCGCTCGCCGAAATCGAAACTCCGATCGACCCGATTTTAACGAGCGAATACCCGGTGGTCACCCCACGACCCGCTTATAGCGCGCTCTGGCCCCGCAAGTTCTCGCGCGACTTTCAATTCGAAATCAGAGAATGGCGAGAAGCATTGGCCGATGCAGTTGCCGCATACAAGAAAATCGAAGGAGCTCAAAAGTGAAAAATATTCTCGTGACCGGCGGCGCCGGGTTTATCGGTTCGAACTTTATTCTGCATCTTTTGGAAAAATACAAAGACTACCGCGTTGTGAACCTCGATAAACTGACCTACGCGGCGAAGCGCGAGTATCTGTCAGCAGTTGAATCGGATAGCCGATACGAGCTCGTACAGGGAGACATTCTCGACAAAGACCTTCTGTTCAGTTTGTTTGCCAAACACGATTTTGCGGGCGTTATCCATTTCGCCGCTGAGTCGCATGTCGATAATTCAATCTCAGGGCCGGCGGTTTTTATCGAAACGAACGTCAAGGGCACGTTGTCGCTGCTTGAAGCAGCCCGCGCTCACTGGCTCGATGCTCCGTTTAAGCCAAAACCCGGCAAAGAACACTGTCGATTCTTGCATGTGAGCACCGACGAAGTTTATGGTTCGCTCGGCGACACCGGCCTTTTTCGCGAAGACACAGCTTATGCCCCCAATAGCCCATACAGTGCTTCGAAAGCGGGGAGTGATTTTTTAGCCCGCGCCTGGTTTCACACCTATGGCCTGAACGCCGTGATCACCAATTGCTCGAATAACTACGGGCCCCACCAGCACGACGAGAAGCTGATACCGACGATTATTCGCAAGGCTCTCGCGGGTGAGAAAATACCAATTTACGGCGACGGCAAAAACGTGCGCGACTGGCTCTACGTGCGTGACCATTGCTCCGGCATCGACCTTGCATTTCATAAGGGTGCAGCAGGTGAAACATACAATATCGGCGGGCGAAACGAGCGCAATAATCTGCAGATCGTCGGTACCATCACTGACATTCTGCAGCATGTCGCCCCGCCAGGCTCGCGCGGCCTCGCAATCGGCCACTATAAAGAACTCATTTCATTTGTCGCAGACCGGCCCGGGCATGACCGCCGTTATGCGATCGACGCTACAAAAATTGAAACGCAACTCGGCTGGAAAGCGGCCGAGAACTTTGAAAGCGGCATCCAAAAGACTGTCGAGTGGTACCTGAAAAAATACAGTTAAACCAGCAAATCGACAATCTCTTCCATTTTCATCGAACGCGAACCCTTAACGAGCACGACGGTACCACGGGGATATTTCTGCAGCGCCTTCGCGAGACCCGCGGTGTCGGTGCGATCGAACCAGGCGCTGTCACGACCAGCAGATGCCTTTTTGAACGCATGCACCGCGTGGCGCATATCTTCACCCATCGCATAGAAAGCCGAGACACCTTTTAGGGCAGCCTCATGCCCGGTCAGGGAGTGCAACGATTTGCTGTGCTTACCGAGTTCTTTGAATTCACCGAATACGCATACCACGGGGTTTTTACCCGATATCAGCATCGCCGAATCAATCGACGCGATCGCCGAATCAGGGTTTGCATTATACCCGTCGTCGATCACGGTCAATCGGCCGCGCCGAAGTTGCATGCGTCCGGCTGCCGGCCTGAAGAGCGAAATTGCGCGCGCAATCTTTTGTGTTTCAATGCCCGCATCGAGAGCCACTTCGGTGGCTAGGGCCAGATTCGACAGCCAGGCAGCGTTCGCGTGCCTGAATTGAGTCTGCACTTTGCCCAGTTGCAGTAAAAAACCTTTCGGCGACACATGAAGAATCTTCAGGCGTGAAGTTCGTGAAGCCTCCACTTTTTTGACCTTCGCCCCCGCTCTTTTCGCGGCTGCAGCCAGAACATCGGCTTCGGCGACCGATTTAGGCAGGTAGAGAAATCCCCCTTTTTTCTGCATGCCTTCAAGTATTTCGGCTTTGGCAGCCGCGATCGCGCGCCGTGAACCGAGAAATTCAATGTGCGCGTGGCCGATGCTGCTGATGACCGCCGCATGCGGCTCTGCAAGGCGCGACAGGTAGGCAATTTCACCTGCATGGTTCATGCCCATTTCAACGACGGCGACGCGGGTCGCCCGACCGATTCGCAACAGCGTGAAAGGCACACCGATGTGGTTGTTGTAATTTTTTTCGGTGCTGATTAAACCTTTGCCGAGGGCCGCCTTAAACATCTGCGCGAGCATTTCTTTGGTCGTGGTCTTGCCGTTAGAACCGGTGACGGCGACGACAAACGGGGTGAACCTTGACCGATGAAAATGCGCCAGATCGCCCAGCGCCTTCAGCGGGTCGCTCACAACAATCGCCTTGCTGAGAAGTTGCTGCGGCAATTTTTTCGCCACCGAATGATTTCGCTTCAGAAAAAAAGCCGCTGCCCCGCGCGCGACGGCATCTGCGATGAATTCATGGCCGTCACGGCGATCGACGAGCGGCACAAACAGCGAACCCGCCTTGACTTCGAGCGAAGAGGTTGTCACCGACGTCAGTTTCGTATTCGGCGCGTCGAGATGCAATGCCTCGGGGGCAACAACGCGGCGCACGGTGAAGAGGTCATAATCGATCGCCGCGAACATGAGGGCCAGATTCGCTCTGGCAGAGGCTCCGTCACTTTTTTCTCGTAGACCTGCTTCGCACATTGGCCCTAACCTCATGCAGGCTGTCATCGCGGGCTTTGGTTTTCTCGGGCAGCGCATTGCTGAAAGACTCAGAGCGAGTGGCTACGAGCTGACGGTCATTCGCCGCAGCGCCCGCGGCCCTGAAACCATTGGCATCAAATTTGTTCAGTGTGATCTGATGCAGTCGCCACCAGATTTGCCGGGGGGGGATTTCGACCTTGCTGTATTCTGCCTCGCACCGGGAATGCGATCCGCTGACCTTTACCGCAAGACATATTGCGATGCGCAGCAAAATTTTCTGAAGAATCAGCAGGCTGCTGAGTACATCTATATTTCGAGCACTGCCGTTTACCCCGAAAAAACGGGAACCTATGCCGAACAAGATGGGTCGAAACATTCAGAGCGGGCAGAAGTTCTGCTCGATGCCGAAACGATTGCGGTCCGCCAGAATGCATGCGTATTGCGCCTGGCGGGCCTATACAGTGCAGAGCGACCGATTTATGGCAGCTCTGCCGGCGCATACACAGAGGACAAATTGGTACACTTTATTCACCGCGATGACGCCGCAGCCGCAGCACAGTTTGCAGCGGAAAGAAAGCTCAAGGGCATCTATAACGTTCACGATGGAAATCCCCAATGGCGAAGCGCCATTTTGCAGCGCCTGGGTCTCGCAGCACCTCAGGCAGTTCAGGGCGAAAAACGGCGCATCAGCGCTGAAAAACTTTTCGCGACGGGCTTCAGGCCGCAATACAAAAGCTATTTTGAAGGTGTGGGCCTCGACCCGTTAAAGAGTTAACGCCCTAACAAATTTTACCGGAGTGCCTATATGCGATTTTATCGTGTTCTGTTGATTCTGATTACTTTTCCGCTGGCGACAGTGCAAAGCCAAGAGCTGATTGAAGCTGAAGAAGAGAGCGACGAGCGCACCGAGTTTACTCTCGAGCAGATCGCAACCCGGGTACGCGAGCACAGCGAGCTCGTCGTCGCGCAAAAACTGAAAATCGAGAGCACGCAGGCTCAGGGGCGGCAGACGACTGCCTGGCAGAACCCGCTCGTGACTGCCGAACTCGGGCGCCTCAAAGACACGATGAACAACAACATGACTTACGACTTACGTGTCACGCAACCCATTTACTTTCCCGGCAAGATGGGTAAGCGCCTCGAAGTTTTCGAACGCGAGGCCGAAAGGCAACAGCTCGAGGGTCTTGATCTCACCTCGTCGCTGACGCTCGAGGCGGCATACTACGCCTATGCATTCAGTATCGCAGAGCTGCGATCTTCGCAGATCAACAACCGCATTAAGCGCATGTCTCTCATGCGTACTTACATGAGGGCGCAGGCCTATGCCTCGCCAGCGAAGGTAGTTCAGCGCAATATCGTGAACAACCAGCTGATCGCCTTGCAAAAAAGCCTCAACACGGCTCTCGCCGAAACCGAAAGTTCGTGGCAGAAACTGAATATCTACCTGAACCAGAAAGAAAAAGTCAAGGTTGTGACGCCGTGGCTGAGCGATCTGAAAGACCTGCCGCTCGAATCTTACCTCGAAAAAGTACGTACGGGTAACCGCCGCCTCAAGGCAAAGCAGAGCGAGATTGCGCGCATTGAGGCCGAAGTCTCGTACGAAAAACGCGTGCCGCTGCCCGATGTATCGGTGAGCGCTTTTTACCGCAGAGAGGCCCTCGAGAACCCGGGTATCAACCAGTTCTTTGGCGGCGCGGTGACGGTACCGATACCAGTCTTGAATGCCAACCGTGCCGGTGTTGAATCTGCCGAGAAGAAACTCGAAGCGGCGCGGGCCGAGCAGCACTATATCAGGCGCGAGGTGGTGCAGCTCGCAAAGGCTGCGCACGCCGAATACCAGCAGAAAAAGAAACTCTTCGATGATTTTGATTCTGAAAAAATTACATCGCTTGAAAACCAGATGCGCTTCGCCGACCGCGAGCTGAAGCTCGGCCGCATCGACCTGCTTTCGTATCTTGAACTCGAACTGCAAACACATGAGGCTCTGAGCTCGTATTATTCCACACAGCTTGAATTGGTACGCGTCATTACCCAAATGATTTATCTCATGGGCGACAGCGCAGATTATAAAGGGGATCTCCATGTTTTCCAGGCTCATTGATTGGTCGCTGCATAACCGCCCGCTGGTTCTGGGGGCGATTGCGATGCTCTGCATCGCCGGCGTTTTTTCGGCGCTGCGGCTGCCAGTCGACGCGGTGCCCGACGTCACCAACGTGCAGTCAATGGTGATTACCAAAACCGGGGCCCTCGACCCGCAAAAGGTCGAAGCAACCGTCACCTACATTATCGAAACTGAACTTCAGGGTATACCGAAAGTCGAAGAGATTCGTTCGATCTCGAAATACGGCCTTTCGCTCATCACGATTGTTTTCGAAGAAGACGCGAACATTTATCTGGCTCGCCAGCAGATTAGCGAGCGGCTCAACCAGGTAACCGACAGCCTGCCGCCGGGAATCGTACCCGAACTCGCGCCGCTTTCAACCGGGCTTGGTGAGGTATTCTTCTATGTCGTCGAAGCAAAGCCCGACAGCGAACTCGCAAAAAAGCCCGAGAAAGACCGACTCATCTACCTGCGTACCGTGCAGGATTACGTCATAAAACGCCAGCTCAAGGGTGTTAAGGGTGTAGCCGACGTCGATACGTTCGGCGGCTACCCAAAAGAAATTCATGTTAATATCAACACCAAAAAGCTCGAACAATATGGCCTGACAATTGAACAGGTCGCAGAAAGACTCAATACCATCGGCGAAAACTACGGGGGCGGCTACATTCAGCGCGAGGGAAAGCAGATAGTCATTCGTACCCTCGGCCGCGTCACCGACCTCGACAAGATTCGCAAGGTGCCGGTAAAACGCTCATTCTTTGGCGCACCGATTAAGCTCGGTGAAATCTGCGAAGTCACAATTCACCATCCGCAGCCGCTCGGCGGCGCAACCTATCGCGGGCAAGAGGCCGTCATCGGCATGCCTATGATGCTTGCGGGTGCCAACAGCCGAAATGTGGCTGCTGCGATCGGTGAGGCATTTAAAGACCTCGACCTGCCGCAAGATGTGCAGGTAAAGACACTCTACTCACGCGATTATCTCGTCAACGCGACAGTCAAGACTGTCTTCAAGAACCTGGCAGAAGGCGCCGGTTTTGTCGTCATCGTGCTGATGCTGATTCTCGGCAATGTGCGCGCCGCGATTCTCGTCTCGCTCGCGATACCGATATCGATGCTCATTGCCGTTATCGGCATGAACTACTTCAATGTCTCGGGCAACTTAATGAGTCTCGGGGCCATCGACTTCGGCCTGCTTGTCGACGGCTCTGTGGTCATGTTCGAAAATATTATCAGGCGCATGGAAGAACACGACTTCACCCTGCCGCTTGAAGGCAACCGCAAGCGAAACCTGATTTTAGAATCTTCGCTTGAGGTATTGCGGCCGATCATCACGGCTCTTCTAATCATCATGGGCGTCTTTATTCCCCTGCTGGCACTCGAGGGCGTAGAGGGCAAAATGTTTCGGCCCATGGCGCAGACTGTGCTTCTGGCGATGTTCGCCTCGCTGCTTTTAGCAATCGTGCTCATGCCCGTTTTGGGCTACATGTTCTTCAAGCTCAAGGTTAAACCGGGAGAGCATGGTGCGCACCATGGCACACCGCTGCTGCTGAAGTACATTCTCAAGGGTTATGAACCCCTGCTGAAATTTGCGTTAAACCGGCCGTATCCGATTATTCTGCCGACCTTGGCGCTGACGGTTATCTCGATTGGGCTTTTCTTTCGCATGGGCGGTGACTTTATTCCCCAGCTGAACGAAGGCGATATGGTGATCAACTTCAGCCGCCCCGTATATTCGAGTTTCGATGCGGTACTCGCTACGCAGAAAAAGTCGGATAATATCATTACAAGTTTTCCCGAAGTGAAAGAAGTTTATAGCCGCTTTGGTACGCCGCAATCGGCGACTGACCCCGCAGGCGTATTCTTTGCGGATACGTTTGTAATCCTCGAAAAAGACACTTCGAAATGGCGCAAGAAAAATGGGAAAACCATTACTAAAGAAGCGCTCTATAAAGAAATGGTAGATGCGATCGAGTCAGACAAGTCTGTCGGCGCACAAGAGGCCTCAAGCACGCAGCCGATTGAGATGCGTTTCAATGAAATGCTCGAGGGTTCTCGCGCTGACGTCACCATGCGCATTTATGGTCTTGATCTTGATAAACTCTTTGAAATCTCAACGCAGGGCAAGGCAATCATTGAAAAAATTAAGGGCGTCGAAAGCGTTCAGTCAGACCCCATTATCGCGCTTTCCAAAAGTCCGGTGCTCGATATCGAACTGAACTATAACCAGATATCGTATTACGGCCTCGATCTTGAAGACGTCAACAAGGTCGTCGAGATGGCGATGAGCGGGCACAAGATAGGCAACTTGTATGAAGGCGCTTACCGCTTTCCCATCATTACAAGACTCGACCCGAAATTGCGCAACGATGTGAAACAGATACGCAATATTCCGGTTGGTCTCGACGCCGGTGGCAGCGTGCCTCTCTACAAGGTCGCAAATATTGAGGAGCGCGATCAGGTTTCAACGATTGCGCGCAGTCAGGGGCGGCGCTACGCAGCCCTATCGATTAACCTCGACGACATCGACGTTGAAACCTTTGTGAAGAACGCGCAGGCTGCCATCAACAAAGAACTGAAGCTGCCAGAATTTTACCAGATAACCTGGGGCGGGCAGTTCAAAAACCTGCAGCGCGCCAAGGCGCGCCTTGGCATTATCGTGCCGCTGACACTCGCGGCGATCTTTCTGCTGTTGATACGCTATTTCGGCAGCTATCGCCAGTCGCTGCTGGTGTTCATGGGCATACCCACCGCGATCGTGGGCGGCGTGTTGACGCTCAGCGTTGTGGGTATGAACTTCAGCATCTCTGCAGGTGTCGGATTCATCGCCCTCATGGGTATTGCGATTTTGAACAGCCTGGTGCTCGTCAGTCACTACGACGAGCTGTTGGAGAAATTTCCGGGCGAATCGGTTAAGAAACTCGTTCTCGAGGGCACGCTTGATCGCTTTCGCCCCGTTGTCATCACGACGCTCGTTGCCGGTCTCGGCTTCTTGCCGATGGCGATCAACTCGGGGCTTGGTTCTGAAGTTCAGAAACCCCTCGCCAGTGTTGTGATCGGCGGATTAATCATCGCCACGATGCTGACCGCGTTACTCTTGCCTGCGCTCTATACCATGATATTCACGCGCCGCAGAAATTTGCCGGGCACACCTGCTGCCAGCCCGGCTGTTATCTCGACGGTCGGGGCCGCAGACCAACCGGTGAGTTTCGCCGAAGACGAAGAAGAACCGGTCAAAAAAAAGAAAAAACGTAAGCGCTGATCAATGCATTACCAGCTGAACGTCACGTCGACGATGCTGCCGTGGCCAGAACGAGGGTCTCTGATATAGTGAAGGCCCTCGTAACGCAGCATGCGCCCGGTTTTCTTTTGCAGCGTCACGCGCACCGGCTCTGAAAACCAACGGTAAACAAAGTTATCGGGCTGCAGCCGAATGCGCAGCGCATCTTTGCCGCGGTACTTGAGCGCCGCTTCAACGGTTGCGCGCAAGCGCAAGAGCTTCTTCTCTTGCACGAACAGGCAATAAAAGACGTGCCGTGTTTCGACGGGCTTATCGCCCATTTGAGCGATAAGGTAACGGGGAATTCCCGGCAACGTCAGCGTGGCGTAGTCTGCATCAGCGAAATTCACGAGTGTAGTCATCGCCGCCGCTTTCGCGTTTGCCTGCGTCACCAGCAGAAAGTGCCCGGCAGTTCGCTCGACGATCTCGCGCCTGCCATCGCTCGAGTCCGTGAGCGTCACATTTGGGGCAAGTTGGTCTTTGCGGTACCGGATACTCTCGCGGGCAAACACCTTGCCCTTGTTGTCGCGGTAGACGATGTCGGCGCGCAGAATGCGAGAGCCCTCGCCAATCTCGGTGCCTGAGCAGGTGAAGATAACGCTTCTGCTGCGCGGGTCGACTGCCCGGCATCTGAAATAGCGGGCATCAGCCGCGAGCGAAAAGACAAGGCCACCCAGCGTGAAGAGCAGACCGCCGCGAATCAGCTGCTTCGGTGACACGGTCTAAAGAAAAGCCCGTCACGGGGGGCAAAGCGTTTATGCAACAACGCCTGCGGCCTGCAGCGCGTGAACGGCCGCAGCCGGGGTCAGCGTGCGCCCCTCTTCGCTCAGAAAGCGCCTGACATGGCGTGCGCCGGGTATGCCATGAAACAAATTCAGCATGTTCGTGAAAAAGCGCGATGCGGATAAATCTGGTTTCTCGTACCGGCTCGCATATTCGGCCATTTTGTCGAGAACCTGCCAGCGAGTTTCGACACCGCCGGCTGCCGGCTCGTAAAAGAACCAGGGGTCTTCGTGCGCCAAACGGCCCAGCATCACGCGATCGACCTTCTGCAAGTGAGCTTGAATTGCCTCGCGCGTCTTAATACCCCCGTTAATTTCGATGGTGCGCGCTGGCATCAGGTCTTTGAGGCGGTAGACGACGTCATATTGCAGCGGAGGTATTTCGCGATTCTGTTTCGGTGTCAGCGCCGCAAATCGCGTTTCGCCAAGAGTGTCATCTGCGTTACGCAGGCCACCGATCGTGGCAGTGCGCGCATGCACGGTCAATGAGTCAGCCCCTGCAGCAAACACACCACCGGCAAAACGTGCCAATGTATCTTCTGAGAACTCACCGGTAATGCCGATTCGGCACTTCACTGTGACCGGAATCGCCACTCTATTCTTGACGGCAGACACAATCTGCGCGACGAGATCGGGTGAACGCATGAGGCAAACGCCGAAATTGCCGCTCTCAACCCGTGTACTCGGACATCCGCAATTAATATCGATGCCATCGTAACCAAAACCCTCAGCAATCGCGGCGGCCTCTGCCATCAACTGCGGGTCGTCGCCCCCCAGCTGCAGAACTACCGGGTGCTGCGAGGCATCGTATTCGAGCAATCGCTGGCGATCGCCGCGCACGATCGCATGGCAGACGATCATTTCGGTATAGAGCCGAACCTTCGGGTTAATCAGTCGCATGAAATAGCGAAAGCGCCTGTCGGTGATATCCATCATCGGCGCGATCGACACCCGGCTCCAGGGAAAGCCAGCTGCATCGTTCGAATGCGCGGCTACCGCAGCCGCATTTTCAGAAGAGTAACTTTTCAATTTCACTGTAGTGCTTTACGGGAAACACTTTGATTCCTTTTTTTAGGTCGCCGGGTAGCTCTTCAAAGTCGCGCAGGTTATCGAACGGGAAAATGACCTTCTTGATACCCACGCGCCGGGCCGCGACGATTTTCTCGCGCAGACCGCCGATCGGCAAGACGTCACCCGAAAGACGAATTTCACCTGTCATAGCGAAACCCGCCTTGATTTTCTTGTTGCGCAGCAGAGATAGCAGCGCGGTGGTGATTGTGATGCCAGCCGACGGGCCATCTTTTGGTGTCGCCCCGTCGGGCACGTGAATGTGTATGTCGTTCTTGGTCCAGAATTTTTCATCGGATTCCAGAGAACGCGCATAACTCACGGCTATCTCGGCGCTTTCGTTCATCACCTTACCGATGTGTCCGGTAAATTTCACGCGGCCGCGGCCAGAGAATTTACGGGACTCGATTGTCAGCGTCGCGCCACCCATCGAGGTATAGGCAAGACCCAGCGCCGAACCGATGCTGAGTTTGGTGAATTCGTCTGCGCGTGTGAATACTGGCTTACCCAGGTATTTGGGTATTTCTTTAGGCCCCAAAACCTTCGGAAACGATCTTTTTTCTACATGCGCTGCAGCAGCCTTGCGGTAGAGCTTCTGAATTTCTTTTTCGAGCCGGCGCACGCCTGCTTCGCGCGCATACGAGTCGATCAGAAATCGCATGCCCTGAGTCGAAATCACCGGGGCGTATTTTTTCGAGAGGCCAGAATCATTGATCGCCCGGCCTACGAGATATTTCTTTGCGATTTGCATCTTCTCTTCGAGAATGTAGCCCGGTAGCCTGATAACTTCCATGCGGTCAATCAGCGGTTCGGGTATTGAATCGAGCGTATTGGCCGTCGTGACAAAAGTAATTTGCGAGAGGTCAAATGGCAGATCGAGAAAATGATCGCGAAACTCGAAGTTCTGCTGCGGGTCGAGCACTTCGAGCAATGCCGACGCCGGGTCGCCATGGTATGAACGCCCGAGTTTGTCTATTTCGTCGAGCATCAGCACCATGTCGCGCGACTTGGTGCTCTTGAGCCCCTGGATAATCTTACCCGGCATGGCCCCGATATAGGTACGGCGATGGCCTTTGATTTCGGCCTCGTCTCGCATACCCCCAAGCGAGAAGCGAAAGAATTTCTTTTTCATCGCGGCCGCGATAGAGCGCCCGAGCGAAGTTTTGCCAACACCCGGCGGGCCGACAAGGCAGAGAATCGACCCTTTGACATCGGCCTTGAGTGTTCTCACGGCGAGGTATTCGAGAATGCGCGTTTTCACGTCGTCAAGGCCGAAGTGGTCACGGTTCAGCACCTGCCGCGCATAGGGCAGTTCAATCGCATCGATCGCCGGTACGTTCCATGGTAAATCGAGAATCGTGTCGAGATAGTTGCGAATGACCGTATATTCGTGTGCGCTCGGGTCGACATAGTCGAGCTTCGAGCATTCATCGAGCGCGCGTTCGTTTGCTTCGGGCGGCAACTTTGCAGCTTCGATCTTCTGGCGGTAATACTCGCCATCTTTATCGCGCGTTTCAGGGCCGCGCAGCTCACTCTTGATTGCCTTGAGCTGTTCGCGCAGATAATATTCGCGCTGGTTATGTTCAACCCCCTGATTTACCTTGCCCTGAATCTTGCGTTGCAATTTGACGAGATCGAGCTCACGCGCCAAAAATTGCAGCGTACGCTCGAGCCGGCGGCGAATGTCGAAGGTTTCGAGTATCTCTTGAAACTCCTCACGCTTGAGATTCAAGACTGAGCACACGAAATCGGCAATCTTGCCAGGTTCTTCGACGTTGATGAGAGTCAGCTTCATCTCTTCGGTGAAGTACGGGTTCTCAGTCATCATCTCTTTCGCCTGATTCAACACGCTGCGCATCAGCGCGATCAGTTCTTTATCGCGCACCTCTGTCGCCTCAATCTGGTATCGACTTTCGCGAGCATGTGCGGCGATCTGAGGGTAAATGAGTTAATCTTGAAACGCTCGAGCGAATTCACCAGCAGGTGCATACCGCCTTCTGGCAGGTTAATGCGCTTCAGTATCTTCGCCGCAGTGCCGACCTTAAACAGCTGATCGGGCCCAACTTCGGTATTCGTATCATCGTGCTGCAGCACGAGCCCGAGGTATTGATTCTGCTTGTGCACGTTCTCAATCGCTTCGGCTATTTTGCCTTCGGCAATCACAAGCGGCGTGACCATGCCGGGAAAAACCGGCCGGTGCCGTACCGGTAGAATAAAAAGCTCAGGCGGCAGCAGCTGGTTTATCGGAACAATAAGAGGTTGCTTGTTTTCTGCCACGGGCCATAATTTAGCATAAAAACAGCGCGAAAGCCAGTTTTAAGAATCAGGCCGCCGATTTGCAGCCTCTCAGCTGAGCGCCCTGTATCTGCGCCACCAGATAAGCATACCCGTAATCACCAGAAGAATCAGCGCCAGCCCCGGAATCAGCGTGAGCTCCTTCTTCGTACCAAAGAATTGCAGCTGGTGCAGCTTCATCACCCAGAAATGGAATGCGCGCGCATCGTCGCTCTCTTCGACAATCGCCGCCGAATTGCGGTCGATATAGATTTCGGGATTACCCGATGCCACGAACGCCACGCGGTAGACCGACGGCACGAGCTTGCCGCTGCGGTGGCGGTAGTTATCGATAACCGTGGCATTTTTTAGAGTAGGATTTCCCACGACATACTCAGCGGCTACTGCCGCTGCCATTTTCTCGTCAAGCGGGCTCAGCTTTTCTCCCGAAATGGCGTCGACCAGTTGTGAATGCGCCGCCTTGCCCTCGCGCCGCACCACTTCAAAGACAAGCCTGCCTCCCTCGGCGCGCAATACCACCGATTCGGCCGGGCCCACCTTGCCGGCGGCCTCTGCCAGCCGTATTGCCTCTTGCGGAGCCAGCCGGGCAGCAGATAAGGACGGTGCAGCCTTCAGGCTTTTCTTCTTTAAATAGCCTTCTTTGAAATACAGGTGTGGCGCGTATGCCCACAGAATGCCGGTTACCGCGGTGAGCAGCAGAAAACCGGCGGAGAGAATTGCGATGCGGCGGTGCCAGAACCTCACCCCCCAGCCCCCTCTCCTGACAGGAGAGGGGGAGCTGTACTGCGTATTTAACATTTTCAATTCTTTATGAAGGTATACGTCGCCCGGTGGCGTACCGATTCGTAGTCCTTGCCTTCGAACTTACCGTGCGTCTTTTGGGTGTATACGACTTCGAGCACGTATTGCCCAACCCAGGGCGTTTCGAGTTTTACTTTGCCTTCGGCGTCGGTCTTATACTCTTTTGCCCAGGTATTCGGCGCATAGACCATCAGCTTTTCGCCGTTGAGTGCCGCGCCGTTGAAATAGACCTGAAACACATTCTCGCTGCCGGCGACCGGCAGAATATCGAGCGCATGCACCGCCTTGGCGGCCGCAACCGCCGTGCGTGCACCGTGGCGTGCATAGTACATCGGCTTTACCATGCCCCAGTTATATTTCTTCATGTCGCTCACCGGCACCTCGAGGCTCGCCGCGAGCACAAACTCGGTTTTGCCAGTGTCGGCGGTGAAGCACGCCTCAGTCTTGGCGTTTTTTAATTCTTTGCGCTGGCCATTTTTATCGACCGCGAACATGCGTAGTCCCTTAATCTTGTCGAGTTTACCGGGAGATTTTTCGCGCTCGCCGTCCTGAATTTCACCGTAATAAACACGCGCGGTGGTGCCATCACGCTCGATCCAAATATAGTGCGCTGAGAGAAAGCATGGCAGCAGCAAAGCTGCTGCCAGCAGAGTGAATATTCGTTTCATTTTTAAATCCTCGCCTTGGCTGAAACCATGAAGTTGAACGGCTCGCCCGGTAGTGCGCCCGAAAAAGTCGGTGTCGCGAAATAAACTTCGTTTGTGATATTGCGAAAGTTCGCCTGCACCTGCCAGTTCTGCCGTTTGTAAAACAGCACCGCGTCTGCCACTACGTAACCGGGCACGCGCAAAAGGTTCAGCGCATCAACATAGACACCCGACTTCACCGTCGGTCCGCCACCGAAGCCAAGGCCTTTGAAAAAACCTGATTGCAGTTCGTAGGTGATCCAGAAGTTGCCAGTATATTCGGGCACGTACTGCGGCGCCTTGCCTTCGGTGTTCACGCCCGAGACGCGTTCGGTCGATTTGATCTTCGCGTCGTAGAATGCGCTGCTGAGCGTAAGCCAAAGCCCTTTGAGTGGATTGCCCATGATATCGAGTTCGATACCGTCGGTGAGCCTTTTTCCGACCGGGCTCACAACGCCTGCCGCATCGGTCACATAATAATTTTCGCGGGTTGTCTTAAAGAACGCCAGATTAGTCTGCAGCTTGTCTTTGAAAAGATTGAGCTTTTTACCGAGTTCAATCTGCGACGATTTTTCGGGTTCAACAGAAAGCGCTGTCGATTCGGTCTGTATCGCCATGAAGCGCCCTTCAGAATAACCGCCATAAAAAGATACGGGCTTCCATGGCTGCAGCACCGCACCGGTCTGCCAGCTCACAAGATCGCGCGCCATCGCAATCGTGCGCTGCGTTTTCGCGGCGCCCTGCCAGCCATCATCTTTGATCTCTGCATGGTCGAGGCGAACACCCGCGCGCAGTTTCAGATAATCGGTCACTGCGACCTGCTCTTGCGCATAGGCGCTCACGGTCTGGTTGGTGATCTGGCGGTCGAATGAGGGTATCGCGGCGTAGTCATACGCGCTGCGTTCGACAATAACCGGCGCCGCGAGGTTCGTGATCGACGGCAGGTTGTAGTCGGTGCGCCAGGTATTCACACGGTATGACTGCGCTTCGATACCCGCAAGCAGCGTGTGCGCCATTTCACCCGTCAGAAATTTGAGCACAGCTTCGCTCTGGTACACAATGTCAGAGGATCTATCACCCTGCTCGCGCGCGGTGCGTCCGGTCATCTGTGTGCCCGCGGCGTTCACCGCACCGCCCGCATTGCGCATCAGGTACAGATCGCGGTTGTCATAGATTAAGGCCGAACGCAGTTTGAACTTCTGTGAAAACACACCCTCGTGAGATACGACAGCCCGGTGTACCTGCTGCGACGCAGTGTTGAAGGGCGAATAGTAGGTGTTCGATCGACTAACTGATAAAAGTGAACGATCCGCACCAAAAAGAATACCGTAGTTGTCGGGGCGCGCCTTGATATTGCGGTAGTCGTAATCAACAGTGATCGAATGTTTGTCGTTGATCTTCCACGTGAATGAGGGTAAGAACTCCGCGATCGTGCGATTCAAACCCCGATAGCCATCGGTGTGGTAGTACGAAGCATTGAGCCGCGCAGGCAAAGCCTCGGTGCCCAGTGGGCCACCGACGTCGAGTACGCCGCGGTACGTATTCCAGAAACCGCCCATTGATTCGAGCGATGCGCCGAAACTATCTATCGGCTTTTTCGTCGTGATATTCACCACGCCACCCGGTTCGGCGCGGCCATAGATTGCCGAACCCGGCCCCTTCAAGACCTCGACGCTCTCGACGTCGGTGTTCGTGCGCATGTAACCGTTCCAGGTGTTGCCGTCGGGCAGGCCGTCGCGCATGAAGCGCATGCTGAGGCCCCGCATCATAAAGCTGTCAGAAAAACCATAACCGCCCGCAAGCGTCGTCGTCAGCCCGCTGACGTTCTTCGCCATCTGGTTCATGTCGACCGACTGCTGGTCTTCGATAATCTCTTTCGGCACGACCACAATCGACGCCGGCGTGTCATGAATCGGCACGTCGGTCTTTGAACCCGTGACGCGCGAGTTCGCCTGCACCACAACTTCGTCGAGCTGTGCCTGGGCAGGTGCTGCCTGCTCATTGGGCACAGGCGTGGCGGCTGAAGGCGGATTTACTGCTGCAGGCGCCGGTTTTTTCTCTTTCGGCTGTGGCTTCCCTTGTTGCGCGAAGACTGCGGCTGCAGAAATTGCAGCCACTCCATATATTAAATTGATTCTCATTCTCATTTACTCCTTGTTCTTTTCCCCTCCCGCTAGCCCATGAATTAATTCATGGGCTAGCGGGAGCTTATCTCAACTCGAACTTTATTGGTATTCTCACCCGGCATGCGACCGCATTGCCGTCTTTGTCATACGCCGGTGAAAACACGGCATCTCTCACCTTCGCGAGCGCAACTTCATTGAGTGCGTCATAGCTGCCCTCGAGCAGCTGAGCGTCACGCACCCTGCCCTCATCGTCTATGATGATGCTCAGCACAACGCGTCCGTCTTTGCCCTGCTGCGCGGCGATGAGCGGGTAATCGTTCGCAGTGATAAAATTACCTACCCAGCGGGGCTTGCGGTGCGCGTCGCTCGCCTGTATGGCGTCACCGAAACCCGTGCTGCTCTCGGGGCACCTGCCCGTGCAGGCATTTGCCTCGCGCGGAATCTCTTTCTGTTGATCCGTAGGTTTTGCCGCCATGCGGTTCTTCTGCACCAGAAACCATTCATCGTCGATCTGTGTGGGCGCCTGGCGGTTCGCTGAACGCGGCACGAGCGGCGAATTATCGAGTTCGATTTCGAGCAGATGAGAATTGCGCCCGAGCGTAATCCAGAGGTAGAATGAGCTCCCGGCCGAGGCGTGCAATGCTACCGATGCCAGCAGAGAGGCTGATGTGAATTTGCTGACAGTTTCCTTGACAAGGAAACTGAAAGCAGATACCGGCAACCGAAAACACGAAAGGCAGCGTCTTCGCGCTTTAGCAGCAGTTTGCCCTTGGCAAATTGCGGGGCCTTTCTTGTTTTCGGAATCATTGCCGGTATCTGCCATTCATTTCTCCGAAGACAGCGCAACGCGGGTGACGCCAGCCTGTTTAATGAGGTCGAGAATTTTTATGACGTCTTTGTAGATGAGCGCTTCGTCGGCGGCGACGACCACGCGCACGCCTGGGTTGAGCTTTGCTTCACGCGCCATGTTGGCTTTAAGACCATTGGCATCGACCTTCTGGCCCATGAGCGAAAGTTCACCGTTTTTACCCACGTTTAGCGTCAGCGCCGGTGTCGGGTTTACCTCAGCCGCCGCGGCTTTCGGCAGGTTCACTTTGACGCCGGTGTCGGTGACAAAGTGCGCGGTCACCATGAAGATGATGAGCAGCACAAGAGTGATGTCGACGAGTGGCGTGACATTAATGCCGGTGACTACGCCGTCTTCTTCGGTATCAGTGGTCATACGCTCGGCCCTCCATGGCCGCGTCTGACCCGTATCCATCCTGTATCAGCGTGCATGCTCTGCTCCAAAGGTAGTACCCACAGAACTTGAGAAATCCGCCTTATTGTCGGCGCGCAGATACACCTGCATCAGGTGTATCAGGCTCTGCGTATTGGCCGCCATCCGCTTGAGCCGTGTCTGAAAATAGTTATTCGCGATCACCGCGGGTATAGCGAGCAGAATACCGAACGCAGTCGCAATCAGCGCTGCGGAGATACCGGTCATGACAACCGACACACCCGCACTGCCGGCAGTGCCGAGATCGCTGAATGCTTTAATGACGCCGAGCACGGTACCCAAGAGGCCGATGAACGGGGCGTTGTTGCCCATCGTCGAAAGCACGATCAGGTTCTTCTCGAATATACCGCGCTCGATGACCAGCGCCGACTTCATCGCCTCTTCGACCGAATGTGCGCCCTTGGTAAAATTCCTGAGCCCCTCGGCCGCGATACGGTTTTCCATAGCAGCAAACCCAGTGCAATACGCGAGCGCGGCATCGGCTTTGCCCTGCTCCAGCTTTTCTTTTAACCCGCCCAAGAACCCGGCGAAGTCGATGCGGTTCTGCCGAAACAGCCGCCAGCGGTCGAGCATGACCGCAACAGAGAGGACGCTCGCCGCGAGCAGCAGCCAGAGCACCCAGGTATCGCCGACCAAGGCGGCTTTTTTGAAGATTTCGTTCATTGCTGTAACCTGAGGACACCCTTCAAATGATATATATACTGAGAATCATTATCATTTAATATTGTATTGCTGGGTCAAAAGATTCCCCTACCAGCTGTGGTTTAATCTAGCCGGTAGGGCTTTGAGAAAACCTACTTTCCGCAGGTCATATTGTCGAGAGTGAATTTACCCTCGGCAACATTGTTGTCGCCCTCGACGCGCTGGTAATCGCCACTGATCTTAAAGGGGGCCAGCGTTTCATAGCCGGTGGTATATTTATAAACGCGGTTTTTGAATTTGCCCGAGAGGTAAGTCTGGTCAAATGTACAAAACCCTTCAGAACACCCGCCTTCGAGCTTGAACGCTCCGAAACTGTCTTTGTTCGTGCCGTTGTTGGCGATACCGAAACCGTGCCCGTTGTTGCCTTCGCCCTGGCTCCAGTTTACCTTAACTTTCCACAACAGTTTTCCTTTGGCTTTGCCCTGGCTTACCCAGGTGCCCGCGAGCGTGCATTTTTTTTCTACCGCCTGTGCACCGAGTACGCCTGCGAAGATAAACAAACCTAAAACCGTGATCATGAATTTCATAGATCCCCCTTCTTGTTGCGACCGATCTTGAGCTGCCGCGCTTGAGGCAAGACAATTTGCAAAGAGTGTTAAGACGGGGTCGCGCTGACGCGCGTGATCTTCAGGCGATATTGCGTGCGCCCCATGAATCGCCCGACCTGCGGCTCGCCGCTGATTTCAAGATTCTCTTGCGTGGCAACGCTGTGCGCTTCGCCGTTGTGAAAGAACCAAACGCCTTCGATATTGCGGTCAACGGGCGCACTGAACTTAATGAGCGCATGCGCGCCGGTTTTACCGAGGTTCGCGACTTCAACTTTGCCTGGTTTTTTGAGTGCGACCACCGGGTGCGGGTTCATGACGCCGTAAGGCGCGTGGGTGAGAAGCTCGTCCCACAATGGGGTGCGCATGTGCTGGCTTTCAATTTCGAGAGGGGGATTAAAATTTCTAAACGGGTCTATCGCAGCATTTTCAGAATCTGCGCTTTCTTCTGCCTGAAATAGCTGTGCGGCTTTCTCGAACACCGCCGTGACAAAGCTTTCGATTTTATCATGCGCTACAGAAAAACCCGCAGCCTGGCGATGGCCGCCGAACTGTATCAGATGTTCTTGCAGCGCATCGATGAGGCCGTGCACATTTTCATTGCGAAATGCACGCACCGAACCGCGGTAGCATTCGCCATCGGGCACAAGCACGAGCGCCGGCTTCATGAGCTTTTCGGCGATTTTTGACGCGATAAGGCCTGAAATACCTCGGTGAAATTTCTCGTGCACAGCGACCGCGACCGGCGCTGACTCTGAGCGCGTATCGAGCGCTGCCGAAAGAAGATCGAGCGAATCTTGTGATGCCTGCTTGCGGGCGTCATTGACCTGGGCCAGCTGAAATACAGCTTTTGTCGCCGCCAATGGGTCTGTCTCGATGAGCGCAGAGAGCGCAAGTGCAGCGTTGCCCATGCGGCCTGCTGCATTGATGACCGGGCAAATGCTGAACGCAAGGTCTTGTTCGGTGACTGCCGCTGCAAGGTTCTGTTTTTTGAGCAACGCAGCAAGCCCCGCGGGCAATGCGTCTGCGCTGCGCGTCATCGCCAACAGCCCCTCGCGCACGAGAATGCGGTTATCGGCATAAACCGGCATCAGGTCGGCAACGAGCCCAATAGCCGCCAGTGGCAGGTAAGCCTGCAGAATTGCCGTCGACTTGCGAAAACTCACCGATTGCACGGCATTAAAGATTTCAAGCGCCGAGACGGCTTCTGGCGCTTTGTGCGCGAGGTCGGCGAGGCGCTTCAGTTCAAAGTTCTCCCGCGCGCAGTGTTCGAAGATTTTCCAGAGGTCGTGCCGCGTTTGTTCTGAGGTGTCAGACTGGTGCAGGTGGTACACCCGCGTGACGGCGCCTGAATGGTCATTAGCTAATGGAACGCCATTGCGCACAAACATCTTGCCTGAATCGGTCTCGATGCAGATTGTTTCGTTATATTCGCGGCTGTACGAATAGAGCACTGCCTGAATAAACCGCAGCGTGATTGCCGCCGTGCAATAATCGCGCGTGAAATCGCCCTCGGCATTCAGTTTGGGGTTAATAAAGGCCGCGACCCGCGGATAGTCTGCGGGGCTCGGCGGAATAAAATGGTGATCGATAATGATCGTCTGGCAGCCAGTGGCTGCCTGTATCTCACCGATTTCGGCGCGGTTCGACGAACCACAATCAAGCGTGAATAACAGGTCAGGTTTCTCTGCAATAATGCGTGCAGCGACGTCGCGGGTGATGCCGTATTTGTCTTCTTCGCGGGGCACCAGCGTGACAATCTCATCACGCCCGAGCTTCAGCTGTTCGCGGCAGAAGAGCGTCAACATCGAAGCCGAGGTAACTCCGTCGGCATCGCGGTCGCCGTAGATCACCAGTTTTTTACCCGTATCGCGTCGCATGAATTCACGCAGCAGGTCAACTGCAGTCTGCATCGAGGGAAATTCGAACGGGCTCTTTAACAGGTGCAGTGTGGGCACCAGATATCGCAAAGCATGCTGGCGCTTCAGTTCATCGCCCAAAGAATCTGACGTATACTCGCTTAGCCTCGCCAGAAATCTCTGGTAAACGGTTTCGGCGTATGGGGCCTTTCTGCCCGCAATCAAAGCATGCCAATCGAGCATGCGGCGGTTATTTCATTACGGTCGTGCCGGTGTGTTTGGCACCACGCTGAATCTCAAGCTGCGTGCAACTGATATCACCCGTGAGGCGCGAGCCAGCCTGCATCACAACGGTATCGGCGTGAAGAATGTTGCCCTGCACTTCGCCTTCGATCTCGACTTCGCGCGCGCTGATATTCGCCTGTACAGAGGCACCGCTGACGATCTGAACTCGCCCGCGGGCGATTAAAGTCCCGGTCAGTTTGCCTTCGACCACGACCGGGTGGTCGGTTTCAACCGAACCGCGAAATACCATATCGTCAGATATCAGAGTAGATTCATTTTTCTCAGCCATTTTGCCTCAGGCGGTTAGCATCAGCGTTCGAAATCAGTCTTTCAACTACTTTTTATGCAGTCTGAAACCAATCAGGCTGGTGCGCCTCGGGCCTTGCGGTACTTGACAGCAACTATCCATAGCAGCAAAGATGCGGCGATCGGTAATGCGACGGTGAGCATCATCTGCTGAAAGCCGCCGATTGCACCGCTGCCGGTTGCCAATAGAATGAGGTAGGTCGCATAACTCAAATAGCTCAGCAAGAACAGCATGCCCTCGCCGCGACTGAATTTGTGGCCGACGAAAAAGAGCGGCAAACACGCGATCGCCGAAGCGACCATCACAGGAATATCGAACTGCAGTAATTGCGGCGCTACCTGCAGCCCGCCACCCATCAGCGGTGCAATGCCGAGAATCACCAGCAGGTTTGAAATGTTGCTGCCGACGAGGTTGCCGATTGCGATATCGCGCTCGCCGCGAAATGTGGCCACAGCTGAAGCCGCCAGTTCAGGCAGCGAAGTGCCACCCGCAACAATCGTGAGGCCAATGACGGTTTCACTGACCCCAAAACGGCGGGCGAGTGTTACTGAGCCTTCGACCAGCCAGCGCGCCCCAAAAACCAGAACCGTGAGGCCGAGCGCGACAAAGACCAGACTGAGCCAAATCGGGTAGCCAGCGACTTCTTCTTTTTCGTCTTTCAGTGCCTTGTCATATTCAGCCTTCACCTTGCGGGACTTTTTACGGCTGCTTCTCACGATGAATGTCGTGTAGACAATGATGACTGCCAGCAGAAATGCTCCCTGCCAGGGCGCGATTTTTCCCGGTATCGCAAAGACCCACACCAGACCAGAGGCCAGAATCATGACCGGCACGTCAATGCGCAGCAGCTGTGAAGAAACCGCGAGCGGAGCAATGAGTCCGCAGATACCGAGAATGAATAGCAGATTGAAGATATTGCTGCCGACAACATTCGCCATGGCAATTTCGGGTGAGCCATTTGCGGCGGCCTGTATAGAAACGACGAGTTCTGGAGCGCTTGTACCATAAGCGACAACGGTCAGGCCAATCACAAGCGAAGAGACCTTTGCAGCAACAGCAAGACCAGTGGCTCCGCGTACTAAAAACTCCCCGCCGACGACGAGCGCAACAAGGCCGCCCAGTATCAGCAAGGTTATATGAAAATCAGTCATGTAGCCGCTTAGTGTTTCAGCGGTAACAGGTACATACCAACGAAGAGCACGAAGATTCCTGCGATACTCAGCAGCAGGCCAAGTTTAATGAGCCGAGTGATCGGCACGAGGCCCGATGCATAGGCGAGCGCATTCGGCGGAGTTGAAACGGGCAATAAGAAGCCGAAACTCGCGCCGAGGCAGGCCCCCATCGCCGGCGGCACCGGATCGATATTCGCGGCTTTCGCGAGCGAGATAACGACGGGAATCACCATATTGGCCGAAGCCGTATTCGAAGCAAACGAGGTGATTGTTACCGCGAGCGCAATCGCGAGAAGAGTGATACTCCAACTGCTTTGTGCACCCGCGGCGTAGAGCAGCGATTTGCCAACACTTTCGGCAAGCCCGGTCTGGAACATCAGCGCGCCGAATGCCAGGCCTGAGCCGAAGAGCATAATTGTGCCCCAGTCGATCTGCGAAGCCTGTACCCAATCCGTTGTGAATTCCCGTTCTCGAAAATTAACGGGCAGAATAAAGAGCAGAGATGCCCCCAAGAGTGCCGCTACCGATTCGGGTATGTGGTGCTCGAGCCACGCCACAAGCGCGTGGTCTTTGCTGAAGATTGCGCTGAGTACTCCCGGCAGCACCCAAAGCGCCACGGTAAAAGCAAATGCCAGCAAGACATTAAACTCAGCGCGTGAAAATTTCGGCAACGATTTTCGGTTTTCGGCCAGATAGCCGGCCACTGCCTTCGTCGACTTAACCTCTGACGGCGAGAACAGCGCGAGTATAATAAAAAGTACGACGAGCATCACGAGCGTCATCGGCAGGGCAAACTGCATCCATTGAAAAAAAGATACGCGTACGCCCAAAACTTCGTTGATAAGGCCCAGGCCGATAAGGTTGGGCGGGCTGCCGACAGGCGTCGCGATGCCGCCGATGCTCGCACCAAAAGCCGCCGCGAGCACGAGCGCCGACGCTAAACGCGAGTTCTTCAGATCAATCGCCTTTTCAGAGGCGCGTGATATCGTCTGCATCACTCCGACGCTGATCGGTATCAGCATCGCCACCGTGGCCGTGTTGCTGATCCACATCGACAGCACCGCCGAGAGCAGGCCGAATGCGAGCACAATCGTGAACGGCCGCGCCGAAACTGCGCGCACCGACAAGATGCTGTAGGCGAGGCGCGAATCGAGCCCGTGGCGGCTCATCGCCTGCGCCAGAATAAAACTGCCAATAAACAGAAAAATCACGGGGTCTGCGAACGCAGCAAAAACCTTGCGCGGCGTCTCGACCCCCATGACGCTGCAGAGCGCCAAACCCAAAAGCGAAGTCGCCGGTATTGGAATACACTCTGAGATCCACCAGATAATCACCAGGCTCAGCACCGCTGCCAGCACATGCGCGGCCTGCGAAAGCCCCGCGAGCGGCAAAAAGTACACAAGCACAGCCACTGCCGGCCCGAGTATCAATCCGACGCGACTGCGTATAACATCGAACTTTTCGTCGGTCGTGTAGACGTGCTGCTCTGCCATTCACGTCCGTTGCCGGCAATGACACTCAGCTGTCATCAGCAAACTCAATGAGGATTTCAGAATTTCATGGCACCGGTCAGGCGTGCGAGTCCGCTGCCGTCGTGTACTGAATAGGCGACGTGGCCCGCTTTCGCATCGATGCGTAACAGACCGAAATTGATGTCTGCGACAGTCGCCCCGACACGATATCGGTCTGTTTCTTTTGCCCCGTCTTCCCAGACGGTATTCATTCCGCTCGCCATGACCTCGACCAACGGGTATGGCAAGACACCAGTCAGCTCAGAGATTTGCCCAAAATGGCGGTCGCCCGTCACGATCAGCCATTTGCCCCCCGCACTGCGCATGGCTTCGTAGAGCCGGGCGCGCTCACGGGGAAAAGCCCCCCAGCGTTCGCCTTTGTAGTCATCGCTGAGCACAGGAGTCGATGAAACCAGAATGCGCAGGTCAGCCCTTTTCTGCGCTTCACCCTTGAGCCACTGCCATTGAGTCTCACCCAACATGGTTGAAATCTCGCGGCTGTCTTCGCGGTAAGTGCGCGAATAGGGCGGTATGCGCTCACCATAGATCCAGTTGCTGCGAAAATATCGGGCATCGAGCACGATGATCTGTATGATCTTGCCTTTCAAGGCCAGCTCTTCGCTGGTGTAAATGCCCTCACGGGCACGGCGCGGCGAATTGATCGGCTCATCGAACGCATCGAGAAAAATTTTCTGCATCGCTCTTTTGTGGCGATAGCTGCCGCCGGCATCGTTGTAACCGTAATCATGGTCATCCCACACGGCGATGATTCGGGTATTCTGCCTAAATTTGCGGTAATGCGGCTCGCGCTTCAACCCGGCAAATGCAGCGCGCTTGACATTCAGATCGAGCGTATCGGCATACACGGTGTCGCCGGTAAAAAGAAACAGCGCGGGCCTCGCCTCGCCGATCGTCGCCCAGTAAGAGCTATCGTATCTTTGGTTCAGGCATGAAGAGAATGCGATGACGAATTCATCGGTTGCCGACGAGCGCTCAGCTTTCGTGCAGGCAAACAGAACGAGGGCCAAAACCCATATAAACCATCGCATGATCGCTTTCAACGACCGGCGTAAAGCGCCAGCCACTGTGGCAGCACAGCTTTCCAGGTGTGCTCTTTTAGAATCCAGGCCTGCGCAGCCTTCTGCATCGCCTTGCGCTCTGCTGCGTTTCTGGTGGCACGAATGAGTGCATCTGCGATTGCCGCACCACTCTTCGATTCTACGAGATATCCCCGTTCGTTCTGCAATTGCTCGGTCGTGCCACCGTTATTCGTGCCGATGACGAAACAACCGGCCATCATGGCGTCTATCATCGAGAGCGAATACATTTCATCATAGCTGCCGAGCACGAAGAAATCAGAAGCCAGCAGAAACGGCACAAAGTCTTTTTGAAACGGCAACAGCTTAAAATAGGCGGTGCTTTGCGCCCCGCGTTCTGCGGCGACGAGTTCCCGGTAGACGCCCTCTGATTCAGGCAAATATACCGGGCGGCCTTCGCCGTCAAAACCCGTGATGGTGCGCTCGCCGATCTGCACAAACAGAAACTTGCCGCGCATACGGTAATCGAGCAGACGTGCCGCTTCGGCGAATTCGCGCACGCCCTTCATCGGGTCTAAACGGCAAAGAGAAATCACAATGTTCTGCCCGGGCCGCGCGCCCAGCATCTTGCGCACCGCCTTAATTTTAGCCGCTGAGGCAGCAAATGCCGTGTCGTCCCGGCCGTAGCGGATGCACGCAATCTGCCGGGCAGTAACCGGCAGGCGTTCGCGCGCCAACGAATTCATCAGCTCAGACGTTGTGACCAGTTTCTCGACGCGGCGGTAGACCAGGCGGTGCAGCAGATCTTTCTTACGTGCAAACCCCATGTACAGGCTGAAGATGTGGCGAAACCTCTTCGCAAAGAAAAAGGCCAAAGAGACCAGAATCATGTCGTCGCGCTGGTGGCTGTGCCAGATTTTGATGCCATGCGCGCGTTGAATGGCGTGCAGACGCCACATGCGCGCGGGGCTGTAGCGTGAGCCTGCAGTCAAAAACTCGACGGGTATTCCGAGCGCCTTGAACTCCGCCTGCATGAAGGCATGCTGATCACAGACGATGACCTGTTGCACTTTTTTTGCATGCAACTTCAAAATGAGCTCACGCACATAGAGTTCAAGGCCCCCGCGCGATACCGATGTCATCACATGCGCCACCGGGCCCAGAATTTGTTCGGGCAGGGCAACCGCGTTATTCTTACGCTTCACTTTTGCTGATTTCCGCCTTCACGTGCGTTGTCTGCGCCTGCCTTATCGATCGGCTCAAAGTATTCCAGCCGGGTATATGCAGCGGGGTGCGCAGGTTTTGCGAAGTTTTGGCGCGCATCGTCAGGTGGGTATGCTGCGCCCATCGCGGGGCGCTCTGACCAGCCCGTTCGCGGTTTCCAGGTGTCGGCAAAAAAAGCGAATACTGAAAAAACACCATCGGCATTGCGCGCCCGCAGCTTGCGCATATCTTTGAAGAGATAACCTAATTTGAATACCTGTCCGTCTTTCAGCTCAATGCGCACTGTTGACGGTTCAAACTCGTAGACGTCCCCATCTTTCCCGGTGCTGAGTTTGCGCGCACGGTAGTTCTCAATGGCGAGCTCGCGAATATCTTCGGCCCGAATCGTCTGGTTATACTGAATCTGGCCTTTCTTGTGTGTGAACGAATAGGTCGCCGGTATCTGTGTCTCAGCCAAAAGCACGCTCTTGTCGCCGAGGTGAATGCGCAGCTTCACCGCAGTCTGCGGCACTGATTCGGCTTTCTGTGATTTTTTTTTGCCCGGTATTTTTTCGACAGAATCGCTCATTGGTTGCGCAACCGTCGGTTCTTGCGGGGGCGATGGATAGTTCACTGCCCCGAGATACGAGATTTGTGCCGAGAAGCAGAGAAGACAGAAAGCGCGCATCAACGCGAGACCGTGGCGGCAGAAAATACGCCACGACAAGTCTTTTGTGATGTATCAGGATAGAATGCCATAGGCATTCTATCCTGATAGTTTTAGAGCAGGCCTTTGAGAATACTCGCGCCGGCTGCGAGCAAACCGCCTCCCGGTTCTTGACCGTCGGGTGTTGCTTTGTTGACGAGCAAGGGCATCAGGTCGGCCAGCAGTGCCGGCAGCTCCGACTGGCTAAGCCCTGTCTTTTCGGCAATGTCGGCGATCGCATCGCTGCCCAAAACTTTCTTGATCGCTGCACCGGTGATGCTCTGGTTTTCACCATTACCTATCCAGCTTGAAATCGTATCGGCATAGCCGCCTTCTTTGAGCGCGCCGAGAATCGATTCGACATTCGAACCGCTGCCGCCTTTCGAGAGCAGATCTTTTGCGAGGGTCAAAAGCTCGCTGTCAGAGCCTTCGCCCGAGAGTTGTGAGGCGAGCCCACCAAGTGTTTCCATTAATGACATAGATGAGGATATATCAGGTGCTCATGTGTTGTCAACTGAGAAGGCTTATTCGATCGCCCCAGGTCATTCCCGCGAAAGCGGAAATCTAATCACATTTACGCACATCCAGATAAGCGCGAGCACTGAGCCCGTCGAAGTGTTCGCGGGCATGATTGCCAAGAATTCTCTTGTGAAGGCAAGAGTTGTCCAAACTACTTTACGCGTCCGCCATGAGACATGAGTGCTCCCCCATGCCCTACAACTTCTTTCTGGTCGAAAAGAATGGCCCTGTCGCGACACTCTGGCTCAACCGCCCCGAAAAGCGCAATTTCATGAACTGGGATTTCTGGAGCGAACTACCAAAAGCCGTCGAAGAAATTAATGCCGACGACTCGATCAAAGTTTTTGTCGTCGCCGCCAAAGGCGCAAGTTTCTCGATCGGCCTCGACCTGCCCGACTTTGTCGAACGCTTTGCCTGGCTTGCAGATTCCACAGGTGCCGAAGGTAACCAGCGTTTGCACGATTTTATTCTCACCATGCAAAAAGGCATGCGCGCGGTCGCCGATTCACCCAAACCCTCAATCGCGGCGATACAGCGCCATTGCATTGGCGGGGCGCTCGACCTGATTTCGGCCTGCGATATTCGCTACGCAGCCGCCGATGCGATCTTCTCGCTGCGCGAGGTGAAGGTCGCGATTGTTGCTGATATGGGCTCGCTGCAACGCCTGCCCTATCTCATTGGCGAAGGCCCCACACGCGAACTCGCGCTCACCGGTCGCGACATCACTGCCGAAGAAGCACTGCGCCTGAACCTCATCACAAAAATACTACCCGACAAAGACGCCGCGTACGCGGCGGCGCTCGAGACAGCCAAAGAAATGAGCGAAAACTCTGCGCTCGTGATGCGTGGGGTTAAATACGTGATGAACAAGCAACGCGGTCTCGACGCAGACCGGGCCTTTGATATGGTCGCGCTCTACAACAGTGGCTATCTGCAGTCGGCTGAGTTTGTTGCGATGGCGAAGGGCTTTGCGGAGAGAAAGAAGAAAACCTGAGGTCAGTCAACTCATGGCAACTAATAAGTTTGAGGCTGCAAAAGAGAATTCGTGGCCGCTTCTGAAAAATTGCCTGATCATATTTGCTATTGCGAGCATACCGGGTTTAGCCGGGGGCTACATATTTTTATCTCATCGTTCATTCTGGCAACAGGCTGAAGCAACCAAGGCAAAATAACCGGCAAGTCCAAGAGCACCGCGTGTTCATACGACAAACGCAGTCAGGCTTATACCGACTGCCATGACTATTACCACCCTGTCTTTACTTATAGCGTGGCTGGCATAAGCTATACGTCAACTTCTGAATCACAGATGTCGCCGGATATTGGCGAACTGGTTGACGTAGCCTATTCATCTGCAGATCCACAGATTGCCGAACTGCGAGAAGGTATCTCATGGATGCCCTTTAATGCCGTCCTACTATTCGGATTTGCGGCAGTTGGATATGTCATTGCGATTCTTTATTTCAAGCTCTATCTTGACATCTGGCTGCGCTACCGACGATACCTCAAGGAGAAGAGAAAGTATTCTCACCAGCAAAAGTGCGCTGCATGAATAAAGGGGACCACTATTTCTGCCAAGCCGGCTCTTCAGCAAAACGCTGTTCGATTCGCTCACTCAACCCATTCCACGGATTCCCTTCTGCTTCAACCTTGCGCAGCGGCAGAAGCAACAGAGCCTCAGGCAAAGAGGCAAGATTGTTGTGTGAAATCTTTAGAACCGTGAGTTTCTGAAGACCAGTGATATCGGGCGAAATTCGTGTCAATTGGTTGCGGCGAAGATCGAGAGTCTCTAGGCTCTTCAGCTTCCAAACGCCTTCTGGAACCTCGGTTAGCCTGTTCGCTGCCAAGGATAGATGCCGGATGCTCTCAAATTTGGAAATTTCTGCGATGCGAGATAGGTCAGAGCGCGTTAAGTCTAAATGTGTAACGCGCAGTGGCTTATCAATCGAATCGAGAGCAGTGTCGATCACTGAAGGCACCTGAGAGCCGGTCTCCCACACCACGAGAAGAAACACAACAACCATTCGCAAGCCATACCAGATGCGCGGTATTCCTGACCGTGAAATCAAACCATCGTCCAGCATTTCGTAGATTCGCACCGGAAAATAAAAGAAAAGCATGACGATGAGAATGAGGGGCACATCCGACGGAGTCTCCGAGAGAGCACGAATGATGTCCAGATCACCGACGCCATCCAATAAGGCGAATCCCAACACACACAAACAGCACATATTTGCAAAGAGAAGCAGATGCACCAGCAACAGATGCGGGCGCCTGAGTTGGCGGGATTCAAGAAACTCTGCGGGATCAGAAAGCAAGCCGCAAAAGAAAAATCCTGCGAGCGCAGCAAAGGCGGCATACATAACACCCCATCTGAAGCTGCCAAACGCCTCGCCGATCGCCATGGCGGGCATCAATGTCGGAAAGACGCGCGCCAGCGCCATGACTGCCAGAAATTTGCTACCAGAAACAATATTCCCCTGCTGCCGGTGCCACCAGAGATAGTGCTTCAGAAAATAAACCAACGCTATAACTTCTGCCAAAGACAATAATGCCGTTAAGCTCACAAATACCGCCATCGACACTCTGAAATATTCGAATAACCTCAAGCGTCCGATGATTGCCGGCACTCCCCAACCAATGAATAGCAGCATAATGGCATCGGGAATCATTTCAAGCCCAAAGCGGAGCCAATCTTTTTGCGTTGCTGTCACGCGTTTGGGTGTTATCATGGTTTCCATGATGTCAATTCAGAAACTGAAAGAATTTTAGCTCAATGAAGAAACAAAAACAGAAACCTGAGCAATCGACCTCGGTGCGATTGCGGGCATTCGTGCCTGGCCTGTATTCGATGCTTGCTGATTACGGCCCCGACCTGGTTTTTATGGCGCTGCTCGCCTTTTTGACGCCGTGGCTGCACGCACGGGTCTCGCTGCCCGAAATATTTCCCATGACCGGGCGAGTGTTTCGGTACACAACGGTCATTCTCGCGGGTGTTGAGGTCATATTGCTGTATTTTTACGTACGCATGGCAATGCATCGCCAGCATATGTACAATTCAGAACTACCGTTTCCCGCAGTCATCAGCTTCTTGCGCATCTTTTCCATATTTCCGGTCGCGATGCCATTGATCAACGAGGCCGAGATTCTCTGCCTGATCGTCATAGCCTTCTGGATTCTCGGCCATCTGGCATATGCCAACATATTTATCGGTGGCGTCATAACGCGGAAGCTTGATGCGCCAAGTTGGCTATATCGCCTCGTTCAAGTGATTCTCTTCGCTAGCATGTTCTGTATGGCAACGAGCAGCTATATTTTTATGCACGATATGGGTGGCTTAACATGGCAGCACCTAACCGAGAGGCCTTTCGACATATGGCCATTTTTGTTGCTTGTTTCCATGCTTTATCTGCCCACGCGGCTATTTGAATTCATTCAGGAAAGTATGGTAGACCGCGATGGTCGGCAATTTCTATTTCACACGCTCAGACTATTCGTCATTTGGTTATTGCTGGTTGCCGAGATCGGCACCTTGGATCCCAAAGTGTTGGATACGGCTTTAGAGCATGCAAAAAATCCGGAAGTTGTGACAAAACTCGATCTGGCAAATTCAGACCTGACTCACCTTAAAGAAATAGCCCGGTTCACAGAGCTCAGGACTCTTAATCTGCGAGCGAATCAACTGACCCAATTTCCCGAAGAAATTTTGGGGATTGAAAATCTGCGCGAGCTGACTTTGACTGATAACCTGATAAGACGAGTTCCCCAAGACATCGGCAAACTCAAGAACCTGGAAAGCCTCGCGCTCAATAGCAATAAATTCACGGTATTCCCGCATGAAATTCTGGAGTTACCAAACCTAAAAATTCTCTATCTCTCTGAAAATCAGCTACGCGAATTGCCCGCGCAAATTGTCAGGCTCAAACGACTGCAAAAACTCATCATCGGTGAGAACCAGTTGCAGAGCCTGCCGCTCGAACTGCTCGAGCTGCCATTGCGAGAGGTTAATGCCGAGAAAAATGAATTTGCCTATCTCGACCCGAAATTTCGTAAGAAATTTTCACAACGTCAGGGGTGGTATTGGTAAGTTGCCTGCGGTACCGAGTCTTCGCGGCGGCACCTGCTCTACTTCAGCACAACCGGATACAGCGATTTGAGCTTCTTGAGCGAAGCCCGCATCAGCTGTTCGAGAACCTTCATGTCAACGTCCGCGAGTTGTTTCACATAAAGGCACGCCTTCGTCATCTTATGCTTGCCTAATTTTTCAAAGAGTGGCTGTAAATTGTCATGATAGCCCGGCATCAGATAGATCGAAAAAGCCTGCGCGCGCGGTGAAAAACCGAGCGCGAGCGCGTCACCCTCGCGACCCGTTGCGTATATGTAATGGTAACTGCCAAAACCGACCATCGCCGGGCCCCACATCTTCGGTTCTGTCTTGGTGATCTTTTTCATGAGAGCGACAAGCGCTTCGGCATCGGCGCGTTTCGCCGGCGGATTGATCTTCGAAATGAAAGCGGCCGCGCTCGCTTTGGTCGCGACCGTTTTGTTCTGTGTCTTCTTTGCCATGGCGATATTTCTCCGTAGAGACGCAGCATGCTGCGTCTCTACGGCGCGCGTTATGCTCGCGAACGAATCAACAAACGGCGTTCGATCTCAAAGATTTTCTCTGGAATCTTTTCTTTGCCTAGATCTTTCTTGTCGTTCTCTTTGATAAAGAGGTCAGCACCGTATTTTTCTATCGCCGGCTTCGGCTTGATGTCGCGCAGACCGATCACCTGCAGCTGCACCGCGCCGGCTTTGAGTTTACCGTCAACCGGTTCTTTCGCGAGCACGCGGTGAATGCAATAGACTGTTTCGCCTGACTTCGACGGCTGTGTGTGGTAACCTTCGGTGTAGCCAAGATCAGCGAGTGCGTTTTCTGATACATCACGACCTGCAAGGCCCATGAGCCAGGCAAACACCAGACCACCATAAGTGATCGGGTCACCGCTCATCGCACCCGACATACCCTGTGAGTACAGGCGGTCGAAGTGCAGCGGGTGCGTATTGCCGACGCGGTATGTCCACGCGAAGTGTTCGTCTGTGATCGTGCGGCCGTTGGGTGAAACGATGATGTCGCCGACATTGAAGTCTTCGTAGTAGGTGTCGGGGCGGGTCACCGTCGACGGCCACTTATTTGCGTCAAAGTCGGGAATCTCAATTTCGACCGAGTCTGCGTAAGGGGGTACATCCACCTTTGAAGGAATAAACTTTGGCGGCTCGTAGCCTGCGGGTGCAGGGGGCACCATGATCTTGCGCATGTACTGCGCAACACGCTCACCGCGCTGGTTGTTGCCGAGAGTGTTGATCGTGACGATGCCGGGCTTGCCTTCGCCGCGCTCTTTCTTGTCGATGATCTTTGTGAACGAAGTGATCGTATCGCCGGGGTAAACATTCTTCAGAAACTTGACGTTATAGTAGCCGAGGTTCGCGTACGCCTTCTCAGAGTCGTTCTGCACACCGAGCGACAAGAGCAGGTTGAAGACCAACATCGGGCTTGCGGGTATAGCCGGGTGACCAAGTGCCTTCGCATACTCAAGGTTCAAATAAAGAGGGTTCGCTTCAAGAAACGTGGTCGAAAAATCCTGAATCATACCCGCTGTCACGGTCATGCCGCGCGGGTGCTCGTACGTCTCGCCGACCACGAAGTCGCCGAGGTATTTGCCGTATTGCTTGTATTTTACCTTACCGAGGTCAGCCGGCGCCTTGGCCGACAGCTCAGTCATATTGGGATTACTGATTTTCATGGGGCAAAGTCGCAGCAAAAGTCAGGCTGAAAACCAGAAGTGAACTGGAGTGGTGACAGCTCGTGGCCTCTGAGGATTTTCAGCTTGACATGCCTGCAAAATCTGCCTGCATTGCAGGCATGGCCAGCCTGCAATATACAGTGCGAAACGTCAGTCCCGAGCTCGATCGCAACCTGCGCCAGATTGCACGAAAGAAGCGGCAGAGCCTGAACGATACTCTCATCGATGCATTGCAGGCATCGATTGGGCAGGCTGAATACCATGATCTCGACTTTGTCGCAGGCACCTGGCTTGAAGACGCCGACACGGCCAAAGCCCTGAAAGACCAGCGCAAGATCGACAAAGATATGTGGCAATAGATGCAACTCTTGCTCGACACGAATACGTACACAGAACTTGCTCGGGGCAATGCGGCGGCACTTTCTAAAATACAGAGGGCAACGCATGTCTACCTGAGCTTCGTTAGCTTAGGCGAACTCAGGGCAGGCTTTGCTGCTGGCAGCAAAGCACAACAGAACGAGAAGGTTCTGCAAAAATTTCTCGCCTCCGAACGAGTGAGGGTACTTTTCGCGGACAGCGAAACGACACACTACTACGCAAAGATCTACGCGCAGTTGCGCAAAGCGGGTACGCCTATTCCCGTGAATGACCTCTGGATCGCTGCGTTAGCGATGCAGCATGGCGTACCCCTCTATACTCTAGATGCGCACTTTAGAAAAGTTGACGCCATTGATCTGCTGGATTAGCGACTGAAGCATTCTGGCCACCTGCGCCCGAAGCTACTGCTGCACGCAGTACAGGGCTTTCGTGGGCACATCGCATGAATTCGCGGTATTACTGAACCATTGCTGGTTGGTCTGGTTGCTGAGCCCGGTTAATCCATTAAAGCTGCCGACGCTTTGGTCTGTCCACGCGTTGCAAGTATCGCCCGAAAGCGCCCAGTCGGCGGTCAGCCCCGTAAAGGTTACGGCTGACCCGGTGCCCACTGTGGCCACCAATGGCGCGGTAAACAATCCATTAGCATCGGTCGACCCCAAAACTGTCTTATCGGGGCGGTAATATGTGGTGTTCGATTTCAAAACCCAGTCGAGATGCTCGGCCGCGCCGCTGCCCGAACAATTCGATGTGGTGCAGGCGATGCGCTGCGCATTGGCAGAGATCAGCGCCTTCCAAACGCCATTGCCAGAACCCATCGGGTTCGCGGCGTCATTGCGGCACAAGTTGTCAGCGCCTGCAACCCCGCCGAGGTTGCCGTTAAAGGTTGTCTGGGTCACGAACATCGTGTTGACGAGATTGAACCCCGAACCGCCGTCAGTCTTGCCTGGTGATTCTAGCTGATCTGCGAGACCATAGTTATTGCAGCCCGCCGCGCAGGCGAGCGCAAAGGCCAAAACCATGGCAATAAAACTCTGTTGGTAGCTGCGCATCAGACATTCTACCCTGTTTTGCGGCTTCAGTCAATAGTGCATATGTACTATGCGGGTGGCAGGGCGCAGCCTTCAGAAACATTATGGCTTTCTTCTGGCCTTTAGCAGCCGATAGAGACTGGGGTCGCGGCTCTTCGCATAGTCCAGCAGCGGTATTTCAGTCTTTGTGGTCACATTTCGGGTCTCGTTCACCTTACGTTTGCCATAGGTTTTGGTGACACCAATGTGCTCTGTACGGGTTTCACTAACCGTGCGATTCTCAAAGGTCACAACCATCGCCCCTGCGTTAACTGGCACTCCCGCCAGCACAAGCGCCTTCACGGCATCGAGGTCGCCTGACCACGCTGCCTGTTCAAAGAGTGTTTTGCCGTCGGCGTTTTTCGCTTCGGTGTTGAGGCCCTGCCGCATGGCAAGCGACAGCAACGGAATGTTGCTGCGACAAAGCGGGTAAAAGAATGGCAGGTCGCCGGCAGCGCCGCGGTAATTTACATCAGCACCGGCCAAAATAGCGCCGCGGGCGCGCGGCAGTATTTCTTTCTTGCGGCAGGCATGAACCAGGGTAATATTTGCATGGTGCCGTTTGCCCTCGGGCAGCATGAACGCCATAGTTTCGCGCTTGCAGTCAAATGCTTCGGCGACCATTTCGTCGGTGGTCTTTGCGTCGACTTGCGGCATGCCCTGCAAAAAAGTTTTGACCAACGCTGCATCGCCCTGGCAAATCGCCTTGGTGAGCGCTGAATATTTGCTGCCACTGAAGCCGAGCGGGTTCGCGCCCGCTTTGCTCAGCTGCACGATGGCGCGCTGCAGCTTGCGTTCAACCGCATCGGCAAGCGCACGATCGAGAAATATCTGCGTCTGCGGGTGCGCGCGATCAAGCGCCTGAATCTTCGCCGCGAGCTGCGCCTCGTCGTGCAGCGCATCCCGAAGAGTGTCTTTGGCCGGCACATCGCAAGACATCACGGTCGCGAGCAGAATAGCAAGACCCGCCCTCAACTGACAGCGCGCAGACGATAGCCCCATAGGTACGGTGAGCACGCAGCGAAGCGCGCGTCGACAACGATTCGCCGCCCAAACTTGACACATGATTCATTTTTGCTTTTCACCCCACCCCGGCCGGCCACAGTCCGTCATGACCACAGCCAAGGCCGCACGCATCGCCCGTCTCAGCGATAAAGATCGCGGCAGCAAAATCATCCAATGGATTCGCTTCGGCGACCGCCGCCTGCGCCGTCGCCATACCTGGCTCACGCGGTTTCAAGATCAGATCGGCCTGGCCATCACTCTCGGTTCTGCCGGTGGCATGATCGCAATGGGTGCGCTCTATGTTGCGGAGCTAGTACCTGCGTGGGCCACGATCGTGGTGAGCGGCATTCTCGCGTCTTTCTTGCACGAAATGGAACACGACCTCATTCACTCGCTGTATTTCAAGAATTCAGCGCGGGTGCAAAATTTTATGTTCTGGATCGTGTGGCTCTTTCGCGGCAACACGGTGAACCCGTGGTTTCGCAAAGAAATCCACCTGCTGCACCACCGCGTCTCGGGGCACAAGAACGATGTCGAAGAGCGCTATATCTCGAACGGCATGCCCTGGGGCTTGAAGCGTTTGCTCGTGATGCTCGACCCGCTCGCGGCGCTGACGATACAGGGGCCCAAGATCAAACGCGACGCACTGCCCGAACTTCGCCGCATCAAGGCACCACATAAAGTTATTCCGTTGCAAAGAACCTTCATGCTGCTTTGGTACAGCTTCTTGCTGCTCTCGCTCACGCGCTTGGGATTTATGGTTGCGGGCGCTGACTTCACGCCGCCTGCCTGGCTTTCACCGATCGTCACGTTTCTGAATACTGCGGCGGTGGTGTACCTGGTACCCTGCTGGCTGCGGCAGGCCGCGATACAGATCGTCTCTTCGAACATGCACTACTATGGTTCGACAGGCTCACCAACCACGGCGGTAGAGATCGACTCGCTCGTGAAACAGACGCAGGTATTGAACTCGTGGCTCGTGCTGCCGCTGCACCTGTTCTGCTTCAACTTTGGCGCAACGCATGGTATACACCACTTTGTGGTGAACCAGCCCTTCTACCTGAGGCAATGGGGTGCACCGTTCGTGACAAAGGCCCTGCGCCGCTACGGTGTACGCTTCAACGACTTCGCCAGCATGCGCCGGGCGAATGCGTGGGGTGGTGGCGAGCGTCGATTTGTGGCGGCGGGGTAATTACTTGCCCAGCAGCTCACCCGCCCTCGCCATCTCTACCGGCAACTCGGGCAGTGCATGCTCTGTCCAGATATCTGACCCCAGCACATTGATGATCGGCGATCTCTCGCCTTTCAGCAGGTGCAAGTGTGCCGCGACGATGTCCTCCTCAGTTGTCATGTGGTAACTGCCGCCCCGCGAAACATTCTGCTGCTCTTGTTCACCGATATACTTAAAGAAGAAATCCGAGAACTTCATGCCCGATTGGGCATACTCATCCATCAGCGGCTTCAGGTGCGGGGCCGTCTTTGACATGCGCTGCAGCAAGAGGCCAATGCCGCGCGTCGCCTTGCTGACGAACGAACCAATGCGCAGGCATTTGTACTGCTGTGGGTTTTCGACCGCGAGCTTTTCGGTCGCGTACTTCACGTACGCAAGCGCACCGTAAAACGCCAGCAGGTGTGGTTTGAAATAATAAGCCGTGTAGGCGACAGTCATTTTGGGGCGGAGCTTCTGCGTTAACGCGACCATGGGCTCAAGGCAAAACTGCAACGCCGATTCAACCTCGGGTTTTGTCGCGTCTGCAACGGGAGCTCCCACTGAACCAAACGCAGGCGTGTGGAACAAGTAATCGAATTTTTCTGTCAGAGCCAAGAGCGGCTTCAGCCCGTCGGCCTTGCTCAGGTCGACACCGTGCAAGGTGTGGTGTGCACCCGGGACGTCAGCAGATTTTGAGCTGCTCGACCAGATCTCTGCCTGCGCGTCAAATTGCCTGACCGCGCGAATTGCACACTGCCCCGCAACCCCGCTGCCGCCGACGACGAGTACTTTCATACTGCAAGGGCTCAGAGTACGGCCGAAACGAAAACCATTTTAAGGTTGAGGCCGCACATTATTTGCCCGAAGTATAAAGGGTGAATGCATTAGGTATAATCAGCGGGCTGGCAATCTTCGCTTCAACACTGCTCGCTGCTGAGAACGCAGACGGCGGCAAAAAAAAGAAAACCCCGCATGCGACGATCATTGTACGACCTGGACCGCCGGTTAAACCGACGGGGCCGGCAAAACCCGTCGGCAACCAGAAGTCAGACTGGGGAGAAGCATCGGCGAAAAAGACTGGGACGACAAAAGAGAAATAACTCAGCTGCGATGCCGCACCGCAGAAGTTTGGTGCGGGTAGCTCAGTTGGGCAATAACCCCAAACCCGGCTTCAACTCACCCTTCTCGAGCGCGTGCACCCGCTGCACGATCGCCTCGGTCAGCGGCACCTCGATGCCAGCCTGTTTCGCTGCCGCGACAATCGCGCCGTGAATCTGGTCGACCTCAGTCTTCACCCCGCGCTCGACATCCTGCAACATTGACGTGCGAATCTTCGCGTACTTAAGGCCCAGTACGAACAGCATCAGGTGCTGAATGAACGCCGGCAGCCTCGCAAACCGGTAAACTGAGATCGCGCCCGGCACAATACCCTCTTCGATTTGCAGCGCGCGCATGACAGTGGCCGCTTCTTCAATAAGCCCAATCGCGGCGCGGCGCGCAGTATGTTTTGCGAAGAGCGGCCCCAGCGCCAACCCTGAAACTGCCCCGAGACCATTAATGACCGAGTTAATCGCCAGCTTATTCCAGCGAAAACCGAGAGCATTTGCCGAAATTACGACGGGCAGGTGCGGTTCGAGCAGCGCCTCGAGTTCATGCGGCGGGCGACTCGCATTCGCCAGAATCAGATGCCCCGGGTTCGATTGAAAATAGCTGCCATCGGGCAAAAGCTGTGTATTATAACCAACAATGCCGGAGATAACCTGCTCTGCTTTGAAAGTGCGGAGCTCATTTTCGGGCAGACCATTCTGCAGTAAAACAATGCGGCCACCCTTGGCGAGCAAAACCTTTGCCGTCTTCGCCGCCTCTTTCAGGTGCGGAGTTTTCATGCCGAGAAAAATAAAATCGAATCTGTCTTTGCCCGCTTTCTTCTGCGCCTCGGCCAAAGTCAACACTTCGGCACCCTGCTTCAGATCAATATGTGTCGTTTCTTTTAATGTGTAACGAATGCCTCGCGCTACTAAATCCCCCTTGCGTCTTTTTTCACGCACGAGAATCGTGAAGTGCACCTTATTGAGGTCGAGCGCGCGGGCAACCGAAGCACCGATGGCGCCCGTGCCGAGTAGGGCGATCTTCGCTTTGCTGGCCATGCGGCATTCAGCACTCTATCTACCTTTTGAAAAGACAAATCGGGCAAAAATTCGGACTGTTGCGCTCCGAGCGGTAAGGTACCGTTATGAGGCTGCTGCGCTTGTTTTTGCTATGTGGCACTTTTGTGGCTGCAGTCCTGGTTTCTGCCTGCGCAGAGACCACAACGGGTTCGCAGGGCGATGAATCACCGGTGCAAGAGGGTGAAGTCGTGACACCGACGCCGGCGGCAACTGCGAGTCCCACCCTGCCGGTTTCAACGCCCCCTGTTAGCGCGCCCGAACAACCGGTGCCCCCACCGAGCATCTCACCCACACCAGATCCGGTACCAGAAATTTTCCCCGCACCGCCCGTTGTCACGCCGCCTTCTGCGGCCCAGCCTTCTGCGTCACCCTGCCCCGCCAATCGTACAGAGCTGCCACCCGGCACCTGGGGGGCGCCCGATGTTCTGCTGAACGTCGCGTCACAATCTGCGGTAGTGCACGGTGATTTGGTCACCTCCGCGGGCTCTGGTCTTTGCGGCGCGCTACTCGAAACGCGCACGCAGGCCGGCGAGCTCAAAGGTCGCCATTATTTGCCAAGGGGACTGATGGATTATTACACGGGAATTGCTAAGTTTCCGCACGGTGGCTTTATTCTTTCTGGTATGCGCTCAGAAGCACCAGTTGCCCCACAAGCGACGGTGATACACCGTATGGTTGTTGCACTCGTTGACGAAAAAGCAAATTTGATCTGGAAAAACGATTTCGCCCCCGAAGGCCCGAGCATGCAGAACTGGGGCTACTCAGTAGTCACCGACAGAGTAGGCAACTCATACGTCGCGGCGAACCTGAATGGCTTTTCGGTGGTTAAGCTGAATGCCAAAGGTGAAAGGCTCTGGACATACAACTATGCCGAAAACAGCGGCGTCGCCCGCGCAATACGATTCGATGCAGACGGTAATGTGGTGGCAACCGGCTACGTTGACGTCAACCTGCAGAGCGAATTCGGCGATCGCGATGTCTTTGTGATAAAACTTTCACCAAAGAAGAAAATTATCTTTAAGCACAGGGTTATCAGCCCGACCCTCGATCATGCTTATGATCTTGCTATCAACGCAGCGGGTAAAACGTGGGTGCTTGGCTGGTCGGCCGACCAGGGAGTGCGCTTTGGCAAGAAGACCTTGCGCCTGCCTGCAGCCTTTCTGATTTGCATTGAACCTAACGGCACACGTTCGGCCATCATAGACGTGGGGCAAGGCACCTACACGGCGCGCGTCGAGATTCTGCCGAGCCAACGCATTTTGATATCAGGTTCATCTATGGACAGCCCGCTCACATCGGCCCTATTCTCGCCCGACGGCAAGGTGCGCATGGCCGAAAAAGTCTATGCGAATAATTTTTGGAACATTCTCAATTTTATGGTCATGGGAACACAGGGTGACGTCTATGTTGGCCTGGGTTCGGGCACACCCTTGGGCCAGGCACCGTCATATGCATTCGGCTCGATACGCAAGTTGTCTGAGGCTGACCTCATAGGGCGACTGAATACCGCGGCACCCTGACGGTTCATTCTCAAAACGTTGTGCGGCGGCCGAAAGGCATGCCTCATGAACGAGGCAAAACATTTGTCCGCGCATCGCCATGTGGCAGCATACCCCATGCTGCGTTTTCATCTAGTTCTGCTTTCGGCGGTGCTCTTGGTTACTGCGTGCCGCGAAAAATCGCTCGTGATCGACGATGCGGAAAAGCCGCGCACGCTGAAAGTGCAGCTGCCCGCAGGCGTTGAATCGTTTGAAGTCAGGGTCCATGGCCTGCTTTCGGGCGAGGCGCGGCTACATCTGCTCGCCCCGGGCAATGAGCAGCCACTGAAGACGTTATATCTGATTCCGGTCGTGGTGGCGGGTATGCCGCGCGGCATTGCACCGGCGGCGGCTGAAATCGACTACAGTGGCCGCGAGATCATTCTGCAATACGAACCGGGCAGAAAAGTTGAAGGCCAACTCGAAATCACCTATCGCTTCAGCACGCAATGAGAGAAAGGCCCAAAGGGGTCATTCAATATCGTCGAGGCGAGTCAGTTCGCGCACAACCTTTTGAACAACCGACCCCGCAAAGCCGCGCATTGCCAGGTGCTGGTAGAGCTTCTGCCCCTGCACTCTTGGCTCAAATTTGCCGAGGCTGCGCAGTTTCTTCTGGCCCGCCGCGAGCGCACGCTCGTATTCATCAGCGAGGTTCTCGATTGCCGACTCTTGTTCAGCGGCGACGCCCTTCTCTTTCATTTTCTGCACAATGAAGCGGTTGCCGCGGTCCGCATAACGGCGCGAGATCGAGTGCGCGACGAGGTTGTCGTCGATGAGGTGTACTTCGCCTAGCCGCTGCAATGCTACATCGACTTCGTCTTCGTCATAACCTTCGCCCACAAGCTTCTTCTTTAATTCGGACGCACTGCGCAGGCGGCGTGCTGCGAGCGCAACTGCCCGGTCATAGAGCGGCGGGGGAGTTTTTTCTTTTTTGCGGCGGCTTTGCATGGCTACACCTTCATTGGGCAGAATCCGTTTTCAGCTGGCCCATGCGAAGAGGCATAATTCGACGCCTGAAGCGTAAACTTAATTGCCGCCAGCACTGAATTCTGATAAGTTGACCCAAGGTGAGAAGCAAGATAAAGGCCTGCACTTGGCTTATCTCCGCAGCTATCTTTCTGTTCGGGGCGGTCAGTCTGTACCCATGCGCGACCGGCAGCGAAACGGTTTCAACTGCAAAAAAAAGCTGCCATTCCGAAAAGGGCAACCAACCTGCTGAAGGCGACCAAGCCGGCTCAGGTAAAGAGAAAGCCAAACCCTGCTGCACACTGCATTGCTATAACCCGGCACAGTCGCAGGCGCTATTCGCCTTTTCACGCCCCGCCCGGGTGACGCTGCCCATTGAAAACGTAGACGCTATCTTAATTTCATTAACCATTGCCCCGCCGAACCTTCCGCCGCAAGTGGGGGAGGTCTAAAAAGTCGCGAACCGCGCTCAACGGGCGCGGCGCGCAGGCGGAAACTGGCCTGAATAGGTCGTTTCGCGTGTATTTGCCGCAGGCAAATGCAGCGTTTTCGCCTGAGCGGTGACTTTTTAGTCCTCCCCTTACAAAAAATACTTTTTTCTTTTGGAGGATTTATGAAACTACTGATTCAATTACTGGCGGTGGCTGCATTCGCGCTGCCCCTGAACATGGCCTTTGCTGACCATCACGATGGCCACGGTAAAAAAGGCCAACATGCGGGTCATGACCGTGGCGATTGCTGCGATCAGAAGGACTGTTGTACGGACTGTGACCACAAAGATGGCAAGCATTCGTGCTGCGACGGCAAAGACAAGGCGAAAGCCGATGAGTGCTGCAAGAAGTGCGAAGACGAAAAATGCAAGAAGGCCTGCAAATCAGGCAAGTGCAAAAAAGGTCACTGCGACACAAAAAAGCCAGCTGACAAAAAACCCGACGCCTGACGGCAGCGCTGCGGGGGCCTAACGCCCCCGCAGCGTTTTCTATCCTGCTTTACAACGCATCGATACATTACAATATATCGATGCATGCCCAAATACACTGAAGCCGAAATTCGCGCCGCGCTCAGCGAACGCATTCTGATTCTCGACGGTGCCATGGGCACGATGATACAGCGGCAGAATTTAACTGAGGCCGATTATCGTAACAATGAGAAATCCGCCCCCGGCATACCAGATCTGACGAAGCACGAAATACCGCTCAAGGGCAACTCTGACCTGCTCTGCCTCACGCGGCCCGACGTCATCACTGCTATTCACCGCGAATACATCGATGCGGGCGCCGACATCATTGAAACAAATTCTTTCAGCAGCAACAGCATCTCTCAGGGGGATTATAAACTCGAGCACCTCGTGCGCGAACTCAATCTCGCTGCGGTGAAATGCGTCGCCGACGCGCGCGAGGCATTTTATGCTTCGACAAGCTCAGCACAGGCGCCGAGAAAGATTTTTATTGCGGGTGCGCTCGGGCCGACAACGAAAACCGCATCGATTTCGCCCGATGTGAACAACCCCGCATATCGCGCGACGACATTCGATGAGCTGAAGGCCTGCTTCAAAGAACAGACGCTCGCGCTGCTCGAAGCCGGTGTCGACCTGCTGCTACCCGAAACCAATCTCGATACGCTAAACGTGAAAGCTGCGATCGTCGCGTTTGAAGAAGCATTTGCAGAAGTCGGCTACCGTGTACCGGTTTCCATTTCTGTCACGATCACCGACGCCTCGGGCCGCACACTTTCGGGGCAGACGGCTGAGGCTTTCTTCAATTCTGTGCGCCACGCGAACCCGCTTTCGATCGGTATTAACTGCGCTCTCGGTGCAAAAGACATGAAGCCGCACCTGCAATCGCTGGCGCGTGTTTCTGACGTGATGATCTCGTGTTACCCCAACGCGGGCCTACCGAATGCATTCGGCGGTTATGACGAAACACCCGCGATGTTTGCCTCAGACCTCGCGGTCTTCGCCAAAGACGGTCTGCTAAACATCGCCGGCGGTTGCTGCGGCACCTCGCCTGACCACATTCGCGAAATGGTGAAGAGGGTTGCGATAGAGAAGCCACGCTCAGCGCGCTCCCTTCGAGCACCTCAGGGAGCGAGTGCCAAGGCACCGGGCGGTGAGGCGCTCGAACCGACCGGACTGCACCTGGCCGGTCTCGAACCCTTGAACGTAGATGGCAGCACCGGCTTTCTCATGATCGGCGAGCGCACGAACGTCACCGGCTCGCCGAAGTTCAAAAAACTCATTCTCGAAGATAAATTTGACGAAGCGCTCGACGTTGCGCGCCAGCAGGTGTTCGCCGGCGCGAACATCATCGACGTGAACTTTGACGAAGCGCTGCTCGACGGCGAAGCGTCGATGACTCGCTTCTTGAACCTCATCGCCTCTGAACCCGACATCGCGCGCGTGCCGATCATGATCGACTCTTCGAAATGGTCGGTGATTCAGGCCGGCCTTAAGTGTGTGCAGGGCAAGGGCATCGTCAATTCGATCAGCCTCAAAGAAGGTGAGGATAAATTTCTCGAACAAGCCAAGATCGTGAAAGAATATGGCTTCGCAATGGTCGTCATGGCCTTCGACGAACAGGGCCAGGCCGCTACCGAAGATGACAAAGTTCGCATCTGCACGCGCGCTTACAAATTGCTCACAGAAAAAGCGGGCGTGTCGCCGAGCGATATTATTTTCGACCCGAATATTCTGACCGTCGCCACCGGCATAGAAGAGCACAATAACTATGCTGTCGATTTCATTAACGCGACCCGGCGCATTAAGAAAGAGTGCCCGGGCTGTTATGTTTCGGGCGGCGTCAGTAACGTGTCGTTCTCTTTTCGCGGCAACAATGCAGTACGCGAAGCAATCCACTCTGTTTTTCTTTACCATGCGATTCAGGCAGGTCTGGACATGGGTATCGTCAACGCGGGCATGCTCGCGGTTTACGAAGATATTCCGCCAGAGCTGAAAGATCTCGTTGAGGATGTCATTCTCAACCGCAGGTCTGACGCGACCGAAAGATTGCTCGCCGTCGCCGACAAATACAAGAGCGGCGGCAAAGAGCAGGTCAAAGAAGACCTGACATGGCGTGAGAACACCCCTGAAGAGCGCATCAAACATGCGCTCGTCAAGGGCATCGACCAGTTCGTCGATCAGGATGTCGAAGAGCTGCGCCTCAAGTACCAACCCACCCTGCGCGTGATCGAAGGCCCACTCATGGGTGGCATGCGTGTCGTCGGCGAACTCTTCGGCGCGGGCAAAATGTTTCTGCCGCAGGTCGTTAAATCAGCGCGCGTCATGAAAAAGGCGGTTGCTTATCTTTTGCCCTTCATGGAAGCAGAAAAAGCCGCTTCGGGTGCGAGCAGTGCGCAAACGAAAGTACTGATGGCGACCGTCAAAGGTGACGTGCACGATATCGGCAAGAATATCGTCGGCGTAGTGCTTGCGTGCAATAACTACGATGTGCATGATATGGGCGTCATGGTGCCTTGCGACAAGATTCTCGAAAAAGCGCGTGAAATAAACGCCGACGTGATCGGCCTCTCAGGTCTTATCACTCCTTCGCTCGACGAAATGGTCTATGTGGCGAGCGAAATGAAAAAAGGCGGCTTCACGCAACCACTTCTCATTGGCGGCGCCACGACCTCGGCTGCGCATACCGCGGTTAAAATCGTGCCCGCGTATGACCACCCGGTCGTGCATGTTCCCGATGCGTCGCTGGTCACAGGTGTACTCGGCCGGCTGCTCAGCGAAGACATGCGCGACAAGTATGTGAGTGAAATTTCTGCCGAGCAGACGCAGATTCGTGAAGACTATCTGAGCGGTAAAAAAGACCGCCAGTTTCTGTCATTGCCAGACGCACGCGCGCTCGCCCCACAACTGCAGCCCGCGCCGGTCAAGGTGCCCAACAAACTCGGCATCACTCTGCTCGACAATGTTCGCCTCGGCGATCTTGTGCCCTACATCGACTGGTCACCCTTCTTTATGGCGTGGGAGCTCAGAGGCAGATACCCGCGCATACTCAAAGACGAAGTTGTCGGGGCCGAGGCAACGAAACTCTTCAACGATGCTCAGAAAGTGCTCGCGCAAATTCTGCGCGATAAGCCATTCACGCCGCGCGGAGTCGTGGGCATATTCCCCTGCCGCAGGGACGGTGACGACGTGATAGTCTATGCAGATGAGAATCGGGAAAAAGTTCTGCACAAATTACACTTTCTGCGCCAGCAAAAAAAGAAGGATAACGAGCAGGTCTATTTCTGCCTCGCCGACTACATTCAAGAGCGGGACTACATCGGTGGCTTTGCAGTAACCGCCGGTGACGGCGCCGGCGAATATGCGGCGCAGTTCGAAAAGAAGAACGACGACTATTCTGCGATTATGGTGAAGGCGCTCGCCGACAGGTTTGCCGAAGCCTTTGCCGAATATGCGCACGAACTGGTGCGCAAGCACACCTGGGGCAACGTACCCGATGAAAAACTCGATATCGAAGGGCTCATCAAAGAGGAGTACATTGGTATTCGCCCGGCCCCCGGCTACCCGGCATCACCTGACCATACCGAGAAGCGCACGCTGTTCGACTGGCTCGCCGTTGAAAAGAACACAGGTATCAACCTGACAGAGAGCTTCGCGATGACCCCGCCTTCTTCAGTGAGCGGGCTCTATTTCGCGCACCCCGAATCAAAGTATTTCGCTGTCGGCAAGATCGACCGCGACCAACTCGAAGACTACGCAGCGCGCAAGGGCAAGCCAGTCGGTGAAATGGAACGCTGGCTGAGGCCTTACCTCGACTAGCGCCCCGGTGGCGGCCCGAACGGATTCGACCAGCGAGTGTCGGTATATATGGCATTGCCCGTCAGGGTTTTCAAAAAGGCGATGAGCGCTGCCTTCTCATCTGCAGTCATGTTGAGGCGCTGCGGAAATCCCGAGAGCTGCAGGCGAAAGTCAAGCTGCGGGTTAAATGCAGCCGGAATCGCATTGTAATGGTCGACCATTGCATCGAGCGTGGCGTGCGAGCCGTCATGCATCATCGGCCCATTCGCATTTCCGTTGGCATTGACCAGATCGCGCAGGGTCGGTGACCGCGTTGCGTTGAAATCATTGCCGCCGCCTATCGCGCCGATAGCGCCATTGTTACCCACAGACGAAATATCGAATTCGGGAGCGACGTGGCATTGATTGCAGCCTAAACCACCGCCAGTTCTGCCAGAGGGCCCTAACCCGAACGGTTGCTGCATGAAAAGAGATTTGCCGAGATTTTCCTGGGTGGAAAAATTCGGAAAGTCTGAAAAGTCATCGGTGACCTGAGCGCGCCCCTGGTCGAAGCGCGAATCAAACGATTGTATGCTGCGAATAAACTGGCCCAGAGCCAATTGCAGCCGCTGCTCGGTGATCTCGCTCGTACCAAAAGCATCGCGAAATAGATTTGCATAATATGGAGTCGCCCGCATGCGATCGAGCAGCACAGAAATATCGGGATCACCGTTCGCGCCGCTAAAACCCATCTCTGCATGGTCACGAATAGGCATGGTGGTCTGTTCTTCAAGCGACGCGGCGCGCTTATCCCAAAAGAAGCGCGTATCATTGGCAAATCGCACATTGACCAGCCTCATGGAGTGTCTGCTCGTCGGGCCGTTGGCGCCGCGGCTTGCTCTGGGCGCATCGCTGAAGGCCAGATTCTGATGATGGCAGCTACTGCACGATGTCGAATTGTTGGCTGACAATAATCTGTCATAAAAGAGAATTCGCCCGAGAAAAGCCCCGGCGTCTGTGACAGGGTTAGAATTGTCGACCTTCGTGATATATGCAGGCACTGTCTGGTTTGCGTAATTGCCCGGGTTCGTAAGATTGGGGGTCAACCTGCCAATCGGTGGCAGCTGCTGTATCGTATCGATATCCCCATTTTGGCCTGCGCAAGAGAAGCCTGCCGCCACAACCAGAATGATCAGAATTCGGCGCATCATTTCCCTCGTAACTGAGAGCCTGAAAGTCCCGAAAGCGGCCGCTATTTTTTCAACCGGGCGAGGCCGTGCAGTCTGCCATTCGCCCCGCGCTAATAGAGCCTTAATCCCCTCAAGAAACTCACGACCTGGCGCATGTAATGAGTCTTTTCGAAATGCACGAGGTGGTTGCCGGGAAACCAGTAGATCTTCGGGTGCTTCCAGTGGTGCCAAAGGCTGTGCGCATGATCGGGATGCGCCATGCGGTCAGCCGTACCGGCGATGATCAAGAGGCGTTCGTGGTCGATTGCCGGGGGGCGCGCAAGCGGCGAAACCGGTAAAAGCAGCTGGTTGATTTCATCAACATTCAGCGAAAGCACTTTCAGAAATCCTTTTATCACCGCTGCGCTTGGTTGCCACTGCAGAATGACATTAAAGAGGGTAATCACCGGTACCACCGGTATCGCAAACGCAAGGCGCTTGTCGAGCGAAGCCATGAGCGCGGTATGAAACCCGCCGAGTGAAAAGCCCATCATGCCGATCGGCATTTTCGAGCGCGATTCAAGAAAATCGACGTAGCGAGTCAGGTCGTGAACCGACCAGCGCACGTTTTCAGCGATGCGGGCAACGTCAAAAAACATGAAACCGTCGCCGCTGAAACGCGCATTCTTTGCCTTGCGCGGACCATGGTAGGGCATCGTGTACATGAGTACGTTAAAACCCAGCCTGAAGAATTTGGCAACTTCAAAGAGCCTTGCATTAAAATTATAGCCATCGAGCACGTAACCGTGCACCACAATGATCGTGGGTCTATCGCCTGTCTTATGGCGGATATAGCGCGCGCATGAAGCAGCCTGCGGCATCGGAAAAATATCTCCAGCGTGGTACTGCGGGTTTAACGGCTGAAACTCGCTCGGAAACAAAATGTCTTCAAAGATGGCATCGTGAATAGGTAACGGCATCGGGTCTGCAGGCCGCACCACGGGTTCGCCGGGTTCAGGCTTCAGAAAAAAAGACTGCGGCTCAGCGATAAATTTCGGGCTGGCGTAGAAATCCCACTGCTTACGGTATTCTGGCCGCATCACCTGCGGAATCACCGGTACATTACTGATGAGCACGCGCGTCGAAAGAAAGGTGCGCAAAAAATGATCGGCCGTAGCGCCGATGCCCGTCATAATCTTGTCTTTGAAATCGTGTGCAAAACCGCCTTCGGGGTGTGGCTTGACGCGACTGAGAACAGAATTGTGCATGGTTAACCTTGAATGAATTTTTCGATCTCGGCGTTAACGGCGTCTGGTTCGTCGTGCTGCAGCCAGTGCGTGGCCTTCTCAAAATATTTCACGCGTGCGCTGCGGCAGTATTGCAGGCTTTCGGTCGCCATCGCCGCTTCGAGAAAGCGATCGCCCTTGCCCCAGAGAATCAGTGTCGGCACCTCGACGGACTGCTGCGCCGAAAGATCGGGATGTCTGAAGGCAGCCCGGTACCAGTTTACCATTGAGTCGAATGCCTGCGGTTTCTGCCACGCCTCTCGATACGCCAACAGGTCTTCATCAGTGAAAGACCCTTCGTTAGCTGTGCTGCGCATACCTTCGGCAAAGCGCTCGTAACCATCTAACGCCGCTAACCAACCAGGTACAACGGGTAGCTGAAAGAAAAACATATACCAGCTTTTCATCAGCTGGTTAAAATTCGTGAAAAGCGTTTTGACCATGGCGCGTGGGTGCGGCACATTGAGAATCACCAGACGCGAAAAAAGCGCCGGGTGGCGAATCGCCGCCTGCCATGCCGCAGCCGCGCCCCAATCGTGCCCGACGAGAACCGTCTCTGCGAGTTTCAGCTGGCGCACGATCGCCGCAACATCTTCAGAGAGCTGCACGATCGAATATTCGGCGATGCGTTCGGGCTTGTCGCTATCATTGTAACCACGCTGGTCAGGCACGACAACCCGATAGCCCTTGGCGACGAAATAGCCGATTTGTTTACGCCACCCATACCAGAACTCGGGAAATCCATGCAAAAAAACAATGGGCTGGCCATCGGCCGGCCCCGCGCATTTGACGCTGAGCGTATAGCCGTCTGTCGTGCGGATTTTTCGCTCTTCTATTTCAACCCCGGCAATTGCAGGATACATATACCCCGAGGCCACAGCAGAGACACGGCGAAAAGAAGTTTGGGATTGCGAAAGAAATGATCTCGGGCGGCGTTTTTTCGCGCTCAGAATGAGAAAAACGGAGCGTTTTCTGGTATTTATTGGTTAGAGAACCTATGAGATTCAGCAGACAACCGCGTTTTTTAGAACAGAGCAACGTTCAAATCAACAATGTTCTGGAGATTCGCCTCGCGCCCAAACATTGGAACCGCATCAAAATAACGGCGTGGCAGCGGCGCCGTACCTATTCAACAATTTCCCGGTACTGCGTTCTGCGGCTTGCGCGTAAATGCTCGTTGCGGTGGACTGCAAGATTGGAGACGGCGACTGCCGGCGTCAGGCGGGGGCTTGAGATTGCGCAGAATACGCACCGGCACATGATGTGTCTTTATGGCGATGATGAGAAGATTATTCGTCTTGCGGCCATGGAGTTGGGATTGACCCTGACGGCATTTGTGCGGCTTGCGTTAGAGCTCTATCTGGATTCCTTGGCTATGGAAAAACATAGCAATGGCTTCGTTTCAAACCAGAAGCTCACGTGGGAAGGCATTCGCTTTACAGAAGAAATACAAATCTACGCCGAAAATGGCGGCGGCTGGCCCTTTCTGCGCAGCCTACATTGCTTCCGGTTTGAAATTGACAGCTATTGGTGATACGTACCTCATATCAGTTCGGCATCACGTTATACTCAATACTCTTTAGCAGAAACCTGCCATAGGTAAACGCGCCTTCGTTCAGATGCCAAATCGCCTCACCGCGTGAAACGACACGCCTACCCGCAAATTCACGGTATTCACTAACAGGTGTTGACCAACGCTCGCGGCGTAACTTGTTCTCGGCCGTCAGATAGTAACGATCATCAGAGATGAAATCAATCAGTTCGCCATTCTCTCTGAACTTCAGCCGGGCTTTGATGCTGTATTTTCCATTGGTGAAAGTGGCTTCAACGTGCTGCGCATCGACCGTACGCCAGCGAATACGTTTATCGATCAGTGCCGCGGGCGCGAGCAGGCACATGTCGTTGAATAAGGTGACGGTCTCCGCAATAGTCAGCTCTTCGCCTTTCAGATCGACAATAGATATGAGTGAGGCGATTTTCACCTGCATGGTTGCCTGCTGATTTTGGTACGAATGCCAGACCGAAACCGGCAATCCTTTCATGAAGGCCGTGAGGTAGAAATCGCGAGAATAGTCGTTGAAAAAGTTCTCTTGAAGTATTACAGCGGACATCCAAGGGCCTGATTTATCGCTGCGTAGTGCGCCATCCCAGACAACGCGAAAATTGCGGATTTTTTCGCGACCAACAGCACCGGCTACCCTGAGATATTTCTGCACGAGTGTCGGCAGATCTTGAATATCCCTTTCTGTTACTGTGCCCGCAGCGGCGGGCGTCGACTTCTGCATGCGCCGAATACCAGATTCATATTGCGTTCTCAACCCCCGGCTTTCGATCAAGAAATAGACGACGCCTGCGCTTATGGCGAGCAGCGCCAGCAATATGTATCCAGTTTTACCCATGGGTACCTGCATTTTGCAGAATCTTATGGCGTTGCAAGACTTCATGCAATTCTGCGACGCCGCGTACAATCTCGGCGCGCATGCCGAGCGACCTCGCCATATCAACGTTCAGCCTGTTGTCATCGACAAAGAAAATCTGGCTCGCTTCAAATGGCAACACTTCGAGCACCGCCTGAAAAATGTCGGCGTGAGGTTTTACGTACCCCATTTTGAAAGAAGCAAAATGGTAGTCAAAGAATGTGTCGATATGCCATTCATTCTGAAATCGTGGGTAATGCAATGAGTTGGAGTTCGAAAGGTACGCTAACTTGTAGTGTTTTCTGAGTAATCGCAAGAGATCTGCGGCGCCGTCGTAAAGCCCGGTTGGCCAGGCAGAGAAGGATCTCAGAAACTCATCGGCCGGCATCGGTGACGAAAACGCTTTGAGCACGCCCTCTGCAAAATCGGCCTCTGAGATTTTTCCCGATTCATAGAGCTGCACGGCTTCGCAGGTGAGCCAGGTTTCCCAAAGGTCGATGTCTGATTTACCTTTTTCGCCGAGTGCCCTGAGGCCGGTCGTGTCGACCTCGATGATAACGCCGCCGAGGTCAAAGAGCAGAAGTTCGGGTTGTTGCAGAGTTTGCATATGCGTGCCCGGTAGACGCGAATCGGCGAAAGACCGCGTAAAGGTTTTGCGCGCCGGTTGTAAAACTACCCATGACCATGTCGGGCCTGAATCCTCATTGACATTCTGAAGGCGTTGCAGCGGTTCAGCGCCATGAAAAAAATCACTCTGATGCTCTGCGCCGCGGGTGCGCTGCTCGCGTCTGCGTGTTCAAAAGAGCCGCAACCGCCTCTCGAGGCGACAACGATTGACAAAGTCTGTACTGAGGCGTTCGGCCCGTTTTACGACGAGCGCAAGTACGTAAAATACCACCGCGTTTCGTTTACAGGTTTTTTGGCGACACCCAAAAGTGCGATGATCAGCGACACCATGTTCGTCGACGTGCATGAAAAGCCGAATCGTGCCGGGGCGCTGGTGCGGGCCTCGTTTCGTGTGGGCTCTGGCAAGAACCGGGTTGAGAAGCTCAAAAACGGATATAAAGAGAGCGATTTGAAGATCGGGAGCAATTCAGGGGCAGACCTGGGCAATGGCTCGAAGGTTGTCATTGAAGGCGCAGTTTCACCGGGTGGCGTGCCGGGAAAATGGCTCGATGGCTGCTATGTCAGGGTTGAAAGCGTCGAGAAGGCGAACTAGAAGGGGCTGCGCGGCAGGTCGCCATATTCGAAATTTTGGAGCTATTGCAAAACGACGAAATTCGGGAAAAGCGGGCCTCAGCCCGTTCATAGAGCGATTTGCGCTTCGAAAATCGCGGAACTTTTCCTGAAATTCGTCGTTTTGCGACCTGCCGCGCAGCCCCAGAGGCCAAGTTTCATTTGACGCTATGTCTAAATGACCGGTTTTAACCCATGACTGTCAAACTCCGGCTGCAACGCTATGGTACCAAAAAGCGGCCTTTTTATCGCATAGTTGCGACCTCGTCGTCTGTGAAGCGCGACGGTAAGTTTCTTGAAATCGTGGGTCTTTACCACCCGCTCGTCAAAGAAGGCGGCCAGGTTCGCCTCGAGAAAGAAAAAATTCAGACATGGCTCAGCAAAGGTGCTCAGCCGTCAGATACGGTAAAAACCCTGCTCTCAAAAGCCGGCATCTGGAAGCCATTCGCAGAAGCCAAGGCAATCAAAGACGGTGCAAAGCAAAAACGCTTGAACGAAAAAGCGAAAGCAAAGCGCGCGGCGAAATAAGCAGAACCGACCATGACAGAAGCGCGTAACTCAGACCCGGCATCGCTCGTTGAATACATTGCGCGCAGCCTTGTGCGTAACCCCGACGACGTTCAGGTGCTGCCTGTCAAAAGCCCCGCATCGCTGATTCTTGAGTTGCGCGTCAACAAAGACGACATCGGCATGATCATCGGTAAAGGCGGCCGCATCGCCAAAGCCGTTCGCGTGCTGCTGAACGCGATCTCTGTAAAAAAAATCATTCTCGACGACGGGCGCGAAGAGCGTTACCAAAAAGTTCTGCTCGAGATTGTCGACGAGGCATAGCCTCATTCTCCCCGACCTGAACGGCAACCCACTGGTAGTTCTGGGCCGCGTAGGGCGGCCGCATGGCGTTCAGGGCCAATTGCACGTCGATCGTACAGGCGAGAATTTACGCGCATTCACCGGTAAGACCGTGCACCTCTGCCCCGCTGCCGGCAATGCAATGATTATTGCAGCAGAATCAGCATCCAAATCCATAAGACTGAAACGCTGCGACCCCGCAAAAGGTGAGGTTGCACGTGTCACGTTTGAAGGCCTCGCCGACCGCGATCAGGCCGCCACGCTCACCAACCTGCTCATCGCAGTGCCGCGCAGTGAACTCTCAGAGCTCGCCGCCGCCGCCCGAAAGGGTGAACCAGAACACCTTTCTGACCTTTGGTTTTTCGAGATGATCGGCCTTGCGGTTCGCGATGCCGAAAGCACAACACCATTTGCGCGTATCACCGCGGTCGAAGAGCTCGGCCAGAACACACTCGTCACGCTTGAGCCTCTGCCCGGCCAAACCCTGCTTACGCGCCGCTTAGAACTGCCGCTTGAATATCCGCATTGGCAGAATGTGGATGTCTCACGAAACGAAGTCACGCTCTCAGAATGGAAAGCCTTTGCCGAAGCATGAAGTTTCATATCGTCACGCTGTTTCCTGAGTTTTTCGAAAGTCCGCTAAAATCTTCACTGCTCGGTAAAGCTGTCGCGTCGGGCACCGTAACCGTGAACCTGATAAATCCCCGTGACTTCGCCGAAGGCAAACACCGCAAAGTCGACGACACGCCCTATGGGGGTGGCGCCGGCATGGTCATGATGGTCGAACCGATCGCGCTCGCGGTCGAATTGATTCGCGCCACTGAACCTGACACGCATGTGGCCTTGCTCGCTGCCCGGGGCAAACTTTTCGACCAACAGTTGGTGCGTGACTATGTGGCTCGGTACAAGAGCATCACGCTGATCTGCGGCCATTATGAGGGCGTCGACGAGCGCGTGGCTGAGCATGTCGCGAACGAGAGCGTGAGGCTGGGTAACTTTGTTCTATCAGGTGGTGAACCCGCGGCGCTCACGATTATCGACGCCGTCGCAAGGCGCCTGCCCGGTTTTATGGGCAACAGCGAGTCACTGCAGCATGAATCGTTCGATGAAGCGGCTTCAGAAAATAGCGCCGACACGGGTCGGCCGCACTTTGAGCACGCGCAATACACCCGCCCCGAAGACTGGCGTGGCCATAAAGTACCTGAAATCTTGCTGTCGGGCAACCATGCGAAAATTTCGGCCTGGCGAAAAGAAAACGCGGCCAAAACAAGATTTCATTAAGAGCTAACAGGTTCCTTTGAAGGAACCTGTTAGCTCTTAACTAAAAATGGTGGTGATACCAAATCTTTCGCGCGCAATTGTAACCGCAAGGTTCAGATAGAATATCTGCAGCAACGCATACACGGCAAATTTCAGCGGCGGTACAGATAAGAACTTGCCCTGCGGCTCATCGCTAGGCAGCCAGAGTTTCAGGGCATAGTGCAGCATGCCCGCGAGGCCCGAAAACGCCATGAAACCCAAAACCAGATTCTTGATCGCGCCTGGTGCAAGCCTTTCAATGATCAGCATTCGCAGAAACACGACCAGGTCGGGCGAACCGAGCAGAATGTAATAGAACGCCACCACGACGAAATAGATGCTGATCGGCCGCGAATCTTCGTGCGGGTCGAAAAACCGAAATGCAAAAATCGGCGTTATCATGATCGCGACGAGCACCATCAAATAGGGCCCGCGCACTTTGATAATGTTGCGCGTAAGTTCAAACGCGAGCAGCATACCGATCGCCAGCGCGACCACGCCGACCGCTGCGGGCAGAAATGCCCTATGACCGGTCACGCGGTTAAATATGTCGCGCAAATTCTGCATCATTTAGTTCATAATAAGAGCGGCCGACCGCGCTTATTATGAACCTCGGTTTTTAAAAGCGGCAATGCCCGGGTAGAATGCATCGGCGCCCAGCATCTCTTCGATGCGCAGCAGTTGGTTATATTTTGCAATGCGGTCGGTGCGGCTCATCGAGCCGGTCTTGATCTGCCCGGTTTCGGCGGCGACGGCGAGGTCGGCAATCGTCGTGTCTTCTGATTCACCCGAGCGGTGCGATGAAATGCAGGTATAACCGTGCTTGCCGGCGAGCTGCATCGTTTCAAATGTTTCGGTCAGCGTGCCAATTTGGTTAACCTTAATGAGGATTGAATTTGCGATGCCCTTGCTAATGCCCTCGGCGAGTATCTTCTTGTTCGTCACAAACAAATCGTCGCCGACGAGCTGAATCTTGCTGCCGAGTTTATCGGTGAGTTTTTTCCAGCCGGCCCAGTCTTGTTCTGCGAGGCCGTCTTCGAGCGACACAATCGGATATTTGCTGCAGTAGTCGGCGTAGAGGTCGATCAAACCCTCCGCATCGAGCACCTTACCGTCGTCACCGTCGAGCTTGTACGTATTAGCAGGCCGGTCACTGAGCGCAGTCGAAGTGTAGAATTCGCTGGCTGCTGCATCCATCGCGATGTAGGTATCGACACCCGGTTTGTACCCGGCCTTTTCGATCGCTGACATCAATAGATCGAGACCCTCACGGTTCGACTTTACGTTGGGAGCATAACCACCTTCGTCGCCGACAGCCGTATTGTAACTCTTGTCGTGCAGCACCTTTTTCAGCGCATGAAAAATCTCAGCGCCCTGGCGCAGGCACTCACGAAAAGAATCGAATGCGACCGGCACGATCATGTACTCCTGAAAGTCGAGATTGTTATCGGCGTGCGCACCGCCGTTGATCACATTCATCATCGGCACAGGCAGCGTGCGCGAGAACGGCGAACCGAGGTAGCGAAAGAGCGGCAGGTCTAGGTATTTTGCCGCTGCATGTGCGGTCGCCATCGAAACGGCCAGCATCGCATTGGCGCCGAGCTTCGACTTGTTTTCTGTCGCATCGAGTTGAACGAGAATTCTGTCGACTTCGCGCTGGCCAAGCGCGCTCACGCCAACCAGATGCGGATTGACAGTTTCATTGACGTTGGCGACTGCCTTGAGTACACCTTTGCCCGCATATCGGCCTTTGTCGCCGTCGCGCAGCTCGAGGGCTTCACGGCTGCCGGTTGAAGCCCCCGACGGCACAATCGCACGGCCAATATCACCGCTATCCAGGGTCACTTCAACTTCTACAGTGGGGTTGCCGCGCGAATCAATCACTTCACGGGCGCGTACGTCTTCGATAATCGCTGTCATGGGTTTGGCTTCGGTTTTCAGCTGGTATGTAAAGAAGATTGCAACAGCGTTGCAGCTCCGCCACCCGGTCAGGTAGACGCTCCGGAGCCCGGTGCCGGGCAGAGATTCCCAGGGCCCGACTGCCACTCAAATGTGTTGCATTCGGGTATGCGGGTTAATGATACCAATGCCGTCGCTGTTCTGTGCCGCATGGCGTGCACCAAAGTCAGCCCCGGCACGGCAGACTGGTAAACCCCACCCACCTGCTGCACCCACGAAAGAGTTTTGAGCCTCAGCCCACAGCAAACGGCAGCTCAAAACCGTTGGTCGCGTGAGCCACAACGGGATACTCTTCGATTTCTGTTTCTTCAAGACTTTCGGGCATCGGCGACAAGAATTCGATGCGCCCTGATTTTAACAGATATACCGCAGGCACAAGCCTCACAAAACCTCTGCGAATAATCTCAATAATTTGCGTGGCGTCGAGGTTGCCTTCGCGTGCGCGCCTGTAGAAATCAAGACAGCCTTCAACGGCATTAAAACGCGCCGCGAAGATGCCGAGCGCATCGTGCTCATGTGCCGTAAGGCCGTTTTTATGCAGCCACGAAAAATAGGGAGAAAGCCTGTGCCTGATGCTGTTGACGAGATGCCCAACGTGCGGCGAACCCGTCATATTCTTCAACGCAGTCTTAGCGCCGTTCTCGGCCGATGTTATAACGGCATTCAACGCTCCGCAGCGCGAATGCGACTTAACAATCAGGTAAGAAAATTCGCGGTACGATGCAGGCAGTTCGGGGTTCGTAAGCAAAGCGGCACTCGTTGCCTGGCGTGCGTGTTCTTCAATTTCTTCGAGTGCAATGCGCAGTCCACGCAACGTATGGTCGCCAATCTCATTGCCCGCGCTGTGAAAACTTTCGATCGCACCTAACTCAAAATCGCCAAAAGTCACCGTAGGGTGAGAACGACTGTCGGCACAGCCCAAAATAACGACCCTGCACGGCACTGGCGGAGAATGCACCGCACGGTAGCGGCGGTTACCCGCGGCGATGCGGGCAAGCGAAACAATACCCTCATGCAGGTGCGCTACCTGCTGCGGGTCGCTCGCCAGGCCTTCGACAATGTCTTCAATGCGGGGCGACATCTGCCGCAGCTGATCAATAATACTATCAGCAGCGAGCAGGCCAAACCATGACACCTTGCCGATTTTTTCATCAAAGAAGGCTTCGCCAACGATAACCTTACCTTCTTTCACCAGAGTGGCAAACGCCTTGTCGTTCTCAAGCAACAGCAGCGAGCGGGTACGTCCGTGAATCAAGTCGTGCGAGTTGTATTGCGAAAGTGACTTCCATGCTGGCAAATTAACATGAGAAATTCCCAGGTGGTTGCCGATCGACAGCCGATTGGCAGCTTCAATGAGCGCTGCGGGGCGGGTGATTGTAGGCTTGTCGGGCATCACCTTGCGGCAGCTCTGCCCTGCCTGGCATTGGTGCACAATAATCTGCACCAATGGAATCTGGTGATCGGCCAGGTGCGTCAGGCCATACATGAGCGTACCGATCTTTTCGGCGCTTAGCCGCGCACCGCGCTCAACCTGCATGAAAATTTCGTTTAGCCCGCAGTCCAGAATGCGGGGCATCGGCATACTCGAATGGCTGCAACCCAGAATCGCCGCAATGGGTGTCTGCGATTCAGAGTTCGATTCGCCTCTCAACTGCCAGTCTTGGTTCAGTTGCGCGAGATGCACGAGCAATGGGTCAGGAGCAGCATTTTGAGGAAAAAACAGCCGGCGCTCAGCATCTGTCATGGTTTGGCTTTGCTGCAATTGCATCTTGACCCTCCTGAACCATGTGGGATATAGACCATATCAGGAACTATGGCATTGATAAAGGTCAAGATAATCGGCGATTTATTCGCAGCCAGGCGAGCAGGTATCGCTTGCGGCCGATGCGCCGGTTCGATTGAAATCCGGCTACGGCCTGCCTGAAAGAAATGCAGGCGAAGCTATTGATAGAAAAAAAGGTCTACTTCTTGACTTATATCAATGATTTTTTTCTGATCGTGTGATAGGCGATTGGACAGTATCAGGGAGGTCGGCCCGCGGGATCCCTGTAGTTTCTGCCATGGGAGGCAAAATGGATCACGAAGACAAGCAAAAACGCACGCTCGGCCAGAGGGCATTTGACAACATCTGGTTTCTGCTGATCATCGGCATGGCTTTTCCGGGGATATTCTACCTCGGTTGGGGCTTGCTCGAGATTTTCGTATTCAATAACACCCAGTTGAAAGATTATCTGGCGCAGAGTAACCAGCAATATCTTTTGCCGGGCAAATAGGAGCCAACATGCCTTTAGAAACGCCCAAGAAAAACTGGTGGGAGCCATTTAACCGCGAAGAGCGCATCTGGCTATACATCTCGATTGCGTGGGGTATTGTGATGTTCGTCATGATGCCGCTCGGCCACTTCTGGAACCAGAACATTTCTTCAGAAACCTATAAGACGAATCCTGAAGAATACCGCGAAGTCGTCGATAAGTTCATCGCCAAGTACCAGCGCAAAGACGCCAAAGGTGAAATAATCACCCATAATGGCAAACCTGGCGGCATTCCGCTCGTCGATGCCCCCACAAAAGAGAACGGCGACACCTTTCTCGTGGCGCAGGCATGGCAGTTTCGCCCGGCGCTCGTGCTGAAGAAGAACAAGACCTACCGCATTCACATGTCATCGCTCGACTACCAGCACGGTTTTTCGCTGCAACCACAGAATCTTAACATTCAGATTCTGCCCGATTACAGCTTTGTGATCACGATGAGTCCGAACGAAACGGGCAAATTTTTTCTCATCTGTAACGAGTACTGCATGTTTGCAGGCGAGAAGTTCGGCCATGACACCATGGTTGGCCAGGTGATAGTGGAGGATTAACATGAGTATAGCTGATATTACCAACCAATTCAGAACCTGCCCGACGACCGGACTCAAGGTCCATATGCCGGCGCAGCGCCTCATCTGGATCAACGCCGTCTCGGCCGTGGTGTTTCTGCTCGTCGGGGGAGTTCTCGCTCTGCTGATCGCGCTCACCCGTTGGCCTGCAGTACACCTTTTGCCGCAAGATCTCTTTTACCGTTTCGTGACGGCACACGGCATTACCATGCTCGTGTTCTGGATCGTGTTCTTTGAAATGGCAGGCGTCATCTTTGCAGCGCAGACTATTCTTGGTGCGCGCTATCCCGGCGTCAAACTCGGATGGTTCAACTACATTCTGATGATTACCGGTGCGATCATGGTCGAGGTGGTTGTTTTCATGGGTAAGGCCGACGTGATGTTCACGGCGTATCCGCCCCTGAAAGCACACCCGGCGTTCTATCTCGGTATCATTCTCTTTGCCGTCGGGGCGCTGATTAACTGCTTTCAGTTTCTTTATGCACTCGTCATTGCCAAAAGAGAAGGATGGCATAAAGGCAGCCTGCCGCTCTTTACGTTCGGTATTCTCGTCGCGGTCATTATCGCGATCTTTACCCTCGTCTCAGGTGCAGCCGCTTTTATCCCGGCGTTTCTCTGGTCGATCGGCATTATCGATCGTGTCGACCCCGAGTACTTTCGCATTTCGTTTTGGGGCTTTGGCCACTCGGCGCAGCAGCTCAACCTCGCAGCGATGGTTTCAATCTGGTACCTGCTCGCAAATCTGACCACTGGCGCCAAACCCGTGAACCAGAAAATGTGCCGTTGGGCATTCGTGCTCTATCTGCTCGGCATCAACCTCGGTTCGATTCACCACAACCTTGTTGACCCGGGGCTTTCGGCAACCTACCGTATCTTCAACACGAGCTACCTGTTCTACGCTGCGACCATTGGTTCGATGATCCACGCGTTCTCGATTCCGGCGGCGGTTGAAACGGCACAGCGCGCGAAAGGGTATACCCGCGGCCTCTTCCAGTGGCTGACGAATGCTCCGTGGGGCCAGCCCGGTTTCTCAGGCATGGCGCTCTCGATGGTGATCTTCGGCTTCTTCGGCGGCGTGACTGGTATCATTCTCTCTGTTGAACAGCTGAACATGCTTTCACACAACAACATGCGTGTTCCCGGCCACTTTCACATGACAGTTGTGGGTGGTACCACTCTCGCGTTTATGGCTCTCACCTATTATGTCATTCCGCTCGTACTGCAGCGTAAGCTGATCGGCGAAAAGCTGGCGAAATACCAACCATACGTCTTCGGTTTCGGCGTGATGATGTTTGCAACCGGTATGCACTTTGCGGGTGTCATGGGTGCCCCCCGCCGCCACTGGGACGTGACGTTCCAGAACGCGGTGATCCAGGTACCCTTTGACCCGGCGATGTACACAATGCTCGCACTGGTCGGTATCGGTGCAATTCTGGCGTTCACGGGCCTCTTGATGTTCATCTACGTAGCGGTGCTGTCGGTCTTCTTCGGTAAAAAAATACCGTCGCAGATTGAACCTTATTCACCGCAGCACGCAAATGGCTGATGGTAGCTGCACACATGCCGTCACGACAAACGGGGATTTAAGGAGGAAATATGTCTGATAACAATAATACTGGTTCTGCTGGGCAGAACCAAAAAGAAAAGATGCATGCGCCGGGCAGCTTCGTGCTCGCGCTCATCTTTCTCGCCTGGTTCATGGTCGTCTACTTCACACAGTGGCTGGCCCTGAGCAAGAACTGGACTGTTTACTAAGATTGCTTCTGCAAGGCTGCCAGCGGCAGCCTTGCAGAACAACCCCAGAATATGAAATTTCGCCGCCCAATCTTCCAGTCTTTTCTTTCTTTATTCCACCGCGCCGACAGTGCGTTTAACCACGTCTTTACCGAGAAGGGCAACTTTCTCTATTACCTCGGGGCTTTGCCTGTAATCTTACTCTTTGTACTACTGATCACCGGCCTCTTCATGTTCATCTACTACAACATGTCGGTGCACCAGAGTTATGAATCGGTCAAATACATGACCGAAAGCGCGCTGTTGGGGCGGTTTATCCGCAACCTGCACCGCTACGCCGCCGACGCGATGATGTTTTTCGTGCTGTTGCACATGGCACGCATGCTCTTCGAAGAAAAATTCCAGAACCATCGTACCCTCGCCTGGGTGAGCGGCCTTATCATTCTCGGTTTTATGCTCGTGCAGGGTCTGACCGGTTATATACTACCGCTCGACGCCAATGCGCGTTTTGTAATGGAAAAGACTTCTGAGCTGCTCGCAGGCCTCAAGGTATTCGGCGATACCCTGCCGCGTTCGTTTTCATCGCCTGCACTGCTCGGCAAATGGATCATGTGGGTTGTACTCATCGTGCACCTGTTCATTCCCCTGCTCTTTATTCTGCTGCTCTTCGTGCATCTTTTGCGCGTCTCGCGTGCGAAACTGTTTCCACCGCGCAAGCTCACGCTCGCGTTTCTCGGCGTGCTCATACTCTACACGCTCGTGTTTCCGATCAATATGGTGGGCAAAGCCGAGGCAGAAAAAATGCCCGAGCTCTTGCAGCCCGACTGGTTCTATCTGTTTTTCGCAGCAATCTTCGAAACCCGTTATGCCTGGATAGCCTGGAGCACCATGGCCGCGGGTTTTCTGCTGCTCATGGCCATGCCATGGCTGGTAAAAAAGCGCGAAATTGTGACAGCCGGCGTCATTGCCGAAAAGTGTACCGGCTGCGGCCTGTGCGCAATCGACTGCCCTTACCAGGCGATGCATATGGTTGAACGCGCGAGTTTGATTGGCAACGCCAATCAAACGCACCATAAATACCTTGTATCCATCGACACCGACCTCTGTTCTGGGTGCGGCATCTGCGCGGGTTCATGCACCTACGATGCAATCACGCATGTAAAACCTGGCGCCACCCAAGCCGAACCCGACTGGTCTGAGGCAAAAGACAAATGGGTCACCCTGGTCTGCCAGGGCCGGGCACACTCGCTGGGCCTCAGTGCAGAGGGCGGAGCTTTAAGAGCTTACGAAGCTGGCACCGTTTTGGCGATCACCCCCTGCACCGGAAAACTCGGTGTCAGCGAAACAGAAAAAATCCGTGCGGGTGGTGCAAAAGGACTTATCGTCGGCGCCTGCCCCGAGGGTGATTGCTGGTACCGCGAAGGCAACCGCTGGCTGATGGACCGTATCGAGCTGAAGCGCAAGCCGAATTTCCGCCGGGTTGCGGCGGAGTTTCCGATTTTGGGTTTCCGCTTTAACGGACAGCAGAAACATTCGTTTGTTTCTGAGCTCCAACAAATCGTGAGGTCACAGAATACGTTGCCGAACCGTCTGTTTTCATTACTCAAACCATCAAATTGGGCACGCTCGTTTTCGGTCGGCACGTTCGTCTTTGCGCTGGCGGTCTGGGTGTTTTATCTCGGTTCATCGGGAAGGTTCGGCGCCATTGAAGCATCGAAATCGACCGCGTTGCTCAGACTCGACTTCTTTTACCAGAGCGAGAAAGAAACCTGCTCGCCCGAACAGATACCTGCCGATGCACGAGAGCAGGCGATCAAGCGCATGGCAGGACTCGTCAAACTCGAGAACCTGACGCCCGAGGCGCGTGAGCGAATTCTGCAACAGGCCGCCGACAGCGTCGCTTCAAAATACTGCAGCCGTGCACGCCGCGATCTCGACATCATCGTGCGCATCGACGGGCAAGAACAGTCACGGCGCACTTTCAGGCCTGCTGGGTTTCAGCGCGACGGCATTACGTACGTCATGATGAAAGTACACACCGTACCTGGACCGCATGAGGTCCAGGTTGTGGTTCACGAACGCGATACTGGTTCTACCGGCAAAGAAATCAGCTTTGCTGAAAGAATGGAGTTCTCGCCCGCAGAAGTCAAGCTGCTCGATTACGAACCGAACCAAGCGAAACTTTTCAGGCGAACTCTGCAGATGCCTCAAAAGAATGAGACAGGGAAAGATTAATATGCGTTACACGGCACTATTACCTATGCTGTTGCTTCTTTCCGCCTGCAAACCAGCCTCAGAGAAAGCCTACGAACAAAACTTTTCCCTACGTGCGGCCCGAGAGCTTGACAGCACGGGTAATACCGAGCTCGCACGCTACTATCTTGAACGCGCGCGGCAAGACCCAGCAGCACATACCGAAGCCGAAAATTTCAGCCGTCGTATCACCGAGCGCAAATTGCGCACCCAAGACTGCCTCGAGTCGAAGAAGACGGATCTCACGATCAACCAATACCCGCGCATTCGCCACAAGCACCTTTTCCAGATGGGTGTTTGCTTTGAAGAAGCCGGCGACACCGCGCGCGCTCTGAAGTTTTACGAGATGGCCGAAAACGCAGCTTCAATGCAGCCTCAGTTGTTTCTCCGAAGGGCTTTGCTGCATAGCCGCACCGGAAACAACCCAGCAGCGGCAGCCGATTTTGAGCGCGCCGTTTCGCTGAACAGGGAATATCCGCCAGCGCTCTTCAATCTGGTGCTCTACCGCATCACAGCCGAGCAGGCAGAAGCAGCGAAGGCTCATCTGCCAGAGCTAAAGAGCCTTAAACCAAACTATGCCGATATTGCAGCCGATGCGCTGCAGCATCAGGCAGAAATCGTCACCTTCATGAGGGGCCGCAATGCAAGACGCTAAGGCAACACGCCTCTGGATATTGCGCGGCATCGCTGCTTCGCTGATGGTGGCCTCGGCCTACATCGCCTGGTATTCGATGTCTGCCGATCGCCCCCGCGACTTCTGGCAGGACAAACTGAAACCCCAGCGCGCAAACCTGCTGCAGTTCGAAGGCACCTTTATCGATCAAGAAGGCAAACAGGTTCGCCTGAGTGATTTCGCAAACCGCAACACCATTTCCACCTTCGTATTCAAAGATTGCGGCATGTCATGCCCGCTGATTATGAATGACCTGCGGCTATTTCACAATGACACTCCTGAGTTTGCCAAAGATGGCCTGTTTCTTATTTTCACCTTTGAAGACCACCGCGCCAACCCCGAGCAGCTGAAAGACTTTCTTACCAGATACCACGTTACGGGCAATCAATGGCGGGTGCTGACGAGCGATGCCGAAACCATTCGGCGCCTTGCCGACACCTATGCCTTGCAGTACAACAAGACGATAGACGGCAAGCTGGTGTATGCGCATAGCAATGTCTTTATCGTGACCGACCGCAAAGGACGCGTCACGCGCGAATTTCGGGGTCTCGACAACAACAAGGCGCGCTTCTTCGACGAGGTAAAAAAGAGCCTATGATCAGACGAAACAAGGGCACGTTTATGGCCATTTTGATCGGTCTCTGGGCGCTGAGTGCCGCCAACGGCATAAAGGATTTCTTCTTTGAGATGCGCGCCAAGACCCGAGGTGAAATCATCAGCTATTCTTCTCTGCAGGAATTCTGCGGCTGGACAGGCGAAAAAAAGCCGGGAGAAACGGAGTTTGAATACGGCATGCGCCGTGCGCGCAACATGTTTTCGGCGCTGATGGCGATGAGTTTTCTCTCCGTACTATTTTTTGGCTCGGTGGTCACACTGATCTTTGGCGCTTTCTGGATTGGGGGCGGGTTCAAAGACGAAGAAGATGACACAGGGAGCAACAAAACAGCATGAAAATCTCGACACGCTTATGGATCGCCGTCACGGCTGTGCTCACCCTGGCCTCGCTCTTCATCAAGTTCTACTTTCTGCCAGCCGCCGAGCGATTCACGCGCCTCAGCGTAGAAGAACAGATTCACCGTGACATGGTCGCTTTCGAAAAGATTATCGGGGTTGTGGTAACTGCCGCCAACGGCGATCAAGATTATGTGCGCCGGGCGCTTTACGCTATCAGCGCCGACAAAACGATTCCGATTGAACTCAGGCGCAGCGATTTTTTGAACAGCCAGTTTGGCGTGCGCAAAGACCGTGTGCCACAGAATGATTTTGAGAGAAGGGTCTTACAGAGCGCGCAGGCAGCCTTTCGGCAAACCGACCAGTTCATTGAATACGCTTACCCGCTGAAAGCACAGCCAATCTGCCAGACATGCCACGTGGGCGCCGACAACAAGGCGATTGCGCTCGGTCAACCTGTCGGCCTGGCAATCAGGCGTCTGCCCCTGAGCGCGCTGAGTGAGTCACGCATCAGCTACTTTACCCTCGATCTTTTTTGGGAAAATTTTGGCCTGCTTGTGGTCTGCATGCTGGGCCTGCTCGTACCCGTTTGGTGGTGGGTGCTGCGGCCATTGAGCCGTTTTTCCGCTGAAAGCGAAGGGATTATCCACCGGCGCGATATGGCAGATGACAGCGACAAGACCGTGCTCTTGCCCGAAAGCGAAAAAATGCCTGAAGAATGGCGCTCCATAAGAAGGATCATCGACGATGCGCGTGACAGGTAGCGCTGCGCTTCGCCCTGTAACCGCCTGGCTCTATATCTGCGCTGCAGTCGTTTTTGCGATTGTGGTCATCGGTGGCATCACCCGGCTGACGCGATCTGGTCTCTCAATCGTCGAATGGAAGCCGGTAAGCGGAGTTGTGCCGCCCATCGGTGAAACCGAGTGGCAGGCTGAATTTGAAAAATACAAGGCAACACCCGAGTACCGGCTCGTGAACCACACCATGACGCTGCCCGAGTTCAAGAATATTTTCTGGTGGGAGTTCATCCATCGCATCTTCGCCCGGCTGGTCGGTGTTATTTTTCTTCTGCCGTTTCTCTGGTTTCTCGTGCGCAAACGCATCGATCGTCCACTGGCGCTCAGGCTAGGTGTCATCTTCGCTCTCGGTGGTTTTCAGGGGGTTCTCGGTTGGTACATGGTAAAAAGTGGGCTCGTGAACGACCCGCACGTCAGCCACCTGCGCCTCACAAGCCACCTCATGACCGCAGTGCTGATCTATGCGCTGATGCTGATGACTGCCTGGAGCCTCGAAACGCGCCCCCGCGTTCAGGGCTCACGGGCATTCGCCTGGGCCAATGTGATTCTGGTCTTCGTCATGATGGCAAGCGGGGCACTCGTGGCCGGGCTGAAGGCGGGAAAGATGTATAACACGTTTCCACTCATGAACGGGCAGTATTTTCCGCAGGGTGCGCTGGGATTTTCCCCGGTGCTGTCGAATTTTTCTGACAACCCAATCATGGTGCAGTTCTTACACCGTAACTTCGCTTACGGACTGGGAGTTTTCTTTTTCTGGCAGCTTTGGCGCGAACGCAAGAATGTGTCGCTAAATCACCCGCTGGCGTGGATCGTCATGGCATATTTGCTGCAGTTTCTGCTCGGGGTTTTCACCCTGCTGAAGGCAGTCCCCGTTTCGCTGGGCGCCCTGCACCAGGCGAATGCACTCATTCTTTTTACGGCAACACTCTTTCTGCTCGCGCGGAGACCGCATGCAGCCTGAGCTACCGCTAGTCTACTCGTGTTCAGGCTGCTCGTCGGCCGCACAGATGGCGAACTCCATTGCGCTCCGCCTCGACCGCGAAGGCCGCGCCGAGATGTCGTGCATCGCCGGTGTCGGGGGGGGTGTGCAGCCACTCGTACGCACCGCGAAAAGTGGCAGGCCGATTATCGCGCTCGATGGTTGCGCCCTCAAGTGCGTTGCACACTGCCTCGCCCGCCATGGCGTTGTCGCCGAGCGCCACTTTGTACTCTCAGGCTTTGGGGTCGAAAAAAAGAAGCAGCATTTGTTCTCGGCAGAAGAGATAGAAGGGGTTTACACGAGACTCTTGTCAGAAATTGACGAAAAACCTGCTGCAGTTTAGCCGAATCGTTTCGGCATGAATCCCCCCATTATTGTTCGCGCAGGCGGTATGTCTTGCCGTTCGTTTCGAGTAACCCTTTGGCGACGAGTTGGTTGCACACCCTGCTCACCGATTCGGGCGTCAGGTCGAGCAGCGCCGCAATTTGGTTCTTCGGCACGTCGAGTTCAATCGGCCCCTTATCGGCACCCAGCGACTTGAGGTATGCATAGATACGGCCCTCGGCGTTCTTAAGGGTCAAATTTTCGATCTTCTCTTTCAAGCGCGGAATCAGCATCACGCTCTTGCTCACGAAAAAAGTATTGATGACTTCGTCGGTCACGATGAGTTTCTTCAGACGATCATATTCAAAGGCGATCAGGCACCCGTCAGACAGCGCTGAGCAATACGCCGGATATCCGGCACCCCCAAGAAGCATCGGGCCCCCTGCGATCAACTCGCCGACGCGAAAAATATGCATAATCGACTCTTTGCCTTCGTCACCGAGCATGAATATTTTGAATTGTCCTTCGGCGACGAGGTAAGGGCCAGTATAGCGGTCGCCCTCGCGAAAGACCGCCTCATTGCGGCTGAAACGGCGGTAGTGGGCCAGTTCGCGCAGCTTTTCTGCGCTGGGCCCAGACAGGCCTGTGAAATCGATCGAATTCATAGTGAACACCACCATGATTGCGTTAACCAGCCCGCCGAACACAAATATTTGAGCATAGTCTTGATTCAAGTCAAAGACATTAAGGATAAATTGGTCTATAATTAATGCGAAGTTCAGGAGGATTTATGAAAACCACAAAACACACATTACACCGGGGAGCCGCATTAATAGCTCTGGCTCTACTGGCTCCCATGTTTCTTGCCTGCGGCACAAAGACCGAAAAGGCTGTATTGACGCATGCACCCGAAGTGCCACCGCGCATCGACCGCAGCGGTAATGCCAAGGTCATTGTCGAACTCGAGACCAAAGAGCTGAAGGGCAGGCTCGCCGATGGTGTCGAATACACCTTCTGGACATTCGGCGGCACGGTTCCCGGCCCGATGATTCGGGTGCGCGAAGGCGACGATGTTGAATTCACGCTGTCTAACCACCCCACGAGCAAAATGCCACACAATATCGACCTGCACGCTGTCACAGGCCCGGGTGGCGGCGCCGCGGCGTCGCTGACATCACCTGGCCATAGCTCAAAGTTCTCGTTCAAGGCTATCAATCCGGGGCTCTATGTCTACCACTGCGCGACAGCCCCGGTCGGTATGCACATCGCCAATGGAATGTACGGCCTCATTCTCGTCGAACCCAAAGGTGGATTGCCCAAAGTCGACAAAGAATTCTATGTGATGCAGTCAGAATTCTACACCAAGGGTAAGAACGGCCAGACAGGCCTGCAGCCTTTCGACATGAATAAGGCTCTCGATGAGAGACCTGAATATGTTGTATTTAACGGATCGGTCGGCTCTATGACCGGCGACAAGGCACTGAAAACCAAAGTCGGTGAAACTGTGCGCCTCTACGTCGGCAATGGCGGACCGAATCTGGTATCGTCGTTTCACGTGATCGGTGAAATATTCGATCAGGTCTATACCGAAGGTGGCACAGAAAAGAACCAGAAGAACGTTCAGACCACACTCGTACCTGCTGGCGGCTCTGCGATCGTCGACTTCAAGATGGATGTACCCGGCAACTATGTCATCGTCGATCACTCGATCTTTCGCACATTCAACAAGGGAGCGCTGGGCATTTTGAAGGCAGAAGGCCCTGAAAACGCGGCGATCTACTCGGGCAAGCAGGCCGACACTGTTTACCTCGGCGAAGGCGGCGCGACGCAGACAATGCCAGCTGAAAAGGCAACCCAGGCGGTTGCGAAATCGAAAGAGGAGCGAATCGCCGAAGGCAAGCGCATCTATGGCACAACCTGTCAGGCTTGCCACATGAACGAAGGCCAGGGCGTGCCCAAGGCTTTTCCCCCGTTGGCTAAGTCTGATTACCTGAACGCAGACAAAGTCCGTGCGATCAGAGTCTTACTCGAAGGCAAGAGCGGCCCGATCGTTGTCAACAAAGAGAAGTATGACAGCGTGATGCCTGCATTGGGCCTCAGTGACGAAGACGTCGCCAATGTTCTGACCTTTGTGCTGAATGCATGGGGCAACTCGGGCGGAGTAGTCACGCCGCAAGAAGTCGCTGCTCAGCGGAGCGTGCACTGAGACGCAGACTCACAATTCTAGGCCTGGCTGTTTGCTGCGCCGCTCTTTTTGCCCGGGATACGCCAATGGTGCGTATCCCGACAGGCACCTTTCGGCCCTTTGACCTTCGCAAAGAAGAAAAGGCCGTCAGGGTCAAATCGTTTCAGCTCGATCGTTTTCCTGTGAGTGTCGCCGATTTTGCCGCTTTTGTCGCTGCCAACCCGGCGTGGTCAAAGGCGAATACGGCACCGATCAAAGCTGATCAGGGTTATCTCAAGACCGTCAATCTCGCTGTACCCTCGGCGCATACCGTCATGACCCAGGTGTCGTGGTATGCCGCCAGGGCCTATTGCGCCGCGCAGGGCAAACGCCTGCCGACGCTCTACGAATGGGAATTCGCCGCGACCTACAACAAATGGGACCAGCAGAGCGAAGTGAACGCAAAAATTCTCGCATGGTTTGGCAAACCCAACGACCAGTTGAACGGGGGGCTCATAGGTTCGGGGCTCGTCAGCCCCCAGGGTGTAAACGATCTGCACGGTCTCATCTGGGAATGGGTCGACGATTTCAACTCTTCCACCGTGACGGGTGATTCGCGCTCCGATACCGATACCGAATCCAATCTATTTTGCGGAGCCACAGCCCTGTCGGGCAATGACTTGCGCAATTATGCAACCTACATGCGCTATGGAATGCGCAGCTCTCTAAAAGGAAATTACACCGGCAATAACCTCGGCTTCCGGTGTGCCAAGGATAAATAATGAAAACGATTATTTCGCTCATCGCAGCAGTCGCTTGCGCAACTGCTGCGATTGGCTGCAAAAAAGAAGAAGATCCGCATGCCCACCACAAGATGGAGGCAGGCAAACTCTCCGGAGCTTCGCTGTACCAGTTTCATGATATGTTCACTGACCAGAACGGCAAGCAGATGATGCTGCACCAGTTGCAGGGAAAATACGTCGTCGTGGCAATGTTCTACGCAACCTGCACCGCAATCTGCCCCCGCATTGCGGCAGAAATGCTGAGACTCGAAAAGAGCCTTTCTGCCAGGCAGCGGGCCAATACCCGATTTCTGATGATTTCATTCGATCATGAAAGGGATAATCCGGCTAACCTTCGAAAATTCATCGAAAAGATGCGGCTCACCGATTCCTTTGTTTTGCTGACCGGCAAGCCAGAACCCATTCGTGAAGTCGCGGCCGCGCTCGGGGTAAACTACAAGAAACAGCCTGCGGCGGAGCCAGGCACCAGCAACTATGAATACGCACATTCTTCGGTATTTTCGCTGTTGTCACCGCAGGGCGAGATCGTTCTGCAGCACGCGGGGCTCAGCGTTAGCGTAGAAAATTTTCGGGAAAAAATCCGCGATTATTGATCGCGATCAAGGGCGACCCCGGTAAATCTGCGTACACTGCCAGTATGTTCGATCTACCGGTATTCGCTACCGCGTTTCGCGTGTTCTTTCTCGCGACCGGGCTACATGCGCTTTTCGTTATTTCTGTCTGGCTGACAAAACTCTCAGGCTCTGACATTCTGCCAACGGCAATCGCCGCAACGCATTGGCATAGCTACGAAATGGTCTTCGGCTTCAGCCGAGCAGCTATTCTGGGCTTTTTATTCACAGCGGGGCAAAACTGGTGTGGGCAGCAAATGCTCACAAAAGGCCCGCTCGCCCTGGTCTTTGCCGGCTGGCTGGCTGGTAGGCTCGCCTGGTTCTTGCCTGCGCCTCTGCTCATCGCCGCCGTGGCCATGGACGTTCTGGCATCGGCTTACGCGTTAACGCGAATGCGCCCGCTGCTGCAGCCAGCGCAGAAGCACAATCACAAGGTTGTTTATCTGTATGCTTTGTTTGTCGCTGCGCAGGCAGCGACGGCTGTAGCGTTGATCTGGTCTCAAGGTAATCTACCGGCGCAACACCTGATACACGTTTCGCTACTGCTCATTATGGCCTTCATTGTAGTTATCGCCGGGCGAATTCTTCCTTTTTTTACTTCGATCGCAATCCCCGAGGCGAAGCCCAAAATTTCGCAGCGTCTCGAAAATGCCATTTTTTCTGCCACGCTCGCCACGGTGGCGGTCTACGCTCTGCTGCCACTGCACGACGTGCTGCGGTACATTGCCGCGGCCGGGCTGCTACTTCTTGCCGGTCTGAATTCAGTACGCTGGGTTGGGTGGAACCCGGTCGCGTCAGTGCGACGGCCGATTCTCGCCATTTTGTTCTCGGGCTATCTGTGGCTTTTGCTGGGTCTTGTGATGCTGGCGGCAGCGCTCGCGGGTGGCGCTGCGCTTTCGCCTGCCTGGCATGTACTGGGTATAGGTGCAGCAGCCATTTTCATATTTGGCATGATGACCCGGGTCGCGCTGGGCCATACGGGTCGAAAGATTCATGCCGGCATACCGGTCAATATTGCCTACGTTCTGATTCATGGCGCACTCTTCATTCGGGTGGGTTTAGTATTTGCGGGCATGCCGCTTACCGCCTATACCTGGTCTGGCCTCTTTTGGTTGGCCGCCTTTTTCATCTTTTCATTAATGTATGCAAATGTGCTGTGGCAACCCCGCGTCGACGGCAAACCCGGCTAAGAGTCAAAATGGAAACACTCGAATGGAACGCAGACTATGCAACGGGAATTCCAGAAATTGACGCACAGCACAGTTACCTTTTTGAATTGACCAACCGCTTCATTCGCGGCATTCTCGGCCAGAGCGAAATGATCCCGTTACCGCAGCTTCTGAGCGAGCTCTCAGCTTACGCCCGCAGGCACTTTTCGTACGAAGAGCTTTTGATGCAGCGGGCAGGCTACGCTCACTTAGAAGAACACCGCCAATCACACGATAGGTTGAGCGACCGAATTTTGCAGTATAGCAGTGAAGTTGAGGCGGGTCGGTTAGACCCGCGTGACTTGGCAGAGTTCTTACGCAATTGGCTGAAATTGCATATACTCAGAGATGACATGCGCTACATTCCGGCGCTTACCTCCAAAGGGGGAAACCATGGAAATGCCTGAATGGCGCTCTGAATACTCGGTCGGGGTTCCTGAAATTGACGCGCAGCACCAACATCTCTTCGCTCTCGCGGCAACACTTGCAGAATCTGTACGCAGTAGTTCAGGCCAGGCCAACCTTAAAGCCGTGCTCGACGAGTTGGTTTGTTATGCCAACGAACATTTCGCGTTCGAAGAAGTCATCATGGAAAAGATCAACTACGAACACCTGATGTACCATCAGAAGATGCATGAGTTCATGCGAACCCGCATCAACCTGTTGAGCGCCCAACTCGATAAGGGCCTCTTAACAGAAAACGAACTCGCCGAGTTCATGGAAACCTGGCTGACCGAACACATTATCATGGAAGACATGCGCTACATCGCCGCGGTCGCAAAACAAGAAACCGGGAAGGGCAAACCGTGAACTATCCATTCGTGCTTGCCGTGCATCTGCTCTGCGCGACAATCTGGACAGGCGGCCACATCGTGCTGTTCAGCGCCGTGCTTCTGCCGGCGCTGAAATCGCGTGACCATACGCGCATTACCGATTTCGAAAAGTATTTTGAACGAGTGGGAGTACCAGCTTTGCTGCTACTTATACTCACCGGTATTTGGCTCGCGTACCAACAGGTTCCCGATATTTCTCTCTGGTTTTCCCTGAATTCGGCAGGCTCTCGCACGATAGCGACCAAGTTGGTTCTTCTCGCTCTGACTTTGGGTCTCGCACTGCACGCCCGACTGCGCATTATCCCTGGGCTGACCGCAGCCTCACTCGGCAATCTGGCGATTCATATCACCCTCGTTACTGTAATTTCGATACTATTTGCCCTAACGGGCCTGTTGCACCGTTTTGGCGGCATTTGGCGCTGATTTTCCGGGCACGCATTTTCTACTTTTCAAAGCGAAGCATCACAGCCTTCATGCTAGATAATGGGTTTAAGAGCTACTGAAGCCCGCAATGATTTTTGGGCGGCACTGCCAACGGCAGTCGCGGCAGAACTTCGCATGGCCTGCGGCAAGGTGCAGTTTACCAAAGGCGAGGCCGTATTTCGCGAACAAGAGCCCTACCGTGGTGTCTTTCTTCTTGAATCTGGCTGTTATCAGTGGCACATGACAGGTGAAGACGGAACCGAAGGCGTGATCAAAATATACGGTCCCGGCGAACTTGCGGGTGTGCCTCCCCTCTTCGATACGTCAAATGACGTGCGCTACATCGCCACGCTGACTGCGCTGCAACCGGGGCGGGCTCTGTTCTGGCCTGCGCAGCGCTTTTTGCGCGTGTTGCAGAAAGACCCCGAATGGATGTTCATCTTCTCAGGTTATGTCATGCGTACGCTAAAAGAGGTGGCAATTTCAAAGGCGACAAATTCTTCGCTGCCGGTTAAATCGCGGCTTGAAAACTATCTGCACCAGATCGGTGCCAGAGCTGATTGGGTCGCGTTACCGATGCGAAAGCACCAGATCGCCCGGGCTTTGAACACCTCGGCTGAATCGATCAGCCGGGCGCTCGCGTGTATGCTGAAAGAAGGTCGGCTCAGAGAATCGGACGGCCGCTACCTTCTGGTTAAGGTCAACACGACGAAAGCCAATTGAATTGACGACCGGCGAATGCGCTTTACGCAAAGTTTTCATCACACGATCGGTTTATCGCGTGGCGATCAAATCGACAATCTTCAAAGCCGACCTGCAGGTAACCGATACAGACCGCGACTATTATGAGCAGCATAAGCTGACGCTCGCGCGGCACCCGTCAGAGACCGACGAGCGCATGATGGTGCGGCTGCTGGTCTTTGGTATGCACGCCGACCCCGCGCTGGAGCTTGCAGGGGGCGTGAGCACCGAAGACACCCCGGCGCTCTGGCGCAAGAATTTATCGGGCGAAATTCTCGATTGGATAGACATTGGCCACCCCGATGAGAAGCGAATTCGCAAAGCCTGCGCACGGGCACGAAACGTCTTCATCTACTCATACGGGCTCGGTCGTTCGAAGCCCTGGTGGCAGTCGATACAGAACGACCTCGGGCGGTTTGACAACCTGAGCGTGCTGTTTCTGCCCGACGGGCAAATCAAGAATCTGGCACAACTGGCAGAGCGCACCATGCAGCTCTATTGCACAATACAAGACAGCGAAATTACCTTTGCAGACGGGCAAACCGAGCTCACGGTCACGCCCGAAATCTGGCTTAAACCAGATTAGCAGGCGGCGGCGGGTGCTGCAGTTCTTCGGGCTCGGTGGGTGAAGTCAGTTCGGCAAAGCTAAAAGGAATCAGAGCGGCAAAAGGCTCGCGCCTGATTTTGCAATCCTCAAGATCGCAGGCATGGCAATAGACGCGCCGGCACGGATCGATGTGAAAATGAATTTCGCCCTGGTGGTCATGGTTTTGCATCACGTCGGCTTCGAACTGCGCCGTCTGTTCATGCGCCGTCGAAACGCTCCAGAATTCTGGTACCACGACGTGCGCATCGATATGGTGGTATTTACCTGCGCGAATGACGCGGGTGTGGTGAATTCGAATGATGCCAGGCTGGCGGTTCTCGGTGAATGCCTTCGCGATACGATCGACGAGGGCCGTATCTTCGGCATCCATAAGGGCATGCACTGAATCGCGCACGAGCCTGAAACCCGTGAATGCCAGAACTGCGGCGACAGCCAGGGCCGCGACCGCATCGAATTCCCTGATGCCCGTGAACTTCACGGCACCGAGCCCCACAATCACCGCCGCGCTCGTGTAAGAATCAGAAAGCACATGTTTGCCGCTCGCGACGAGGGCCGCCGATTGGCTCTTCTTGCCGATATTCACAAGGTAGAGGCCGAGCAGCGCGTTGGCGACGCCCGCAGCAACGATGAGGGCGAGCCCGGTGTCAAGGCGAGAGATGCTCTGCCCCGAAACTAGGGCATTCACGCTTTCGATGCCGATCATGACGGCGGCAAATGAAATGAGCGCACCTTCGACCGTTGAGCTGAAATATTCTGCCTTGCCGTGCCCGTAGGGGTGATTTCGATCGGCAGGTTTTGAGCTGATGTAGATGACAAAAAGGGCGAGGCTCGCCGCAACCACGTTGACGATGCTTTCGAGCGCATCAGAGAAAATTGCCTGCGAATGGGTAAGGTAATACGCGATGAATTTGACAATGAGCAACAGAGTGCTGACAGAAAGCGACACCAGGGCCCCAAATTTGATTCGTGCTGTCTGCATTTCGCTGAACTCGGCCGCAGTATTGAAGGCCTGCCTGTCAACTAGAGGTGAAAGCTTCTACGCTGCGGCAATTGTAATTCTGCCGAGGTTTCGGCCACCTGCAATTGATTTACGCGGTGAATCCGTTTCTGCACGCCATTGGGGTATATGCCACAAAACCAAGCCATGACACGTAGCCTGCTGCCCGACCTGACAGCATCGTTCGTGGTCTTTCTGGTGGCGCTGCCGCTCTGCCTGGGCATTGCGCTCGCCTCTGGTGCACCACTTTTCGCGGGCATTGTTTCCGGAGTCGTCGGTGGAGTTATCATCGGTGCGCTCAGCGGGTCGGCCCTCGGGGTCAGTGGCCCTGCTGCGGGGCTGACGGTTATCGTATTCGGCGGCATAGCGGCCCTCGGTTGGCAACCATTCTTGCTCGCCACGCTGATCGCCGGGTGTATACAGATACTGGCTGGCATCTTGCGCCTCGGCACCCTCTCGTATTTTTTTCCCTCGTCGGTTATCAAGGGTATGCTCTCGGCGATTGGCGTGATCATCATCATCAAGCAGCTGCCGCATGCATTGGGTATTGCCGGTGTGCAAAACCTGTTTCAAGGCGGATTCGCCGAAGCGCTCAAACGCATACACCCTGGCACGCTGCTGATTGCCCTCAGCGGCGCGGCCTTGTATATTCTTATACCAAAACTGCGCGCAAGCAAAACACGGTTCGGCGCCCTTTTACAGCCATCACTGATCGTTGTACTTGCCGGCATCGCACTCGCAGCCTTCTTTCGGGAAATCTCTGCGCTCACGCTCGACCAAGCGTCGCAGTACGTCAAAGTGCCCGTGACCGACAACCCCAAAGAACTGCTGGTGCACCTCACGCTGCCCGACTTTTCACAAATCGGCAATGCCAAAGTCTGGGTCATTGCCCTGACCATCGCGGCCGTTGCAAGCCTCGAGACATTGCTGAGTCTCGAAGCCACAGATAAACTCGACCCTAAAAGGCGGATATCCCCCCCAAACCGTGAACTTTTTGCCCAGGGAGTCGGTAACGTGGTCTGCGGCCTCGCGGGCGGCTTACCCTGCACGCAGGTTATAGTCAGAAGCACCGCCAATATGAACGCAGGAGCCCAATCAAAACGCAGCGCCGTCTTTCATGGCTTGCTACTTTTGATTGCTGTGGCGATGATTCCCGTGGCACTGAATATGATTCCGCTATCGGCCCTGGCGGTTGTCTTGATTTTTGTGGGCATCAAGCTCAACGACCTGAAGCTCTACCGGTCGATAATGGCGCGTGGCCCTGAGGAGTATGTGCCTTTTCTGGCCACGCTCGCGGCGGTAGTCGCCACCGATCTGCTGACCGGGGTCGGCATCGGCCTTGCAGTGACCTTGGTCATCATTCTGTTTCGGACCTTCAAGGTTGCCCATACAATGAGCGAGAGCGAATACCGGGGTAAGAAGCGCTTCACTATTAGGCTCTCAGAAGAGATGAGTTTTCTCAACCGTGGCGGACTCGTGAAAACTTTTGCAAATATTCCAGACGGTGCCCAAGTCGAAATTGACGGTACGCTATGCCGCTATATGGCAGAAGATATAAAAGATGCAATTCTCGACTTTACTATAGAAGCACAGCACAGAGGCATCGCCGTCAAGCTCGATGGCATAAACCTACCCGATAGCGCAATGCCGCATTGAGCAGCACCCCGCAGGCTGTTTAGGCAAAGCCAACGGGAAAATAGCTTTTCGCGCCAATTACCGGGAAAACGCTGAACAGAATGCAAGAGATCGCGATACCACCTCTGCCTGCCATCGTTGCTCAGGTGATACAGTTCGACGCGAATAATCCGAAAAACGGCGCGGCTGATCTCGAGAAAATCGTCGTGCCCGACAGAGCGATCAGCGCCGAACTCTTGCGCATTTCGAACTCCGCGTTTTACGGGCGCTCTGGCAAGGTCAAGGTTTTGCGCGACGCGCTCGCGGTGCTCGGCATAAAGGCGACGAAGAATCTGGTTATCTACCTCAGCACCAAGACGATGGCCGCCAACTACAAGAGCGATACTTTCAGGCGCTACCTGACGCAATACCCGATTTTCGCCGCGCTCGTTGCGCAGAACGTTGCATTTGAAACCCGTCTGAAGTCGCAGGCCGACGAATGCTTTCTCGCGGCGCTATTGCACAGCATCGGCATGAACATCATCGCCATGGAGAGGCAGGGGCATTACAGCGACATGATTGCCGCGTGTGAAAAAAACAACTGGAGCCTCATTCAGCTAGAGAAGCAGTCTTATGGCATAACACATACCGAAGTCGGCAAAAAAGCAGCGCTGCACTGGAAATTGCCAGACATCTACCAGTCGCTGATGGAAATTTCACACGACAGTGCCCCCGCGACCATCACCGACGACCTGGCTAAGCTGACCTTTATCGCTGCCGTCTCGGCGTCGCAGCTCTTGGCAATGGCTGTGAAAGACACCGCCGTCGCCGCGGCACGGCAGTTCTATCAAGGGCTCGGGGGCGCCGGCGACGTCATTGCCAGACATGCGTCAGCCGAAGCAATGGCTAAACTGAAAACGCACCCGTTCGCGCAGCTGGCGATGGCGTAACGCGGGTGATGCAGCGATAGGCAGCCGTGCAGAAGATTCTCATCGTTGAAGACGAGGTCGTGCAGCGAACTGCACTCGAAGCATATGTTAAAGCCTGGGGATACCAGGTCGACACGGTAGATACCGCAACCGGCGCCATCGCCTACCTCACGCGAAATGAACCCGACATGGTGATTATCGACCTGCACCTGCCAGACAACCCCGGCATGGAAGTTCTGAAACACATCAGAGATACCGACGGGCCGATACCGATGCCGGTTTTCATGACTTCGGCAGAAGATTCGCCCGAGATTCGCATCGTCTGCATGTCGACCGGCGCCGACGACTTCTTGCCGAAGCCGCTGAATTTCGCCGAGCTCTCGATGAAAATACAGCAGGGCTTCGAGCGCGTCGATTACCGCCGGCAGATTCGTGAACTCAACCTGAAGCTTGAGCGCGAGAAAAAAAGTCTGCAGCGCTATTTTTCTGACGACCTTGTCGAAAAAATTCTGAACGAAGAGGTTTCTACCGAACTCGGTGGAGCGATCATAGAAGCGTCGATCATGTTTTTCGATATTCGCGGTTCGACGACAATGGCTGAAAAGATCGGCCCGCAGGCATACGCCGAACGCATCTCGCGCCTGTTCGCCGACCTCATGGACATCATCTTTGACAACGGCGGGTCGATTAACGAACTACTCGGTGACGGTATTCTCGCCACGTTTGGCTGCCCTTTCCCGAAAGAGGCCGATGCGGCTAACTCGGTGCGCGCAGCTCTCGCCATCGAAAGCCACATGACACAGCTCAACCGCAAGCGCGAAGAAGCGGGCAAGGTACCTTATGGTTTCGGCATCGGTATTGCCCGAGGTAAAATATTCGCCGGCAACATCGGCTCAGAACGCATGATCAAATTTGCCGTCATGGGTGATTCGGTGAATACCGCAGCGCGCATTCAAGACCTGACAAAAGATTCGGCGTTCAACATTATCGTCGACGAAAACACCGTGACGGCGGGATATCCTACCTGCGAAAAACATGAACTGACCACGACGCAGCTTCGTGGCAAGAACGAAGCTGTCAGACTCTACGGACTCAGACAATGAGTGAAGCACAGAAAATACAACCGGTGCGACTTATACACGGTAAGTACGTGTTTCGAGAAGGCGACCCATCAGACGGCTTTATGTATTTCATTTTTTCTGGCGATATTGAAATTTCGAAATCTGGCCTCGGTACCCTGCGCACACTTTCTCAGGGCCACTTCTTCGGCGAAATGGCCCTCATTCGCGCCAACCCCCGCTCGGCGAGCGCGCGCGTATTGTCATCTGAAGCCAAGCTCGGGCGCATCGACATCAAAACTTTTGCGTGGCTCGCCAAAACCAACCCGGGCTTTCTCGCCAACCTGATCGGCGTCGTGGCGAAACGCGCAGCACGCGCGATGAAAAAGGTACACGACCATGTTTGATCTCATTCAACACGGCAAGGCGATGCCTCAGCGCCACCTGCGCGCCGGCGACTATGTCTACCGTGCGGGTAAAGCATTCGACGGCAATATGTACATCGTGCTTGAGGGCGAAGTTGTGCGTCTCGATCACCATGAGGCATTTATCGTAGGTTCAGAACTTGGCGCTGGCCAATTCTTTGGCGACGTCGAACTCATGGCAGAATCTGAAGTTCGCCTGCAGACCTTTAAGGTGAAGTCGCTGTCGGCCACACTCGCCATCATGGATAAGAAAGCGGTCAAGCTCGCCGGCGGCCTGCATCCGCAGTTTTTCCTGAACCTCTTGCGCAGCGCCATCGACAATCTGAGCAGCGCTGAGCAATATCTGATTCACACCATCGATAAGGCAGATAAATAGCGTTCGTTATGGGCTTGAGTTTGGCGAACGATCAGCTCGGACTTTTTCGCCCGCCCACCGCAGAGCCTATTTGCTTATAATGCGATCATATTCTGCATGCGTGCCGATCCAATCCCAAATTATTGAATCGCCGTCACGCTGCCCCAGCGCACGATACTGCAAATTCACACGGACTGACCAGATTTCATTATCCTTATCAACGCACTTGAAATTCAATTTACCATGAAACGGGTCTTGTTTCCAGAGATCAAATTTCTGACGGGCCAGAGCCTGAATCTCTTCGGGCAAAGCGTTAAAAGAACGCCAGAAATTGCCTGTGGCGAATGATTCCAAACTAAAATGGCTGAATTTCGCCGATTTCTTTGGCTTTCTTAATCCGCTCGGCGATAAAGCTCAATGGAGCCGGATTATTATTGAATTTCTCTTGCCAAATCTGGTCTTCGGCTACCAGTTCGATAGCCTCACGGGCTTTCTCGTATGCAAGCTTGCGACCGACTTCTGGTAATCCCTCGAGCATTGCGACAAGCGTGGTACTTTCGGCCGACATATTTTGGACACCCATGGACAAATGATACAGAAAGGTTCCCATAATTTCAACCATAATTCAAGTGAGCAGGCCTCCCCCTGGCTGCGGGTTTGAATCCATAACAGAAATGAGATGCTCCGCAAAAAGAAACAGTCGTTCACCATCATTTTGGCACATTGGCCCGCCTGCCCGCTATAGTTAATAGGAGCCATAGTCCCATAATGTTCAAACAACTTTCTCTAATTTCGCTCGCTGCATTCATGTTCAGCGCCTGCCAGGGTGGCTTCGAGCGATTCGCTCCGCCGGCGAACAGTATCTCGGGCCGCGGCGCAAAGGTGAACCCGCGAATTCTCAGCACGACGCCGGCCAACGGCGCATCCGTCTCGCCCGTCACCGGCGCCAACGGCACGCAGATTCGTGTCGTGTTCGACATGACAATGGCGACGAGCCTTACTCCCGTCATCAACACTTATGTGCGCGACCTGCAGAGCAACCAGATCATCTGGCTCACAGTACCCAATTCGGGGTCGACCTTTACCTGGTCGTCGACGACGTTTTTGAACGACACGCTCACGATTCAGCTCGGCTGGGTGCGGTGGCCTGAGAACAACTTCATAGGCTTTGACTTCAACAACGACACTCTGCAGAACTTAGACGACATGCCATTGGCGAATGAGACGCGCTTCTCTTTTTATGCTCAGTGGGATTCAGGCCGTTACAAAGTCGTTCACACTGGGCAATACGCATGTTACTACTACTCACCGGGGCAGGATAAGTGGATTGAGCGCGAGGCCTGTGTCGAAGACGGCGGTGAACCGAAAGTCGGCACGCAAGATTACCCCGCAGGGCAAAACGGCTTTGTCGACCCGATGAGCAGCTTTCACGGGCCCACGATTTATGGCGCGGCTTCTGGCGGCATGGTCAACGGCCGCCGGTTCGTTACGGGTGCGCATCCACAAAATCTCATCTCGACGAATTGTGCTGTCGTCGGTGGCACCGCGGCCTGCGAACCCTACTCGATCGACAGTGTCACGAGCCTGGTTTGGAAAACCTGCAGCGAAGGCCAGACGTTCTGGAACGTCGGCGACAAGTGTTACAACGCGCCCACCGACTTCACGTGGAACAGCGCGGTTAATGCGTGCTCGACCCTCAACCTCATGAACGCTGGCCAGGGTTATGGCGGCCGCCGCGACTGGCGCCTGCCGACCGTGCAAGAACTCGAATCGCTGGTCGACTATGGCGCACGCAATACGTTTACGGGGCTTACATTTTCCGAACCGCATGCATCGGCGCCCGAAGCACCCGCGATTCACGGCTATGCGCAGACTTCTGCACCATTTCTGTGGGAAGGCCCTTTTCCCAATACGGCTGTCAGCAAAGGCTACTGGACAGCAACAGGCATCTCAGCGCTCGTGAGCGGCCAGACCTACTATTCTGATGCTTACGTCGTCGAATTCAAGAAGGGTTCAATGGGAGCAGGCGGCAGCACCGGAGCATTGCTCGAATCGAAACGTATATCCACCAACCGCAAGAAAGTGCGCTGCGTTGCCGGCCCCGACGTGTTGCCCGCGGCGCAAAGCCTTACACCTGCTGTTGTCGCAGCAGGCGCGACACTCACCGCGACGGCTGCAGCCTTCACCGGCTACGAAGCGACCGCTGGCTTCAATATCACGAGCGCGACACCTGCATACGATCTGCAAACCGATGGCTATTCGATCACGGTACAATATTCACGAACACCCAACGCGACAGCCGCTGGTAATTCAGCCAACTACTGTATCGCTGCAGCGACTGCCACGACCTGCGCTGTCTCATCACCAACGATTACGACCGCCTTGCCAGCGGGTACCAACGCCTACCGCCTGACACTGGGAAGCGCGATGGGTGCGAACACAGCGTATAAACTCTTCGTGAACAACGTCAACACCGCCAGCGACCAATGGCAGACAGCGACACCGTATACAGATGGTATGTACTTCTATGATTTGGGTAACGTGTACGAAGTACTGGTGAACCACACCTCGAGCAGCATCGCAACTGACATCGGTGACGGCGACATTGAACTGAAGCCGACCTTTGCCGGCGGACAAAACTACACAGCCAACCAGGTGCTGTATGCGCCGGCAATCGGCAAGATTGTCAAGGTGCTCGTCGATTACACTTCAACGGCTTCAGCGCAAGACGACATCAATAACCTGCGCCTGATCGAAGTGCAACCGGTGATCACTGCGGCGCCCGTGCCTCTCAATCTGTCGCGCGCGCTGTTCAGCGGCCCGCTGCGCACTGCCGCACCGACCGCCGCACCTGCCTTTAATGTCGTGAGCGCAACCTCGCCGAACCTGACAACGGTGCAGGTAACATTCAACCGCGTGCCCGACTCAACGCAGGCGACGTCACTCGGCAATTACTGCATTATCAGCCCTACGGCTGATCCGTTCGACTGCAGTTCACCGCTCGCAGCAGTTACCGCGGTGACGCATTCTGGCTATACCGCGACTTTGACAACCTCTCTGACGGCGGGCACTGCGTATGTGGTGATCGTCAATAGCGCAGTCACGATGCTCGGCACACATGTCGTGAACGATTCAGTCAACAAACTGCGCTGGCAGCGCTGCCGGCGTGGCACGCTCGACACGCCTACCTGCGCAGACGACGGCATTCTCACCAACGAGAATGACTACTGGAACAACCAGCTGAACTATTGCGACAGCCTCAACGCGCAGGCATACGACGGCTACCAGATCACGGGAATTTACGACCGCTACCGCTGGCGGGCGCCGACGATTAACGAACTCAAGAGCATCGCCAACCGCTCGCTTTTTGGCACAGTAGGAGTTTCCATCGACACGACTATTTTCCCGACACCGAATGTGCTCGCCGAAGATTTTGCCGCATCGACCAACTATTCTCTTACCGGGCCCAACACCGGCGCAAACACACCGAACTACAATACGGCATGGGGCTTTAACTACATTGCAGGCTTTCCGAGCCTGTCACAGAAAGATTATTCAGAACTCGGCGCGCTGTTGAAACCGCCCAAGAAACACATCCGCTGCGTGAGGTCGCTGCCATGACGCACGCTTGCCCTGAGCGTAGTCGAAGGGGAGGCGTCGGGCAACGCACCCAAGGCGATTGCAGAGCAATCGCCTTGGTCTTCGCGCCGGCCATGAGACATGCCCTTTTTGCAGCGCTCGCATTGCTCGCAGCCTGCACGCAGTCGGGTCAGGTCTTCGAACCCACGAATAACCGTGCGGTGACCGCGACGACAACACCGGCAACCTACACCTTCACACTCAACATCAATATCACAACCCTCGGCGCAAATCACCAGAACAAACCATTCAGTGCCCTTTTGTTTCGCGACGGAACGCTCGTCGCGGCGCAGTACAATAACGGTGCAACCTCCGGCACTGACATGACGAGCGGTGCTGGCGCTGCGACGTTAGTGATGAACGGCGTCGACACAAACGGGTGCCCAACTGCCACACCCGCAGCACTGGAGACAGGCTCATACGACTTGTACTTTGCCGTTCAATATGGCGCTGAGACAGTGACCATTACCAACCCCAACGGCGCCTGCGGTGCCAGCGGGTGGATACAATCAAGTACTGCAGGGGGCAACCTCTACGGTGTCAAATCGACTGGCATTTCTATCAATAGCAATACGACATTCAACATCACCAACACCAATCTTGCGCAATTTCGCCAACATACATTTAGCTTTCCTGCGACTCCTGCGCAATTTGCGTGCTATGTCGCCGATCTGGATTCGACGGCTTACGCGGCCACGATGCAGCCGCTCTCCGTATATACGGGAGTGGCGAGCGGCACCACAACCGGTGCCGGCGGCGTGACACACTTGCTGCCGGTCGGCACTTACAAATACTTCTGCTCGGGCGGTGCCGACACAAACCATTTTCAGAGTGGTGACAGCCAGGCTACGGGCACCTTCACGGTCACGCATACCGGCGTGACCACGCTCAACTCTGCAGCTTTTACGGTCATACCTTAATTTTTTCCCTTTTCACCCTGATAAACGTCTAATCTTGTAGACGGCATATGGATGCCTATGGCATCCATATGCCGTCTACGGAGAACCCATGCCCAAAATAGTGTTACTGGTTTTAGTTTCGGGGTTAATCCCCCTTATTTATGCACAAGAAAAGCCGAAAGAGCTTCTGGCTGCTGCGCTGAGCGTAAGCGGTGAGGCGTTCTTTGAACGTGACGGCAAGACCTCGCCTGCGAAAGTGAAGACATTATTCTTCAAGAGCGACCGCGTTTTCACCAAGAAGGGCAAGATCGACATACAGATCGGGCCGAGTGCAGTGCTGCACCTGGCGCCTTACACTTCGGTGAAACTCGCCGACCTGACCGAGGCCGATAAAAAAACGCATATCGCGGTTGAACTCGATGCCGGGCGGGGCTACACAAAATTTTCAAAACCGATGGCACCTGGTTCTAAATACGCGATTAAGAGCCCAACGATGGTTGCGGCGGTTCGCGGCACAGAGTTTGTGTTGAGTGCCGGCGATGAATCGGCTGAGCCGCATGAAGACTCTGACATTCCCGCCGGGGTGTTTGTGAACACGGGCAAGGTGGCAGTTTCACCGGCGAGCCGTGAAGACGAGGTTATCGAACTGGCACCCGGGGAGCAGATTACCGGTGTCGACAACGCGCTGGTCAAAGGTGTGATGGAAGACTTTCTCAAAAAGAAAATGAAACTCTTCAAGCAATTGAATTGTATGAAAGAGGCGCAATACAAAATTATGGAGCGTGAAAAGAACCGGCAAATCGAGCTGCTCGAAAAAGTTCGCAACTCTTCAAAAATGGAAGAGCTGCGCGAAAAAAACAAAAAGCTTTTTAATAACTGAGAATGAAAAATAAATACACATACTTTTCGTTGATTTTTCTTGCATTTGCGTTGAGTGCGCTCTATGCAGCCGGCGCTCGTGCAACCGCCGAACGACCGTGGCAGCACTATGTGCGGGCCGAAATGCCCCCGGCGAAGATACCGCAGGTTGAGAAGTTCAACCTGAAGAACGGCGTCCAGGTCTATTTCTTGAAGGCCGACCACGTGCCTCTGGTGCACATGCAGGTCTACGTTGAAGGCGGGGCGTTCGAAGTGCCCGACGACAAGCTGGGTGTTCACAGCCTCTGGGGCGAAACCCTCGTATTTTCAGGTTCAGAAGAGCTTAACCGCGAAAAGCTCTCGCAATACATGGAGAGCCGCGCCTCGACGTTTTCATTCGGCGCCGGGGCAGAACGTTCGGCCTTTACGCTCAATTCGATGTCGCATTATTTTGTGCGCGATCTGCAGACAACTTTTGCGGTGTTGCAAAAACCTGCGTTTGCTGCCGACGATTTTGGTCTGTTGAAAAAGCGCGTGCTGCAAGAATTCGCCCGGCGCGATGAAAACCCGGCAAAATGGGCGGCACTCGGCTCCACTAAAATGTATTGGGGTGGCACGCTGCGCGGGCGCTACGCAACGATTCGCACGGTAAGCTCAGTGAACCGCGACGATATCGCGCTCTGGCACCAGCGCATGTGGCGTGGCGAACGGCTATCGATCGCAGTCACAGGTTCAATCGACGCCGCAGAACTGAAGCAGGCGCTCGACAACACTTACGGCAGCATGGCGGTTGATGTAAAATCGAAACCGAACCCTGACGCGCTGCACGTCTACCCGACGGCGAAACCCAATGCGCTGAACATCTTACCAAAAGATATTCCGCAGACAACTGTCATATACAAGGCGCCGGGCCTGAAGCACACCGACGCGAACTATTACACGCTGCGCCTCTTCGATTTCTTGCTCGGCGGCGACTCGTTTAACTCATACCTGACACAGAAAATTCGCACTGAGAAAGGCTGGGCCTACTCAGCATATTCGAGCTTTGAAACCGACGATTTCACCGGCAGCATCATGCTCTTCACACAAACAGCGAATATGAATCTGCCCGACGTTATCGCTGCAATCGACGAAATTCTTGCAAAGCCAGAAGCCTTTATCAGCAAAGACAAGATCGCCGAAGCCAAACGTTCTCTCAAGAACAAGTTTGTTTTCTTGTTTGAAAACCCGGTTCAATACATGAAGCTCTATTTGCAGCTAAAGTGGGACGGTCTGCCAGAAAATTATCTGAATGATTATGCTGTGAATCTCGACAAAGTGACCGAGGCGGATGTATTGCGTCTTGCAAAACAGTATTACAAACCGGAAAATTTCAGCATTCTGCTCTGCGGCCCGGCAGGCCTCTACAAGAAGAAATCAACACTTCGGCCCGAGGCCGCACAATTGCTCGAACTGGAAAAATGATCGCAGGCAAAAAAAAGAGAAACAACTCTTTTTGCCCCCGAATTAATTCGGGGGCAAAAAGAATATTGACTGGCATAGTTCTTTCAACTGTATTCTCTCTCTTTGCCGATGACCTGCAACTCGACACCAAGGTGCCGCTTGGGCTCGCCCACGACGGCCAGATTCTCTGGATAGGCGATGCCCAGACTCGCGAGCTCACAGGCTACGATGTCGCGCAGAAAAAGAAACTCGCAACGCGCACACTCGCGTATGACATGCGCGATCTCGCATACTGGGCACCGAATATCGTTACCGTCGCGCCGAACTACATATTCGTCATCAACCCGATCAACGGCGACCTCGTCGATAAAATTCCGTTGAAGGGCATCGCCGACCCGGTGGCGATCGCGCTCGATATGCACCAGGCCTATATCTACAATCGAGCCGATAAGAAGATTCACCGTGTGCACATGGTCGACCGTTTGCAATTCGGGTCATTCACTCCTGAAATTACCGCCGACGTGCGCAGCCTGACCTTTTACAAAGGTTTCTTGTGGGCGATTGCAAAGGACGGCAAAGCCTATAAGATATCGCCTTCAGACGGTTCGCAGATCAGCTTCTTACCCCTGCCCGAATCAAGTTATGGAATCACGTTTGTCGATGGTGGCTTGTACGTCGCGCGGCCCGGTCAGGTTCGCTCGGTAGACTTTATTGAAACAGAAAACTACGTCGCGGCTGCGAAGCGCAGTTTCACCATCGCTGGTGAACTCGAGCTCACTCTACCCTGGAGCGAAGAGGTGCGCAAGCGAGAGAGCAGGCTGCAGCTGAAATACGCTCTTTTACCGATCACTGCACACCAGCGCATCGCGGGGCTTCGTGCCGACCCTTTTACGCGCTTCGGCCGCTGGGAAGACGGTTCGCACACGTCAGAAATTTCGTTACCGCAGGCGAGCGCAGAGCGCAGCCGCACGCACCAGCTGCAGTTTCAGGTCACCCTCTACAATCTAACGCACATTTTTAATGCCCAATTGATAAAACTCTACTTTAAGAACCCTGAACTGCCAGACAGTATACGCGTTTACCTCGATGCCCTGCCGCTCGCCGCCGCTGACCAGGCTTCGGTCGAAGGCTTTCGCAAAGACTGGCTGGCAAAAAATGACGGCAAGCATCCGATTTATGTGATTGCCGCAGTCATGAAAGACCCCCAAATGAAGACTGACACGCGCTGCGCCATTTTTCGCTCTCTGGGTATACCTTCCCGACGTATGAAATTTGTCGATCTTGATAGCCGCAAAACCTCTGAATTTGTTCAGGTTTATCTGCAACCAACCGGTTGGGTGACCATTACCTCACGATACGATGCTACAAAACCGAAAGAATTTCCGGTGGCGAACAACGAGCTTGAACTCTATTCTCCCGATGACCTTCAGATTTTACCGCGAATCGTGGCCGGCAAGGCCGGCACCGTTGCGGCGGTACCTGAGCTCATGAAATTTCAGAAATTACAGATAATAACCAGCAGCGCCGAGTAACCGCGCATGATGCCCTGTGAAAAATTGAGCCTGCCAGAGTAGCGAATTCTTCTTGAGCAAACGTCTACGATACAAACTTGAACCTGATGTCGGCATGGCTTAACCTGCCCAATTTTCTCACAATCATGCGCATTGTGATGATTCCGTTTTTCTTGTATTATTTACTATCGAAACACCCACTTGACCGTTTTATCGCCCTCGCGATCTTCTTTGTGGCGTCGGTGACCGACTTTTTCGATGGGTACCTTGCCCGCAAATGGCAGCAAGAATCACCGCTCGGTCGTTTTCTTGATCCCTTGGCCGACAAGGCTCTCGTCATCGCGACTCTGGTTATTTTTATTCTGCTCGACCAGGCAGTTTCATTGTGGATGGTCATCGTTATTATTCTGCGCGATATGCTCGTGACACTGATGCGCTATCTCGCAATTCGTAAGGGGGCTGAGATTCGAACGACGCGTCTCGGCAAAGCCAAAACTACGTTTCAAATGTTTTCGATCGGGGCTATCCTCATTATTCTCGTCATTCGTTCGTTTCACTTCGACATACCGGCAACCTACGCCGAAGGCCGCACTCAAGGCAAAAAGAATATTGAAATTGCTTCAACGATGATGATCAAGGCATTTCAGTCTTTCGAATCGAGCGAGATACCCAAAGATGAACGCAACAAATACTTTGCCGAATCGGTGCCGTACTTCTTGTTGCTGATCACGACGTTACTCACCATCATCTCAGGGCTGCGGTACCTCTACGCCAACTGGCGGGTGCTGCTGCCCCCTTACACAGCCGTTTTGAGAAAGCGGCCCAAACCTGTTCGCACCGCATGAAACCCATTCGCTTTATCACGGCCACGGCCTTGTTCGACGGCCACGACGCCTCGATCAATATTATTCGCCGCTTCTTGCAGCGCGAGGGTGCAGAGGTCATACACCTGGGCCATAACCGCCCGGTACACGAAGTTGTGATTGCCGCCTTGCAAGAAGACGCCGACGGTATCGCGATCAGCTCGTACCAGGGCGGTCACAACGAATACTTCAAATACACGATCGACCTACTCAAAAAAGCCGGCGCCTCGCACATCAAAGTTTTCGGCGGCGGCGGCGGAGTGATCGTCGACAGCGAAATCAAAGACCTGATGGCATACGGCGTCGAGCGTATCTACTCGCCCGACGACGGCCGCACTCTCGGTCTCGACGGCATGGCGCGCGATATGATCGAGCGCGCATCAAAAACGACGCGCCCGCCTGTAACCCCGGGTTTAAACCCGGGGCTACAGGATCTCTACGCGAATTATGGATATTTGCTGTCCCGGCGCATTTCACAGATTGAATCATTATCATTTGCCCCGGAATTAATTCCGGGGCAAATGAAGGTACCCGTGCTCGGTTTCACCGGTTCGGGCGGCGCGGGCAAGTCTTCGCTCATCGATGAATTTTTGCGCCGGTTCAAATTACTTTATCCCGATCTGAAGCTTGCGCTGCTCTCGGTTGACCCAACGCAGCGCAAAACCGGCGGCGCGCTGTTGGGCGACCGCCTGCGGCTGAACTCGGTCAACGACGGGAAAATCTTCATGCGTTCGCTTGCGACGCGCACAGACAACGCGGCGATTTCACCGACACTCAAAGAAATTCTCAGCTTCCTGCGTGCGGAGAAGTTTGACCTGATCATTATTGAATCGGCGGGCATCGGACAGTCTGACACCTCAATCACCGACCTGTGCGATTTTTCGGTCTATGTGATGACGCCTGAATACGGTGCGGCGACGCAGCTCGAGAAAATCGCGATGCTCGACTATGCAAACATGGTGATCATCAACAAGTCTGACCGGGTACGCGCCGAAGATGCGCTGATACAGGTACGTAAGCAATACCGTCGCAACCACGCACTGCTCACCCAAAGAGACGAAGAACTGCCGATTCACCCGACGATCGCCAACCGTTTCGGTGACATACTCGTGGACGATGCCTTTGCAACGCTGGTGAAACACCTGCAGGCAAAACAGATGTTGCCCGCGTCACTCGCACCGGCAGTAAAGCTCGAATCTGCCTCGATTAAAGATGATTTTATACCTGCGCGGCGGACACGCTATCTTTCTGAAATCGCCGATTCGGTGCGCTCATACCACAGCGCCGCAGCCGGTCAGGCCAACCTGGCCCGTAAGCTGCAATCACTCTACACTGCACTGGTGACCATCGGTTACGAGCCGGAAAAATCACTGGGCGAAGCCCTGGAAATTCCGGCGTCACAACCCGCAGAGCCGCTCGTGACACAGTACAATGCGCTCTTGAAGGAGATCGATCCACAACTACTGGCTGACCTGCGTTCGATCGGCAAAACCCGCGCGAACTATGCGCAGGAAACCTACAGCTACAAGGTGCGCGACAAAGAAGTCAAAGTGCGCGCGGGGACAAAATCGCTGAGCGACACGCTGATCGCCAAGGTGGTGCCTGCACCATATGAAGACTGGGGCGAGCTCACGAAATTTTTGCTCAGTGAAAATATTCCGGGCGAGTTTCCCTATACCGCGGGTGTGTTTCCATTCAAGCGCGAGGGCGAAGACCCCACACGCATGTTTGCGGGCGAAGGTTCGCCCGAGCGCACGAACCGCCGCTTTCACCTGATTGCGAAGGGGCAACCGGCAGCCCGTTTGTCCACGGCTTTCGATTCGATCACCCTCTACGGTGAAAACCCGGCGGAGCGCCCCGATATTTTCGGCAAGATTGGCAATGCAGGTGTTTCGATCTGCACAGTCGACGACATGAAGAAGCTCTACTCGGGTTTTGACCTCTCGGCGCCGACGACAAGTGTTTCGATGACGATCAATGGCCCGTCGCCGACGATCCTGGCATTTTTCATGAACGCGGCAATCGACCAGCAGGTAGAGGCATACCTGGCACGCGAGGGTAAGCTCGCCACAGCACAGGAAAAAATCCGCCAACTCTACACCGAAAAGAATCTCAAAGCGCCCGACTACCGTGACGGCAAACCCGACGGGCATAATGGCCTGGGCCTGGCTCTGCTGGGCGTAACGGGCGAAAAGGTTGTTGAGCCCGAAGTTTACGCAAACATTCGCAAAGCGACGCTATCGCAGGTGCGCGGCACGGTGCAGGCAGATATTCTCAAAGAAGACCAGGCGCAGAACACCTGCATCTTTTCTACGGAGTTTTCGCTCAAAGTCATGGGCGACATACAGCAGTTCTTCATCGACAACCAGGTGACGAATTTCTATTCGGTGAGCGTCTCGGGTTATCACATTGCCGAAGCCGGCGCCAACCCGATTACGCAGGTCGCTTTCACGCTCGCGAACGGTTTCACACTGGCCGAATATTATCTCAGCCGCGGCATGAAGATCGACGATTTTGCGCGCAACTTCAGCTTCTTCTTTTCGAACGGCATGGATCCCGAGTACGCGGTAATCGGTCGCGTTGCGAGGCGCATCTGGGCGGTTTCGATGCGCAATCTTTACAAGGCCGATGCACGTTCGCAAAAACTCAAGTACCACATACAGACTTCGGGACGCAGCCTGCACGCGCAGGAAATTTCGTTCAACGACATTCGCACCACGCTGCAGGCGCTCTATGCAATCATGGACAACTGTAATAGCCTGCACACCAATGCTTATGACGAAGCGGTGACAACGCCGACACCCGAATCGGTGCGTCGCGCGATCGCGATTCAGCTGATAATCAACCGCGAGCTAGGTCTGACGAAAAATGAAAATCCGCTGCAGGGGAGTTATTTCTTAACGCGGCTGACTGATCTCGTCGAAGAGGCAATACTCCAGGAATTCGACCGCATCTCTGACCGTGGCGGCGTTTTGGGCGCGATGGAAACGATGTACCAGCGCAACAAAATACAGGAAGAAAGTCTCTACTACGAAAAGCTCAAAACCTCGGGCGAGCTTCCCATCATTGGCGTGAATACCTTTTTGAGCGAAGAAACCGAATATTACCACGGCGAGCTGATGCGCTCAACCGACGACGAGAAGCAGCGGCAGATCGAATCGCTCGCGCAGTTCCATGCCTTTCATGCTTCGGAGAGTAAGGCAGCGCTCGACAAGCTGCGCAAGGTCGCGCTGCGTTCGGGCAATGTGTTTGAAGAACTGGTAGAGACAGTCAAGAGCTGCTCACTCGGCCAGATTACCGGCGCCCTGTACGAAGTTGGTGGCAGCTACAGGCGGAATATGTAGTTTGTCCCATGGACGAACGCGTAACCGTCGAATACGTCTACGAATACTGGGACTGCGCCGCCTGCGGACGCCGGGGCGTCCGGGGCGATGCCCGCTACTGCCCGTCATGCGGCAAGGCCCGCGACAAGAACGTCCGCTTCTACCGCCAGGGTGATAAAGAAGAAACCATCACCGAAAAGGCAGAACAGGATCGCCTTTCGGCCGGGCCAGACTGGATCTGTGCCTTCTGCTCGACGACCAACAACTTCCATGACCAGTTCTGCGGATCGTGCGGGTCAGGTTCCGATACGAAAAAATCTCAACCTGATCGGGTGGGCGAGCATCCGGTACGAATCAAGCCGCTGCCTGCAGCCGACTGAACCTGCCTGCGCTGTGGCGCTCAGAACAAACAGACCGACGAATACTGCGAAGGCTGCGGCGCTGATTATGGTTTGCCGCCACTGGAAAGGCCGGCCCGCCTTAAACAAACACCGCCCACAGAGAAGCGCATCGACTTTGCGGTCTATGCAATACGGGGATTGCTGATACTGCTGGCGACCGGAGTCCTGTGGTGCGGCTACCGGACAGTCTCTTGCGTTTCGAATCACTATGGGACGCACACGGTTGTCTACAAGGTCACGGAGCGCAAATGGAAAAGCACCATTGTACTGGAGAGCAAGAACCTCGAAACGCTGACTGCCTGGGCAAACGAATTGCCGTCTGATGCGAAAGTCCTGCGCCGTGAAAAGAAAATCCGCAGTTACCGCGACATTCAGACCGGCACACGCACCGAAAGCTACGAAGAAGAAGAGACAGCCGAAACCACGCGCACTCAGGAGAAAACTTCGGTTGAACGCGTGAAGACCGGCGAACGCGAAGAGTGCGCCACTAATTATGAATCGATAGGCTCCGGCGCGGCACGGAAGGTCACGCGCTGCAAGAAAGTGCCGGTCTACTCTGACAGGACAGTGACCACCAGCACCGCGGAACCGACGACGGAGAAGCGAAAAGTTACAAAAAAACGCGCAATACCCGTGTTTGAAAAACAACCAGTGTACGATACCGAGGTCACCTACCGCGCGTGGCGCTGGTCAGAAGTGCGCCGATGGGAAACCGAAGGCACCGATCTGCCTGTGAAACCACCGCAACCTGTACTCAAGCCGGCTGAACGGGCGGCTAACTACAGACTATCAGCGCCGCGCACGGCATTTGAGGTAATGTTTGAGCGCAGCGACAAGGGCGATGCCCCCGCTTCGACTGTGCAGCTTCTGGAAGAAGCAGAATTTGCGAAGATACAACCGGAGCAGAAGGTGGAATTTCTTTTCATTCCGTACAAGAATACCCTGGAGCGAAAGGCTAAGTGATTCTGTGATCATTCAGCTACGGGCTTAAGCCCGTAGCAAGAATTACACACTCAGCACCAGCTCAGCATTTGATTCTGTAATAAATCTCTGCCGGTTAGGCTGGTAGTCAGATGAAAGCGGAAACTCCACCCGAGCGAGCGTCTTTTCGCGGTAGTCAGAGCGGATAGTGAAAAGATGCGGATCGATGTCCTGCGCTTTGAGCATCATCGTAACGAGTACGATGCCCATGCCGGCGCCTTCAGAACTATCGCCACCTTCCATGTAGAACTGCGCAATATCATCGTATCGCATCGCAGTGTGGAATTTTTCGCGGATACGCTTGTCTTCTTTGGGGCTGATCGGCCGGTTGTTCAGAACTTCAATGATCAGCCGGTCACGGTTAAAGTCGAAGAAAATATCGACGTAGAGGCGGCGCTCTTTCGACTTCTTGCCATATTCGAGCACCCATTGTTCGTTGAGTTGCTCTTTGAAAAGATCCATGCCGCGATCGTATTCCGCTTCGTTTTCGCCGTCGATCTTCTCGTCTTCAAACAATATTCGCTTAAAGTTTGCTTTGGCGCCGTTGAGTGAAAGTTCTTTGACCGAGGTGTAGACCGGGCCGATCATGTCATGGCGGCCATATTTGTTCAACACCTGTTCGACAATGTAACTTAAGCCCGCCTCGGTGGCCGATATCACCGCATAGGCGCGAATTCGCACCAGGTGCTCATTCGCGATCGCCGCATCGATCGCGGCCTTGAGTTTGGGGTCAATGGGGGGCGTTTCTCTCATGTATTTTCACCCGTAGAACAGGTCGCAGTGTTATTTTTTTTGACCTCATGTCAATACTTTGCAAAAACGCTGTATGGCAGACGCCAAAAAACCGGCTCAGGGGCCAGATACGCAATTCTCTGAAAACGAGGTTCTGGCGCGCATTGAAAGCATTCTGCGTTTCACCACCGACGAGTTGGCAAATTCTGAAGTACGGGCGCAGGCGTTTGAAAAGCTGACCGAATTCGAAGCACAGCTGCTCTATCAGCAGCGCAACATCAGCACTGCGCTCGAGAACGTGCAGAAATATCGTGACGAAATCGAAAAAGAGTGGCATAAAGAGAAACAGGTACGCGAAAACACCCTCGACCTGATGGCGCAGCGCATGAAAGATCTGCACCAGACCCTGCGCGCTCAGGAATATCTGCTCGACTATGCTGCCGGCGAACAAAAATTTCTGCGTGAACTGCTCGTGCAACTGCACAATAAAAAATCACTTACCGAACAAGACGTAGAAAAAATTCTCGGCGAACACGAACAGCTGCTGGCTGAACTCAGCCGCAAAGCAAAAAAATAACAGGCGATGAGCGAACCGCGCCCCTACCAGAGATTGAGGGCGCTGGGCGTGCGCCTGAATAAGCGCCTCGCCACCGCGCGCGATTTCAACGAGGTCAAGCGCGCGACTCTGATTGGTTACGGCGCGACACTCTTTGTTTCAGTGCTGATGCTTTCATTGCCGCTGATGCAAAAGCTACCGCGCTTTGCACTCGGCGATGTCGCAACGGGCGACCTCAAGGCGCAAATGGACCTGAGGATCGCCGACGACAATGAAACCGAGCGGCTAAAGAAGGCGGCCTTCGAGCGCGAACGCCCGGCTTTCGACCGCGACTTCGAAGCTTTCGAAAAATCGCTGAAGCAGCTGCAGACCGAATTCACGTGGATTGCGCGCACCGCTACCGAAGCCGCGCAGATGTCGGTTGCCGAAAGACGCGAACTGATTCTTGGCCGCATGCCGTTTCTCGCCGACAGTCTTTACCGCAGCGAAGATATCGATGGTTTGTTTCGTGAAAAACAGATTCAGCAGATCGAGAGCCGGGCGCTGACGCTGGCAGAAAAAGCCTTTCAGGAAAATGGCTTTCTCACGCAAACACTCGAAACTAAAATTCTCGCTGAAGTGATTGAAAAAGGCGCACAGATCAGAACGATCAATGCGCCGCGCGACGCGCCCGATGTTGTGTGGAGCGCCGAACAACTGCAGACAAAAGAAACTGCTGTGCGGCTGATTCTGCGTAACAACCAGCTCAAAGACGCGGCACTCTCGCCCGGCACCATGCGCGTTATTCTGACACGCATTCGACAGCTACAGCGCGAGATACCGTCGCTCGTCTACAATCCTCAATACACCTTGCTCAGGCGTAATCAGGCGGCTGAAAAGATTACGCCAGTCTACAAATCGGTGAAGCGCGGCTCGACGCTGCTGCGCGCGGGCGACCTCATCACCGAAGAAAACCTGCGGCTGCTCGAACAGGTGCGCGAAAACCATCGCCGCAGAAACGGCTCACAGATAATCGGTATCTTTCTGATCATGGGCGTGCTCGCAGTCTCGCTGTCATATTTTACATTTCGTTTTGCGTACGAGCAGGTGCGTGACTATGGCTCGCATTTCATTCTGCACGGGCTCTTCTGGGTCATCTTTGCCATAGGGCTGGTAATCATGAAGCTGAACCCGCTCAGAGTCTACGATATCAGCTTTATTCTGTTTGTTCCGTTTGGTTTTTTTGGCATTCTGACCGGCCAGTTCTTTGGGGCCCGCATCGCCCTCTCGGCGGGCATTTATCTCTCGATTTTCTTCTATATTCTTACAGGCTTCGACAACCAGAGCCTGATGCTGGCTCTCACCTCGGCGATCGCGGGCCTATACGCCTCAACACGCATGCAGAAGCGCACGCAGATGTTCAAAGGTGGGGTCATCATCGCCATCACGAATCTGATTATTATCACGGGCTTCGAGCTGCTGGCCCCGGCGGCGCGAAACTATGAACTGAAGTTCGCGGCAATCGTCACGAACAGTATTCTGAGCATCTTATTGACTCTGGGGTTGTTGCCCCTGATCGAGATGGTATTCAATCTGCCGACGCCCTTTCGCCTCATGGAACTCAACGACTTCAACCACCCTCTGCTGACGCGTATGGCCGCGATTGCCCCGTCGACGCATTCGCACAGCGTCATGCTCGCCAACTTAAGCGAAGCTGCCGTGAGAGCCCTCGGGGGCGACACGCTGCTCACGCGCGTGGGTTGTCTGTTTCATGATATTGGTAAAATGGCTCACCCTGATTTTTATGCGGAGAACCGGCACCTCTACCCGACATCTGAAGCCTTCAAAAAACTGGGGCCCGTCAAGTCTGCACACATGATTACCCGGCATGTGACCGACGGCATCGCCATGGCGCGCGAAAACCGCCTACCTGAAAAAATCATTAGTTTTATTCCAGAGCACCACGGCACGACGACGATTCAGTATTTTTACCACAAGGCACTCGAGCAGGCAAAGCCGGGAACACCGCCTGTCTCGCGCAAGAGTTTTCAATATCCGGGGCCGAGGCCGCAGACGCGCGAGACTGCGGTTGTAATGATTGCCGACAGCGTCGAAGCGGCATCGCGTACCGCGGCCTCGGCGACTAAAGAAGAATTTGCAGAAATAATCGACCGCATTATTCAAAACAAGATCAGCGAAGAACAGTTTCACGAAGCACCGCTCACTCTCGGCGAGCTTGCTCTGGTGCGCAAGGCATTTCTCGACGTGCTCGTCAGCACTTACCATGAAAGGCCACACTACCCCACGATGCAAGAAACTCGCGCACTCGAAAACCAGGCAGCAAAAAAGAGCTCTAGCTTAAGGGAAGTTTCTGTACAGACCGACGCAGAAAAGAGGTCAGTCTCGAAAAAGGCGGCACAAAAGCCAAGACGGTCTAAATCCGCTTTGCCGCGCCTGATTGACTGATATGATCAACCGCATAAAAAGACATTACCATGTGCTGAAGACTGGCATCGTGCAGAGCGACCGCGCGACTTATCGCCGGCACCTGATTCTTCTGCTGCTGACTGTATTTACCGTGTTTGTCGCCGGCACCAATTTCTCATCGCGCACCACGGCGGCCGATCGCTACGCCGATGCTGCCATTTATGCACTGGCGCTCATCGCCGTGCTCATGGGTTATTCGGTGACGCGTTACGTGCAGGCGCGTTCTTATGGGCTCTACGCCGAGCTGCCGCTATTTATTCCCATGCCGCTTTTTTCGCCATTTGGTACGTTCGGCGTGTTGACTAAAACAGCTCATATCGGTGTGCACACGCATGCGCTTTTCGACGTCGCATTCTGGCCACCGGTCGTCAGTTTTTCGCTGTCGTTGCCGATGCTCGTCGCAGGTACGCACTTCAGCGAAATTGTTCCCGGCAACGCGCAGTTTGAAAATCCCCTTTTGCTCGTGGGGATAGCGCGCTTACTCAAAGACATACCTCTTGGGTACGACCTGGCGGTTCACCCACTGCTCGCTGCGGGCTGGGCAGGGCTTTTCTTCACCGCGATAAACCTGTTTCCCGTCGGCAACCTGTCGGGCGGACAAATTGCTTACACGCTGTTCGGGCGGCGCCAGCGCGATATAGGCTACGTCTTTCTCGGTGGACTCTTCATACTCGCGCTGTATTACCCCATGTGGTTCGGGTTTGTGCTCGGCTTCATTTATCTCGGCGTCGACCACCCCGAGCTGCGGCAGGTGCGCAACCCGCTGTTTTTCGAAATGACGCAGCAGACCACACGCCAGCCGCTCGATCGCCGCAGACAATGGCTCGCAGCCATCTGCGCGGTTATCTTTGTACTGTCTTTCACGACCCGACCTTTCGACGCGAAGAGCGAGAATGTTGTCGAACGTCCCCCCGCACAATTGGCGCCACCTGAAAATTTTCAGGCGCCGCCCGGGCCCCAACCGAATAAAGCGCCGGGCGAAGATAATTCAATCTAAAATTTTCACAGAGACACAACATGGCAGATGACAAAAAAATAATATTCTCAATGGTGGGGGTGAGCAAAGTTTACCCGCCGCACAAGCAGGTGCTGAAAGATATCTATCTTTCATTTTATTATGGGGCGAAAATCGGCATCATCGGCCTCAATGGTTCGGGTAAATCATCGCTCCTCAAAATTATCGCCGGTGTTCTCAAGAGCGACAAAGGCGAAGTTGTATTCTCTCCCGGCTATTCAGTGGGATATCTGGAGCAAGAGCCGCAACTCGACGAATCGAAAACTGTACGCCAGATTGTCGAAGAAGGTGCGGGTGAAGTTGTTTCTCTCTTAAAAGAATACGAAGCTGTCAGCGAAAGTCTCGGTACCGACCTCAGCGATGACGAAATGGAAAAGGCGATCGAACGCCAGGGCGAGCTGGGTGAACTGATTGAAAAGGCCAACGGCTGGGAGCTCGACAATATGCTGAGGCGCGCGATGGATGCGCTCAACTGCCCCGAAGAAACAGCAGTCATTAAGAATCTTTCTGGCGGCGAGAAGCGTCGCGTGGCCCTTTGCCGCCTGCTGCTGCAAAAGCCCAAGGTGCTGCTGCTCGACGAACCCACGAACCATCTCGATGCAGAATCGGTGCAATGGTTAGAGCAGCACCTGCAAGAATACGAAGGCACTGTGATTGCAATCACGCACGACCGTTATTTTCTCGACAATATCGCCGGCTGGATTCTCGAACTCGATCGCGGCGAAGGTATTCCCTGGAAGGGAAATTACTCTTCTTGGCTCGAACAGAAATCGAATCGCCTCGCCAACGAAGAAAAGGCCGAATCGAAGCGCCGCAAAACGCTCGAACGCGAGCTTGAATGGGTACGCATGGGCGCAAAAGGCCGCCAGGCCAAATCGAAGGCACGTCTCGGCGCGTATGAGAAGTTACTGAGCGAAGACGCCAAAGAAAAAGAAAGCAAGCTCGAGATCTATATTCCCGATGGGCCGCGCCTGGGCGATAAGGTCATTATTGCTGAAGGTGTGAGCAAGGGTTATGGTGACCGCTTGCTTTATGAAAATCTCAATTTCGAGCTACCACCGAACGGCATTGTCGGTGTCATCGGCCCGAACGGTGCGGGTAAGACGACGCTCTTCAGAATGATTATGGGGTTAGAGAAGCCCGATGCAGGTAAATTTACGGTTGGCGAAACCGTGAAAATTTCTTACGTCGACCAGCAGCATTCGGCAATCGATCCCAATAAGTCGGTCTTTGATGTCATTTCAGGCGGGGCGCAAGAAGTTAAGGTCGGTAAAATTTCAGTCAACGCGCGAGCTTACATGGCGCGCTTCAATTTCAGTGGCGCCGATCAGGAAAAAAAGTGCGGCACGCTCTCGGGCGGTGAACGCAATCGCCTGCATATGGCACTCGCGCTCAAAGAAGGCGGTAACGTGCTGCTGCTCGACGAACCCACGAACGACATCGACGTGAACACGGTGCGGGCCCTTGAAGAAGGCCTCGAGAGCTTTGCGGGCTGCGCTGTTGTGATCTCGCACGACCGCTGGTTTCTCGACCGCGTCGCGACGCACATTTTGGCTTTCGAAGGCGATGCGCAGGTGCGCTTTTTTGCCGGCGGTTTTTCTGAATATGAAGAAGACCGCAAGAAACGCCTGGGCGGCGAACCCCCCCGGTTCAAATACAAGAAACTGGTAAAATAGCTTCAGCCGTACTGGCGGTGCTCGAGAGCGTCGTCTTCGGTGATGAAGAGCGTCGATTCGAAATCGGTCATCACATTGATCAGCGGGCCGTAGCTTCTGCCCGCAACCACCAGCGGCCGCTTCGGGGCAAAAACCGCGAGAAGCTGCGTAAAGGTTTTGAGCTCAGCCTCAGCAAGGCCAGGCAGCGCTGAAAGATTAATCAGAATCTGCTCGCTGCGCGTCAGCGCCTGCAGCGACGTCGAGTAAAGCTGCCGTGTTTTGGCGATTGAGTCTGCGGTGAAAACACCGCCGAAAACAAATTTCAGAACCCCGGGTATGCGTTCGGTCACGACTTTGGCCTCGGTGCCGCGCTCCCCCGTCTCTTTCTTAAACAGCAGCATGCGGCGCAGGTTGGTCATCTTCTGCCCGAACTGGTTGATCTGAAAAGGTTTACCGATATAGTCGCTGATGCCATAACGCATGCACTGCAGCAGCATCTCTTTCGTCTTATCGGCGGTAAAAACCATTACCGGCATCTCGCGTGTCATCGGGTTGTCTCTGATCGACCTCAAAACCTGAACTCCGCTACGCCCGGGAAGCCCCATGTCGAGCAGCACCGCGTCAAAATAGTGTGTGCGCAAACGCTCTAACCCTGCTTCACCCGTGAGACAAAAGGTACCCTCAATCTGCAGTGGTTTAAAGATGGCGGCGAGCAGTTCGTGCTGAATCTGGTCGTCTTCAATTACGAGAATTTTCATTGTGCCGCCAGCCGGTGGGTAGCAAGCAGTGTGCCCGCGGCCTCGTAAACTGAAATCGGCAGGTCGAAAAATCTTCTACCCAACTGTGCGCGCCCTTTGAGGCTGGCGCATGCAGCGCGGATTGATTTTTTTACTGTTTGTCGCGTCGATTTCGGGTCTCTACGCCACACCCAAGAATCTGGTTCGCGAAGACATGTACCTGCGCCCGGGCTTTGACAAAACATGGATCAAAGAATGGCCTGAGCGTTCTAAAGCGCTCGCCGCGTGGCACCACCAGCCATCGAGCACCACCGACACTCGCCCGGTGAAGATCGCCACGCTGGGCGAGCCTTTTCCTAAACCAGGAATCTACCGCTGGCCCTCAGACAAAGTTCACGAGTACACCGCAGTGACGCGATTCTTCTTGCAGCCTGATGAACGAAAGGCCCCGGTCAGCTGGGGGTTGAGGCTTGGCAGCATCGCTGACAACTGGCAGGTATTTCTGAACGGCACAGAAATTGGCTCTGCATGGCATATTGACCCGGCGGGCGAACGCATTCTGGTTCACCGCGCCATTCGCGATACGGTCATTGAGCTGCCTTCGTCGCTTCTCGCCAGCGGTGAAAATATTCTGGCGTTTCGTCTGGCGGGCGACCACGGCAGCGCCGAGGTAGGCTTTTATCTCGGGCAACCCTATGAGGTCGATCACCTGCGCACACTGCTCAGCCGCCGCAGCGAGACTGTTGTGTTGATTCTGATTTGCCTCTATCTCGCGATCGGTCTATACCACCTGCTGCTCTATTCGCGCCGTCGGCAAGAAAGCTATAACTTCTATTTCGGCATCTTCTGTGTCGGCCTGTTCGTGTATCTTTTTACGCGTACAGCAATCGTCTTTGAAATTTTCGAAGATACTACGCTTATTCAGAAAGTTGAATACATCGTACTCTTTAACGTCTTAACACCCTTTTTGATCTTTATCGACAGGCTCTTTGAAAAACGCATCACGCTCTTCCCGAAAATTTACGGCGCCTTCGGGGCTGCACTTTCGCTCGCGGTAATACCTACCACATCACATTTTAACACGACCATATTGCGCGTCTGGCAGGTGAGCGCCCTGCTCGGCATTCTCTATTTTCTTGCATTTCAACTCTTTCGGTTTGTGATACGCGAAATTCGCACCCGTTACGCCGATTCGCAAAAGGTGACGACTATCGCCAAAAGCCTGTCGGCTTTCAAAAACACGATGCTGTTCTCACCGGCCGGCAACCTGCTGATCGGTATTTTGACTATTATGGGCACAGCGGTGTTTGACATTCTCGATTCGGTCATTTTCGCAACAGGCATTGCCTTCACGAAATACGGGTTTGCACTTTTTGTCATTGGCATCGCAGTAATGCTTGCTAACCGCTTTCTCACGGTACACAACCAGGTAGAAGAATTAAATGAGAATCTTGAGAAGAAAGTCGAAGAGCGCACTCGCGAACTCAAAGAGAGCCTTGTACGCGTTCAAGATCTCAAGAAACAACAAGACGCCGATTATTTTCTCACCGCTCAGCTTCTAAAACCGCTGGCCGCAAACACCGCGCACAGCGACAATATTGATATTGAGTATTTAATCCGCCAAAAGAAAACTTTTGAATTCAGAAAATGGAAATCTGAAATCGGCGGCGACATCAACATGGCCGCGTCGATTATGCTGAAAGACAAGCCGTTTGTTGTGTTTGTCAACGCCGATGCGATGGGCAAGTCGATGCAGGGCGCAGGCGGCGCGCTCGTGCTCGGGGCAGTCTTTCAGTCTACGATCGAACGTCTCAGATGGACGAAAGAACTTTCTGATGTTTTTCCCGAGATCTGGCTGCACACGACCTTTCTCGAACTGCACCGCATCTTTGAAAGTTTTGAGGGCTCGATGCTCATCTCGCTGGTCATTGGGCTCATCGACGAAAAATCAGGGCTCATGTATTATATTAACGCCGAACACCCGAGCATGGTACTTTACCGTAACGGCGAGACTCGCTTTCTCGATACCGAAATTCTGCGCAAGCTCGGCACGCCCGGCATCAAGGGCACCCTCGAGATTCACTGCTTTCAGCTCGAACCCGGCGATATTCTCGTCATGGGGTCAGACGGTCGCGACGACGTCATTCTCGGGCACAACGCCGATGGCTCGAACATCATCAATGAAAACGAGCAGCTGTTTCTTGAACACGTGCGCGAGGCGAAAGGCAACCTGCAAGAGATTCACCATCGCGTCGCGAGTATGGGCGAAATTATGGATGACCTGTCTCTGCTGCGCATTGAATTTAACCCGAAAGAAATACCTGCGGCTGTCGAAGAGCAAGATGAGAAGCTAGAGGCGCTTCGCCAGCATGCAAACGAGCTGGCTGAAAAAACTCAATACAATGAAGCAGCCGAACTTTTGATGCAGATTTATGAAATGCGGCCGCAAGATATCGAAATCTGTTATTTGATTGCGCAGAATTTACGCCGCGAAAAAAAGATCAAGGCTGCTTTACAATGGGCTGAGCGCGCCGTGCTGCGTGACGGCCATAACCTGCAATACCTGCTGCTCGCCGCTGAACTCAATATCATGGTGAGGCGCGCCAACAAGGCACAGGGCTATTTGCGGCGGGTACTCGAGCTCGAGCCTGAGCACCAGCGGGCGGCAAAGCTCGAAACTATGATTTTACAATAATGCACTGCGCCTGAGGCGCAGTGCATTTTCAAATCTCGGGCACAGGCCCAAGATCGTCACGGGATTCAGCACGCCCGTCAATCCTCAGGTATTTCTGGCCGGCAACTTCAACGGCCTCGACTTTGTTCAGAGGCTTAAGTCGCGAATCTTGCAACTCTGCAGTATAATAGACCCAGCCTTCTTCGAGATCGCGCAAGATTTCGAAGCGGTATTGAAAACAGGTTGAATCTCGGCCGTTTGAAAGCTCGACCATCACCAGCTCAGGAAATCGATCAGAATATTGCTGCCCAACGATGTAGCACGTGCCGGCGCCCGATTTTTTCGGCAGGTCGACATGTAACAGAACAGAGAGCGCGGGTAGCAGCATGGCTGCGCGTATGCAGCGGGGTACAGCTGTAAAGCCAAATTGCCAGCAGAAGCGCCGGGGCTTTACAAGCCACGGCGCTTCTGCCGGTTTGTAGTGGTCGGCCAAAGAGCACGACGCCCGTAGGCCGGCGACGCACACGCTTGCTTCCGCCATCCATGGCTCCGCAAGCCTGGCGACCTCGTGTCGCCCGGTGCGTATTTGTCGACGGCCTGTCTAAATCATCAAATTAGACGCATGTTCGATCACCGTATACACAACTTTAACGCAGGCCCGGCGGCGATACCCCTGCCTGTTCTTAAAAAAGCACAAGAAGAGTTTTTGAATTTCAAAGGCACCGGCATGTCTGTCATGGAGATGTCTCACCGCTCGAAAGAGTTTGAGGCAGTGCTCGCGCGCGCGCTCGATGGCGTGAAGAATGTCATGGGTGTTCCCGACGACTATTCGATCATTCTTGTTCAGGGTGGCGCAAGCCTGCAGTTCTCGATGGTGCCGATGAACCTCGCCCTGCCCGGCAAGAAAATTGACCTTATTCAGACCGGCGCCTGGACGCAGAAGGCCGAAAAAGAGGCGAAGAAGCATGCCGAGGTCAATATTGCCGCGACCACCGAATCTGAGAATTTCATGCGGTTGCCAAGGCCCGAAGAGATCAAGCTGACTGCCGACGCAGCGTATGTTCACATGTGTTCGAACAACACAATCTTCGGTACTGAATACCACTGGCTGCCCGACACCAAAGGCGTGCCGCTCGTGGCCGACATGTCTTCGAACATCTGCTCGCGCGAGCTCGATGTCAGCAAATACGGACTCATTTTCGCGGGGGCGCAAAAGAACCTCGGCCCTTCAGGCGTGACGCTGGTCATCGTTCGCAAAGACCTTGCCGAGCGTGCCGACAAGAAGCTGCCGTCGATGCTGCAATACCGTACGTACATCGCAGAGAACTCGCTCTACAACACGCCACCGACATTTGGCATCTACATGCTCGCGCTGACGATGGAGCACATTCAAGAGACCGGTGGCCTCAAGGCAACCGAAGCGCGCAACGTCGCCAAGGCAAACACGCTCTATGAAGCGATCGACGGTTCAAAAGGTTTCTACCGCTGCCCGGTAAACAAAGCCGACCGCTCGCGTATGAATGTGAACTATAGAATCTATAAGGGCGATACAGCCAATGAGGATCTCGAAAAGCAATTCGTCAAAGAGGCTGAGGCAGCCGGCCTCGCAGGTCTGAAGGGCCATCGTTCTGTCGGCGGTCTGCGCGCTTCGATCTACAATGCAGTCGGACAAGATTCGATAAACGCGCTGGTCGCGTTCATGAATGACTTCGCGCGCAAAAATGGCTAAACAGCAGAACGGCGAAGCCGTTCTGCTCATCAACTTAGGTTCACCCGATTCGCCTAAGGTAAGCGACGTGCGCCGCTACCTGGCCCAGTTTCTGATGGATGGTTACGTTATCGACGTGCCCTACCCGATTCGCTGGATGATCGTACACCTGTTTATACTGCCGTTCAGGCCGAAACGTTCTGCCGAAGCCTACAGCAAAATCTGGGAAAAAGACGGTTCGCCGCTCTTAACGAACACCAAGAAGTTCGCTGAAAAGGTGCAGAAATTCTCAAGAAAGAAAATCTACTGGGCAATGCGTTACGGCAACCCTTCGGTGCTGCATGTTCTGACGACGATGCGCAATGCCGGCTACACGCAGATACTCGTGGCGCCGCTGTATCCTCACCATGCGCTGTCATCGACAGTCACGGCGATTGAAGAAGCAAAACTGCATGCTGCAGATTTGAAACTCGAGCTGAGCTTTTTGCCCGCTTTTTATGACCAGAAGGCGCACCAGACGGCGCTCGCAAAACTGGTGAAACCCGCCGGGGCAAAACACGACTATGTGCTTTTCAGCTACCACGGTCTGCCGGTGCGGCACATCACGAAGGCCGATATAACCGGCGCATATTGCCTGAAAGTCGAAAACTGCTGCGAACGGCGCAATGAGCAGAGCATGCCTGCAGCCGCCGAGGCGCATAAAACGTGTTACCGCCACCAGATTATTGAGACCACAAACGCAGTGGCAAGAATTGCGGGCATTAAGAGTGATCGTTATGGCTTTTCATTCCAGTCGCGGCTGGGGCGCGCCGAGTGGTTGAAACCGATGACCTCTGAATTTATCTCAGAGCTACCCAAAAAAGGTATTCGCCGTCTGGCGGTGATTGCGCCTGCATTTGTTGCCGATAATCTTGAGACGCTTGAAGAGGTGAATATGCAACTGCGGGAAATTTTTCTCGCGGCCGGTGGCGAAAAATTTACCTATATCCCCTGCCTCAACGACGACAGCGCGTGGGCAAAAGGTTTCGCGCAGATTCTGAGCGATTCGCAGAAACCGCACACGCGCGCGTAACGCGATGACCGGTAAAACCCGCATAGTCTTCTGGGGGTCGCCCGGTATTGCTGCCAGTTTTTTGCGTGATCTGGTGCACAACCACAGCGACAGGTTTGTTATCACGGCGTGTGTTACCCAGACAGAAAAGACGATACAGCGGCAGGGCAAGACAGCGGCACGCTCGAAGGTGCACGATACGGCTCTCGAACTCGGCCTGCCCGTGCTGACGCCGAAGTCGGTCAAGAAAGAGGCCCGTGAAATTCTGAGCACGCTCAGCACTTTTGGCTATGATCTTTTTGTCGTCGTCGCGTATGGCAAAATTCTGCCGCAATCGATTATCGATGCTCCGCCGCTCAAATCAGTCAACTTTCATGGCAGCCTGCTACCGCTTCTGCGCGGCGCATCACCCATCGAACACTCATTATTGTACGGCTTTCGTGAAACCGGCTGGACTCTGCAACGCATCGTCGAAAAACTCGACGCTGGCGACATCATAGCACAGTCGCAGGTCGTTATAGATGAAAATGAAACCACCGGCACTCTTTACGAAAAACTCAGCGCCGACCTGATTCAAAACGGCGCACAAATGCTCGCCGACTACGCCGACGGCAAGGTAACGCCCCGACCACAAGACGAATCTGCGGCGACGCACTGCGGAAAGATCTCGGCAGAAGATGGCAGACTAAATTTCGAAAGGCCTGCGCATGAAATCTTCAATCGCTGCCGCGCCTTCACCCCCCGCCCGGGCGTTTTTGCCATGTTCAGGGGCAAGAAGGTGAAATTGGCATTGTCCCCACCCCCCGTCCCCCTCCCCACACGTGGGGAGGGGGTGCCAGAGGCGGGGGTGGGGACACTCACCAAACACGGCAAAACCGACCTCTCTGTAGTCTGCGGCGACGGTAACGTGTTGAACATAGTCTCCGTGACCCCCGAGGGCAAAAAGCCGATGGCAGTCGCTGATTTTATGAACGGCTATCGCCTGCAAGACGGCGACCGATTCGAATGATTTCGCGAAAAAGATCTTACGGATCATTCAGAGAGCTGGCGCCGATTGCCTTGCCGATCGTGCTGTCGCAGGCGATCGATGTGCTGATGCTCTTCTGCGACCGGCTTTTCGTCTCGCAGATTGGCAAAGAGCAGCTAGCAGCGACGCTTTCGGGCGGTATTCTCACCTTTATGATGACGACTCTGGTAACGGGCACACTCGGCCAGATCAACCCGCTGGTGGCACAGTACCGTGGCGCGCAGAGGCCACACGATGCGACGCGCGTGGTGCATCAGGGGTTCGTGTTTGTTCTGTTCTTTGCTCCCGCAGTCTTTTTAATCTCGCGCGCGGCGGCTCCCGAAGTTTTTTCTTTTTTCAATCACGGCGGAGTTTTGCTCAGCAGCGAACTCGGCTATTTTGAAATTCTGAGCCTGACGCTCTTTACCGCTGCCATTCGCCAGGTCTTTGCAAACTTCTTCATTGGCATCGGTGAAACGAAGATGGTCACAATCGCTTCGCTGACTGCCGTGGGGCTGAACCTGCCGCTCGCTTATGCCCTGACTTTCGGTGCATGGGGTCTGCCACAGCTCGGCATGCGCGGGGCAGCCTGGGCAACAGTGATCGCCGGCTTCTTGCCCATCGGTATTTTTGCGGCACGCTTCTTTGCCGCCGACCTGCGCACGCTCTACAACACGCGCATGCGCCCGCGTTTCGACCGCAATATTTTTCGCCAGCTCGTGCGTTATGGTTTGCCAGCCGGGCTTGAGACTTTTGTCAACGTCGGCGGATTTACCTTTTTCACGATGGTTATGTACAGCTACAGCCCCGACGTCGCTGCGGCGACAACCATCGTGCTCAACTGGGATATGGTGTCCTTTTTGCCGCTGCTGGGCATCAGCCAGGGGGCATCAAGCCTCGTCGGTCGCTATCTCGGTGCCGGTAAAAAAAAGCTCGCTCTGCGTTCGGCGTGGTCTGGCCTCAAGGCCGGTTGGGGTTATTCCATTATCATCACATCTATCTACCTCTCGGCCACGGTGACGCTCATCGTCATCTTTGCGCCACGCGATAATCTGGTGTCGTTCGACGGAGTCGTCGCCGTCGGCAAAACGATGCTGCGCATCTCTTGCCTCTACTTCTTTTTGGACGCAACGTACAGCGTACTCGGTGGTATTCTTAAGGGCGCCGGCGACACCTTATGGACGATGCTCGTCTCAAACACGGCAATGTGGACTGCGGCTGTGCTGGTCTACCAGTTCAAAGACCGAATGGGGCTGACCGCAATCGGCGCATGGTGGGTGCTGACGGCAATGGTATCGAGCCTCGGCCTTCTGTTCTTCTGGCGGTTCATTCAGGGCAAATGGCTGAACCGGTTAATGATAAGCGCTTAGCCGCATTGTGGTCTTGCGTTTGACCAGATCGAATCTGCCGCTCGTGACTTCTTTCTCGCGGGCACTCAGAATATCGCCATCGACCTGCACCGCCGCAGGCTTCAGAAGCTGCAGGCTCAGGCTCGACGAGCTGAAGACCTCGACCTCTGAAAACGCAGTGTGCGCGCCGGTCTTCGCTGCAAGAATAATGCGAATGAGCCGAATAAGTCCCGTGCGGCGTACGGTCACAATCTGAAAGTCTGGCGAATAAAAACTCGCACCCGCAGCGAACCTCAACCCCGAAGCCCAGTGTTTGAGCTGCGTGACAAGAATGATCGAATAGCGGCCGCTCACGCGGCGGTTGCCAATATTGAAAGTCGCAAAAACTGTTTCACGGCGCAGCAGGTGCGCAGCGACTATGCACAGTGTACCGATGGTCTCTTGAAATTTTCTTAGCGGTGGCAAAACGCGCAATAGTTTACCCACCCAACGGTTGACGATAACGCCGAGACCCCAGTTCGCCTGACCGATAAATACCTTTCGTTTTTTCTCTGCGCTGAGTTCGCCCAGATAAATCGAGCCGCTCATTTTTCCCTGCGCTTCGTCGATGTCGATGACAATGTCATTCACCGAACCGGCCGGTAAAAACAGCAATTCGCCTTTATATTTCAGAGCAGAGAGCTCTTCTGCCGCGATCGTCAGAGATGAATCGCCGCCGCAAATGCCGAGCGCATTAAACCGGCGAGCGTAAGCGCGCGCGGTCGCTCTGAAATCCGCCTCGCTGGTTGAAATGTGCTGCGTGATTGTTTTGCCTTGCGAAACAAGAGCTGCCTCGAGACGCGGCCACTCTCGTAAGGTACGACCGCCACCCGAAGTGGGATTGATAATGACGCCTATTTTTCTCATGTGCGCACCCTCCGAGCGCCTCAGGGTGCGAACGGTCGCTGAGGTGCTCGAAGCGATCAACCCGGACTATTTCAATAGTGATTCAAGGGCCTTAATTTCACGCACGAACTGCCATGCCTGCAGATCGCCTTTGATCTCGTCGCGAATTTTTCGCGACAGGTAATAGAGCGAGCGTGTGTAGCCCATCTTCGCATAGGGTTCAACCCACTGCACGAGAAAGCCTTCTTCTTTTTCCCAGGTGTGGGCGCCGCGCATGGTTTCGCCAACACTTGAACCGGTGCGCTGGCCATATTTTTCACTGAGTTTGCCGTAGAGTTCTTCAGCTTTGAGCAGCGGAAAAATACTTTCGACAAAAAAGAACTTCGCCGTGCCAGCTGTCGGGTCGTCAGTCGCAGGTTTCTCAGCTGGCTTACCGGTCTCAGGCTTTGGCATGGATTCTACAGCCTTGGCTGCCGGTTTTTTGTAGAACACGTAACGGTAATAGATTTCGCGCCGGCGAATCAGAATTTCCCGGTCAGGGTTATCGGATATGATTTCAACGTTATCCGCTGCATTCGCGTTAGAGGCCATGACGCGAAAGCGATCTTTCATTTCTTTGTAGCTCATGCCCCAGGCGATACCATCAAAACCCTCAATCTTGGCCCCACCGTTGTTGTTATTGCTATTGCCGGTCGAACCGGGGCCGCTGGTCGGTGCAGGGTTGCCCGCTGTTGCCGGCTTCGGTGCGGTTGCCGAGCCCGGCGTCGCCGTCGCTGGCCGCGCGGGAGAAGCGGCCGCAGGCCGTGGCGAGGTTGGCGCCGCCCCGGGCGGTCTGCCGGCCTGAGCCCAGAGCACTGTGGTAGTTACCACAAGCGAGAGTACAAAAATGCGCATTTTCACATTTTATTATCGGGTATTTTCGCGAAAAGCCTTATATGTACAATAATCCCAGGGCATTTACGCCTTTGGGTAAGGCCAAGAAATCTCATTCTCAAGGTATGTACCATTTGGCGCATAGCGCCGATGTCGCTGCAGATTCAGACCCTGACAAACTCAAAGAATGATGTAAAGAAGTTTGTCTATTTCATGAAGCGGGTTTACCGCAAATATCCGCACTTTGTGCCGCCGATCTATTCAGAGGTCGTGAAGTTCATTTTGAAAGGGCCCTTCAATAAAATCGGCGAAAAGCAGCTGTTTGTCGCGCTACGCGACGGCGAGATTGTGGCAAGACTTTCGGTTCACCGCAATTTTGCGCATAATGAGTTCTACAAAACCAACCAGGGTTTCTTCGGTTTTTTCGAGGCATTCGACGACCAAGAGGCTGTGAACGCCATTTTTGCCGAGGGTGAAAAATGGCTCAAAGAGAGAGGATGTAGTTCTGTACTCGGGCCCATGAACTTTGCGGTGTATGATGAAATCGGTCTGCTCGTCGATGCCTTCGACATCGACCCGGTGCTCATGTGCACTTATAATCCCCCCTATTACCTGAAGCTGCTCGAAAATGCCGGGTTCAAAAAAGAGGTCGATTGGTATGCATACCTTAAAGACACGACGATACCCAATTTCATGCGTCTCATCAACCAGCGCGTGCTGAAACAGCCCGGCATGGTCATTCGCGAGGTGAACCGCAAGAAAATCGACTCAGAGGCCGAAGCAGTAAAGCACATCTTTAACCAGGCGTGGGCCGAGAACTGGGGTAATGTTCCTTTTACCGACGAGCAGTGGCACCACCTGGTGAAAGACCTGAAGATGATCATCAATGAAAAGCTCGCGTTCATTACCGAGCTGAACGGCAAACCGATTGCCTTTGCGATCAGCCTCATCGATGCGAACCAGGCGGTCAAGAAAGCGAATGGCAGCCTCTTCCCGTTTGGCATCGTTAAACTGTTGCTTGAAATGCGAAAGATCAAGCGAGTGCGCACCACAATCATGGGCGTACTGAAAGAGCACCGCAACAAGGGCATTGAAATTGCGATGGTTCACAAGACGATTGAAAATGGCATCGAGCTCGGCATCACCGAATCGGACTGCTCGCTGATCGTCGAGACGAATACTGCCATGAGCAGCGTACTCGAAAAAATCGGCTGCGTGAAGTACAAGACGTACCGCGTTCTTAAGAAAGATATCTGAACATAGGTTTACTCAAATGGTGGCTCAGGTCTTGCCTGCGGCTATTTTCGATTGACGATTGCGGCATAACGCACCCCATGGCCGACCGGGCAGGCTTGATTCAGAAGGTGGCAACAGACAAATAGCCGCGTTCACCCCTGCCCTGATGTAATTTATCTCGAGGAGACAACATGAGAAAAATACTGATGAGCCTCTTGGTGCTCGCACTGGCTGCCCCTGCCGCGTTTGCGCAGAAAAAGAAAGCGGCCAAGGCGCCTGCAAAAAAAGCGGCACCCGTCGCAGCACCGGCGGCACCGGCAGCTGCAGCCCCTGCTGCAGCGGAAAATTCAGAACAGCCAGAAATCGACGAAGCCACGGCGAAAAAATACGATGTTTCAGCCGAACTGGTCGAATCACTCAAGCGCAAGCGCGTGCTCAACGACAAAGACTTCGCCAAGAAGAAAGAAGGCGGTTTTTTTACCGGCCTGCCGCTGCTGAACTCAGACCCCAACACGGGCTTCGGCTACGGCGCACGTGTGTTTTTCTTTCAGAACGGCCAGAAAGAAGACCCGCTGTTTCGCCGCACACCATACCGCCACCAGGTTTATGCGCAGTTCTTTCAAACCACTTACGGCTACCAGTACCACGAACTCAACTGGGATTCACCCTACATCATGAACTCGCTCTTCAGGGTGCGGTCGGCTCTGGTTTTCGAGAAGAATATCTGGGCGAACTATTTCGGTACCGGCGCCCGAACCATGAACGCGTTTCAGTTCAATAACCTCACCTACGACAAGTACGCCGAGTACAACGACGAGCTGCGCAAAGTCGATGCGAGCGGCAACACCAACTCAGCCTTCAACCGTTATTCGTATGAGCGCCCAGCGGCGGTGGCGTTCTTTGAACGCGACTTCTTCGGTGGCATCGTGCGCCCGCAGTTCGGCGTACATATCGGTAAATACAATATACGCGATCTGCAGGGCAGCAAAGTACAGGCTACCGGCGGCGAAGGCACCAGCAATGCAACCCTGCTTGGCGTTGAAAATCAACAGGGTCTCGTGCGCGGTTACGACGGCGGCTGGCATAATCTTGGCCGCGCAGCGATTGCCATCGATACGCGTGACTATGAGCCAGACCCGAACAAAGGCCAGCTCTTCGAATTTATTTCGGAGTTCTCGAACAAAGCTTATGGCTCGCAGTTCAATTTTGCGCGCTATACAATCTCAGAAAAAGTCTATTACAGTCCATTCGAAAAATACGTCGACCTGGTTCTCGCTGGTCGCGTCGCCTATACGCAAGCAGTGGGAGATATGCCGTTCTACGCGCTGGACCAGTTTGGCAGCACCGAGCGCATCTACCAGGGCGGCCTGGGCGGCTTAAGGTCACTGCGCGGTTACAAGGCGAGCCGCTTCATGGCGACGAATATGGCCCTAGCGAACTTTGAAGTCCGCTGGACAACCTTTGACTTCGAAGTTGCAGGGCAGAGATTCGCACCGATTCTCGTGCCGTTCTTCGATATCGGCAGCGCATTCGATAAGCCCGGGGATATCAAGACGAGCGTCTGGCGCTACTCCTATGGTATGGGCCTGCGCATCGCCTGGAACCAGGCGACGATCGTCATGGTCGATTATGCGATGAGCAAAGAAGATTCGAACATGTTCATCAACTTCAGCCACATCTTCTGAGTTTTTCACTCTGCGCGGCCAAGACCGCGCAGATTTTCTGAACATTCTTTTTCATGCAGCGTCTAAGCTGCATGAAAAAGAAGATTCTCATCACCTCGGGTTTGGTCGCGGCCATCGTTATCGTTGCGCTTACCTTTAACCGTGCGGCAAATAACTTCAGGCAGATTAAGCTCGGCGAATTCAAGAAATCTGAGTCACCGGCGAGCGCGACCGCTGAAGAAGATTCCGATGAAATACGGCTGAACGCTGCGACTGCCACCGCCGCCCCGCTCGCGGGCTCGAGGCGGGAGAAAGACGTGGCCAAGAATCAGCAGGGTCATGAACCCCTCTTACCCCTCGGCCCTGTTTTTAAGCCGGCGGTCAGCTCTGAACGCAGGCTCGAATACCGGGCAAATCTGACCTACCAGATTGCCGATCTGAAGGCTGCACGCGCATTCTTTAACCAGTGGATACCGCGTTACGGTTTCTTGCAGAGTGAGACCGCTTCGGCGCATGACAACGGTTACCTGACGCTGACGGTGAAGGTGCGCAGCTCGGGGCTTTACGCCGCCCTGGCTGAACTCGATGCTATCGGCACTCTTGCAGCTGAAAATATATCGGTCGTCGATCACACTGAAAACGCGGTCTATCAACAGATGCTTGCCGAACGGGAACAGATTCGCCTGCGCCGCCGGGCGACCGCCGCAGCACAAAATTCTGCAGCTTCGCGCAACTGGCAGGCCACTGAAAACCTGCTCGCCGCGAGCGAAGACAAAGAACTTCAGACCCGCATCGCCGACTGGCGCATCAACGATCGGGTGCAGTGGGCGACGATTACTGTGCAGCTGACACTACCGGCGGCGGTTAAGCCGGCTGCGATCGAGGTGCCTCTCTTTCAAAACGCCTTTGTAGGAGTTCTCAACGTGCTCTTGCAGTTACTCTATCTCGCGATCTATCTTGTGCCCATAGCTGCCTTGGTATGGCTTGGCTGGCGCGCATCGCTCAGAATAATACCCGCGTTGCGTACCATGCCACGGGCTTAAGCCCGTTGGCCTATGCGTTTATAAACCGCCGGCGGTAAATGTTGATGAGAATTCCCACGGAAATGTAACACAAGAGCATATGTGAACCACCGTAGCTGACGAAGCTGAGGGGTATGCCCGTGACGGGTAACAATCCTACTGAAATGCCGATATTAATGAATACGTGCAAAAAGAAGATGAGCGCGATGCCTGACGCGAGCATCGCGCCGAAATCGTCTTTCGACGTCACAGCAATATTGATCGCGCGCAGAATCAAACCAAAGAGCAAAAGCAGCAGCAGCGAGGCGCCCCAAAAGCCCATCTGCTCGCCGACCACAGAAAAGATGAAGTCGTTATACCACTCGGGCAAGAAAGGCGTGTCGCCTTTGGTCATGTCGCCCTTGAAGATACCTTTACCTGCGAATTTGCCTGACCCGACAGTAATGAGCGAATGGCGCAGCTGGTAGCCGGCACCCTTTTGAAACTTGTCGGGATTCACAAACGAAACGATTCGAATCACCTGGTGGGGTTTGAAGTTGATGAACTTGTGGAACATAAAACCCGAGCTGAAAGAGAGCCCGACGATCAGCGCAATGCTCGCGACACGCCGCATCCAGAAGGCACCCGTCATGAAATTACCGAGAAGGCCAAGGCCATAGAAGAAGATGCCGGTGCCGCCGATCGCCATGACGACGACGCCATTGCGCAGCATATCGCGCAGAAAGCTGGGGTTGTTCTTTTCAATGTCTGCAGCAGTCTGCCAGAATATCTTCAGGTTCTCGCCCTGTGAAAGCGTTTCTTTCGCCCAGGTCACGAGGTTTTTGTCTTGTACGAGCCGGGTATTGTAGTTCAGGTTTTCAGCGACCTCCCAGACTTCGAAGTTCAGAATACGCACTGCATCCGCAAGGCGAAAATGATCTTCGCGCAGCGCGTTGTAAATGTCGTCGACGATGACATACCGCTCGTATTCGAGAAACATCGGCGTGAAAAGCGCAAAAAACCCAATGATCGCAAAACCGAAAAGCACGGCCGTGTTCGCACCGCCGATGAAGAGCATGCCAAACAAGATCGACATGAACATGACCGCGCCACCGAGGTCGGGCTGCACACCGATGAGTAAAGCGGGCACTGTCGCGAGCACAGAGGGTATTATCAGCTCTTTAAATTTACCGATCTCTGATTCGCGTAATACCAGGTACTTACTGAGCGTAATGACAATGACAAGCTTCATGAGTTCGGCGGGCTGAAAGCTGACACCGAGAAAACTAAACCATGACCGCGCACCCTTGACCTCTTTGCCGATAAAGGGAACCATAACGAGAAGCAGCAAGACGATGCCGATCGCATAGATCAGTGGCGCAAAGGCGCCAATCGTCTGGTAATTGATATTCGCAAAAACCAGCATGACAATAATGCCAAGTACCAACCAGAAAAGTTTTTTGCGCGCCAGCTCTTCGCCGGTCACGCCGCCCCCGTAGAGCACAATGACCCCAATGAGCGTCGCAGCAACAGCGAGCGAGATTGAAACCCAGTCGAGACGGCTAAATCTTTCCATAACCACCTGCCGGGAAAATTGCGAGCTGTCGGTAAGCGCCCATCAGTTGATCGTGCCTGCCTTCAGCTTTTGTGAATATTTGACGAATACATCGCGCGCTATCGGTGCAGCACCGACGGCGCCGCCCACGCCACGCTCGACGAGAACACCAATGACGACGACGTCTTTGGGTTCGCCGTCGAACGGCCCATAACCGATGAACCAGGCGTGCTGCGACGCCTTGTTGAAGCGATCACCCGAGCGCGTCTGCACGGTGCCCGTTTTGCCGGCAACCGGCACAATACCGGGAACTCGAAAAACCGACGCTGCCGTGCCACGCGTCGTCACGGCGCGCATGCCTTCGCGCACAGCCAGAAGCGCTGACTTTGAAAGGGGAATCTGGTCGGCGATAACCGGCTTCATCTCGAGCTTCACCTGGTCGTTCTCTGCGAAGCGAACCTGTTTAATGAGATGCGGCCTGTAGATGGTGCCGCCGGTTGCGACGGCTGAATAGAAACCGACCATACCAATCAGCGTTGTCTCAATAAAGCCCTGCCCGATGCTGAGGTTTATCGTGTCGCCGTCGAACCAGCGCGTGTTGAATGTCTTCTCTTTCCACGCGCCGTCGGGAACAAAACCAGCGATTTCATTTGGCAGGTCTATCTGCGACTTTTCGCCGAGGTGAAAATAGCGCGAATATTTGATCATGGGTTCAGCGCCCATGCGGTAGCCGGCTTCGTAAAAATACACCGAGCAACTTTGCGCCAGTGCACCGACGAGGTCATTGTGGTGGTGCGTCGCCCAGTCGTTGAAGATCGCGTCGGGCGACCCCTTATAGCTGCTCTTCAGCACGAATTTGCCGGGGCATGAATAGCTGTCTGATTTTGAAAGGCGCTTTTCTTCAAGGCCGGCGAGCGCGACCAAAGGTTTGTACGTTGAGGCCGGAGGGTATTTCGTCGAGATTGCGCGGTTGAGTTCGGCCTTCTCTTCTTGTACTTTTCGAATATGGTCGGCCCGGTCAGGGTTGTCGAGCGCGATCAGAATATTTGGGTCAAAATCGGGTTTCGAGACAATCGCCAGAATTTCGCCCGTATAAGGGCGGATTGCTATCAACCCGCCAGTTTTGTCGGCCATGGCCTTGGCCGCCGCCAGCTGCAGGTCTGCGTCGATCGTCAATATCAGGTTATTGCCCGGCACAAAGTTGCGAAAAACCTTTTGCTCTTCAATGTCGCCCGTCGCTGATTTGATCTGTACGATTTCGCCGTCTTCGCCGCGCAGAATCGTATCGTACTGCGCCTCTAACCCGTTTTTACCGGTGTACTGGTAACTTCTGACCCCGGCTGAAATTTCGCGCTGATTGGGCAGGCCAATGTAACCCGTGAGGTGCGCGGCGGCTGAACCCAGATTGTAATAACGCCGCGAAATCGGCCGAATGATGAATTTTGAAAAGGTAATGTAATAATCTGCAATGACGGTAATCTGATCGGGCTTCAGGTTTTCGATGAGCACTATTTCTTCGTGCGCCTTGTACTTGTTGTCGGCTACCTTCTGCGTCAATGCACCCTCAGGGTAGCGGAGCAGGCGTTCGAGTTTGCCCACAAGCTCTTTCAGCTCTTTTTTACGGGGAAAGTGAGAAGGTATTACGCTCAGCGACACAGCTGAAGAATTCGATACGATGTATGTCGCCTTGTCACGGCTGGTATAGTTGCGGGCGAAGAGCTCTCCCCTCGGGGCATTGAGCGCCACGACCCGGCGAATAACACGCTGCGACTTATCGAAGAACTCGTCACCGCGCAAAAGCTGCAGATCACCGAGACGCAGAATCAAAAGCCCCAGCATCGCCAGCGTAAAAATCGTCAGGCCGGTAACGCGCCGGTCGAGACGCTGGCGCAGCTGAAACTGTTGTATCGTCTGCGCCATGCCTTAATTTACCCCAGTCGGCGGATAATGCGCTGCCCTTCTGTTTTCTCAACCGTGGGAAAAGCCCAGCGCAGCAGCCGAAACCAGACTATCGAGAGAATCGCCGTGAACAGCGCTTCGGGCAAGACGATCGTGATGAGCGATGCCGCATGCGCGCTGCTGTGAAAAATCGCGACTGTGAAGAACATGAGAATACCCTTCAAAAGGCAGGCGACAAATACAACGATGACAATCAGAGAGGTCGCATCTTTGTTGATGTCGCGCGCAACCTTGCCCGACACATAACCAATGATGGTCTTGGCGAGCGCCGACGTACCGATATAATATTGCATATCTTGTTTCACGAGGTTTGTGTAACCACCGAGATTGATATCTTGCAACAGGCCGCCGAAAAAACCAATCCACAGGGCGGCGAAAGAACCGCGGTAGAGCGCAAAGTAGACAGTGAGTATCAGCAGAAAATCGGGCTTTACCGAACCCAGAGCAAAGAAGTCGACGCTCGTCTGCAGAAAATACGAAACAAAAATCGCGATGCCAATGACGATCTTTTCGAGTATCATTGTGCCTCCTCTGCGTCTGGTGCGGCAGGGTTTTGCGCAGGCTTCGGCGCCGCGTCGCCTTTGGGCGCGGCATCGGGCTTCACGGCAGACTTTTCTGCGGCTGCGTCGCCGTCGGCTTTATCGGGCTTAGCCTTCTGCGCTGCGGGCACCGGCGGCTGCAATTTGGGTTCTTCAACCGTGTCGGGCTTCAGCGGTAAAAAGTTCAGCGATTCGGTATCGACCTTTTTCTGAATCACGATCACAAAATCGAGTTTCTTGAAATCGATTACCGGGCTGATTTCGGCTTTCTGAAAGCTGCCGAGCCGTTCTATTCGTTTGCCGACGGTGCCTACCGGCAACCCCCTGGGAAATATGCCATCGCCGCCTGAGGTCACGATTTCATCGCCCGGCGAGATAAACACGCCGAGGCTGAGATAGTCGATGAGCGGCGCGTCTTGGTGCGGGCTCTGGCCGTTTAAGAGCGCCCAATGTCCCGTCTTTTTGACGTTCACGCCAATGCGCGAAAACTGGTCGGTAAGGGGCAAGATGCGCGCCGAATGCGGGTTCACCTGAATGACCTTGCCGACAATGCCGACGACGAGTTTGGTTTCTGCGGGCTTATTATTTTCTGCCGGCACGGTCACCGTCTGCAGCGCAACGACGGGCATATAAGTCGCGACTCCGTCGGCGCTGCCTTTGTTGATAATAATTGTTCTGAACCAGTTGTCGGGGTCTTGAGAAATAACCTCTGCCTGCAACACCGGGTGGTTGCTCACGGGAGGCAGCTGCAAGAACTGCCGCAGCTTAACATTCTCTTCGCGCAGCCTGATCAGCTCGACCTGAGTATCGAGGTTCGATTTGACTTTTTCACGCAACGCGTCGCGCTCTGATCGCACAGCTTCATAGGTGCCATAGCTGTCGACAAACCGCGACATGCCCTTGCCGAACGAAGTGAAGGTGCCCGAAAAAAAATCGAGCGCCTGGCTCGCGCTGTTCGCGGTACGCGACAGCAGGTTCGATTTCCAGATGAGGCAGCTGAGGCAAATGGTAACGGTCAATACCAGCGAAGAGCCGGTCTTGTAGCGTGAGAGTATTTCAGCGAGCATGACTTGAAAAAAGCCCTAAATCCGGCATCTGGAATTATGTCTCTTCATTATCTACACGCTCCGTCAATTGAAATTGCATTGAATCGGCAGAAGCTCGCTGAGGCTATTTTCGCTGGCGGGAGCTTCTGGCGATTCGTTGGATATCCCCCTCTTCTGGCCATTTGTGATTTACGCCGCCTTGACGCAGAAGAGGCGTACGCATGCCGGCCACCGCCGATTCAGAGATTGTGACCGAAGGCATTCGCGTGAAGGCAGAGCCTCACTTTTTGGCCGAACGGTCGATACCCGAACAGGGCCAGTACCTGTTCACGTACAAAATTACGCTCGTGAACGAAGGTGATGCCTGGGCCAAACTGAAATCACGCCATTGGATTATTATCGACTCTGACGGCCACCGCGAAGATGTTTATGGGCCGGGTGTCGTGGGTGAAGAACCCGAACTCGAACCGGGTGACACCTATACCTATTCGAGTTTCTGCCCGCTGTCGACAAACTTCGGCACGATGGAAGGCAGTTTCAGCATGGTTCGCCGCGACGGTTCACCTTTCGAAATCAGGGTCGCGCGTTTTTATCTGACAGTGAACCAGTAACAACAAGCTTCGCCTGCCAGGGTTCGCTTATGCGAATTGCCGCAGCGGCAGGCATCACAGCGCGTAAACGACAGTGCCCGAAGATTTACCTCGAAGCATGATCTTGCCGATCTTGCGCAGCTGCGGCATGCCCTCGGTTGCAGCAAGCTCAGCCGTCGCGTCAGAGAGCAGCAGATTTTCGCCGACTTTTTTACCCAGCGCTTCGATGCGTGCTGCAACATTGACCGCGTCGCCGATCACCGTGTATTCTTGCCTTTGTTCGCTGCCAATGCGCCCGGCAAGCACCTCACCCGAATGGATACCCAAACGAATGCCCGGTTTCTCGCCAGACAGATCCGAATAATGGGTGCGAAATTGCAGCGCCGCGGCGATCGCCGCGTCGGCATGCGTTTCAAGCGGAACCGGTGCATTGAAGATTGCCATGAAGGCGTCGCCGATAAACTTATTGATAATGCCACCATGCGCTGAAACAACATTCTGCGCGAGTTCGAAATATCGGTTCAGAAACTTCACGACTTCTGCGGGTGAATGCTTTTCTGAGAAGCCCGTAAAGCCCGCGAGATCGCAAAACAATACGCTGATGACCCGCAGTTCGCCGTCGAGCTGACCGCTGCCCAGAAGATAGTCGCGCACCGAAGGGTCGACCATGCGACCGAATGTCTCGCGCATCTCTTCGCGCTCTGCGAGACCGCGCGCCATGGCATTGATGTCTGCCGCCAGCGTGCCGATTTCATCACCAGACGTCACAGAAACCGAGGTGGTAAATTCACCCGTTTGAATGCGGGTGGTTGCACTCTGCATTTCACGCAGCGGCGCGCTGATGAACTTGCTCTGCAGCCAGGTAAGCATTATGCCGATCACAATGATCAACAGCAGCAGCAGCACCAGGTCGCGCGTCGCGAGGTATTCGAAGTCTGCAGGTTTGTGCGCATCGAGAAAAAATATGATGCGCGCCAGAATAATGAGCGGTAAACCCAGGGTCGCCAGAAGATGAAGCACGAGCCTCATGCGGATAGAGAGGTTAAATGCGCCCATGAGCGCCTCTGGCTTTATCTGCTCGCTGATTTTCGGCATGATGAGCCGCCGGTTGATAAATTCAAGGCTGTAGTAACAAATGAGCAGCGCCATCGCGGCGAGCACCCAGGTAAAAATCAGTGAATCCCAGATGAACTGCCCGGGAATTCCCGGTCTGAATAGCAAAATCGCGCTGAAAGAGAATATACCAATCACCCAACCGGTCGTCGCCAGCAGACTGACTAAAATCGGTAACTGCAGCGCCCGCTTCTGCAACTTCGTCGAATCGGCGATTTTTCTGGCAAAGTCTGAATAGAATCCGGGAGAAATTATTTTATAGATGAACGGCATAACAACCACAAAGGGCAATATACGCGACGAAAATAAGATTACCGGATCGCTGTCGATAATACGTGAAAGATAACGCAGCTCGGGCGCGATGAAAAAACCGCTGAGCCAAGTAATTGACCCGACAACAATTGCGTTCGACAAGAAACTGATCGTTAACATGCCAATGTAGCAATTACGAAAATAGTGCGCACCCATGGTCGGGCAAAACCAGTGGCGATTGCAGCGTAAACAGATAAACCTGACCAAAGCGGACATCTGCGCCGGGCACCAGCTCTGGGCTTCAACTAACCCGTAACCAGTTCAGAAGAGCGAAGGTTAATTTAATGGTTTTTGACATATCGCGTCGATGCGCCGTGCCGGTAAGGTGTGCGAAATTCTGGGAATGAGCGCCAATGTCCCGACTGACATTGTATTCAGCTTCACGGGGTTAATCCGCCGGGGTGGCGAAACCGGGCCACACCGCGACGGCTGGGGCATCGCATTCTACGAAGACAAGGGGCTGCGACTGTTTCACGACCCCGAAGAGAGCAGTCGCTCGAAGATCGCGGCGTTCTTGCAGTCATACCCGATTCGCAGCGAGATTGTCGTCAGCCATATACGCAAGGCGAACCGCGGCAAGGTGGCGCTGAAAAACACGCACCCTTTCGTGCGCGAGCTGTGGGGGCGCAACTGGGTGTTCGCACACAACGGGCAACTGAAGGGCATCAAAAAAGTAAAATTCGACAGCTTTGAACCTGTGGGCACGACCGATTCAGAGGCGGCGTTCTGCTGGCTTTTGGGTAAGTTGCGCAGAAAATTCAGCACTCCGCCTGCGCAACCGGCACTCATCAAAGAAATTCAAAAGTTGTTTGCAGAGCTCGCAGAACGGGGTGTGGCGAATATTCTGATGAGCGATTCAAACCTGTTGTTTACACACTGCAGTAACCGGCTGGTGCACATTACACGGCGCGCACCGTTCGGCAAGGCGCAGCTGCTCGATGCAGATGTCACGGTTGATTTTCAGAAGGCCACCACCGAAAAAGATGTCGTCACGATTCTGGCGACGCGGCCGCTCACGGGCAACGAAAACTGGATTCATTACAAAAGCGGCGAATACCGTGTCTGGCGCGACGGCGAAACAGTCTCTACCAACCTGAAGGCCTGACAGGTTCCTTTTTGGCAACCTGGCAGCAGGCGAACGGAACCGAAAAAGTGAAAAGCAGCGTCGTCGCTATGCCCTACCCAGTGCATAGGTTTCAATTGCATTTTTCTTTCCCTTGAGCGCCAGGGCACCGACTGCCTGCCACGCGGCATTCTTGAGTTCGGGGCTGAGCGCATCGAAAACTGATTTCGAAACCACAATTTCGCGCCCGATGTCTTTGCTCGCTGACTCGAGCCGTGCCGCGGTATTGACCGTGTCGCCGATAAAGGTGTATTCTTGCCTGTCGGGCGAACCGATACGACCGGCAATCACCTCGCCCGAATGGATGCCGAGCCCAATGCGAATTTCATGCCCCAGCTCACGCGTCAGCTTCGCGGCTGCCGCTACCATTTCGCCCGCAGCTGTGACTGCGCTCTGAGGCCCCGGTTCAGTGTCGCCCAGCCCGAATACCGCGAGAATGCCATCGCCAATAAACTTATCGACCTCGCCGTTATGCCGGTGAATAATCTCAACCATCACGGTAAAATAACGGTTCATCATTGCAACGAGCGCTTCGGGGCTGATACTTTCTGACAGCGTCGTAAAATTTCGAACATCTGACATCAGCACGGTCAGTTCGATTTTTTCACCGCTCATTGTATGCTGGCTGTCGGCGAGCAGCCGCTTGGCGATGCGCGGGCTGACCATTTTGCCGAAGACAGACTGAATCTTCTGTTTTTCGCGCAGACCGGCAATCATTGAATTTGTGTGGGTGGCGATATTGCCGAATTCATCATTGGTGACGACCGGTACGGCAACTTCAAGATTACCCTGTGACACATCTTCGAGTGTGCGGGTTTGATTCTCAAATAATAATCTGAGGTTGCGTGAATAAGCGACGATGAGGCCTATAAGCAATGCGAGCAGAACCCCCATCACAAAGAAGATCTCTTTCAGAACCGAAGGGCGGTAATAGGCAACGGCGCCTGGTTGCTGCGTCGCCAGCCACTTGAGATCTTTATCGACGACCAAAAATATTGTTACCGTCGAAAGTACAACGGCCACGATTGTCACCGCCGAAATGCGTTGAATAATCGACGATTTGGATTTACCCAAGAAATCAAAACTCTCTGCACTGCGGAGCATTTTGCGCTGCAACGCAAGGTATGCATGCGTCGAGATAAAAAAGCCGAGCGCCGTAAAGCCTACTGCAACCTTACCCCCGCTTGCCAAAGGAAACTCATAGTTGGTTCGGTTATAGAGCGCAAGCCCGACGGCCATTGCGGCAAAAATAGCGAAATCATGCCAGCCGCGCGTGGCCGAGGTGTAGCGTAGCAAACCCCGAAGCGACAAACCCGCAATGAAGACGGCAGCCAGCTCAACCGCAAAACGATCGATTCCGAGGCCATCGATGTAGGGACAGACGCTGCCACCGTAATACAGAATAATCAGGTAGGCCAAAGCATACCAGCTGACGATAAACAGATTCTCGCGCCTCATTCCCCTTCGTCGGGGTAATGCGGCTGATATTACGCGAAAAAGGTATCAGCTTTGGCGCTTCAATAGCCGCCCTGGGCTTTTTGACCAATACCCAGCCAGCGTTTGGGAAAAAACAGTACTGCGCGGTAGAGCAGCATACCCAGAATAATGCCGACGATGACGTAAAGCAGAGATTCGAGTGTCATCGGCAACGCCGGTTGAAACTGTACATTCTTCGCAAGCGACCAGTCGACGTGTTTCAAAAACACAAATGGCCGCGAAAAAGCCGATGCGTTCTTGATCGCTTCGAACGCGAGCTTTACCTTCTCAAAGTTGTTCAGCTGGCTCTGGTGCAGTTCGCCCGATTTTTTTGCCGCCTGCGATTCAGATTTGGTCAGGTCGTCGATGAACTGTTTCGTGGTCATCTCGAGCTCGGCAGCCTTGTCAGCAATTTCTTTCACCGATTTTTCGTACGTGGCCCTGGCCCCGCTTAAGACATTGAGGTAGAGGTTCATATATTGTGGTGCCTGGCTGAGCATCAGGGCCGCAAAAAAGACAAAAAGTCTTTCAGCCAGCGAACCGAAAAAGCCGCCAATATATTTTGTTATGAATTGCATGAACCCGGTTGCGCGAGCTTTGCGAAGTGTAAAGCGAAAGCCCCGGCCTACAAGTGCTTACGGTTTTTCAGCAGGCGCGTCTTTTCAATGAGCCGCAAATGATTCTGCGCCGCGCCGTCGCCCGGCACCTTTGCGAGGCACTTTTCGAAATATTCGCTTGCTTCGTCGAGCCTGCCGGCACGCATTGCTTCAACGCCTTTCTCGAACTCGTGCGCATTCGCAATGAGCTGCTGCTGGCGTTCTTCGGGTAGTGGATTCAGCAGTTCATAGATCTTCAGCGTCTGCGTTTTACCTCTGAGTTGGGCGACATCGACGAGCCGAATGCGGTAATCGTCTTTGGGAATCTGCGCCAGCGATTCACCGCTCAGCAAAATCGCCGCGCCGAGCTTTTTCGTGAGGCTTTCGATGCGCGAGGCTGCATTGACCGTATCGCTGATGACGGTATTCTCCATGCGGCGTACCTCGCCGATAGTGCCCAGCATAATGCGCCCGGTGTGAATACCGATACCAATGCGAATTTCGGGAAAAATGCCGTCAATAAACTGCGCATTGAACCTTTGCAGCATTTCATGCATTGCCACGGCGGCACGCGCGGCATCGGCGCTGTTAAAGAAGAGCGCCAGAATGGCGTCACCAATATATTTGTCGATGAAGCCATTGTTCTCACGAATAATCGGCCCCATGACGCTCAGATAATCGTTGATAAATGAGAAGTTTTCGGCGGGGCTCAGCGTCTCTGATATGCCGGTGAAGTTGCGAATATCGGCAAACAGAATCGTCATCTCTTGTTCGGTGTGGTCGCCGAGGCCAACCTCATGAATATTCTTTCGGTTCAAGAGCTGTAGAAATTCTGTGGGCACAAACCGGTTTAGCGAAGCATTGGTTTTTTCAACCTCGGTCACTGCTGAATCCATGACATTGCGCAGCAGAAAGAGCAGAGTCGTGATCAGGGTCAAAGCTATCACGCTCGTCATTAATCCTACTTGAGCTGCTGTCAGATATTCGCCGTCGATCTTTGGGCGAAGCAGCGCGAAAAAAACCACGTTTGCGATGACCATGAGTGCATACATCGGTAAAATGTAACGCTTGCGCCCGAATAGGCCGACGACCAGAATCGGTATTGCAAACAGGTGAATGAATGTCGAGTACGCGGTGAAATATTCGCCCTCAAGCTTGCGGTATTGCGCGAGCGCGATGATCAGAAACGCCACAAAAGCCAGCGTCTGCCCGGCGAGATAGAACCGGCCTCGGGAAAGAATGAATAAACAGGTGAGGCCGATAGCCATCGAAGCGAGCATCGGCGGCCCGGCAATCGGCATGCGGTGCGGAATCCAGATTGCGTAAATTACAAGAAAGAGTGGCATGAGCAAAACGAGCGAAACGCAAAAATAATAGAGAATCGTCGCCTTGCGCCGAATGACATAGCCGGCGTCGTAATAGGGTTTCAAAGCCCAGCCTTTGAGCTTTTGCAGCATTTCCCAGACTGCTTTTAAAAGACGGCCGGTCAACGAGATGAACGTCTTTACAGGGTGTCTCAGTTTCATTTTTCATTTTGAATGCGCGCGTCTCAGCTGCCTCTCTTTACCTCAAAAAACGATCCGAACGATGCGCAGGTTGCCTCACACCGCCTGCTCTCGCGAGCGGGGTACATTCGCAAACAGGGCTCGGGCCTCTACGCATACCTGCCGTTCGGCGACATGGTTCACCGCAAGATTGAACAGATTATTCGCGAAGAGATGAACCGCTTCGGCGGCGTCGAAGTCACATTGCCGGTGATTACCCCCGCTGAACTCTGGCAAGAATCGGGCAGATGGGATCTCATGGGCAAAGAAATGATGAGGATGCAAGACCGTCATGAGGTCGGTTACGCCCTGGGGCCAACGCACGAAGAAGCGATGACCGACGTGGCGCGCAGCTTTCTACAATCGTACAAACAGCTACCGATCAACCTCTACCAGATTGGCCGCAAATACCGCGATGAAATTCGCCCGCGCTACGGCCTTATTCGCTGCCGCGAATTCGTCATGAAAGACGCCTATTCGTTTCATGCAGACGACAAGTCACTCGACGAAACCTACCAGAAAATGCGTGAGGCCTACCGCGCCATTTTCGAAAGATGCGGATTAAAAACGATACCAGTCGAGGCCGACTCAGGCAATATGGGCGGCAGCGGTTCTGAAGAATTTATGGTCGCCTCGTCGATCGGTGAAGAGACGTTGCTGCTCTGCAGCGACGAGGCGTGCGGCTATCGCTCGAATCAAGAGAAGACTGCTTTCTTTGAAAATCCCAGCAGGGGCGAATCTGTATCCGCCCAAAACGAAACTGCCAGCGAATTTGAAACCGGCGCACTGAAAACCATTGAAGAAGTCGCGAAGCTCACGGGACAAAACCCACGCGATTTTATCAAAGCAGTCATCTTTGAAGATGCGCAGAATATCTATCTCTGCTTCGTTCAGGGTGACCGCGAACTCTCTGAAATCAAGATGAAGAACCTTGCCGGCGCAACCGACTACTGGCTCGCAGCTGAAGAAACTATAAAAGCCGTCACTGGCGCCGAACCAGGCTACGCCGGGCCAGTTGGCCTGAAGTACAAGGATGGCGAAAACGTCGAAGGCACCCTTCGACAAGCTCAGGGTGACGAAAAGGTCATGGTGAGCCCGTCGAACCATGGCAAGGGCAAGAGCGCAGATAACAGAAAAACGCTTCGCGTTTTCTTTGACACACACCTCAAAGGGCGCTCGGGCCTTATCACCGGCGCGAACAAGACCGGTTACCACACCAAGAACGTCGCCGAAGGCCGCGATTTCACTATTTCAGAAGGCCATGACCTGATCGTCGCGCATGCCGGGGACATTTGTCCGCAATGTAAGAAGGCAGAACTTACCGAAACACGCGGCATAGAAGTCGGCCACATCTTTAAGCTCGGTAAAAAGTACTCAGAAAAGATGAAACTCTCGGTGCTCGACCCGAACGGCAAACCTCTCACGCCGACCATGGGCTGTTACGGCATCGGCGTCGGCCGCACGATGGCGACATCGATCGAACAGAACCACGACGAACGCGGTCTGATTTGGCACAAGAACCTGACCCCTTTTGTGGTTTATCTCGTGTCGCTGGCGAAGAGCGAGAGCGAAATCGCATTCGTTGATCAGCTTTACGCGAACCTTCAGGCTAAAGGTATCAGCGTTTACCTCGACGACCGCGACGAACGCGCGGGGGTTAAATTTAACGACGCAGAGCTGGTTGGCTTTCCGTTCATTGTCACCGTCGGCAAAAAGTCGATTGAATCGGGTAAACTCGAGGTCAAACTGCGCCGCAGTGGCGAAAAACTCGAACTCAGCGAAGCCGAATTGGTTCAACTGGTGATGGAATAACCCATTACCCGTTAAACCCTATTTCACTGGTTTAATCTTGCGCCCGGTCAGCGACAGATGATAATCGGTTGACCACACCGTCTGAATCTTCTGCGCTTCGAGCAGCGCAAGACTCGCCGCATCGACGTATGTCAGTTTAGACCCACGATGCCGGTCGAGCATTGCTTCAGTTGCGACCTGCGCGTCGACAGTCGAAAACAAGATCTTTAGTTTAGGGATAGCGTGCACAAACAGGCGAAACTGCCGCGCAATCTCTTCACCCGCCTGATGCAAGAACCACGAATACGTCTCAGACAATACCAGCTCTGAAGTGTAAGGCTGAATATTCTTCTCTTGAAAGAGGTAGAGCGCCTGTTGGTGCCAACGGTCTCGCTTGTTCAAATAGGCGATAAAAATGCCGCTGTCGATGAAGACCTTTTCTGTCATAAGAAGCGTTTGCCATAAACCACTTCGTCGACCGTTGAACTGTCATTGGGGTCACCGTCGTAGATACCGGCAAAGCGTGCGATAGGCCCGGCCTTGCGGTATTTCACGAGCTGCTCGGTTACACTTTGCCTGCAGAACTCGGCGAGCGAAATACCGTTCTCAGCAGCGTGAATTTTCGCCTCTTCGTATACCTCGCTTTCGAGAGATATCTGAGTCCTAATCATGTTATCATGATTGCATATAATGATAACATGTCAACTATTTGTGGCCGCTTTCTACTTTGCGGCCGGTCTTAAAACCGCAATCAATCCGCGCATGGCAGGCCATAGTAAGTGGAAAAATATTCAGCACCGCAAGGGCGCGGCAGACGCGAAGCGCGGCGCCATGTTCACGAAACTGGCGAAAGAGATTATGGTTGCGGCAAAGCTGGGTGGCGGTGATGAATCCGCAAACCCGCGCTTAAGAACCGCCACGCTCAAGGCCCGGCAGAACAGCATGCCCAAAGACAACATCGAACGGGCGATCAAGAAGGGCACCGGCGAACTCGAGGGCGTGACCTATGAAGAAGGCGTCTACGAAGGTTATGGTCCGGGCGGCATCGCGATCATGGTTGAAGTGCTGACCGACAAGAAGTCACGCACCGTGCCCGAGCTCAAGAGCACTTTCAAGACTAACGGCGGCACTATGGCCGAAGCCAACGCGGTTGCATACCTTTTTGATAAGAAGGGCCTCATTCTCGTTGAAGGCGACAACATTACCGAAGACGACGTCATGGAAATCGCGCTCGATGCGGGCGCAGAAGACATCGAGAAAGACGATGAAAAGGTTTTCGCCGTCAAAACCAGCGTGAATGATTTTCACGCAGTGCTGTCGGCTATGGAGCCAAAACTTGCCGCGAAAGGTTACAAGATCGTTGAATCGGCGCTCAAGTACATTCCGCAGACGACCATTACGGTTGAAGGCGAAAAGGCGAAAGAGGCGCTCGAACTGATCGAAGCGCTTGAAGACAATGACGACGTGCAGAACGTGTACACGAATCTCGAGCTGACCGACGCAATGATGGCGTGACATTTTGTCGATTAGCGCACAAAGTGCGCTAATCGACAAAATACATTGCAAGCGGGCCTTTGCCCTTCACGGCAATCTCACCGCGATACAAACAACTAAACTTGTCTTTAATGAGCTTATACGTTTCGGTGGATGTATTAATTTTACCTGGCTCGCCCGCTGCTTCAAGCCGGCTCGCCGTGTTCACGGTATCGCCCCAGACATCATAAATGAATTTTTTTCTGCCGATGACTCCCGCGACGAGGCGCCCTGTGTGCACGCCGATGCGAATCTGCCAGAAGCGCGGGTCTTCGGTACGCCTGCTGTCAACGAACGCGATAATCTCTTTGGCGGCCATGACACACCGGGCCGCGTTGTCTTTAAGGTCGACGGGTACACCGCCGGCAAACATGTAGGCATCGCCGATCGTTTTGAGTTTCTCCAAATTATACTTTTCGATGATTGCATCAAACGCGCTGAAACAATCGTCGAGCTGCCGCAGCAGATCAGAAGGGTTTCGAGTTTCAGAGCTGGCGGTAAACCCGACGAAATCGGTGAATACCACAGTCACGAGGTCGTGTTCGACCGGCTCGACGGTACCGTTGCGCTTAAGCTCGTCGGCAATCGTTTCGGGCAAGATATTCAGCAGCAGCTTGTCTGACTGGTGGCGCGCGGTTTCGAGGTCGATCTCACCGCGCAGGCTGCTCCAGTAAAAGTGCAGGCATTGTGCACCCAACAGGGTAAAGACTGCGCCCGAGCTGATGTAGTTCAAAGTGCGCGCCGTGTCGGGCGATAATCTGGCGATCGGGTCAATATATGCGTTAATGTATTGTATGAGCAGGTACTCCGCCGCAAGCGTGAGCAACGCGGGAAACAGCAGAATCTTCTGGTGGCGATCGACGACAAAGAACACGCCAACAAACGCCGCATAGAAAAACTGGTGCAGACCCGATTCATTACCGAATACAAGACAAATGCCGAACAACTGGCAGACGGCGGTCGCGAAAAAGAGCAGCTTGGCGAGGGTGTGCACGCGCAGAAAATTCAGAAAAATCACCATCGAGTATGAGAACAGAAACACGACGCTGCCCGAAAGTAGCAAGGGGTCAATGTCGACTTTGAGGTACAGATAGATAAAGGGGTATGGCAGCGACGTGGCAATGACGATCAGCGCAAACACGTTGCAATTGATGATGTAGCGGTTTCGATGCGCATCGAGGTCTGCGCCGGCACGTGCCAGAGATTTGAGTAAAGAGAACATTTGCGACCAAACCCCGTTGGTGCATCGCGTCAAGTGCAATGCAACGCGCCCGGCATCGATTCTGATTCTTTTTTTTAATTGTACGTCTGCCGGGCGCTAACAGATTGCCAGCCGAATGGCCGGGCTTGCAGAGCAACAATTTCAGGTTTCAGAAGAGAAAACACAGACTTATACATTTTTTAAGGTCAAAGGCGCGATGAATTCGCAGAATACCCACGAAGTCCGCCGCCGCTTTCTTGACGCAGCCACGCGCGACCACGTATTGCTCGACATGAGCGAAGTTGAACTTATCGTCTCGACCGGTATCGGGCTGCTCTTTGAAATGAGCGAGCAGCTGTCGCGGGGCAATAAGAAGCTCGTGCTGATTCAGCCTTCATCGCGGGTGCAGCAGGTCATCAGCATGACGGGCTTCACCGAGATGTTCTCTTATGCCCCATCACGCATTGCGGGCGAAAAACTGCTGGCCTGAAAGGTCGCCGGCTGAATAAAACGGAGCGTAACCCAATGCCCGCCGAACAAAAGAAACTCTTTAGCAAAGATAACCAGGCCGGTGACAAGTTCAACTATGCCCGCAAGCTTTTTCACCTGATTGGTCTCGTGATTCCCGTCGGCTATTTCTTCACCTGGCTCGACCCCGTCAGCCCATGGCAGTTCAAAGAGACGACGCGCTCCCTCATCTTTTGGATCACCGGCGTCATCACCATATTTTTTCTGGTCATTGAGTTCTTGCGCTTTCGTTTTAAACTATGGCAAGACCTGTTTGTAAAGGTTGCCGGCCCCATGCTCAAGGGTAAAGAGCTCAACAAGATGCACGGCAGCGTGCCTTATATTCTCGCGCTTTGTCTTGTTGTGGGTTTTTTTCCGCGCGATATCGCAATTCTCTCCATTCTGTTTCTGACGTTCGGTGACCCGGCGGCTGCGCTCGTCGGAGGCAAATATGGTACGATACGCTTCTACAACGGCAAGAGCCTTCAGGGCACACTCGGCGGCATTGGCGGTGCATTCTTCTCAGGTCTGGTTTTTCTGTTGCTGCTTTCAGCGACCGGCGTAGCGTCAGATTTTGTTCTGTGGGATACTCACGGCGTTCGGCTTGAAAACTGGCTGACGCTGTGCATCGGGGCAATCTCTGCTCTGCTCATTGAATTTGTGAGCCACGAAGGTTTGCTCGATGACAACCTAACGATTCCGGTAGGCGCATCTCTCATCATGATTGGCGCGCATGCCCTTTTCGCCGGCCAAAACCTTGCTGCATACTTTAACCCGATTCAAGACCTGCTGCGTACTATTCACTAGAGGTGCATTGTAACTTTGAAGCAGCACGCAGAGACCGGTAAAGACTGTAGTTCACCATGAATGCGGCGCTCGATATTTTCGAACCGACGCTGTTGCCCCTGCTGCGGCTAAAGCCGCTGTTCTTGCTGCGCGATGGCATTTATTCTCCATGGCAAAGGGCCAGACGAACGGGCAAAGCATGCAGCGAAGCAATCACCGGCCGCTCAAACCCCGAAACCGCAGCTCTGTCGCAGCTCGATGCTTCGCTCGCAAATCTGAGGTGGATTTCTAGTGACACGAAACATACCGCTGCCAGGCCTGCAGCCTTGCTCACGAATATAGGCAAGCAGATTGAAGCCGATCTGTCGCTGCTTGATGCCTATTTCTCTGCAGCGCAGCCAAACACCTTGCAGATTGAGGGTAATGCTGCCCGGGCAATCATTCATCCCGAAGCCGCCATATCGCGGCATGCAGTCATCGATACCAGAGGCGGGCCCGTCGTCGTCGACGCCGGTGCGCGAATCGGCGCTTTTTGCCTCATTCAGGGGCCGGCCTACATCGGCAAGAAAACACAGCTCGACAGCTGCCGCTTTTCGAACAGCATTGCCGGTGAAAATTGCCGGCTCGGCGGTGAGATTGCCGACTCGATCATCGGTGATTTTTCAAACAAACACCACGACGGCTTTCTGGGCCATTCGCTCGTCGGCGACTGGGTAAACCTGGGGGCACTGACAACAACTTCAGACCTGAAGAATAACTACGGCGAAGTAAGGCTCACTTTCAACGGCACACGCTATGAAACCGGCACCATTAAGTTTGGTGCAATCATCGGAGACTATGCCAAGACGGCGATTGGCACCCTCATCGGCACGGGAACCATAATCGACCTGGGGGCAAACCTCTTCGGTAAGGCGCACTGGTCGGGCTACGTGCCCCTCTTTACCTGGGGCGAAGGCCAAAAATACGAAGGCCAGCTGTTCTTGCGTGATGCTAACCGCATGATGCAGCGGCGCGGCAGGTCGGTAACGCCGCCGCTTGAGGCCTTGTTAAACTCTCTGGTGCCGCGCGGCTGAAAGCGCGGCGCTTTCAGCTATTTATACATGTCTTCGATTTGTTTGGCGTATTTGTCGAATACCACATTGCGGCGCACTTTGAGAGTCTGCGTCAGTTCTTCACCGACTTTAAACTCGTCGGGTATCACCGTGAACGTGGTCACTTTTTCGAAGTTCTTAAAGCCTGCTTTGTCTGAAACGCGTTCTTTGATCTCGGTCTTGAACAGTTTCTGAATATCGGCATTCACCGGCCAATCGCGCATTTCGGCAGGTAGCTGCAGTTTGTTTTCTTCTGCATATTTTAGCACAGCTTCTTTCGCGGGCACGATCAGTGCCCCCAGCGTTTTTTTGTCCTGGCCGACGACCACGATTTGGTGAATGTATTCGCTCTGTATCAAAGTGTCTTCAATCGGCTGCGGCTCGACGTTTTCACCGCCGAAAAGCACAATCGTGTCTTTGGCTCGGCCGGCGAATTTGAGTTCGCCGTTCGCCGTATACACGAGAATATCACCCGAGTTCAGCCAGCCGTCTTTCAGCACCTCGCTCGTCTTCTGGTCTTCTTTATAATAGCCCTTCATGATGTGAGGGCCCGTATGCCAGCAAACGCCTTTCGTATTGGGTTTTGTCACTTCGTTGCCGTGATCATCGAGCAGCTTCACGCGCGTGCCCTTGATCGGTTTGCCGACAGTACCGATCACAGTTGCCGGGTACGTGCGGCGGCAGGTAACGCCGCCCGTCTCTGTCATGCCATAGGTTTCAACAATCGCGATGCCGATTGAATAGAAGAAACGGTCAATGTGCTCAGGTAAAGCTCCTGCACCTGAAAGGGCAAACTGCACACGCCCGCCGAGGCCCCTGCGCACCTTGGCGAGAATTACCTGCGCGAGCAGGTTTGGTATAAAGAGCAGTACCAGATTCACGAGCGCTGCGGGGCGGCGAAACAGGTGAAAGAGTATCGATGGCTTTTCGAGTCGGTATTTGGTGTTCGATAGAATATCTTTCTCGAGAGAGAAATGCATCGCCGACCAACGCGCGAAATGGAAAATCTTCTGCGCAACAGGCGATGCCTTTTTGACACCGTCGATTACCTTGTTGTAAAAACTTTCCCACACGCGCGGTACAGAAAGCAAGAAGGTCGGGCGCGCCTCTTGCAGGTCTTTCGCAAGCGTCGCGACTGACGTGAATGCGATGGCGACACCTTTTGTGAGTGCAACCGATTCAATCAGGCGCTCGGCGACGTGCCAAGGCGGCAAGAAGCCCATGGTCACCCCGCCTGAAATCAGGGGCAGACCATCAGCGACATGCCAGATTTCCCATGCGAGCGATTTCTGCGTGTGCATGACACCTTTTGGGTTGCCCGTTGTGCCCGAGGTATAGATGATAGTGACGAGATCGTCTTCAGCGACGCGGCCACCGAGATCGGCAAACCGGCTTGGGTTTGCAGCATGGGCCGCATTCCCTTTCTCAATGATTTCATTGAGTGAATATACGGTAATGTTCGATGGCACCTGCGGCTTTGCCCCATTGACGAAAATTATCGTCTTCAGGTGTTCAAACGCGCTGAGGCTCGACGCAATGCTCTGGTAGACCTTTTCGTTGTCGAGAATAATGACCGGGCAATCGGCGTGCTTAAAAATATACGTCAACTCTGCAGCTGTCGCATCGGTACCGCGTGGCACGTCAACCCCGCCAATCGAATTGATACCGATGCTGACCGGCAACCAGGTCTGGCCGACGTCGGCAATAAAGCCCACCTTGTCGCCGCGCTTTAGCCCGATCGAGTCGAGCCCCAGGCCGATCGCGCGCGCCTTTTCAAAGAACTCTTGAAAGGTCACTTTGGTATAGGGCGAGTTCTTATCTGCGCGGTACATTTGCGCAATTTCTTTCTGGTATTTAGCCACTGACTTCGTGAGAAGTTCATACATCGTGTATCTGCTGAGCATTGCCATCGCCTCTTTTTTGTGGAGCGCATAGCCAAGCAAGACAATTCGCTTTTTTGCTGTATCGGCCAATTCGATAATCAGTGAAGGTTCATGCAACGCGAGAGGGCGGCTTCAGCTCAATATCTTGCCGCCGGTTTCTGAGTTTTTCCATGCCTGGCAAATTTATCGTATTCGAAGGCATCGACGGCAGCGGCAAGAGCACCACGATCACGGCTGTGGCTGAAAGGCTGAACACGGCGGGGTATAAAACGACGCAACTGCGCGAACCGACAGAGAAAACAGATGCCTCCCGCGAAATTCGGCGCATTCTGCGCACTGCCGAGAGCATCGACGCTAAAATCAGCCGCGACCTGCTCGAACTCTTTCTCATCGACCGCCTGTGGGATATCAAGCACCAGATAGAACCCGCAATCAGAGCCGGCTCGATTGTACTGCTTGATCGTTACTTTATTTCGACCAGTGCTTATCAGGCGGCTGACACCAACGAAACGCAGAAAATCATGCAAGATTATCTCGGCGACACGCGCATTCTGAGGCCCGATCTCGTCATTTATCTGAACCTGCCGGTTGCCACTGCCTTGAGGCGTCTTTCAGGTCGCGGCGCGCGTGACGTTTTCGAAACCGAGGCGCGCCTTGCAGGCATTGCATCACGTTACGCTGCGGCGATGGGTTATATACAGAAGACTGCACCGACTATAGACGTGCACGAAATTACGCACGAACTCACCGACAAAGATTTTGACTCGCTCGCTACGAAAATATCAGGAGCCACCGCTTGAAAGAAATTCTGGTCATGCGCTTCAGCGCCATAGGCGACATCTTGCTGACGACGCCGGTGGTCGCCGCTCTCAAAAAGCAATACCCTGGCGCGCGAATCACTTTTCTGGTGAAGGCGCAACACAAGGCTTTTATAGCCGCCTGCCCGCAGGTCGACCGCATCGTTGAATGGCAGAAATCTGACTCACTGTTTGAGATAAGAAAAAAACTGGCGGATGTCTCACGTTACGATCTGATCGCCGATTTGCAGAGCAACCTCAAGTCACGTGTACTTTCGCTCTTGATCAGCGCGCATCAAAAGCGCCATTACAAGAAACCATACCTCAACCGCATCTTGCTCGTGTGGCTGAAGAAAAACCGCTACACCGAAAAACTGCGCGTGAGCGATCGTTATTTTGCGTCACTCGAGGGTTTGGTTGAAAAGCCGCCAGATCTGGCGGTCAGTCTGTCGCGTACAAAACTGCCAAAGCCGCTCGAAAAGTTTATCGCTGAACCTGCGACGCTCATCGCGCCCGGCGCGCGTTGGCTGACCAAACGCTGGCCCGCTGAGTACTTTGCATCGCTTGCTTCGAAAATTCTTGAGAAACTACCGACGCAGCGAATTGTCTGGTTGGGCGGCCCCGATGAGACTGAAATTTTTCAGTTCTTGAAAGAACACCCATACCTCAAGCGGCATGCGAAGCGCATGATGTTCTTGCAGGCCGAGCTGAGCGTCACGCAAATGGCGGCTCTCGCCGACGGGGTAAAGGTCATCGTCGCCAACGACAGCGGTCTCATGCACCTGCTTTCGGCAGCAAAAACCCCGCTTGTCGCGCTTTTTCTGAGTACGGTTGAAGAGTTCGGTTTTTATCCGTTAGGTGGGTCGGCTGAAGTGCTCGCGGCGCGCAATATCAGTTGCAGACCCTGCAACCACAAGGGCCTCGCTGCCTGCCCGAAACTGCACTTTCGCTGCGGGCGCGAGCTCACTGCTGACCAGGTCTATGGCGCCGTCGCGGCACACCTGGTGCCCGTTACGCCTGAATAGTTTCAGGTGACGCGCTGCGCTACTCACTCGGGAATTTGTAGCGCGCGCCGCAGCGATTGGTAGAGTTCTGCCTGATTGATCGGTTTTGTGACGACGTCGTTCATGCCTGCTGCGAGCACCTTGCGCCGGGTTTCACTCAGCACGTCGGCTGTGAGCGCGACGATCGGTATCTGGCTTTTTTGCGGATCATCGAGCGCACGAATATTTTCTGCCGCTTCGATTCCATCCATGAAGGGCATCTGCAGATCCATGAGAATAAGGTCAAAGCCGCCTTTTTGTGCGCGCCCGAGTGCGTTGAGACCGCTATCCACAATTTCGACTTTGGCGTTCCAGGCTTCGAGCAGCGTGCGCACGAGCAGTTGATTCACTTCGTTATCTTCGGCAACAAGAATGTTCGCCCCTTTCAGGTCGCGGCCGCCTTTGCGCTGGGCTTCTTGTTCTTCACCAGGTTTTTCGAACCACATCGTGAGCGTGAAAACTGAGCCTTTACCGGGGCTGCTCATGACTGCAATCTTGCCGCCCTGCATCTCGACGAGGTGACGGCTGATCGCGAGCCCTAGACCTGTGCCACCGTAACGCACGGCAGTCTCGCGCGAGACCTGCGAAAAGCTCTCGAAGAGAAACGGCAGCTTCTCGCCGGGAATTCCGATACCGGTATCTTCAACTTCAAAACTGATGCAATAGGCTGTCGGTGATTCTTCGAGCAGCGTTACCCTGAGGCGCACAAACCCACGGTGCGTGAATTTCATCGCATTGCCCGCAAGGTTCAGCAACACCTGGCTGAGGCGTGAAGGGTCACCGGCAATGCGCCTGGGCACATCATCTGCCATCTCAAGTTTGACTTCAACCTCTTTATTGCGGTTGCCGTAGAACTGCGCAGTTTGCATGACGTTGCGCGTGATTTCAGCGAGATCGAAATCGACTTTGCGCAGAGTGACTCGGTTCGTCTCGATGCGGGCAAAATCGAGAATATCCTCGATGATTGAGGTGAGACTCGCCGAAGAGATGCGAATCTGGTTGAGGTAGGCGTTAAACTGTTCGCGTACTTTCGCATCGGCGATGCCGTTGGTGGCCTCGAGCAAGATTTCGGCAAACCCCTTGATCGCGTTCATCGGGGTGCGCAGTTCATGCGACATGTTAGAGAGAAAGAACGACTTGGCGTTGCCGGCTTCGGTTGCCTTATTCGCAGTAAAGCGCAAAGCCTGTTCGTTTCGCCGGTTCTCGTAGACGAGATAATAAGCCACGAGCATGAGCAGCACGGGCCCGCGCACCAGATTGCCGCGCATGAATTTCGCCGCGAGAGCGGGTGTCATCGCATCGTAAAGCGGCGCCCAGGTAAAACTCATCACGACGATCGAAACGATACAGGCGGCAATCGCGATCGAGAGAAGCAGAAGTCTTGATATGCGCAGCTGCGGGTACAATACGAACGCGGCCTGCGTCAGGTTAACGAGCAGTATCCAGAAACCTGAAGCAAAGCCGAAATAGAGGTGGTGGTGCGAAATTGCAAAGGCGGCTATCATCAGGTAAAAGACGCGCGCGAGCAGAAATGAGCCGAAGTAAGTCAGAATCAACAGGCTCAGATACGCGAGTGTAACGGCGACATTGACGGTGACTACATAGGTTAACCCGAGAGAATAGAAGCTGAACGCCTGCAGAATGACCGTGAGGGCCGAAATGATCGCAATTCTGTTAAAGAGGCGCAGCAGCGGCTGCGCCGCGCCTTCGGGCACGTGCCCAAGACCAATGTCACCCAGCCAAGCCCAGAACCGAATGACCGCCTGCATGGGTTATTTCTTGAAAATCAGCGCTCCGGGATTCATGATACCTTTGGGGTCGAGCGTCTTTTTCACCGCGCGCCAGGCCTGCAGCGTCGCGGGTGAGTGCTGACGGTCGAGCAGGTGCGCGACCAGACGGCCGATGCCGTGGTGGTGCGAAAGTGTACCGCCGTTCGCCGCAAAAACCTGCACAATACCGCGATGAAACTTCTCGAACTGCGCCAGCTCGTCTTTCGCGAGCATCGGCGAAACGAAAATAAAATAGAGATTGGCGCCCGTTTCATAGGTGTGCGAAATATGGGTGAGACAGAGCGTCTGCCCGTCGCGCTTGATATATTCGCGTACTGCCTGCCACAGCTGCGTCAGGTTCGAGTAGTGCACTGCTGTTTCGAGCGTATCTATACGAATGCCCGCATCCATCATCGGGTCGCGCATATAGGCTGACGAGTAGCGCTGTTCGAGCCACTTGCGTGTGGCGTAAGAGCCGAGCGAGAGTCCGCGGTGTTTGCGCACGATGCGCCCAAGCGTTTTTACGCCGAGCTTCACCTGCGCCGGGTCGCCTTCGAAAATGGCGTACATGAGCGAACGACCGCCCTGCCTGAAACCGAGCATGTTCAGCGCTGCGCCGGTGATGCCCTTGTCTTTGCCCTTCATGCCGAGACCAATTTCAGTTTCTTCAGGGTCAGAGATGCGAAAAAAATGCGGAGGCATCACCTGCGACTGCATCATCTCACGCATCGCCGTTACGGCTTCTTCAAACGATTTAAACATGTAAGATTTGAGCGAAGCATTCGCGGCGTTGTATCGGCGCACCCGCAGCGTGACTCTGGTGATGACCCCGAGCGTGCCTTCGCTGCCCATGAGAAAGTGGCGTATGTCGGCGCCGACAGATGCAGCCGGGTAGTTGCCACATGAAATGAGACCTGCGGGTGTGACCGCACGAAAGCCGACTACCATGTCTTCGATGCGGCCATAACCCGTCGAAGCCTGGCCGGCCCCGCGAGCGGCGAGCCATCCGCCGACGGTCGCAAACTCAAACGACTGCGGAAAATGCCCGCAGGTATAACCGCGTTCGTTAAGATATTGCTCGAGCTCGGGCCCGAGAATGCCTGCCTCGACTGTCACTGTCGAATCTTCGGCGTTTAGCGACAAAATGTCTTTGTAGTTGCGTGTCAGGTCGAGCGCGATGCCGCCTTTTTCTGCTTCCAAAGCCCGCGTGACCGAGGTACCTCCCCCCCAGGGGACGACCGCAATGCGTTTCAGATTGCAATAGTTGATGACTTTGATGATATCTTCTTCGGTGCGCGGCATGACGACTGCATCGGGCACGTTCGCAAACTTACCCATGCGCATGCGCAAGATATCGCCGTAATATTTGCCGAACGAGTGGCGCGCGCGGCTAAAGTCGTCAACCTGCACGTTATCGCTGCCGACGAACCGCATGAGATCTCGCAACACCTGGCGCGTCAGGCGGCTCTTCTTGGCGAGTTTGACTTCTTCTTGCGCGTTGCTGTTGAGGGGCAGGTCGCGGGCTTCGCCCTGTATGCCGAGCAGATGCTTAAAATGATTAATGTGGTGTTCTATCGTCGAATCGATTTTCTTTTCTGTGTCGCCCCAGTTATAGACGTTTTTCCAGATCTTGCGCATATTCCCATTAGCCGCGCCGTGACACGCAGGCAAGCCGAAAGGGGGCTGCCGGCAAGCCGTTACTCAAAACCAATAGCGCGCGCCCGCGGCAACGCTGATGCCTAAACCCCATGAGGGAAACAAGAACGGCTGCGCCGAGGCTTCACCGAATATCGAAATTCTGTCTTGTGCGAGGTATTCGACACCCACGACCCCCCGAATGCCTAACGATGTTTCGCGCACTTTGTCTTTGCCTCTGTCGCCTCTGTCTTGAATAACGAGGCCCCCGCCTACATAGAGCGGCAGCTTGCCGCCGTCGCCAAAAACATTATGTATATGTATCAGAAAATCTGTGCTGAGCCAAACACCCTTTTCGACCAGACTTAAACCCAGCGCTCCCTGCACTGCGAACTGGCGGTCGAGGGTATATTTCGCCGAGACGCCCGTGGGTTCGCCGAGAATTCCACCGAGCCCGAAATGCCCTGGCTGATTGGCATGCGAAGCTGCCATGAGGGGTGAGAGCGTGGCAACCACGCACACCAGAATAGCCCATGTCGTTGCACGCATGGCCCAAGATCAGAAATTTTGACATGCCGAAAAGTTTAACTCGCTTGCAGGCATGGCCAGTTTCGCCTGAAGATTCCCGGCAATTTGTAGATTCCAAAACGAAGTGCGATAGGATAAAGTAGTGTAAGGCCGCGCCGGGGTTTCGAGGTTGATTTGCGAAATACGACCACGGAGACCCCGGATGCGACCTTACGTTCAACTATCCAATGAAGAAAGACTGTGTATAGAAGAAAGCCTCAGGCAGGGCCGCCATGCCGGACGTATTGCCAGAGACCTGAAGCGCCACCCGAGCACCATTTATCGTGAAATCCGCCGCAATTCAATGCCGCGGCATTACAGCGCCCGCTGCGCAAAAGATGCAGCGCGCAGGCGCCAGACGAATACCAACGCCGCAAAGGTGACCCCGGAACTCTGGTCACAGATCGGCGCATCGCTCAAATCGACGCTGTCACCGGAGCAGATCGCGGGGCGTATGCGGCTTGAACGCTTCGGCGGGGTTTGCATGCAGACGATCTATAATCATATCCGTAAGAAATCCGCCACATCGAATTTCTATCGCCTTTGCCTGCGCCGCAAGGGAAAACCATACAAGCGCACAGTGCGGATTGAGGCTGAAAACAAAGGGTTTTTACGCATTCACGACCTGCCAGCCGAGGCTTTGACGCGGCGAAAACCTGGCTATTGGGAGGGTGATTTGGTGGAGGGAAAAATCGGCACAGGACAAATCGCAACCTTTGTCGAAAGACATTCGCGCTACACCAAGGCGGCAAAAATCGAGCGCAAACTCGTTGAGCAGTTCAACGCGGCTGCACGCGACCTGTTCGCAGACGTCGATAATTCTCTGTTACGGGGTGTGATTTATGATCGCGGCACAGAAATGAGCGGATACCGGGACCTGCAACAGGTGCTGAATTGCGGAGTGTATTTCTGCGACCCAGGATCGCCCTGGCAGCGGGGAACGAACGAAAACACCAACGGCCTGCTGCGCGAGCCATTTCCGAAGGGAACGGACTTTCGGGAAATCGACCAGGAACAGGTTGACGCGGCGCTCGAATTACTGAATAATCGGCCACGCAAGCGACTGAATTTTCGGACGCCAGCCGAGGTCTACTTTCGGAGGTCGATTGCACTTCGTTTTGGAATGTAAGATTTTCGAAAAAATGCGAATCTTATTCTCCTTTACAGGCTGTCTTTAATCTCAAGGCCATACCGCCCCGATTTCGCCAACGCGACCTGAAAACAATGCTCAAAAATCGCATCGCGACCACGATGGCGGTGTATATTGAGGGTTGATAACAGTGCTGGCTACCCGTACCGCGCGCAGTTTCGCCGCATTCGGGACATGAAGGGCACACAAGAGGATTTATGGCAAGTTTAGATGAAAAACCGTTGATCGTGCAGTCAGACAAGACCCTGCTGCTAGAAGTCGACCACCCAATGTTTGAGAACGCGCGCAGCGAAATTTCGAAGTTTGCTGAACTCGAAAAATCACCCGAATATCTGCACACGTACCGCATCACTCCGCTTTCTCTCTGGAACGCGGCGGCGTCTAAACTCAAGGCAGAGCAGATCGTCGACACGCTCTACAAGTATTCAAAATATCCTGTGCCGCAGGCGGTGAGCGCAGACATCTACACGCAGATTGGGCGATATGGCAAACTCAAACTCGATCGCGACGACCGCGGCGACCTCGTACTCAAATCGACCGACCCGCGCTACATCGCCGAGGTTATTCGCAACAAGAAAGTTCAGCCTTACGTCGAAGGCCCGAAGAACCCAAACGAAGTTTACGTCAAGGCCGACTTTCGCGGCCACATCAAGCAGGCACTCATCAAAATCGGCTTTCCCGTTGAAGACGTCGCGGGCTACGAAAAGGGAAATGATTTCAAGTTTGAACTGCGCCCGAAACTCGGCAGCGGCAATGATTTCGTGATTCGCGACTATCAAGAATCTTCGATCAAGGCCTTCTACGCCGACGGCAGCGTCGAAGGTGGCTCGGGTGTGGTGGTGCTGCCCTGCGGTGCCGGCAAAACCATCGTCGGCATTGGCGCCATGCACGCCGTCGGTGCGCAGACGCTGATTCTCGTGACGAACACACTCTCGATCAGGCAGTGGAAAAACGAAATTCTCGACAAGACCACGATTCAAGAAAGCGAAATCGGCGAATACTCGGGTGACAAAAAAGAAATTAAGCCGATCACGATCGCGACCTACAACATTCTCACCCACCGCAAAAAAAAGGGTGGGGATTTCACACACTTTCATCTCTTTTCGTCGAACAACTGGGGTTTTATCGTCTATGACGAGGTGCACTTGTTGCCCGCGCCGGTCTTTCGCATGACGAGCGAACTGCAGGCAAAGCGCCGGCTGGGCCTCACCGCGACCCTGGTGCGCGAAGACGGTCTCGAAGAAGACGTGTTTTCTCTGATCGGCCCGAAAAAATACGACGTGCCGTGGAAAGAACTCGAAAAGAAAAAATGGATCGCCGAAGCGCGCTGCGTCGAAATTCGCACGCCTCTGCGTTCACTGATGCGCGGCATGTACTCGGTAGCCGACGACCGTGAAAAGTTTCGGCTTTCTTCAGAGAACCCTGAAAAAATGCGCGTGATCGGCACGCTGCTTTACCACCACCGCGACGATCAGGTGCTCGTGATCGGGCAATACCTCGACCAGCTGCAGCGTGTTTCGGCGCGTTTCAAGATTCCGCTGATCACGGGCAAAACCCCGCTCGACGAACGCGCGCGCCTCTACGAAGCTTTTCGCACAAAACAGATCAGGGCACTCGTGGTTTCGAAAGTGGCAAACTTTTCGATCGACCTGCCCGACGCGAATGTCGCGATTCAGATATCGGGTACATTCGGTAGCCGCCAAGAAGAGGCGCAGAGACTCGGGCGCGTGCTGCGTCCGAAGGGCAACGGCAATCAGGCGCTGTTCTATTCTGTCATCACCAACGAATCGAGCGAAGAACAGTTTTGCCGCAATCGCCAGCTGTTTCTCACCGAGCAGGGTTACGAATATTATATCTATTCGTACCAGGATTTCCGCGATAAGTTCGGCACTTACGTCGAGATCATGAAGAAGATGAAAGAACTGCGCGAGGGTGCCCCGGCAAAATGATTACCCGGCTCGCGTTCGCCGTTGCCGTTACCGTCTGGGTCTTCTGGCAGATTCCCGTTTCGGCCACGCGTGAAGTGCAGCTGCCCGAGCTGCAGTCGGTTACCGCATTCGACGCAGAGCCGAACGCGGCAGCGACGGCGGCCCGCGTCTTCTTCCGGCGCAAGTCTCCGGGCCAGTACAGCGCGCATCTTCTCAGCGAGCGCGGCGAACTCGTGCGTACCATGCAGCTACCGGGGCAGACGCTCACCAAGGCTGACGACAGCAAAATATCTCTCGAAAACAAAGAGGGATATATAACCGGCGCAGAAAATGGCGCGTTTTTCATCTGGTACCCCCAGATCGGCTCGCAGGTTTACATGTTTAACGAGCAGGGCCAGTTTCTCTGGGAAAAAGACGAAAGCCACTATTTGCATGTGTTGCCGCGCGGGCGTTACATCATGGCTGCCGCCGGCGACCATTCACGCCTGACGTTCATGAATCCTGATTTTAAGACCCAGGCAGATTTTCAGGGAGTGCTGTTCACGCACTATTTGCTCGACGACAACCCCGATCTTGCCGCGCAGGCCTGCCTCGGTTCGCTCGACGGCGAAGTGATTGTCGCACACTTCGACCGCAGGCTCTTTATGCGCACGAAACTCGGTTATGCGCTGAAATCTCTCGCATGCGATTTCGCGACGGGCGAACTTGCGGCAATCGTCGAAAAAACCGTCACGGTTGAAAAGCAGCCTGTACAAAAAGACTTTTTGCTGCGCGCCCGGTTTACCCTGAACGCGCCGGCGGGCGCTGCTGCCGAAGAGACGATGCGGCGCGTCGAACCTGACATCAAAACAGTTGCGAGCTCAGAGCTCGCGGTGCGCACGGTCACGGCATCTCCCGTGGCGCTGACTGCACAGACGACATGCTTCGTGCAGACCAACGCCGAAGGTTTTCTGCAACTCTTTATCTCGCGCGGCGCCAAGGCTCCGCCCGAGATGCGCGCGCTCGAAATTAAAGACAGCGTTCAGGCCGCCCCCGAACTTTCACCCGATGTCTGGAAAAGCACCACGATCAGCCTCACGGGCGGCAGCGCATGCCTTATCACACACCGGTCGGGCCACGCTATCATTGCCGACGAACGCGGGTTACTGCTGCACCGGCGCGATCTGCCGGTTGAACGCATCGTGAAAACCAACAATGGCGTTTTTCTGCAACTACCGCAGGGTATCGCGCTGCTGAAATAAGAACCTGTTAAGTCTGGTTATATTCGATCACCATCATCGCGATGTCGTCGCGAAACGGCACACCCTCAGCGAACGAAACCATATCTGAGAAGATGCGGGTGGTCACACGGCCGAGATCAAGGCCGCGGGTGATGCGGAGCATTTTTTCGAGGCGATCGACGCCGTAGAAGTGATTCGCCGCATTCGCTGATTCGGTAACGCCATCGGTATAGGCAAACAACCGGTCACCCGGGCGCATCTGTACGCTGCCGTTTTCGTACAGCGCATCGACGTCGTCGAGCCCACCGAGAATAAAGCCCGAAGTGTCTAAGAGGCGCATGTCACCTGCGCGCGTCTGAAAAAATGCCGAAGGGTGTGCGGCATTTGAAAACTCCACCAAACCCGACGGATACAATTTCAGCAAGAACCCGGTCATGAAGTCTTGCGTTTTGATCATTTTCAGAATTTCGTGGTTCGCCTGCGCCAGCGCAGCAGCAGGTGAAATTTTTTCTGTGAGCACATTGCTGAAGACGTTTTTTGCCGCCATCGTCAGCATCGCCGCCGGCACGCCATGCCCCGAGGCATCGGCGACAAGCGCGAAGGTGATATCGCCGCGCTGCACGACATCGCAGTAGTCACCCGAGATGCGACCGAGCGGCAGAATCGTCGTCTGAAAGGTATATTCGCTGATCGTGAGCCGTGGTTCGGGAAATATTCCCATTTGAATGTGCGAGGCAAACAGCAGCTCTTGATCGAGTTCGGCATCTTTGCGTGTGAGTTCTGAATTAAAAACCGCGAGTTTCTGGCGCGCATCGAAGAGCTGGCGCTGCTTCGCATACTCCATCATGTTGATGAGAATGAATGAGAAGAACCCGCCGCAGAACAAAAGGCCCATAAAGAGATAGAACGGGCCCTGATGTGTGAACATAAAAATAACGCCCGGCACCACAAGGCCCGACATAAAAATCAGATAGCTGATGCGCGAATAAGAGAGTATCACCGCTGCTGCGCCAAGAATCGAACCGATGATCGTGGTCATCATGCCGATGTAGTGGTCGGGCATGGTCTCCCACGACATGAAGATGCCCCAGGCGAGCGAACTCACGAGCAGGCCGAGCAAAGTGTTCAATAGCGTCAGTTGGTTTTGATATCCCCATTTCTTGGTGAGTTCCCAAAAAAAGTAGATATCGAGTATCGTCACGAAACCGATAAAAACCGAAATCACGGCCCACTGCGTCAGGTAGGCAAATTTCGACTGGTAATAGCAGATGCCGATGAGCACGATCGCATAAACGAGAATCGTCACCCAAATGACGGGCATGCGCAGAGCGCGAATATATTCATCGAAGAAAAGAACGTCAAGGTCGGGCGGCAACCGCCGGGGAAAAAGCACAAAGCCCCCCCCCATACCCATCGCCTCGGCTTCGGGGTCGCCAAAAAGCAGGTTCATGAGGCGCTTTTTGGTCGTGGGCTTATTCATTTTTCTTTACAGTTGGTTTCAACTATGAATGCTGGCGGGAGTACCCCCGCATGAAAGACATCGAAATTGCCAAAATACTCTACCTCGCGAAAAGCAAAAAATATGAGGTTGCCTGTGCCAGCTTCGATGTCGTAGACCATCTTTTTAAGCTCGACGTGCCCAAAGGCCTCAAACGCCGCAAAAGCTCTGTTCAGACGCTGAGCATGCTCGCCGACGAAAAAGTCAAATTTGGCTATGACCGCAAAGAAGCGGTTGCAGTGGCTGATGACGACGAAAACGAAACCGACTGAAATCTCCAGATTCTGATACCTTAGCCCTCGGGCCCGTTTCACTTAATTCACGCCTCATTGTGGGTACCGGCCGGTATCCGACCCTCGAAATTATGCAGGCATGCCACCGCGTCGCCGAAACGCAGATGGTGACCGTTGCGCTGCGCCGCATCGAGGTCAGAGACAGCAACCGTTCTGCATCTCTGGTCGACCATGTCGACACGACAAACATCACCCTGCTACCGAACACCGCGGGCTGTGCCTTTGCCGCTGACGCTCTGCGGCTGGCGCGAATCGCGGCCGCGATGGGCAACACGCACCTCAAGATCGAAGTCACAGGCGACGTGCAGACGCTGCTGCCCGACCCGATTGAAACGCTGAAAGCCGTCGAACTCATTAAAGCCGACCCCGCCAGCAAGCATCTCTACCTCATGGTCTACACGTCAGACGACCCGGTGATGGCGCGCCGTCTCGCCGACGCGGGTGCCGAATGCATTATGCCCGCCGCGAGCCCTATCGGCAGCGGCCGCGGTGTCGCCAACGAAGCGAACCTCACGATCTTGCTCACGATGATGCGCGGGCGTTTGCCGGTGATCGTCGACGCCGGTATCGGCACACCCTCGCACGCGGCACGCGCGATGGAACTCGGCGCCGACGCAGTTCTGCTCAACACCGCAATCGCAAAAGCCAAAGACCCGGTTCTCATGGCAGCGGCGATGCGCGATGCAGTCAAAGCAGGCCGTGCCGGATTTCTAGCGGGGGCAATACCGGCGAAGCTGTATGCGACTGCTAGCAGCCCGCAATGAGGGCGTCGAGCCCAACTTGAGGGTTGCCGCATCTCCCGGATTCGCTTTGCGAATCCGGGAGATGCGGCGTTTAAGCGTTCAGTCGAACAGGCCCTCGCCGTAAAACCAGGCGATGCTTAACCAGACCATAACAGAAAAACCAAACCAAAAGAACCCGATAATCAGAATCGAAAACAAGAAAGATCTGTAACCCGCCATCGCGTTGCCGTCACTTTCTGATAGAACCGTCAAGTACGTTATGGGCGCGTTCGCGACAAATGCGTAAGGCAGCAATATCACGGCAGAGCCAATGAGCAATACGTACTTCAAAAGCTTAAACCAAAGCATATCGCTCGGGCTCAACAAGAACTCGAGAAAATCGAGCAGATAGCCAAATCGCCGGTCACGGTTATAGTGTTTGTCAAGCACTGAGCGCGTCTCATGAAGCCGGCGCAAGCCAATGGTTTTGGATATTCGGCTTCTGGTATATTTTTGTACGAACTCGGATATTCTTTCTTGTCTCAGGTATCGATCGACTGCCCAGATGACCAGAGCGAATTGAAACATATATGCAAGAAAGAACGCACTGTGCCATGCGAGTTGTATTGCCTCATGCAGTGATAGAGCCAGAATTGCACAGATTGCCGCGGTGATCAGCAGCACCCAGAACGAAAATGAACGAGCCTCTGAATGTGCTTCAAATTCGTCGATAATGACCTGTTCAATCATTTGCTGCGGACGATTGTGGTTTGCTAAGAATACTGTGTCTAAGGCGAAAGCAATATCTCGACGTTGTTGCCTCTCATATAGCTTGTATCGGGCCGTGATTCATCCAGCATTCCGAAATACCAGATTAACGCTGCCCGAGAAGATGAAGATAAGCCTCGCATCCAAAAGACCTTTCATCGCTGCATCGAACGGCACAAAGCCAGCCCTCTGTAAAGCCTTTTGGCATCGGATTTTGCTCGGCCGCCAGTCTTCATTTCGCCTGCGGGGCGCTCGTAATCAACGCTTGGCAGTCGTGCTCTGAAGGGTGCCTGCCCCCTCTGTCTTCGGTCGAGCTACGAAAAACTCAAGGCTTCACCATGAGTTGCAAGGACAATAAAGTAATCTTAAAGCATTAAACTCAGTTCTTTTTCGGCCTATGCTGTTTAATATAGACCTTCGGCACTAGAAATCCGGCAGTATTCGCTGAGTACCCCCCACCTATAGGCATCGCTATTCTTGATCGCAATTCCAGATGCAGGTGGGCTTCATACGATCCGCCGGCCGTACCTATCGTACCGATTCTTTGTCCTCGTGTTAAGAAATCACCCAGTGAAGGTTCCATTTTATGGAAGTGCGCATATAATGCTTCTATGTAATCGAATGAATTACCTGTTTGCACCCTGTGAATTACGCGCAATACTTTCCCCCAACCGTTGCCAATATCACGAGAATAAACCACGACGCCATTGCCAATGGAGTAAATCGGTTTACCCAGGTCTTTATTGTTTGGGCCGGCATTCCAGTCTTCGCCTAAATGATCGTCTGTGCCGAAAGGATTCGCATCATAGCAACCTGCACCTTCAGGTTTACAGATGGGAAAATCGAATCCATCAAAAGTCGGAATTTGCGTTAAGAGCCGGTGAAATTTTTCTGCCTCATATTCGTAAACTTCAAGAATATTTCTTTCTTCTTCGAGCTTTTGCTGTGACTTGCATGCCGCCATTATAATGAACTGTAAGGTCAGAGCAAACGTGAACAAGATTATTCTCATAAAATTGCTGCATCCCCAATGTCACACAAGGTTAGTTTCGCCCAACATTCGTCTACGCATACGCGATTATTTCAATCTGTAAAGCCGATTCGCGGGAATAGCGTGCCCAAAGTGCCTGCCTGGCTTCGGTGGCGCTACGGTACAACCTTTGGGAACTTTCTAAATGCCAATTTTTCAATGGTACTTTCAGCAAAGCCTTTCTTTCTCAGGCGCCCGCTATAAGAAGCTCTCAACCCAGCCACATCATCGAAAGGGAACTGCTGCAATAACTGCGCCGTTTCTGAGCCGAACCTCCGCTGCCAATTCTGATCCAAAGCCCCCAATAATTCTGATTGCTTTTGGAAAATCATTCGCCTGCAATCCTCGCCAATTATCCGGTTTGAAAGCTCAAAATCAACAGCCATTGACCAGGTTATTGCCTTAAATATCCAGTAAAAAAACTCCTCCAGGTCTGGAGTGCTTCTACGTTCCGATTCTTTGCCTCTCTCAAGAATTACATAGTGATATTTTTGGTTATTGAGTTCTATATGGGGATGCGCGTCGTAAGTGGGTTTGCCGAATGAGGGCAGGTAATTATTCGGGGCCGAAATTAGCATCGCCTTCTTTCTTACCAGATTTTTGATCTGTAACAGGCTCAAATGATTCATGAGTAAGTTTTTGCGAAAGATTGCGTACAAGGCTAAATCTCCCTGACGCTCGGTGACGCGTATGGCATAATTTTGGGCTGTAAAGCCAATTTGCGCCATCAAATGTGCCCAAAGCGCCTGCCTGCGACGAGGCGAAGCCGAGTCTCCGTCCTAGGTGGAGCACCGAACAAACGTCCCGCTTGTGCGACGAAGGTATCTCTGGCGCGCAGGGACGCGACCCAGCTTCTACGGCGCTGCTTTCAGAGCAAGCGTGACGAGCCGCAGGCGAGTCTCCGTTTCGGTGAAGTCGGGGTTTTGCGCCGCAAAACCCGGAGCTCCGCAGCGCGACCAAGGATTCGCTACGCGAATCCGCAGGTTTCCGCTTCGGAGCGCAGCAGGTAAATTTTGTTGTCTGCCGTGGTTGCACAATCGAGCCCGGCCATGGACGGCCGGGCCATTATTAAGTTATGTATTTGTTTCTAAGCTCTTCTCTTGCCTCTGGATGGGATTTATATCGAGTTAAAGCAGCTGCAACCATGGGGCCTGGCAGACCATATATTTCCGTAATTAACGCCAAATGTGCACCGTACCATTGTTCAGTCCATGAGATGGATTTTAGAGCGGAAGTAATTGATTTGGATGGCTCGACCTGAATCGCTTGCGGAGATTTTAACCAGACGAACACGGCGGAATTATCATGTATGTTGCCCGGTTCGATTCGGGCCATATTGTCCCATTCTATGCCGATAGTATAACGCCTATTTCCCAGGACGAAACGATCAACGTCGAAGCGGATGAAACCTGCTGGTAACTTCTTTAGAAGGCCTAAGATCACCATTGTTATCCCTAGAGCCAAGAGGCCGCCCCCAATTAGCCTGAGAAATATGGGCATCCCGGTGCCAAAAACAGCCATCGTCGCGCCAAAAATAGAAAGTCCAAAGGCATACACCATCAAGCGTAGGCGCGAAGGTCTAATTGCTACGCCGCCAATGACATCAACCGATGAACCATCAAATTTACTTTCGCGAATCTTCCGAAAAACAGTTAGACCGGCAACGGTGCTACCAAAGCCAAAAAAGACTAAGCAATATATGCCTAAATCGCTATTGTTCGAAAAAACCAAAGGCGTGACCGCGCTAAAAATTACGAAGATTGCAAATGCAGCCCAATCACGTATCGTTGGACGTAACCAATCATATCGCTTCTTATTGTTCTTCATGCAATTTTCAACACACAGGCATCGTGCACCGCCATGGATGGCGGCGAATAACATGTTCAACCATGGCAGACAACACGGAATTTACTTGAAGTCGATAGCGCATCGCGCAATAAGTGCGGTCTTCATTCGAAAGCCGCGGCTTGGCGCACTATTAATTTGCTGAAGGTCGCCTCGTTGCGCCGCACCGAATGCACGTCACGTGCGTGCGGCGTCAACGACTCCTGGCGACCGAGGCCGAGCACACGACCCAGCCGCAGGTGGTCGCGCGCGCAGCGGCTAAATTTTGTTGTAAACCGTTGCCCGTTCATATTAGCTCGCTTTCACCCGGTATAGCACATGTCGGCGAAGTGGATGTTGTTGCGGAACTCTCGGGTGATCAAAATCCTCATCAGGATTGCGAATCATACCAATCTTTTCCATGACCCGTCTGGATGCCACATTTTCAGGCACCGTGAATGCCACAAGTGACTTGAACCCGAGCTTATGGAAGGCATAGTTCTTCGCAGCATTTGCTGCTTCAGTTGCATAGCCTCTGCATTGATATTTTCGAATGATTCGCCAACCTAATTCTATAATTTCTGAAAAGGGCGCTTGAAAGGTTATTGTCGAAAGTCCAGTAAAACCAATGAATTCCTGAGTCTCCCTTGTCTCAAGCGCAAATAGACCAAAGCCTTTCTCTTCGAAGTGACCCACTATTTTGTCAAATAATATGTTCGATTCCTCTGAGGTTAAAGTGGTGGGGAAAAAACGCATGACTTCTAGGTCGGCATTCATCTCAGCAAAGTCATTGAGGTCTTCGCGCCGCCAGGTGCGAAGAATCAATCTTTCGGTTTCAATTCTTGAAAAACTCATCTCTGGCAACGGAGTACAGCGCGAAATCTATTCGAGGTTTTGGCTGGCCGTGTCTTCACGGCAAGCCAAAAATATGCCCGAAGCGCCCGCCCGAGTCCGGCAAAACCAAGCTCCCGCTTGGCCGGGCGCAGGGCATCTCTGGCGCGTAATCACGCAACCCGTCTTCGGCGGCGCTGCTTTCAGAGCAAGCGTGACGAGCCGTAGGCGAGTCTCCGTCTTCGGTAGAGTCGGGGTTTTGGGCCGCAAAACCCGGAGCACCGCAGGGAGCGCAGCAGAGAAAATTTGTTGTCTGAAGTTTGCGGGTTCGGAATCGAAAAACTTGACGAAGTGATTACAATGTAATTGCTTGATCGGTATGATCTTGCAGATAGTAAAGGTGGGCAACTCGAAAGGGCTGCGTATCCCCAAAAGTATTTTGGAACAATACCATATCGAAGATGAGGTGGATGTCACTTCGACGAAAGATGGACTTCTCTTGAAACCGATTAAAAGTAAGGCTCGAGCAGGTTGGGCAAAGAAATTCAAAGAGATGGCGACAAACCGGGATGATAGATTATTAATGCCCGATTTCACAGATGCGGCAGATCGAGACTGGCAATGGTAGTGGAACAATACGACGTATTTCTGATAAATCTTGATCCGACTATCGGCCATGAGATTAAGAAAACCAGGCCCTGCCTTATCATATCACCAAATGAGATGAATGGTAATATTTCTACGATAATCATCGCCCCTATGACAACTGTTTCGCGAAATTATCCGACACGAGTGAAAACAGTATTCAAGAAGAAGACCGGATATATAGTCCTCGACCAGATTCGTACGGTCGATAAAGCGCGTTTAGTTAAGAAGCTTGGTAAGGTCAATATTGAAGCCATTGGCTCAGTTAAGTCAGTTTTGCGAGAAATGCTTATAGATTAGTCCCCGCAAGTTTCACACAACGTGGAATCTACTTGAGGTTTTGGCTGGCCGTGTCTTCACGGCAAGCCAAAATCTGCCCGAAGCGCCTGCCTGCGACGAGGCGAAGCCGAGTCTCCGTCCTAGGTGGAGCACCAAACAAACGTCCCGTTTGTGCGACGAAGGCTTCTTTGGCGCGTAGGGCCGTGACCCGTCTTCGGGTCTCTGTCTTCAGAGCTCGCGTGATGAGCCGTAGGCGAGTCTCCGTCTTCGGTGGAGTCGGGGTTTTGCGCCGCAAAACCCGGAGCACCGCAGGGAGCGCAGCAGGTAACTTTTGTTGTGCGACGCTCGCTACCTTACGCGTGCCAATTGCTCAGCACTGACCCTGATATGCGCCAGTTCAGTATCGGGAAAATGCATCTTTGCCGTTGGAAATAGGCCAATTAAGTCCCATAGAAATTTCACAGTTATCATTGCTATAAACGTAGATGCATGGTCGGCAAGATCCTTATGTCGTTTCATACCAGCCTTATAGTTCTGTAAAAGGCTAATTGAATCGGTATGTGCGTAAGCCGAAGCGTGAATAAAATAAGTTTTGAGAACGCTTGCATTGATTCCCGCCGCCTGGGCAATTTCTGTCCTCTTCATTACCTGCCAGCCTTTGCCGTTCAGAATTCTCTTCTTTCTATCTTCAGGCAAAGCCTTAAAAATGGGATCTGCCGATAATTCAGCAACCAAATTGGCAATCTTCGCTTCTGTCGCAGCAATTGATTTGCCGTGATTATCGCGCATATTTGGTCTGTATTCGACGGTAGAAACTTGTTCAATTAGTCCCTTTAAATGCCAGCAATTGAAGCGAAAAACTGTTTCAGGCTCACTTTTCGGTGTCGTATAGATATAGGCAAAATTGAGAAAATTCTCAAGTAGCGCGCGCGAAATTGATAGGCTTGAATAAGAATCGTATATCAAGTATTCCTCGTTTTCTAACCGAATCTTTTGCCCTCGGGTAAAGTCAATTAGGGTTCTAAACTGAACTAAATACTTCACATAGAACTGACTGCAAATTTCGACGTGGAATTTGCCGCCTGGGTCTAAACCGCGCAAACCAAGGTCAAATTTTTTAAATAGTTCGAAGACACCTTCTGGGTCATAATTACCGTCATTAGTGAGTATGCTCATAAGGTAGGGAGTTTCGCACAACGTGGAATTTACCTGACGCTTGATGACGCCTGTGTCATTATTTCAACCGGTAAAGCCATTTTGCGTCATCAAATGTGCCCGAAGCGCCTGCCGGCGACGAGGCGAAGCCGAGTCTCCGTCCTAGGTGGAGCACAAAACAAGCGTCCCGCTTGTGCGACGAAGGCATCTTTGGCGCATAGGGCCGTGACCCGTCTTCGGGTCTCTGTCTTCAGAGCACGCGTGACGAGCCGTAGGCGAGTCTCCGTCTTCGGTGGAGCCGGGGTTTTGCGCCGCAAAACCCGGAGCACCGCAGGGAGCGCAGCAGGTAAATTTTGTTGGCTGCCGTAAGCGTCAAGAGCCAATTTTCCCGTACCTCTGATAATCAGAGAGAACCAATACACCAGTACGACCTGCCTGTTTGACTGGATAAAACAGCTTATAATGCCCTGCATTTGACTCAAATAGTGGTGGAAGCTTCTCAGCATTAGTGAAGATTTTATTCATATATGCTCGTTCATTTTTTCCGGTCCGACAAATGTGGTCAGTTTCCTCATTTGTGTCATGTTCTGACCACCTCGATTGGCTATCAAAGCAGACAAACAGTTGCTTTCCTTTATGAGAAACTTGGAAAACTATTGAAACCTCAGGAAAATGTTCGTCGAACTTACTCATTAAGTAAAGGGAATTTCTAGCCGTTTTCAGGTATTTTTCTGAGAATTTATAGTCTAAAAGTGTGTTAAAATCAACTTCGTACTTTTTGGTAATTTCTTCGGCATTTCGCAGTAAGAGAGACTCCTTCTTCTTAACGGTAAGCCAGTGCCCGGAGAACAAAAGCAATATGACGATTGGCATAGAAATCAGGTACCAACCGTAATGAAATTTAGAAGCTGCAATTTCGCTTTTTGTGTCCTTATGTACTGAATCTGCGATTATTGTAAGATTTGAAACGATATTGAACAGAAAGGACGCGGCTATTAGAGCCAAAATACCCAGAATGCTAAAGGCAAATAGCTCCGTCAGTTTCTCACGAAATATCTTCAAATCAAAAACATTTATGGTGACGAAAATTAAAAGCCAATATGCCAGGGCTAAAACGCCGAGAAACATGGCTTTACTCGTTAGATTTCGCATTTTAAAGTGATTCATATGTTCCTCGCTTATGGCAGCCAACTAGTTTTCCCCGCAACACCCCTACAAAAATCCACCCACCACCAAGGCCGCCCACCCGTAACCGGCGCTCGTCAGCGTGAAAGAAAAACCCGAGGCCATGCCGAAGGGTGAGAAGATCGACTTCTTCACGTCGGGTTTAATCGATAAGAACACGAAGAGCGCCGGGTTGAGCGCTGAGCCGGCGACGATCAGCCACAGCATTTCTTTTGCTGCGGGTAGGTGTAGTTGGTTGAAGAGCGCGAAGGTGAGCCAGTTTAGAATCGCCATAAAGATGTAGTCGAGGTGTGCACTGAGTAGATATTTTGCGTTCGTGATGAATCCGCCGAAAAGGCCAAGGTATTTTACCGCGACGAGCAACCATGCGAGTGCGAGCGCGATGATCATGAACACTGCGCCCGCTTTGAGTAGAATTTCCATGGGATACCGCGGCGAGCGGCATCGCATGGTAAATAGATTTCAGAGACGCATGTGCCGGCGCTTGCTGGCGGCTGCGGCAAGCTCTTCGGCCCGTCGGTAGGCATCTTCGGGAAACATGGCCTTGAGCCGCCCGAGCATGCCTGCGATTTGCTGTTCATTCAGCGCGAAGAAAACGAAGCGAAAATATTTGAGCAGCTTCTCGGGGCCGTCGGCTGCCATGATGCGGCGGCGGTGCTCATGTATCTCTTCGTCGCTGAAATGCGCCCAAACCATGGGTTCGAGCTCGTCTTCTTCGCGGTTCATGTGGGTCTGGAACGCGGCGCTGAAACGGTTCAGATCAGCGGCGAATTTTTCAGGCTCTGCCACGTGCGCTTCGGCCTCGAATGCGCGCTTCAGGTTTTCGTATGCGCGGTCGAGTTCGCGGTGTTCGGCCATGAGCGTTGCACTCGCGCCCGGCACCCGCAGGTCGAGTTCGGCAAAGGTGACGCTCTCTTCGGTGTGGCTGTGCGCCTCAATCAGGTACCAGACCGCCTGAAACAGCCCGGCAAAACTTGCCCGCTCTGGCGCGACTGAGATTTTGCATCGCCTCGCGCCAGCGCATGATGCGTGCGAGGTGTTTGGGCGAGGCACCGATTTGGGCGGCAAAACGGCGCTCGAGTGTTCGGGGGCTCACCGCGAGGTCTTTTGCGATTTGGCTTATACGGCGTTCACCGCGGTTCGTCTGCAAATGGTAGAGCGCACCCATAGCTTCAGGCGACAGGTCACGAGACAAAAGTTGCAGAAGTAAATGCTGCACGCGCTGCCATTTCTGTGAAAGCTCTTTGCCCGTTTCGAGAATTTCGCTGATGCCCCGCGTCACGCGCGAAGGCACGACATCGTGCATCGCCAGGCTCGCGCTGCCGAGTTCACCCGCGACCGCGCCAAAAAGACGGTAAAAGCCACCCGGTTCGAAAAACAGCAGCAGCGATTCTGTCTTCGGCTCGCTGCGAAACTCGCGCCACTTGTCGAGAATTCCCGTAACACCGAATATACTGAGCGCACGGTTTTCAGAAACGTGGTCGATGCGCCCCTCGAACTGAAAGCCGATAACCGTGTAGACACTCGGCATCACCCGATAGGTGTCGGCGCTTGCATGGCCCGTGACAAAAGCTTTCGCGACAACGCCGCGAAGGAAAGGGTGAACCGGTAAAGCTTGCACCTGCTAACGATTTTCGACCGCGCGCAGTTCGTCGATGCGTGCGTAGACCTTCGCGTCGATAAACACGTTCAAAAGTTCGCTGTCGACGTGGCCGTCTTTGACTTCCATCCAGAGAATGTCGATCGCCTTCTCGGGCGGTATCGCTTTTTTGTACGGCCTGTCCCAGGCGGTCAGCGCATCGTAGATGTCGGCAATCGTCATCATGCGCGTCTGCAGCGAAATCTCAGGGTCGCGCCGCTTGAGCGGATACCCATTGCCGTTGAGTTTTTCGTGGTGGCCATACGCGATCTCGGGCACCCAGCGCAGGTTCGGCGTCCACGGTATCTGCCGCAGAAAATTATAGGTGTGCGTCACATGCGACTCGATCTCTTGCCGCTCTTGTTCGTCGAGAGTGCCTTTGCGGATAGAGAGCATCACGAGTTCATTGTCGTGCAGATAGGGCACCGCATGGTCAGCCGAAAGTTTCACCTTGCGCTCGGCGATTTTTTTCAAGAAGTCGAATGAACCGGCAGCGAGCACAGTCGGTTCGTTCGCCGAAAGAATCGCCGAGAACATCTCTTCGGCTTCTAGCAGATTCTTTTGCAATTCAAGCTCGTGCCGCGCCTCGATTTCGGGCCACTTCTCAGCGGGGGATTTTTTAAGTTCTGCAAGCATGTTACGCAACACGCCCGCCTCAACGTCTTTTTTTATGAAATGGAACCGCCAGCGAATCAGCTCGAGCTGACTCGGGTAGAGTTTCTTCGCTTTTACGAGAACGTCTTCTCGCACACCGACCTTACCAAAGTCGTGCAGCAGCGAAGCGTAGCGCAGCTCTTGAATCTGGTTGCGCGTGAATCGCACTGAATTAAAGCGCGCGCCCGTGTCGCGGTTCACCGCCATCGCGATATTCACCGCATAGTCGGCGACGCGAAACGAATGACCACTCGTCGTCGGGTCGCGCTGTTCAATTGCCGTTACCGAAGCTTTGACAAAACCCTCGAACAGATTCTGAATGTCTTGCAGCAGTTGGTTGTTCTCTATCGCCACCGCCGCCTGCCCTGCCATCGCGCTCACGAGTGAATAGTCTTTGCGCGTGAACGACATGACGGCATCGCCTTTGAGTTCAGCGAGGGTCAGTTTCGCATCGGCGTCGCGCTTGCGGTTAATCAGCTGAATAATGCCGATCACTTCTTCGTGATGGTTCTTCATCGGAATCACCATCATCGACTTGGTGTAATAGTGGTGCGCTTTGTCGTATTCTGAGTTATACGTGTAGCCGGCGTCGACCGGCAGATTGTGCACGTCGTCGATCAAGAGCGGCTCGACGGTGAGCGCCACGTAACCGGCAATCGACTTTTTGTCGATCGGCAGCAGAAATTCGCCCGCATCGAGCTGCATCGCCGACTTCTTGAAACGTATGTGCGTGGGTTTGTCGCCGCTGCCGTGCTTCTCGCTGAGGTAAATCGACCCGCCGTCGGCGCTGGTGAGTTCTATCGCCGAATTCAATACCAGTTCAATGAGGCGGTCGAAATCGCGTTCGGTGGCAAGCGCCTGACCGACTGCCGTGAGACGCCGAATTTCAATATAACTGTTGGCGAGCTTTTCTTGCAGGCTCAGCCGGTCGTATTCTGCGTAGAGGGCATTGATCTGCGATTCACAGGCCTTACGCACCTGTGTCATGCTGATGCCCGCTGGCAGGTAAAGGTGAATCTGCTGTTCGCTCAGCGGCGAGAACAATAGCTCAGAAAAATCATGATCGCCGAGCACGATAATGCGCGATCGGTGCTGCGGGTATTTCTGCAGCCAGTTCGAGATAACTTGCGCGTTTTCAGTCAGCGAAGACGAAGTCACGAGCCACACAACTGCGTGCTCTTCGTCTGCCGTGCGCGGCTTGATCGCGAGGTTGTCGTTGATCGTCGCAAAGATGACCTGATCACGAAACGACTCGAGCGTAATTCGTGAAAGCGCCGGGTCAAAATAGATATGCGAGACCACGGTTCACGCCAAATAGCCGCGTTCATCAGGTCAAGGATAAACTGCCCAATTATGCGCTTCGGGCCCAGCATGGCCCGAAGCGCACGGGCACGACATTCATTACACTTGACATCCCCACTGGAGGGCAGGTTTTCACACATGCTCTTTGAACGTATGCAAAAAGAAAGCCTCGAGGCGCGCAAAGCACGCGACACCGTGAAGGCCGGGGTTCTGACGACGGCACTTTCGCAGGTTAAGGCGATCGCAATCGACGACGGCCACCGGGCGCCGAATGACGCAGACGTTCTGAAAGTCGTGCGCCAGTTTCTGAAGAGCGTCGAAGAGAACCTGGCGCTTGCCGCGCAGGGTAAAATGGACGCCAGCCGCGCCGACGCATTCAAAGTCGAAAAAGAGGTATTGCTCTCTTACCTGCCGCAGCAGATGAGCGCCGACGACCTGCGGGCGGCGCTGAAGAAATCGGGCGCGAAAAATATCGGTGAGGCCATGAAATACCTCAAGGCAAACCACGACGGCCAATATGATGGTAAACTGGCTTCAGAAATCGCAAAAGAGGTAATCGTATGATGTACATCTGGCACGCATTTAAGCACAAGTACAACCTGCTGTTTCTGGGAGCTGGCCTGATTGCAGGTCTTTTTTTCAGCTGGTCATTGCCGCTATTCTACCCCGTACTTTTTGCGGCCGAAACGGTCATTCTGATTGGGGCCGCGACCAACAAACGATTTCAGCGTGCCGTGGGTGCCCTCGAAGGCCGTGAAGCCGAAAAAGACGAGATTCGCCGGCTGAGAAACGCGATCTACGGTTCAAGCTCGGCGCTCAAGAGCAAAATGTCGCCGGCAGAAGAATTGATCCGCCAGATTAAACAGAACACCCGCCAGAACAGCAAAGCTTCTGTGCAATCGGGTGAAGCAATGCTGACGGGCCTCGACGAACTCGAAAGCAATTTTATTCATCTGCTCAATGGCTATTGCCGGCTCGACGACATGCAAAAGGTTGCAGGCTCGGGCCACGAAGCCGAACTCGCGAAACTGAAGGGCGATCTCGCGGCGCTTGCGCCCGATGCACCCGCAGAGACCAAAGACGCCCTGCAGCGCCGCATCGAGCTCGTCGAGAAACGCGCCGCGATGGTGAAAGAGGCCGAGGCGAATAAGAAAAAGTTTCTCGCACAGATTGAAATGGTTGAAGAAACCCTGCGCTACCTGCGCGACCAGTCTGTGCAGGTATTCGAGCCCGAGGTCATCTCTAAGCAGGTGACGGCCGTTTCAGAAAAAATGCAGACGACGCGCGAGACGATGCTCGAAATCGAGAAGATGTCTGCGGGCGCAGACTTCACCCTGCAGCAGACACGCATCAGATAATCCGTAAGAGTGAGGCCCAAGGCCTAACTCTTACGGAAAATTCTCTTCAGATCAGCGGCATGCAGACGCGCGTAAACACGCCCCGCATCAATGATTTCTTCTCGCCGGTCGAATTCGAACATACCGAAACGCGAAACGTCTGGGCTAAACAGCAGATCAAACTCGCGCGATTTCTGGCGTATCAGCTCTGAGCCCTCGAGCATCATTGCGCGGTTGGCGATTTGCAGAATCGGCGGGCGTGTCACAAAAAGGCGCAATGCCTTGAATACGCGCTTGAGGTTGTTCCAGAATTTGTCGCCGGGCTTCAAAAGTTGAAAGAGATTTGTTTCGATCAGATATTCGCGAATGGAATTGTCTTCGAGCGGTGTGCAGTTGATGCCGAGCACGCGTTCGACACCCTGTTCGCGTAAGACATTGCCCGGCACATTGTTGATCGCGCCACCGTCGACGAGATAGGCCCCGTGGTACCGCACCGGGGGAAAAACCACCGGCAGGCTCATGCTCGCGCGCACGGCGCGCCAAATGAGACCACGCGTCAGCCTGATCTCCTGGCCTGAAATCAGATCGGCGGCGATAATTGTCAGAGGCAGAGGCTGGTCTTCGATGCGCGCATTGCCAAAGACCCGCCGCAGAATGCGGTTCACGCTGCGGTCGCGAAAGAACGAAATAAACGGCAGATTATAGCGCAGTAACCCTTTGTCGCTCGGCAAGAACTCTTTGAACTTTTCGCTCATTTCGCGCGCATTGAGTCCCTGCGCATAGAGCGCTGCAACCAGCGAACCCATGCTCGTGCCTGACACATGGTCGAATGCAATGTGGTGTCGTTCGAGCTCTGAGATCACACCAATCTCGCTGAGCGCCCGGGCGCCGCCACCGCCGAATGCGATGCCCTGCGAGTTTTCACAGATCGACCTTGCAATGGCCATCGCCTGAATTTTGAGCGCCGGCGATTCAGAGTTTTCCCAATAGTCGCGCCTTAGTTTCAATCTGAAACGCACGTTGTGTTTAAGCCTCGCCTCAATTTCCGAAGTCGTGAGGTTGTCGCGCGAAGCATGGTGAACATTTATCACCATCGGCCGCAGTTGGGACTGCATGCCCTTTTGTTCTGCCTGACGCAAATAGAGTTCAGCCGTCTTGACCGAAGCCTCGTCTTCTGAGCAAGTCACGATCAACCGGTCAGCCATCGAAATGAGCGCCTTAACTAGGTGCCCCTCGGTTGTTGCCGCATTGACGGTCAGGTAGGCCGAGGGGTGCTTCATCAAGGTCTGGCTAATCGCCTTGCGCAGCGCGTCGGTCGACGCGCCTGCGCGCTTCAAGAACTCGCGCGGAAACAACATGAAATTCTTGAGTTTCTGCGCGGCGATCGCCGCGGTAGTGTTGGGCTCTGCCGCCAGATAATCTGCAGGGGTGCAACTGTACAGATGCAATATGAATCCCAATTCTTGATTCAGCTTAGGTTCGCGCACGATGTTGTGCCGAAGCCTCAGCGCTTCGATGCGAATAAGATTCTGCAACAATAACGGGTAATGCCTCAGCAGCGGATCAAGCTCTTTCTTGGTGATGCCCGCGATATGCGCATCGGTGACCGCGCGCACCTGCCCCGAATGGCGTTCGCCTGTGAGCATCGCGACTTCACCGACGATGTCGCCGGCAAGCAACGAAGCGATGCGCACCGGCTGGCCCGCGCCGATGACTTTTTCGACCCGCAACTTGCCATCGACGACGAAATACATCATGCGGCTATGCTGGTCGGCGCGAAACAGATAATCGCCTTTTTGCAGATGGTGCAGCCGAAAGTGCTTCAACACCCGGCTGAGCTGCGCGTCGCTCAGCGAGCGAAACAGCGCACTGTGGCGCGCGACACCCAAAATCTTTTTCTGGTTCATGGGTTTGTCAGCAGCGCGCGGTATTTCGCCCGGTCGCTCAGCAGCACGCGTACATAATGGTAGGTTTCTTGAAACGGTATCTGCTCGACAAAAACAGCCTCTTCAGGGTCGAGCTTCTTTTTCCACTGTGTATACCGGCCCGGGCCCGCGTTGTACGCGATCGCAAGGCCCACGAAATCTGCTGAGTAATAATCTTTGATCTCGCGCATGAACGCAGTGCCGAGGCGAATGTTGTCTTCGGGTTGAAGCAGGTTGTATCGCTCAAGGCCTTCTTTCGCGGCGACGAGCTTTGCTGTCGAGGGCAACAACTGCATCAGCCCCAAGGCATTCGCGCGGCTGATCGCCCCTGCAAAGAACTGCGACTCTTGCCGAATGAGCGCGAGCACTTCGGCAACCTCGACACGGTTTTTTGCCGCATATTTTTCAATGTGTGCTGCGTAGGTCGTCGGGTAGAGCAACTGCCTCATTTCAAGGGGGATCTCATAAAGAAACGGTCGTAGCTTCTGTTCGCGCAGCCATTGCTTCACCCCAAAAAGAGCAATGTCGCTCTTGCCAGAGACCTGGCCCACAACAACGAGGTTTTCATAGACCATCAGCCTTTCGGGGTTGCGCAAGAGTTCGCGCGCCTCGTCGCGGCTGTCAGCTGCGAAAAGCAGCGCCGCAGTGACGAGAGGGCCGTCGAGTTTTTTCTGGCGTTTCTGCGTGCGCTCGGTGAATTTGCGCAGGTCACTCAAGACTTCAATGCCGCGTGCTTGCGCGAGATCGGCGCTGATGAGCGTCGCCGTCAGCAGCGCAGAGCGTTCGTTACCAGAGGCAGGTGCCGCGATCAGTTGTTTCTGCAGCACCAGCGGATTTTCGATCAGGCGATAGAAATAGTAGTCATCGGCATATTGCGTCGCAATTTCTGTGACGAGCGCCTTTACCTGCTCTGCATTGCCGGTTGCGTCAAAATGCCGCGCCAAGAAATAACGCGCGCCGGCCCCGGTAACTTTACCTGCCGTGATACGCTTCAGCTCTTCAAGACAGGGGATATCCACACCCGAACGCGATTTTGACCTGTCGGGCAGACACGAACGCAGAAAAATGCGCTCTGCCAGGGTCGACTCGGCATCGAAAGAGGTGATGTATTCGGCAGCGATGCCGCGGGCCTTCGCAGAATAGTCTGACGAGCGCTGAGCCTGCCGCAGCTGGCACTGTAATTTGCTCTTCGTCGCTGGGGCAGTCGCAAAAAAATGGTTAACCGCAGCGTACTGTTTCTTCTTTAACAGGCGCTCACAGACATCGAGTGCAGCCTTTTCACCTGATTCACCATAAAAATCGCCGCTAGCTGAAGCGAGCAGGTTTTGAACTGCACGCGCATCGCCTTTTTCGATCATCAGCCGTGAACCGTAGTGCACGAAGAGATCGCGGTCGTGTTTCGAGAGCTTTTGGTTTACGAGACCTGAAAACAGTTTGTGCGCACTCGCTTTGTCTTTCGCGACGCGCAGAGCCTCCATGAGGCGAATGCGGGTAACGGGTGCACTCATGCTGTAGATACCTTGCCCCAGAAGATTGCGAATGTGCAGTCCGTTTTGGGCGAACGCGAAATCTGCCTCGGGGTGCTCGAGGCCCTGAATTGCCGTGGCGAGCGCAGCTGACTTATCACCTGCCCGGTCGAAAGCGTCGGCGGCCAGATACAGAGACTCGCCGTCTTTGAACTTTTCGAGGTGTTCGCGAAAGAGCTGCGCGCTCTGCGGCGCCTGGCCGCCAAGCTGAAGCAAGCGGCCTTTGAGCAGCGAGACTTTTCGCTGCAGGCTATCGGGTGGGTTCGAGATTTGCTGCAAGAGAGAGAGAGCAATGGCGGTCTGGTTGTCACGGGCAGCGAGGTCTGCCAGGTGAAACGCCGCATAGTCCGCGAGTTTTGAGCGATCAGAGCCCTTTAGTGCGCGAATTGCCGCCTCGGCGCAGGCTGCATCGGCGCAGATGGGTGCCTTCGCCGCATCCCGAAAGGCGCTCGCCAGATAGGCCTGCTGCTGCAGAGGCCGGTCGGCAGGGCTCTTTAGTCTCTGCGCGCGCGCATATTCGCTGAGGTAATTCACACCCTGGCCACCCGGCAGGTCGGCATACTCATGCAAGAGATTCGCCTCTGCAGAAGTGCGCCCGCAACAGACGAGCAGATAGCAGCTGGCGGCAAACAAGATGCCTTTAGATAGCATAGACGTAAGGGGGATGTACGCTTTACAGCACGTCAATCAGTTGTAGCCGCACGCATGCTGCAAGATAATCTGCAACAGGTCAGAAAGCCGCTGGTGATAGCGGCAGGTGTATTGCTCGCCACGCTGCTCATGGGCGCTTTAGCCATGTACATCAGCCTACGGTCGGTCGGCGATGGCTCGCGCCACATCGATTTTGCCGTTAAGGCGGGCTCGAACCTCTCGAACGTTTCAGCGCGCCTCAGCGAAGCGAACCTGGTCGGCAGCGAGACCTTATTTAAACTCTATATGCGCCTCACCGGCAAAGCCGGCAGAATCAAATTTGGCGTCTATGACCTGCACGACGGCATGTCGGCCGCAAAAATTGCACAGACGATCACGAGCGGTAAAACCAAAACAATCAGCATCACGATTGCCGAGGGTCTGCACAACCGGCAGATAGCCGACCTCTTCGTCGAAAAGAAATTTTTCGCATCGCGCGATGAATTCTTGCAGGTTGCCGCCAAAAAATCGATTCTCGATAAATACAAAATACCTGCACAATCAGCAGAAGGGTATCTTTTTCCCGATACATACTTCTTGCCACAGGGTTACCCAAAAGACAAGATTATCGAACACATGATCGAGCACTTTTTCGAGAAGGCTAAAGAAGTGAAGAATTTTCCGACTGAACCGCGCAAGATACATGAAACGGTGATTCTGGCAAGCATCGTCGAGCGTGAGGCCAAACTCAAAGACGAGCGGCCGCTGATCGCTGCGGTTTTCCATAACCGGCTGCGCGACAGCGAACCCCTCGAATCGTGCGCAACGGTACAATACCTGTTCGAAAAACCCAAGGCAAGACTCTTTTACAAAGACCTTGAAGTCGAGTCGCCCTATAACACGTATAAAGTGCGCGGCCTGCCCCCCGGCCCGATCGGTTCGCCAGGTATCGCCGCCATTAACGCGACGGTTAACCCTGAAAAGACTGACTACAAGTTCTTCGTGCTCAAAGGCGACGACGCACACCATTTCTCAAAAGACTTCAAAGAACATAACGCGGCCAAAAAGAAGTATATAGGACCTTAGTGCGTCACCCTTCGACAAGCTCAGGGTGACAAATAATTGGCTCAGAGTAAAAAAATAATTTTGTCATGGTGAGCATGTCGAACCATGACATAATCAATGGGCCTTATGACCTGCCATCGCCCGCAGATAACTCAGGATATTCTCAATCTGCTTATCGCTCAAATGTTCATACGACGGCATCTTGGAGCGGGCGCGAAATGCTGACGCATTGCGAATAAATCTTCTGAGCGTCGCCGCATCGCGGTATTCGGTGATATTCTGCGGCACGTTGAGTTCGGGGCCGATGTCGCCCCCCTGCAGATTCAGCGAATGGCACTTGAGGCATTCTTTTCTGAAGAGGTCAAAGCCCATTGCCACACCCGGTTGTTTTTCCATGCCCGCAAAATAGATCGCCGGAAACATTTCTCTGAAATTGACGAGCTCAATCGCGACCACCTCGTACGGCCACGAGAGCGTTTGAAAACCCGCGAGGTTTGTCGAGACAGCATAAAAAGGTTCTGGCGATACCAGCGCCTTGCCCTGGGGTATTTTTGCACTGAACGCATCTGAGTTTTCACCAAAGGCGAGGTAAAAATCTGCGAGCCGGCCCGCTTCAAAATCGGCACGGCTCACGTGCGCAAGGTAGCCGTCGGCACAACGAAAAATAAATTCATCATAGGCAGGGAAATCAACCGCAAACGCCGCGAGCATTTTCGCCAGCGGCAGTGCTCTGTATACGACGCTGCGCTTAAGATAGTAGTCGTCGACAGTTATGTTTTCGGGCGCGAACTTCTGTTTGAGTTCAGAAAGGGGGATCTTCTTCTCTAACGTACCCGTTTTGACCGTGAGCGATTTTTCGCTGCGCGCACACGAGGCTGACACGCACGCCAGAGCAATGATCAGCAGATACGCAGCTTTCATAAAAGATGAACCCGACGGTTTTGCGTGGTGAAAAGCAAAAATTCGCCTCTGCAAGCTCGCAATTTTATCCGTGTTGTCGGCAAGAGTCGGTGGCGACAAGTTTCCACCCGTGACGCTCGGTATCGGCAAATCGATAGTGCTCGTGATCGACGGCCTGGGCGTGGGTGAGCAGCCCGATGCATACCTTTACGGGCCACGCGGAGCCAACACACTTTCGCACATCGGCGAGCTCAAACCGAAACTCGAGATTCCCAATCTGGCGCGCCTTGGGCTGGCGAACCTGACGTATGTCAAGGGCTGGCCGCGCGACGAAGAGACGCTGGGCTTTTTTGGCAAAATCACGCAGCGCAACGAAGGCAACGACAGCATCGGCGGCCACCGGGAACTTCTGGGTACCTATCAAGAAGACAAATACCTGACGTACCCGAAGGGCGTGCCCGAAGATATTATGCAGCAGCTGATGCAGGCCTCGGGCCGCACGTTTCTCGGCAATTCGAACGATGTGCAACAGGGATTTCTCACGAAATATGGCGAAACGCACCTCGATACCGGCAGCCCCATTCTGCTGGTAACTGACGACTCGCTCGTGCACATCTACGTGCACAATGAAAAGTTTCAGCCCGATGAATTCTATCTGCTCGGCCACACCGCATGGGAGGTTCTCTCAGCGCACGGCCTCGGCAGGTTGCACGTGCACTATTTTGGCGGCGACGTCGCGGGCTTTGTGGTCGACGAATCTGCCCCCGTGGCGATGTTCCATTCGCCGCCGAGGGCGCCGACACTCGCAACCACGCTCTACGACGCGGGAATTCCCGTCTATGCGCTCGGCAAGGTCTCAGAAATGATCGAAGGCGCGGCAATGAGCGAAACCTATGGCGTGAAGAATAACGCCGAATGCCTTGAACTGTTGAACCAGGTGATTCGCGACGCGCCGACAAACAAGGCAAAACAATCGTTCGTGCTCGCAACCCTGCCCGATCTTGACGGCCTTTATGGTCACAACCGCGACTCGTTGGGCTACGCCGATGCGCTCGAATCTCTCGACCTGCAGATACCGAGGCTCATGCGAGCGATGGAAAACGAAGACATGCTCTATATAGTCTCTGACCACGGCAACGACCCCACTTTCGAGGGCACGAGCCACACGCGAGAATATGTGCCGCTCATGGTTTATTCGCGCATGTTCAGACCACGCCGGCAGGCGAACCTCGGTATCAGAGCCTCGCTCGCAGACGTCGCCGAGACGATCGCCGACAGTTATGACCTCAACGTACGCTTCGCCGCGACAAGCTTTTGGGAGAACATGATTTCTCAGCTATAGGGGCCGCGCGGGAGAACGCAGCCAATTTCTTGTCTGTGAAGAAGAAAATTTTCCAGAATCTGGCAGATTTGCGTTTTCCTGCGCGGCCCCAGAATATTGATCGAAAACTGTTGACAATTTATCAGATTATACCCCCTGTCTTATTCATGACAAAGAAGTCCATTATCGTGGCGGTTTTTGCCCTGTTCACGCTCACCGCGTGCCGCTCGACACGCAACAACTATGTGATTAAAGAGGCAATCCCCAAGAATTCGAATATCGCCGTGCTCGTCGAAGGCGAGAACGATTTTAAGAATGCCGTTTTGATGGAATTCATGCGCGGGGGTTATGACGTGAAAGCGTTCAACGCAACCGACTTTTACACGACCGACGACGTGCTCGATGTCAAGAGCCTGAAAAAGACGGCTTTCGTCACCAACCTCTTCGACCCGAAAAACCCGCAGCGTCAGGTGGCGGTTGCCGACAAGGTTTTTGAGAATATCTACAAACTGCATATTTTTAACTTCGAGAATCTCAAAGTTGAAATGCTGCAGTCGCTGCAGAAAAAAATGGGCATTCGCTACGTCGTTCTGCTCTCGCTCGCCAAATGGGATGCTGGTTACACCTGGGCGCGGGTGATCAAGCTCGACAATATGGAACTCGTGTACGTGCAAAATTACAGCGTGGGCCGCAAAGACGATTTGAAGAGCGTCGTCGGCACGATGATCGACACGATGCAAAAGGGTAAGTAGACTCTACGGGCGGTGTTGTTTGAAACGCCTCTGCTGCATTCTGGTCTTTGCCGCTGCCTCGGGCAGCCTATCGGCGACAGGCACGACGGCGATTGGCACGTTTTCGCGCAGGTTTGATTCGCCCGTCTCGAAAGAGATTATTCTGCGCTTTCCGATCTTTCTGAGCAAAGCCTACACGCGCGCGAAAAAAGGCCGCGTCATGTACCCAAACGAATTTTCGCGAATGCGTGATGAAAAGAAAATTGCCTCCCGGGTGATCTACGCACCTGAAGAGTACGCGCAGATCAGCAAATTGGTCGAAGGCGGTAACCTGCTCACCGGTGAAATCTTTGAATATGCAGAAAAAGCGAAAGACGAAGACGGCAACGAGATTGAGCCCACCGCTGAAGTGCCTGACAAGAAATATGTGCTGGTAAAACTCTATCATTACAGCGCCTCGACGGGAAAAATCTCGGCCTTCACGGTCTATTCGAAACCCGAAACCGTGGTGATCGACCTGTTGCGCACCATGCTGCCACTTGAAAAAGACCGGTACCTCAGCAGGCCGATTACCTCGGCGAGCAAACTGGCAATCATGGCGCCGCTCGAACCGGTTGAACTCAACGATTTCTATATCAGCCTGCTTTCGCAGAAGTTTAAGGTACATGCGCTTTCGGGCAGTGATTTTGAATCCACGACACCCAAAGATCTGCAATACACGCGCCACCTCGTGACGCAGGGGGTATCGTATTTCGCGCCGATGCTGACTGTTTCTGAAATGCCACCACCCCTTTCAGCAGCCGGGGACAATGAAGCCAATAACGCCGACTACAATGCGTTTTCGGCTATCGTCGCCCGCAAAGACTATGGCTTCGACCGGGAGCTCAGGGGTATTCTCGGCCGCATACGCGGCCGCACCGGTGCAGACTACCTGCTGCTGCTGAACCCCGACGGCAAAAACTCCTTTGCCCGCGGTTTTGACCTGACGACCGGCGGCATGGTCTGGTATCAAGATTCGTTTCCGGCGAAGTCTTCGGCGAATTCTGAAATGCTCGCGAGCATGATCAGCGAGATGCAGCGTCCGCTGGTAATTTTGAGCGAAGAGCAGATCAACAAGATAGCCGAAGAGAAAGACCGCATGTCGGCGCAGGGTGCATCGGGCGGCCTTGCGAGCGTCGCGATTCTCGACTTTTACGACCGCACGAACACCCCGCTTTATACCTGGCTTGCATCTTCGCTATCGATTGCCATCGACGACTCGATGAAAAAAATCTTCGAATACGACCGCGCAAACGAAAAGAAGAGCTTTGAAGCCGGCAGCCGTATCTTTCGTTCGCCGACAGATGTGAATGAAAAGACCCTAAAAGAATTTCAGGCGGCGACGGGGGCCGATTACCTGATTTTCGGTTTCTATTCAGTCAGCGCCAAAACGGGCAATATCGTGATCGAATCGAAAATTTTTGACCTTGCGAAGAAGAAAGAGATTGGCGGTTCGACAACGGAGTCGCCGGTAGACGTGCGGCTCTTTAACGTCGTCGATGAAATCTCGCAAGGCATTGTACAAGATATCTTCAGTATGACACAGCAACAGACAAAATAAACGGGGAAAAATATGAAAACGACCTTAATCCGCATCGCGCTCTGCGCTTCACTCGCCGGCCTGGCGCAAAACCTGGCCGCCGAAGCAGCGCCGGTAACCTTTCAAGACCGCATGCTTCTCGATATCGGCGCGAACGCGCTGGTGCCTTCGGCGCAGCCCGCGGGGCTCGGGGGCTCATTGGGTTTCGGCCTCGCGTTTCGCGATTTTAACCTGTTTCTGCGCGGCACCGGCATGATAGCCGAACCCGGCCTTAATCAGCGCACTCTAATTTTACCCACTTTGCGCACAGAGGCCCGCATTCACCTGTTGCCCAATTTCATCACACTTCTGCCCTACGTCGACGCTGGTACGATCACGACCAAAGTGAAGAGGCAAGATGGTTCGCTGTCGTCGAACATCAACTCGATGTATGCCGAAGTCGGCCTGGGGGTAGAGATTTTGCTCACGCACGAAATTTCATTTATACCCCGATTTGGCGTCGCGCACGCACTTCTGTATGCTGATAATGACTCGAATAATTTCTCGGGGCCTACCGTTTCTGCGGCTTTGCGCTATACGTTTGGGCGAAGTCGCGCGTTGGATTTCTAGCCAAACGACCGTTTTGGCAGGGGTCTTACATTCCAAAACGAAGTGCGATAGGGCTGCGAAAGTAGACCTCGGCCGGGGTTCGGTAATTCAGCCGCTTGCGTGGTCGGTTATTTAGTAATTTAAGCGCTGCGTCAACCTGTTCCTGGTCGATGCGCCGAAAATCTGTGCCTTTGGGAAAAGACTCGCGCAGCAGGCCGTTCGTGTTTTCGTTCGTACCTCTCTGCCATGGCGAGCCGGGGTCACAAAAGTAGATGCCGCAGTTCAGCACTTGCTGCAGGTCGCGGTAGCCACTCATCTCGGTGCCCCGATCGTAAATGATACCCCGCAGCCGTTCGTTATCGATGTCGGCGAATAGGTCGCGCGCTGCAGCGTTAAACTGTGTCACCAATTTGCGCTCCAGTTTCGCCGCGAGCAAGTAACGCGAATGCCTTTCGACGAAAGTTGCAATCTGCCCGGTGCCCATTTTACCCTCGACCAAATCGCCCTCCCAGTAGCCGGGTTTGCGTCGCGTCAAAGCTTCGGCTGGCAGGTCGTGAATGCGAAAAACCCTTTGTTTTCAGCCTCAATCCTCACTTTGCGCTTGTATGGTTTGCCTTTGCGGCGCAGGCACAGGCGATAAAAATTCGATGTGCCGGATTTCTTGCGCACATGATTGTAAATCGTCTGCATGCAGACACCGTCGAAACGTTCTAGGCGCATGCGGCCTGCGATCTGTTCTGGTGACAGCGTCGACTTGAGCGATGCTCCGATCTCTGACCAAAGCTCTGGTGTAACCTTCGCGGCGTTGGTATTAGTCTGGCGCTTTCGCGCCTCGTCTCTGGCGCACCGCGCGCTGTAATGTCGTGGCATTGAATTACGCCGAATCTCTCGAAAAATAGTGCTCGGGTGTCGCTTAAGATTTCTGGCGATTTGGCTGGCCTTGAGGCCCTCAGCAAGGCTTTCTTCTATACGCAGTCTTTCATCATTTGATAGTTGAACGTAGGGTCGCATCCGGGGGCTCCGTGGTCGTTTTTCGCAAATCAACCTCGAAACCCGGGAGCGGCCTTACATTACTTTATCCCTTTCGCACTTCGTTTTGGAATCTGCCGGTTGGCCGAGGCCACCCCTTGCCAAAACTCTTGTCACCCTGTTTTGCATAGCAAAAGTGTCTCAAACATAAGGGAAAAGATAAATAAAGGGAAATATGCTCGCAACTGCAGAAAAGAAAGCGCTTATCGCTACACACCAGAAAAGCTCGAAAGATACCGGGTCGGTAGAAGTTCAGGTAGCGCTTCTGACTGAAAAAATTAACCGCCTGACAGGTCACTTTCAGGCACACGTGAAAGACCACCACTCACGCGTAGGTCTCTTGAAGATGGTAGGCCGTCGCCGCCGACTGCTCGACTACCTGCGCAAGAACAGCGTTGATCGTTACAAGGCGATCATTGCTAAACTCAATCTCCGTAAATAACCCCTTATTTGCGTCGGGCGGTGTACTTTGGGCCGAAGGCTCAAGGTATATCTGCGCGCATTCTCTAAAGAAGGTAAATTATGCAACATGATTTTAAAGTTCACAAAGAATCAGTAGACCTCAAAGGCCAGCCATACGAACTCGAAACAGGTATGTGGGCCCGCCAGGCCGACGGCTCGGTGCTGCTGCGCTGGGGCAATATGGTGCTCATGGCGAACGCGACCGGGGCGAAAAAATCAGGCGAAGGCCTTGATTTCTTTCCCATGACGGTTGAATACCGCGAGAAATATTACGCCGGTGGCCGTTTTCCCGGTGGTTTTCTGAAGCGCGAGAATCGCCCGTCAGACAAAGAGATATTGACGTCGCGCGTTATCGACCGCCCGATTCGGCCGCTTTTTCCCGACAACTACACCAACGAAGTACAGATTTTCATCACGCTTCTGAGCGCGCAGAAAAACTACAGCGCTGATGTGCATGCGATTACAGCCGCATCAGCAGCACTCACCATTTCAGGTCTGCCATTCGACGGCCCGGTAGCGGGTGTGCGTATCGCGCGCGTGGCAGGCAAGTTTATTCTTTTCCCAAACCGCGATGAGATTCAGGCGGCAGACATTAACCTCGCGCTCGCGGGTACGATTAAAGCAGTGACAATGATCGAAGGTCTCGCCGACGAAGCGACCGAAGAAGACATGATCGCTGCGGTCAAACACGGTCATGAAGAGATCAAGCGCCTCTGCGAAATGCAGCTGAAGCTCAAGGCGAAAGCTGGCAAACCGCGCCAAGAAGTCGCACCCGCCGAAACGCACACCGAACTGCGCAAGCAAATTGCCGACCTCGGTCTTGCCGATATGAAAAAGGCGAATGAAATTAAGGGCAAGTTCGAGCGCCAGGCGGCAATCGACGCCTGCAAAAAAGCAGTACTTGAAAAGTTCAAACCTGAGTTTGCGGGCCTTGAAAAAGATGCCGCAGAGAAACGCGAGAAGCTCATTAAATCGCTCATTGCCGACCTTGAGGTCGATGTCGTACGTGACCAGATCTTTCACGACGGCGTGCGCGCCGACGGACGCAAGCTCGACGAAATTCGCGCGATCAGCATCGGTGTCGGCGTTTTGCCCGGCACCCACGGTTCAGCGCTTTTCACACGAGGTGAAACACAGTCTCTCGGCGTGCTGACGCTTGGCACTGAAAGCAATGCACAAGATACCGACGATGTCGAAGGCGAATCTTCAAGCCGTTTTTATCTGCACTATAACTTTCCCCCGTTCAGCGTGGGCGAGGTGAAGCGCTTCATGGGCCCTGGCCGTCGCGAAATCGGTCACGGTAAACTGGCCGAGAACTCGCTCGCCGCAGTTGTTCCCGATGCGAGCCGTTTCCCGTACGTCATGCGTCTCGTGTCAGAAATTCTCGAGTCGAATGGTTCGTCTTCTATGGCTACCGTCTGCTCGGGCTCGCTCGCCCTCATGGATGGCGGCGTGCCGATCAAAGCACCGGTAGCCGGTATCGCGATGGGCCTCATTACCTCGGGTGAAAAGTTCGCTGTACTCTCTGATATTGCCGGTCTCGAAGACCATTTCGGCGATATGGATTTCAAGATTGCGGGTACCACAAAAGGTATCACGGGCTTTCAGCTCGACACCAAGGTTCAGGGCATCAGCTATGAAATTATGGAGAAAGCGATTCACCAGGCCAAGGCCGGCCGTGAACACATTCTGAAAGTGATGGGCGAGGCGCTGGCGAAACCGCGTACCGAACTCAAAGACAATGCCCCGCGCATTTCAACGCTGACGATCGACCGTGACCGCATCGGCGAACTGATCGGCCCCGGTGGCAAGAATATCCGCTCGATCATCGAGAAAACGGGCGCCGAAATCAATGTCGACGATAACGGCCTGGTTCAGATCGCATCCAACGACGGCGAATCGGCACGCAAAGCGAGGGCAATGATTGAAGGCCAGTTCGCTGAAGCCGAAATTGGCAAAATCTATGAAGGCACCGTGCGCAAAATCATGGAGTTCGGCGCCTTTATCGAGATTATGCCAGGCCGCGACGGGCTTTGCCATATCAGCAAAGTAGCCGCCGAACGTATTGCGAACGTCGGCGATGTGCTGCAAGAAGGCCAGAAAGTCAAAGTGAAAGTTCTGGCGATAGACCGCCAGGGCAAAATTTCGCTTTCCATTCGCGACGCTGAACAATAGGCCGGGCGACCGGCACTAAGGCCAGCGACCGACACCATGCGTTGGATATCCACCAAACCCGCTTTTCAGGTCGAGAAAATCGTTCTGCAAAACGGTCTGGTGGTGTTGCTCGAAAATATTCCGCACAGAACCAGCGCGACTGTCGGCCTTTGGCTACCGGTCGGCTCAAGGTTCGAGCGCAAACGCGAATCGGGTTACTCGCACTTTGTCGAGCACATGCTCTTCAAGGGCACCCGCAAACGCCACTACACTGAGATTTCGCGCGCGATCGACCGCCTCGGCGGGCATATGAATGCGTCGACGAGCAAAGAAATCACCGACTATTACATCAGCCTGAGCAGCCGGCATATACCGGTGGCGCTCGACGTGCTCGCAGACATGTTTTTTGACTCCACTTTCAGCAATGAAGAGTTCGTCGCTGAAAAGAAAGTGATCGTTGAAGAATTGAAAATGGGCGAAGACCAGCCCGACGATTACCTGTTCGACCTGTTTTATGAAAGCCAGATCGGTGATAACTCACTCGGTCGGCCGATAGCGGGCAATGCCAGAGGCATTCAGCGCACAACACGCGACGAGCTCTACGAATATTACCGTTCGCACTATGGCCCCGAGGGCACAGTGCTTTCGCTCGCAGGCGCTCTCTACTCAACCCCCGCTGAGAAACGCGCACTCATTGCAGAAATTACCCGGCACTTTGACCGCACCGACCACGCTTTGCAGGGTAAACCGGGTTACCACCGCGAAGAATTTCGCGATGCGGAGTTTCAGACCGAACGCGCACCGAAGCAGCGCCTGTTGAAACACCAGGCAAAAGATCTGGAGCAAATCAATTTCGTCTTGTCTTTGCCCGGCGAAAAGACGCAGCTCAACCAGCCGGCTGACCTGCAGGTGCTGACGCACTATCTCGGCGGCACGATGTCATCGCGGCTGTTCGTCGAGCTGCGCGAGAAAAAGGGTCTGTGTTATTCGGTCAGTACCTTTCATTCGCAATTTCTGCACGAAGGCGTCTGGGGCATTTTCTGCGCCACCTCACCCGACAAGTACACGACCGCGGTCGAGACTGCCCTGCAAGAAGTGAATGAACTCACCACCGGCATCGACGCGGGTGATCTCGAAGAAAGCAAATCTGGCCTGCGCGGCAGCGTTGAACTCGCCATGGAGAGCGCCTACCGCCGTGCAAGCTACAACGCCCGCACTTACCTTTACCATGGCATTGTGAAAGACTGGCGCGACTACCTGGTTCAGCTCGACAAGGTCACCCCGACGACATTCTTGTCGGCGCTGCGACATGTCTGGCGGGGTGCATCACCGGGAATCACAAGCCTTGGCCCGAAAATTTCGGCAGCAACGCAGAAGAAACTGTCGAACCTCGTTAAACAGCCATTACTGAGTCAGTAAATCGACTCCGTGCGTGCGCACCTGAAGCCGGCACGGCTGTTAGCCGTCGGGCAAACCGTTTACTCACTTCGGGCGCATCTGAAACCCGCACGGCTGTTAGCCGGCGGGCGAACTGTTTACTCACTTCGAGCGCATCTGAAACCCGCACGGCGGTCGCGTGCGAGTGAGGGCATGCCGCCGGCGAGGCGTACATGGCTCTTGGCATATTCGAGTTCGAGCTCAAAAGAGCCGCCGCGAATCACCTTATACTTTTTGCCGAAGCGAATATCGCGTTCGGTGTTGCCGCGATAGGGCAGCAGCCAGCTGCTGGTCCATTCTGCGGCGTTACCACACATGCCGACGAGCCCAAAGGCGTTGGTATCGGTAAGTTTGTCGATATCTAATGGCCCCGATGCCTTTTCCCGGGTGACGCAGGCTTCTTGCGGTGAGAAATCCCCCTTGGGAAACGAAGTCGATTCGACATAAGTTTCTGCCTGAGAGCTGACGATCTGGTTGCCACGGGCGGCACGCTCCCATTCGAATTCGGTCGGTAGCCTTTTACCCGCCCATGCGCAGTAATTTTCTGCATCCTTATAGGTCACGCGCGTCACCGGCTGGTTTAGGCTGAGGCTCTGATAAGCGGTCGGCACCTTGCCCCGGGTTTCTTCGAGATAGCGCGTAAACTGGCCGATCGTGACCTCGTGTCTGTCGATGTAGAACGCGGGAATATCAAAACGGTTCGCGGCGCGGCCACCAGACCGGGCGGGTACGTAATGCAGCTCGCCGGCCTGCTGATTGCCCATAACCACGATGCCATCGGGTATCAGCTGCATCGGCGCATTGTCTCGGTTAACGAGCCGTGTCGTCACCTCGCGTGTCATGCGCGGTCGGTCGGCAAGCGCGCTGAACGCCTCGTTCGTCTGCACAACGACGATGCGCCTACCGGCGCTGAGACTGCGGCGGCGCCCCTCAAAACGGAATGAATAGGCCTGCGCGCCATTCGATTTCAGATCGACGGCCCTGCCGATAGTTTCCCCGGTTTCGTTCAGCACCTGGTATTCAGCCGCTGCGGGAATCGTCTCTGCGCTCGTAATTTCGGCGAGACGCGTGACCGGGTCGACACGTTCGACTCTCGCCACGACACGCACGTCGCGGGCCCAGAGAGCGCCCAAAATAACGAAAAAAGCCACCAACTTGCCCACCCTCTATTATCGGCGGTTTGGCACCGACCTTTGAGCCACAGCCTGGGGGTAGAAATATCCGTAAAACTACCTATAAAATTGGACTCGTTTGGTCTCTTTTATTATCTTAAGGTATGCCAGGCGATGCACTAGTACACCGAATTAACCGAATCCAGGGGCAACTTGAGGCGTTGAAGCGCATTGTTACCTCTGGCGAAGCCGACTGCGTCAAGACAATTGAGCTCGCGAAAGCAGCTTCGAACGCGATCAAGAAGTTTGCTCAGGCTTACGTCGAGACGCACCTCGACCAGTGCATTGAAGAAAAGGTCGCAGTGAAAGAACTGCACGGCGAAATGCGCAAAGTCGTGCATTCGTCGTTTTCGCTTTAAGATTTCGGCCAAAAGCCGGCCCGGTCACGCCACTTTTCAGGTGGTATAATACGCGTTGATTTTGACGTACTCTTCTGTGTAATTGCAGCCGTAAACCGTCCAGGCTTTCTTACCTGTGCCCAGAGAAATTTCGAGCTTCAACTCTTCGTTCTTGTTCAGGTAGTCTGAGAGCTGCGCCAGCTGTTCGTTGGTATAAGCTTTGCCCCCCCAGCGAATGCGAATCTTTTCGGGCACAACCTTCACTCCCGGCGTTTTGCCGATCGCCATGAAGATGCGGCCCCAGTTGGGGTCGCCTTTATAAATGGCCGTCTTGACGAGCGGCGAATTGATGATGCTCTTGCCGATCGCCTTCGCCTGTTTTTCATTGAGGCAGTCTTTCACGGTTACGGTAAAGAGCTTCGTCGCGCCTTCGCCGTCGCGGGCGAGCATGCGCGTCAGTTCAAGAGCGACCTCATGAAACGCTTTCGCAAAAGCAGACGCGCTCACTTTGCCTGCGAGCCCATTCGCCATCGCGAGCAGTGTGTCAGAGGTGGATGTATCGGTGTCGACCGACAATGAATTGTACGTTGGCTCTACGGTGGCTTTTAAGAGCCTTTTCAGCTCGGCGGCAGGCACTGCCGCATCGGTAAAGATATAAGACAGCATCGTCGCCATATTCGGCTCTATCATACCCGAACCTTTTGCGACGCCGACGATGGTCGCCTTGCCGACCCTGCGGCAGACAAATTTCGGAAATGTATCGGTCGTCATGATCGCCTTGGCAAAACCTTCGAAGTCCGCATTTTCGCTGAGGTTGTTTTGCAGATTGCCCAGCGCTTCGATCACCTTCTGCGCCGGCAACCTGCGGCCGATAACGCCTGTCGACGAGGGAAACACCTGCGTCACAGGCACACCCAGCTGATCAGCGACAGACTTGCAGATCTTCACGCAGTCGTCATAACCCTGTTTACCGGTGGCGACGTTGGAGTTTTTCGAGTTCACCACCACAGCGCTGACCTTGCCGGCTTTGATATGCCTGATGCCGACCTGCACCGGGTTGCCCTTGATCTGGTTGCGCGTAAAAACAGCCGCAGCGTTTGCCGGCACATCAGACACGACGACACCCAGGTCGAGCGAAGAGTCTTTGATGCCTGCGTTCGTGATAAAAGTCTTGTAACCACGCGGAATCGCCGCCAGCGGTTTCGACTTGAAACTTTCAGAAATGGTGTTGTTGACTGTCATAATGGCTACGCGCTTAAGCCCGTGGCCATTATCACAGACACGCCGACTATCGGTAATTGTTATATTGAAGAGGAATCGGCAAATCGGCGGCGTTCAAAAGCTTCATCACATCTTGCAGGTCGTCTTTTGATTTTGCGGTGACCCGCACCTTTTCGTCGATGACCTGCGAGCGCACCTTCAGCTTGGAATCGCGTATCAGCTGGTTGATCTTCTTCGCGTGCTCTTGCGCGATACCGTTGATGAACTTCGCCTTTTGCCTGACAGTACCGCCAAAGGCCGACTCGAGTTTCTGGTAATCGACCGATTTCAGAGCAATACCGCGTTTGATGAGTTTTGAATCGAGTACGTCTTTCAGCTGCTTGAGTTTACCTTCGTCGTCGGCGATGAGGGTAAGCTCTTTGTTTTCAAGCGTAATGGCGACTTTGGTACCTTTAAAGTCAAACCGGGTGCCGATCTCGCGCTGCACCTGGTCGATGGCGTTTGTCACCTCTTGCCAGTTAACCTCAGAGACGACGTCGAAAGATGATTCTGCTGCCATTTTCTCTCCGCGGTTCGCATCCCTTGCGGGGATACGAAGCGCACTTTTTAGCGACCTTTACGGGTCTTCTTCGCAGCCGCTTTCTTGGCCGCTGGTGCTTTCTTTTTCGCCTTGGGCGCAGCTTTTTTCGCCGCCGGCGCGGCTGAAGCAGAAACCATGTGGTTCGAAGCGTCAAAGCGTTCGGTCAGCGAACCGCCACCGGCTAATGCCATGCGCTCGAGACGCATTGATTTGCTGCGAAATTTCGGAATGAAGAGACCGAGAATGTAGGTACGAATCACGTACCAGCCAAGCGACACTTCATTCAGCTGCGGGTCGATGCGGTGCGCAATCTTCGCGTGTGCTTCTGGCAGCTGGCTCCAGTGCAGGCCCATTTGTTCGTGGTGCGCGGTGTGCAGGCCGTTGTTCAGCAAGAATTTGTTATAGAGTCCGGTGAAGTTGCGCGAGTGGTTGTACTGCGATTCTTCGTCGGTGTGCACGTGCTGAATGTAGTTAATGATCAAGACAAACTGAGTCGCGACAATCATGGGTATCGCCACATAGAGCAGCGCTTTGCGCGAATCAAGGTAGAATGCCCCGGCTATCCAAAGAACCCAAACGACGTATTGCGAAATATAATAGAAGAACTTCGGCTTGTTGACGTTCCAGTAGTGCTTAAGAAAATCTGAGGTGGGCTTCTGCTGGTAGACCGCGCTCACAAACGGGAAAGTGATCATCGTCAGCAGGTTGTTTCTTTCAGACAGGCGCCAGGTAATGGTGTAATCGCCCTCGCGGTTGTTCAGCTGGTGGTGGTTCATGTTGTGCGTGGGAATCCAGGCATAAACGGGAAAACCGTAGAACAGCGTCAGCCAGTAGTCGGTGAGCTTATTCAGAAAATCAATTCTCCACATCGGTATGTGGTTATGGTTGTGCGCCATTGCAAAGCAGCTCGTCGCCATCAGAATCGAGCCCAGAAACAGCCACACGTTAAATTCGGGCAGGTTCCAGTTCACGATCAGCAGCGCCGTCGTGACGATCATGTAAAAAACTGACAAAACATCCGCTTTATATCTTAGCATAGTGCAGCGTACAAAGTCAAGACAGTGCGTCAACCGTAGCAGGGTTTTACCCTGCTACGGTTGACGCACTAACCTATAGCTGCCCAGACCGGGTAAGAAAATGGGAATCTGCCGCGACACACGAAAGCCGAGGCGTTCATAGAGCTGAAGCGCGGCCGTATTGCCGAGCTCGACATCGAGCCAGACGTCTGTTGCGTGCGTCTCGCAGAAATTGCGGATCAATAACGAACCGATGCCCTTGCCCCTGTGCTCGGGGGCGACGCAGACGTTCTGTATATAGTGCCCCGTGACGTCGCTTTTGTCCATGAACGGCCGCAGAATCCAAAGCTTGGGCACGAGAAGAATCAGGTCAACAAGAGGCAGGGCACTTTTGAAATCCGCCTCTTCTGCTTCTTTGTTGATTTCACGGTGGTTGTAGCCGATGAGAATTGCCTGCACAACGCCTTCAGCTTCATAAACCTGTATGTACCGGTGCGAGAATGAATTGGCATCGAGCTGAATGAGTTTCTTCAAGATTGGCAGCGCATGCCCGCGCGAACCGAACAGCAGAGGAAAAAGATAAGCGTCGGTATCATATACCAGGCCGGCGACGACATCAAGATCGGTCGCGGGCGACATGAGACGAATCGGCACAGCAAAACCTCAGCGCAGTTCAACACTCAGCGAGAGCGACTGCGCTTCGACGCTGCCGGCGATACCGAACGCTGAACACTGAAAGATGAGATCGCTGCCGCCGAGGTAGCGCTCGACAACGAGCTTGCCATGAACAACGCGCGCGCTGTTCGACGCATCAATTTCACCGGTGCGGTCGAGCGTCAGCACCGTATACGTGCCCGGCGCTGAGGCATTCGTGACAAAGCGCATGTTGCCCGCAGACTTGAATTCACCCTTCTGTGTCGCTTGAAACGCATAACTTTGTTTCAAGGGCACAGCACACTCTCTGCCACCCGAATTCAGGGGGATTGAGTTCGTTGTTGCGGCGGTCGCCGTTGGCGTGCCGCTCGCCGCAATGCCATAGGGCTCAATACCCTGCGCAAACTGCATCGGGCCGGGCACACCTACCCACTTCTGCAGATTCTGGCCCTCGGGCGAAACCACAAAATAAAACGGAATGCCGAAACGGCCTTTGATCGGCGCATGGCTGTACTCGTTTTTCGGTACGCGGTAGAGCACAAATTTTTCGCGCAGCAGCTTGTTCACCGCTGCATTGGGCAACACCTTCGTTTCAAGTTGCACGCAAGCCCCGCAGCGCGTCGGGTCAGAAATCAGCGCGAAGACATTCTGCTTCTTGAGCTTCGCAGCGTCCAATGCGGCTGCGCGATTGTCTATCCAAGCCAGGCTCGTGTCGATTTGCGTTCGGCTCAATATTTCGGGCGCATTGATATTCACTGAAATTGTCTTTTCAATCGTTTCGGGCATATAACAGATTGCGGGCTCGGCTTCGCCGCAGAGCTGCAGGCGCACCTTCACCGGCAAGGCGTAAGTGCGACCGAATTCATTCATCGCGAGTTCTGATAGTTCGAGAGTAAACTTGCCTTTGCCGCGCAGCACGAATTCATCGCCGACGCGCACACCTTTAGGCTGCGCAGTCATTGCGAGCTGAAAGCCCGATTCCGGCGCGGCCCGAAAAGCGATCGGTATCGCCATGCCTTTTGCATTGGCGTGGCGCAGGTATGCATGGTGCCCTGCAGGTATGGTGACCTCAACGCTCAGGCGGGCCGTGCCGCCGAGCCCGATCGAAACCGAAGCGGGCAATGCCACCAAAGTGTCTTCAACCGGATGCCGGTCAGCTAGCGCATGAACAGAGGCGCCAAGCACCATGAATGCAGCCAAAATTTGTCGCATGGGTAATATCACCTCAAATGCCGGGCGCGTAAAGAGTAAATACCCCGGGGTACTTATTGCCACCCACACTGACTGCGGCAACCTGGCTGGCGTTTATGAGCAACGAACACAACGGCTGGTACAACAAGATTTTCTCGGCGGCCTACGACCCGTTCATGAGCGTCGTCGAAAAAAATGCGCTCAGCGGCCGGCGTAGAGCGCTTCTGGGCAATCTCAGCGGTCGAGTGCTCGAGCTTGGCTGCGGCACCGGCATCAACTTCGAATTTTACGCTGCAGCGGCAGAAGTGCTGGCAATTGAACCCTCAGATGCGATGCGCACACAGGCACTCGATAAACTCTCACGGGAAAAATTCGCTGCGCGCATACGCGTTGAGCCGTGGCTGCTCGAAGACGAGCGGCTCGTCGCCGCCTACCCCGCCGGCAGCTTCGACGCAGTCGTCTGTACACTTGTTCTGTGCACTGTGCCAGACCCGGCAGCGACGCTCGCACTTCTTTACCGGCAGCTGAAGCCGGGCGGCAAACTCATAGCCCTCGAACACGTGCGGGCCAAAAGCGGCCTCGGCCAGAGCGTGCAAAATCTCATGAATCCGTTTTGGCGCCATTTAGCAGAGGGCTGCCAACTCAACCGCGACACACATGCAACTATCGAAGCGGCGGGGTTTCACGCGGTCAAAAGCGATGAGTTTGACTATGGCCTGCTATTTATCGCAGGTGTCTATCGGGCGTGAGCGCAGACTGCTAGAAGTCTAGTTGTTCTTTGGCGTCTTCGTAGCCGAGCATCAAGAGTTCTTCGGCCTGAGTTCTCGAAAAGTTCAGCATCGAAGCTACCCCGAGCATTCGTTTTGGTGCCACGGTTAGAATCTTCGTATCACCCGAAACGATGCGAGGGCGAATCATGCTTTGCAGCGTGCCGAGAATACCCTGTTCACGCAGCTCTTCATGCATGCGCTTCTCTGACTGAATGCCCGCCATAAATGATTGGTACGAACCCAGAAGCGACTGCTCGAGCATCAGTTCAGCGATTCCTTTTCTGCTTTTGGGAATAGACATAGGCGTGCCACCGACAGGCGATAGCAGCACGACAACAATCTCCCGTGAACCGCGCTCTAGCGCCGGCAAGATCGGCGTATTCGCCATGATTCCGCCGTCCCAATGTGGTTCGCCGTTCACATTCTGCCACGGAAAAAGTAGCGGAATCGCGCTCGAAGCCATAATCTCATCAACGCCTATTTCTTTGTTGGTAAAAAACCGCAGTCTCGAGCGAACGATATTGATCGCACAAATCACCACTGCGATATCACTTTCGCCGAGCGCACGCATGTCGATATTTTGCGAGAGAAATTTTCGCAGCGGAGTCGTGTCGAGAACGGCTGAATATCCGCTGCGCGAAATAAACTGCCAGATTTTTCGCCAGAACGAAAAGGCAAATACATTGTCTTGCGCAATGTTCAGCCAGAATGTCTGCAGTTTACGGGCGTCGAATCCCGAGGCAATGGCGCAGGCATTGATCGCCCCGACAGATGTGCCGCTGATGAGGTCAGGCTTCCAGTCTATTTCTGAAAGATATCGATAGACACCTGCCTGGTAGGCACCGCGGGCGCCGCCTCCCGAAAGTATTAAGGCCCGTGCAGACATATTAGTTCAAATGAGAAATATTCGGCACGAAGGTAAAGCACCGTTTCTTGCTGGCATCGCCATGATTCACCGGTTCGGTTACCTGAACAGGCTATGCCGGCAAGAGCTTTGTGATTTAACCCTTTTTGCTGGCCGCGCCGTTGGCGGTGCCATATGCTGCCGCCATGAAAGTGATACTGGTCACCGGCGCCAACCGCGGCATCGGCAAAGAGACTATTCGCCAGCTTGCGCGCAGTGGTCACAAGACGATTCTCACCGGGCGTAACCCCGACCACGTTCGCGATGCGCAAGACGATCTGGCCGCAGAAGGGGTCATCACCGATGCGTGCGCCTGCGATGTTCGCGACGAGAAGCAGGTGCGCCATCTGGTTCAATATGTCGAAGAGCGCTACGGAAAACTCGACGTACTTGTGAACAATGCCGGTATCTTTCTCGAAGGCAGCGACAGCACGAAGGCAGATATCGACATCATTCGCCAGACGTTTGACACCAACGTGCTCGGGCCCTACCGCATGATTGAGGCACTGTTGCCGCTTTTGAGAAAGTCTGGTGATGCGCGCATCATTAACCTTTCAAGCGGCATGGGTGGTCTGACTGAAATGAACGGCGGCTACCCAGGCTACCGCATTTCTAAAACCGCGCTGAATGCCGTGACGCGTATCTTCGCCAATGACCTCGCTGCTGACAAGATCAGTGTGAACTCAGTCTGCCCGGGATGGGTGAAAACCGACATGGGCGGTGAACGCGCGACGCGCGAGGTTGAACAGGGAGCTGAAACGATTGTCTGGCTTGCAACGGCAGACAAGGTGCCGACCGGCAAGTTCTTGCGCGATAAAAAAGAAATCTCATGGTAGCTAATAAAAAAGCCGGCTTACGCCGGCCTTTTTATTAGCAGTTGGCTGAGAATTATTTGCCAGCTTTAGCGGCTTTTTCTGCTGCTTTTGCTTCTTTTTCAGCTTTCGCTTTAGCTGCTTTTTCTGCTTTGGCTGCTGCCTTAGCTTCTTTGGCTGCCTTTGCTTTAGCTGCCTTTTCTTCTTTCGCTGCTTTAGCTTTCGCTGCTTTTTCTTCGCGTGCTGCTTTCGCTTTGGCTTTCTTTTCTTCTGCCGCTGCTTTTTTAGCTGCCGCTTTGCTTTCTTTTGTTTCTGCTGCCGCTGGTGCAGTAGATGCTTCTTGTGCCATTACGGGCGCTACGAATGTCGCAGCGATGACGAGCGACAGAATTGTGAACAGTTTTTTCATTTTAATTGTCTCCTGAGAAAAATGAGGATTTTCTCCTCTCGCACATATTACGCTGTACTCAGTATTTTCGGACACGAAATTTACTGCAGCCCGGGCTACCGGTAGGAGATTATACCCATGAATAAGCCGGTACACGCCTTTACAAACGATGCTCTGGGTGACGACGACGCGACTGGTATCGCTGAGCTGATCAGACACCGCAAACTGAGTGCGCTTGAAGTCACCGAAGCTGCCATCGCGCGTGCACAAAAAGTCAATTCAGTCTTGAATGCGATAGAGGTTCCCGCTTTCGACGCAGCGCTCTATGCCGCCAATGCCCCAATCGGGCAGGCCGCCTTCGCGGGAGTACCGACGTTTATCAAAGACAACGCCGATCTTGAGGGGTTTCCAACACGCAACGGTTCGCGCGCGTTCACCGCAAAGATCGCGGCAAAGCACGGCGACTACACAGAACAATACCTCGCACTGGGCTTCAACGTGCTGGGCAAAAGCTCATTGCCCGAATTTGGCTTCAACGCCTCGACTGAGTTTGCGGGCGAACACCCGACACGCAACCCGTGGAACACCGACTACTCAGCCGGTGGTTCGTCGGGCGGTTCGGCCGCACTCGTCGCCGCCGGTGTCGTGCCGATTGCGCACGCGAATGACGGCGGCGGTTCGATTCGTGTGCCGGCTGCATGCTGCGGCCTTGTCGGACTCAAACCGACACGCAACCGCCACCGCAATAACAGCTCGGCGAATTCAATGCCGGTGAATATCGTCAGCGAAGGTGTGGTGACGCGATCTGTCAGAGACACTGCGCGCTTTCACGCGGCGATGGAGACTGTGTACAAGAACCCACAGCTGAAACCTATCGGCCACGTCGAAGGCCCGTCGAAGAAAAAACTCCGCATCGGTTTGGTGATCGATTCGATCAACGGCCATGCCACCTGCGCAGAAACGCGTACCGTCGTCGAAGACACGGCAAAACTGCTGGAATCTCTCGGCCACCGCGTTGAGGCGATGCCGCTGCCAGTACCCAAAAGCTTTATCGCCGATTTCACGCTCTACTGGTCGATGCTTGCGTTTCTGCTCGGCACATTCGGCAGGTTCGTGCTCGCGCCCGACTTTGACGCGACCAAACTCGACGCGTTCAGCCGCGGGCTTATCGATCACTATAAGAAACACATTCTTTCAACGCCGATGATGCTCTACCGCATGTACAGGTCGGCTGATCTTTACGCGCAGGTGATGAAAGATTATGACGCGGTGCTATCCCCCGTGCTCGGACACACTGTACCCAAACTCGGACACCTGAACCCCGAGACGCCGTTTGAAACCCTGTTCGAACGCCTGACCGAGTACGTCGCATTCACGCCGCTCAACAACGCCGCGGGCAGCCCGGCAATTTCGCTGCCGATGGGCGTATCGAAAGCGGGTCTGCCGATTGCGGTGCAGTTTCAGGCGGCGCACGGCGACGAACGCACGCTGCTCGAGATTGCGTTTTTGCTCGAGGCGGCGAAGCCGTTCAAGAAGATTATGGCATCGTAGCGCTGCGCGCTACGACGCCATCTTTTCCAGATACGCCAAAGCATCGGGGTGCATCGGCTGCTGGCTTGGGTGAAAATTCAGGCGCATGTAGTCGACCATACCTTCGAAGAACACGCGGCCCAGTGAATTCTCTTTGGTAAAAAGATCAACGAGCTGCTGCGGCAATGTCGCCCAGGGAAACTCTTTGTCTTTCAATACCAGATATGAAGTACCCAGCGCGACATACGCGGTAATGATACCATACGCGAACGCCATACCCGACATGCGCATAGCATAGTTGTTACCGCCGACCAGTTCGAGCACGTCGAATGCGAGGTCGCGGTGCTCCATCTCTTCTGCGGCGTGCCAGGCGTAGAGCTCGCGCACATCGGCGCGTTTGATCTTCTCAAGTTCGCCCGGCTGAAAAAGCGACTGCGCAAAGCCCGCCGTCATGTTCTCGGCGGCTGCAGTCACTGAAAGCGCCCACTGGTGCAAAAACTCAAAGCCGAGATTTTTGCGCACAAAAGGTTCGAGCCATTCAAACGTCGGCACCGTGAAGAGCCACATGAACCAATCCATATTGCCGACGTTTTCGGCGACCGCTTTGTTGAAACGCTCGTGCGCCATGCTGTGCTGCATCTCTTGCCCCACGAACGCTTTGATATCCGCCTGCATTTTGGGGTCGGTGACACGATCGGCGAAGTGTTTTACTGAACGAATAAAGAAAGATTCACCATCGGGAAACATAAGGCTGAGCGTGTTGAGCACATGGCTCTGCAGCGCGTCTTTGCCCGCCCAGTGCGCCGGCACCGGCTCGGCAAAAGTGTCCTTATTTTTTCTCACGGTCATTTGCATAAAACCCCCTCGGGGCCGCTGGCCCACAGTGGCTCCGTGAGGCAAATAGTGAACAAAGCGTCAATAAATTCTGTAGCAAACGCTACAGAATTTGTGCGAGACACCGCGCTAAGGCCGCGGTGTCTCGCACAAGTTAAAAAGTTTGCCCGAGGCTAACCCCCGCCCTAAACTCGCTGAGGTAGACGGCCCCGGTTTCGGCATAATTCATTTCGCCGAATACGTAACGAACATGGCCCGAGACCTGCCAGCCTTCGCTGGCGAACAGGTGCGCGCCGAAAAGCGGCGACATGACGGGGTAAAGGTAGAGACCATCGGCAATGCCGTTTCTAACCGACGCAAAACCAAACCCGGGCTGAAAACCGACGAACGGCGCGAGCGGCCCTGAGCGCTCGAAATTGTACGCGATACCGAGCATCGCCTGGTAAATCTGCTGCAACGCGAGACTTTTCGAAGCCCCCAGCAGAGCATAGAGATCGCCACGCACCGAGACACCCGCGCGGCCATACCACTCCGCTTCGGCGCCAACGCCGTACGCCACCGCCCCCTGAGCGGTCAGAAATCCCGGCGCGAAGCTCACGGCAGCCCGACGTTCTGCGGCGAACGTGCCTGAGGTGAAAGTGAAGGCAACGATGAGGATTTCTAACCTCAGCGTTATGAACCGTAAGTGCCTATGTCGCTGTGCCGGCATGTTTAAGTTTCAGCAAGAGCAGTGCGTCTCTCAATCCGCACTCCATGCACGGCCAGTACGTCGCTTTTGCCACGCAGGCGAATGCGCAGCTGCAGCGCATCAGCGAAAGCCTCGCGCTTTGAGTGAGACATGACTGCATCAGACACGAGTAGCCAGGTTCCCAGCTTCTTATTCGCGTGCTCAAGTCGGCTCGCCGTGTTCACAACGTCACCAATCGCCGTCAGGTGCGCTGCTTTGCCATAGCCAATTTCACCAATGATTGCCGGGCCGGAGTGTAAGCCGATACGCAGTTCAAGCGGCTGCCTCAGCTCTGCGGCGAGAAATTCATTCATCAGTGCCAACTGCCCGTGCATTTTCAGCGCCGCTTCGATCGCGTGCTGCGCGGCAATGTCAATCGATTCAGACAATCCGAAAATTGCCATAATGCCATCACCGATAAATTTATCGATGTAGCCCCCGGCATCTTCGATGATTTTTCCCATGCTGCGAAAATATTGATTGAGCACAAACACGACGTCATATGGCAGCCGGCTCTCTGAAAATGAAGTGAAGCCCTTCAGGTCTGAAAAAAACACGACAACCTCGCGTTCGATGCCATCGGCTTCGGGTTTTCGGCGCATTGCATTGGCCACCGATTCTCCGAGGCCAATGAGGGGGGCAATTTTGACATCGCCTGTGACCCGAGCCTGGCAGGCAAGGCGCACATCACCTTCTGCGCCAATGCGGTTCAGCAAACTCTGTTCAGAAGATTCTGCCCGGGAGATATTTGTTAAGCCCGTGAGCACACGCACGCGGCAGGTAGAGCACCTGCCATTGCCGCCGCACACGTGCGCGTGCTCGATACCATTCAAGAGACTCACTTCGAGCAAGCTGGTACCCGATGCGGTCTTAACCGCAGGGCCATCGGCATATTGCACGTTGATCGTGGCCTTGCTGCCGGCACGGTGATTCACAAGCCTGCGCATTGCCCAGAGAGCAGCCATGAGCAGCAGGTACGCGCCAACCAGCAGCGCATAGACAAGCATTTTGACTCTGAGAACCTCCTTCTCATCGCCGCCGTGGTTCGCAAGAATCTGCTGCACCCAGTCTGCAGAGGCCGCACGTCTGGTGATTTCTGTGGCGGCAGCCAGCACACCGGCGAGCCCGAGAGTTGGCAGCGCGATCCACAAAACGAGAAAGGCGGTGCGGTAGCGCGCAAACCACGGTTTCAGATCGAGCGTTGCCGTAGCCCCATACCAGGCATGCACCCAGACAATGAGGCTCATGACCACCACAAACCAGATGCCGCCGTCTTTGACGTTCTGCATCAGGTAATATGAATACGTGTCGTTGTAGCCGAACAACCACCACTGCGCCCGCGTGCCCGCAAGGTGCATCAGCAGAATGAAGGGTATTGCGAGACCTGTGTAGATCTTGATTTTTTCAGTGCGGCTGAAATGCCATGCCTGCCTGAACATCAGGCGCCAGAGAGAACTCTGTGCATGCAGAAACAGCGCCACGGGAAAAAGAAACTGGAATACTGTATTGCGCCAGAAGGCGAGAAAAACCTTGCGGCCTTCTTCAAGCGCTTCAAGCGAAACAAGGCCCAGTGCGTGGTTCATAAAATGCGTCGCGGTATAGAACACGAGCACGAGAGACGCGAAAAAACGAATACGTATCAGAATAGGTGCCTGGGTCCACTGCATAGTCGTGAGCCCCGAATGATTCAGGTACTGTCAAGCGCCTTAAAGATCAATTTTCCCGAACGATCGGCGTTGGCGGGCGTCAAAGGCATATGCGAGTGACCTTTTTGTTTCTATTGCTGCTGCACGTACCGCTCTATGCATGCCCCGATGCCGGTGAGGCTGCAAACGCCTGGGCACAGGAAAACTTTGGTGGTGACGAAGAAAATCCACTCGTGGTACAGAAGCGCGTTACCCGTCTGAACCCGATGGTCTCTGCGGTGCAAATCACTTTACCGGCCGACCCCGATGATCAAGAGGCCGGCCCGAAAATTGTTACAGCTTTCTTTACCGGGGCAAACTGTGAATTCGCACAGCAATTTGATGGCGAAATTGCCGATTCCATTGAAGTGGGGGCGACAAAATATCTGTTCATAAGAACTGAGGTGGTTGATGCAGAAGAGAGACAGGTCAATTACCAGCCAGTTACCGTGCAGTCATCGGGAGAAATCGGCTATACGCGTGACCAACATGGTTCAGAAATTCAATTCGCGCAATCTTTGCAGCAGCGCTGCGAAGGTAATGTCGGTCAAATGGCGACCTGGCAGCGCGACAAGAACGACAACCGCCTGCTGATCGTCACGGAGCGGCAGAGTGACCGCGACGAAAAATGCCGGCTGATTCAAGACTCTTCGACTTTTCGGTATTACCGGCTGACAGACGACATCTGGCGCCTCGATGACGGCGACAGCGAAGCTGAGACCACAACAACTGCAAAGCGAAAGCCTTAAGCTCAGCGCCGGCTTTTGTTTACGCCACAGCGGTCTGCGTTGGGTCGGGTAAAGGCCGCGTGTGATTATGAGATCCTCAAATTTATTAACATCATTCGCGAAGGCACAACTACCCCGATTCATCTTTGGCCTGCGTTGGCTGACGATCTCTGCGTTAGTCGGCTCGATTGCCGGCACTGCATCGGCTTGGTTTTTGATATCGCTTAATGCGGTGACCGGCTTTCGCGAAGCTCATGCGGCAATCATCTGGCTGTTGCCTGTAGCAGGCCTCGTGGTCGGTGCGCTTTACCATTTCTGGGCAGGCCCGGCTGAACAGGGCAACAACCTGCTGATCGATGCGATACACGACCCGGTGCAGCGCGTGCCTCTGCGCATGGCGCCGCTGGTGTACGTCGGCACGATGATCACGCACCTTTTCGGCGGTTCGGCCGGGCGCGAGGGCACGGCATTGCAGATGTCGGCGTCGCTCGCGCACCCGCTCGTTCGCCTGTTCAAGATGAATGCGCATGATAAGAGGCTGCTGCTCATTGCCGCGATCAGCGCGGGTTTCGGTTCGGTTTTCGGTACTCCGCTCGCGGGAGCAATATTCGCGCTAGAAGTTTTTTTGGTGGGTTCGGTTCGCTACGACGCTATCTTTCCCGCATTCGCGGCTGGCATTCTGGCCAACTACGTAGGTCACCTCTGGCATGCGCCGCACACAGTTTACCGTGTGGGTGCAATACCCCCGCTCGATGCGAATGCGTTCGTGTGGGCGATGGCAGCAGGTCTGATCTTCGGCATTGTCGCCTGGCTCTTCAGCCATGGCATGCACAGACTGCAGCGCACCTTCAAGGTTATGGTGCCGCACGCCGTGATGCGGCCCGTAGTGGGTGGTTTGATCGTTGCGGTCGCTGTCTATTTTGTCGGCACGCGCTATATCGGGCTCGGCGTGCCGGTGATCGAGCAGGCCTTCGCCATGCAGGCGGCGCCGCACGAATTTGTTTTAAAAATTGCGTTCACTATTCTGACGCTGGCGGCGGGGTTTAAAGGTGGCGAAGTCACCCCGTTGTTCTTTATCGGCGCAGTTCTGGGTAGCGCTCTGTCGATCTTCATGCCACTGCCGGTGGGGCTATTGGCCGCGATGGGTTTTGTCGCAGTCTTTGCCGGCGCAACCAACACGCCGCTTGCCTGCACGGTTATGGCAATGGAACTTTTCGGCGCCGACGCCGGGGTTTATGCCGCGATTGCGTGCGTCATTGCATTTCTGAGTTCGGGCAAAGCGACTATTTATACAAAGCAGCAGCGGGCTTAACTCACGAGATCCGCAAGGGAAATCTGCAGCGCGTCGTAATGATGCTTTGGGTCACGTTGGTAATTAACGACCGAGATATCGAGCACTGCATTTCCAGTAACTTCGGCGAATTTGACGCGCAGCGATGAGAGACCCACGGTCGTCAGCCAGGCATGCGTAAGGCGCTGCGACCTGAAGAATTTTTCCGGCACCTGAATCGGCGTTTCGCTTTCAACCGTGCCGGTTGCAAGCTCGATCTGCATGAGGCAGCTGCCCGTAAAGTTCGCGAGCCCGGCCTCACGGTATTCGCGGCCATCGCGGTTCAGCAGCCATAGATATTTGTCGTTGAATGCTGCAATTTCGAAATCACCGGCATACCTGTCGATGCGGCCGAAGGTCGTGCCGTCGTGGCCGACGATCGTGATCGACGGGTCGGTGTGCCCGCCTCGGGAATGCTCATAGAGTTGCACAAAGCCAATATAGTCACCCAAATCGAGCAGCCAGTTGGCGACAAACATGCCATAACCCTGCATGAAACATTTCACGGGCACACCCCAGTTCTGCGCGCCTGAACTTACGAGAGTGTCAACGCCCCCGTCATCGAAATCTTCGTGCTGTACCTTGAGAGCGCTACCCCCGATCGCGAGTGTCTCTTGCGCCCTCGCCAGTTTAATCGGGTTCATCGCGTCGCAAGATATTGTCTGCCTGAAATCACACCTGCATGTTGTCGAGCGCCGTTTCGATTTCGGCCGCCAGTTTCGCCGCCTGGGTTGATCCGCCTTTGGCGAATGCTTTGAGCGCATCGCGCAGAGTCTTCACTTCAGCGAACGAAAGCTCATTCGCGGTGAAGGTTTGTTTGTCGGCATTCTGTACGAGTTTCATGTCTGAGGATCTCGTGCGTACTCATGATGGCAAGCGGATACGTGAGCTGATCGAGCGCAATAGCAATATCCCGCCCACGTGCCAGACAAACTCTGTACTCATGGCACCTGTACTAAAACACATCGAAGAAATTGCCGCAGACATCGGCATACCAGCCGACGCGCTGACACTCTACGGCCGGCACAAGGCCAAAGTCCCCTTCTCGCTCTACGACGCCGCACGCGCGAAACAGGGCAAACTCATTCTCGTGACCTCGACCACGCCGAACAAGGCAGGCGTCGGCAAGACGACGACTTCAGTGGCGCTCGGCCAGGGTTTGCGCCGCCTCGGCAAGAATGCGGTCGTCGCGCTGCGTGAACCGTCGCTCGGCCCGGTCTTTGGCATGAAGGGCGGTGCCACCGGCGGTGGCGGCTCGCAGGTGCACCCGACTGCTGACATCAACCTGCACTTCAACGGTGACTTCCACGCGATCACCAGCGCGAACAACCTCATCGCGGCACTCGCCGACAATGCGCGCTACTACGACAAGGGCAACGACCCGCTCAAAAAAATTCTCTGGAAGCGCGCGCTCGACATGAACGACCGCGCGCTGCGCTCTATTATTACCGGGCTCGACGGCAACGGCGGTGCGCAAGAGACCGGCTTCGACATCACCGCGGCCTCAGAAATCATGGCGATACTCTGCCTCGCGACCGATTACGATGATCTCGCAAGGCGGATTGATAACGTGCTGGTCGGTCACCGCGTATCGGGTAAACCTTTCCTCTTTTCTGAACTGGCGTCGACAGGTGCGGTCATGGCTCTGCTCAAAGACGCGATGCACCCGAACCTCGTGCAATCGACCGAAGGTGTACCGGTATTTGTACACGGCGGACCGTTTGCCAATATTGCGCATGGCTGCAACAGCATCGCAGCAACACGATTGGCAATGACCTATGGCGACTACGCCATCACCGAAGCTGGCTTCGGCGCAGACCTGGGAGCGGAAAAGTTTCTGAATATTAAATGCCGCAATGCAGGCATCGAACCCGCCGTGACGGTCATTGCAACCACCTCGATCTCGCTCAAGCTACACGGCGGGGCAGCAGAGAGTGAAATCCGCAAGGCAAATTCGGCCGCACTCAAGAACGGCCTCAAGAATCTCGAACGGCACATCGCGAACCTGCAGTCGTTCGGCCAGGCCGTCGTTGTCGGTTACAACCGCTACGATTTTGACAGCGCCGACGAAATCGCGATGGTGAAGGACTGGTGCGGCGAGCACGGCACACGCTTTGCGCTCAATGATGGCTATGCGAAAGGCGGCGAAGGTGCCACTGAACTGGCGAACGAGGTTCTGAGCGTCATTGCGCAGAACGAGTCGACGCCGCTTCGCTTCACGTACGAACTTACAGAAAAGCCTGAGGACAAGCTGCACAAAGTCGTCACGCACATCTACCGCGGAAAATCCGTCAGCTTCAGCACGCGCGCCAAAAACACTCTCGCACGCCTAGCCGGCACCGAAGCTGAGCGCTACCCGGTGTGCATTGCCAAGACGCAGTATTCGTTTTCACAAGACCCGGTGCTGGTCGGCGTGGCAGAAAATTTTAATATCCACTTCGAAGACATCATCGTGAACAGCGGCGCGGAGTTCTTGGTCGCGGTCGCCGGCGACATGCTGCGCATGCCGGGTTTGCCGAAGGTACCGCAGGCTGGCAAGATCAGCGTGGTGAAGGGTGAGATTGAGGGGTTGTTGTAGGGGTAGACCCCTTAGTACTCCCCCTTCGCAGGCACCGTCATAGCCACCGAATTAATTCGGTGGCTATGACGACAGAACAATCCCTCTCCCCTCCTTGGCAAGGAGGGGTGGCGCGAAGCGACGGGGTGGTTACCTACACCACCGCCCCAAGACTCGCCAGGAAGCGGCCCAGCGCCTCTTCGCTAAACAGGCCCGCCGTATCGCCTTGCCGCAACCGGTAGAACGCCTCGATGATGACACCCCGCAGGTATTGGCGCAGGTGTTCGGGGTGCGTATTCATGTCGGCCATACAGTATTCGAGGTCGGCCTCGAATTTGGTATCGGTCTGCGCCAGATTCTGCAGGTGGGGCAAGTCGTTCTGGAGCAAGTGAAAGAAACGTACCTGCCCCCCGGGATCGTATTCTGGCAGGTAAAAAGCGTAAGCGTGGCCGAGGTCGTGCAGCACAAACTCGAACGCGTCGCGCGTCGAACCGACTGGCTTACCGGCGATCGCTGCGGCGAAATCGACCGTGACGATGCGCGCACCGGTCGCCTGAGTCGCGAGCATATCTCTCGGACTATGCGGGGCCTGGCTGAGCCGCAGAGGCGAGCCTGTTGATTTATCTGCGGATAAGCGGCCGTGCAGCCAGTCGCCGAGTACCTGCCAGACCATGCCCGGCATACCAAAGGCGTTCAGGTTTGCTATCGCGCTCTGGGCTCGTGGGGGTGGTGAATCCTCATTATGCAACCATTCTAGTTTAGCCGCCAGATTGGTTTGTGCTCGTGATGGCCTGAGGTGGCGGCAGCGCTCATGGGTGAAGAGCAGCACAAACCAAAAAGTATATTCGGCGTCGCTGAGCTTACCCGATGCGTACAGGTCGCCGAGGCGCGTGAGCTGCGGTGCAAGCCGCGCCGCCTCTGCGGGCAGGTCTTCGTGCTGAATGAGCAGCCGCCGGTATTTGCCGATCAGTTTACCGTCGCTTAGCGGCATGAATGCGGCAGGCCGCCGTAAAGACTCAGCGGCTCAAGGTCTTTTGAGGGCTTTTTGTGCTTATTTTGGTTTTCGCCCTGTCTAAAAAGCGCACCTCAACGCCGTGGCGCAGTCGTTAAAAGAAGTCAAAGGGTCTCTTGCCGCGCTGCGCGACCAGATCGACGCGCGTTACACAGAGCTCAACCTCAAAGATGTCGAAGCCGAACTCGGCGACCTGAACAAAAAGATGGAAGACCCGCGCCTCTTTGCCGATGACAGCCGCGTGGGCGAAGTGCGCGAATTACAGACGCGCATTGCGGTGCTCGAGCGCAAAATCAGCTCGTGGAAAGCGCTGAAAGCCGAGATCGCCGACGCGCTCGAATACGCTGAAATTGCCGAGATGGAAAACGCCGAAAACATGGCGGCCGAACTCGAGCAGCGCGGCACCGACGCGCGCGCGACCTTTGACAAACTCGATCTCGAAAGCCTGCTCACCGGCCCCGACGATATGAACAACGCGTTCGTCAACATTCACCCCGGCGCCGGTGGCACCGAGTCGCAAGACTGGGCCGACATGCTGACGCGCGCCTACATGCGCTATGGCGAAAAAGCCGGGTTCAATGTCGAACTCATTGACTATCAAGAAGGCGAAGAAGCGGGCATCAAGAATGCGACGATTCTGGTGAGCGGCCCGAACGCATACGGATATCTCAAGGCTGAAAACGGAATTCACCGGTTGGTGCGCATTTCGCCGTTCGATTCAAACAAGAGACGGCACACCTCGTTCGCGGCCGTGCACGTTTCGCCCGAAATCTCTGACGACGTCGAGATTGAAGTTCTGGAGAAAGACCTGCGTATCGATGTATACCGCGCGAGCGGCGCAGGCGGCCAGCACGTTAACAAAACAGAATCCGCTGTGCGCATGACGCATCTACCGACCGGCGTCGTCGTTTCAAGCCAGACGCAGCGCAGCCAGATTCAGAACCGGCTGACGTGCATGAAGATGCTCAAGGCCCGCCTGTACGAAATGGCGCGCGCTGAAAAAGAAGCCGAAATTGAATCGCGGTCGGGCGAACGCAAAGATATCTCATGGGGCAACCAGATTCGCAGTTATGTCTTTCACCCTTATAGCATGGTCAAAGACCTGCGCACCGGCGAAGAGACCTCGCAGGTGCAGAATGTGATGGATGGCGACTTTGGCCCGTTTATCGACGCCTTCTTGCGCAATAAAAAAAGAAACTAAACCAGGATTCAACATGAAACTTAAATTTGCAGTAGTTCTTGTAGCAGCAACTGCGCTCTGCGCCTGCGCCACCTCAAAAGCAGTCGATGAAAAAACAGGTCGCGCGGCGAATGCAAAGGCCGACAACAAGACAGGCTTTTATTACGACGACATGGCACGCTATCTGGCCGGCTTCGATCTGCCGGGGGATAGCAACCTCAACCAATACACGACGTCACCGCAATATGGCGAGCACCGCCAGAAGATGGCCCGCTTCTGGGAAAGGGTGCGCACCCAGAACATTGAACCGGTTACCGAATGGCGCGAGTCGACATTAAACCGTAACCCCAACGGCGTTGTCTGCCGTGACAACCGCCCGGCGGTTTACCCGCTCTGTGGCGCAGATATTATTAACCTCTACACAGTCTGCCCCAAAGCGAGCGAGTACATCATGATCGCGCTCGAAAAAGCCGGCGACATTCCCCACCCTGAGAAAAACTCACCGGCATACTTTCACGGCCTCGCGACAATGCGCGCGGTGATCAACAACATCGCCGACCGCAATTATTTTTCGTCTGCGCACATGAAGTCGAACATCATCAAGAACGCAGAGATTCCCGGTATTGCGCCCGTGCTGCTTGCCTTCGCCGCGGGTATCGGCTGGCACATCGTCGAGATGGAAAAGGTTTTTCTCTCACCCGACGGGATTCCGGTTGCCCTGACCGACGAAAACCTCGACTTCAAGCCACGCGGAGTGCGCATCTGGTTTCGTACCGACGACGACCGCCGCCTGCGCTCGCTCACTTATATTGAACAATACCTCGACAGCGAAAGCACACAAGAAACGCACCCGCTTTACCGTTACCTGAAACAGAAACGGGGCAGCTTCATGATGCTAAAAGCGGCAGTCTACCTGATGCACAACGACTATTATCGCTCGGTGCGCGAGATGTTCATGAAGATACCCGACGTGCTCGTGCAAGACGATTCGGGCTTTCGTTATATCGACATCAAAAACGACTTTGACATCGCTATTTATGGCCATTTCAGAGAACCCGCGATCAAGATGTCGGTGCGCCCTAAGAACCCACAACAACCAGAACTCGCCGCGCTCTATATTGAAAAAAATCCGGTTGAACTGCCATTTCATTTTGGCTATGGCTCGCTGCGCAGACCACCGCGCTCGAACCTGATGGTTGCCCACCGCAAAGGCGCATAAAATGGCGACTCTCACCAGACAAATCGGCTTTCTCACCGCGGCATTTACGGTCATCGGCAGCATGATCGGTTCGGGTGTATTTCGTACAAGCAATGAACTTTTCTTTGACGCGCGGCTAAACGCAACAACGATTCTGATTCTTTGGGCGGCCGGCGGCCTGATCGCCCTCGCGGGTGCCCTGAGCTACGCAGAACTTGCGGCGGCGTACCCCGAGGCAGGCGGCGAATTTGCCTACCTCAACCGCATCTTCGGTAAACTGCCGGCGTTTCTCACCGGTTTCATTTCGCTCACCGTGGGCTTTTCAGCGCCCATTGCGTTCACCTCGCTTGTGATCGTTGACCTTGTAGTGCAGGGCTCGTCGCAACTCATGGCCCGGCAGCTGCAGGTTTCGTCATTTCGCCTGCAACTGATAGCGGCTTTTGTTCCCGTCATTCTCGCGCTCTTTCACATTGCCCGCGTCAAAGTTGGCGAAGGCATGCAGAACACGCTCACTGCGCTCAAGACCGTGCTGATTTTCGTCATTGCGATCGCGCTCTTTTTCGTTGCGGCGCCCGCAACCAACGCGGTGCAGGTTGCCGAGGCTGCTCCCGAATTCTGGAAATGGGGAGGTCTGATTCTCACGGTCATGTTCGCCTATAGCGGCTGGAACGCCGCCTCATACCTTGGCGGTGAGGTAAAAGACCCGATCAAAAACCTGCCCCGCGCGATGGTCGCCGGTACAATCATCACCTGCGCCATCTATCTTTTGCTGAACTATAACTTTCTGAAATTCGCCGGATTTAACCGCGAAACGACCGATCTTGCTGTGAACGCATTTACCGCCCTTTTGGGTAAAGCCGGCGGCGCAGCATTGTCTTTTCTGATCGCTTTTTTTCTCGTGTCTTCAGTGTCAGCCGAAGTGATGATTGGCCCGCGTGTCTATTACGCGATGGCCGACCAGGGTCTGCTTTTCAAAAAACTTGCGCAGGTTCAGCCCAAGCTCGGCACGCCTGCATTCGCGATAATTTTGCAGACGGCAATCAGCGTCGTCTATATTCTGACGTTCGGCTTTGGCGGCACGCTCAACCTCTTGATCTTCATGGGCTTCGCTCTGAGTTTTTTTCCCTGGCTCACCGTATTTGGCCTGCTCTACTCGCACTATAAGAAGCAGAACCGCATTATCGCAAACCGGCCATACCGCTCGCCGTTATTTCCGCTGTTTCCGGTGTTGTATCTGACGGCTTCGCTCTTTATGATGATATCGTCATTGATCTACAAAACCGAACAATCACTCTGGGCGATTGGCGTGACAGCGGTTGGTGCGGTGAGCTTTTATATCTGGCAGAAGATGAAGAAAACTTAAGGTCCAGTCATGCTTCGACATGCTCAGCATGACAACATTTGTCACCCTGAGCCTGTCGAAGGGTGCCTGACCTAGGGAGTCCCCGAAGGATCCCAACAGGTACGTAAGTTTTCGTTCATCGAATCGAGCTTCGCCATGTCTTGCGCATCGATTTCGAAATCAAATATAGCAAAGTTCTCGGCGATGCGTGCGGGCGAGACCGACTTGACGAGCACAATGTTACCCTTCTGAATCGACCACCGCAGTAAAACCTGCGCGACCGTTTTGCCATACTTTTCGGCGAGCGGTTTGAGGGATAGATCCTCAACTTTTTGACCATGCGCCAGCGGGCTATAGGCCTCGATACTTATGCCACGCGACTCGCAATAGTTTTTGAGTTCTGTCTGGCTGAGCCACGGGTGCAGCTCGATCTGGTTGACCACAGGCTTGATCTTCGCCGCGCCGAGAAGTTCGTCGAGGTGCTTCGGCATATAATTGCTGACTCCGATCGAACGCACCTTACCCGAAGCGTGAATATTCTCGAGCGCCTGCCACGCGGCGGCGCGGCTTTTTGTCACGGGAAAATGGATCAGGTAAAGGTCGATGTAGTCGAGGCCAAGGCGCTCGAGGCTGCCGGCAAACGCCGACTCGGCGCGTGCCTGGTCGGTGTTCCAGAGTTTGGTTGTGACATAAATTTCGCTGCGGGCGATGCCGCTGTCGCGAATCGCGCGGCCGACGTCTTCTTCGTTGCCGTAAATACGCGCTGTGTCTATATGCCGGTAACCCGCATCGAGGGCCGAGCGCACCGCCTTGTAACATTCGCCCGAAGCGGCTTTCCAGACTCCGAAGCCGAGCTGCGGAATTTCATGACCATCGTGTAATTGAATGCGGGGTACCATGGCTTGAACTTGCCAGGCGATGTGGGGCGACAAGAAAATCGCTTGGTGATTTTCTTGTCGCCCCAAGTCAAATAATCATTGGCAAAGGGCGGGTGACACAAGAAAAGACGCAAGGTGGCTGCGACAATCGATCTCGAAAACGCCGATGAAAAACAGCTGTTGCAGAGCCGGCTCTGCGATCTGCCGCTGCGCATCGAAAACACCTGGCTCAAAGAAGTGATCGACCGGCTGTACGCCGAACTCGAGGCACGCGGGCTGTCGTTTAAACCGCCTTGCTATCTCGGCGACGAATGGTTTTCACCCGAAGGGGTGCCGGTGATTGCTCTGCCCTTCTACCTTGCGCACCCAAAGCTCGTGCAGCTCGAGCGCAAAATGATCGGCGAGGCCGAAGGCGAAAACCGCGATGAGGCGATGCGCCTGCTGCGCCACGAATGCGGGCATGCCTTCGTGCATGCTTTTAAGCTCACGGCGCGCAAGACCTGGCGGGAAGTATTTGGCCACCCGCGAAAGCCGTTCAGCGACTATTACCGTTACCAGCCTTACAGCAAATCTTATGTGCGAAACCTGAAAGACTTTTATGCACAGAGCCACCCCGAAGAAGATTTCGCCGAAACCTTTGCGGTGTGGCTGAACCCCGATCAGAACTGGCGCGAACTCTACGCCGACTGGCCGGCACTGAGAAAACTCGAGTACATTGAATCACTCGTGCCAGCCCTCGGCGACAAGACCGTCAAAGTGAAGCGCTCACAGTATTTTTTTCACATCAGCTCACTCAAGAAAAAACTGGAGAATCACTACCGCCAGAAGCGCAGGCTCTATATCGAGCACGAACCCGACTTCTTTGACGAAGATCTGAAACTGGTTTTTCCCTTAACGGAGACCAAGGCGCGCACGGCAGCAGGCCGGTTCTTGTCGGCAAACCGCAAAGAACTCGAAGAATCTGTCGGCAGATACACCGGCGAGAAAAAGGTCATGATACGCAATTTGTTCAACCGGCTGAAAAAACGCTGCGACACCCTGGGCCTTTGCGTTGAAAATGCAAACAGTGCAAAAGCGCTCATGGCTTTCACTGCGTACCTGACTTCCCTGGTGAGCAACCACCGTTATACCAATCGCTACAAGCCCGCAAAATGAGAGTTCTGGTCGCGTTCGATTTTCCGACGGCATTGCCGAAAAACGGCGATTACCGTTCACTGTTGCATGCCGAAGACTGGCGGCCGACGCGCAACGTTATGGAAGCAATCGCTCGCCTCGGGCACGAACCGATTCTGCAGGGAGTCTATGACGACATTCTGCCGCTCGTCTTCACGATTAAACGCAAGAAGCCCGACATCGTCTTTAACCTGCTCGAATCTTTTCGCCAGAAACGACACTACGAGGGGGCGCTTGCGGGCCTCTTTGATTTGTTGCAGGTACCGTACACCGGTTGTTCTGCCGAAGCGCTTACCATTTGCCGCAATAAGTCTTATACCAAACTTCTGCTCAGGCACACGAAGATTAAATTTCCACGGTCGGTTGTGTTTCCGCGCGGCAAGACGAACCGTTCGATCAAAGACCTCAAGTTTCCGGTGATCGTGAAGCCGCTCGGTCTCGAAGGCTCTGACGGCATTTCGCAGGCTTCGTTCGTTGCCGACGAGGCTGCCTGCATCGAGCGCGTCAAGACGCTGCACGAAACCTACGAGGTCGACGCGCTCGCCGAAGAATACATTGAAGGCCGCGAAATTTATGCAGGCGTTTTAGGGCTCGAAAAGCTCACGGCGCTGCCGCTGCGCGAGATGCTGTTCACGAACTTTCCCGAAGACAGGCCCAAATTCGCGACCTTTCATGCGAAGTGGAACCCTGAATTTCGCAAAAAATGGGGTATCAAGAATACCTTCGCCAAAGGCATAGACGAAAAAACCCAGGCGGATATAGAACAGATTAGCAAGTCGGCGTTTCGTGCGCTCGGCCTTTCGGGCTTTGCGAGGCTCGATCTGCGCCTCACCGACAAGAATGAGATCTTCGTGCTTGAGGTTAACCCCAACCCGAATATAGCAAACGACGATGAAATCGCCTACGCGTCGCAGCGCCTCGGCATCTCGTACGACCAGCTGATACAAAAGCTGCTCGACTACGGCAAACGCCGACGAGGTTAGATCGATTTACAGCCTGTTTGCCTGCCATTTTTGTACGCAAATGAAATACGATATCGCAGTGCTCGCCGGTGACTATATCGGCCCCGAAGTGATGAAAGCGGCGCTTGAAGTGCTGGCAAAACTTTCAGACGAAAAAGACAGTTTTGGCTTTCACGAAGCGCTCGTGGGTGGCTCGGCGATCGATGCGACCGGCAAGGCGTTGCCGGCTGAGACGCTCAAGACTGCCGAAGGCGCACATGCGATTCTATTCGGTTCAGTGGGCGGCCCAAAGTGGGAGCATCTGCCACCAGCAGAACAACCCGAGCGCGCCTCACTTCTACCGCTCAGAAAGCATTTCTCGCTCTACGCAAACCTGCGCCCTGCGATCATCTATAAAGAGCTAAAAGAGGCTTCGCCTCTGCGCGCCGACATCGTGGGCGACGGCCTCGACATTCTCATCTTGCGCGAACTGACGGGCGATGTATACTTCGGCGAACCGAAGCTGCGCCGGGGAGAAGGCGCGAATGAAGAAGCTCTCGATACGATGATCTACAAGCGTTATGAAATCGAGCGCATCGCGCACCTGGCGTTTCAATCTGCGCGCCTGCGCCGCAAGATTGTGCACTCCATCGATAAGGCAAACGTGCTGACGAGCATGGTGTTCTGGCGCGAGGTCGTAACGCAGGTTGCGAAAGAATATCCCGACGTTACGCTGCATCACCAATACGTCGACAACGCGGCGATGCAGCTCATTCGCTGGCCTTCGCAGTTTGACGTCGTTCTCTGCCCGAATATGTTTGGTGACATTCTCTCTGACGAAGCCAGCCAAATCACCGGCTCGATCGGCATGCTTGCCTCTGCATCACTCGGCGAACAAAATAAATGGGGCCGCGACGGCCTGCAGTTCGGGCTTTATGAACCAGCCGGTGGCACCGCACCCGACATTGCCGGTAAAGGTATCGCCAACCCCATCGCGCAAATTCTGTCAGCAGCGCTGCTGCTCAGGTATTCGCTGAAGCTCGAAGACAAAGCAGTGAGGATAGAGAACGCGGTGAAATCGGCAATCGCCGCAGGCGCGCGTACGCGCGACTTAACGGCAGACTCTGCTAAGGCTATATCGACCGCAGAGATGACGCAAGAGATTGTGAAACGGCTTTAATGTTTGTCACCCTGAGCATGTCGAAGGGTGACACGGTCATGGTTCGACAGGCACCGAAGACGGAGACCCGAAGCGGGTCACACCATGACGAAAAACAATTACGTTGCAGCGTGTGCACAAGCAGGCAATTAGTTTGACACGGTGCTGGATGCAGGCCCCTTTTGGCAATCGAAACAAAACCTGAAATTCTTTCGCTGACAGAAGCAGAGTTAACTGAACTTCTTGTTGCCGACGGCCACAAGAAGTTCAGGGCCCAACAGGTGTTTCAGTGGCTGCACCTGAAGCAGGTATTCGACCCGGCGAAGATGACGAACCTGAAACCCGAGTTTCATGACTACCTCAGGGCAAGATTCACACTGCCAGAATTCAAGATTCTGAACGAGACTAGATCCCCCTCTGACCAGACTGCCAAATACCTGTTCGAATTTGGTAACCGCCAGGTCGAGAGTGTCTGGCTGCCCTATGAAAACCGCCAATCGATCTGCATTTCGGTGCAGTCGGGTTGCTCGCTCGATTGCAGCTTCTGCGCCACGGGCAAGATTGCGTTCAAGGGCAACCTGACCGCCGGGCAGATTCTGTCGCAGGTTTATGGCATGCAACAGCTCTACGACCGGCGCATCAGCAACGTGGTCTTCATGGGCATGGGCGAACCGTTCTATAATTATGACAACGCGATCAGGGCAGCGAGCCTCATCGCCGACCAGCACGGCATGAACATCTCGCGCCGCCGCATTACCCTCAGTACCTCGGGGGTATTACCCGGAATCAAACGTTTCATCGAAGAAAAACAACCTTACCGGCTCGCACTTTCGCTGCACGCGGTATTTGCCGACAAGCGCCGCCAGATTATGGATATCGAAGAGAAATTTTCATTCGAAGAGGTTCTCGAATATCTGTTGCAAAAGCGAAACGACCTGCAACAGGGTCAGCTGATGTTCGAATATATCATGATCGACGGGGTCAATATATTCCCTGACGATGCCAAAGAGCTGGCGCGTTGGGCGAAGCTCTTGAAGGCGAAAGTCAACCTGATACCGATGAACACATCATTCAACGGCATGCACCGCCCCTCTGACGATAAGATAATTGAATTCTGGCAGGCGCTTGTGTCGCGCGGTATAGTTGCGGTGAACCGCAAATCGCCCGCAAAAGACATCGACGGCGCCTGCGGCATGCTTGCGGGCAGGCAAGAGAACACGCTTAAAGTTTAGGCGGCACCTTGACACTGAAGCCCGAAGACAACGTCGACAGCGGCCCTGCGGGTGATGCCGGCGCTGAGACTACCCCCGCCTCCGGTGCGACTTTCCAGTTTACAAGTTTCAAAGAATTCTTACAGTTTGTGGCATATGTCGGCGACGATGTGCAAATGGAATTTGCAGAACCCGTGCTCGACGCGGCCGGCGCAGCGTTGGTGCAAAAGGGCGTGCATATGCGGGCCACTCTGCAAAAGAGCCTGCAGCAGTTTTTTGACCGCGGTAATCTCAACGAAAATATACTGATCGCAGATACCGCGACCCTGCACAATGCACTGCGCGATCGCGTCTGCCGCACGCTGCTGCGCTGTCTCGAACCGGGTCGCTTTCACGTGGCGCAGGCGCTCGCCGATGCCTCGCAGATCAATATTCGCGGCATGCTCGCGAGCGTCGTTGGCCGTCGCGACATATTGCCCGTCGTCTTGAAGCTTGATAAATCAGAAGACCCGATTCTGCCGCATCTCGGCGAGGTCGCGCTCGTTGCAGCGGGGCTCGCCGAGCAGTACTGCAAGCATGCAGGCAGCGGCACGCTCACGCGTGAGATTGTGCGCAACGCAATGATCGGCGGTTTGTTGCATGACATCGCGCTCGCAGACGATGACGATTTTCTGCTGAACGATATCGAAAAAATCAGCGAGAGCGCGCATGCGGGTCGAAGCGCTGCCCTGACGAGGCAACTTGTTCCTGATTTGCCTGCCGAGGTGACCGACATCATCGAGCACCACCACCGCACGTCGGCACCGTATGAACCCGAAACCGATTCGCAGCTATCTGCGCAGGCGATTGCCGGTGAAGCGCTTGCACTCGCGGAGTATATTTTTGTGCAGCTGAGGTCGCAGTACAAAAAAGACGAAAAGATGAATTCAGCCGAATTGCTGTTCTACGACCTCGGCCGGGCCTTCGGTCAGGGGAGATTTCATCCGCAATTCAAGAAAATCGCCGCAAGGCTTTGGGAAAAGCTTTTCGCCACACTGCACTATGGTTATGAAATTGGTGTAGTTGAAAACCGCTGCCCGAAAAAACCCTCGGCAATTGCCTACCCGACGCCGCGCTGCACGCAAATTATGTGTCATCGCCACGTGACCGCTTGCGAACACTACGATTCGCAGTTTCCGCTTGAGGTGCTGCAGGCGACGCGGTTTCCGGGTCGACCGGGAGTCATGATCGACCCGGGTAAATATGGCAAGTGCAGGCTTGCGGCCGCGCTGCCGAAGGGCATTAACGAAAAGCTCACTGCAGACGCCTGGCTCAGACAGAACCAGCAGGCAGCCTCAGGCGAGCCGGGCGCGTAATTTCAAATAAGGGCCACCATCGGTGACCTTGACCCATTCTTTGTAACCTTTGCCGCACATACCGAGGCCGTTGATGTGCAGGTCTCGCGAGATCATGGAGATGGATTGCAGAATTTCAGGTACATAACCCGTAACAATTACGGGCGAGAAATACTCGTCTGTCAGTTTGCCGTGACGAATTCGGCGCGCGACAAGCGCTTCGAGCTGAATACCCCAGCTTTTCGGGTCTTCCATACCGTTCGTGGCACGATCGACGAAATAGCCGTCGGCAACCGAAGCGATCATCGCATCGAGCGAATCTTCGCCGGGCATAAAGTAGGTGTTCGTCATGCGAGAATAAATCTTATGATCGAAGCTTTCGCGGCGGCCATTGGGTGACCTTGGGTAGCCGAGCCGCGATGCGCTTGCGTGGTCGGTCATCGGCTGATTGAGAACTCCCCCTTCGACGATGCGCGTTTCAGAAGCAGGCATGCCCTCGTGATCGAAATAATAGCTGGCTGCAGCCGTTTCGAGCAGCGGAGAATCATAGAGACGCACACCCGGTGCTGCAACTGCCTTGCCGAGATATTCTGTGCCGCGCGCCCTGCCTTTTTGCATGGTATCGGCTTCGGTGCCATGCCCGAACGCCTCGTGCGCGAGCATGCCCGAAAGCGACGGCGAGAAGATACACTCGTATTGGCCCGGTTCGAGGCGGGGTGCGCCGAGAATTTTTTCACCATCGTGCAGCATGCCGTCGATCAGTTCGAGATTTTCACCCATGAGGTTCCACGAACCCCGACGGCTGAACCCATCATAAATCTGAGCGGTTGAGTTCGTGGTATCGTCTTTCAGTACAGCGGAGTAGATTGCCTCAAAGCGCGGCAGGTATTGCTCGAGTGATTTTTCACGGCTCACGTAAATTTCGCGGGTGTTCGTCTGTTTGTATCGCGCCGATGCCATTGCGACGAGAGGTTTACGCGCCTTGATTTCGCGTGCGATGCGCGCAGCGAATTTGGCTTTGTCTGCCTCGCTCAGTTCATCGGGCGATGGCCCACCCGCGCTCAGGGTAGCCGGCGCTTCGGCATGCAACGCCAACGTGCCCTTGAGCTTACTTGCCCTGACTGTTCGCTCTAACCCTTCGATCGTTTTGCTAATGTCTGAAACACTGTGCACAACCGATGAGGCTTCATAGATGAGGCCGTTGTGCAAAATACTCACGACGATACCGCGCTGGGCAGACAGTGGTTCAACAAAGGTCTGGTTCAGATTGCTGCTGACGCTCAGCCCCGAGGTTTCTATAAAAAGGGCCCGCGCAAACGCATATCGCTCATGCAATGGCGCTAACGCCGATTCAATCTTCGCACGTGTGACGTCTGCGTTCATTACCTGAGCGCGGCGAATTTCTGGTCGACGAAAGCCTGCATCTTCTGCATCTGCGCAGGGGTGAGATTGACTTTTTTGCCGAGCTCGCTGTCGCTGAGCGATGAGTGGTTATGCCCCAGTGGCAGACCCAACTTCTTCAAATCTTCAATCAAGACCTTTACCGCTTTACCTTCGCGATAGTACATAATGTAATCCCGGTCATTCACCTCTTCTTTGCCAGAGGTTGTATTCTTAAAAGCAATTTTGCCTTCGCAGTGGCAGGTGCCGGTGTTACGACCATCGGTGAAAGTGAAAAATTTGGTACCGCGCACCGCGGCGACAGAATTCGGAGTTCTAAGTGAAAATTTGCGGTTGCCTGTAAGCGGCTCGACCATCGTCCAGGCATTGCCTGATTGCAGATAGACCTGTTTATCGTCGCCCGTTCTTTCATAAACGAACCGGGTGTTCTGCTGCACTTCTATTTTGGCGCCGGTCACGTGAAAGATCACCGTGCTCTGGTCAGCCGTCACGATGGTATCGCCCGCATAGATTTTTTCACCGGTGCGGGCTGCGCGCGTTTTTTTCGAACCGTCGGCTTCGATGTGCTCAATGAGCGCGCTTCCGTTCACGCGGCCGATGATGCCGTCAGTGGGCAACGCCGCATCGTGACAATGCGTTATGGCTGCCAGCAGGGTGACGGCGATCAGGTACTTCATAAATCCCCATTAGGCACCTGACGCACCTGTCAAGCGGTTATAGCATTTTGTAGATCGATTCAGGTATCAGGTGGGCGCGCGAAGTGATTTCTCGCGGCAGCTCAGGCATCTTGTTTTCTGTCCAGAGCCAGGGGCCGAGAACGTTGATGATCGGCGCCTGTTCGCCGGCGAACACCATGCCAAAACCTTTGCTGATGTCTTCGGGCAGGGTCGGCCTGAAGGGCACGCCGTTGCTGTGCGCCTTGTATATATTCTCTTCGTTCTGGTAATTCATGTCATAGAAAAATTGCGGAAATTTCTTTCCCGAGGCCTTCCATTCGGCGCGCCACTCAGGCTGAAAGCCGGGCTCTTTGTTGAACCGGCGCTGCGCGAGAATCGCGATGCCGCGCACAGAATTGCTGAGAAACATACCGATGCGAATAATCTGCAGCTTGTCGGGGTTGCGGATAGCCAGCTCTTCCATCGCGATTTTCGTAAAGGTCATGGCGCCGTAGATGCGCGTGAGGGTCGGCAGCGCCATAAAGCCCGAAAGCGCAATCGTCTTCTTGGGCTTCAGCGCTTTGCTGAGTTTCAGGTAAGGAATCACAGAATATTCCAGGCTCGGCATGATCATCTCGGCTGTCGACTCGGTGACATCCATACCGACTGAACCGCGTGCGGGAATATAGATGACGTAATCGACAGGTTTCGCGCGCAGCTTTTCATCGGCGAGCATTTTGTCGACGGCGCCGGCATTCTCAAGGTCTATGCCGTGAATTGTATGATCGGCGCCGCTGATGTCTTCGCTGCGACTCGTCGTGGTGATAATCTCAGCCCCCGCTGCTTTGGCTGCTGCGATAGCCGCTCCGCCTGAAACTGCTCCCGCCCCGACAATAAATACGCGCATCGATATCTCCTTAACCTGCGTCCTGCTGAAATTTCTGTTTAAATAGTTGGCGCAGTGGGCCCAGCGCGGCCTCAATTTCGTCTGCCTTGCCGCTCGCGAGCATACACCACACGAGTTCACGCCGGGTCTTCAGCCACACTGACCGACCGCTCGCCGCATAAATTGCCGTTTCGGTCGCGAGCCGCTCTGCTGGTCTTTCGGCAATGCTGGTTTTGGCTGCGCGTGAGGCGTGCTCTTCACTTTCAAAAGTACGCCCTTCGCAGACGAATTGTCTGCCGTGAAGGTAGAACTGGTATTCACGCTTCTTGACTTGCATGTCGTCGACTTTCTCGGTGCTGTCAGTGCGCGTCACTTGCTTCGCCTCTTCTGGCAAAATTTCGATTTTCTTGCGACAGCTCGCTGCGATGAGCGCCGCCGCAAGCGATGCGACCAATACCTTTCGTGACACTACTTGATTGCGTCGCGGTAGTCGGGTATCGTTGCCACAACCGACCCATCGCGCATGATTTTCGAAGAACCGAGCGCCAAAGGCAACTGGTACTTTTTCAGATAAAAGTCAAAATCGCTTTTTTGCGTCGCATCGACCATCTGCAGACGCGCGTCGATCATCATGAGTTTACCGAATTTTACGTCACCCTGGTAGAGATAAAGATAGTTTTTAACGTCTTTGACCGGCAATGGCGGAAAATTCACCTTGGTCTTGCTCGAAAAGAAGAGCTGCAGGCCGTCGTTCTGCACCCTCATGTCGCTGATGAATCCGCCGATCTGCGGCGGGGGAAATATCTTGAACGGCTCAACGATAATCTTGTTACCCGACATGGTGATACCTCGGCCAGAGGGTACGGGCAGCAGCTTTTCCATGTTGAGGCCGACGGCATCGAGCAGCGTCTTCGTGTACGGGTTGCCGAGCGAGCGAATGCGCTCTGCCTCGATCACCATGAGCGTCTTTTCCCGGTCAAGATACATCTTGCCGATCATCTCAAAACCCAGCCAGACGACGAGTTTCATGTCACCGGTGAGGCGTAACTTTTTCACCATTTTACCGCCCTCGTCGTCGTCGAAAAACTCCATCTTCATGTTTTTGAGGGGCGAACCATCGTAGTTGAAGACATTGTTGTTGAAGATGAATTCCATGACGCCCGTGCGCACGAAGGCTTCACCTGAGAGAATGTCGATGCGAAATGAATTCACATCGTCGAAATTGACGACCCCGCCCTTTGCTTTGGGTATCGCTTCGCCGATCAATTCTTTCACCTGCATATTGATCTCGTCGGTCAGGCGAAAATGCAGGTTGGCGAGCTTCATGTACGTACCCGAGCGCGAATGGGTTCTAAAGCCCTTCGCTTCGCCGCCAAGCTCCATCGGTTTATGCTCGAGCTTATAGTGAGAAAGTATGATTTTCAGGGCAAAAACACCCAGAACGGTTGCAACAGCCATAATGATGCTCAGGTGAATGAGCTTGCCGATCAGAATTTTACGCTGCTGTTTTTTGTCGACCATTGTTCACGATTTTTTCTTTGACGGGTGTGTCAAATTCATAAAGCGAGTAAATATGAGTCGCAAAGAGAAGCTCTACATTACGCTCGCGGGCTTCTTTGTCACGAATGCGATTCTCGCCGAGATGGTCGGCGGCAAAATCTTCACGTTCCAGATTCCGGCGATGCTCTTCTGGCAGAGCACGGTCGCGAACCTATCGGTCGGCGTACTCGTATGGCCGGTCGTCTTCATCATGACCGACGTGATAAATGAATATTACGGCATGGCCGGTGTGCGCCGCGTCACATTGCTGACGATCGTGCTCATTTCGTATGTATTCGTTGCGCTTTATTTTATGGGCAATACGCATGCAGCGTCGTTTTCGGCGATCAGCGACGAAAACTTTAACGTCGTCTTCGGCACCGGCCAGAGCATTATCATCGGTTCACTCGTGGCATTTGCGGTCGGGCAGTTTCTCGATTTTTTCGTTTTTCACCAGTTAAAACTGCGCACAGGCCACCGGCACCTTTGGCTGCGCGCAACCGGCAGCACGGTTGTCAGCCAGCTCGTTGATACGTTTATTGTACTCTACATCGCCTTCGTTTTGCCCGGCAAGTGGACCTACAGCGAATTTATCGCGGTCGCCACCTCAAACTATTTTTACAAACTGCTGATCGCCGTCGCCGTCACCCCAGTCATCTACTTCGTGCACCTGATCATCGACAACTATCTCAAAGATAAAACCTAATGCTTTGGCTCTGTGTTGCGCACGAGAAAGAAATTCCCGGTTTTGCCAGTTTTTCAAAAGCAGGATTTCAAACACACGCGCTGGGCGTCGGCCAGTTCAAATCTCTGGCGCAATTTTCTGCGCTGGTTGCCCAGAACAAACCGGCGCGCGTCGTGCTCGCGGGCAGTTGTGGCTCGTTAGATCGAAACGAGGTGCTTAAGGTTTTTGCCTGCCAGCACTTTGCATACCCTTCGATAGCGCATGAAGAGCTGCCCGAATTTATGGCGCACTGCGGCGAAACCCGGCGTGCACTGCCGCCAATGAATTTACCGGCAGCGACCGTCTTGCAGAATCACGGCCTCAGTCTCAGCGCAGAAAAGTTTGCCCGAGATTTGGGGTATATCCCCACGTCTTACCCGCGCCCGATTGTCGAAAATATGGAGGCCGCCTCGCTCGCGCTATTCTGCCGCGATAACGGTATCGACTTCACTGCCGTGCTCTGTGTAACGAACGTCATCGGCCCCGATGCCCGCGCAGAATGGAAGGCAAACTTTCGTGAGGCAGGCAATAGATTGCGCAGGGCGCTCGAGTCGCTGCCTTGAAGAGTCAGGTTGTCTGGCGACTGCGCGCTTTTTTTGCTATCGCTGCAGATGCCGCGCCTGAGGCCGCGGTTTCGGCCGCCGCCCCTGCCTTGGTAAAGCCAAAACTGTACGAACCATCTTCTTCGGCGCTGATGCGCATAAAAGGCGAAAGGTCGAGAAAAGTTTTTTTCACCGGCGAATAGAAGACACAGCGGCCGACAAGATACGAGGTTTTTTCGAGCAATTCGGTGTACGTCATCGCGTTCGCCTGTGTGGGCAGAATAATGTCGCGATGTGCATGGTGCCGCTCTACACCTTGAAAACTCAGCTGGCGATGGCCTGGCTCGACAATCATATAGAACCCATAGTGGCGCAGAAAATCCAGATCTATCAGTAATGATTCGAGCAGATATTGTACCGTGATAGCATAGGTTTCAAATTCTGCCTCGCGCAACGCGCCCGAGCGATAGCGCTTCTGCAGAGTCGCCACCTTTTCGAGATTGTCTTTGTGAATATAGAGCGTCTCGAGCAAGTTCACCGCCAGGGTCTGCGCCTTAATTGCGCGCACGGCACCTAGGGCAGAAAACATGGCAGCGAGCGTCTTCTCAGCATTCGGAAAAGGAAATGCAATCGGCTTGGGAAAGTTAAAGAGGCGATAGTTCGCCAGCACCAAACCCGACAAAAAGAACAGGCACTGCGTGAAGAGGTAGAAGAGTGATTTGAGCCGCGCTTCGCTGCCCGCTTGCCCCGCCTGCTCTTCGGCGCTGAAAATGCGGTAGAACTTTTCAAAGGCCTCAGCAATCGGGAAAGGATAATGCATGATAACATCTTCGGCGTCGAGCATGTTACGCGTGACGTCGGGCAGCAGCGAATCAGCCCTGAATACCGTCTGCATCGGGTTACCCATGAGCAGGTAAGAAGCCCATGTCAGATCATTAAGAGAAAAGTGTTCACGCGCAAACGAGCGGCTCTGCTGTAACGATTCGCCGAGACTCTTGCCCTGAAAAATATTGTCATAAAACTGCGTCGTAAATTCAAGCGTGGGCTGCCGGTCGGGAAGTTCCCAGTTGGTACCGACGTAGCTGGTTCGCCCGGCGCGAATAAAGGCCGCAGCGAAATGCGCATACCACGAGGCGTCATTCTCCTGTTGGCCCGAGCGCGCGCTGAGGCATGAATTGCAGAAGATCAGCTTGGGCTGAGCGCCGCTCATCTTGAATTCGCGCGCATAGAGTATCTTGCCATCGGCCAATAGCCAGCCATTTTCGTCGGGGTTGCCGCTGTAATGCAAATGCCCGGCAAAATGGATTATGTCTTTGTCGAGTATGGCGTTCAGAATATTCAGCTTCGTGACGGTCTTGCCGCCTATGAGTGTCAGATTAATCTTTTTTGGGCTGACAAATGCGCCCAGGTGCTCGAACAGCATTTCGCCTTCGCGCCGGGCCCAATCAAGGTCTTCGCGCGGGTCGGCAATAATCAGCATATTGATAATTTCACGCGGGTGAAAGTCGCTGAGCGAAATATCCTGCCCTTTGATGGCTTTGCCGACAAAGAATTTTTCCCACAAGAAGGCTGAACCGTCGTGCAGAATTTCGAGCGGCAGTGAAGCGAGCGCTGCGTCGACGTGAAAATAAAGATAACTCTGCTGAGAGTCGCGAATAAACTCTTGCAGCGGTAGCGGAAAGAACTGCTTAAAGAGCGCCTCGCCGATTTCGCGCAGCTTGTGGCTCAGGTTTAGGTGCTGAAAGATTAATGCCTGGCTCTCTTCACTGCCCCGCGGCAGCGAAGAAAGCGAGCGTGAAATATTGGCAATGCGGCCGAGTTCTTCGAGGTATTCGCCGATGAGGTCATCATCGATGATCGACTGCAGCCGCTCGTTTGCCTTTAGCGCCGGGTTACCGACGCCCCCGTCTTGAACAATGTTGAAGACATTGGTATTGCCGACCCGGTCAATGATGATCGAGGTCAGCATGACCTGTGTTATTTCGCGTCGGCGTACATGTCGTCGATGAGCTTCTCGTATTTCTCACTGACGATGTGGCGGCGCACTTTGAGCGTGTTGTTGAGTTCGTCGCCCTGCTCGAATGGTTTTTTCAGCAGCGTGAACACTCCAACCTTTTCAAAGTTCTTGAAGCCGTTTTCTGAGTTGATGTATTTGTTGATCTCGTGACGATACATCGCGTGAACTTTAGGATCTTTAATGAGAGCCGCAAAATCACCCGAAACGCCGTTTTTCTTCGCCCAGTCTGCGAGGTTGTCTGCATTGGGCACAATGAGTGCACCCAATACTTTTTGGTCTTCGCCGAAGGCACGTGAAACGAGCATCACGTGATCGATAAACTCGCTCTCTTTCATTTTTTCTTCGATCGGCGTCGGCTCGACGTTTTCACCGCCCACGAGAACGAGCGTATCTTTTGAGCGGCCGACAATACTGATTTCACCCGAATGGTTGAAGACAACAAGGTCGCCGGTATTGAACCAGCCGTCTGGTGTCAGAACGTCTGCAGTCTTTTTCGGGTTCTTATAATAACCCTGCATCACCTGCGGCCCGCGCACGTGCAGTGTGCCTTTCGCACCGGGAATGCGTGTGACATCGCGGCCTTCGAGGTCGATGAGTTTATATTCGGTATGGGCAATCAGCGGGCCAACTGTTCCAGGAATCAAGCGCTCCATGCGGCGAACAGAAAGCACCGGTGATGTTTCTGTGAGACCATAACCTTCAAGAATACGGACGCCGATGGCGCGAAAGAAATCGTCGATGTAAGACGGCAGAGCTCCACCGCCCGAGAGAGAAGCCTTCAGATTACCGCCGGTTGCCGCGAGCACTTTTTTGAAAACCAGAATATCGCCGAGCTTTTTGGGTATAAACCAGACGATTGCGCCGAAGAGGCCAACGATACGCGCGCCGATCGCCGACACAATGTTGCGCCCGATCGGCAGTTTTTCTTTGCCGGTGAGCATCGACACGAAGTGGTTATATTTGAGCGCGGCTGCCTTGAACTTGTTGAAGATCGGTTCTTTGCCGGCCTTCTTCACATTGCCGATAATTTTGTTGTAAATGCCTTCCCAAATGCGGGGTACCGCGGGCACGTATGTCGGCTTAATCGAGCGCATGTCGTCGCCGATGTGTTTGATGTCGGTGTACGTAATCGATGCACCGATTGCGATGAACATCATTTCGGTGATGCGACCAAACACGTGCCACGGTGGCAGCAGCGTCAAACCGCTGTCGGTCGGGCCAATTTTCAGAACTTCAGGTATCGTGCGCATCTGCGAAGCAAAGTTGCCGTGGCTGAGCATCACACCCTTGGGTTCACCGGTGGTACCCGAAGTGTAGACGAGACATGAAAGATCAGAAGGAGCTACCTTGCCAGCGCGTGATTCAAAATCTGCGAGGGCCTTGCCACCTTTCTTCACGAGCTTTTCGCCTTCGGCCTTGAGCTCGCTGAGTGTCATGACATTCGAACCCTTTGCCGTTTTCTGGTCGTTGAGCACGATATATTTTTTGACCTTGAGTTTAAACTTCTTCAGAGCCGTTTCAATCTTCTTCACCTGGTCGGCGTTATGCACGAAAACGACGTTGCTGCCCGAGTGGTCGAGAATGTATGCAATTTCAGGGCCCGTCGAGTCTGTACCGCGGGGCACGTCTGCGGCACCGTTGAGCTGAATCGCGAGGTTGGCGGTAATCCAATAATGGCTGACGTCAGCGATGAGGCCGATGTGGTCTTTGGGCTTTACGCCGATCGCGGCGAGGCCCGCGGCGACGAGGTTTACCTCTTTCTCGAGCTGCGCATAGGTCAGCGTTTTGAATTCTTCGCTGCCTTCACGAAAGCGTACGGCGATGCGCTGTGCATTCTTCTTAAACGACTGTTGAATCGCTTCTACATAAGTTTTGACGTTGAGCTTGACATATTCCATAAAGGTCCCCTTTCGAATCGGTATAGGCGCGGCCTGCAGAAACTGCCAGAGGCAATAACACGTTACGGGCCGAGTGTACGGTGCAGACCCAACACAAAACTTTTTGGGTCAAGCAAAAAGCCTCTTTGAGTAAGGCCGCGGCGAAAACCCGCGATCGCGTCTTTTCGCCGGATTCAGGTTTTAATTTCGGCTTGCCACGCTGAGGCAGGGCTTGCCAGAGTTATGTCACATGAGCCAGCCTGCCAAAACGATGGGCCTCAAAGCTTCTTTCATCGCACCGCTCATTTGTTGCGCTGTTTTGCTGCTTTCGGCCTGTAGCCCGAAGCCACCGCAAATCACGTACATCGGTCCGCTTGATCGGGTGCAAGAGGGCTTTCTTGATCCGGTGACGTACCAGATTGTCTCATTTGGCCTCGCGCTCGACTTCTCGAAGCCTCTCGACCCCAAGGCGCACTTTTTTCCCCCGGTGATCGACGAGAATTTTGACAATGAAGAGTTCTTGAAGTACAGCGGTGAACAGCAGACCCTCATCAAGGCGCGCAAACCGCACAATGGGTACCCACTGGCAGATATTCTGGCGGCTGAGGCGAATCAACTCAACCCGCAAGAGATAAACCTCTCGCTAATCGATGAAAAAATTCGCGCGCCTATGGAGATCAAGCGCGTACTTTTCGACAATGCCTGCACGAATGCGCGCATCATGGGTCTCTACCGCTGGCTGATCGGTGACGCAGTGCAGATGCGGCTGCTGCACGGCGCCACGATACCCCGCGAAGGCATTCAAAAGACAACGCTCGACCCGCGTTATTACCCGCCGCGCGAGTTTTATGTCGCAGAATCGGCGGCGATTCTGAAAAACCTCGACCAGGCCATGGCAAAGCGTGGTTACCGCTACGAAATTGTGCACGAAGCCTTTTCAAAGCCCGAGCAACTCGAATGTAAAATGGCGATCCACATTCACAAAAAGAATCTGCAGATCGGCCTGCCGTTTCTCGCCCCTCTATAACCGCGGTGATCGATTTTCGCCACAAAGATATTGCCGTCAACGCGATCGGTCGCGGTGGCATTGAAACCTGTTATATTTTGCCCGCGTTTCAGCTCGCCTTTGACACAGGCAGATGCCCCGACGGGCTAATCGACATGCCGCGGGTCTTTCTCACGCACGGTCACCTCGATCATTCTGCGGGTCTGCCTTATTACATCAGCCAGCGCAGCCTCAGGCACCTGCCGCCGCCAGAGATTTATTGCCCCGCCGAGATCGTTGCGCCGCTCCGTGAAATTCTACACCTCTGGCAAAAAATCGAAGGGTTTGAATATCCCGTGGCGCTCAAGGGTCTCTCACCAGGTGATGAGATACCGGTGCGCAAAGATCTTTATGTACGCGCTCTCGCCTCAAGCCACCGGGTGCCCTGCCGCGGTTACGCGCTGGTGCGCAAAACGAGAAAACTCAAAGACGAATACCTCACAGTAAACGGACGTGAGATCAAGCGCATGAAAGACCGCGGTGAAGCAATTTTTGAAGACCGTGATATTCCGATCTTCGCTTTTTCAGGCGACACGACCATCGAGTTTCTGCAAGACAATCAGGCTGCGCGCGAGGCGACCGTGCTTTTCATTGAGTGCACGTATATTGACGACAAGCGCCCGGTGGCGCGCGCACGCGAATGGGGCCACATACATCTCGATGAGATTATCGCGCACGCGCATCTCTTCAAAAACGAAAAGATTGTACTCACCCATTTTTCGAAACGCTATAACCGCCGCTTTATACTGCAGGTTTTGAATAAGAAACTGCAAGACCACGACCTGCTTTCACGCATCTTTGTACTCGCGCATGACGACTGATACCGACAAGACCACGAACCCACTGCACAGCGGCGGCACAGCGCTGTCGGGCGATGCCTTTCACGTCGAAGTCGTCCGCTCGGCGCGTCGCCGCACCACTGCTTCACTGAAGTTCACCCCGCAGGGGGCGTTCGTGCTTTCGGTACCGGCCGACTGTCCCGAAAGTTTTATCCGGCAGTTTATCGAATCGCGCCGCGACTGGATGCAGAAAGCAAGGGCGCGCGAGCGAGCTCTGCACAGGGTGCAGGCGATTACCCCGGGTTCTCAGGCGCAATACGAACATTTTGTACTGCGCATCGAGCAAGACATGCACCTTGTGTACCCCCAATACCGCGTGAACCGCGAAAAGACAGCGCAGGCAGCGACTTTCTGGCTGGCACCGCAGTTTTTCGAAGCCGCCAACAGCATAAAGCTGCACACCCAGCTCGAAAAGTATCTGCTCGCGCAACTCATGCGATTCGGTTCAGCTGATCTCATCGCGCGCGCGCACGAACTGGCAAACCAGCACCAGATCAAGGTCAAAGATGTTTTTGTCCGGGTGCAGAAATCGCGTCTGGGTTATTGCACGCACGACGACCGCATTATGCTCAACGGCAGGCTGCTCTTCGCACCGCAAGACGTGCGCGACTACGTTATCTGCCATGAGCTGGCGCACACCAGGCACCGTAACCACTCGCCCGCATTCTGGCATTACCTCGAAGAACTGTTTCCTGGTGCGCGCAAAATCGACAAGCGCCTGCGCGACACGCGTATCTACAGCCTGCAGGTTCACAACCCCGAAGGTGGCCAACAATGATCGTCTACCTTGCAACCGAAAACCCCGGCAAGGTTCACGAGATGAAGCGGATTTTCGACATCAGAATGCCGGGGGTGCAACTCAAGTGCGTCGCCGATTTGCCTGCAGAAATTCGCAGCAGCTACAAAGCCGATGAGACGGGCAGCACCTATACCGAAAATGCTCTCATTAAGGCCAAAGCCCTCGCGCGATTGGTACAGGGTAATGCAGGGTCGGCCCTGACCCGTCCGTGGGTCTTGGCCGCCGCGAAGGCGCCATCCCCTTCGACGGCGCTCAGGGCAGGCGTGGCGGCGTCGGCCCTAACCCGTCCGTGGGTCTTGGCCGCCGCGAAGGCGCCATCCGTGGCGGCGTCGGCCCTAACCCGTCCATGGGTACTGGCCGAAGATTCGGGATTCGAGGTTGCTGCGCTGGGCAATGCACCCGGCGTCTATTCGGCGCGCTACGCGCTGACAGATAAAGAGCGGTGTGAGAAAATTCTGACATCGCTTGCGGCGATACCTGGCGCAAAACGGGCGGCGCAGTTTGTCGCCTGTGCGGTCGTAATGCAAGACGAAAGCAATCCTATTTATTTTTTTGGCAGGCACAGGGGTCTTGTTGCCGCGTCGCGGCGGGGCGAATTGGGTTTTGGTTATGACCCCATTTTTGTTCCCGAAGGTGAGACGCGCACCTGGGGTGAAGTGCCCGAAGACACTAAACTCATGGTGAGCCATCGGGGTCGTGCGCTCGAGCTGGCGATTCAATATATGATTGCCCGCACCTCTCGTTAATGAGTTTGAGCTTCGATTCCTGCTCCTATAGCTCAGATGGATAGAGCAGCGCCCTCCTAAGGCGAAGACCCCAGTTCGACTCCGGGTGGGAGCAAAGAAATAAATGTTTGTGTTGAGGCGAAGCCTCAACACAAACAAAGAAATACCTATGGCAGAACTAAATGAAAACAACCTGCGCTCGATTGTGGCGACCTTCAAAGCAGTTGAGGAGCGTCTCTCTGACCCGCAGGTTACAGCCGACAACAAACGCCTCACCGAACTGTCACGCGAGCGGGCGCGTTTGGCAAAGACAGCCGAACTTTCTGAGACCTGGTTGGCGTTGAAAACACAGATCGCCGAATGCGACAGCGGCTGGCAGAGTGAAAAAGACGCAGAGATGAAAGCCGAGCTCGGGCGCGAGCTGAAAGCGCTGAAAGAACAGTTCAATAACCTGTCAGAAGAACTGCAGCTTGAACTTATACCCAAAGACGCCGATGCGGGCAAGAACGTCTACCTCGAGATACGCGCCGGCACCGGCGGCGACGAAGCCGGTTTATTTGTGCGCGACCTGTTTCGCATGTACACGCGCTATTTCGACAGCGAAGGCATTCGCTATGAAGTGCAAGAATTCACCGAAACCGGCGTCGGCGGAGTCAAAGAGGCCATTTTGCTGGTGCTCGGCGAGCGGGCATACGACCTTTTGCACCTGGAAGCCGGCACGCACCGGGTGCAGCGTATACCGGCCACCGAAGCCAACGGGCGTATTCACACCTCTGCGGTGACCGTGGCTGTCATACCCGAAGCCGACGAAGATGAGATCAAGATCGACCCGGGCGATCTGCGTATCGACGTGTTTCGTTCTTCGGGCTCGGGCGGCCAGCACGTGAACAAAACAGAATCGGCGGTGCGCATCACGCACTTACCCACCGGCATCGTCGTCGGCTGCCAAGAAGAGAAATCACAGATCAAGAACCGCGCAAAAGCAATGAAGGCGCTGATGTCGAAACTGGTCGAGAAGCAGCGCAGCGAAAGCCAGGAAAAATACGCAACCGAGAAAAAGGCACAGGTCGGCTCGGGTGATCGCAGCGAAAAGATCAGAACGTATAACTACCCGCAGAACAGGGTCACCGATCACCGCATCAACTTCACCGCGCATAATCTCGACCAGATTATGGAAGGTAAACTCGGCGACGTGATCGGTGCACTGCTGCTCGCAGAACGCGAGGCAAAAATGCGCGCCGGAGAAACTGCCGTCGCGGCGGCGGCGACTTGAGACACGAACGGGCCGGGTTCAACGCCGCGCGGCAAAGTACGCAGGTGAACCCTACTGATCTTTTTCTTTTCGGTCTGATCATTGCGCTCGTGGTGTTCGGCCTCAATATTCTGCTTGCTTCGTCATCATTCATGGCGCGCGAGCAGTTCAGCGACCCTTATTTCTTTTTGAAGAAGCAGGCTTTCGCAGCGTTCATCGGTTTTCTCGGCATGGTTGCGATGACGCAGATCGACCTCGAAAATTTTCGCCATTGGGTTTGGCCGATCTATGCCGTGACCCTCGTGCTGCTCGTGTTGGTTTTTGTGCCCGGCATCGGCCGACGGGCGGGCGGCGCTAACCGGTGGATTGTCATTGCAGGCCTTTCTATTCAGCCGTCAGACTTTGCGAAAATTGCACTCATTCTTGTTTTGGCTCGCGTCTACTCGCAGGCAACTGAGGTAGACCTTCGCCTCAGCTTCACGACTCTCGGGTTAATTGTGTTGCCGGCATTTCTCATCGCGATCGAACAAGATCTCGGCACAGCGATTCACCTCGTGCTGGTGGCATTAAGCCTGCTATTCTTCACGCGGTACCCGCTGACGATGCAGTTCGCCGCACTCGGGGCCGCGGTCGCGACAGTCGCGTACGTTATTCTGAAGACCCCTTTTCGACTCAGCCGCATCAAGGCGTTTCTCGACCCATGGGAAGCACGCTACGACGCGGGCTTTCAGCTCGTCGCCTCGATGAAGGCGTTTCTCGCCGGCGGGCTCACCGGGCGAGGCCTCGGCGAAGAACTGGTGCGCCACCATCTGCAAGAGCGCCATACCGACTTCATTCTGGCAATCGTCGCCGAAGACCTGGGCGCGCTCGGCGTCATATTTCTACTCGCGACCTACTTTGTCATCGGCGTATACGGTATTGTGCTGGCCTCTCGGCTGCGCGACACGTTCATGCGGCTCGTGGCCACAGGTATTTTGCTGAGCCTGATTATTCAGGTTACTATCAACAGCGGCGTCACAATGGGGCTCTTGCCGACAAAAGGCATCAACCTGCCACTTGTGTCAAACGGTGGCACCTCGCTGGTTGTCTATCTGGTAATGTGCGGTATGCTTCTCAGCGCACTGAGAAGAGAACAAACCGCTTGATTTCGGGCTTTGCCTGAACCCAAGGCGTTCGTTTAATTCAGAAAAGATTCTGTGCGCGCCTGTGCAGGCTTCTGAAAACTCGAGAGCAGTTCGGTCGCGTCGATTTTGTAACCGAGGTCTTGCGCCGTGTCTGCATAAAAAGCAATGACATGCTTGAGGCGCGCGCGTGCCTGCTCGGCATTCTGGCCATAGGTATACACATCGAGCTCAGGGCATGAAGCCACAAACTCTCCGTCTTTTTCGTATACGCGTATGCTCAGGTCCACCCTATATTCTCGGTGGGGAGCAATGAGTTACATGAGTAAAAAGCACTGTCACAAGAGACATAACATCTCTGGCCAATGGCCAGAGATGTTATGTCAGCGCGTACGCGGCGAGAACCTGCGCGCAAACCAGGCCGAAAGAGTGTGAAAGTGACGCGCCGTGTCGTATATTTCGGGGTACGCAAGCACATCTTGTTTATCAAAGAATGCCTTCACCATTTTTCTGGCGAGAGTCTCACGGTCACCCACCGGCATGACGCGCGCAGCGAAATTTTCTTCGAGATTCGCCCGCGCCCCTGCTGCGAGATTCGTGTCAATTGGCCCCGGATAAACAGTCAGAATATGCACATTCGAACCTTCAACTTCCATACCCGTGATTTCAGAAATTTGTCCGATGCCCGCTTTTGAAGCGCCATACCATGAACAGCCGTGCATCAGCGTTTTGCCTGCCATACTGGCGATATTGATAACTCCCCCTTTGTCGCGTTCGAGCATCGACGGCAGCACCTCTTTCATGAGGCGCGCGGGTGCGAGCAGATTGAGGTTAATCGTCAGCATCGCCTTTTGCCAGCTCATGGTCGCGAAGTCTTCGACGAGCATCACACCGGCATTGTTGATGAGCAGCTCAATCTCGCCCATCTGCTCCCGCGCCCTTTTCACAATGTCCGGAATTGCGTCGAGTTCGGTGAGATCGCAGGCGATGCCGTGGTTATGCACCCCGCGCCGCGTCAGCTTTTCGCAAACGGCCTGCAGTGCCTGTTGGTTCTTGTCAGCAATTGTGAAGCCGGCAGAAGGCACTTTTTCGAAAACCGCGTCAATTGTCGCTTCGCCAATACCCGTTGCGGCGCCGGTAATAAAAACATGCATGTTGTATCGCCTGCGAGCGAAGCTGCGCGGACAAGCGAAATAGTTTACGTTGCCATCGCCAATTCGAAAGTCTGTGCATGCCCCGTTCGCTGACCGATCTTTACAAAATCATTGCCGCAATCGCCGTCGTCGGCATTCACGCGACGAGCCAATCTGAAACGCGTTTCGCTTCGGCGCACGATTTCAATTCACTCGATTTTCTCAGCGTTGTCGTGAACCAGTGGGCGCGCTTCAGCGTACCGCTTTTCATATACTTTTCAGGCTACGGTTTAACCATCTCGCAAAAGCAAAATGAGGATTCAGGTATCTTCAGAACCTGGCTCACATTTCTCAGCCGGCGATTACCCACAATTCTTGTACCCTACCTGTTTTTCTCAGGTCTGGCCCTGGTACTGGAATTCCATAGCTACAATGGCCCGGCAAACGAGCTATGGATTTCCATAGCGACCAAACTGCGCACCGGTGGCGCTGATTACCACCTCTACTTTCTCGTGATTCTCGCACAGTGTTATTTGCTTTTTCCGCTGCTTTCAGGGTTTGCGCGCCAGAAAACGACTGCTTTCACCTTCGCAACGTGGCTCGCTCTGATTCTGGTCTCGGGTCTTCTCTACAAAGGCAGCTCTGAAATTCTGCTCGGCAAACTGGGAGCGGCGCATCCGGGTTGGCATGCTTCGTTCGTGGTCTACTGGCTGCCCTACTTCATGCTGGGTGTGTTGCATGCGATAGAACCACCCCGCCCGGTGCATCGCGTCGCCATCAACATCGCCCTCATTGCCGCGCAGGCAATCGTCTTATTGGAATACATCCATTACTCGTGGCAGGGCACCCCGGTAGATTATTACAACCACTTCTCGCGCCCAAGTGTCATGTTCTATGCGCTGGTTGTCATCTGGTGGTTGCATTCTCTCCGCACCTCTCCCTTGGGGAGAGGTGCGGAGAGAATAGCCCCCCTCACTTTCAGCGTCTACCTGATACACCCACAGGTGCTGCGCCTGGTGACTAACTATCTGCCAGGCCTGCCGACCCTCTTCGGCTGGATGTTCGTGGTAATTACCACATTCGTGCTGGTGTATGGGTTGACTTTATTAACTAACAAAGCCCACGAAAAAGGCCCGGGATTTCTCACCGGGCCTGTGCAGATTTTGCAAAGGTGTCTTGGTCTAAGATGATTCGCGCTTCGCGCGAATCATCTTAGACCCTTTCAAATATGGGCGTCAGTTTGTCTTCGTATGCCTTAAACTGCACCTTGTCGCCGATCTTTGCGGTATTCGCGTCGGGCATCTCGACGATTGCCGTGATCCGCATCTTGTCATCCGTTTCGACGACGGCCATGCAGTAGGGCGCACGCGCCTTGTGCTTGCCCATCGGCACGAACGTGTTCACCGAGTACGTGTAGATCGCCCCCGTGCCTCTTGCCTCATAGTCTTCGAGGTTCATCGAACCGCAGGCAGGGCATGCGGCGATACCTTTCGGGTGCGGCGTACCGCAGTCTTTGCATTTAACGGCTGGTATGGTTCGACCAAGCTCACCACTAGTGTTCATATATCACCTCTTCCCAAAATGTGAACTGTTGAAACCGATGCGGGGCCACCGAGAACGTGCGTCAGTGCAAACTTCGCATCTTTCACCTGGCGTTTGTCAGATTTATCCTGAAGCTGCCAGGTCATCTCAACGATCTGGCCGACACCCGTCGCACCGATCGGATGTCCCTTGGCGGTGAGGCCACCTGATGTGTTGATGGGTAATTTGCCGCCGAGCCGTGAATGGCCTTCTGCCGCAAAAAATCCGCCTTTGCCTTTTTCGGTAAAACCGAGGTCTTCGACGTTCATGATTTCGGTAAAGCTGAAGCAATCGTGGCACTCAGCAACCGAGATGTCAGAGGGTTTGAGGTTCGCCATCTTATAAGCCTCGGCCGCTGCGGCCTTTGTCGCTTCTGATTCGGTGTGCTTTGCGCGAAACGCAACGCTGAACGACGCACCGCCATGGCCCGAGCCCATGACTTTCACCGCATTCTTTTTACCGAGTGCTTTCGCACGGTCTTTGGTCGTGATAATCACCGCAGCCGCGCCGTCGGTAATCAGCGAGACTTCTTGCGCGCTGAAGGGCGATGCAATCATCGGCGACTTCAGAATTTTTTCGAGTGGAATTTCGCGCTGTTTGTAAGCGTAAGGATTCAGAGAACCATGGTACTTGTTCTTTTCTGCAACTTGTGCCAGCTGCAGGCGGGTGGTGCCGAACTCGTGCATGTGGCGGTGTGCGAACATCGCGAACATGGTCGAACCGTTCATGCCCGAACCGGCTTCATACAGATAATCCACACCTGAGAGCGCGGCCTTCATCTGGTCTTCGTAAGGCAATTCTTCGGGGGGAACGTTCATCTTCTCTACGCCCATCACCATCACGGTGTCATAGACGCCTGCACCCACAGCGATCATCGCATTGCGAAAGGCAACTCCGCCCGATGCGCAGGCCGCTTCAAAACGCAGCGTCGCCGCGTGCGGCATACCGATCGAGGTCGCGGCAAGCGCCGCCATGGTATTCTGGTTATTGAGACCGTTGCCGTTATAGTTACCCAGGTAGAGCGCCTGAATCTCTTTGCGGTCGATACCTGCGTCGTGGATAGCCCCGTTACCGGCTTCGGCAATCAGATGGCGAAAGTTCTTTTCTTTAAAACTTCCGTGTTCGGTTTCATGCGCACCGATGATGTAGACTTCTCTCATGTATCCTCCGATATTTATTGTAGCGAACGCTACAATAAATATCGGAGACAACGCGTCGATGATTTTCGACGTATTCCATTTGCCCCGGGTTAAAACCCGGGGCAAATGGAACATCTCACGCCACTTGTTTGCGCTCTATATCGGACTTTTTCACCACGTCAAAATCATCGAGATGAAATGTGCTCGCTTTGATGACGTATTCGCCCGCGAATCCAGGGTAAAGCGTCGTGTTGCGCCCGCTATCGGTGAGGTACCAGCTTTTGCAACCTGCGGTCCAGTTGGTGACCTTCATGCGCTCGTCGATGAAGCGCGTGAATTCTGCCTGTTTCTCGGCCTTAACCTCGATGCTCTGCAGGCCTTCGGTCAGCATACGCGACACCGCCGACGCGATGTAGCGGTACTGCGGCTCGGTGTAGACCAGAACCGACGTGTGACCGGGGCCGGTGTTGGGGCCCATGCAAAAAAACAAATTCGGAAAGCCATGCACATTGATGCCGAGGTATGACTCGGCGCCTGCCGCCCAGTCGTTATTGAGGTTATGGCCGCGGGCGCCGGTCACGGGAAAAGGCACGCCCGCTTTTGGCACTTCAAAGCCGGTTGCGTAAATTAATACATCCGCATCAAACTTCTCTCCGTTCGATTCAACACCGTGAGGATTTATTTTCGTCACGGGAGCGGCAACGAGTTCGACGTTATCCCGCACAAGCGCAGGGTACCAGTCGTTTGAGATGAGCATGCGCTTGCAGCCGAAACGATAGTCGGGAGTCACCTTCGCCCGCAGCGCCGGGTCTTTAATCGTGCGCTCGATATTGAAGCGCGCCAGGCGCTCGAGCGCCGTCGTCATCGGTGTGTTGAAGACAATGCCTGCACCGAACATTTCGGTGATCGCATAGATTGTGTTGCGGCGAATCGACTGCACAAAGGGTAGTGCCCGGTAGATAGTCTTTTCCCATTCGGCGATGTCGTAATCGGGTTTGGGGATAATCCACGAAGGGGTGCGCTGAAACACCGTGAGTTCTTTGACCTCAGGGGCAATTGCCGGCACGAGCTGAATCGCGCTTGCGCCACCGCCGACGACCGCAACTTTCTTGCCCTTAATGTTTACATCTTTTCGCCAGCGCGCGGTGTGCAGAATTTCGCCTTTGAAAGAATCAGAACCTTCGATCTTCGGTATCGATGGGTTCGACAGGGCCCCCATCGCTGACACGACGACGCGCGCGGCGATCGTCTTGCCGCCTTTGCAGGTGACGTTCCAGACGCCGCTGGCTTCGTCGAATTTCATGCCTTCGACGGTAACGCCGAATTCGGCTTTTTCACGCAAACCGTGCTTTGCGACAACGCCCAGCATGTAGGCTTCGATCTCGTCAGAAGTTGCGAACATGCGCGACCAGTTCGGATTAGGCTCGAAAGAGAATGAATAGAGGTGCGAAGGCACGTCGCAGGCCGCGCCGGGATATTTATTATCGCGCCAGGTGCCACCGAAATCTTTGCCCTTGTCGACAATCTTGAAGTTGGTGATGCCTTTGTTTTTGAGGTTGATGGCAGTACCGATGCCGCTGAAACCCGAGCCGATGACGAGTACGTCGAGAACCGTGTCTTTCATAAATCCTCCCTGGCCACGCCTGTTATGAAACGAGAACAGGGCTGAGGCTGCGCGCTAAATATGGGCGCGCATCAGGCCGTCAAGGACAATAATAAACATTTGTTCACCTTCATGCTTCGATGACCGGGGGCGCTGTCAACTTCTGTACAGCAGACCATTTCGCTTCTACCTGCAATTTACTGTACTGTTCAGTGAAGACCGCTTCGTTGTAGGCAATCGTCGCATCGTCGGGAAACATACCACGCGCTGTTGCGAAGATCTGCGCTGCTTCTTCATAGCGGCCCAGCCGGTGCGCATAGATGCCGGCCTCGTTCAAGACCGCTGCGTCGCGCGGATAGTCGGCGAGCAGCGAACTCATCTCTGCCCATGCTTCGTGCAGCATTTCGCCGGAAAAAAGTGCGCGGGCGTAGTAGAGCCTCAGCGCGCGGTCGCGGCGAAACGCGCCGAGAGTTGCGAAGCAGCGTACGGCCTCTCCGTGGCGGCCAAAGAGGCAAAAGAATTTGAAGTACTGGCGCCTTTCGGCCAGCGGCGGCATACGCCCCCCCTGAAACAACCACTCGCGCACGTTTTGCTCGTCGAGCAGCGTCACGATCTCGCGGCGGAGTTCGGGGCTCAGGTCTTCTTTTTCGTAGACTTCCGGGTCAGCAATAAAGAGCAGAGCCTTGCACACCGAGTCTATTTTCTGCGCGCCCAGCCAGTTGCGAAACTGCTCCGCTTTGCCCGACTGCATGAGACGCTGCCAGCGTTTCGTACTCATGTAACGGCTCAGCGTCGAAAGATTCTGGTGAAAGAGCGCATCGGCGAAAAGGGGATTAGTCGGCGACTCACGGTACATGACCCGAGCAGGCGATTTGCGTGAGACTTCAATCTGGTGGTACGGTCGCAGCTCAGCGGGTAATTGTTGCTGCAACTCTAACCATCGCTGTGTCGAAATATGCGGTTCGGTATAGAGACTTATGGATGCCTGAAAAGCCGGGTTCTGTCGTCCCGTCGGCTTCGGCAGGTCTTGAGGTGCGAAAGGGTGTCCGGTGATGTCTTGAAACAGAAAGCGAATCAGAGCCTTTTCTTGATGGGCGAGTTGCGCATGGCTGACAACTTTGAGTACCATCGTCGCATAATGAGGATCACCAACGTGCCACAAGAGCAGCGTCGCGTACGCACCGTGCACACCTACCCCCACGGCAGTATTGCAATAGCGCAGAGTCGCCGCAAGTTCAGTGGCATCGACAAATTCAGCATTCTGCGAACGGTGTATGGTGCCTGCGATGTCAAAACCGAAGGCGGGCAGAATGCGCGCGAGCTTTGCCTCGGGTGAATGGCGTTCGTAAACGCCTTGAGTCCACGGGCTTGGGGTATCACCGACCGAAAGCCGCGCGCGCCTGACACGGGGCTGAGCCACCTCTGGCGGAGTCTGGGTGGTTGCCGGGGCGCTTGCGGCCACCTTCACAGCTTGTTCGGGTCGGGGCCCACGGGCCCGCTTGAGCGCCACGACGAGTATAACGATGGCCGCGACAAAGAGCAGCAGACCGATGCCTGCTGCAACCACCCATGGTTGGTTCTGCTGAACAAATTTGACGACTGCTTCGGGCATGGCTCTACCCTTAGATTATCGGCCTCTCGGAGCCTATTTTTGAGCTGCCGATTGCAGGCATTTTTCATATGCATCATTGCCTGCTTTTTCGATTTCGGCCGTCGCGGCGGAGTTGAATTTGCCGAATTCGACGTTGATGTTCAGGTAGCGCGTCGCACGGGCCATCGCCTCGGTACACTCGCGCGTGTCGCCCTGGGGCTCTTTGCGGCGCTGCTTTTCACAGTCGCAGCGCGCGAGGCCATAGGCTACGGCGTTTGCCTTAGCAGTGGCGAGCTGCTTTTCATTGCGGCACGAAACCAGCAGGGTTATAAATCCTAAGAAAAGGCAAGATAACCCAAGGCCATGCAAATGCTTCAGCATACCAACGGCTTAACCAGCGACGGCGGATGTCAACGCGTTTTGTGGCCGCATTTTGATTTGACAGGGCGCGCCAAAGACCCGCGCTACGCAATAGCCGATGTACCTGCTTAAGCTTGTCACCATTGCTTTCGCTGCGATTGCCTCAGCAGACTTCATGGCGCGTCTCATGCCCTACCGCGACCGCCTGTTTCGGCTTGCCCTCGCGCAGCTGCGTAATACCAGCGACGCCGAAGATGCGGTTCAAGAAGCCCTGATCAAGGCGGGGCGCAATGCGCAGCAATTTCGCAGCGAATCGAGCGAATATACCTGGGTCGTGCGCATTCTCATTAATCACTGCCATGATGTGCAGCGCAAGGTGACGCGACGGCAAAAGCGCGAGGTTTCGGGCGAAATCAGCGAAGCCAAGGGCGCAACGATTGCCGACACGCGGGCCAGCACCGAACAAAATATCGAACTTTCTGAGATGTCGCAGCATCTAATGGATGCGGTGAATGAATTGGGCCAAAACTATAAGCCACTGATTTTGATGCGCTATTTTGAGAGCATGAGCTACGAAGACATTGCTGAAGCGCTGGGCCTGAACACGGGTACAGTCAAGTCGCGAATGAATCAGGCCAAGGCGCTGCTCAGGGCCAAACTCGAAAAGCTCGGTATCGGAGAAGACTACTTTGGCTAAGGCGCGAAAATCAACAGCAAGCGATGCCCGCTTTGAAGAATTTCTGCAAGAACAGTTTAAGCAGCTGCGCGCAGAACTCGACAAATTCGAACCTACACGCAACGGCGTAGACGGTAAACTGCTGCAGCTGCCGCAATCGAAGGCAGCGGGTTCGACTTTCTGGAAAAAAGTGGATTCATGGCGTTATGGCATTGCGGCATCTGTGTTGCTCGCTGTAGCCGTGCCGACCGTGATTCAAATGAATCGTGAGCAGCGTAGCGCAGTCGTTCAGGCCACGAGTCCGATGACTGAAAAAGCAGCTGAAAACAAGCCCGATCGGCCGACAGGCACTGTAATCCCAGAGACGGATCACGTCGAGCGCGAAGAGGCCGACGAGAGCCGGCCATCGGTAGCACGCAAGAAATCCACAGCACCGAAATTGGCAGCCAGCAAGCCTACACCAACGAAAGAAGCAGCAGACCTGCGCGAGCAGAAAGACGCTGCTGGCGGTATGGCAAAACGCGAAATACCTGAAGACGTGATGGCGGCCGCCGAGGCTGCACCGATAGCGAAGGGCCGCGCACTGGCGTCTGTAGGCGAACGAGCGCCTCGAGAAGAAAGCCCGCGCGCAGTGCCGGTTGCACCGGCAGCACCCGCAATGGCCGACAAGGCAGAAGAAAAGAAGTCTGCAAATGTGGCGAGCCGATCGGCACCGATACCCGATGCCCAGTTTAAGTTAAAGCAAGAACGTATAGCCGAAGAAGAAAAAGCCGAAATGGAGAAACTCTGGAAAGAGTTTGAAAAAGACCCGAAGGCGTTTCACCAAGATGCAAAGCGCAGCGCCCGACTCAGAACCCTGCTCGCCCGGCATGACACGAAGGCGCGCGCGCGGCGGCTGAAAACTGAACTAGCGCAATAAAAAAGCCCGCGCGCGCGGGCCCTTAGTGATTCTCTGCCGGCGATTAGACCGCCGGCTGAACAACTCTTATTTTGCGGCTTCTGATTTGATGCGCATTCCGTAGAATGAGCGCCAGACAAAGAAAGTGCTCGCAGCGAAAAACGCAACTGCGAGAATACCGCGAATAGCAGCAGCTGAACCATCGGGGTTTTTCAGCTCAACGGCAAGTTCAACCGCGAGCAGGCCAAAGAGAGTCGTGAACTTAATGATCGGGTTCATTGCCACTGATGAAGTGTCTTTGAACGGGTCGCCGACTGTATCGCCCACAACGCAGGCATCGTGCAGGGGTGTACCCTTCTGCTTCAGCTCGACTTCGACAAGTTTCTTGGCGTTATCCCAAGCGCCACCGGCGTTGGCCATGAAGATTGCCTGGTAAAGACCGAAGATCGCGATCGAGATGAGGTACCCGATGAAGAAGTATTCGTTCAGAAAGGCAAAGCCCAGCGTACTGAAGAATACCCCAAGAAAGATGTTAAACATACCTTTCTGTGCGTACTTTGTGCAAATCTCAACCACCGCTTTGCTGTCTTTTGTCGAAGCTTTTTCGACACCTTCAAGCTTGATGTTGGCTTTAATAAACTCCACAGCACGGTACGCGCCGGTGGATACGGCTTGAATCGAAGCGCCTGTGAACCAATAAATAATCGCACCACCGGTGATGAGACCCAGCAAGAACGGTGCGTGCAGTAGCGAGAGTTTTGCAATTGCGCCCTGGTCGTTGAAGTTATTGGTCAGCATCATGATAATCGAGAAGATCATGGCCGTAGCGCCTACGACAGCCGTACCAATGAGCACGGGCTTCGATGTTGCTTTGAACGTGTTACCGGCGCCATCGTTGGCTTCGAGAAAGTATTTGGCTTTGTCAAAATTGAGGTCGAATCCGTAGTCTTTTTTGATTTCTGCCTTTATGTTGGGCACGTTTTCTATCAATGAGAGCTCATAAACAGATTGAGCGTTGTCAGTTACCGGGCCGTAAGAATCGACGGCAATTGTAACCGGGCCCATGCTGAGAAAGCCGAAAGCCACGAGGCCGAATGCAAAGACTACAACAGCATAGGGGTTCATCAGCTGGCCAAGCCCCTGAAGCGACACGTAATATGACAGCCCCATAAGCGCGACGATCGTGATACCCATCCAATAGGCAGAGAAGTTACCCGCTGTAAGACCGGCGAGCACGTTCAGCGACGCGCCGCCTTCTTTAGAGGCAGTCACCACTTCGCGCACGTGCCCTGACTCAGTCGAGGTAAAAGCTTTTACCACTTCGGGGATTACCGCGCCAGCGAGGGTACCGCATGAAATGATACTTGCCAACTTGTACCAGAGAGTGCCGCCGCCAAGATCAGGAATTATCAGGTATGAAACGAGGTACGTGCAACCAACTGAAATGATTGAAGTCAGCCAGACAAGTGTCGAAAGGGGACGTTCAAAATTGAAGTTCTCTGCTTTCTTGTACTTCATGTTAGAGATCAGCGCGTTAATGTAATATGAGCCCAGAGAAGCGAAAATCATGACAACGCTGATTGAGAAAATCCAAACGAGCAATTGCACCTGAAAATCAGGGAACACAGCAAGCAGAATGAGTGAGATAAGAGCTACAGCGGTGACGCCATAGGTTTCAAAACCATCAGCTGTCGGGCCGACTGAATCGCCCGCATTGTCGCCAGCACAGTCAGCAATTACCCCAGGGTTGCGCGCATCATCTTCTTTGATTTTGAAAACAATTTTCATGAGGTCAGAACCGATGTCGGCAATTTTTGTGAAGATACCGCCTGCGATCCGCAGCGCTGAAGCACCGAGCGATTCGCCGATTGCAAAGCCGATAAAGCACGGGCCAGCAAAGTCAGGGGGAATAAACAGCAGAATACCGAGTAAGAGTAGCAGCTCAACCGAAATCAGCAGAACGCCGATTGACATGCCGGCCCGCAGTGGTATTGCATGCACGTCGAATGGTTTGCCGGTAAGCGAGGCGAATGCAGTGCGCGAGTTAGCAAAAGTATTTATGCGAATACCAAACCACGCGACACCATAGCTGCCCGCAATACCCACGATGGAGCAGGCGAGAATTGCCAGAACCTTTGAAACACCGTAGCCGTGAACAACAGCGCCAGTTGCGTCTTTGCCACCTTGCGCCAGAAAGCCAAAATAGTAGATCATAATCGCCGCGATAAAAATCCACAGAATGCCCAGAAAGCGTCCCTGGGTGAGCATATATGTCTTGCAGGTTTCGTAGATGAGTTCTGAAACTTCTAGCATGACTTTATGTACGGGCAATTTTTTGACTCGGACAAATTCAATGAGACCGAAGACAAGCCCGAGAACGCAGGTTGCAAGGCCTAGTATCAGCAGTGTGCGGCCATCAAGCCCACCTAAGAAGGTCTTGCTAGCCAGGTCGGGAATTTTAAGATCGGCTTCGCTCGCCATAAGTGGCGAAACTGAAACCGCAAGCAGGCTCGTAAAAAGACCAGCTATTGAGCGAAATTTGTACATAGAAATCTCCTGGATTGTTTCATGCTAAAGTGCTAGCAGCCAGCCTGAACGCAAGTTTGACTGGCTTTCCAGATACGTCTTGTATCATGAGCGGTTAGCCTGTTCGCAAAAATCAGGGGGTAAAGGAAAAAATGCCCGGCAGTTGTAAAGTGGTTCTATTCAGGCTGCGCGCGTGTTCCAATGCTGAATTTCGTCCGGGCTAAGGCCTTTTTTGGGCACTTGCGTACAAACTTGCATGTAAATCAGGTCGCCTGCATGATTCAAGTATGTTTTGCATTGGTAGTTAATAAATACCTCTTTGTACGCCCGCTTACGTGCCATTGACCTGCGGGCCCAATAGGCGATGTTGGACGGCGATTGCCTTACCCCCGCGCGCCTAACACGCAACAACACTTCAAGCAATCTGGGGAGATAAAACCGCACGGCAAAATCAACCATTCGTGAGACCGATTCACCCGAATGAATGCCGCGCTCCCAGAGTGCCGAGTAGAGCACGCGGTTAACGTACCACGGACGAATACGGTACGCGGCCGCCTCGACATTGTAGCGTCTGGGGGTTGCTGATTTTTTGCCCTCACCGCGCCAGCGCTTGAGGCATTCTTTGGCAAGACTGGTCAGAATTTCAGACTCCGACAGCGTCAAGCCGTTGCGCCTGAGAATCTTGCGGGCGGCAGTGACGCTGCGGCATGATTTAACGCGCAATGATAAAGACGTATGGTGGTGCTCTAAGGCATCTATTTTTTGCATCCTACTTATTAACTACCAAGAAACGGCCGAATTTTCTCATTCCAATGAGATTTTTTCTGTGAACAAAGATTCACTTTTCGCAATGTCGCCGGTTCGTATTTGCACCCCATGGAATGGCTCGCGAAAAATGCGGAGTTAATCGGCATACTGTTCATGCCGGTGACGTATGGCTTCATTGGTTGGCTGACGAATGTCATGGCGCTGAAGATGATGTTTTACCCGCTGAATTTTGTCGGCCTGAAGCCGCCGTATCTGGGCTGGCAAGGCATTGTGCCGCGCAAGTCGACGGGGCTCGCACTCAAAGTAGTGAACATTCTAAGTGAAAAGCTTATCAAAATCGATGATTTCTTCGCCAAGATTCCCACAGATAAACTCGCCGATTCATACAAACCCTTATTGAAAGAAAACATCCCCAACATGATGCACCGCGTGCTTGAAGCCGTACCTGCTGAACTGAAGGCGAAGGTTTCTGCAAACGAGGGCAAAATTGTCGCGAAGGCGCTCGCCGAATCTGAGCAGCGTCTCGACCAGATTACAGGGCACCTCAAAGAAGACGTCGGCAAAGTCTTCAGCTTCAAGAACATGGTGCTGCGCAACCTTACAGGCGAGAACACGCACCTGCTCGTCGATCTGTTTCAAGAAATAGGCAAGAAGGAGTTCAAATTTATCGGAGCCTCTGGCTGGTATTTTGGCACGCTTTTTGGTCTCGCACAGATGCTGATCTGGTGGCTTTACCCAGGTGCATGGACTTTGCCTGTGCAGGGCATTATCGTGGGTTACGTCACGAACTGGCTCGCGCTCATCATGATCTTCAGACCGATGGTTGAAACGCGCTATTTGTACTTTTTTAAATACCAGGGTCTTTTTCACCGCCGCCAGGTCGAAGTGTCTGATAAGTTCTCGACGATGTTCGCTGAGCACGTTTTGAATGGCAAAAATATTCTCGATGAGGTTCTCTATCGCCGCATCAGCCGAACGGTTGTTGAGACGATGAACGATGACATCGTACAAGAGCTTAAGGCCGACGGTGCAGACGCGGGCGCGATTGCGGCTTTTGAGAAAGCGAGCGACGGCAGCCGCAAAGAAGTTGCGGCAGAGCTTGCGAACCGGCTGTCTGAGGCCTCAGAGACAATGGAAAAACTCATCAACCGCTCGATGAACGTAAAACAGACGATCTACAACCGCATGAAAGATCTGCCGGGCGAAGACTTTGAGTCGCTACTGCGGTCGGCATTTCAAGAAGACGAATGGATCTTGATTATTCTGGGTGCCGTTTTGGGAGCGATTGTAGGCCTCGGGCAAATGTTCTATATGTTGGCATTCGCCGCAGGGTAGAAACAAAAAAACCTTGCTTCTTTGAGTCAGGGCAGCCCGCTGGGTTGTGCAGCGCCTGCGCCGAATTATTTTCGTTTTCTTGATTTCGGTGCTTGTTTCGTGCCGATCGAACCCGTTTGGCGACACCGATAAGACAATCGAAGAGTTCAACCTCTACACGACTGATTTCGCGGCACAGAACGACGGCGGCATGAAAGCCGCGCTCTTAGACGTGATCGGCGGCTCGCGGGTCACGCTCAACTGTGCATTCTCTGCGTTGACGCTGAGTGACGTCACGAGCGCTCTGATTGACCGGGCACGGGGTGGGGTTCAGGTGAAGGTGGCATTCGATGGCGACGTTCGCAGCAACGACCCGGGTTCACTCGCCCTACAAGCCAGCGGGGCGTTCACTATCATTACCGTACCACTCGACGGCACGCAGAGCCAGTTGCTCTACGGCAACACCGGCGCTGGCGTCATGCGCCACAACTATTGCCTCGCTGACGAGCGCTATATCTACCTTTCAACCGCGCCGCCCGACGCGACGCAAATGACCACAACGCCCAATGTGGCGATCAAAGTCGGTACGCCGCAGTTCGGTCTTGCTCGTGATTTCTTGCGCGAGTCGAATATGTTCTCTCAACTGCTCTTTGGCAATGGCAAGGCGAAAACCGACTTCACGACAAAGTTTACCGCGCGCGATCAGGTGATCGGCGCGTTCTGGGGCCCGCAAGAAAGCCCGCTCAACGTGCTGGCTGTAGAACTATCCGAAGCAACGTTGCGTGTGGATTTCTACTCTACTGCCTTCTTAACGACTAATTCGAGCAACGCGAACCTTGACGTGCCCAAAACCCTTGATCGCCTCGAAGAGGCGAAAGGTCTGCCGCTCGGTAAATATTTCTCAAGCCAGGCTCTGTTCGATTCGTCATCGCAGGCTTATACGCTCACCAACCCGGCGCAATACGTAAACAGCAACGTGCGCGTTGGCGCGAACATCTTCGTCGTCGACAGAGGATCAACCTCTGCCAAAGCCTTCATTTACACCGGCGCGCTGCGCTCGCAAGGCAACTCGTCTGACGACAGCGTTCTAATTGAGCTGCGTGGCCGAAAAGTGGCAGATTTGGTGGCATCGTATCTCGATCGCATCGGCGCAGTCTCGGTGGTGGCGAGCAATACCGGCGACACTTCGGTTGCCGGGGCGGTTGTGATCAACGAGATTAACTGGGCGGGTTCATTTTCCAATTCGCAATCGTCTGACGATGACGATGAATTCGTTGAACTTTATAACACAACGACCTCGCCGATCAATATCAGCGGCTGGGGTTTTATCTGCACCACCAACGGCACCTTGGTTAACGGATATTTTGTGATGCCAGCCGGCGCTGTGATTCCCGCAGGCGGTTACTTCACGATTGCACGCAAAAACAGCGGAGCTTTTCCTCAATCGACGTATTTCACATCGTTCGGCAGCTCGGGAATCACGAACTCCTCAGTTCAATGCAAAATCACCAACGGCCCTGCGACACCCGGTTCGACCCCGGCTGACTATGCCTCGCTTCCCGGCACGGTTATCGATACGGCTGGTGACGCTGCGACCCCATTCAGCGGGTCTGGCAACATCATGGGCACCAACGACAGCACGGGAAAAATTCGCCGCAGCATGGAGAGAAAGTTTCCGATCGCGGCGGGAAATGTGCTGACAAGTTGGCAATCCAACTTCAACGCGCTGGCCCAAAACACGCAGATCGACTCGCAGTTCAACCAGCGCACATTCGGTACGCCTGGGGCAGCCACTTCGGTACCTGTGCCGTCAGTCGCACTCAACCGTAATCTCTATTTCACAACCTCAGCGACCCACCCGAATGGAATTGCGAAAATCACTGCTGTGAACACTGCGGCGAATACAAACATCTCGACGCTGCAAGACATTACCGTGATTGCCAGTTCAACCAGCGACGCCACTGGCATCACGCTGACGCTCAGAGAAACGGGCACGAATACGGGAATCTTCAGCTCGAACACCTTCGGCACGAATCTCAATTTCACTGCCGCAGCAAGCACAGGCAACCAACTGCAGGTCGCATCGGGCGATACTGTAACGATTACACTCACTCAATCGGGCAGCACATACACGGCAACGGCCAGGTGGTACACGCAGAACCTGGTGATCAATGAAATAGGCTCGAACTGCGGGGGTGTAACGGCGAACGACTATGTCGAGGTGCTGAATCCCAATTCTATTCCGGTGAGTCTCGAAGGTATGACGCTCTACCGCGATGCCGGCAGCTCGGGAACGGCTTGTACAATCGGAGCTGGCAACTATACCTCGAACATCGCGCTCACGGGCACCTTGGCTGCGAATTCTTATCTGTTGGCCGGTGGCAGCACCTATACTTCAGGTGGCGCATGCCCTGCGCTCGATTTTGTCGCGTCGGGGGCTGTGACGATCGATGCATCAGATTGTTTCGCTCTCGTCATGAGCGGCGCGGGGCCGGCGACATCGACAGACGACGAGGTCGTTGATTTTGTGGGCTATGGCAATGCGTCAAACCCGCGCGAAGGTGGTGCAGTCGCGCCCGACAACGCCGGTGGCAATAATGAGTGTATCTCACGCAACCCCAATGGCACTGACACCAACGTCAACAGCGCCGATTTTGTAACACAGGCAACTGTACCGTGCTCGCCCCGCGGTGCAAACGGCAGCCTGAATGTCGTGAGCGCCGCCACGGGTAACGGCACCGCGCTTGAAGTCACGTTTAACGGCGCGCCGAATACGGTGCAGGCGCAGACCGTTAGCAACTATTGCGTTGCGCTCGCAGGCAGCGGCAGTTGTTCATCGTCTCTGCTGACCATCAGCGCAGCCGTGCTGACCGGCAACACCGTCAGGCTGACGACGAGCGCGCAGAATGTCTCAACGGCTTACACGGTTTACGTGACGGGTGTGACACTGGCGGCAACAGGTGGGGGATTGCTCACGAACACAGCTAACTTTACCGGGGCTGCGGCAATACCCAACCTCAAGATAAACGAAATCGGCGTCTCATCGGCGAGCAACGATTTCGTTGAAATCTACAACCCTACGGGCTCGGCAATCAGTTTAACCGGCTTATACCTTCAGCGCGACGCGGGTTGCACTGTTAGCACGGGCGAGGTAACAGAAATTCTTGCACTTTCGGGCACGGTGCCCGCAGGTGGCTATTTCGTCGTGGCACGGTCAGGTCATTCACTCCCCAATGTTAACTCTGCGACGCTGGGTAATATTGATTCTGGCTATTGCGTTGTTTTGACCACCAACAATACGCCGATCACTTCAGCCACATCGACCAATGTCATCGACTGGGTCACCATCGCCGGTAGCGGCGAAGCAGAAGGTGGCGTTCGCGCGCCAGACACGGATGCCAATGGTGCCATATCGCGTATGCCAAACGGCACCGACACAAACTCGAATTCATCGGATTTTCAGCTGATAAGTGCAACACCGGGCGGGCTAAACGGTTCGCTCAATGTTGTTTCGGCCGCGGCCACGACAAATTCAACGACATTGACCGTAACGTTTGACGGGGCGCCGAATCTGGCACAGGCACAGACCCCTACAAACTATTGTATCGCCCTTACAGCCGACGGCAATTGCAGCACGCCTGATCTAAGCGTCAGTGCAGCCGTACTTGCAGGCTCGGTCGTGACGCTTACGACCTCAGCCCAGACCGCTTCAACTGCATATACAGTTTATGTCACGGGGGTAACGCTCAACGCCACTTCGGCGCCGCTTGCAACAAACACGGCGAATTTCACGGGTTATTCTGCACCGCCGAATGTCACCATCAACGAAGTTGTTGCTGTGGTCGCAGCCGGGGCAGCCGGCGACGCGAACGGTGACGGCAGCAGAAGCAGCGGCGATGATGAATTTATCGAGATTATAAATAACGAAGCAAGTTCTGTCGACATCAGCAATTGGACAATCAAAACTGGTACGACTTCGCCCGGTACCTTACGCTATACGTTTCCCGCGTCGACATCACTTGCTGCGGGCGCGAGAGCCGTTGTCTTCGGCGGCGGCACAGCCACCGGAAGTTTTGGCGGCGCGGCCACCTTCACGGCATCCAGCCTTTCATTGACCGATACTCCCCCAACGTATTACGTGACTCTCGAAACATCGATGGGTACGCAGGTCAATCAGCTCTATTACGGCACGACACCCGGTGTCACTTTTCTCGCGGGTGGAGCTTCAAAGGTAAGAAGCCCCGAGGGCACAGGCAGCTTCGTCGATCACACAACCGCCTCGGGCAACGCTGGTATTCTCTGGTCGCCCGGCGTAGCTGCCACGGCCGCGATACCCAAAATACTGGTGAGCGGCACAAACGCGGGCACGCCGGCCAGCGGGGCGACGAATGTTCCTATTTCAACGAACGTGAGTCTGCAATTTAATATGGCCATGAATACAGGATCAGACTTCACCAACGCCATATTAAAGCTCTATGCCAATAGCGATTGCACCAGCAGTGAAATTGCTTTGGGTGGCATAACCGCCAGCGGCACATCGATCGCCCTTTTTAATAACTCGGCTCTGAGCTATTCCACTACCTACTGCGTCACCGCGTCAACGGGCCTCAGGTCGGCCGGTTTGACTGCGTTGGCATCGGGTGTCTCGTTTACCTTCACAACAGCTGCTCCCGCGAGCACACCGGCGACTACAGTGGTAATCAGCGAAGTCGGTGGTTGCAGGTTCTCCAGCACATCGGGTGCAGATTGCAACGCCAACGCGGCCCGAAACAACGATGAATACGTTGAACTTTATAACCCCACCGGTGCGGCAATCGACATCAGTGGTTGGTTCGTTCAGCGCCGTGCGGCTGCAGGTGGGACATCATGTTGGGCGACTCTGCCTGCTGCCACCAGCATCTCCGCGCGGGGTTATTTTCTCATTGCGGGTCCCGGATACCTAGCCTCAAACTATGGCGGCCTTACGCCCGACTATTCTAGTCCCACCGGGACTTCTCTTACAGGTACGAGCGAGAGTGTCGTACTCATTTCTAGCTCTGGCTCATGTACCGGGTCGTCGAATGTCGTAGATACTCTGAGTTATGGTACGATCACAGATACGGCCACCTTTCTGCAGCTACCGTCATATTCAACAAGCCCAGCCCAGGGGCAGAGTTATGAACGCAAGGCCTGCTATAACTCAACAAACGACACGAACGTCACAACCGGCATGCTGGCGACCGGCGGGCATGAAACCCAGGGCAACAGCGAAAAAGCAGGCACCAGCGCGGGAGACTGGATTCTCAGAACGACGATGAACCCGCAGAACGCGGCGTCGGCGACCGAAACAAAAACCTGCCCTTGAAGTGGCCTAAAAGCTCCGCCCCCAGAAATAAATCAGAAAAATAACCCCGGCAATTATGCGGTAAACCCCAAACACGAAAAAGCCACGTTTCGAAATAAATCCGACAAAAAAACGCACCGCCAGCAGGGCGAAAGCAAACGCTACAACTGCGCCGATAGCCAACAGGTCGAGGTGCGCTGCGTTGAGCGTTTCGCGCTGTTTGAAAAGATCGTAGGCGGTCGCGACGACCATGGTCGGCACCGCGAGCAAGAAAGAAAATTCGACGGCGCGCACACGGTTGAGGCCCATCACGAGGCCACCGCCGATTGTCGCCGCCGCGCGCGAGACGCCAGGCACAAGCGACAGCGTTTGAAAGATGCCGATGACGAATGCAGTCTTGGGTGTGATACCGACATCACCTGTGGTGTGACCCGTTTCGGGTCTCCGATTTTGGTGCTTAGTCGAACCATGGTCGTGAGCCGGTTGCAGTGCATGGCGTCGTGCGATAAGGCGATCGAAGAACAGCAGCACGACGCCACCGGCGATGAGCGCGACAGAGACCGAAACCGGGTTAAAGAGCAGAGCCTTGATGTATTTGTAAACTGCGAGGCCGGCTATGCCTGTCGGTATGAATGCGACGGCGAGAATGAAATAGAGTCGCGGTTCTTTTAGAAACCGGCGCACGTAGAGCGCGAACACCGCCGCGATGGCGCCGAGCTGAATCGCGATTTCAAAAGTTTTGACGAAGTCGCCTTTGATCTCCATCAGCGCGCTCGCGAGAATCATGTGGCCTGTCGAAGAGACAGGCAAAAATTCGGTAAGGCCTTCGATGATGCCGAGAGTTGCGGCCTGCCAAGGTGTCATCGGGGTGACTTCGGTCGGTCGTTCAGAGGGTCAAGCACAGGCGGCTTTCGCTGCCGTCGCAAATGGGCGCGGGTGAACCCGGTTTACATGGGCTGCGTCGTCGTGGGGCCGGTGGCTATCGGTGCTGCTGCGGCGCCGGTAAGGTGTGTCGCGTAGAAAGCCAGCCCCGATTTTTCCTGAAAGATGCTGCTGCCCTGCACGAGCGCGAGCACAATCACCTCGCGCACGTGAGAAACAAATGAGAACTGCATCTGCTGGCGAATGCTCGCGGGAATCTCTTCGAAGTCTTTCTGGTTATCTTTCGGGCAAATCACATGCGTGATGCCGCCGCGAAAGGCCGCGAGCACCTTTTCTTTGAGTCCGCCAATCGGCAGCACGTTGCCGCGCAACGTTACCTCACCGGTCATCGCGATGTGGCTTAGAACTCCGCGCTGCGTGAGCGCTGAAATGATCGCTGTCACAAGCGTAATGCCCGCTGAAGGCCCGTCTTTGGGTATCGCACCTTCGGGAACGTGAATAAAGATGTCGTTCTTCTCGAAAAAGTCGGGACTGAGGCCCAGAAAATGCGCCTGCGACCGCACAAAACCGAGCGCAGTGCTCGCCGATTCTTTCATCACGTCGCCGAGATTTCCCGTGAGACTCAGGTTGCCTTTGCCGTGCGCGAAAGCAACTTCGATATTGAGGATATCCCCCCCTGCTGAAGTCCAGGCGAGACCGCTGACTTTGCCCACAGGGTTTTCTGATTCTTTGCGCGTGTAGAGATATTTCGCGGGGCCGAGATACTGGATTATTTTTTGTTTGTCGAGCGCGAAGGTCGCAGTATCGTTCTTCTTCTCAACGACTTCGCGCGCAATCTTGCGGCCGATCTGTGCGAGTTCGCGCTCAAATTGCCTCACGCCAGCTTCTTTGGTGTAGTGGCGAATGATGTATGCGAGCGATTTGTTCGTGTATTCGAGCTCGACACCCTTGATGCCGTTTTCATCAATCTGGCGCGGTATCAGGTACTTGTTCGCGATCTGAATTTTTTCCATCTCGGTATAACCCGAAAGTTGAATAATTTCAAGGCGATCGAGCAGCGGCTCGGGTATCGAGTGCGTGACGTTTGCGGTTGCGACAAAAAGCGCCTTCGACAGATCGAACGGCAGGTCGAGATAGTGGTCGGTAAATTCTTTGTTTTGCTCAGGGTCTAGCACTTCAAGCAGCGCCGCCGCCGGATTGCCGCGAAAGTCAGACGAGATCTTGTCGATTTCATCGAGCAAAATGACGGGATTATTGACTTTAGCTTTCTTGAGAGCTGCGATAATACGCCCCGGCATCGAGCCGATGTAGGTTCGGCGGTGGCCGCGAATTTCAGCTTCGTCGCGAACCCCACCTAATGCAATGCGTACGAATTTGCGGCCAAGGCTGTCGGCGAGCGAACGCGCAAGACTCGTTTTGCCCACACCCGGCGGGCCCGACAGGCAAAGAATCGGGCCGCGCGGTTCGGGCGAAAGCTGGCGCACGGCGATGAATTCAAGAATGCGGTCTTTGATCTTTTCGAGCCCATAATGGCTCTCTTCGAGAATCTTTTCTGCCTGCGCGATGTCGGCATTGTCGGTCGTCGCTTCGCTGAAAGGCAGGTCGAGCAGCCAGTCGAGATAATTGCGAATCACACCCGATTCGGCCGACATCGGCGGCATCTTCTCGAGCTTGCGAATTTCAGACTCGGCCTTTTGCCTGATGTCGTCGGGCCAGGTCTTGGCCTTCGCGCGCTTGCGCAGCGTTTCAAATTCGTCGGGCTCGGTTTCACCCATTTCGTCGCGAATCGCCTTGATCTGTTCTTGCAGATAATACTGGCGCTGCATCTTATCGAGCTGCGCGCGCACTTTGTCGTGTATCTGTCCCTCGAGCCGCGAGAGTTCGAGTTGGTTTTCCATCGCCGCTTTGACTTTTTCAGCTCTTTCCCACAGGCTGTCGGTGCCGAGAATATCTTGCAGTTCGACGAACGGTATGCGCAGGCTTTCAGCCACCGCGAAGATCAGGCGCTCGGGCTGGTTCTTCGCCCTGAGTTCGCGCCACGCTTCGACCGAAAGAAAAGTCTGCTGTTCATTCAGCCGTTCAAACGCGTCAATCAGCTTAATGACGGATTTCTCATATAAATGCTGTTCTTTTTCACCTTCGGGCTCAGCCGACCTGGCGAAAACGGCGACCGCGTACGGGCAGGTTTCATCGCTGCTGTCGACATCGACGAGCTTGACCCGCGACAGGCCTTCGATTAATACCTTATAGGTATTGTCGGGCATCTTGAGCAATTGCAGAATTTCACCGGCAACCGCTGTCTCGTAAAGATCGCTGAGGCCAGGTATTGTGATTTCGGCGTTTCGCTGCGTCGCCAGCAGAATGCGGCGGTCTGAGTCCATCGCGCGGCGCGTGGCTTCCATCGATTTTTCGCGCCCGACGAAGATCGAGGTGACGCTGCCGGGAAATATCACCATATCGCGCAGCGGCAGCAGCGGATAACGAATCGCTTCGGCAGAATTCGTTGTGGTCTCTTGGCCCATTAAGCCATTTTCTCCGGCGGAATTTCGTAACTCTCGGCGGCGTTCTCTGCCGCTTTGCCTTTGCGGCTGCGCTCTTTATCGGTTTCAGCACGCGTGATAATGCGCGCCTTCTCTCCCGATTCGATCATCTCGCGTGTGATAATGACTTCATCGACACCGATCATCGTTGGTATTTCAAACATGAGGTCCATCATCGCGTCTTCGACGATCGCGCGCAGACCCCGCGCGCCGGTTTCGCGCGTGAGCGCTTTAGCCGCGATCGCCTGTATGGCGGCGTCTTCGAATGTCAGCTTAATGCCTTCGAGCTCAAATATTTTTTTGTACTGCTTAATGAGCGCATTACGCGGTTCGGTGAGTATCTTTACCATCGAGGCTTCGTCAAGGTTGTCGAGCGAGCGAATGATAGGCAAACGGCCAATAAATTCAGGAATCAATCCGTATTTCATCAGGTCATCGGGTGTTACCTGGCGCAGGTATTCGCCCGACTGGTCTTTGCGCTTGGGAGCCTGAAAATCGAAACCGAGCGTCGACTTCTCAACGCGGCGCGAAACGACCCTGTCAAGGCCTTCAAACGCGCCACCGCAGATAAACAGAATATTGCGGGTATCCATCTGGATAAAATCCTGATGGGGGTGCTTGCGACCGCCTACCGGGGGTACGCTCGCGACCGTGCCTTCGATGATTTTGAGCAGCGCCTGCTGCACGCCTTCGCCCGAAACGTCACGGGTAATCGACGGGTTATCTGATTTGCGTGCGATCTTGTCGATTTCGTCGATGTATATGATACCCGTCTGCGCCTTTTCGACATTTGCGTCTGAGTTCTGGTAGAGACGCAGCAAAATGTTCTCAACGTCTTCACCGACATAACCGGCTTCGGTGAGTGCAGTCGCATCGACCAGAGCGCAGGGCACCTGCAGAATGCGCGCGAGCGTCTGCGCAAGAAATGTTTTACCCGAACCCGTGGGGCCGATCAGCAGAATATTCGATTTGTCAATTTCGACATTGGCGGTTTCACCGGCAGCGTGCTTGCGCAAGAACTTACCGCCATTTTTCGAGTTAACGTCTTTCTCGTACTGCAGCCGCTTGTAATGATTGTAGACAGCTACCGAAAGCGCACGTTTTGCCGCGTCTTGCCCAATAACGTACTCATCGAGGGTCTTCTTGATTTCTGCAGGTTTGGGCAACTTCTGTACGGTTGCCGGCGCCGCCTGCTTTTCAAGATCATCGGCCAAGATACCGTTACACAGCTGCACGCATTCGTCGCAGATATGCACACCGGGGCCTGCTATCAGGCGGTTTACTTTTGCCTGTTCTTTACCGCAAAATGAGCAATGGTTGCCCGAATCATAACTACGACGCTCAGCCATCTTATCTCTTTATTATCGTTTAACTCGCGATTTCTTTCGAGGTATTTTCGGGGCGAGCCGAAATGACATAGTCGATGAGACCCCATTTGACCGCTTCGGCGGCATCCATATAGAGGTCGCGTTCTGTCTCTTGTTCGATTTTCTCGAGCGTCTGCCCCGTGTGCTGCTGGTAAAGGCCGTTCAGGGTGTCACGAATACGCAACACCTCGCGCGCCTGAATTTCAATATCAGAGGCCTGGCCTGATGCACCGCCCATTGGCTGGTGCAGCAAAATACGTGAGTGTGGCAGCGCAGAACGCTTGCCTTTTGCCCCTGCCGCGAGTATCAGCGCCGCGATATTCGAGGCCTGCCCGGTGCATACCGTGCGCACTTCGGGGCGAATCAGCTGAATGGTGTCATAGATGGCGAGGCCCGCCGAAACGTAGCCGCCCGGTGAGTTGATATAAAGATAGATGTCTTTCTCTGGGTCTTCAGATTCGAGAAAAAGCAGCTGTGCAATGATCACGTTTGCATAGGCGTCGTCGAGCTGAAAGCCCAGAAAAATGATTCTGTCTTTGAGCAGGCGCGAGTATATATCGTAGTGGCGCTCGCCACGGTTCGTCTGTTCGATCACAATTGGTGCGTATGCCATAATTCCCCTTCTTACTGTTTGTACAGGTCGTCCATCACAGTATGCAAAATTCGCCTGCTCACGCCCACTCTTTGTCTGAAGTAGGCTTTCAGCTGCTTCGAGGTTGCGGCGCGGGTTTTGCACAGGTTTTCCACAGCAGCATAAAAGGCCGGAGCCTCGGGTGCCTCGAGGCTGGTCAAGAGCCCGAGGCCCTGCAGCTCAATCGCTTCGGCCGAATTGGCGAGATGCGGCCCGGTAACAATCGGCGCTCCCGCAATCGCCGCTTCGATCACGGAATGCACTGACCCCTCAAACCCGCCCCCGACATAAGCGACTGTCGCCAGATCGTAGAGGTAAGGCAAAACGCCGAGCGCATCGACTATCAGCACATCAAATTGCGCGCGTTTTGCGTCGCTCCATTTCGCTGTAGTGAGACCTGAATCGAGACACTGCTGTTCAATCGCAGCAATACGTTGCGGCTGAACATGGTGAGGAGCTATAACCGCGGCGAACTTCTTATTACCAGTTTGATTCACAGCACGCACGAATTGCAGAATCAGTTTTTCCGAGGTTGCGTAACTCGACCCCCCGACGATCACATGCCTATTGCCGAGCTGCCGCCTGAGCGCCTGCACCGCTTTCGCGTGCTTCGCGCCTTCTTTCAGCCGATACGAAATCGCATCAAAGCGAGTGTCTCCGGCGACCGTCACGTTGTGCGGCGAAATTTTTTTGAGGCGCGCTGCGTGATCGCCGTTGATCGCAAAGATCGCGCGCATGGGTCGGTAGATGCCTGCCAAAAAAACGCGCAACGGAAAGCGATGCCTTGAAGATTTTTCTGGCAGCGTTGCACTGATCACATAGACAGGCACGCCTGCGGCGAAACAGGCCTTCACCTGGTTGGGCCACGCGTCGTATTTACCGATCACGAGCGCATCGGGTTTCATGGCGACCACCAAACTCTGCATGCGGCGACGAAAATCAAAAGGTAACGCGAAAAAAGCATCGGGTACCGGGTCATTCTTGCGGGCGCGCCATGCGCTGTCAGAGAAAAAGCTGAATGAAAAAAAGAAATCCTTATGTACTTTTCGCATCTCAATCGCGAGCGCCCTGACCTGTTCAAATTCGCCGGCAGACGATGCGTGAAACCAGATATGGCGTTTGCCGCGCGCTGCTGAAAAGTCAGGCAGTTTTTTTCTCAGATCAAAATTTTTGCCGAGGCGCTTATGCCAGCGCGAGACTAACCACAACAGCGGGTATGCCGTATAAAGAAGCAGGTTGTAGAACCACATCAGCGCCGAATCTCGAATGCTTTGTTTTCCGATGGGTTCACAGGCAGATCTTGAATCGCGACCTGTTGCACCCTCGCGAGCGCAGGCCCTTTTTGCAGTTTCGCTTCGTAGGCCTGCAGCGTCACTTCATCGGCCTGTGCCTCGGCCTCAACTTCGCCGGTCGGCAGGTTGCGAACCCAGCCGGCAATTTTCATGAGCCGTGCCGTGTCGCAGGCAAACTGCCGGTAGCCGACGCCCTGAACGCGGCCAGAGATGAGGTAGCGTCTGCGCTTCAGTGCAATCCGTTCCCGGCGAAACGTATCTCGTGCCGCGCCGCCAATTGCAGTGCACGGCCCAGAATCTCGCGGCGTGCTTTATCGATGCTGTCGAGCCTCGTCGTTTTGATATCTGCCATGGCTTCGGCGATGAGGCCCGCACGCTTGACCGGCAATTTGCTCAGCATCGCCTTGCGCTGGCCCTGATCGATCGCCTTCAACGCCCGGGCCCACAGCTTCTCATCGGGCATTGAACTGAAAAGGTGACGAAAATCTTTCGCGCTGAGCTGCGTCAGGTCTTCAAAGGTATAACGACTCTTTTCGAGAGTTTTGCCGAGCGCCGCGTCTGCAGTGCTGACTTCGCGGGTAATGCGGTCGGCGTCTTCAACACCCAATAGCTTCAGAATTTCGTTCACATGCTTCACACCGTCGAGGCGAGGCTCTTCGGCCTGCGGCAGGCTCTGCAGGCGTTCACCGATTTTTTTGCCGAGCGCGACAAGCGCCTCGCTGCTGATCTGCCGTTCTGTAGCCATTGCGCGCACAACCTCGCCGCGACGCAAATCTGGCATGAGACTCAACACCTTTGAAGCCTGCTTATGCGCCAGCTGCAGCAACACCACCGCGGCCACCGATGCGCTCTCTGGTTCGAGCACATCGGCGAGCGACCTCGCCGGGTATTCGGCAAGGCTTGCATAGAGCTCACGCACCTGCTTCACTTCGCGCACGTGCCGCAGTCGCGCAATTTTGCGCTCGTCTTGTTCGGGCAGAAAATCTTCGGCTTGCCATTCTGGCTCGGCAGCTGTGACGGCCGCCTCTTCTTTCTTGAACCCTGGTGTCAGCAGCTCAAGCAGCCGCGTTTTCTGTTTAAAATCGAGCCCGGCGAACAGTTGCGCGCGGGCCGAATCAGGCATGCTCTCGTAGATTCGCATGAAATCCTCACGCGATAGCCCGCGCCCCTGCACCAACGGCGGAGCAGAATTATGTCTCATCTTGTCGCCCTTGAAAAGATTGGCAAGAGACGAAAGAAAGAACTTCATATCGCTTATTTCAGCGCGTCTTCTTCGGTGGGGTAGATGTCGAACATGTCCATCAGTTCGACGACTTCAAAGATTTTTTTCACAGCAACGTTCATGTTGCAGAGTTTCATTTTGCGGTTTTTACCGCGCAGGTGGCGCATGAGGGCAACAAGCACACGCAGGCCGCTCGAAGACATGTATTCGATACCTTCAAGATTCAGAATAAAATCTGCTTCGGTATTTTTTTCACTCAGCGCCATGAGATCTTTTTCGATTTCACCGCTGATGTGAACGTCGAGCCTGCCCTTGAGGTATGCGACGATGTAGTTGCCAACTTCTTTTGTTCTGAGCATTCTAGCCTGATACCTCTTTTACTAACCTTGTAATGTTCAGGCGTCGCCGTGCGCTGTAAACTATTTTATCGACAAGCCGCCGTATCATATAGACGCCATAGCCACCCCGGCGCTCGCCTGCAAGATTCTTGCGAAAATCAGGCAATGCAGCAGTGCGTGGGTCAAATTTCGCCCCAGAATCAAAGAAAGTCGCAGTTACGCGGTTTTGGCGGCAATTCAAAGCCAGAATAAAATGAGGATCTCCATTGGTCATGCCGCTTTTCCCCGTAAAGCCGTGCTCAACGATGTTCGTCGCTGCCTCGTCGCAGGCGAGCACCAGATCGTCCCGCGAAACACCCTGCACGCCGTTGGCCTCAAGTGTCGAGCGCACAAAATCATGTACCTGCGGTATCGCCGCCTTTTCAGCCCGAAACTCTTTGCGCACACGACACATCACTTCAAGACCTTGATCACCATAAGAGTGAAGTCGTCGTATTGCGCTTCAGAACCCGCAAAATTTTTCACTTCGCGAAAAATCTTTTTCACCAATTGATCAGACGAAAGCAGCATATTGTCGCTGATCAGCCGGCAGAAACGCTCAAACCCGAATTCTTCTTTGCGCTCGTTGATTGCTTCGACAACGCCATCGGTATAAAGAATCAGCAAATCGCCTTCGTTTAAGAAGGCACGCCCTTCGCCGAAGACGCCGTGCGTTGCAGAATCGACAACACCGAGCGGACGACCACGGGTGCCAAGCTTCTCGAAGCGCCGGGTATCGTGGCGAAAAATCAGCTGCTCGTTATGGCCTGCAGAGGCAAAATGCAGTTCGTGTTCGGGTGCATTGAAGAGCGCATAGAACAACGTGACAAACATTCCCGACTGGCTGTCTTGATAGATGAGGTCGTTCGCCTTGTAGAGTACATCGGCTGGCGAGCGCACCTCGCGGCCATAGGTGCGAATAATCGAGCTCGTGACCGCCATAAAGAGGGCCGCAGGCAGACTCTTGCCACTGACATCGGCTACAGAAAAAACGAACTGGTCACCGTCGAAAGCGAGATAGTCATAGAAGTCGCCGCCCATGAGCTTCGCCGGTTCAGAAATAACCCCGAGGTCGAACCAGGCTGATTTCTGAAAATGGCTCGGCAGAATCGATTTTTGAATACTCGAAGTGATTTCGAGTTCTTTTTCATAAGAACGCTTCTGCAGCATTTCATTGAGCAGGCGAAAATTCTGAATGCTTCGCGTGATCTGGCTCGCGATGGTCGCCACGAGCCTCAGGTCGTCGTCGGTAAATTCGCTACCGGTTGGCGACTGGCGGTCTGAGATATTCAGTACTCCGTAAATCTCCTGGCCATGCATCAGGGGCTGAATAATACACCCACCGGTGTGGTAACGTTCGACATCTCTGAAGGTAGCGTATGGCGATTTTTCCAGTGAGTTTGTGTAGATGAGCTTTCGCTCTTTGTATGCCTTGCCCGCAAGCGACCTGTCGAGAGCAATAAAGGTGCGCTCGAATGGCGAAAGTTCGAGACCGTGATGCGATACAATTTCGAGAGCGTCGTGGTCGGCGGCATATATCATGATCGAAACGCGGTCGGCCAGCATTTCGTCGGCGATAATGCGCACGATTGAATCAAACAGGTCTTTTTCGTTCAGCGTCGACATCAGCACTTTGCCGATTTCGTGCAGACTCGAAAGCTCATGCACCTTCTTCTTCAGTTCGCGGTTAATATCTTTGAGCGAGTCAATCAACTCGCGATTGTGTATCGCGAGAGCAGCCTGTTCAGAAAACGTGTTAAAGAGTTCGAGATCTTTCTCCGTAAATTCGCTACGCCCGACCGAATTGATAACTTCGATGACGCCGATGATGCGGTTACGTACCATGAGGGGTGTGGCGATCAGGTTTTTGGTGACAAAATTGATCTTTTCGTCTGCCTGTTTGTAGACGCGTTCATCGTTCTGCGCGTCGTTGACGACCAGCGGCTTGCAGGTTTCGGCGACGATGCCTGCAATGCCCACCCCGATGGGTATTCTGATTTCTTTGAGATCGCGCTCCTTTTCGCCCGATATGATGTTGAAGAAAAGTTCGTTGGTCTTGCGGTCGATCAGCATCAGAGAAGATGCTTCGGCTTTCAAGACGATTTTCGCCGAATCCATAATCGATTCGAGCAGACTATTGAGGTCGAGCGTCGAGTTGATCATCTTCGACACTTTGATCATTTCTGAGAGTAAAAAGTTATTCTCGATGTTGCGCCTGTAGAGGTAAAGATTCTCGAAAATCGTAACCAGATTGCTGCTGAATTTAACGAGAAGCGTGGTGTTGTCGGGCGACGCAATACAATTGGCCAGCATGCGCGCAAAGGTGCGCGCAAACGTCGCTGCCAGGCTCACATCTTCTTCGTTGAAGGCCTCTTCACCAAGTTTAGTCACCCACAGCAAACCGCCAAGAGCACCTTTACCTTCGGTTATCAGCGGCGAGGCAATGTAAGATGTTTCAGCCTCACCTATGGAAACCTGTGCCTGGTTGAAGATTTTCTGGCGCGATTCAATGGCAATGGTCTCGCACTCGACGAGACTTTTCTGCATAATATTCTTCTCGAGAGCCGTCAGCGCGCGGGATGACATGCGATAGGTTTTCACACCATCGCCGGTTCGCAGAGTGAGAAAACAGGTTTCTGCATGCATCAAGCCGCATGCAGCTTTGAGAATATAAAGGGCCGCCTTATTCAGTTCAGGCGTCGTTTCAACGAAAAGGCGATCGCCGCTTTTGCGCAATAAGTGCTTACCCGCACCGGCCTCTGGAGTTGGCGTCAGCTGCATTTCTAGTTCCGGTACAGAAAATACAGCGGTCTTGTCGAGGCTTGCTTGCCTTTTTGAGATTTCAGGGCTGATTCATATGCCGCCTCGACGCCCTGGCCCCTGTCAGCCATATTTTCGACCATCGTTAGCGCAAAGATGGCGAAATTATTATACGATTCGCCGTTGGCGCAAACGAGGTGATAGCCATCGGGTTTAAGTTGGCCAAATGCATCGAGAGCAACCGGCTGTGTATAGATATGCAGGTCGCCGGGAGCTCCGTCGAAGGGAGGCTTGATCTGCACGGTGATACGGCTCTTGCCTTTATTCTTACCTCCCCAACGTGCCTGCAGCGCCGAATGCAGCGTCGCGGGCGCCGGTGCGGCGATTTTTACAGCGGGCTTCTCGGTGGCGGGCGCCTTCAGGTCAGCGCGGGCATCGACAAGTATCGCCTCGCGCGGTGGGTTAATCTTGCGCTGCAAGAACAGATTCCGTTGCGGTAGATGCACCAGGTACCGCCTGCCCGACTTGAGTTTCGCCACGGTCTTTTCATCGAATGAATCTATCTTATCGATTCGAATTTCAGAACCTACCTGATGCCACAAATAATATTCGTCGGTAAACAGCTCTGTATAACCGAAAGCTCCGTCTGGTAGCTTTTCTGTACCTGTCACTCCATGGTGCGCCAACAGCAGTTTTAGCGCCTCGGCATTCTTCTTCTTCACGATCGCCGACTTGATAAGCAACGCGCAGTTGTCGTTTTTGCAGTCGGCCTCTGCAGACAGATTTACGTTTTCTTTCGCATAAAAGGCCAGATCGGCTTCAACGCGGCGGTCTGCTTCGAATGAAGAATCTTGCACGTTTGCATTTTTGGCGAGAGCGCCTGAAACGCTCAGGTTATATAAATGCAGAAGGTTTTCTGCCGAAACAACTCCCGAAGTACGCGTCTCGAGCGGCGTCAGCGACTCGGCCACGTCAGATTTGCCTGCCCGGAGCTTTTCGAGCAGACTCAGAATTCTGTAAAACCTTGCCGCCTGCAGATTAGCCGCTTTGGGTAGCGCCTTCTCACCGTATTCAGCAAGCAGCTGCGTTATCGCTTCACTGTCTTCATTGTTCAGTTTGCGCATCGCCAGCACCCTGAGCAGCGCATACGCCAGCAGGTGCTCTGAATTGTTCAGCTTCTGCGCGACGAGCACACGCCGCGCGTAGAACACAGCGTCAGCAGCGTAACCACTTTGCAAGAGCGAAAGTGCATGGTTAAAGTCGAGATCTTCGGGCCTGACATTGATGCGCGTGTCGGGCGCTGCGCCAGCAAAGAAAGCGCGTATGCGCGCACGGTCAGCCTGTTCACCCGCGTCTGCCCGGGAATTGTTGAGGCATGAATTCAGAATCAGCCTGAACTCGAGCGCATCGGTAGCTGCGAGGCAGATTTCATTTCTAAGCTCTGCATCTTTTAGAGATGCGGATATAGTGCGCAACGAATCTTCGTTGGGTCTTGCAGTACGGGGTTGCCACGGCAGCACCCGGGTCAGCGGCTCAAGATTGCCCGTATTGAAAGCGGTCAGCTGCGAGACGCCGCGAAATTCAGGTGCATTTTTCAGCACGCTCGCGGTGGTTTCGCCATCGGCCCCCAGAAAACGAATGAGCTCACTTTCCATGCCTGCCCGCATCAGAATACGGGCATATGCCCTGCGGTCGCTGAGCGGTGATTTCGCGTTGATGCGCACCTGCGCGATATGCTTATTCGCTGCGTCGTATTCATGCTGAATCAGCAGAAGCTCGGCGGCCGTCAGGCGCAGGTCGATGTCGTCAGGTCGCAGAGAAAGTGCGTCTTCGGCGTAACTGATTGCTTCTTCGTATTCGCGCAGCGCACGGGCTGCGCCGATTTTCTTCACGTATAATCGCTTTTGCTCAAGCGACGCGATGTCGCGCTCGCGCTCGTCTGAAGCTTCAATATTGCCGGTGACCAAAGTACCGCGGGCAGTTTCGCCTTTTGCCAGAAAGGTCTCAATCACCGGCTGAGCCTGTTTGCGCGAGGTGCGCGTGTGTAAGACTCTGCCCGCACCCATTGCCGAAAAGTAAAGGTCTGCAGCCGTTGCGTACAAGAATTCATCAGCGACTGAAAGTTTATCCCGCGATTGCATCGAAGCAATGGCAAAATTGGGGTTTCCCTTAAGCGCAAAGAGGCCGGCTGGATTCAGCAAGGCATTGTCGATGACGATTGTCTTGCGTGCCAGCTCTGCTTCATAATCGACGACATTCTTATGGATTGTATATTTTTCAACTTCTGCGCTCGTATAAACCCGTTTTTGTGCAAGGCTGACCTTGTAGTCGACTTCGTTGCCGCCGCCTAGACTAAAGAACGAAGCGTTTCGGTTTATCTGCAGCAGGTTGCGTCGCGCAGGGTCGGTATTGCGGCGAAAATTGACTGCCGAAATGATCGTTGTTTGCAGCGAAAGAGATGCCAGTTTCTCGCTTTTGAGCGCGGCATTCAAGATTTGAGGCGATAAGATGAGCACACGCGGCTTGCGTGCAGCGACGAATTTCTCGAGTTCTTCTGTCAAATCGGCATCTTTTTCAGGTATCGTCTGTTCATAGCGCACAGAAGATCCTTTCTTGGTTGCGTCAGATTTTGCGTACAGAAAGATAAGGTCTTCGCGCGGCTTCATCACATACACGAGCCCCTGGGCTGCCAGCACCTGCATTTCTGGCTGAGAAAAACCTGATGAAAAAAATGTCTCGTAACGATAGTCGAGCCGGTCTCGTTGCAGCAAGATGCTGCGCAATCGTGCTGCATCCGCATCGAGTTTTGCCAGTTGCTTTTCGGGAATCTGCACCGCCTGGCGGGCGAGCCGCGCCGCTTTGATCTGCGCTGAAAGCATCGTGCGTTTCTGCTCGATAATCAGCAGTTCATTGAAGCGCTCGTCTTTCGCGCCCAGAAATCTCAGGTCGTCAAAATAGAGCGGCAGAGCAAGCGCCTGCCGTTTGGCGTCTTCGAGTTGCAGGGCTTCTGCAAAGTTTTTCTGTAGCAGCGCCCGCTCGATCAGAATACTGACCAGCCTGTCAAACAGGTCAGTATTCGGGCGCAAGAATCCGGGATTTTCCCTGAAATACGTTACGAGCTGGCGGTAGGGGGCAAGATTGACTTTATCGGCCAGCCCCGCTTCTTCTTGCACCCGAAAGGCCCGGTAGAGCGCAATGGCGTATTCGAGCTGTGCTCTGAATTCCTGGCTGCGTTCTTGAATTTCTTTGAACTCGACTGCCGATTCATTGAAGAGCGACATGTCTTGCAGAATTTTCGCGCGGTTCATGGCGAGCTTCATGCGCAGCGAATTGTTCTTCAGATCAGGTTCGAAATCAGGCAGAACCTCTTCAAAGGCTTCGCGCGAATAGCCGCGAAAGTATTTGAGTGCAGCTGTGTGGCGATTATAAGATTCTTGTTTGCGCGCCAAAAAGGCATCGAACGTCTCTTCGCGATCGACGAGTCTCTCGGCAAAATCGCTCATGTCTGAATCATGCGCAGCATACAAACCTTTGAAGAACAGCAGCGGCTGCAGGTCTGACGCAACAGCCTCTTTAATCTTCTTGATATCGGCTTCGGTCAGGTCTGGGCGATTGGGGTCGTCTTTTTCTTTAACCACCTTGCGGGCAGCTTTAATGCGCTCTGCCGCAACCGCGTTTTCATACTCTTCAATTTCGCGAATGTACGACCTGACTGTTTTAACTTTTTCGGCAACTGGCTGCTCGCGCGTTTCTATGCGTCTGAGCTTGCAGAGTTCGATATTCTTTCTGAAGGTCAGCGCAGCGGCGCTATTGCCATTCTTTTCGGCCTGTTTGAGCGCAGCGCCATAGAGTTGCTCTGCGGTATCCCAGCTGCGCAATGAAAACTCGAGCTCTGCACGGCGACTGACTGCCGAGCTCAGCGTTTCAGCACCGTGCTTGGTATTGTCTTTTTCAGCATATTCAACCAATTTGGCCAGCGAGTTCGAGGCTTCTTGCAGCAGCCCTTTGCTGCGGTATATTTCTGCCCTGATCGAGTAGAGCAATTGGTAGCGGTTCACAGTTGGCAGCTCGAACGCCAGATGGTTCTCGCCAATATAGACGCTGTCGTACGGCAGCTTGTAGATGAAACCGACCAGCCAGGTCCACGGCTCGTAGACCCAAAACCACTTGATACGAATTTTGAATTTCGGTATGGCGATTTCTTTTTCTTTGCCGAGCGCAGCCTCTGCACTCTGGGTTGCCTGCAATGAAGCGGTCAGATCACCTTGCGCAAGGTGCAGGCGCGCGAGCTCAAGATGCGACATCGAAACCGGTGATTCTGCGCCGACGGCTGCCCGCTCAGCGATTATCGTCTGGTGGTACTGAATCGCGGCGCCAATATTCTGCGAATATTCGGCATTGAGGGCAAAAGTCTTGTAGGCAGTCTCTCGGCGGCCCTGGTTAAGCCTCTGGGCTTCGGCCGCAATGCCCGAAAGCGGGTACCGGGAATTCAGATTGTTTTCGACGTACCTCAGGTAACGCGAAGCCGACTCGTACTTGCCGGTAAAATAGAGCGTTCGACCCAGGTGATAAAAGAACATCATCTCCTGTTCGGGGTTCTCAAACTGATAATCAGGATTTCCCTTTTTATTCAGTATGGCCGTGTAATGCTCTTCGGCCTGACTGTAGTTGTTCAGCAAGAAGTAATTATTGGCAATATTGAGGTGAAAACTATTGCGAATGCGCGGCGAACCGCTGCCGGCGAAAAGCGAAAGCGTCTTCTGGTATAATCGAATATTTTTTTCGAACAGATAATCGGGAAAGTAGGCGCGGTAGAGTGATTCAAAAACCTCACGATCGCGCTTGCCCGACCCGATGTCGAGCACCAGCTCACGCTTTTCGTCGATGAACTGGTACATCCAACCGAGCATGATGTAGGCGTCGGCGAAACGTGCATTCGTGAAGAAACACCAGTTCATGTCAATTTCCGCTTTGCGAAAGTATTCAAATACCTGTTTTTTCTCTGACCGGCCGAGGCCGTCGCGCTCCGCATCGAGATGAAGCTGAATACCAAGCTGCGAACGCAAGAACCCGCGGCCAAAGATGAATTCGGTGACCAGATAGCGCCGGGCGGTATCAATACGCGAATCGTAAAACTTCAGTACATCTTCGAGCAGGTCTTCGTCGTCCCGCGCAACACGCAGCGCAATCTGGTCGAGATTCAACGCGAAGTCGAGCAGCTCGCCGCGCGCGAGTTCTTTGGTCATGCGGTTCGCGTGCGCCGAAAGGTAGAGATCAAGTAGTGCTTCATATTCACTCACTGCCGCCCGGTATTCACCAGCAGCGCGGTGCTGTTCGGCCCGTTCTTTATAATATATTGAAATCTTTTCAACAATGTCGCGCACGTTTTCGGGCGGTTCTTCATCGCGGTACGCAGTAATTGCTTCAGAATATGTTTTTACAGAGGCATCAAGACCTGCGCGCACACCCGCGTTTTCAGCTGTCACGACAGAAGCATAGAAATGGTAGAGCGAACCTGCAGGCACGAGTTGACGCGCTCGGTTTGCAGCGGCATCAGATTCATCGTAAAGTTCGTTTGCGGCATCGTCGCGCGCGGTTGACAGTGCGAAGAGCGCATGCAATTTCTTATGATTCTTCTCGGGAAACGCCAGCAGATATTGCTTCTGCGCCTTCTCGTTGCCGAGCGTGTACTGGCGGTCGAAGAAGGTCAGCAAAAAACGCTCGCTTTCGCGGCGTATGTGCGGCCTTACCGCGGGCGGCGCGGTTTTGGCGGGTAGTTCATATTTCTCGAGCAACTTCAGGTCTGGGGTTTCTGCCACAAGATAGACGAGTTCTGGCGCAGGCAGCGTCGACGAGTCGAGCTTGCCCGTTTCTAGAAGCAGCTCGTCGAGCGCCAGGTATGCCGGGTTTTCGCGCATGACCTTGCGCAATGTTTCGCGGGCCTGCGGTGTCTTGCCCTGGCGCAGATAAAAGAGAGTCTGCTCGTGCCGAATAAAAGATAATACTGCAAGATACTCGACATTGTCATCCTGGTCGCGGTAAAACTGCCAGATCTTCTTGTTGCGCAAGATCTCTTCGAAATAGACTTCGGGCTGTGCGAGCGAGGCCAAAGGCTCGAGAGCCAGCACTCCTTTTAGATCAGCGTAATCGGGACTCATGACCGCAAGGTCGTTCAGCAAACGATAGATCGCAACCTCTCCGGGTTCAGACGTTGCGATATATTCGCGCAAATCTTTTGCGGCAGTGGGGTCACATTGCGTGCGGCGCATGCTGCTGATTGCATCGTAAACCACGACATCCGGCGAATTTTCATACGCGGCGGGCAGTTGCTGCAAACCCATACAGGTGCGCGCTTTGTTCTTGCTACGCTTTGCTACGTCAGCGAGATATTTTTGCTGCTGCCTGACATCGGGTTTCGCCGGTATTGCCCCCGTGAGCGGCATAAACCCGACATTGACATCCTCGCCTTTAAGCTGCGCGAGAATCACGCTGCCGCCCACGAAGCCGCTCACGCGCGAATCGAACACGTGATCGCTCGGCGACGTCAGCGGAATAAAATCGTCGCTGTCGAGCGGAGAATCTTCATCGGGATAAATCTTGATAATCTGCCCCGCATCTTTGCGATCAACCTGCCCGTCACCGTTGGTATCTGCGGCAATGCGCGTGAGAACAAAACCTTGTCCGTCGGGCAAATAGGTCGGGTAAAAATCAAGTGTTTGCCCTGAAGTGATGCGGCGTGTTTTGCCTGTCGCGAGCTCGAGCTCGTAAACTGCGCCGAATGAGTTTTCGTCTTCATAAGAGATGTAGACAATTTTGGTACCGTCGGGTGAAAACGCCGGCATCACGCCGCCTTTGGTAGTGACCTGCCGTTTCTGCTCGGGATTATCCACAGGCATTACCCAGATATTTTGAATCGCACCGGCGCCGGCGCCAAGGTCGTCTGCCTCTTTTGCCACAAGGTCAGAACTGTACGCGATGAAATTTCCATCGGCCGACCATACTGGGTTTGCGTCGCGCGCGCGAATGCGGTTCTTTTCGCTGTTTGTCAGGTTAACCGCGCGTGCGGCAAACCATTCGTCATCGGGCTGGCGACGTTCGCGAAAAAGTTCAATCAGCTTTTTAGGATTTACCTTGAGCAAGATTATATCGCCGTCGGGGTCAAGCTCGTCGTCAACATACACGAGATATTTGCCGTTAGGGCTTATCGAAGGTTCGCGCTGGTTCGTGACTGTCGAGACTACGGGAATCGAAAATACATCTTCAAGGTCTCTGAGGTATATGTCATAATTGCCCGAGGTATTCGAAGCAAAGTAAAGGTAACGCTGGTCTGCAGTGATGCTGCCGCTGTACGATTCGCCGCGCTCGATCGTAATCGGTATAATACCACCGTTACCCCGCTTATATTTATCCTGATATAAATTTTCGTAGCTGAACTTAGCATCGTCGCGCACGGGTGTCGAACCACAGTGCGCCGAAAGCACGATGGCTGCAAAACCAACAACGAGCCTTGTGGCGAACGCCTTTGCTGAAACAGCCGACATTACCCCGCGAGCAACCATCTATTGAATGCGAAACTCTTGCGTTGCAACTATTTCACCGTTTGGGGCCAGCACGTGAATGCGAAACCTGCCGGCATGGTCGAAATTCTCTTTTTGAAACTGCGCGGTGAAATAGCGCCAACTTGCCTTAACGCTACCTTCAATTTGCGAGACCGTTTCTTCTTTCATCATGTTGCTCGAATCGGCATAGACTTCGGTCAGGCGGGTAATAATTTTATCTTGCCCCAGACGCCCGCCGCTCGAAAACAACAGGTAAATAGTCTTATTTTTCGGAAACACGAGATTGACCGTGTTAAGGTTGCGCGCGGTGCTCTCTTCAAGCGCCGTATTCGCCAGGTAGATGGTGGGGCGATTACCAGGCGAAAAAATGGCCCAATAGAGCAGCGTTGCGATGAGGACGCCCAAAACGCCGAACACCACGAATTTTCGCCAACGGGGCGGTTCTTCGTCGTCTGCGAAAGCGGCCGGCTGGCTCGGCCCCGCAGTGAGTCTTTTCAGTCGGCTTTCCATAGCTGCCATAGTTTTTTTTTCTTCTTTTTGCTCCGGCAAGCCCTTTTTATCTTCTTTCTTGTCGTCGCGCTCTGTCTGGTTTGCCGCCGCATCTTCGGCCGCCCTCGCGTTTTTCATGTCGCTGACGAAATCGCCGAGCTCTGAGGCCTCTTCAGCCTTTTGGCTGAGGTTGTCGGCAATCGCCTTTCTGAAAATGTCTTTGCGGTTCTTTTTCACGCGGCAGCACCTGCGAAGATCGCTTCTAATTCGGCGGCGAGCTGCTCATACGCTGCCGCTACCTTATTTTGCGGGGCATATTCGAAGATATCTTTGCGCAGCAGGTGCGCCTCTTCAACAGCAACCGACCGGGGTATTGTGGATTTCAAAATCGGCAGAATTTTTTCAACTTCAGGAATCATCGCCTGTGAAAGTGTCGTGCGGCCATCGTGCAGTGTAAGGCAGCCGCCCGCAATCTTGATATGGGCATTGTACCGCTTGTTGACCGTCGTCACTGCATCGCGAATGTTCTGAATACCGTCGATAGAGAACTTTGAAATCTGCAACGGCACCAGCAAAAAGTCAGCAGCGACCATTGCATTGATTGTGAGCACCGACAACGATGGCGGGCAGTCGAGAAGAATATAGTCGAATTCGTGCCTCAGCGACTGCAGCGCGTCGTTCAATCTGAAAAACCCGTCAAGAGCGCCGGTCAGCTGCGATTCGACTTCAACCAGGTGCAAATTCGAGGGAATCACAAAAAGATTTGCGAGCGCCGTCGTGTGCAGCACTGAACTCGTCGGCTTGTCTTTCTGAAAGAGCGCATAGACGGAATCTGCAGGTTGAATTTCATGGGTGCCGAGCAAGATCGAGGTTGCGTTTCGCTGTGAATCAAGATCAATGAGCAGAATTTTCTTGCCCGAATGCCGCCGGGCAAACGAATGCGCGAGCGCAAGTGCAGTGGTCGTCTTTGCCACCCCGCCTTTCTGGTTCGTTATAGAAAGTACTACCGCCATGGAACACTATTCACCGCGCGTTGGCTTGCTGAGCAAGCCAACGCGCGGCTCGTTATTAATCCCAATTAAATTTTTTCGCGTCGGCGAGAAACTTTTCAAGACCGCTGTCAGTCAGCGGATGTTTGACGAGCTGCCCGAACACGCTGAACGGAATCGTCGCGACATGGGCACCGATGAGCGCCGCCTGCTTCAGGTGAATGGGGTGGCGAATGCTCGCAACCAGAATCTTCGTCGCAAAATCATAGTTATCATAAACTGTCTTGATTTCGTCGATGAGTTCCATGCCATCTTGGCTGATGTCGTCGAGGCGGCCCACGAAGGGCGAGATGTAGGTCGCGCCGGCCTTTGCGGCGAGCAACGCCTGGTTCGTCGAAAAGCAGAGCGTCACATTTGTCTTAATGCCTTCGGCTGAAAATACTTTCACGGCTTTGAGGCCCTCGGCGATCAGAGGCACCTTCACGACCACGTTCTTGGCGAGTTTCGCGAGTTCACGGCCTTCTTTGAGAATAGCATCTTTTTCGGTCGCGACAACCTCTGCCGAAACGGGCCCGTCAACTATGGCGCAAATTTCTTTGACAACTGCCTTGAAGGGTTTGCCTGTCTTCGCTATCAGCGAAGGGTTAGTCGTGACACCGTCGAGAATGCCCAGTTCGTGGGCGGCTTTGATTTCGGCAACGTCGGCCGTATCGATGAAAAATTCCATGGGTATGACTACCCGAATCGTTGACCTCGTCAAGAATTTGCCAGAAGTGAAAGGCCAGGGCCTTTCACTTCTGGCGATGCACTGTTGTTACTTGGCGCACTTATACGCTGTGCCGGTCGCTGCGTATGAGCGGCCGAGCTTCTGGTGGTTCTGTGAAGTCAGCTCAATGTAGACCTTTTGGGCCCCCATTTTTTCCGCTTCGTCGATTACACCCTGCCATGCGACATCGCGTGAGTGGCGGTTGAACATGTCGCCCACCTGAATACGTGCCATTTGCTCACAGCCAGCGGGCTTATCTGCGGTCGTCAAGACCTCGACTGCGCCCAGCGCCGTTGAAGCGGCCAGAGCCAGTGATATTACAATTTTTGATGGTTTCAAGTTATCCTCCTTTGACCACGGATGGTCTTGGAGTCGGCCCGCATGGACGCGGTTTCATGCCGACTCCGTTATTCTCTCTAACGGGTAATAACGGCAATTCTGGCCAAAGCGGCTTCGGGGTGAGCGCGCAGTTAACTCAGTATTACTACGGAGTTTAATCCAAGAAACCTGTCAGGACTCTATTTCATCGACCGACACGATGCCCTGCTTCACGGCGAAAGCAACCAACTCTTGCACATTCTGCAGGTCGAGTTTACGCATCAGGTTTGAGCGGTGCGATTCGACGGTGCGCACACTGATGTCGAGTTCGTCGCCGATATCGCGGTTTGACTTGCCGAGCGCCGCAAGGCGCAGAATTTCGCGCTCGCGGCGGGTGAGAATTTCAGAGGCGAGGTCGCCCTTGTCGCTCTTTTCTTTCGCCAGACTCTCGGTAATGCGGGGCGAATAGCTTTTGCCCCCCTTGAGCACGGTCTGAATCGCAAATTGCAGCTGGTCGTAGATATCTTCTTTCAAAACGAAACCGTCGACGCCGAGCGCCATCGCCTTTTCGAATATCTGCGCATCTTTATGCATCGATAGAATGAGGATTTTTATTTCAGGGCGTAGTTTGCGTATTTCGCGAATTGCATCGAGGCCGTTCAGCTTCGGCATCGAGAGGTCGCAGATAATCAGGTCAGCCTCACGCTGTTTCACAGTGTCGACGAGTTTCTGCCCGTTATCACATTCTGCTATAATATTGTACCTGCCATCTTCTTCGAGCAAACGCCGCAGCCCCTGCAAAATAATCGGGTGGTCGTCCGCTGTAATAATGCGAAAAATTTCGCCGCTCTTTTCAGTCGATGGCAAGTCGCACCTCTGTTCCGTTACCGGGCCGCGAGGTCACGGTCAAGCGCCCGGGAATAATTGCTGCCCGCTCTTGCAAAATCTGCATGCCCTGCCCCTGCTTTACGCTGTTGGCGTCGAAACCGCGACCGTCGTCACGCACGACAAGGCACATGGCACCTGCTTCTTTTTTAAACTGCACCCAGATATTCTTGGCCTGCGAATGTTTGACCGCGTTTTGAATCGCCTCTTGCGCAATGCGGTAAATCTGCATAGTGGCAGTTTCTGAAAAACGGTAATCACCGTCATCTATTTCAGCATTTACCGCTGCCCATGGCATTTGCTCACCTTTTTCGACATGACCCTGCCGCCCTTCAGACCTTGCGTCATAAAATGTGACCAGCTTTCTAAGCGCCTGCGCAATATCAAGATGCCTCAACGCGAACGGCGACAGCAGATTTGAGATATTGCGTGTCTGGTTGATCACATCGTTGAAGTTCTGCAGCACCTGCTGCTTGAGGTCTGCGTTCGCATCGGATGCCTGGCAGAGCTGCTGCACCTGTAGCTTCATGCCCACGAGCGTCGAACCCAGGCCGTCGTGCAGGTCGCGCGAAATTTCTTCGCGCTCCAGATCTTGAATTTCGAGAAGACGGCGAGAGAGATCGCGTATCGTAAATTCAGCCTGCTTTTCACGCGACAGGTCTTGTATCGTCAGCGTGCACCATTCACCCTCACCGTACTCCTGCTTGCTTGCGGATATCCTCACAGGAACAGTCGTGCCATCTCTGCGAAGGCCCTCTGCTTCGTTCAGGTTGAGGCCACCGGGCTCTGTGCTGCGCATGAATTCAGTAATTTTCTTGTTGGCCTTCGCTTCGGGCGGCAGCAACACACTCACGTGACGGCCCTGCAGCTCTTTCGGCGACCAAAGAAACATTGCATTGCAGGCCGGGTTAGCGAGGCGAATGCTGCCCGCGCTGTCGAGAATCACCAATGCGTCGTGCGCCGTCTCGACAATCGTTGCATTCAAGAGTTCTTTTTCGCGAATGCGCGCAATAATCGGGTTTGTCAGTCGGATAATCGCCCACGCGGCAACGATCAGCAAAATTGCTGCAAAGAGCGCAGATGTTGCACCCGATATAAGGTAGGGTTTTTGCAACCCCCAAAGATCGACGTCGACTACCATGCCAATCTTTAGGGGCTCAATATAGGTATACGCGGCAAGTATGCCCTCGCCGTGCAGGCCGACAAAAAATCCGGTTCCCGACTCACCCGACGCGGCGCGGCGCACATGTTCGGGCAAAAAATTCTCATGCGGAATTATAACGTTCTGGTTCTTGTTGCGCCCGAAGTAGCGCAAAAAAATCTCTGTACCTCGCTCGGTATTGCGCACAAACTGAATCTCTTGCGCGGTTTCAAAATCGACGCGATCGGCAAACGCGTCAAATAGCTGGCTCAGCGTTGCGGCGGTCGCTTTGTCTTGCTGTTTGAAAGTACCGCGGTCAAATCTCGCAACCGCCTCAATCAGCGAGGCAAGACTGCGCACCTGCGCATAGAGCAGCTGCTTTTTTTCATGCAGCCCGGCTTCGTATTGCCGGTAGGTGGAAAAACCACCGATGAGCGACGCCACAATTACCAGAATCGAAACGACGTACCGCAGGCGCTGGCTTTCAGACACAGGTTTGGCTATCTGACCGAGATTGAGGGTAAACCGAATTTACCGCCTACGCTTCGCGTATGCGGTAAATTCGACAAAAAAAAGGGCCTTGCGGCCCTTTTGGTGAACTTGCCGGCGATGCCGGTAGTTTCACATTGTAGCGACCCCCTAAATCACCGGACACCTTATCCTGCTCCTAAGACATAGGAGTAGTGATATGAATAATGATAGTACTAAGGCTAAGGTAGAGTTAGTCACAACCGTCCAGCGGCGGCGCAGATGGTCGGTCGCGGAGAAACTGGAGATTCTGGTAGAGGCCGAACAGCCCGGTATGAGCATGTCGTATGTGGCCCGAAAACATGGAATCGCAGCGACGCAGATTTTCAAATGGAAAAAGCTGAAAGAGGCTGGCGCTCTGACGGCTGTTGGCAGCGAAGAGGAAGTATTGCCCGTATCGCAGGTCAGGCAGCTCCAAGAGCGCATCCGTCGGCTGGAGAGCATTTTGGGTCGTAAGACGGAAGAAGTTGAAATCCTCAAGGAAGCCGTGCGTATTGGACGCGAAAAAAAACTGATCTCGCACAAGCCATTGCGCGGCATCGAGGGTTTCGAGTGAATCAGGTAGCGGATGTATTGCGCGTATCTCGATCCAACCTCTATGAAAGCTTGAAATCCTCACGACGCGGAAATAAAACCGACCAGACGGTAGATGAACGAGTACTGCCGGAAATCCGACGCATCTGTGATGAAAGACCGACTTACGGGTATAGACGCGTGACAGCAATGCTCAACAAAACCCTTGAAAAACAAGGCTTTTCACGCGTGAATAAGAAGCGCGTCTACCGATTGATGAAGGTGCACCAGTTGCTGCTGCAAAAAGTTGCAAGCCGTCGCACCCTTGTGCATGATGGCAGAATCATCACGGCGAAAAGTGACGTGCGCTGGTGCATGGATATATTTGGCGTGCTTACCTGGGATGGCACTCACGTCTGGGTGGCGTTTGTTCTGGATTGCCACGATCGGCAAGTCATCAATCACTTTAGCAGCACCGTCGGCATCGACGGTCTGAACATTCGCGACATGCTGCTCGGTGCAGTCGAAGAGCGCTTTGGCAAGGCTGAATGCCCACACACCATTCAACTGCTCAGTGATAATGGCCCACAATTCACGAGCCGTGAAACGGTTCATTTTGCATCTTCCATCGGCTTTCAAGTCTGCACGACGCCTGCCTATAGCCCTGAAAGCAACGGTATGGCCGAAGCATTTGTGAAAACATTCAAGCGCGATTACGTTTACATAAATCGCCTTGAATCCGCGTGGAAAGTAATGCCGCAGATTTCAGACTGGATGCATGACTACAACCATCATGCGCCCCATAAAGGCTTGAAGATGCGTTCGCCGGTTGAATACAGGAACCTAATGGCAGCAGGTTAAGCTGTCCGGTTTTCGGGGGTCACTGCACACATCTGCTTAGTAAACGCCTGTGAAAGCGATCAGAGCAGTGATGTTATCCTTCTTTTTCTCGCCAGCGAGGCCGAATACTTCGAGGTTCGCTTCGTCATATTTCACTTCTGGGCGAATTAAGAAATGACCGCCGTACATGGAAAATGTTCCAGTAAGTGTATGACCCATGACCTTCGCGCCGCTGGTGTTTACAGCGCCTGAGCCTAAACCAGTATTGGAAGTGTACCCGAAAAGACCGCGGCTACGCTGTCTGTCGTCAAGATAGTCAAAGCGGTAGCTTAGTGTAAACCCATCGACCGGGGTGACGCTCAGATAACCTGCTGCACCGCCCCATGTTTGGGCCGCTGTATCAGTATTTATCTTGTTCTGCCCGTAAACGAAGTTGGCGCCTACCTTGATCATCTTGGTGACTTGGTACTGCACAACAAGGTCTCCGACGTGGCGCATACCACCAACGTTTGTGTAACCTACAGTAGTTGATGGAAACGTAGTGCTATCGCTGGTGCGGGTCTCATTGCCGCCAGCGTAGTTCAAGAAGATCGATAGCGCTGAAGTAGGCTTGAGTGAAATCTGGCCGATCACAGTCTTGTCTTTGTTGTTATCTGCCTGAAGGTCCCAGCCGTTCACAACACCTGCCATTACACCAACTTTGCCGTCGAGCAGGGAATAGTCGAGTTTTGCGCCAGTGTGGTAGAATGGCCCAAACCCAAATAGGTAACCGAGCATGTAGTTGGCGTTCTGGTATGACTCAACGACTTCGTAGCCGATGTGCGTACCGAACTGACCGACAGTCAACTTCAGGTCTTTTACGAGCGTTGCAGCAACGTAAGCCTGCTTGATCGCGGTTGAGGTTGTCGACGAAGCCGAACCAGTCGTGTTTCCACGGAGGTTGTTGAAGTTCGTCAACTCGGCGTTGGGTCCATGAATCAGGTCAGCTACAACTTGAAAGTCTTCGTTGCCCGCTTCAAACTTTGTCTGAATCAGACCGAGTGAAAACTGATTACCCGGTGTTTCGAAGATACGTCCGTTTGTTGCTCCGCCCGCACCGATATCTGCGCCGTCAAAACCATTTGGATGGTTGGTCGCGCGAAAATCATTCTGGCCGCGTGTATGGTGCGCATAATACGCATCAACATAACCCCCGAGCTTCAGAGTGATCTCTTTGCCGTCAGCTGGACCTTTCACTTTTTTAACGAAAAAGCCTTCCATAGGTGCTGGGGCTTCTTCGGCTGCCGCTGCAGGGGCTGCTGTTACCGCCGGTGCCGCGGGGGCTGCCGGTGCTGCTACCGCGGGCGCTGCTGGCTTCGCGGGTGCTTTTTTCTTTGCCTGTGCGCTGAGCGACAGGTTGAAGATAGCTAAAGTTGCCAAAATGGCTGAAATTTTCAATTTCATTGTTAACTCCTTTTAGTTAGAGAATTTGGTTCTCTTAACGGCCTCTTAGCAAAGTCTGTGCCAAAGTATAGAGAGGGAGGTACCGAAAAATGGGAAAAACAACCTATGGAATCACCGCTTTAGTTTTGAGATGTCGGCAGGCTCGTGGGCGCGGAAGATCCTACTACCAAAAAAGGTAGAGATTACGGCGGCCAATATCGAATACTGGCAGCCGTCTTGCCCTCAATATTAAGGAGTGAACGCGATAGAAATCAGCAAGCTCGGTCGCACGTACCGAGTGCTTTTCGGAGCTGTCTACAGGTTCTCGTGCGAATCGTCGCAATAGGGCGGGGTCTTGGTCTGCTTGCAGAGGCAAAATTTTACCTTTTCGGCCTTTTCAGATTTCACTCTCACGGGTTTGTATTTGCCCTGCGTCATGGCATCGACCAACGAATAGTTTACCTCTTGATGCGTGCCGTCGCAAAACGGCTGCGTCTTCGAGTGGCCGCAGGCGCACCAGAAATAGTTTTTCCCAGGTTCGAGTTCAACCTCGACGAACGTATTGCCTGCGGGTTTACCTTTCATGCCGCGAACTTACTGCCGTGGAGCAGCGTGTCAAGCGTTGCCGCTGCGGCCTTTTGACCACTTGACTAAAGCCGCCTGCAGATTCTGCGGGCTGAAGGGTTTCGTGAGAAAGTCGTCGATACCCGCTGCGAAACATTTATGGCGATTTTCTGCCGACGAATCGGCGGTCAGCGCGACGATGGCGACACGGTCGCCATCGGTAAGGGCCCGAATGCGTTCGGTTGCCTCGATGCCCGACATTTCGGGCATTTGCACATCCATAAAGATGAGATCGAATATCTTGTTCTCGGCGAGAGCCACCGCCTCTCTGCCATTTTCGGCCAGGCTGATCTCGTACCCCAGCGAGCGCAGCGTTTCGGTGATCACGACCTGGTTGACGGCATCGTCTTCAACGGCGAGAATGCGCAGCGGGTACCGGGCAGCGAATTCTGCCCCCGCAGCAGAGTCTGTCGGTGCGTCATTTTCTTTGGCCACCGCAGCACCAGGCACCTGCGCTTCGAAACTGAAAGAAAAACAACTGCCTTTGCCTTCGACGCTGGTAAGCCGCATCTTGCCGCCGAGCGCTTCGACGATACGCGAGCTGATCACGAGCCCAAGGCCGGTACCGCCATAGCGGCGCGAGATCGATTGATCTGCCTGCGAATAGGGTTTGAAAAGTTTTTTCTGGTCTTGCTCTGAAATGCCGATTCCCGTGTCTTCGACGGATATCTCAATTTCATAAGTTTCGCCTCTGTGCGCGAGCAGACCGCAGATCACGACGACAGAACCGCTCGGTGTGAACTTGACCGCGTTACTAATGAGGTTGATGATGACCTGTTTAAGTCGTCCCTGATCAGTGACTATGCGCTGCGGTAGTTCGGGCGGTAAAGGCGCGAGGGTGAGATCAAGCGATTTGTCTTTGATCAGGGTTCGGCCGAGCAATACAACCTCTTCGAGCGTTTCAGCGAGTGCAAATTCGGTTTTGTTGAGTCCCAGCTTGCCGGCGTCGATGAGCGAAAAATCGAGAATGTCGTTGATGACCGACATGAGGTTCGCGCTGCTGTCTTTGACAATATTCAGGTATTTGGTCTGTTCGGCGGTGAGGTTCATGTTGCCCAGAATATTCGAGACTCCGATAATGCCGTTGAGAGGAGTTCGCAGTTCATGGGTCATCATCGCGAAGAACGCCGCCTTCGCCTCGTTCGCTTCTTCTGCCACCTTAATCGCCTGCCGCAGCTCGGCGGTGCGCATATCAACCTGTACCTCGAGATTTTCTTTTAAGTTTTCTGTTTGTGAAAATGCTGCCGCCAAACGGCTCGAAAGCGCCACGGCATGCGTCAAAACCAGAGCAAAAACGCCGTATGGCGCGAGATAACCGAAGCCGATCAACAGTTGGTTGTATATGATGTCGTTGATGGTAACAGCTGCCAGCACGCCAAAACCGATGAAGATGGCGACGCTGCCAGGCCGGCGGCGACTGACGGCCCGCAATGCAACGATAAACGCATAGAGCAGACTGACGATGATTACAATTTGCGACGGCAATAGCGTGTGCGTAAAAATAGCCGGCGGCGAAAATACCACGGGCAGTGCTGTCAGCACAATACCCGTGAGCAGAATCTTGCGCATGAGGCGCGATGTCTCATCGACAAAAAGTTTCTCGAGGTACATGATGCCCGCGAAATTCGCTAACATGAAAGAAAGATACTCGATACGCAGCAGCAGCTCCCAGTTTGCATTGGGTACTAGAATCATCACGAGCCTGTCGCCCGTGACGAGGGTACGAAAGACTATCGCAATGCAGGTAATGGCAAACCAGGCGGGTGTGTAATCCTGGTTGCGAAAAGTATACAGACCGACGAAATATGCTGCAAGCAAGATCAATGCCCCGAGCAAGAACGCTTCAGTCAGTTGCCGTGAGCGGGTATAGGCCGTGAGCTGCGGTGCAAGGCCGAGCTCAAGCGGAATCGAAAAACCGCCGTTGCGGTGCTCGAAGTTGGCGATCTGTACAATAATTTCGGCTTCGCTTGTGGTCGTGAGCGGCAGCTTCGCTGTCAGTGGGCGATACTCAGGTTTGTAAGCGGCTTTCGTTGCAGCGACCATGCCGTTTGATGCAACCGATGTTCCATTCCAGAAAATGCGGTACGCCGTCTGCTGGTAGCGGCAACGCAACGCCAGCAGCTCATCGTGCAGAAAATTTTTTCCCGGCAGCATGATTTTCAGCCGGTAAGTCGCGAAGCCTGAGCCCGAAAGCGTATCGTCGCCCAGCTTGAGGCCATTCCAGCGGCCCGGTATGCGCACCAAAGCAGAAGGTTGCGGCTTCTGCGCGGTCTGAAAATCTGTCGGGTCGAGTAGCTGGCTCCAGTAGAACTCCCAGTCTCCTTTGATTTCGAGTATTCCGTCACGTTCGAAATCCCACGGGGTTTGTTGCGGCTGGGATCTCTCACGCAGGTCGAGCACACCCAGGTGTGCTTCGATAGGTGCACGGCGTTTGTCGCCGCAGGCTGTCAGAAAACCAACGCAGCTGAGCGCCAGCAGCAATTTCGACATGAGAGCGCGCGTTTTCAGACAGGGGTACGGCGAGCGGGTAAATGAGTGCGTAAAGCTAGTTTTAATCGTCGACTGTTTACCCGATCGAACGGGCTGAAATCGGGCTGCGCGCCAGGTCGCAAAACGCCGAAATTCATGAAAAGTTCCGCGATTTTCGCGGCGAAAATCGCTCTATGAACGGGCTTGGGCCCGCTTTTCCTGAATTTCGCCGCTTTGCCAGCACGCTGAAGTTTCAATTGCGGCGACCTGCCGCGCAGCCCCAGACTGGGTTTTAAAATATGCTTGATGACCTGTTTTTCCCGTGTTTTTTGCCAAGCACATGGTCATCATCGAAACGCTCAGTCATATCAACATACCGGCAAAGAATTTGCAGAAGGCGGTTGAGTTTTATACGCAGTTTCTCGACTTCGAAGTCGTCGAAGAGAGCGCAAACTTTGCGGTCGTTTCGTTCGATAACCTGCAGCTACGGCTCGATACGACACTCGAACCCTATGCAAAAGTGCCCGTACTCTCATTTTTGCTCGACGTCGACGATTTCACAGAAGCACTGCAAGAAGTCGAACAGAACGAGGTTGCAATTGCCAAAGGCCCATTCGAGGTTGAAGGCGGCGAAAGCGTTCACGTGGTCGACCCAAACGGCAACCTGGTAGAACTGTATTACCGCGAAGACTGATCTTTTTCACGCATTCGTTGCAGCCACCCACTGGCTGGGCCTGATACTTTATATCGGGTCTTTCGCCTTTTTGCTGATCATCGTTCACCCGGTTTACGAAAAATACCGGCAATACACCTACATCGATAACTTTCGCGCAGAAATAATCTCCAACTACTGGAAGCTCTTGAACGGCACTTTTCTGCTGATCGTCGTCAGTGGCGCGGCGCTTGCGGGCCTGAGGGGCCGGTCGCCCGTCGCAGGCCTCTATGGCCTGGCGTTCTCAGCGAAGCTGGCATTGTGGTTGGTGCAGCTATACCTGTCGCAGCAATACCTGCGACCCTTCATTGCCGAAAACAATGTACCGGGCCGCGACGCGATGGGCCTGCCGCAAATCGCCCCACCGATGTGGCTACCGCTCGGCCTTTTGTTCTTGATCTTCGTTCTGGGTTTCAGCCTCAAGTACCTGTGAAGCAATCGGCTCTCGCTTTTTTACTTTTTTGCGCCAGTTTCGCCGAATGCAGAAAAGAAACGAATATTTTTTCTTTTTGCCGCGATTTTACCGCAGACGGCTGCACTGAAGTTTTCACCGATAAGGCTTCATTCAACCTGGCGAAGACGATTCAGAACAAAACACTCAGAGAGTTTTATAACTCCGTCTATTTTCGCGGTGACCGCCTTGCATTTGAGCTCAAGAACGCCGACTCACGCAAAGCTGTGGATTTCGATTGTCTTCACGGCAGGTACTCTTTCGGCGAATCTGCGGCCGAACGTTTTGAGCTCGAATATATCGAGCTGCGTGATAAAAACGTCTATGGCCTCGTAATGCTCGGGAGCATGATCGAAAAGCTGGTCGGCCCCAAGAGAGGCCAGCGGTTTCAGCCGCTGCCCGCATTTCAAGTCACGTATGAAATTTTCTGCGGCAAAGACCCGCTCGTGAAGCGCTCTATATTGGTTGAAATCAAATGAGCCTAAGCCCGTTCAGCGCATTCGAGGCTGTTGTCTCTGCAGAACGGCAGCAGATTCGTTTTGCCGAACAGACGATTACATTCTACACAGCGCGTTCGGGCGAGCGTGACCTTAGGCACTTTCGCGAACAACTTGCTGCCGTTTCACCGAGCATGATACCCCTGCTGGTGGCGCCCTACTCAACTTCACTCGCTCCGCTTCTGAAAGACGCAAGGCGTTTTGTATGGCTCGCACCCGTTTGCTTTTCAAAAAATCTACCCGGTGACGCAAGGCTCATTTGTTCCGATGCAAATTTGCAAGAGTTTATCAACAGTGTTGAAACCGACGACAATTTTGAAATTGTTATACCGCCCCAATGGCAGGGATTTCAGGCCGCCGTGCGCACCGTCACCGTCGAAATTCTGAGGCAGGCGGCTGCGCGTCTGAAAACTCTGCGGCATTTCGGCAGATTATGGCCAATCAACTTCACCGCGAATGCCCCGTCTGCGCGTCGCTGGCGAGATATCCGCACGTTAGCGGCTGGCGGCGCCCCCGATGCAATCGTCATGGCAGGCCCGACTCTCGACCAAAGCCTGCGCGAATTGCAATCAAAACAAAATATTTGGGCCGCAGATACTGCGCTGCCCGTTCTCAGCGCGCACGGTATCGAAGCCCGCGCCGTTTTTTCAGCCGACGCGGGTTTTGCCAGCCGTGAGCACTTCGTCGGCGTAAATACCACAAAAGCGACACTTGTGTGCGATATGCTGGTGAACCCAGGTGTTGCAAGACTGCCGTTTGCCGCAATCTGCACGTACGCCAGCTCGCACCCTTTGGTTCAGCAATTCTGTCTGGTTGAAAGGCCCGATCTGACAGCAATCACAAATGCCGAAGGCAATGTCGGCTCGCTGATGCTAGCGATACACCAAGACCTCTTTGGTGAGCTGCCAGTTTCGATTTATGGCTATGACCGCGGGCACAGGCGGCGCGTCACGCATGCCCGGGGCACCGCGTATTTCAGGCGTGTCTACGGCAGACAAACGCGCATCGCGAACATCGAAACCTATATGTTACGCCTCAGCCGGCGGTATTCTTAACTTCGCGGTGAATTTCAATCGCCGGCGTCGCGAGCTGCTTCGCGAGCTCACGCGCCAGCTGGTCGATTTCAGCGGGTAAAGTCGACTTGATTTTGGGATCGACCGCGTAAGAGGCAATAAAGTTCTTCAGCAAAAATTGCAGCAGGTCTTCTTGCGAAACATTTTTGTAGAGGTCATGGTAGATTGAACTGTCTTCGTAAGTCTCGCGGTGCATGTAATAGAATGCAACCTGTGAAATGAGACTCCACACTGCTAAGGTAGGGTTGCTGCAGCGCAGCTCGCCCGCGGCGATGCCCCGCTCAATCACCGCGGTCATCGCGACAATGCGCGGCACAAGATATTTCTGTGCGACGCGCTTGAGATTATTCTGCCCGGCCGCTAGCTCCCACGCAAGAATGCAGCGAAACGAATCGCTGCGCGGGTCGCCGTGTTTCGCGAGAATTACTTTCAGAAAAACATGCACGTGCTGTACCGAGTTGAGCGGGGCAGTCATCAGTTCTTTGACAAGATTTTCCGTTTCGCCCAGCGAGCCGTAAAGTGTGTCGAGCACAGCGGCGTAGAGTGTTTCTTTATCGTGAAAGTAATAGTGCAGCATCGCCTTATTGACCTTCGCGGCCTTGGCGATGTTCTCAGTGCGCGCACCTGCAAAACCATGTTCAGCGAACGCGTCGATAGCCGCGAGCAGAATGGCCTCGCGTGTCTTGGCTTCTGGCAGGCGCGTTTTCTTGGTACGGGTGGGCATATCGACCTACAATCTCAATATACAGCAGGTTTGAAATCCTACCAAAAAAAATTAACCAAATGGTTAATTTACTTGATTAGCAAAATAAAAAAGGCCCCGAAGGGCCTCTGTTGAAGCTACGGCTATTCGGTATCAGCCAGCGACCGGATAAACCGAAATTTTCTGGCGGTGCTTGTCGACGCGCTCGAACTTCACGACACCCGGCACGGTTGTGAAAAGCGAGTCGTCTTTCGCGCGCAGCACGTTCGTGCCTGGGTGAAAGACGGTGCCACGCTGGCGTACGATGATTGAACCAGCCTTAACAAACTGGCCGCCCGAAGCCTTAAGGCCGAGTCGTTGTGAATTGGAATCGCGGCCGTTCTTCGATGAACCGCCACCTTTCTTGTGTGCCATGTGTCAGTCTCTCAGATCGAAATGGGGTGTAAAGGCCAAACGGGTTTCTGGCCCAGAAACCTCTTGGGATTAAGCCGTTACGTCAATTTTTGCAACTGTAGCCTGTTGCAGAGCCTTCTGGGCGATCGTCGCCTTGAGCATCTTTTCGGTAAAGCGCAGCTGCAATTGCATCAGATCAGCCGGTAATTCGACCATTTGGGACTGTAGCAAGATGTCTCCACCTATCCTCATACTAAAGGGTTCGGCGAAAAGCCGAGAGGGCTAAAGCACTTTTTCTCGAAAAGTGAAACAGTTTGCTATTTGAGGAAACTGCTAGACGGCGGCCCTGAAAACGCCTGAATCAGCCATGAACCGTAACCGGGCAATATGGGAAATTCGCAACGAAAAGAACAAGGCAAGTGTGCGCTGGGTGCTGGTTTTTGCCATCGGCGGATATCTCACGTACTTGCTTGAGACCGGCAAGGCCGCTGCCGTTGGCAGCGCCCCAATCTTCAACGGTACCTACATCATGAGCGTGCTCGCGTTCGCGATAGCTTTCAACGCCCTTGTCGCACTCCAGGTGCACCGCGCTGCGGCGCGCGAAAGCATTGGCCGCTGGGTGAAATACGCAACGATGGCCTGCGACTTTCTGCTCGTGGCGCTCGTGCTGATACCCACCGGCGGCAGCCAAAGCCTGCTATACCCGCTGAACTACGTCATCATTGTCTCCAACGCGCTGCGGTATGGCATGAGCGTCGCTATCGCGGGCACCATCATCATGAATATTTTTTACCTCGCGCTGCTCGCGTACCAATATTACCCGCAGACCGAAATTCCGGGTTTTCACCAAGAGGTGCTGAAGATTGCGGGCTTCTGGCTTGTCGGCGTCTATACCGGTTACCTGTCGCGACGCTACGAAGTGTTGCGAGGCGAAGTCGAACGATATCAAGAACTGCTCGCAGGCGCACTCAAGAAAAATGCAGCCTGAAGAAAAACCCAAACCTGAGAGCCAGGTCGAATACGAGGCGCGTGTCGAACGCAGCCTCAGACGCGGCAACATCAACTTTGACTTTTTGAATCCTGTTCAGCTGCGCGACGAGGTACCTGCGGTCGAAACCGACCGTCGCACCGGCGCGCGTGCCGGCAAACGCGGTCTATTTAACCGTGGCAGAAAGCAGCGTGTGTTGTCAGATTGGTTCACTGTGTTGTGGCTTGCGGCTGCCGCCGGCAGTGTCATCGGTTTTGTTTTGGTCTGGAAATCTTCACATTTTCTCGCGCTGCTCGCAGTTCCCTTCTTGCTGAGCAGTGCGCTTGCGTCGCTGATTATGCTCGGTCTTTTTCTGGCGCGGCCACGATAGCGCCGCGCGCCTGAATTATTTCATTCGCGCGAAAGCAAAGACGATCGAGCTCTGCTTCAACCTCTTTGCTGCGCTCGGCGAGCGCGGCTTCGCTCAGATCTTTCGGGGGGTCAATCGGTGCGCCAATGACAAACGCGACGCGCGAGAACGGTAGCGGCAGCGAGAAGTCATCCCAATTGGCACCGACGACGCGGCGCGAGAAACTGGCGCCGATCGGCACAACCACGCTGCCCGCTTTGGCAGCCATGTAAATCACGCCGGGTTTCGCTTCATAGATCGGGCCATGCGGGCCATCGGGTGCGACGATCGCCGGCGTGCCACTCTGAATCTTCTTTATGAAATTGAGAACGCCGGCAGACTGTTTACCGAGCGAGGCATCAAGCACATCAAAACCGAGAGAGCGCAGCGTCTTTAGACCAATCTCCCGAAAGAAATGCGTGGCGCTGCGTTCGTACGCGTCGGTGCGCGGGTGGTCAGAATAAATGCAAAAGTGCCTGTGGTGAAGCGAAAAGACCGCCGCCGTCACAAATGTATGCCAGACTGCCACGATGTGGTTCTGTTTTGAGGCCACGAGAATGCGCAGATGGTCTTCGCCTTCGATTTCGAGGCGCAGCGTCGATTCGTAGATTGACACCAGAACCGACGCGAGCGCCGCAAGCAGGCTCGTGACGGCGCGGTAGAGCGTTCTTTTGACGGGGTTTGCGGGTAACATTTGCGGACTGCGCCCCTGATTCTGCCCATAACGGCAAACAGGGTGCGGGCCAGATTAAACTTGCTATTTCAGCCGCCTATCCGAATTTACCCTATGCTCTCGCTCGCAGAACGCATAGACAGTGCGATTCAGAAGAACCAGTCAATAAAGGTTCGTGCCTATGCACTGCTGCCCGAGACCGAAAAAGACCTCAACCTGATCATTCTGCGCCTCTTGAATAAATACAACAAACTCGACATGACGGCGACGCTCTATACGTGCATTAAAGAACTGGCTGTCAACGGGGCCAAAGCGAACATCAAACGCATTCTGTTCGACGAAGTGAAGATCGACCTCGAAAATGAATCAGATTACCGCCGGGGTCTTGAGATTTTTCGCGACAAACTGACAGACAAGTTCATTAACGAGTACGCGCAAAAAGCGAAAGACCGCGGCCTTTTCGTCGACGTCAAATTCGAATACGACGACGACAAGCTGATTGTCGAGGTTCTGAACAACAGCGCGCTCACAAAACGGGAAGACGAACGCATTCGCGACAAGTTTCGCGACGGTCTGAAATATGACAACATCGGCGAGCTGTATATGGACATGCAAGACAACCAAGAGGGTGCCGGCATGGGTATCGCGCTCATTCTCATGATGCTGAAGTCTGAAGGTGTCGATCCGCATTTTTTCACGATCTATAGCGACTACCAGAACAAAACAATTGCGAAGATCACATTTCCGATGACGCCCAACTTTCAGAGTGATCGCAACGACTTCAAGAAATAACCTGCCGTGAGGCTTCAGCGTTTTCGCGGACTGTGCGCCGCTGCGGCGTTCACGTTCGCGGCGTGCAACGGCAACGACGATGCCGCGCGCCAACTGCCGGCCGACATTGAGGCGATCTTTGACGCGCCCGCCGGCCATGACCAAAAACCCGGACTACTCAGCGAGGCGATCACGATTGGCACGATCACGGTACTCAACCAGACAGTTTTGCCCGAAGACGACTTTTTCGCGCCGCTCGTCAACAACCTGCATTACACAACCACCAAAACCACAATTCGCGACCAGCTGAATTTCGCCGAAGGCAGCACTGTCGAGCGCTGGCAACTCTATGATGCCGAGCGTTACATTCGTATGCTCGACCCGGTGAAACAGGCTAAAATTATCGAAAAGAAAAATGCTGAGACCGGCAAAACTGACCTTACCATCGTCACGCGCGACCGCCTTTCGGCCTATGTGCGCGGCGGCGGTTCGGGCACAGGGGGATATACAAATTTCGGCATGCAGGTCGGCGAAACGAGCCTTTTCGGCCGACTCTACAATGTCGGCGCCGCTTACAGTCGCGAAAACTTTCGCGACTTTATCGGCTTCAGCGCCGGCAAACAGCGCATCGCCGGCACAAAATGGGAGGTCGGCGTCAGCACGCTCGACGGCTTCTCTGATTCGCGCCACAACTACTCGTCGAAGAGCATCGGTATCTCGCACCCGTTCATCGTCGACGGCCAGCGCCATGCGTTCAGCATCGGTGCCGGTTATTCGCAGGGCGTGCTCTACGAATACCTGGGTTCGGGCATTCGTAACGGTGTGAACACAGCGAACGGTCAGCCCTTCGGCCTCATCTATCGTGCGCGCACTGAAACTTTCAGTGCAAACTATCTTTACGGTATTGGCACCAAAAACCGTATCGAGTTCGGCCCCGGTATTCAGCGTTTCGTGAACAGGTCGTACTTTATAGCTCCGCAAGATCAGTACGTCGTCGGCGACACACCTGAGCTGCAGGTTTCACAACGCTCGAAGGAGTTCTACCAGGTCGAACAGTTTTCGACGCATGCGGTCTCTTTCACCGTGAACACGCGCAACGGCGACTTTGTACCGATGACAGACTTTCGCCGCTACCTGTTCGTCGAAGACCAGTTTGAAGGCTTTCGCACTTCGACCACAGTCAGCCATGCCAACCCGGCGTTCGGCCTGAGCGACCATTACACCCGGCCCGCGTTCGTGGCGAGCTACCAGAAAAATCTGCTGGCAAAAATCTTGCGCATCGAGGCGACAATCGGCCGCTCGGCGGCGTTCTGGCTGAACCGCTATGAAATACCGCGCGACGACAGCTGGCAAAGCGACGTGAGGGGGTTCTGGTTCATGAATTTCGGTACGCTCGCGCTGCGCCAATACACAACCGAGGGCAATAATCTCAGCATCGCGGCACGCAACCAGATCGCCGGCGAGTTCACACGCGGTTTTTACTACGGCTCAATTTCACCGAGCGCGGGCTCGCTCACTTCGTTTGAATACCGTTCGCCCTCGGTGAAACTGCCTTATATACTTCTGGCAGGCGTCGCCTTTTTCGACTACGCCGGCGTCGGCGCGGCGCTGCAGAACCTTACATATCACCCGATCGTCGGTCTTGGCCTGAGGTCGATGCTCTACGAATTCGACAATAACGTTTTCAGGCTCGACTTCGGCTTCAACCTGAACGACGACGGATTAAGTTTTCTCAACGCAATGCAATTTGGTTTGAGTCACGCGTTCTAAGCCTTTCGCTTCGCGAAAGGCTTAGAACGCGTGACACCCTGTAGCGCACAGGTATCCTTTCCCGTGTTCTGGCTGCGGTCTTCTTTACTCTACCTTGGCGTCACCGCGCTCATCGGCGGCGCAATCTGGCTCTTTTGGGGCAAGACGATCGAAACCGAGTGGAAAAAATTCACCGCAGCAAACCCAGAAGTAAAGAAGGCACAGGTTCAGGCTGAGAAGAAGGTGAAAGCGGCTGTGCCGAAAGAAGTCAAGGCACCGCCGGTGCCCGCAAACGCGAAAGCCGAATGGAACAAAGCCAAGAGTGGAGCTGTTACGCTCATTGATTTGCATGCAAACGAAAGCCGGCGCGAGACTGCGGCATCGCTTGCAGCGCACGACCGGCGAACCCTCGAATTAATGGCCTTACTCAGAATCAAGGGGCAGCCCGGTTCTGCACCAGACACGTCACCAACTTCCGCACCACCGGTTAAGGCACCTGCGCCTGAGACTACAAAGCCGCTAAAGAAGCCTGAGAAAAACAAACCCTTGAAGCCAATGATCTAACAGTTTCCTTCTCGGGAAACTGATGGTTAGTCGGGGGAACCACGACTAGTTAGTCGGCGGCACGACGACCTTTATCGCTGCCGGTAAAATCGTAAATTCAGCGGGGCATTCGCCGGGCATTTCGCCGTCTGAATCGATCAGCGCGCGCGATGCCGAACGTATACTCACATGCTTCGCGCGATAGACATTGATGTTCTTCTCGTAAATATGTGTGCCCTTGCGCAGCTTTTGCATTTTGGCGACCATCTCGAGTTTGCTCATCTGCCCGAGCATCACCACGTCGAACAGACCGTCGTCGCATTCGGCGTCAGGCGCGATCTTCATGCCGCTGCCGAAATATTTGCCTAGCGCGACGACGATTCCGTTGTATTCGCCGTCGAACTTCTGCTTCTTGTCGAGCACGATTTCGAGGTTCTTGTTCTTGTAGCCGATGAGGCCCCGAAGCGTGGCTATCTGGTAAGACAAGAACGCTCCCATTTTTTTTCCCTGGCGCTCGAGAATTTCGACGACCTCACCGCCGATACCGACGTCGGCGATGTTGATAAAGACGCGTTTGGTTTTTTTGCCGTTGTTGCCCACAAAGTCAATGAGGCCCGCATCAACCGTGCGCGTCTTCTTGGTTTGCAGAATCTGCAGCGCAATCGCCGACGACCGCGGAATACCCAGAGTCTTCGCATAGTCGCTACCCGAACCGGCGGGCAGAATACCCAGTGCCGGTGCCTGCTTGAGGGGCTTAAGCGCCTTGCCGTTTGCATCGAAAAAGCCAGCGGCAACTTCACTGATAGTACCATCGCCGCCGACGGCGACGACAAGCTCTGCGCCTGCCTTAACCGCCGCGCGCGAGAGTTCAGTTGCATGCTCTTTGCGCTCGGTGTATTGAATTTTTGCATTGCCGTAAATCGACGCAATCTCTTCGAGCAACTGTTTCAGCTGCTTTTCAGATTTGCCGCCGCCGGCCTGAGGATTGACAATGAAGACAGCCGGCTCGCTGCGTTGTTTACGAGCGGCCATTAAGGTGCCGCCGCGCCTTCTGCGGGCGCAGCCTCTGCAGGTGCAGATTCAATTGCAGTCGCCAGTACGTTCTTCGCAAGCGTTGCGAAAGCCGATTTACCGTCGTTCACGATGGTCTCGAGATCTTTTTTACCCTGCGCCTTTTTGGCCGCATCGGCGTCAAAAAACTTACGGGCAGCAGCCTCAAATTCAACCCCTTCGCCGATCGCCACCGGGTCGTAGCTCACACCCGTCAGCTGTGCCCATTGTTGGTCGACGTATTTTAATGTTGGTTTGGGTTGGTCCCATTTTTCATAGACCTTGTAGCCGAAGCGTACCTTCGCCCAATCGCCGCGCTCTTCAACAACAAAACCGACATGGCCCTGCGGCACTGAGGTCAATTTTTTACCAGAGACCTGGTTCACGTTGAAGATGTCGAGATTGCCGGTGACGACAAAGGCCTTGCTCTCAAGGCGCGTTGCATCGACGAAACCTTGCTTGCCGGTTGTGCGCTCGATCTTCGCCCATTCAACTTTTTTCGCCGGGTTTTTCGCATCGGGTACGCTCACGGTTTCGAGCACGGTCACCATTTCGGCGCGGTTGAGCCATTCGCTTGCTTTTGCCGCGTCTGTCTTTTCGTAAAGACCGAGCTGGTATACCGTGTACGCAATGCGCGCCTGCTGGCCCGGCTGTGTTTCTGTTTTCTTTTTACCGCATGCCGCAAAAAGCATGAGGGAGGATATAATCAGTACTGGAATCGATCGCTGCATTTTCATATTGGCGAGCTGAGCGAGGCTTAGATAATCCGTCAATTAAGAATCTGCTGTTTAGGCTTGGGTAGCTTGACTGCCGCGCACTAACGCGAGTGGTAGTGAAGTTACCCAAGAAATTTCAATTGGTCGGTAACACCGGTGCGAAACGGAGTCCCGCCATAAAGAGCAAGCCCGCGATGCCCAAGAAGATCACATACAGATACAGCACCCAGAAAGCAGTGCGCGGCGCAAAAACCAAAGCAGCACCACCGCCCGATTGGATTTCACGCCGAATAACCTTATGAACCAGTACAAAATAGACAGCCAGCGCGATGGCCGTGGCGGCGACTAAATCCGCCAAGAAATGCTGGCGCACCGTGAGCGTCGAAATCGTAATCAGCGTTGCAGCGATAATGCCCCACAGCCCAACACGCGGTGAGAGCTTCACGCAGCAGGCAGCGGCAAAGACTGCGTTCGCAATGTGCAAACTGGGAAAAGCGTTCACGGGTTTGTCGAGAACGTAATTGAACGCAACACCCCAGTAAAAAAAACTCTCTTGCGTCGGCACGCCCGGCCGCGGAACGCGCACCGGAAAAAAAATGAAGAAGGGCAGTGCAATGAAACTTATCAGCAAGAAGCCATAAAAAACACGCGTGAAGATGGCCCGGTTGCTGATCGTGAATACGGGCAAAAAAATAAACACGTACACGAGCGCATAACCCAGAATCGAAAACGGCAAAAACGGAACCGCATCATCGACGAACGTGGCAAGGCTGATGCCCGGCCGGTCGCCGTAGACGATATTGGTCGCTGTGTACATCGGCATCGCGACGGCCACGGCGAGAAGCCCCAGCAGAACATTCTGCTTCAGCGGCGGCATGCGGCGAAAAAAATCAGACATCGGGCCTTTACGCGTGGGGTTAGTTTATACGCTGTAAATCAAAAAGCTGCTTAAAATGCTACCCGACACAGTCGCAAAATTGCGTTACAATCCGTCTCAGTTGGGCAGATGGTGACATGACCTTGCTGAATCCGCAAGTTTGAAGGAGAAATTATGAATTTCGGTTTTGCAATAATCATAACGGTGGCGTTCTGCGTCAGCCCGGCTTTTGGCGCCGAAGACGCTGAGAAACTGCAGGTCATCGAAGTCAAACAGGGCGATACGCTTTCGAAGATTTCCAAAAAATACCTCGAAGACCCGAGCCAGTGGCCGGCACTACTCAAGTATAACAAGATCGCAAACCCGAACCTGATTCAACCGGGCATGAAACTGAAGGTGCCGGCAGACCTGGGCAAAAAACCTTCGGCGGTGGTGATCTACAAATCGGGCAAAGCACAATTTGCACGCGCGCAAGAAAATACCTGGAAAGAAGTTTTCATCAAGCTTGGTCTTTTCTCTGAAGACCAGGTTCGCACTGGGCCGCTCTCGAACGTTCACCTGCAGCTCAGCAACATGACAATTCTGCGCCTGCAACCCGAAAGCTACATCATCGTGAACAAGGTCGATAAGAACGCGAAAGAAACAATTTTCACGCTGCAGCAAGGTCGCCTGCAGGCGCAGGTCGAAAGCATGAAGAAGACGGGCGGCCAGCTCGTGCTGCGAACCCCGGCAGCGGTTGCCGCTGTGCGCGGCACGGTGTTCGAGCTGAACGCCTCTGAGAAAGAATCTGGCCTCGCATGCCATGAAGGTCAGGTGGATGTATCGGCGCAAAAGGTGACTGTTCAGGTGCCGCAAGGCATGGGCACTTATGTCGAGAAGGGCAAGGCGCCCATCAAGCCATTTGCACTGCCCAAACCTCCCGAAATCTCCGCTTCAGATATTTAATCTTTCGATTTCCCCGAACCCCCGGACTTAAGTCCGGGGCTAATGAAAGCTTCTGATATATAATCATTCGTAGGGGTAGGTTTTAACCTACCCCTACGAATAAAAATTAACCGTTTGGTTAATTTTTATGGGCAAAAAATGCCCCGGTGATTATTTTGTTTCTTATGAACATAGCCGCGTTTTCGATCAAGCGCCCGATCTTTATTGCTAGTCTCGTGATTCTGATGCTCGCCACTGGGTGGATATCACTGAAACGCATTGGCGTAGATCTTTTTCCCGATGTGAATATCCCCTTTATTACGATCATGACCACTTACCGGGGCGCGGGCCCTGAAGAGATTGAAACGCTCATCTCGAAGAAGATTGAAGAAGAAGTCGCGTCGATTTCGGGCCTCAAGCGTGTCAGCTCTGACAATATGGAAGGCGTTTCGATGGTCATGTGCGAGTTCTACCTCGGGCAAGATATTAAAGAGGCCGAACAGCAGGTACGCAACAAACTTGGCCGTGCGCGCCGTGACCTGCCCGAAGGCATCGACGAACCGCTGATTCAGCGCTTCGACCCGGCCGACCAGCCGATCGTGCGTCTTTCGATCGCAGCAGATATGCCTGCGGCGAAACTTTACGACTATGTCGAGCAGCGCATTAAACCCCGCTTCGAGCAGGTGCCGAGCGTTGGCGCAGTGCGCATCTCGGGTGGGCAGAAGCGTGAAATTCAGGTCGAAGTCGACCGCACTCTGCTCAACTCAAACCAAATGACCATGACGTGGATTGCGAACAACCTGCGCTCTTATGGTGCGAACGTGCCAGTCGGTAAAAAAGAAAGCGGCGATAAAGAAATCGCGTTTAGAACTCTCGGCCGTTTCGAAACGCTGAGGCAGATTGAAAACACTGTGGTGTCATTCGGGGGCGACGCCGGCAGCGCGCTGCTCTTGAAGCGGGTTGCAAAAGTTTCAGACGGCGTTGAAGACCCAAAATCAAAAGCGTTCTTGTACCTGCCGGTCGAAGAAGACCCGCTCGACCTGAATGGTAAACCGATCGACCAAACCAAGATGGTGCGCGACCGCAAACCCGCACTGCTGATCGACGTCTATAAGCAGTCGAATGCCAACACGGTGGCAGTCGCCGACGGCACGCTGAAACTCGTCGAAAAAATCAACGCCGATCTGCGACCGCCGGCTCTCAAGAACCTGAATGAGATTAAAGACCGACTGCGCAAAGGTGAAAAGGGCGACAAAATTGAACCTCTGTTCAAAGCCATCGCCGAAGATGCCCTCACCAAAGGCGACGCCAAGGTTGCAGAAAAACTTGCGGCGCTGCAGGCTCAGGTGGCCAAATCACCTAAAGCAACCGAGACCGCCGATGCCATTCGTGAACTCAAGAGCGAAATCAAGCGCGCGTCGGCTGCGCCCGAGATTGCACTGATACGCAATACCGCGCAGTGGATCAAGATCAACGTCGACGATGTGAAAGAGTCGATCATTATCGGTATCTTGCTCGCGGTTCTCGTGGTTTACCTCTTTTTGGGCAACTTTCGCTCGACTGTCATTACCGGCCTCGCGCTGCCGAACTCGCTGCTCGGTGCGTTCATTCTGATGCTCGCGATGGGCTTCACGATTAATGTGATTACCCTGCTCGCCCTCTCGCTATCGATCGGCCTTCTGGTCGACGATGCGATTGTCGTGCGTGAGAACATCTTTCGAAAAATGGAAGAAGGCGAGCACCCGGTCAAGGCGGCCGAAACGGGCACGACCGAGGTCTTGCTCGCGGTCATTGCGACGACCGCCACCGTTATCGCGGTATTTTTACCCGTCGGCTTTCTCTCGGGCATGGTCGGGCAGTTCTTGCGCCAGTTGGGCATGACGGTCGTCTTCGCGATGCTCATTTCACTTTTTGACGCGATCACCGTTGCACCGATGCTCTCTGCATATTTCGGCGGGCATGTGCACGATAAACCAAACTGGGTAATTCGCAACTTCAATCGTTTTCAAGACTGGCTCGAGGCAACGTATGCAACGATCATGAAGTTCACGTTGCGCCGACCGCTCGTGACCGTCGGCATCTCTGTCGCCGTCATGCTCGGCAACTGCGCCTCGTGCGGCGCGGTGAAAAAGACGTTTTTGCCGCCGAACACGCAACCTGAATTCTTAATCACTTTCGAAATGCCGCCGGGCACCAGCCTCGAAGGTTCGAAAAAGATGGCTGAAGAAATTGAAACACGTATGCGCAAACTGCCCGAAGTGCACCTCATTGCTTCGGTCGCGGGTTCTTATACGGGTCTTGCCAACAAGGGTGAACTGGGCGTCGTGCTCGTCGACCGCAAATGGCGTAAGCGCGAAACCTGGCAGCTCAAAGATGTTGCCCGCGAAATGCTGAAAGATCTTGCCTATGCGAAAGTCTCGGTGAACGACTATAGTGCGGTAGGGGGTGGAGTGCAATATCCGCTGAACCTGAACGTCAGCGGCGAAAACCTCGAAGAGCTCGATAAATATTCGCAGGTTGTCATGGCCGAACTCAGAAACATCAAAGACCTGAGCGATGTATCGGCCGACTTTCAGTCGGGCAAACCAGAGTACCAGGTGCAGCTCGACCCAGAACGCATGCAGCAGGTGGGCGTCGGCCCGGCTGCGGCTGGTAACGAACTGCGTCTGCACATCGCCGGTGGCGTCGTCGGCAAGTTCTATGACAGCGGTCTAGAATATGACATTCGCATGCGCCTCAAAGAAACGCAGCGTGACCTCAAGGGGGCATTTACCTCAAGCTATGTGCCCAACCTGAGCCAGCCGCCGAGACCGATACCGCTCTCGATTCTCGGCAAAGGTGAGATCAAATCGGGACCTTCGAACATTTCGCGCCAAGACCGCTCCCGTGTGATCAAAATTCACGCGAACCTCGCGCCGGGCGGCGCGATCGGCAATGCCGTCGACGAAGCGAAAAAAATTCTCGATACGAAGATTCCACCGCCGCCCGGTGTGCGCTACATTTTCTGGGGCCAGGCCGAAGACCTGAAAGAACTCATGGAGAACATCGTGCTGTCATTCGGTCTTGCGCTGCTCTTCATCTACCTCGTGCTCGCATCGCTCTACGAGTCTTTCATCACGCCGATCACGATTATCACGGCGATTCCCCCGGCGATTTCGGGCGCGTTCGTCTCGCTCGCGATCTTCAGAGAGCAGCTGAACATCTTCAGTATGATTGGCCTCATTATGCTCATGGGCCTTGTGACCAAGAACTCGATTCTACTCGTCGACTATGCGCTGCAGCACGTGCGCCGCGGCATGTCGCTGAACGATGCGATCTTCGAAGCGGGTAAAGCGCGCTTGCGGCCGATTCTCATGACCTCGTTCGCGATGATTGCGGGCACTTTGCCTCTGGCGCTGGGCCTCGGCGAAGCAGCCAAGCAGCGCACCGCGATGGGTATCGCGATTATCGGCGGATTGATTTTTTCAACGGTTATGACGCTGTTCTTTGTGCCTGCAGTCTTTGGTTACATCGACAGGCTGCGTGAGGCGATTGAACGCCGTTTCAGGCCAGACTACGACATGACCCTGGTCGGCAATCACGCACCGGCGCCAGACCATGAGCCGGCGACTCAACCTGCGTACCAGGCCCCTGCGGCCATAGAGAAGCCGAAAGGTCGTAAAGCGAAAGGCAAATAACCCCGGTGCATGCGACATTCATCAAACTGGCAAAGTATAACCAGTTGATGAATGGAGCGCTGTACGCAGCCGTTGAAACCCTGACCGACGGAAAGCGCAAGGCCGATGCGGGCGCTTTTTTCGGTTCGATTCACCTGACTCTCAACCATATTCTCTGGGCCGACAAGAACTGGCTGCGCCGCTTCATCATTGCCGGCCATGGTTATGGCCGCCTGACTGCGGGCATCTACGAAAACATACAAGACAAGATTTCAGAACACCGTTTCGAAATCCATTCTGATTTTGTGGCGCTGAAGCAAGACCGAATCTCTGTCGATACAAAACTTCTCACGTGGGTCAGCGAATCATTGAGCGACGAACGTCTGCAACAGGTATTACATTATCGTAACGCAAAGAACGAAGACATGTCGCGCACATTTGCCGACGTGCTGACGCATCTGTTCAACCACCAGACGCACCACCGCGGCCAGATCACGACCTTGCTCTCTCAGCAGGGCGTTGATGTCGGCGTAACCGATTACATCGCGCTGAGCGCGGGCTGGTAATGGGCAAACCGCTGCTTAAGCGCCCGCCTTTTCAGCGAGCTCGGCGTGCACAGTTGCCAATAAAGGTTGCGCGACTTTTCGCGTGAGTTCACGCCTTGCGCCTTGCTCGAGTGTGTAGAGCACGATACGCTGCAGCTGCAATGCGTCGCGCTCGGTGGCAAAACTCTTGTCGTCGAGATTAAAATTCACGGCAATCTCGTCTTTAGCTGTGTCGATGCGCGTTATGAAGCCGCATTCAATACGAATCGCCGTCTTGGGCGAGCGCAGGGTCACCTGCAATGCATCTCTGAGTTCGAGATGGCGATAGTGGGTGCCCTCCATTTTTATATTCATGCCGTTGAGGCTGAGATTCACGAGCCGCGCTGTGAGAACTGAGTCGCCAGGTCGGCTAAGATTTTTCACAAACACTCTGAACTCCCCACTTTCTTTTGGCACGACGCGCACATAATGCCGTTCGGGGCGTTCGTGACGGTGAAATAGCGGCAGCGCATGCGCGCGTAAAAATTCAAAGAAGGGTTTTTCGTAGGCCAGATCTTTTTGCACGAGACTCACATCTGCCCGCTGAAAGACCTCTTCGACGCGCGGTGAAAGCGTACGCGTCACCACGACGCTGTTGTGGCTACAGAATGTGTTGATATATTCAGCAAGCCTGCGCGCGGCTGCAACCTGCAGCGGTTCGCTGTGCGCCCGCAGGGTCGGGGCGTAGTGGTCGAATGAATAGACGTATGCGGTTGTGCGACCGTTCAGTTGCGGAAACGCATCAATTTCACCGCCGGTCGCAGAATGCAGGTAGATGTCATGCAGCAAAAGGCGAAACCGCTGCGCCTCAGATAGCAATACCGGCAAACCATACCAGCACAACACTTTCGGTGCAATCTGCACCAGTTCGTTCTGCAGAGCCATGAGCCCCCCTGCGACGGTGGCCTGGTCGGTAATTACTTTCAGAAAGCCGGCCGTCTGCTACATGATACCCCGCCAAAGATTCGCAAGGCCAAAAAAACAGAGAACAAAAGAGTACAAACCTGAACACTGCGTCAAATGTAAGCCAGGTGGATTCAGCACGTTGCTGATTATTGTCGCTTCGCGCGAGGTGCCGCCGTTTTTCTTGACGCGTCTTGCACAGGTGCATGTTTGAACCGCCTGTACAGCAGGCGTTTCAAACCAACAAGGATAACCATGGCAGCCAAAAAACCGACGGTAAAGAAGAAACAAACAGAAGTGATTTTTGATCCGAAAAAAATCGCGCCCGCGCTCGTGAAAACTGCGCACGTCAAGGGAATGGAAGGGTATAAGAAACTCTATAACCAGTCGGTGAAAAATCCATTGGCGTTCTGGGGCAAGGTCGGCAAAGAACAGCTTACCTGGTTTAAACCCTTCAAGCAGGTTTTAAAATCAAACTTTGCCAAGGCAGAAAACCAATGGTATGTCGGTGGCAAGACGAACCTCTGCTACAATGCACTCGACCGCCACCTCACCACCGCGCGCAAAAACAAAGCCGCTATCATCTGGGAGCCCGACAACCCCGCCACACCTTCGCGCACGTTCACATACCAGCAGCTGCATTTCGAAGTCTGCCGCATGGCGAACGTGCTTCAGGCAAACGGCGTCAAAAAAGGCGACCGCGTCACGATCTACATGCCGATGGTGCCCGAGCTCGCGATGGCGACGCTCGCCTGCGCGCGCATCGGCGCCGTGCACTCGATTATCTTCGGCGGTTTTTCTGCCGACTCTATCAAAGACCGTATCATCGACGCGGGTTCTGATTTTGTCATCACCACTGACACAGGCTATCGCGGCGGCAAAGTGATACCAATCAAGGCCAAAGTCGACGAGGCGCTCGAAAAGATGTCGGGCCATGTGCGCAAGGTGCTCGTTGTGCGCCACACGGGCGATCACGTCAACGTCGTCGCAGGCCGTGACATCTGGTGGCACGAAGAAGCCGAAAAGGTTTCGGGGGTCAACAAAGCCGCCGAGATCGATAGCGAAGACCCGCTGTTTCTTCTTTATACCTCGGGCTCAACCGGCAAACCCAAAGGTGTGCTGCACACGACTGGTGGTTATGGTGTTTATGCCTCATTTACCCATAAGATTGTTTTCGACATTCAAGAAAACGACACCTATTGGTGCACGGCAGATCTAGGCTGGGTAACCGGCCACAGCTACATCTTGTACGGGCCACTCATCAATGGGGCAACTTCGCTCATGTTCGAGGGCATACCGACATTTCCCGATGTGAGCCGCTTCTGGAAGGTCATCGAAAAGCATCAGGTTTCGATATTCTACACGGCGCCGACGGCGATTCGTGCGCTGATGCGTTTCGGCGACGAGCCAGTCAAAAAACACGATCTCTCTTCGCTGCGGCTTCTGGGCTCAGTCGGTGAGCCCATTAACCCCGAGGCATGGCTGTGGTACCACCGCACTGTCGGTAGGGGTAAGTGCCCGATAGTCGATACCTGGTGGCAGACAGAAACGGGGGGAATCCTCATTTCACCGCTGCCCGGCGCAACACCGACGAAACCCGGTTCGGCAACGCTGCCGTTCTTCGGTGTGCAGCCGCTTTTGGTCGACAGCGACGGCAAACCGCTCAAGGGCGCAACCGAAGGCAATCTCTGCATTCAGTTTCCGTGGCCGTCGATTATGCGCGGCGTTTATGGCGACAAAGAGCGTTTTTACAACACTTACTTCTCGACGTTCAAAGGTTATTACTTCACGGGTGACGGCTGCCGCCGCGACAAAGACGGCTATTACTGGATAACCGGCCGCGTTGACGACGTCATGAATGTGAGCGGCCATCGCCTCGGCACGGCAGAAGTTGAATCGGCGCTGGTGCTGCACCAAGATGTCGCCGAAGCGGCGGTCGTCGGCTTTCCGCATGATATCAAGGGCCAGGGCATTTACGCGTATGTAATTCTGAAAGAAGGCCGAATACCGAGCGACGATTTGCGCAAAGAACTGATTGCGCAGGTCGCGAAAGAAATCAGCCCCATCGCCAAACCCGATGTAATTCACTTCACGCCGGGGTTACCGAAAACGCGCAGCGGCAAGATCATGCGGCGCATTTTGCGCAAGATCGCGGCGGGTGAAATCGACACGCTGGGCGACACCTCGACCCTTGCTGACCCTGCGGTGGTGGAGATTCTGGTGAAAGACAGGCAGAAATAGAGGCACAAGCGCTGATGGCTATTTTTAAGCAGACTATAGAATAGCCTTGTCTATTTATAACTACACTTTAAAATGGCCATATGCGCTATCTAGTTCCGCACATTCTCAGGGACGTGCAGAAGAAGATGGTATTTCTCGGAGGCCCGAGGCAGTGCGGTAAAACCACTCTGGCGCGTGAACTTCTGCCCGAAAGCAGCGGTAGGTATTTCAACTGGGACTCAGACGAAGACCGTAATGACATTCTCAAAAAGCGCTGGAGCGATGACGACCAGATGCTCGTTTTCGACGAACTGCACAAGTTTCCACGCTGGAAAAATTGGATTAAAGGCATATATGACACGTCGCTCAAAAAGCACCAGATTGTGGTGACTGGTAGCGCACGCCTCGACGTCTACAAACGGGGTGGAGACTCTCTCTTCGGCCGTTACCGTTATTGGCGGCTGCACCCGTTTTCTCTGTCAGAGTTGCCGAAGGGCATCACGCCGCGAGATGCCCTGAAACGCCTCATGACGGTTGGGGGCTTTCCCGAGCCATTTCTCGATAACGACGAGACTGAGGCGCGCCGTTGGCGCAAAGAACGCTACGACCGTATTCTCAAAGATGACGTGCGCGATCTTGAACCCCTGAAAGATATACAGACCCTCTCGTTATTCGTTGATCAGCTGCGCCGTCGTGTTTCTTCGCCGATCGTGCTGTCGAATCTTGCGAATGAATTACAGGTATCGCCGCAGACACTGAAGCACTGGCTCGAGGTGCTCGAACGCATGTATCTTGTGTTCGTGGTGAGGCCGTATACGAAAAACCTGCCTCGTGCCGTTTTAAAGCCGCCCAAAGTCTACTTTTTCGACAATGCTGATGTCATAGGCGATGAAGGCGCACGTTTCGAAAATCTGGTAGCAACACACCTTTTGAAGCGCATTCAGTTTAAAGAAGATTCTACGGGGTTTCGCTACGAACTCTGTTATGTAAAAGACAAAGAAGGCCGCGAGGTAGACTTCTGCGTCGTCAAAGACGGCGAAGTCGATGAACTCGTCGAAGCCAAGCTTGGCGACACAAAAGTTTCATTGCCGCTCGAGTATTATGCACAAAGATTAAAGCCGGCGCGGGCATCGCAGATAGTAAATGATCTGAAGAAGCCTTACAGCAAGGGAAAGATTGTAGTTGAGGGAGCAATGCATGCTTTGCTGAGTTTGTAATAAGCTGCTAAACGACCCGTAGAGAATGTTGTACTATTGCTGAATGCACCACAGGCGGCGCAGAGCATCGCAGTAGCGAACGGCACCGCTGGAATTTAGGCTGCCAACTACTGTAGTGTTCTGAATCAGCGTGCGCAGGCTTTGGGCACTTGTGCCGTTCGTGAAGCTCGAGCAGTTGCCGGTAAACAAAGGGCACGACACGCCGCAACCTGTAATATACGGATTCCATGAACCACCGCCGAGCGTGCCAAACCATGATTCATTGGCTGTGCCATCGACTGAATTGGCCATCGTCGAAAAATTTCGGGAAGCATCGGTCGTCATGATGGGTGTCGTGCCATTCGCCCTATAATATGTGGTATTGACCGCGAGCGGCCAATCGACGACGCCCAGCGCATTGGCCGACGAAGAATACTGCCTCACACCGCTATCCACCACAAAAGCCTTAAAGACGCGCCTGCTGCCGAGCGGTAGTGCTGCGTCAGGGTGCCCTGGATCTGCCATGCACCTTGCGTCGGCACCTGAAACACCACCGAGATTTCCGTTCGAGGTGTTGGTTGTCACGAAAGTCAACCGGCTCTGCCGTTGCACGCTCGTGATTCCGGTGAACGCGGGTAGTGTTGTGCCAGTGTATTTGGCATCGGCACTCGTAGAACTCAGGTTGATCGAATACGTTGGCGCAGGTGTTTCGTTCAAGACGAAGTCGTTGTTGGCCGCAATGCGCACGGTCTGCGGCGTGTTCCAGTTGGCAGTTGTGAAGGTTAAAGTGCACGAAGCAGAATTCGTAGCTCCCGCCACGTTGCAGGCTCCCGAATTTTCTTTGAGCCGGCCTTCGGTCGCGTCGCTGCTCGTAGCGGTTACCGTCACAGTTGCTGTGGGCTGCGTGTTCAGCGCTATGGTAAAGTCAAGCGTGCCATTTGTGCTCGCGTCTTCGGTCGTGGTCGCAGCACCAGCTGTGCACTTCGCGGCTGTAAATGTGGCGTCAGAAGCTGTGTTAATGCAGGTCATGGTGCCACCGGCAGTGTCGTTGTCTTGCACTGTGATATTGATATCGCTCGGGTCAATGCCGCTGTAGTTGGCGTCGTTCGAAGTTGTCAGACCTACCTGAATAGCTGTGACTCTGTCGTCTTCATCGATCAGATCATCAAGCCCCGCGACACCGATCGTCTGCGCCGTCGAATAGTTCAAGGGAGTGAACGTCACAATACATGAATTGTTGTTATCTGTTGTGGTCGAATTATCGCAGTTGATACCATCTGCCGAACGCAGCACAACCTCGGTTGCATCGGCGCTCGTGAGTACCATCGACACGTTTGCGGTCGGCTGGCTCGCGAGCTGAATCGTGAACGTGCTGGTGACGCCTGCCTCACCAACGATGCCCGTACCAGGCGTCACTACCACGATGCCGTTCGCAGCCGCCTTCGGCACCACATGTTCGCGAAAAGTATCTGAAACTTCAGGCGCCGCGAGGCACGAGCACAGTAATGCACACAGGCTGTACGAAAACAAGCGCTTCATAGTTCTAACCCCATCGTCATGGCCAGACCAAAAAACACCTGTGCTGAAACACGGTTCGAGAAAAAAAGCAACTCATATTCGGTGTGAAATTCAGCGGCAAGCGTCTCATTCATACGGTAGCCCCCGAACGCGCCAAAGCCAATTAACGGTGCATTGGCAGTGAAGGTGCGTTTCGTCACCTCTTGACCGTCAAGGTCGACCGGCTTTGTCAATAAATTCTCATAGCTCAGCGTAATGTTGCCTGACTGGTATCCGACGCGCAGAACCGGGGCGGCATAGTATCGCGACCAGAAAGCCCAGTGATAACCGGCACCGGCTGAGACGCTGAGTAAGCGGCTCGAAGCGCTGATATCACTCGTCGACCTTTCAACGGCGAAACTGCTGCTCGCAGCACCATAGGTGAGTTGCCCGGTAACAAAAATATCGCGGTAAAATGTCTGGCGGCGCGTATACCCAATAGAAAACTTCAGCGGATGAAAATCTTTAGGTAAAAGCTGGCTACCCGAACCAATCGCGGTATCAAGCGCAGCCGGGGTCGAGATTGCGCCGACGCTCACGCTGAGGCCCACGTGGTGCTGGTAATCGGCAAATTCGCTGGCCCGGGTTTCGCGCCATTCGGTTTCATTGGGTAAAACGACCGCAGCCTCTTTGGCAACGCGCACAGCCAGGGCGTCAATCGACTCGAAAAGCGAAGCGTCGGCGAAACTTTCGACGTCGAATTCAGTCACGAGCTTCTTTTTTGAGATATCGAATACGCGCACCGTGGTCACAATCACAGGCGCTGAAGTTTGTGGCGTATTGACGAGTTTGTCGATCGGTCTGTCGGCGGGCTTTTCGTCGCTGTAATTCTGCCGCGCCCTGGTTATCGGCTTCTGCACCACGATGTAGCTACCCGAGATGACGACATCTTGCTTGAGCCATGCGCCCAGCTGCATGCCCGCGGTATGTGTGTAGAACTCATGCTGGTGCACGAGATTTTGCGACGCGGTACCTTTCCATTTTTCTTCGGCTGGCGACTCAAAAATGAAGTTTTCTTGCAGCTTTCTTGTGACGGCGTCTGTGATGCTGCCCTCAAGGTAATCATAGAGCGCATTCTTCTCGCGGTTCTGAAAAGGCAGAATCAGCAACTTGCGCTTCGCCGCCAATAAGGGTGATAGAGATACACTGCTGAAAAGTAAAATGGATATGAGCCTTTGGGCGCGCATTCTACCGCTGGCAGCGTCAGAATTTTAGGTGTAGAATACAGCAGAATTCAGATTTTTAGTGAAAGTCTCGTCAACAGCGCCAACCCCTGCGGCCAATCGCCGAGATTTGAATCGGCGTTGATGTGTCCGCAGGGGCCGATATTTTCTAAATCCGCACCCCAGGCATCGGCAAAAAAATGCGCGCGTTCAAACGTGACAAAATTGTCGTTCGTGCTCGCGACGACCAGGCTCTTGAACGGCAGGCGCGCGAGCGGCATCGGCGCAAAGCCGCGCACGCTGTCGGGGGTGCGCTCGGGTGAATCGACATCGCTCGGCGAAACCAGCAGCGCGGCACGCACCTTGCTGCTATCGAATTTCTGAGCCCAATGCGCCACCAATGCGACGCCGAGACTATGCGCGATCAAAACAGCATCGCCACTCATCTTTTTCAGAACCTCGTCGAGCGCCGCCAGCCATTCAGCCAGCTGGGGATTTTCCCAGTCACGCTGCTCGACGCGTACGGCATTCGGCAGCGACTGCTGCCACCGACTCTGCCAGTGGGCAGGCCCAGAATTGCCGAGCCCGGGAACAATGACGTAGCTGGTCGTCTTCACTTTACCTTCACGCCCTCACGAATCTTCTCGCCAGGAAAAAGCACCACCTCGTCGCCTTGAGCGACCCCCGATTCGACGAGCGCCACGTTGCCACTCGTTTCAGCGATTTTGACCAGCGTTTTGACCGCACGCTGTTTGATCACACGATAAAGCGCCCACGCTTCGCCGTCACGAAACAGCGCACCAACCGGCAGAGTAAGACTATTCTCAACACGCTTCGCAATGAGCCTGCAGCGCACCTGAAACCCCTCACCCATTTCTTGCGGGCGCTGAAAATCGATGAGCACGCGAACACGCTGCTCTTCGACGCCGAGCGTCGACACTTTCGTAAAAGCGGCCGGCTCAATCGTGCGGATTTTTCCCGTTAACGCGCCACCGCCCCAACCGGTTATCACGACCTCGTTACCCGGCTTTAGCGCAACGACATCGCGCGTCAGAATCTCTGAGACAATTTCAAGTTTTGCTGTGTCGCCGATGTCGAGAAGTGGCGTGCCCATCTCAACCGGACCTTCGCTCTCACGATGCACCTTGAGTATCGTGCCGTTAATCGGCGATTTCACCGGGCGCATATAATCGAGCATCACATGGGTGATAACTTCGCCTTTTTTCACAAGGTCGCCAGCGTGTTTTTCGACACGCATCAGCACACCCGATGCCGGGGCAAAGACTGAGAACTTTTCTTTAACACGCGTGACGCCGTCTTCTTCGAATGACGCCTCATAGATGCCTTTTGTCACGCGGTGAATTTCTGTCGGCACGGGCGGTTTTCGGTAGAAGATGATCAAGAATACGAGCAGCAGAATGCCAATGCCCCCATAGCGCATATAACGGTTCGACCATAACGCTTTGAATTTTTCTGCGATTGCCATTTTATTCCCTCACTTTGAGAACTGATACCAGATCCATTTTTCTGATGCGAAAATAGAGTATAACGAAACTCGCCGCCGCTGTCGCGAGCGACACCAGCATTGCGGTCACATAGGTGCGGCTGCTGATAATGAGCTTAATCGTAAACTCTTCTGTGTCGACGGTGTTCATCATCAGCCAGGCAAAAGCATAGCCGAGTGCGCAGCCGGGTAGAAGCGAAGCAAGCACCGTAGTGCCGAGTTCAGAGGCGATCATTTCAAAGACTTCGGCTTTGGTAAAGCCCAGAATGCGCAGCGAACTGAGCTCAAATGTGCGTTCTGACAGCAGAATCATCGCGGTATTGTAGACGACGCCTACAGAAATAGCCGAGGCAAAGATGAGAATAATCGTGATCATCGCCAGCATGCTGCGCGACATCATATCGTAGAAGATGCGCAGCGTGCCTTCACGCGTACTGATCGAAGCGACGCGAGACGAAGTTTTGAGGTGCGCAATAATTTCGTCTTGCTTTAGCACATCGATCTTGAGCGCGGCGACGTTGATGCTGCGCTCTTCGCTGAGCAAATGGCTGAGCGCATCGATCTGCATATAGCACCCCTGCCCCAGAATCTCTTCGACGAGGCTCGCGATCGTCACACGAATTTTGCGCCGGTTGCCTTCTAAGAGTTCAAGGTCAATGCTGTCGCCGCGCCTGAGTCCCATTCTCTTCGCTATATTGGCATTGAGCAGCACCCCTGAGGTTGGCAGCTCGACTACCCTGCTGTTCTCGTCGGCAACCCGCCTGAGCGCTGAATTTGCCGGCAGACCGGTTATCGCAAGCTCTTTGGTAAACTGTCCCGATCGAAGGCGCACGGGCACCGTGCGGTACCCCTCGGCAAGTTGAACACCCGGTCTGCGCATGAGTTCGTCGAGCGCCGAAGCCGAAACCGGGCGCAGAAAAGAAACCGTCATGCTTTCGCGGTTCAAGAGCTCAAACTGCGTGCCGAGCATTGAATCCATGACGTCGGTCATGAAGAGCCCGAGCACCATGATCATCACCGCCGTTGAAAGCCCCAGAATCGTGAACACCGTTCTGAGCGGGCGGCGCAGCAGATTGCGCAGAAACATCTTGGTGATTGCGGGTATTTTCTTAAACCAGCGCTCGAAGAACGACTCGGCAAATCTTTCAGGCAATGGCGGGCGCATCGCCTGCGCTGGCTGCATTTTCATGACGCGCTTCACCGAGAACCATGTACCGACAGCGCCTGCGCTGGCGCCGATGAAGAGGCCCCAGAACGCCACGGAAAAATGGAATACATGCCTCAAATCGGGAAAACGGTAGAAATCCCCATAGAGCGCTGTCATCGATTTGCCGAGCCACCAGCCGGCACCGACACCGATGAGTGCACCGCCGCCGCTGATAATCAGCATGAGTTTCAGATAATGACCGGCAATCGTGCGGTTCGCGTAACCGAGCGCCATCAGCGATGCGATTTGCTCGCGCTGCCGCGCAATGAGGCGGGTCGCGACAATGTGCAGCAAGAAGGCAGCGACACCGAGAAACACCAACGGCAAAAAGAAAGCGTTCGTGCGTAGCTGCTTGAATTCGTCGCGCAAGAATGCATATGACGGCAGTCTGTTGCGATCGTATGCGCCGAGACCACCGTAAGGTTCAAGCACGGTATCAATCGACTTGAGCGTGTGGCGCACGTTCGCACCGGGCGCAAACGTTAATGCGAGATCGTTGAACGCGCCGCCAAAATCAAAGTGGCTCTCCATTGCTTCGCGCGTCACGTACAAGATGCCGTAGTGTTTGTCGTCGGGCATAAAGCTGCCGGGCCTGAAAATATAGACGAACTCTGGCGAAAGCGCCGTACCCGAAACGCGCAACACCTGACGGCGGCCGTTCAGCACGGCGACGACACGACTACCGGGAACGAGTTTATTGGCGAGCGCGAAAGACTCGCTCAGCATCACCTCGTTCATCGCAGCGGGCAGCTTGCCGCTTCTGACCGCCAGACGGCTGAGCTTCTCGGGCAGAGAAATAAACCGGCCAGCCGAGGGCAGTTTCTCACCCTGAAAATCGAGAGCCGCCTCTTGCACGATGCGCGACTCGACATGCGCCACACCGCTGACCGTCGCGATTCGGCGTACGGTGCCCGCGGGCGCTTTTTTGAGTGAAACAAAACCTTCGGCAAAACCCGTCGTGCCGTAAAAATGGTCGCGCGCACGCGACATCGAATCGTAAGCCGATTTCGAGCCGACGAACATCGCGATGCCGGCGGCAACCACGATCGCAATTGTGATCGTCTGGCTTTTCATGCCAGATATCTCGCGCACGACCTTGCGGTTGAGGGTTTTCACCAGCTGAGCTCTGCGACCTTTTTGCGGCGTTTATTGCGCCGGTCAGAGACAAGCCGGCCGTCGCGCAGTTCAATAACCCGGTCGGCCATGTCGGCAATCGCCGCGTTGTGCGTGATGATGACAGTTGTAGTGCCGAGGGATTCGTTTACCGTGTCAATGGCCTCGAGCACCACGCGCCCGGTTTTGAAATCGAGCGCACCTGTCGGTTCGTCGCAGAGCAGCACGTCGGGTTTTTTCGCGATCGCACGCGCAATCGCGACGCGCTGCTGCTCGCCCCCAGACAGCTGCGCGGGAAAATGCCCCAATCTGTCGGCGAGATTCACCAGGCGCATCGCTTCTGCGGGCGGCATGGGGTCGCTCACGATGTCGGTCACGAGCGCGATGTTCTCTTCAGCGGTAAGGCTTGGTATCAGATTATAGAACTGAAAGACAAAGCCGATATGGTGGCGGCGAAACTCTGTCAGCTCATCTTCGCTCATTTGCGAAATGTCTTTGTCTCTGAAGAGCACGCGGCCCGACGTCGGCGTGTCGAGCCCACCCAGAATATTCAGCAGCGTTGATTTACCCGAGCCCGAGGCCCCGAGCAGAACCACAAATTCACCCGCGTAAAGATTTAGGTCGACAGATTCGAGCGCAGGCACTTTAACCTCACCCATATCATAAACCTTTGAGATGCCCTGCACGCTGAAGATTTCAGCCTTTGCGGCTGCGCGGGGCGTTTTTTTGAGTTGGGCAAGGCGGGCCATGAGTCAGCTACACAGCTGACGCCATATGCGGCGACACCGCGTCACGCAAATCAATCCGCCATTTTAAGGTTGGCGTCAGAAATTATTTGCGCCTGACCGGTTTCGCCTTTCGTTTCGCACCCGTCGCATTGCCACGACCGGCAGCCCTGCGACCTTTCGTTTTTTCGATGCTCGCCACGACACGGTTGCGCCCGCCAAATTTGGCCTCGTAGAGCGCCTTGTCTGCGGCTTTTAGCAAGTCGTTGATCGTCTCAATGCCTTCGCCGGGAAAACAAGCCACGCCAAAACTCGCCGTGACGCGCACCCGTTTGCGGCCGACGACGATTTCGTGCTCTGCAATCTTCTGCCTCAATCTTTCGGCGACGAGCGTCGCCACCTCGAGCGTCGTCTCGGGCAACAGCACGGCAAACTCTTCGCCGCCATAGCGCCCCACCTCGTCGTAAGGCCGCGCGCTGTCGAGCAAGAGCCCGGCAGTCTGCACCAGCACAGCGTCACCCGCCGGGTGGCCGAGCGTGTCATTGATGCGCTTGAAGTGATCGATGTCGATCATGATGCATGAAATGCCCTTGAGCGATGCGCGGCGCGCGCGCTCAAACTCACTCTCGCTGCGCTCGATAAACGACCGCCGGTTGGTGAGCCGCGTGAGCCCGTCGATCGTCGACATCTCGCGAAACAGATTCTCGCGCTCAACCCAGCGCTTCGTGGCGATCATGCCGACGTAGGTAATCATCAGCAACGCCGCAATCTGCATCATCTGAATTGCAAACCAACCCGAAACCGGCGAGCCGTCGGCATTATAGGGTGGCCGGGCAAAGACAGGCGCATAACGAAAATGCCCGCTGCTTTCAATAATACCCAGCACGACAAAACCGATGACGACGATCACGAATGCCCGCATAACCTTGCGTATGTCGGCGAGCGCCGAAGTCAGGTACGCGCCGATCATCAGCAGCAGCATACCACCGGTGAGGTGCGTACCCGAAAGCCACGACTGCACGAACACGACGGCCACGTAACTATAGATAATAAAATCTTCGAAGCGGGCCCACGTCGCATGGTGCCGACGCCGCCGAAAAGCCGCGGCAACAAAGACGAGCATCGCACCAAGATACGCTGCATGAAACAGCAAAAGTGTTTTCGCGACGCCGGCGCTCAGCCACTCTGGCGACCAGTTAAGCCCACAGATGATGGAGATACCAAAAAAGAGCGGTACGAGCATCACCATGCCCGAGAGCAGAATCAAACGATCGATCTGCGCCCAATCGAGCGGGTTCGAAATCCAGCGGTGGGCCAGCAACTGCTCGTGCTGGCGCTGCAACTTCTCTTGTCGATGCATCGCAGGCCATTTCGCCAGAGGGCAGACAGAAACGCCAGTGTTTTGATTGATCGACTGTAGTGCAGCGCGTCGTGGTTTGTAGGATTTAGGAGATTAAATGGCCCTAAATCGACCGGTGAGGCTTTGCCGCATTCGCCCAAACCTTTTTGATCAGAGCGAGACTGTAACTGAAGTCTCACGACGGGGCGTGAGAGGTAGAAATGGAAGACAGGCAAGGCTGAAGGGCGAGTCTTGGGTCGTGGAATGGTTTTTGGGCGGCATTCGGGAGAATATGTCAAAGGCACAAATCAGAAAACGGCTGTTAAATATCTGGCATGATCCAGTTTTGAGCAAAGTAGTTGCTGCCGGCATAATAGGGTTACTCACCATAGTTGGGACTTTGGCTTACGGCTACTTTTCGCGGCTGAGCCTAATTCCAGCTTTTCTCTCCTTGTTAAATCTACAGGTACCAATCTGGCTGATTGGGATCAGCCTGATTTCTATAGTCTTATTGCGATATCTTTTCAGGTTTCTCTTAAAAACTAAGTCCGCGAGAAAGACAGTCGAATACTCTCCCGAATTTATACCTTTGGACACAGTCGTTTTTAATCAGATCAGGGAAAAACTTCTCCCTGCAAGCGGTACAATACAATTCATCCGAAATTTCAATTTCGCTGGTTTTAGCTTTGAATCTGAACGGCTCGATGATTTAGGTAATTTTGAATATGAATGCCAAAATCCAAATTTTGGATTTATGCACCCAAAGCTGGAAGAATTCCGTCAGACTATCAAAGTATTAATAAGAGAATTCGAGCATCTAATAGCGCTAAAGACTTTTCCCACAGAAAGTGGTCGTCAGACAATACCGAAAGAGTGGGAAATCGAAAATCCCAAGGAATTTTGGGCAGTGGTCAAGCGAATACACGAATTATCAGCGGCCATTTGCCTTAATTACGACGAGCTGGTTAATTCTGGCAGGCGCATCTTGAAGGTGATTTGAATAAAAGACTTAGGGGCAAAAATATTACCGTTATCGAACGTCGCCAACAAATTTTTCGCGCGTCGCCGCGAGCCGCTTCGACCACGTATTTGACTCGATTCGGCATTACAGATTGAACAATTGACACAAGCGTCAAAACACACCAGACGAACTCCACGTCAGCTGCTATAACCCAGAACTTTGGGTTTGCAGAACATCAAAATGGAAAAATATTGACTTTGTACGTATCCCTTAGTAATCTATACGTATGAGCGCCGCAAAACTTACATTAAAACTTGAAAAATCAGCAATTCGCAAAGCAAAAACCTATGCCAAGGCCAACAGAACTAGCTTATCAAGAATAGTTGAAGCGTATTTTAACGAGATTTCGACAACATCCAACGGGTCAGCCAATCCCAAGATTTCACCGCTGGTGCGCTCTTTATCTGGCGTCATCAAGAACAAAGATATTGATTACAAAAAAGAGCTGACGAAAATCCTGAGTGAAAAGCATGGCGTCCACTGATGAAAGTTTTTTTTGATTCCGACGTTCTGCTCGATGTTTTAGCCGAACGTATAAATCACTATGAAAAATCAGCCGAAGCTTTGAGTCTTTCAGAATTCAAAAAAGTACGAGGCTATACCTCTTCACTGATTTTATGTAACCTGCATTATATGCTTCGAAAGCTTACGGACGAAAAAACAGCGCGCGCGAAGATAGAAACCATATTGGCCCTATTAGAGATTATTGACTTAAAGAAAGATGATATTTTAAACGCCCTAACTTTGCAAATGCCTGATTTTGAGGATGCGGTTCAAGTTAGTATTGCCACGAGAACAAATATGGCATGGATTCTGACTCGAAATATCAGAGACTACAAAAAATCAGCAGTAAAGCCCATTTCACCGCAAGATTTTATCGAACTTGGCTACGGCAGCTAAAAAGACTTACCTGCTGCGCTAAGAAGTCGGAGACCTGCGGATTCGCGTCGCGAATCCTTGCTCGCTCGGCGGGCTGTGGCTCCCCAGAAGCCAGGCGAGAGCCGCGGGTCGGGTCTTACTCATTCACAAAAATATTCTCGAGCAACCCCGACTCATAGAGCTGGCTCGGCGCAACGACCGGTTCGTCGAGGGGCACTCGACTGCCGTAGCGCTCTTTGAGCTTCGCCTTCACCGCCGGGTGAGAGAGATCGAACTCCCGTAATTTTTTGGTCGCGGCAAGTTCGATGCCTGCACCCTGCTGGTAGATTTTCCACACGAGTTCAGAGCAATAGATGCGGTCATCTGACCAGCCGAAAGCCCAGTCATAATTTTTGCCGATGTAATTTCGTCCGACCGACTGCATCTTTTTGAGAATGGCCGGTGTGAGAACTGCATCCGCATTTTTCAGGCGCTTCACCGCGTAGTGCCCGCCGACGCTGCGCGCGAGAAACTTTTTGAGCGGCGTCACGCGCACCGGCTGCACTGCTTCGAGCACCATCGCGCGACCTTTTTCGAAATAGACGATGCCGACATGAGAGTAACGCGAGTGCGTCGCCAGTTGAATCGCCTTGCTTTGTGAGGATGCAGTCGTTTGAAAAATGACGTCGCCGTTCTTCACCTGCAGCTGAGGTTCTGCTGCGGTGAGCGCCGAGATGAAGATGGCAGGCGCAATGAGTTTTGAGACTCGCATAACTTTAGAAATTCTTACCGGGTTCAGGGGTCAATCTTTCTGAGGCTGGGGTGTCCCCCTCCCAGCCTCCCCCGCAAGCGGGGGAGGTGCCGAAGGCGGAGGGGGACATTTCTTCGGCCGTGAAGGCGGCACCTGTCACTTCAATGCGCGGCGCAACACCACGGCAAATACAAACAATCCCGCCATGTTCGCCAGCGAATAAACCCAGAAATTCGGAAACAGGCCCTTCACCGGCACGTAGACATCGAACGCTACATTGATGTTGTCTGCAGGCGAAGTGAGAAATCGCGCGGCAAGCTGCAGGGCAATATAGTAGCCAATGGTAAGAATGGGCACATGCCTGCCGACACCGAGGTTGCGGCAGAGGTAGAGCCCGAGAGCGGGGCTCACGACGTGCGTCAGAATCGAGAACGCATGAAATCCCCCTTGAACGGCGACATCAAAGAGCCAAATCGGTAGGCCGATGAGAAGCAGCGCGGTGGTAATAAAAATCGCGTCGCTACGGAGCGCAAAGATCGCGAGACCGAGAACCAGGTTTGAGATATTGCAGAACCAAACGAGCTGCGCCGCCTGCCCGGCGGGCGCGTATTGCCACACCTTGAGCGTGAAGAACAAGATGGGCAAGAGGCCCGTGAGGCGCCACAGATTGCCGACAGGGTGCGTACCTCGCAAGATCTACTCTGCTTTGCTTTTTCGCTCAGGCGAATAGCCCGGCTGTTGCATATCAACAAACGCGGCCGAAGGTTTTTGCGGTATTTGTTGCATGGGAAATAACAGATTTGAATTGGGGCAGGTCAAGGTAATTTAGTGCGCGCAATATAGCCATCAGGGTAATATTGCTTGCAGCCCTTATTTACACGCGCACTTGTGGCAATGCGCCTTCGCTATAAAATTTCTCTGCTGCTTGCCGCGATTATTCTCGCAGGCGTCTTGCCTGTCTCTGTCTACATCGTCGACACGCAAGAGAAAGAACGCCTTGCGGCTGCAACGAGCCGCGGCGACGTGCAGGCGAAACTTTTCGCGCGCAGCGTTTTTAATATTCTGCTGATGAATGCGGGCGAAGTCAAGTCGGCACGCATCGACGCGCGCGAGCTCAGCGCGATCTACAAAGGTCTTGAAAAAGAAGGATTGCTCACTGCCATAGCATATTTAACTTCAGCGCAACCTGCACGCGACAAAATCATCATCGCGGGCTTTGACCGACAGGGCAGTCCGCTGCCTGAGGTGTTCGGAAACAGCTCCGCTGCGTGGGCCTCTTCGCCTTTCGGGCTCGTCGACTGCGGCGCAAATGATGAAAAGTGCCTGCGCTTCATTGCATCGGTCGGCCCGACAGGCAAACCTGCAGCGCTGACCGTCGAATTGGTCTACAGCCTCGCCGAGGTGACTGCGCCCATCTACCGTTTGCGGGCAATCTTGTATTCGACGATTGCAGGTGTCATTGCACTGCTCTTGCTCGCGGGCTTCTTTATAGCGCGACGCGTGACGCAGCCCGTGCACGATCTGATGCAGGGCGTTGAGAATCTCGAAAAAAATGCGACTGTCAGCGAGATCAGCACGAGCTCGGGCGACGAGCTCGGCCAGTTGGCACGCGCCTTCAACCGCATGGCGAAAACGATCGACCAGTCGATGACCGAACTAAAGGTCAAGAACGCAGAACTCAAAGAGCTCGACAGGCTTAAAGACGACTTTCTGGCGGTGACTTCGCACGAACTCAAAACCCCTTTAAATGGTATTATTGGTCTTTCGGGCACTCTGCTCGACGGCGCGACCGGCGAACTGTCAGCCCCGCTGCGCAGCAACATTCAGGTGATACGGTCGAGCGGCATTCGGCTCGCCGCACTCGTCGATAAAATTCTGCAGGTGGCAGAACTTCGCAATACCAAGGTGTCGATTACACCGATGCCGGTCGATCTGCGGCAGCTGCTCGACGAAGTTAAAACGCTGATGCAGCCTGGTGCAGAGGCCAAACACCTGGCGTTCAGACTTGAAGCGCCTGACGACCTGCCGATGGTCATGGCAGACCGCGACCGGCTGGCGCAGATATTGTATAACCTCGCCGGCAACGCGGTCAAATTCACAGAGAAAGGCGAGGTAACACTCGGTGCGAGCCACCAGAACGGCGTCATCAGAATCGCTGTGAAAGATACCGGTATTGGCATCGCCGCCGCAGACCAGTCCCGTATCTTCAACTCATTCGAACAACTCGAGTCATCGGATACGCGGCGTTATGGCGGCATTGGTCTCGGGCTTTCGGTCAGCAAACAGCTCGCCGAATTGCACGGCACACACATTCATGTGAACTCGACCCCCGGTAAGGGCAGCGAATTCTGGTTTGAACTGAACTCGGTCGCCGCTGCACCTGCGGCCCGGCTGCCCGAAACAACCCCGTTACCGCTCGAGCGGCTTTCAGAATCGATTGCCAATGAAATGCGGGCGCGTGTGACAGAAAATCCGAAAGAAACAGCTGGCACGCCCACGAAGCGTGGTTACAACATTCTGCTCGTCGACGACGAACCCGTCAACCTGCAGGTGCTCGTCAACCAGCTGTCGCTCGTCGGCTACAAAGTGACCGTGGCCGAGAGCGGCAAAGAGGCAATCAACTATATGGAACACGAACCTGTGCCCGACGCCATTCTGCTCGATGTGATGATGCCCGGCATGTCGGGTTACGACGTCAGTCGCATCTTGCGCAATAAATACACTTCGTATGAAGTGCCGATTCTGATGCTCACGGCCAAGAACCGTAGCGAAGATGTGATTCGGGGCTTCGAGGCGGGCGCGAACGACTATATCAGCAAACCGATCGAATCTGAAGTTTTGCTCGCAAGGGTCAAGACGGCGATCTCTCTCAAAGAATCGGTACGTGAAAAAGACATGCTCGAAAATCTGCAGCGGGAGCTTTCGGTTGCGCAAAAGATTCAGCAGGCTCTGCTGCCGGTAAAATACCCGCAGATGCCGGGGCTTCGCATCGCTGCGCGCTATTACCCCATGGCCGAAATCGGCGGTGACTTCTACGATTTTGTCGAACACGAAGAAGGCCTGGGCGTGCTGATCGCCGATGTATCGGGGCATGGAATACCCGCGGCGCTCATTGCGAGCATGGTCAAGATGGCATTCTCACTCAACCGCCATCTGGCTCCCCGACCAGGTAAAATGCTAACGGCGCTCAACCAGATTCTTTGCGATAAGGTCGACAACCACTTTGTGACGGCGAGTTACTATTTCATCGATTTCAAAGGGCGCAAGGTTCTGCACGCCAGCGCAGGTCACCCCCCGCTGTATTTCGTGTCGCGCCCCTCAGGCACGATTCAAGAACGCAAAACGCGGGGCAGCTTTCTGGGCGTATTTCCCGAGATTCAGCATGAAGAAGGCGAAGACAGCCTCGAATCGGGAATTCGCCTGCTGCAGGTCACCGACGGCGTTGTCGAGAACCGGTCGCGCGCGGGTCATGAGTTTGGCTATAACCGGCTGCGGGATATCATTCTCAAAACAACGCAGCTCGACAGCGAAGAAATGGCAGACAGCCTTATGAAAGAGCTGCGCGAACACAACCCCGAGTACTTTGACGACGATGTCACTTTCGTGCTGATTGATTACACTGCCGAAAGTTAGCAGGTTTCTTTTCAGAAAACTGCTAGCGCAGTTTTTCAACTGCACGCTGGCGGTTGCGCGCCCGTGGCAGGTAGAGTTTGGCTGTCTCGTTCTCGGGGTCGATCGCTAAGACCTTTTCGAGCATCAAGATCGCATTGGCATATTGCGCCGCATCGTAGGCTTGAACCGCAGATTGCGAGAGCGCCGGCACCGTTGGCTTCAGCTGTTGCCGGTATTCGGCGAGCTCGGTGCGCGCTTCTTCTAAGGCCGCAGCTGCTTTTTCGTAACTGCGAATCGCAGAGAGCCCTTTGCCTTCCTCACGATAGGCGCGCGCTTCACGCAAGAGCGGCATCGCCCTCGCAGCATCGACCTGCCGGCGCGCTTCTTTGTCACCGGGTTTCAGCGCCAGAATCTCGCGAAACTTCTGTTCGGCCTCGTCGAACTTCTCTTCGGCCAAGAGGGCCTTACCCTGACGTTCGAGTGCATCGACTTCACCCTGAATCTTCTGTTGCCGGCTTTGCTCCGCAAGCGCGCGGCTGACGGCTTCTTCATTGCGCCTCCAGGTGGGATAACTCACCGTAATGCCGGCACTGAACGTGGTTGCGACAAAACTCTCTTGCGAAAGCTGTGTATAAGATGACTGCACCGCAATGTCGAGAAATGCAAAATACGTCACTGGAATAAAAACCCCGGCGCGCGCCGCGGGCCGAAGGCGATAGGTCGATGATTCTTGCGCGCTCGCCGTGGCGATCACGGTGAAATAACCAAATTCAGGCCCCACCGCCAGAAAAGGGAAAATCCCCCTGAATAAGGGCAAGTAGGCGCCGATGGGCATGAAGAAACTATAACTATTGAGTCTCGAAGCCTCTGAAGTCTTGAGCGTGAACGAACCGTAGCGCGCTTCGGGCATGAGAAAGAGATTGGCGAGACCGACTGGCATGAAAGCCCTGAGCGCAAATTCGGGCGCGGGCTTGTAAAAATCGCCGAAAACACCGTGCAGCAGCGTTTGGCCCGCCGACACGCCCGGTGTCGGCTCAAACCGCGGTATTTCTGGCATATTCGCCGCAATACTCGCGGGCATTATCATGCAGAAGAGCACAGCGATGGCTGATGCGCGAATTTTTGTCGCTGGTAACAAGTTACTGCAGGTTTCCCGAGATATCGAATTTCATCAGAAAGAAATCAAACTTTGAAGCCGAGAGCAGCGTATTGCCGTCAAGATTCGAGGTGGTGCGACCTGTCACAAATATCTCGCTGCGAGAATTAATCTTCAGCGCGAATACATCGTCGTTGGCTGAACCGCCGTATTGTTTTTGCCAGATAAGATTGCCGTTCAGATCGATGCGCGCGAGAACGATGTCAGAGGTCGAATGCGTCACATCGCTGTTGGTGCCGACAAAATCGCCAGATGTGCTGCCGGCAATATAGAGGTTACCGCTGGTATCCCTCGTGATCGCTTCGCAGCTGTCAGAAAAGGCCGTACCAAACTGGCGGCTGAAAAGTTTTGTGCCATCACTCTGGTACTTCGTCAGAATCATGTCGTTATTGCCAAAGGTCGCATTGCCATCGAATGCCTGCGTCGCATAACCGCAGAGCCAAAGATTGCCGCTGTTGTCGAACACCATCTCGCGCACGTTTTCAAGACCTGAATTATTGATCTGGCGCCGCCAGAGTTCGTTGCCACTGCTGTCGAACTTTATCAGAAACATATCTGAGTTGCCATCAATATTCGTGCCAACGAATGCCCCCTGCGAATTGCCGCCAATATAAAGATTACCCGAACTGTCGACCAGCGCGGTGGTCACGCTGTCGCTTGCAGTGGTGCCGATGAGTTTTGTGAATAGTTTCGTGCCGGTTGAGTCAAACTTTTGTATGAGAATATCGTCGCTGCCGGTAAAAGCCTGCCCGTCAATTGACGAACCCGCCCGTGCCATGCCGATCAGATAGATGTTGCCCGATGCATCGCTCACGAGCACTTCACCCGAATCGGTACTCGTTGAACCGACGAGGTGCGTCGACAATTTCGTACCGTCGCTCGCGTATTTCATCAGAAACGCATCGTTACTGCCGAACTTGGTGATACCGTCGAATGTGATCGTCGTCGAACCGAACGACAGGCCTGCGGTAAAAATGTTACCCGACGTATCGACCAGCACTGCCTGAAAACTATCGTTTCCTGAGCTCAGCGTGCTCGAACTGCTGATCATGCGCGTGAACGTGCGCTGCCCATACGAATCATATTTTACGAGAAATGCATCGCGCGCACCGGTTTGGTATGGCTCGCCGTTGAGGCTGCCCTCGGCCGTGCCCACAACATAGATATTATCGCTGCTATCGAGCGCGAGGGCTGTCGCCATGTCTGAGCCGAGCGTGCCCGCCTGAATTGTGAAGCGCGTGGCAAAACGCCGCGTTGCGGCCGTGACAGCATTGCCGGCTCGGTCGGTAATGCCAGCGAGAATCTGCACTTCAATATTCTTCGTATAGCCGAAAGCAACTGTCGGCTGAAACGTGAGTGTTTCACCGCTGGCGTTCAGCGTCGCCACGCCCGCAACGTTGCCCTGATTATTGCTGACGGCAATGCCCGTCGCCGTGTCGCCCGGCAGAACTACCGGTTCAGAAAAAACAATCGTGATATTCGTATCGGTATCGGCGCGCACCGCATTGTCAGCAGGGGTTGACGAAACAATCGTCGGTGCTGTATCATCGCGGTTCAACACCACCGTATACGAATCTGAAAGCAGACCGCGCACGGGTTCCCAATAACAGATCTTGAGGCTATTGGCGCCAGACGAAAGCGATGATGCGGATATAGAAACGCTCACAGCGCCGGCCTCGCTGTTTGATTTGGCAACGAGCTCAGAACCCGATTCACACGCACCGGCGACGATCGAATACTTTCCCTTTTCGCTCAGATCGAACGCAATCGTCGCCGTATTTTTTGTCGATGCAGTGCTGGTAAAGGCGTTGGTTATCTGAACGTTGCTTATCACCGCACCCTGGCGCGCGGCGATACTTTCGCGCACCGTTGTATCGAGCAGGTTATCTGCAGAGCAGCCGAGAAAGGCAAGCGCGACCGAACAAATGGCTACAGAACTAAAATTTCGCTGAAACCACACGGTGGTCAGGCAATTGCTATAAGCGGGGCTCTGTCAAACGAAATTCATTGTGGCCGGCGTGGCTGGGCGGCCCGAAAATAATTGGCTGAATCAGCTGCGAAAATCCATAGCTACTGATGTGACATAATCTTGCCCGGGGCAAATTATGTCTCAGCACTTTGCTAAATCCTCACGATATTCTAACATGCTCAGGGGTATTTACACAGGCGCATCGGGCATGACCGCGATGCAGGTTAAAATGGATACGGTCGCGAATAATCTCGCAAACGTCGACAAAACCGCGTTTAAAGAGGATGTCACGATCTTCAGAGCCAACCCCGAAGTGTTAATTCACCGCACGCGTGACGACGGCGTGGGCTGGGTACCGATGGGGGGCTTTGACATATCGCCGCTCGTCGGCAAACTCGGCACGGGCTCTGAGGTAAACGAAATCTTCACGCGTTTTGATCAGGGCGCACTGAAGCGCACTGAACGCGACCAAGACGTGGCCATCAACGGTGACGGCTTCTTCGTGGTGCAGTCGCAGGCAGGCCCAAGGCTGACACGCAGCGGTGCCTTCATTCTCGACCGCAACGGCATGCTGGTCACACCCGATGGCTTTCCGCTGATGGGGGAAAAAGGTCCTATTCAAGTAAACCATAACAACTACATTATCAAGACAAACGGCGAAGTCTGGATCAACCAGGCGGTCGGCAACGACCCGAAGAACTTCACCTCGAAAGACGTAAACCAATGGGAGAACCCGGTGCTGCTCGACACGCTGCAGATTCGCACCGTAGATCACCCGCGCCACCTCGACAAAGTGGGCCAGTCATTTTACAACACCACCCCTGAATCGGGTGACATGCGTCCGGTTGATCAGGTTAAAGCTCCTGAAATTTTGCAAGGCTTTCTCGAAGCATCGAACGTCAACATCGTCACCGAAATGGTCAACATGATTGAAGTGCAGCGTATGTACGAAGCGAACCAGCGCGCGATCACGACCCACGACGGCATGCTCGGCACGCTGATTAATCAGGTACTTAGGGTCTAACAGGTTTCTGAAAAGGAACCTGTTAGCAGTGATTTGCGCAGGATTTTTGTACTTCGTTGTCGTAATATAGTAATTGCCAGCGTCTAGTACCTTATCGGGTAGGGTATACATGACCGTTAGACAATTCATTCAACTTTCGGCGATATTGCTGATAGTGTCGGCTGCCAGCCAATGTGCGAAGGGGCCCACTGCGGTCGACTCGCGCGTAAAGACCAAACTCTCTCTGCGTCTGGCTGGGGGGGCGCCTATTTCCAGCCCAAATACCGACGAATACAACCCGCACCTTTTACTCGGCGCTGACAATTTTCTGTACCTGGTCTTCGGTTCAAACCGGGCATGCAATCCAGAAGCTACCTGCACGGCCGGCCTCCACTACATATTCATCTCGAGATCGATAACAGCCTTCGATGGCGTCAATTTGCCATTTTTTAATTCGCCGGTTGCGCTCCGTGACGGTGTAAATGCCGGGCCTGGGACTGCCCAACAGGCGAAATTCGCTGCGACGATTAACGGCAGCCAGGTCACGGTATGTGTCAAATCAGGCGCAAACCTCGAGTGTTCGACGTCGCTCAACGCAACCACGGGTGAAGTGACCATAGCGAACATCGCAAACTCAGCGCACGTAACTTCTACTCCGATTGGCGTCGAGGCTGCGGGTCAGAAGCTGATCGTTCTCGATGGCAGCAATAACGCGTTTGAAATCGGCACGAGTTCGGGTGCAACAGCGCTGCCGGGCCTCAACAACGCTTCGTCTGCCGTCGGCGTGCGTGAAGCGAACAGCGGTTACACCGATGCCTATTTCGTCATGGGCCAATTTGGAACGACGGCCAGTACCAAAGACGCCATCGTTGGGCCCGTTGTAAATCTCGAGCTCGCGCTCGCATCCAGCGGGCTTCAGCTCACGACGATTAACAGCTTTTTCAGCTCATCTGCTGAAGGTGATCTGGTGCTCTTCAGCGCGAATGATGGATTAAGCGACGACATGTATGTTGTCACCTCTCACACAGCCGAGCAACTCTGGAACACGACGGGGTTTTTTGGCCCCGGTGTTGGCGGTGGCCCTCCCCCGGGAACCGGCGAAATTGATACCATGGCTAGCATAGTCTATGGACAACCGAATATGACCACCGCGAATGCAGGCAGCACGACGCAGACGACGTTCAGCAGCCCATGTGATGTGAGCAACGACGGCACAGGCCTTTATGTCGCCGACCAAAACAACCAGCGAGTGATGTATTTTCCCGGCATCTCAACCACAGCGTCGCGGGTCTATGGGCAGGCCAATTATATGGCCACCGCAACCGGTCTTTCTGACACGACATTCGCCGGTAATGTTTGCGGCGTGTATACCGACATGACCGGGGTTTTCGTTACGGACCTAGGTGGCCACCGCATTCTCTTCTTTGCCGGCACATCCACAACGGCCACGCGGGTCTATGGCCAGGGTGGGCTGTTCACCAGCGGAACTGCGACGACCACTGCAGACGGTTTGAGTAACCCGCAAGGTGTAGCATCCGATGCGACGGGAGTCTATATCGTCGACAACGGTAATCACCGAGTGCTCTTTTATTCAGGCACTTCGACGACAGCTACACGCGTGTACGGCCAGGTAAACGCAACAACCGCCGGCGGACCAAATGCCGGTGGTTTTTCTGCGAGCAGTCTCAATGCGCCGAGAGGTATTCACGCCGACGGTACTGGGGTTTATGTTGCTGATGTCAGCAATCACCGCGTGCTCTATTACCCTGGCACATCGACGGTCGCTACTCGCGTTTACGGTCAGGTTGACCTAACGACGAACGGAGGCGTCAATCGAGGGGGAGCAGCGGGCGCGAATACCTTAAATAATCCTTGGTTTGTGAAATCTGATCCCTATGGAGTTTATATTTCTGACAGCGGCAATAACCGGGTGTTGTTTTATCCGGGTACTTCGACAACCGCGACGCAGGTTTTCGGGCAGCCGAATATGACAGATAGTGCCTCCAACAATGGCGGCGTTTCTGCCACTAGCCTGAGCTCGCCTCTGGGGCTACATGTGGCACCTGATGGCCTCTATGTAGCCGATAATGGTAACCAGCGTGTGCTGTTCTATCCGCGGCTCTGAAAGTGTATTTCAAGATTTATAATCCTGCGCCCTAAAGGGCGTGTCACCGAAACCGGCTGGCGCCCGCTGCGGAGCAATGGCGAAGCTCATCGAGCCGGGTGGTAGTGAGGGTCCTCCTCAATGAAAGAGAGTGGCGATCAGCTGGCCTTTGCCCTGATATTTTTGGTTTGAAAGATGTTCTGCAGAGTCTTACGGTATTCGTTCGCTATTGCCTTGATCGCAGCCTTAGGGAGTTTCTGGCCCCGGTATTTTTTGCCGATCGCGTAAAGACCTGCCACACGAAGCTCTTGGCCTTCAGAAACCGGCATGGTTTCAGCTCCCCAATAATCGGCGTACATTTTCACATCGACGATTTGTGCGGTTGGGCAGTCATAGATGATCGCAAAATGCGGCTCGCCTGAATTGATAAAGCGATTGATCAGCTCTTTTGTCTTTTCGGGAAACTTCTCGCCGAAGCTCTTCGTCGATTGCATTACGGCAAACCGCTGCTCAGAACCTACCGGCGAAATTTTGAGTTCTTTCAGCGCCATGGCATTGTCGTAGCTGTCGGTGTAATCGATCGAGCCAACTTCACTACCTTTGATAATTTTTGTGAGTTTCTCTTTCGGGCAAACCGTCGTCTGGTCAGCAGATTGAGACCAAAGCGGGCCTGTAAGTACGATGATTGCGCAGACATGGACGAAACGGCGCGTTAACATATTGAACCTATGCCGAAGTACCAGTGATTCGAGCAACCTATTTCATTGGGCGGGCAATACATACCCTGCCCGATGAAAGATACCTAACGTTTCTGCTTCTTTTGTTTGCCGATCAAGACCATCGAGTACATGCCCGCCGCAGAGAGCGCCAGATGCGAGAAGATAAACGAGTAGGTGAAAAATCCGCCATAATTGGCGTGCAGACTTCTCACCTGATTTTCCGCTGCAAAAAAGTAAATGGGCAGCGCGGCGCCGACCGCTGCGATAAATGCCGCAAGCAGATAGCCCTGCGGCGAAAGCTTTTGAAAAAACAGCAACATCGCGAGCAGAGAGACATATACAAGCAGCGTTGCGAAACCTGAACCGTACATCCAGTCGAACATGAACTGGCGGTCAAAATCTGGCAGCGGCATATCGCCATTCACGGTCGTGCCAACGACATAGAAGACCAGCGTCGTGTAGAACACACCCTGCGCCAGTGCGGTGTATTGAAACAGAGTTTCGTAAACTTTGCCAATCGCGTTCAGCGCTGCATTGGTTGAATCTTTAAGATAGAAACCGACGACAAATGTGAAGCCGATAAAAAGCGCCAGCACAACCAACGCGCCAAATGAGAGGTGGTAGAGCAGCCAGTATTCGTATCGCCAGGTAAAGCCGAGCGACAGCATAAAAAGAATGAAAGTGAGCGTTTTGAGATAGCCGAGCATGGTTTGATCTAAACCTACCGGTGTACCGGGGTAATTAACTCACCGCGACAAGATCACGGCTCTCGACCATGACGCACGCGCCGATGATGTACTGAAAGTCGTGCATGTCGAGGTATTCGGCAACGGCCGCGTCAGCCGCACCGGGTTGCAGCCAGACTTTCTTGTAACCCAGCTCTTTTGCCTTGTGCAGACTCTCGAGCGTCAGTTTAGGAGGTATCACAAACACGAGTAAATCGACCTGTGTTTTTTCTTTCAACTCTTCAAGACTCTTCAAAGCGGGCACACCTTCGATCGATGTTGCCTTCGGGTTAATCGGGTAAACGGTGTAACCTTTTGATTTCAGGTCTTTGAAAATGATGTTACCATACTTGGTCGAATCATTGCTCGCACCGATGAGCGCGACCGGCGGCATCGTGCGAAAATATTTAACCAGCGTATGCATGTGACATAATTCCCTTTGGCTACTGCCCGTCAACTATGGGTAGCACAATGCGTGCCAGCCGCAGGTGCAGACCCGAGCCCATTATTTTACCTTTGCCAGAATCTTTTCGACGTCAATGTTATAGCGCTCGAAAATTTCGTTCTTCGCCAGATCAAACTGCAGCAACGCGATATTGTAGTTCACAAGCGCCTCGAGCTCTTTCTGGCGGCTGGCGACCATGCTCTCGAGAGCCTGCCCCACGAGCTGAAAGTTGAGTTTGCCCGTACGCGTGCGCGCGAGCATTCTGTTGTAAAAAGCCTCTGATTCTTTTCGCGCGGTGCGGCTCGTCTGAAAAACTTCAAAGTTCAGGCGAACGTTCTCGAGGCGGGTGAGCACGTCGTCGCGAATTTCTTGTTCCAGGTTCTGTAGTTTGATGCGGCTCTGCGTCAGCTGCATGCCCGCGTTGCGCTGGTTGACCTTGATTTCGTCATCCCAAAGGGGATAACTCGCCTTCACGCCTACCTGCCACTGCGGGCTCTGCAGCGAACCCGCCGCCGGGAAACCGGGAAACTGAATAAACTGGTTCGTGCCCTGAGAGACATAGTTAAAATAAGCCGTCAGCGACGGCAGTGCCTGATTGCCATAAAGATCGGTCTGCATCTCTGCAACCTCGTTTTCGATTTTGGCGTTTTTGAAATCCACCCTTTTTTCCATTGCAGCTTTGAGCGCAGCGTTCGCGTCAAGGCTCGGCAGAGTTTCAACAAGGTTCGTGATACCTTCGACTTTCGTGTCGACGGGCATGTTCACGGTGCGTAGCAGTTTTCGCGTCGCGTTCTTGAGGCTCTGCTCGGTCATGGAAACCTTCGCCGTCGACATGGCGACGCGCGCATTGTAATTGTTGAGGTCGTAAGTTTCACCAAGGCCATAGCTGACGTTACGCGCGACGATCGCGCGCACCTGGCGGTTTGACTTCTCTTCGAGGCGGGCGTTTTCGAGAGCAGATTTCTGAATCGTCACCTGCCAGTAGTCTGTGAGCGCCTGCACGACAAGCCCTGACAAAAGATTCACGGTGTAAGCACGCTGGCCTTCGGCCTGTTTGTTCGCGATTTTTTCTTGCTTGCGGTCGGCATAACCGAACGAGTTTTTGAGTAACTCTTGCTGCACATTGATGAAGTAACCATTGAAGGTACTTGTCGTTGCCGGTTGATTGATTGGCAGCCCCAAAAAGCCATTGGAGGCTTCGCTGTGCAGCTGTTGGTAACGATAACCGCCGCCGACCGTTGTACCGGTGGCAAAGAGCTTTGAAATACCGAGATAGCCGTTGTATTGATATCCGCGGCTGGCTGACGAAAGCGGCGAATCGCTGAAACCCAGATGCTGCCCTTCTGCGCTGACGATGGGGGCAAACTTTTTATCGAGTTTGCGCGCATTTGTGTCGCTCATGACAACGTCATATTTGGCAGACTGCAGCGTCAGGTTTTTCTCGAGCACGATGTTGATCGCGTCTTGAATTGTAAGATTGACCCCACCGATTGTGAAGCTAGCTTCGGCCGATTTTTCGGGAACAGCTGCAGGTGCCGCGGCGGGCGGCTGGGCCGGCGCATCTTCGGCGCTGAGTCCAGCTATGGAATTCCATAGCAGAACGAGGGTAAAGAGACGTGTTTTCATAGAGTTTACCCAAGCAATGTAATGCACCGCCAAACAAAAGACCAAAAAATTTAACCGTTTGGTTAACAGAAAGAACAAGAGTGCAACCCCGGTTAGTTGCCCCATAAAAACCTTGCCGGGGTAAAGGGCCGCATGATCTTCACGCATGATGAATAACAGCCGCCTGCGCACAGCGCTCTTCGCGAGCGTCGTGGCGCTTCTGGTCTTGTCGGTCGTACTCGCAATCGTTCACCCCCCGAAACCTGTGAATGCAATGCAGCCCGGCCTTAACCTACCGGTCGTTGGCCTCGAACTTGCCTGGACAACGCAAGAAATCTGGGATATTCTCGGCGACCCGCAAAGCGAAGCTGGGCAAAAATCGCGCGCGGCGTTTTTTCTCGGCACCTGGCTCGATTTCGGCTACATCACGGTCTATTCACTCGCATACCTGTTTTTGAATCTTCTGCTGATTCATCGGCATGGTGCAGCAAAAGGGTGGATTTATCTCTCAATTGCTTTGGTCGCAGTGACGGCAGTCGGCGACGTAGTTGAAAATCTCGCGATCTTCAACATCATTGAAGCCGGCACGCAGTCGCTTGCCGAGCCGCACCTGCCGCAGCTGATCGTGTTCACCCGCATCAAATGGCTGTTTCTGGGTATGGCTGGCCTGCCCGCTTCGGTGCTGCTGCGCCGTGAAGGCCGGCGCGGGCTCTCTTTCGTGCTCACAGCCGCCTTTGCTTTCGGCGCGCTCGGCGTGCTGAAACAGTATTCAATTGAAATCATGACACTGTTCTCTGCTTTCTTTTGGGCCTATATTCTGATTAAACTTTTGCCCCTCAAAAACCGCTGGTGGGCAGAGGCCGGCTGATTTAGGCTTTACGCGCCCGCATAGCTGTGGTTGATTCGACGCCGCACCGGGCGGCGCTATGGCATCATCGCATAAACAGATACTGATTATTGAAGACAGCGCGCCGATTGCGATGCTGCAAAAAGCGCTGCTTGAGAAGGCGGGCTACACGGTTGAACACGCAGAAACAGGCCTCGGTGGCCTTGAGAGTGCCACGCTCATAAAACCCGCTGCTGTGGTTCTCGATCTGACGCTACCCGATACCGATGGCATCACCGTTTTGAAGGCGCTGCGTGGCATGCCCGCAGAAATTCGCCCCGAGGTCATTGTACTCTCGGCCGATGACGGCTCGGCGATGAAGGCCGGCGCCATCGACGCGGGTGCTTTCGGCTTTATGCTGAAACCCTTCAGGCACGAAGAATACCTGCGCATGGTTGCAGCGAGCTGCACCGTTGAGGGGTAAAATTTACCGACCTGAACTCTCCTTACGCCCCACGCGCATAAAAATCGGCCAGCTTACGCTGCGGGTTTTCACGTCACCCCAGACCGCGGCAAGCTTGGTTTTTACCAAAACCAACGGGTCTTTAGAATTTTCTTTGCGATAGCGCTGCGTCGCCGACCACGATTCGAGATAACCCAGAAGTTCGGGCAATGAATATTCGGCGCGAATCTGCCACTGCGGTGTTGGTATTTCGGCAAAAGGAAACGCTATGCCTGCGTAGTGATTTTCTACATGGCGCCGTTCGGCCGGCCAATATGCACCGACTACATCATGGTAATATTCGCGCGTGACAGCATCGACCTGCGGCGTAACCTCGTGCAGGCCATACCCCCAGACCGCGAGCACGCCTGAAGGCTTCAGAACGCGAGAGACTTCGGCGTGAAACTTTGCGTGGTCAAACCAATGGTACGCCTGGGCAACAGTGACGAGATCGCAGCTCTCTGTCGTGAGCTGCGTCTTTTCGGCAACCTCAACAGCGTATTCGATATTGGCTGTTTTTCTTGCAGCGGCAATCTGTGAAGCGCTGCCATCTGATGCATAGACGCGGGCAAAATGCCCGGCGAGAGCTTCAGCCGCCTGGCCGTTACCGGTCGCTGCATCCCAACAAAGATTGTGCTCTCTGCACTGGCCTGCCAGCCAATCAAAAATTTCTTCAGGGTAATGCGGCCTGAACTCAGCGTAGGCAACTGACTGTGTGGAAAAATGATCGGAAAAACTCATGCAAAAATTGCGTTCTGCAGGGCTTCATCACCTTGCAGAACTGCTTCATTTACGGAAATTTTTTCAGCATCTCTTGCTGTTTTTTCTTCATTTCATCGATCGAGTTGCCGCCCTTCATCGAATCAATCTTGTTCTGCGTGTCTGATTTCATCGAATCGACCTTTTCTGTGCTCTGCTGAACTTTGCCTTCGGTCGATGCTTTCATATCCTGAATTTTGGTGTCGGTCTGGCCTTTAAGACCCTCGACCTTTTCTTTGGTCATGTCTTTCTGGTCTTGAATACGCTTATCGCTGTCATCCATCATGCCTTTGAGTTTGTCGGCGCCGCCCGCTTTATCGAGCAGCTTCTGCTGGTCGCCCAGAATATTCTGAAAGTTCTGTAGATCCTGGTCTTTGATCTTGGCTACAGCAGAGAGCGCATTGGTTTTCGCAGCTGTCGCTTCGTCCATTTTACTTTCGACAAGGTTACCGCTGTCATTCAGCTGCACCTGCTCGCCTTCGGTAACTTCTTCGGTCGTGCCGGTCTTCGCTGATTCAACCGCCACCTTGCCTTCGATCACTGCAACTTTGCCGGTGCCGTTTTCATCGGCCTCGGTCATGAACTGCGTACCCCGTACGCCCGCGACGATTGTCGGGGTCTGAATTGCGAAAGCAGACTTTTTATCGAGCTTGGCCACTTTCGCAAACACGGTGCCGCGCTGCAGCATCAGGCGGTCAGTCTGTATGCCGCCCTCACCGAGTCTGAATTCTTTCATTTCAACGGTCGAGTTCTGGTCGATGCGGATTAAGATGTTATTGGGTAGCAGCAGGTCTACCTGAGACTTTTTTCCCGTCTGTACTTTGTCGGCTTCGTGCAAAATCGCGCCCTTGACAGCTTTGCTTTCACCCTTGGCTGTGAATATTCTTGCGTCGCTACCGACGACAAACACTACAGCCGCCGCGTGCGTGGTGACGGGCTTCGGCTGCTCTTTGCAGGCGACGAACGCGACCGCCGCGATATTGATGAGGATATATAACTTCTTCATGACTGCATATCTGATGCACGATTCACCCGGTCTAGTGGTTTTGCCGGCCCGCGCCAAGGTGCCCGCGTCATGGTTTAGCGTCGAAATCGAGTTGAAATTTTTCGCCCGCGAAAAGGCTCAGCCGGCGTTCGCTGATCGTGTACCGATCGATTTTTGCGAACATGGGTTCGAGGTATTGCAGAGTAAAATCGGCCTCCCGACGCTCTTTGCACGCCTGCTGTTTTAACTGCACGTTCGCGAAGCGCACGGTAGTCTCGTTTGCCGAATAGTCTGCCGTGATTTCATAGCAGCTCTGGCGCAGACGAAACCGGCTGCCCTCGAACCGGGCCCGGTGCGCCTGAATCATTTCTGAAGTGCCGACTGCGCCCGGCATCATGGCAGCGCTCAGCATTTTCCACTCGGTGCCGGTGAGCGCTGCGCGGGGCGCGGGTACGTACGCATGCATAACGAGCTTTTTGCCATCGGCGGTAATGAGGCGAAGCACCCCTGCTTCAACTTCGTATCGTACCACTAACTGCAGCAGATTTTCGAACGCGAGCTCGGCGGCGACGGCAGCCTGCGACCGGCACGGCATCGATGTTTTCAGCTTCTGGCGAATTTTGATCGTATTTCCCGAGGTCTCAAAATCGCCCCGTAGATGGTTGCACCCCGTGTAACCGCTGATCTCGCCTGCGTTCATTGTCAGAGTTGGTTCAAAATTTTCGATTTTGGCGATACCGTCGGCCGACGCGTAAAGCCAGCGGTTTTTCAGCGCGTTACCCGCTGAGTCTCTGAGGTTGTGGTCTCGGCAACCGCCCCCCGCGGTCACAAGCAGAACGACCGCGAGGTGCTGTAATTTCTTCATAAAGTTTTGACGCGATAGACGATCGCAATGTTCGAAAAACAGGGGGATTTTGTAAGTACTGAAAATCGTACGTTTGTGTGGGCCACGCCCCGCCGCACAGAAAAATGAACTTTGTCCAGCGCGCAGCAGTCTAAACGCCATGAAAGCACCTAGAGCACTCGTTGCGGTCGCCATAGCCGCGCTGTTTCTGGCAATGACAAGATCCTCCTTTGCGCATGAATTTGCGAACTGCCACAATACCCTAGACCAAAGCTGCTGGAGCGTGACGAACAACTCATCGGCCCCCATAACGCTCATCTGCCAACACGAGGGCATCGGGTCTGAATTCAAAGCAATCGCGGTCGAGCCCGGGCGCAGTTGGTCATTTCAATATTGCCCGGGCCTCGCAGATGGCATGGGCTTTTCAGGCGGCAAGGTTGCGTGCCGGCTCGAACAAAATAGAGGTTCTGCTGTTTGGCGATTCGAAACACGTGAATTCGGTGAGCGGGTTGCATTTTCTGTCCCTGACCAAGAAGCGGTCGCAACGGTGAGCTCTTACTGGAACAAGGGCAAAGTCAAGAAGCATTCTTTTTCGCTGAGCGGTACTAAATAATTAGCAACTTAATTGATTTGCTGTCGCGGGGTGTCAAATTGTCACCAGCATGCCGCGTCGCGCGCGATCAACTTTGCACTTCTGCATTCTTTCGCTCTTTGCCTTTCGCCTGGATGCGCAAACAAATGAAAATGAAACAGAACCGGCATCTCTCGCCCTGCCCGGGCTTTCGATCATTGAAAACTTTGATACCAACCCAGGCAAGCTCGTTCTGCATCTCTACACTCCGCAATCTTTACCGGTCGGCAAGACGGCTCTGGTCGTCGCGCTGCACGGCTGCGGCGGCTCGGCAAAACAATTCTCGAACGCGGGCTTCAACGAGCTCGCCGATGAATACGGTTTTTTCGTGATCTATCCCGAGCAACGCGCTGAGAATAACCGTAACCTCTGCTTCAACCACCAGATTCAAGGCGCAGCAACACTCGAACGGCGCGAGGTTCAATCAGTCATGCAGATGGTGCACTATATGCTCGCGAATTTTCCGATTTCGCGCAAAGAGGTGTTTGTCACCGGGTTTTCATCGGGCGGGCAGCTGGCGCAGATTCTGGCGGCGACGTATCCGCGAACTTTCGCCGCGGTTTCGGCAATCGGCGCGGGGGGATATCGCTGCGAAACCGACCACTCAGGCATCGCGCATTTTTTCGAGTGCATACACAAGACACCTGCCCCCCCGGCAGTGAGGGGAAAGCGCCCCAAGAGCTGGCCGCGGGCGAGCATATGGCACGGCAAACGTGACAAGAATGTCGCCTTTAGCCGGTTACAAGATGCATTCGACCAATGGCTGAAAGTTCATCGGCTGCGCTCGCCACGCAGGCTGCGCGTTTCACTGCCCGGCAATATCAAGCAGGTCAAAATAAAGAACCGCGCCGGGCAAACCGTCGTCGAAAGTTATACCCTCAACTCGATGGGGCATACGATACCCGTCAACGAGGGTTGTGGCGAAACGGGCGAATATTTCACCCGCGAAAAAATCTGCTTCGCCAAACGTTCCGTGCAGTTTTTTGGCATTGGCAAGCGATCAATACCAAAGAACTGAAAAGCAGCGACGATGCTGTCTTTCAGTTCTTTGGCACCGCCCGTTATTTACATTTCGCTGAGTTTCTTCACCGCACCCGATTCGAGCGCAGCGCGCTCGACAGCTTCGGTCACCCTCTGGTGCACTTCAGTGTTCAAGAGCGCGGGCACCAGCTCTTTGCGGTCGCTGTTTGCAAGCGAGGCAATGGCATACGCCGCTGCGATTTTCATGCGGTTGTTGATGCGCGACGCGCGGGCCTGCAATGCGCCTTTAAAGATACCGGGAAACGCAAGGGCATTATTTACCCCGCGGCCATCTGCGGCAAAGGCCGCACCGGCTTCTATCGCCGCTTCAGGCTTTATCTCAGGGTCGGGGTTTGAGAGCGCGAGAATTATCTGGCGCGGCCGAACCATCTCGGGTTTAATGAGGTTGGGTACACCGGTTGTGGTAACTACCACCTGGGCTTCGCGCATGAGATCTGCGAGCGGTAGCGGTGTGCCGCCCATTTCTGCGAGGCGGTTTTTAGCGTCTTCATTGATATCGGCGCCATAGATCGTCTGCACACCGAAACTCTTGAGCAAACGCGCAATACCATTACCGGCAGCCCCGAGCCCGACAATGCCCACGCTCAGCACGCGCAAATCGTCACCCACATAACGCGTCGCGTTCAGCAGCGCCGCCAACACGACGGTCGCCGTGCCGTGCTGGTCGTCGTGCATAATCGGCATCTCGAGCCGTTGCATGAGGGCCTCTTCAATCGCAAAACATTCGGGCGCGCGAAAGTCTTCGAGCTTGATCGCACCGAACGAGGGCGCGATGTTGACGATCGTCTCGATACAGGTTTGAATATCTTTCGAATCAACGAGAATCGGAATGCCGTTGATGCCGACGAGTTTTGAGAACAGCACCGCCTTGCCTTCCATGACAGGCATGCCGGCGCGCACACCGATATCGCCGAGCCCGAGAATCGCGGTGCCATTGGTGACAATCGCGACGGTGTTTTTGACATATGTGTATTCGTACATCAGGTCAGGGTCTTGTTGAATGGCGCGGCAGACCGCCGCCACACCCGGCGTATAGATTCGTCTGACATCCCCCGCGCTTTCGACTGGAACAATGCTGCGCATCTCGATCTTGCCGCCGCGGTGCAGATCGAGCACGGCGTCTGAAACCGAATCGACCTGAATGCCGTCGAGTTCACCGACCGCATGCAGAATGTCTTGCATGTGCGCCTGGTCGCGCACGTAGAGTTCGATTTCGCGCAGGTTGTTGAGGCCAGCGCGTTTAATGAGACGCAGGTCACCGATATTGCCGCCGTGCATGCCGATTGTGGTGAGCAGCTTGCCGAGGTAACCCGGGCGGTCAGTGATGTAACAGCGAAGATTTTTTATGAGAGTGTCGGTCGACTTCTCGTATAGCATGAATTAAGGATGTAAAACAATACTGAAACACGCCGCAAAGACAATTCGGCCCGCTGTTAAAATGCATGACCACGGCAGACGAAGCCTGCCGGTGCGGTTCGTACTAAGCCGGCTGGCCGAGGGTTTTGAGATGCCTGTAATGGCCGCCGAGCACTGAAGCAAACGTCGGATACTCAAAGTAGCGAACACCGTGCTTTGCACAATATTCTTTGACCACAGGTTGAATGAGTTTATAGCGCGTGTGCGAAATTTTCGGAAAGATATGGTGCTCGATCTGAAAGTTTAAGCCCCCGACTATCCATGAGAGCAGGCGGTTCTCGGTCGCGAAGTCTACCGTGGTTGCGAGCTGGTGCAGTGCCCAGTCTTGTTTGCCTTCGGCGGTCGACGCAGGCATTTCTTGTACGTGTGTCAGGTGCGCCATGGCGAAGACCAGAATCAGCGCGACGCTGAGTATCATCCAGTGCGCGAGATAAAATACGATCGCGAGCTGCCAGCTGCCCGTCACCAGCGCGGGTACAATCAGATAACTTGCGGCATGCCATGCCTTTGCGAGAACAATTTCTGTGAGCAGGGTTTTACGCTCAGTAGGGCTGACCGGCCACCGGTTGGTGAAGTAATCCTTAATGTCGTCAAACCATATCCAACGGATGCTGTGGCCCATATACAGAAACCACGCGTAAAGATGCTGAAAGCGGTGTGCCTTGTGTTGAGCCTGCGCCGGGTGCAGGCGAATAAGCCCACCCGATTCGAAATCCTGATCGTGACCGATGACATTCGTGTTGTCGTGGTGCGCGCGCACGTGCAGCTGCCGCCACAGAATCGGGCTGCCACCGGCGAAAGCAAGACTGTAAGAGGCAAGCGAGTTGATGAAGCGTGAATTGCTGAACGCGCCATGGCTGCCGTCGTGCATCACTGACAGCACAATGCAGAGCATCGCAAAAGCGAGCGGTAGCACTAGTAGCAGCGCATACCAGCCATATTGTGCGCCGACGAAGAGATACGCTGCATAAAGCGTAAACCACATCGTGTAGTTAATGATTGCCTTGCGCAAAAGGCCCGATTCGTCGATTGGGTTCAATGACTTGGTTTTCAGAAAACTGAAAACCGCTTCTCTAAGACCGCGGTGAAAGCCCGCGCCAGCATCTTCGCCGGCTTTGGTGGATGTCATGCGAATTAGATGCTTTGGCCACCGGCTCGGTTGCAATAAGCTGTAGGGTCGCTCTCGTGCATCGCAGCTGCCAATTGCTACAGGGCACTGCAGCTTGCAGCGGCTATTTCACCTCGGCGCCCAACAACGTCACATCGTCTGAGCTCTTGTTCTGTCTGAGCGCGTCGAAATGTTCGAGTGTGGCTTCGAGTGCTGCGGCCAGCGGCAGGTGCGATTTTGACGCCAGCATCTCGGCAAATTGTATATGTTCGTCGTCTGCCTCAGACTCGGGAATTTCATAAGCCCCGTCGGTGCAAAGAAACAACCGGTCACCTGCGCGCAGGCTCACTCGCGAAGATATATATTCGCTGTGATGCGTGAACCCGAGTAGCGGGCCATATTCGCCGACGGGCAGCGCACGATTACCGCTGACAACGATCGCCTGGGGGTGCCCTGCGAGTGCAATTTCGCAAGTTTTGGTCGCGTGATCGTAAACTGCACAGACGGCGCTGACACAGCGGTCGATACCCTGCGCGATCAATCTTGCATTCATCGCCGACAGAATTGCCGCAGCGTCATCTGCCTCAACCACGGCTGTCTGAAAGGCAATGTGCACCACGGCGGCATCGAGAGCGGCCGGCAGACCGTGCCCGGTCACGTCGGCAACGATCAGCACGGTGCGTTGTTCGCTCAGTCTGAACCAATCGTAATAGTCGCCGCCGAGCTCGCTCATGGGCCGGTAGAGCTGAGCGATTGCGAGGCCGGCGAAATCGGGTGTGCCGACGGGAAGCAGTGTTTCATGAACGCGGCGCGCCTGTTCAAGGTCTTCTTGCAGCATCAGTAAATTGACACTCTGCTGGCTGCGCTCGATCTCAAAGCGGCTGATGTCACGGCCGACAAATATCGCAAAGAGTACGAACTCGACCAGCATCGCCGCCTGCAGCAACACATTGCGCAAGAGATAAGAGCTGTCAAACCCAGTGTATTGCAGCAGCGAAACCAGAATAGGCCAGCACCACCCGAGCAAAAAGAGGTTCGACTTTCGGGCTTCCCGGCGAATCAGCCAGACATACAGCAGCAACCCCGGGCCGAGAATAAGCGAAAGCCAATCGCAGGCATCACGCGTTAAATGCCGTGAAACAAAGGCCAATGGCACGGGTACAAGCGCAACATACTGGGCGGTGCGCAGAATCTTGTCGCTTGTTGACCCGCGCGCAAGTTCGAGAAAGGCGCGCGTGAAGCGAATGCCTGCCGCATAGATGACACCGGGCAACGGCGCAACGAGCACGTTCATGATTTCGGCAGACAGGTAGCCGACATGTTGGTACAACAGCCCCGTGCGCGCCGCGAAAAAAACACCGGCGGCGACCAGATACCAGAAATACGCCGCGACAATACGCGAGCGCTTCGACAGATAGATCGCGCCATAAAACAGCAGCAACACCATGATCGCGCCGAAGAAAATTCCCTGAATGAGATAGGTGCGTCCACCGAACTCGGCGAAAGCAGAATCGCGCAGCAGGGTAAAATCGGCAGCAAGATCAACCGGATTTTCAACCAACACAAATATCTGCGCCTCTGAATTGGGTGCCAGAGTGAACGCGAAGCGGGCCGCCAGAAAGTCGGGCCGTGAGTTGCGCGTTATAAGGTCGCCCCCCGCGTGCGCACTCTGCAGACTACCTGCCTGGTAGAGATAGAAATGTGTCTTGTCGGTGCGCGCTTCACCGGCCACCAACACCAGATTTGCGGGAAAGTTTTTGTCATTCACCAGCGAAATCCTGAGCCAAAGCCGGTCGCCCGAAAAACGCTCTTGCACAACCGGCGCGGTAAGCGGCAACCAGGCGCTTTCAGGCTGCATGACGCCTTCGATATCTTGCTGCGTGAGACGAAAGTACAAATAACCCGCTGCGTCTTTCACCTGAAAGGCGCCGTCGATGTGCAGCCTCGGCTGGTCGGCAGCCGCAAGGCCCGCGATCGCCAGCAAGAACGTGAACGCGAACGAAGCAGCCTTCAACTCTGAGCCTCGGCGTAATGCAGTGTAATGAGAGTCATGTCGTCGCGCGCGCGCCGCTTGGTTCGCGCCGCACTCAGACGCGGCCGTTGCTGCATCTTGTCGACGCGTTCGCGGGGGTGCAGTCTGTCACGAACGAGGTTAATGCGCCGCGCGATGCCGGTCGTCGCCAGAACCAATGTGTCGCCGGGGCGCAGCTGCAGGTCAAATTTCTGAGTAAGGGGGATATCCTCATTATCTGAAAATATCGCCTCACGCGCGCCGCCTGCGCGCACAACCACCGGCACCGGATTCATATGCAAGTACCCTCGCACGAAACCCGTGTCAGTGTTGAGCGTGACGTATGTTGCGGCCACCGGGCGCGACTTCGTCACCGGCTCGAGCATCGCGAACATGCGCTGCATCACGACATCAGGTTCTGCGCCGGCTGAAAAACTATTGCGAAATGCCATGCGCACCGCAGAGACATCGAGCGCGGCAGCGAGTGACGAGGCCCTGCCAGCACCGGCATCGGTAAGCAGCACCCCGATGCTGTTTTTGCCGGCTTCGAGAACATCAAAGTAATCGTTACCAACAGCTTTTTCAGAGCGGTAAGCGGCGCGCACTTCGATGCGGCCGAATGTCTGCGCAAGCGGCGGCAACAGGCTTTTTTGAATTGCACTCGCAAACGCCAGTTCTGAGCGAAAGCGGGTCAGTCTTTCGTGGTCTCTGACCCGCGCGGTCTCTGAATCGGCGAGCTTGCGATAGATGATCTGCGCGAAGAGCAAGAACTCAAAGAGCATCGCCGCGGGCAACATTTCGTTTCGCAATGCGAAAGCGGGCAAAACCCCGGCTTCGACCAGGTTATCGGCGATCGCGGCAATGATCGGTACGCTAAAGCCAACGACGAAATAGAGCGCATGCTGGCGCTTCTGAAACACATGCATTAAGCCCAGCACGAGCAGTGGCGGCCCGACAAAAAGCGCGGCGATGTTTTCAGCAATGAATGCTTCACGCCTGCCGACGAACAGAACCAGCGCAGGTGTAAGCGTGAGTACCTGCAGAACAGAGAGCAGGCGGTCGGCGCGTGGGTCTGTGGTTTTCAGCGAGAGCAACGCCCGCGCCGAACTCACACCGGTGAAATAAGTCGCACTGACCAAAATGACCCAGACCATGTCGCTGAGGTGGGCATACTCACCAAACAGAAATTGCGGCAAAATACCGCTGCGCAGCGGCATGAAGAGAGACACAGTCAAAATATAGCCGAGATAACTGCGTAGCATCGCGTCGCGCGTGGCGATGTACATATTCAGATGAAAGATGAGCAGCATGCACACGACACCGACAAAGGCACCTTGCGCGAGCAGCTCGGCGAAAACACGCGGGGAGAGAGATTCACGTCTGTAAAGATTGATCTGCGCGGCTGCGCGGGCAACCGTGGTGACTTTCAGATACACAGTCAGCCTTTCCTGCGGCTGCAGCTCGAAGCGCACCAACGGCAGGCGCTCGGTACGCCGCCCTTTGACCGTGTCTCCCCCCAGTGATGATGAGATGACTTCGCCGTTTTCTCTGACGACAAAGAACTCGGCGCGGTCTGTCCATGGAAACTCATAGCGGGCGACGAGTGGTACCTTCACAGCTGCGGCTGATTCGACGGGCAATCGCAGCCAGACAGATTCGGTGGCCCTAAGGCCTATCTGTGATGCAGCAGGTTGTGAGAACTTCAACTTCTGTATCTGCAAAAGCGTGAGCGCCTTGTCGGTCACCAGAATTTCGACCCGGCTCAAGGCGCTCTGGCTAAACCCGTCATCGACCTGAACCGCGCCGGTGCTGGCGGTGCCGCAGAGCGCAATAATGGCAATGGCGAGTGACTTCGCTTTCACTTTGATAACAACGGCGATGGCAGCTGTATTTAGACCTGCCGCCCGCAGCCAATTACCACGAACGGGACACGATAACCCGGAAAGCTCTTTTCAGCCTGATTGAGAGACGCACCCGGCCCCATGACGGCTCCGGAAAAATCTGCTCCCAATGAATTCGACGGGCCGACGCCCGCAGAAATCGGCAGCGCTGAAGTGCACGACAAAGTCGAGCGCCGCAAAACCCGCACCGTAATGATGGCCGGTGTGCCTATCGGGTCTGGCCACCCGGTGCCGGTACAGTCGATGACGAAGACGAAAACCGCCGACTGGAAATCAACAGTCGAACAGATTCTGCGCTACGAAGAGGCCGGGTGCCAGGTCGTGCGCTGCACTGCGAACGACGAAGACGCGGCGCATGCTTTAAAGAAGATCAAAGAGAATATTCATATTCCCCTCGTCGCCGACATACACTTTCAGCACAAACTCGCGCTGATTGCCGTGAAAAGCGGCGTCGACAAGATTCGTATTAACCCCGGCAACATCGGCAACAAAGACAAAGTCTCAGAAGTGCTGCGCGCCTGCAAAGATAACGGCATTCCGATTCGTATCGGCGTGAACGCAGGCTCACTCGAGAAAGATATCATGCGCAAAGTGGGATATCCCACTTCTGACGGTATGGTCGAATCTGCGCTCAGGCACATCGAAATCTGTAACGAGCACAACTTCGACGACGTGATTGTCTCGCTCAAATCGAGCGACGTTTTTATGATGATGGAGGCTTACCGCAAACTCGCGAAATTGTGCGACTACCCGTTTCACCTCGGCGTCACCGAAGCAGGCACAAGCTGGCAGGGCACGATCAAGTCATCGATCGGCATCGGCGGCCTCTTGTCTGAAGGTATCGGCGACACCATTCGTGTCAGCCTCACGACTGATGGCACTGAAGAGGTAAAGGTCGGCCGCGAAATTCTGCGCTCGCTCGGCCTCGTGAGTTTTGGCGTAACGCTCATCTCATGCCCGACTTGCGGCCGCCTTGAGGTCGACCTCTTTCGCATCGCCAAAGAAGTCGAAGAAGCGGTCGCGCATATCAAGACACCGCTGAAGGTTGCGGTCATGGGTTGCCTCGTCAACGGCCCCGGCGAATCTAAAGAGGCGGATATCGGAATTTCTGCCGGTGCAGGCTCGGCGATTCTCTATGTCAAAGGCGAAAGCAAAGGCAAAATTGCCGAATCGGAGATTGTACCGCGCGTGCTCGAAGAGATTGCGATTCTCGAGAAATCGCTGAAGCTCTGAAATTCTTCATAAACCACAAAGGGCACGGAGGTGCGCGGAGGAGAAACTCGCCGCGCATGACATTCTCAGAACTTCACTAATTCACGGGTAAACCAAGTTCACGCGCGGCCTGCAGTTGGTTTTCATCGAGAGAAATAAATTCTTCGAGACCGCCGTTTTTCATAAACCATTGTGCGGTACGCAGGTGCACCATGTCGGCTGATTTCGGAGTCCTAATCAGCGGAAAGTGGCGCGTCAGGCATAGATCGGGCGTAAAGTCACGCAAAAGGAAAGCCTCCTGGTCTTTGCGGATTTGTGTGTATGCCGATTCAAAATCAAGCGTGCTGATTTTTTCAAGACGCACCAAGTGCACAAGATTGCGCTCAGCTTCTATTAACAACAGCGTGCTCGAACAAAGTACGCGGTTCGAAAGCTTCTTCGTAACCGACGCAGCCTGCTTCTCGCCCAAGAGAACCGCGAGGTACGCAGAGGTGTCGAGATAAACTCTATTCACGATCAGCTGCAAGAATTTTCAGATACGCGCCGCCGGTATTCTTGACGACGGCCGCCTTCAGCCGGGCTTTACCCACGCTGCGGCCGATATGCAACCCCAAAGCAGTCGCAGGCGTGAGACGAATGAAGGGTTTATTGTGCTTGGTAATTTCGATGGTTTCGCCGCGTGCAGCGATATCGGCGAGAGTCGCCAGATTCTCTTTGAGCTCTTGCATGGGGGCGATTCGCATACTTAGAAAGTACGGAATTTAGTGCTATTTGACAATAAATTTAGTACTTTTTTCTCGTGCTATCCGCCAGCTTCGAAATCATCACTGTCGGCCTGCCTTTCTGCGCCTTCAAAATTCTTGCGGGCATTGCGCTCGGGCAGGTGTGGCTAACCTTCTGGGGGGCGCTCGATCTAGTGATCAACGTCGCGAACCTTCTGGCGCTGGTCATCAGCCGCCACCGCGCAACCGATGCGTGCGTGCTTTCGCTCGTCGTGCGGACTCTCAAAAAACCGACGAGCAATGAAAAGCCGCTATGGCAAGAGCTGGGCAACTCAATCGATGTTTTGCTTTCGTTCGCAATCGTCGCCTTCATGCTCGGGGGCGGCTTTCTGAAACTACTGGCGCCGGCGCAGCTGACGCTCTGGAATATTTCTGTGATTCTGAACGTGCTGGGTGCAGGTTCGATTCGGCTGTCGCAGTCGCTCACCAACATGAAACAATAACAGTTGTGGTCGCGAGCGAAACGGATTCTAAATTTTCATGCTAAGTATTTTCAGAATCGACCGTTTCTACAGTAGCACCCGGCGAGTTATCGCCTTGGTGTCTATAGCTGCGCTACTGGCGACGCAATGTACATCGTACCAGCTCATGTTCGGAGGAGTCTCGCACCACTTTACCCGAGAGTTTCGCGGCAAACCCTATAATGAGCTGCACCATACGGTCGGTTTTGGTGGCCGCAATGAATTTGCGAAAGGCTTCGTCGGTTGGAGCGCGCAATACATGAAAAACAGCTTCGATAACGATGCGCTCTACTTCACAGGCCAGCTCGGCTTTCGCAACATCACGCTGGGGCGCTTCACAAACTCGACGGGTTTTCTGATGGGTTTAGCAACCGGGTACGCCGACCGCTTCGGCCTGCGAAGCCAGAGCCCGATACCGCTCGCAGGTTTGGCCAACGACATGCGCCTTTATGACTTTTACTTATGACTATTTAGCCACCAGCCGAAAAATCTTTCCGCTGCCAAAATCGGCCGCATAAACATTGCCCGCAGCATCGCGCCCGAAACTTGAAATCAGCACCGGCCAGCGCCCGAGAGTGAAAACTTTCGTCACCTTCGTCTGCGCATTTTCAGGAAGATCGATCGCCCAGATGCGCCCGCTGACGAAATCGGCGAACACATATTTGTTCTTCAGCGCAGAGATCTCCGCGCCGGTATAAACATAACCACCGGTAAGCGATTGCCCTTCTTTGCGGCCATATTCATAAACGGGGTCCAGAAGTCCTTTCGTCTCGCAATTTTCTTTAGGTTCAAAACAGTGAAAGCCCTCGCGCCGGTTCCAGCCATAGTTGCCGCCCTTCTCGACGATGTCGATTTCTTCATACAGGTCTTGCCCGACATCGGCGACGATGAGCCGCCCTTTCGGGTCAAAGCTGTAGCGCCACGGGTTGCGAAACCCAATCGCCCAGGTCTCGGGCGCATAACGTGTATCGCCAACATGAGGATTGTCTTTCGGTATGGGGTAAGGCTTGCCGTTTACGTCTGGCTCGACCGAGATACGCAGCATGCTGCCGAGAAAAGTCAGCGGGTTTTGACCATGGCCCTTCGGGTCGTCTTTGAAACCGCCGTCGCCCCAACCGATGTAGAGCATACCGTCTGGCCCGAACGCGAGCTGGCCCGCGTTATGGTTCGCGTAGGGCTGCACGACGCGCATGAGAATACGTTCATCGCCGAGCGTAGCTTCTGCGAGATTTGCAGGTTTCGAGACAATCCATTCAGAAACACGGCTGACGTCTTTGCCGTTTTCATTCGCAACATAGTTGAGGTAGATCTTTCCGTTTGTCGCATAAGCCGGGTGAAACGCGACTCCGAGCAAACCTTCTTCAGCATTGGTAATGACATTAATTTTCGCAAGCGTGCCCATTGCCTTGCTTCTAAAATTAACCCATTTGAGAGCGCCGGTTTTTTCAGCGATGAGTGCGGTATCTTTTTCGACGGGTGAAAACTGAATGTCGACCGGCTGCGTAAAACCAGAGGCGATCTGTGCCAGATTCACCAGAATCTTCTCGCGTTGTATATCCGCATCGTTAAAACGCGGCTGCATGGCGTTAGGGTCACCCTCGACTTTGTAATTCTCTGCCGCCCCCAGAATGTGGATTATCTTAATCTTGATCTCTTCGGTAAAGAGCAGCACAGCCCCCCCGGTGAGCAACAGAATAGCGATCAAAATTTTCCATTTCAGTTTCATCTTTTGACTCCGGGTTAAGGCATTCAGTTGACCATTGAGAGCACGCCGCGCCGCACCATCATGACGGCAATCGAAGCGAGCAGCAGGCTGGTGATTTTAGAAAGAGCGGCCGAACCCTCGTCGCCGAGCACTTTCGTGACAAGTGGTGCTTGCAGAAACAGCAGACCCGCGATTACGATATTGACGGCAAGCGATATGAGGGTGACTGTATAGCCATATTCATTCGCCATCAGAACGCAGGTCGTGATGAGCGCTGGGCCGGCAACCATGGGGGTACCGAGCGGCACTACGCCCATGGCGCCGCTGTCGTCATCGTGATTATGGCGCGCACCCATGACGTCGAGAATTGCCAGAATAAAAAGTATAACTCCCCCCGCGACCATGAAGTCGAACACAGTGATGCCCATAAAACGAAAGATCGCCTTGCCCATGACGGTAAAAATCGCCGTGAGCACGAAGGCTGTGATCATCGAAAGCGCGACGATACGGCGCCGCTCGGCGTTCTTGCGTTTGCGGGTCATGCCGACGAAAATGGGCAGAATACCGACAGCATCTGTCGCGACAAAAATAGGGATAAACGTGACAACAATGGCCCTGAGAAACTCTTCCATCAGGGAAACTTCGCCAAAACGCCGTGCCATGCACACCGTTTTAGCGAAGGCACAAAAAACCTTGCTGACGCGTTCGCCCTATGAAATCGGGAGCGATGTTCATTCGCTTTTGGGGGGTGCGGGGCTCGCTCGCCACCGCAATTACCGCCCGTCAGGTCGAAGACAAAATACGTAAGGTGCTCGAACTCGCGAGCCCTGCCGACCTGCTGTCGCGCGAAGCGATCGAGAACTTCATCGGCAATCTGCCATTTTCGGTGCGCGGTACCTATGGCGGCAACACGACCTGCGTAGAAATTCAGACCAGCGAAAACAAGACCATCGTTGTCGATGCCGGCACTGGCCTCAGGGGCCTCGGTAACGCTCTCATGTCGCGCGGCAAAATGACCGGCAGCGACGACATGGCATTCTTTTTCACGCACTCGCATTGGGACCACATTCAGGGTCTTATGTTTTTTGTGCCGATATTTATCCCGGGCAACAAACTGAACTTTTACTCGTGCTTTCCCGACATCGAAGCGCGTCTGCGCTACCAGATGATTACGACGCATTTTCCGCTGACATTCGACGAGCTCAGCGCGCAGAAGTCGTTCACGCATTTCGAAGAGACGGGTAGCGTCGATGTCTACGGCCTGAACGTCTCGGCAAAATCGGTGAGGCACCCAGGCGGATGTTACTCTTACAAATTTAAACAGCCGAATGGCAAAACTTTTGTCTTTTGTTCTGATGCAGAATTTAACCTCGAAACGCTCGAAGATATTGGCCCTTACATCGATTATTTTTTTGGTGCGGATGTATTGGTGTTCGACACACAATATACCTTTGAAGAAAGTTTGCAGAAAATTGACTGGGGCCACTCGTCTGCTGCGATTGCCACAGACATCGCCATCAAGAGTGAGGTCAAAAAATTGGTACTCTACCACCACGACCCGTCTTACGACGACCAAAAGATGGATAACGTGCTGCTTCAGGCAATCAAGTACAAGAGCATGATGGCGCCGAATCATCCGTTACAGATTATGGCGGCATACGAGGGACTCGAAATCGAATTATGACAAAGTGGATACTGCGTATCCACCTTGTCGTAGTTATTGGCACGGTATTCGCCGAGCCGATCGGCTGGGGCGACCCAGTGCTTGTCGACCGGCGCGCTGACGAATATGCAACCTGTTGCCATGAAGGTGAGAGTCGTCTCTATGCGGTCACGGCCTCGTTGAAGGCGCCATTTGCCAAGAATGTAGCCACCGAAGCCGAGATCGCAATCGTTTACAGCGACATGGGTAAATTCACGCGGCGGGTTGTGGCCGACGTGACGCTCGGCCCGGCAGAGCAGCAGTTTCCGCTGCACCCTTCGATCTCGGTGCTCGCGAATGAAATTCTTATCTCATGGCAAGAGACTTTGCCGCAGGGTGGCGCCTCAGGCATCTATTATGTATACAGTGCTTCGGGCGTCGAAGGGCTTTCGCCGAAGCAGGTGCTACCGGCAACCGCGGGTAAGCTCAACGCAATTCTGCCGCTGGCGAAAATGACCGGTACAGGCAAGCACATTATCTTCTATCAAGAGCCCGCTGGAACGAACCGGTTTCGGCTCACGGCGGCAAACGGCGCTGGTGGCCAGTTTTATGGCACAACAACAGTGGCAGAAATCAGCGGTGCGACGCGGGGCGCGCTTTTCCCTGCGGTGCTGCGCCGCGGCAACCGCCTCGATATATTATACCAGAACCGCGCCGAATCGACACTGATCGACGACATCTTTCGCTCATTCAGCCTCGACGGCGGCGCCAGCTGGGCGGGCAACGTGCGCATCACTTCAAACGGCGCACAGAATTTTTCAGCGAGAATGACGGATGCAAAGGATAAGCTTATCTTCGTTTGGCAGAGCAACCCTGACAAAGTCTGGTCGATTTTTGCCGCACCTGAGGGACAAGAGCCGCTGCGCGTCAGCGAGAATGCCGCGCCGAGTTATCTGCCGGCCATCGTGGCGGGTTCAGACACGGTCGTGACCGCGTGGCAAGATACACGCAATGGCGCGCCGCAGATATATGCACGGTTTATCGATCGTCCAGATAACCCTTTTGTGGGTGTCGACCACCGCGTAACGCGCGACGGCATCGCCGCCCGCCCGCTTGAGTTTGCGCGCATCGGCGCTCGCCCTTACCTCTTTTATGGTTGCGGCCCGGCGCTCTGCCTGCGCGAGACCGACACCACAGCAGACCCTGTGGGTATTTTCTCGCGCACGCACGCCCTCGGAAAAATTTCAAAAGCGAGCGATGCCGTCTTTCAGTGGCCAAAACCCAACGACATATCGGGTATCGAAAGTTATGCGTGGGTGATCGACGACCAAAAAGAAACTGACCCCGATCTTTATAACCTGAATGCGCGCGCGACGCAGATCACGATACCGGGCCTCAACGGCGGCGCTTATTATCTGCACATCAAATACCGCGACAAGGCGGGCAATGTCTCGCCGGTGAAGCATTACCCGTTTGTCGTCGATTCGATACCCCCGAGTCGGCCGATTATCACGAGCACGACGCACGAGAATGGCATTCCCGATTCGCGCCAAGATGTCGTGATCAGGTTCAGCGCGGCCGACGACAGCGGCATACAGACGTACCGTTACGCGTTTGCAGAAAAACTACCGCGTCAATTCACCGAAACGACGAGCTCGACAGAACTTGCATTCAGCAATGTGCCGGTGGGCAAGTACATCTTCGCCGTAGAAGCCGTCGACCTGGGGGGCAATGTTTCTGAGCGTGCGTTTTACCGTGTCGAGATCGGGGCGAACGAGCGAAACGACCTGACGATTCGCCACAATGCCGAAGCCGATGTTATCACGCGACCCGACATCACATTCACGATTGAAGACAACGGCGCGCGGGGCATCGCCGAAGTTTACCAACAGTCTGGCTTCGACATTCGTGACCCTTTTAAGGGCAAAAAGGCACCGATCGAGGCAAACGAAAACATCTATACGGTGCGGCTCAAGAACCTCGAGCGGGGCATCAGCGTAATCTCGCTCGGCATCGTTTACGCCGACGGCACCCGCGCGGCGCCGCGCCACTTCTACTTCGACTCGAACGACCCGCGGGCGCGCAAGAAATTTCAATTTACTGACATTGATTATGAAAAGGTGGTCATGCCCAAAGAGCGCGACGCCATTCAGGTGGGCGGCAGGGCAGAACTGATCAGCTCGAAATTTGACCGAGGCATTTTAGAAATCCGCCTTGATTACCGGCCGCCGAAGAAAGTAAAAGTCAAAGGTTTCGTGTGGGAGATAGCAAGTGCAGAGCGCATACCGCAGGGTGAAATCAATTTCTCCGCACCCGTCGAATACATCTACCTGCAGAAGCCAGGCAATTATTTTCTGAATGCCAAGACGCTGTTTAAAGGGCCCGAGAGACAGCAGTTTACCTATGACTCGCGCGTCATTGAAGTACCCGATGTGCGCAAAGAGTTTCGCCGCCAGGTTTACCAGGCACTCGGTATCGCGCTTGCAGTGCTGGCGTTGCTCGCTCTGTGGCAACGTAAACGCATTGCGTTCTATGCAGGGGCATGGGCGTGATGCGGCGGCTGGTTCTTCTTGCGGTTATTTGTGCGACACTGCCGCTCGCACCGCAGGCAACCGGTGAATGGCCGATCGCCAACCTGCGCCTGATACGCACGCAGTGGTCATCGTGGATAGCCCGCTTCTTCGCAATCGACGACCAGCAGAATCTCATCTATGGCCGGGTCGCCGACCAAAAATATTCGCTGCAGCGGGTGCACCAGTTTCGCCGCGTCCCTGACCTGCTGAAGCATTTTCCCATGGAAGACGGCGATCTGATCGTCAGCGTCTACAACCTCGAGAAGATTATCTCGTTTGTCGCATTCGATTTTGCCGGGCAGATGAAATACTCGAACGAATTTGCGCTCGGCTACAACGTCTACGATGTCGATGCGCGCGTGAACATCGTCGCGGGCAATCCGTCTTGCCTGTTCTATGCTTATAACAATAAGAACTATTCGATCAAATACTGGAGTGAGAACCGCACGACAGATATTATGGTCAGCCGTGACCCAATCGAGCTTATGTTCTTGCAATGGACCGACGGGGGTGTCAACTACGTCTCTTCGTCACCTTCAGGCCACACGTGGACAACCTGGAAAGACGGCGACTACCGCTCTTACCAGCTGCCCTTTCCCGTGAAGAGCGCGCGCTTCTATCGTTTTCGCAACACGATTCATCTGATCGGCCTCGATCTCGAGGGCGCTTTGTGGCAGTTCAACATCGGCGGCAACGAACTGAGACGCAACATGCTCATAAAAGACCCGCGGCTCACTTATGTCGATCGCGTGATTCCCGTCAATTTCAATAAAGAGCTGAATATTCTGCTGACGGCCGATCACCTGCCCTCGGCGTATCGGCTGATATTCGATGACTTTCCGGTGCCGAGGCGCAAGCTGCGGCTCGAAGAAAGAAAGCTTTTCTGGCCGGGGCACATCTACCCGATGATCGACAATACGAACCAGCTCACTTTTCTGCTCGAGACCGAGATTCGCCATATTTTTCTCGAAACCTGGAACGCGCCGACGGCAGTCATCAGCGACATCGACTGGCGCCTCGACGTGAAGCGCAACCCACCGGTGATGCTCGTGAATTGGGCAACGCCTAAGGGCAGCGAATATGCTTACCGCTATCTGCTCGACCAGAACCAGAGCACCGAGCCCCTGAACGAAACCAAACTTATACCCTCGAACACGCTGCAGTTCGCCGCGCGTAAAGAAGGCACGTACGTGCTGCATATGCAGGTGCGCAACCTGCGCACGGGTTCTTTTTCGCGCGTTTACCATATACCTATCGAATGGCAGTACGCCCCGCCCGAACCCGAGGTCATTTTGCGGGGGCAAATTGCCCCGCGCATGGTAGGCCCTGGCATGGCAGAATTTCTGATTCAAAACCTGAACCCCGGCAGCTATTACGCTGAAGTCGACACCAAGCCCGATACGATACCCAAACGGCCGGTGGCCGCATCGTCGGGGCGTATCGGCTTCAGAATTAAGGCAGCGGGCAGGTATTACCTGCACATCGCGATGCGCGACGAGCGCAGCCGCGTGCTGGGGCCGGCGCACCACTACCTCTTTTTCGTGTCTCCGTTCGATGCCGACAAAGATAAGGCACTCTCTGAAAATAATTTTCGCATCGAAGAGATCAAGCGCATCAAGCGCAAGATTGAAGCTGCAAAGGGCGACCCGGCCGCGACACACCTGTGGATTAACCGCTTGCAAGAGATTGAGGCACAGCTCAAGAGTGAATAGCCGTATCGAGCTACCAGACCCGGCACCCGAAGAAAAAGAAATTCTCGAATTCTTTAGCGCGCGCAATTTCGAACGCAGCCGCCGGTTCGCTAAGGGAGCGTATGACCCGGCGATTCTGCGTCAACATCTGGCGGCAAGGGGAGATCCTCAGTTTTCATACAAGACGATACACGTCGCCGGCACGGTCGGTAAGGGCAGCACAACGAACTATCTGGCGCGCGGACTCGTGTCGCTCGGCAAGAAGACCGGAACTTACCTGTCGCCCCATTTCGTGAGCCTCAAAGAGCGCATTCTGGTAAACGACAGACCGATAACAGACGGGCAGCTGGCCCACGCATGGGGGCAGCTGCTGGCAGCCGGCAACCTCGAGACGCTTTCTTTTTTCGACGCGATGACTGCGATGGCTTTTGAAATCTTTGCCGACGAGCGGGTCGATTATGCGGTGATCGAGACGGGGCTCGGCGGCAGGCTCGACTCGACAAACAACCTGCACTCAGAGTTCAGCGTCATCACGCGCATCGGCCTCGACCACCAGCAGATTCTGGGCGACACCATTGACGCCATCGCACGCGAAAAGGCCGGTATCATCAAGCCAGGGCGGCGCGTCTATACGTGTACGCAGATCGACGCCGCGCTCGAGGTCTTGCGTAGCGTCTGCGCAGATGTTGGTTCAGAGTTAGTGGTCATCGGCGACAACGGCAGCGACTTCACCGAACGCAATCGCCATCTGGCGCGTGAGATTCTGACGCGGGAATTTTCGCCCGATGCTGCGGGTATCGCGGCAATAACAAAGGCGCTCGAGCAGCCGGTGTTCGGCAGGTTCAGCATCTTGCGTTCTGAACCGCGAATCATTTTTGACTCGGGTCATAACGACGCGGCGATGCAGGCACTTGCCGAGATAGTTAATCGACAGCCTGAATCGCAATACAATTTTTTTCTCAACACCATGGTTGAGCGTGACTTGGCGCAATTCTTCAGCCGCTTGGCGGCAACCCTCGGCGGCAAAGCGAGGTTTTTTCTTTTTAGCATGCGCTCGCCAGGCTATTACGCGGCAGAGAACTCTCCCTCAGGTATCGAAGCCCACTCAGATGAGCAGATCAGTGCCATCTTGAAAGATCGGGAGGCACTCCATGTCTTCGCGGGCAGCATGGGTATTTACGCAGAACTCAGAGCGAGGTTCGGTCTGTGAAGCGTCTGACATTTGTGGCAACATTCACCCTGCTTTGCCAGTACAGTATCAGCGCCGCAGGTGCCTTCGACGCAGCGATTGCTGCCGATGACCATTCGCGGGCACTCGAGATTTTTGCAGGCGCCGAGCCTAACGAAGAAGACGGCGAAAAACTCGTCGAATGGTTTGCCGCAGCTAAAGAAAAGCAGCGCAAAAAACTGACACGGGTCATCGTCGAAAAGCAGCGCCATGATGCGATTGCCGGCAAACACGTGCACAACGAACTCTTGCGCATGATCAAAGAGAACAGGGTTGAAGACGACACCGACTACGCCGAACTCTGCCTCAAAGCGGCTGGCCCCAATAAAAACCCCGATCTCATTTATACGATCGCTCCTTTTCTGGTGCACCCGCAGGCGGTGCTAAGGGCCGAGGCGAACCGCGCGGTCGCCATACGCCGTGATGAGCGTATCTACCCCCTGATCGGCCAGCTGCTCGCTGCCGAAAACGCCATAGACAAAATCTACGCCATGGAAACACTGCTCGCCCTCAAAGATGAGCGGGCCGTGCCACTGCTGTTGTTGCAGTTATCGAACCCCAACAAGAATGTACGCTATTTTGCGCTGAAAACCCTCGAAGCGATCGGCTCAGACAAGGCGCAATTTGGCGTGATCAACCTCGCGCAGAACGAGGCCGACGAAGAGGTTCGGCTGAAGGCCGTTGAAATTCTGCGGCAGTTCAAAACAGGCCCTGTTTTTTCGGCTGTGCAGCGCCTGATAAGCGATAACAAACTTGCGGTACGGGCGAAAGCGCTCGAATCGGCGCTTGCCCAGAACGACAAACGTTATGCCCATGCGATATCAGAACACCTCGCCCGCGAAACAGACATGGCGCAGAAACACGCGCTGCTGCGGGCGCTGCTGAGCCTCGGTTCGGGCGGCGGCATGAATGGCGTGCTGGCGCTACTGAAAAAAGAGACAGACACCGAACTGCTGCTCTGGTCTGTGCATGCCTGCATTCGCTTTGGCGAGCAACGCTGCGCCGAACCGCTGTCGCACCTTGTGGCAACCAACGCAGACGAAACGATAGTGCTCGAAGGCGTGGTGGCGTTGGGGGCCTTCAAACAAAAGAAACACCTGCCACAGCTACTCGGTCTCGTCGCCGACCCGGCGCGCGCACAGCTGATTCGCTCTGCCGCACTGATTTCGGTTTCGCAGTTCGACAGCGAGGCCGCGATTCAGCCGCTGTTCGTGACCTACGATAGTGAAAAAGACCAGTCGATTCGCGTACAGATAAAAGGTTATCTGGTCGATCTCATGAAACGCAAGCTGCCAAAACTATGAACAACCAGTGCCGCTTTATTCTGCTGCTCGAATACGAAGGCGACGACGAACTGATTCAGGCGATCGCCACTATCGAAAAGAACCTGCCCGGTTATGACTATGCTTCGAGACCGCTACCGATCGCCGGGCAGAAACAGGGCTTTAAGTTTGTGGCAGTCAAAGAGCTCAGGCGGATTGCGACGTTCGAGAAGTTTGCACGCAAAGTTTTCAGCCTGCAGTCAAAAACTTATGGCGTAAGGTTGATACCTGGCTACGTCAGCCACACCAATGTTGTCACTGCGGCATATGCACCCTCGGCAGGTGCAATCTTCTTCGACGATGAGTTATTTCTGAAAGCGCAGCTCGTGCTGTCGGGCAAAGTGCTCGCAAGCCACACGCTGAGTGACGAAACTTTTCGCGATCGCCGTACAGGGCTTTACCTGAACGATGTGTGGCAGTTAGTCAAAGGGGCGACGAAGTAAATTTGGATTTCGGCCAGAGGCCGAAATCGAAATTTGAACTCAGCGCCCCTTCAAATACTTCAATTCTTCGAGATATTTGCCCGTACCTTCGACCACGCAGTTGAGCGGGTTCTCGGCACGAATCACCGGTACGCCGGTTTCTTTCGAGATATGCTTATCGAGGCCTTTCAAGAGGCAGCCACCACCGGTCATGACGATGCCGCGCTCGACGATGTCGGCCGCAAGCTCAGGGGGAGTTTTCTCGAGCGCAATTTTTGTCGCTTCGACGATTGCATCGATCGGTTCTTTCAGCGCCTTACGCACTTCGGTGCTGTCGATCACGACAGTGCGCGGCAACCCCGTGCCGGCGTCGCGACCCTTAAGTTCGAACGTTTCGGTTTTTTTCTCGGGCATAGCATTGCCGATCGCGAGTTTAATCTCTTCAGCGGTGCGCTCGCCGATAATGAGGTTGTGGTGCAGACGCAGGTGCTTGATGATCGCTTCGTCGAATTCGTCGCCGCCGATACGAATACTGTCGGCGATCACCATACCGCCGAGTGAAATGACTGCAATCTCAGTCGTGCCACCGCCGATATCGATGATCATGTTACCCGCAGGTTCGTGCACGGGAATCTTGGCGCCCAGCGCGGCTGCAAAAGCTTCGTCGATCAAGAAGATGTCGCGCGCACCTGCCTGTTCGGCAGACTCACGTACCGCCCGGCGCTCCACCTCGGTGATGCCCGAGGGCACACCGATCACGATGCGGGGCTTTACCAGCGTCGCTCGGTTGTGCACTTTGTTGATAAAGTAACGAATCATCTTTTCGACGGTTTCAAAGTCGGCGATAACACCGTCTTTCATCGGGCGAATCGCCACGATTTCACCCGGAGTACGGCCGAGCATTCGCTTCGCCTCTTGCCCTACTGCGAGCACCTTGCCGGTCGACGCCTGAATCGCGACCACCGAAGGTTCTGAGAGCACGATGCCCTGGCCTTTGACATATACCAGCGTGTTCGCGGTACCGAGGTCGATGCCCATGTCGTTCGAAAAGAGAGAGTGAAACCAGTCAAATATCATATATACCTTTAATCAGGCTAACCTTCGCCACTAAACAAGCTGACAACCAAAAAGGCTTTTGGCCAACATTCAATGAAACCCGCGCAGGGTCGTCGCTGCGGCGACGCGTTTTATTGCCAGTAGAAACGCTGCAGTGCGCAAATCGACATTGTTTTCACGTGCGAGCGACCAGACACTGCGGCAAGCTTCGGTCATTTTCAGCTCGAGCTCGGCATTCACTTTCAGCTCGCTCCAGGCCGCGCGCTGCGCGTTTTGCACCCATTCAAAATACGATACGGTGACGCCACCCGCGTTACAAAGAATATCGGGTATCAGCACGACCCCCTTTTGCCGAAGCATTTCATCTGCCTCTGGGGTGACCGGGTGGTTGGCAGCTTCGGCGATAAACTTTGCGCGCACGCGGCCAGCGTTTTCTGCGGTGAGAACTCCCCCTAAAGCGGCCGGCACCAATACGTCGCAATCTAACGCGAGCAAATCGGCGTTGGTAATTTTTTCGCCTGCAGTTTTTGAGTAGGATCTATCGCCCTTCTGGTACTCTGCCCAAATCGCTTCGGCGTCGAGGCCCTTCTGGTTGTAGATCCCCGTCTGGCTGTTCGTCACTGCAATGATGCGGCCGCCTTCTGCTGCGATGAGCCTGGCGGCCCAGGTACCCACATTGCCAAAGCCCTGAACAGCGAAGGTCTTGCCGGTAATTTCACCTGCCCCTGCGAGGCGCAGAATTTCACGAATCGCAAATAAGGTGCCCCGGCCGGTCGCCGCATCGCGCCCGAGCGAGCCGCCGAGCTCAAGCGGTTTGCCGGTCACGACGCCGGGCGCGAAGCCATGCAGCAGTTCGAACTCGTCGACGAACCAGGCCATTTCAGTCGCCGAAGTGCCGACGTCGGGCGCGGGTATGTCTTTGTCGGGGCCGATAACTTCGTGCAGCGCGCGAACGAGCGCGCGCGTGAGGCGCTGTTTTTCATTCGCAGAAAGTTCGCCCGGCCGGCACAGCACAGCGCCCTTGGCCCCGCCGAAGGGAATATTCACGACTGCGGTTTTCCAGGTCATGAGCGAGGCGAGCGAGCGCACCTCGTCGAGGTTTACCTCATGGTGGTAACGAATGCCACCCTTGAAAGGCCCGCGTGAATTGTCGTGCTGCACGCGATAACCTGTAAAGGTCTCGGTGCGCCCGTTGTCGAGCTGCACGCTCAGCTTGCACTGCAGCTCGCGGCGCGGCGAGAGCAGATTTCGCTGAACCGCTTCGCCGAGCTTTGCAACCGCGAATGCTTTTGAAAGAAAGAAGTTGGTTTGTTCAAAGGGGGACATCGAGTTGTTTCCTTAAGTTAGGAAACAACACGATGTCTATTCAGGGCAGAAACAAGATTAGACTAACTTTCTTTGTTAGCTGAAGACTTGAGGCCCAGCGCCGCGAGCTGCTCGTCGAGCCGCGTCAGGTCAGACGGAATGATCACCGTCGCGTCTTTGCGCGCCACGCCTGAGAGTTTGTTCAGGTATGACTCGGTAAGTCTCAGCGCCATCGCCTGGTTGCCGCCGGGTTCGCGTACCGCGGCGGCGACCGATTCAATAGCCTGCGCAGTTGCATTCGCGAGCGCCTCAATTTCTTTCGCGCGGCCCTCGGCTTCGTTGATACGACGCTGTTTTTCACCTTCAGAACGGTTCACGAGTTCGGTCATGAGACCTTCTGAATTGTTGATATTCGACTGCATGTCGCCTTCTGAGCGGGCAATCTGCGCGCGGCGTTCACGCTCGGCAGTCATTTGGCGCTCCATCGCATTCTTCACCGACACCGGCGGCACAATGTTCTTGATTTCGTAACGCAACACCCTGATACCCCAGGTTTGCCCGACTTCTGAGAGCACGCTGACGATCTTCTGGTTAATCATCTCGCGCTCTTCGAACGTGCGGTCGAGGTCAAGCGTGCCCATGACCGAACGAATTGTCGTCTGCGCAAGCTGCACGGTCGCCTGGCGAAAATCGGTTACGCCATAGCTGGCGAGCATCGGGTCGGTTACCATCATGTAGATCACCCCGTCGACTTCGACCTTCACGTTATCGTGCGTGAAGCAGTCTTGCGGCGGCACAGTCATCGCCTCTTCTTTGAGGTCTTGAATGTAAGTGACCTTGTCGATGAATGGAATCAGCACGTGAAAGCCGCTGAGCAGGGTCTTATGGTACTTGCCCAGCCGCTCGACGATTGCCGCGACGCGCGGGGGAATAATGCGCACCGAGCGCACAAGCTTAAAGAGAAAATAGACGAATAAACCGCCCCAGACAATAATATCAAACGGATTCATTTTGCGCTCCTGGGTTGTTGTGTTGCCGGTTTGGCGGCCTCTGCTGTCTGGCCGGTCAGCGTCGATAGCCCCTGAAAGTATGCCTGCAGCTCGGCGATGCGGCCTGGCACGACAGAAATTTTCGAGTGCGCGAGCACTTTGCCGAATTCTTCGAGAAACTGTTCGACAATGCGCATCTTGACCGCTGACGCGCCACCCGGCTGGCCGATCGCCTGAGCGATGCGCTTGAGTCCGTTGGCAGTCGCGTCAGCAACGAGAGTGATCTCTTTACTGCGGCCTTCGGCTTCGTTGATGCGCTTCTGCTTTTCACCTGTCGAAACATTGATCGCGGCCTGTTTCTCGCCTTCTGAAACATTGATACGCGCCTGTTTTTCGCCCTGTGCGAGCGTAATGTCAGCGCGCTTCTGCCGCTCGGCTTCCATCTGTTTTTCCATGGTGTTCATCATGTTCGCAGAGGGTTCAATAGTGCGTATCTCGTAGCGAATAAACTTAATGCCCCACGGCTCAGAGGCTTTGTCGATCTCCATCACGATCTTGTCGTTAATTTTGTCCCGCTCGCGAAAGGTATCGTCGAGCGCCATTTTGCCGATTTCAGAGCGCATGGTCGTCTGCGCGAGCGAAATGACGGCTGCATGGTAGTTGCTGATGCCATAACTCGCCTTCTGCGCATCGACGACCTTGAGGTAGACAACGCCGTCGACATCGACTTCGACGTTATCGCGCGTGATACAGCGCTGTTTGGGTATGTCGATGACCTGTTCACGCGCATCGTGCACGTACGCAATGCGGTCGATGAAGGGCACAATAAAGTGAAAGCCCGGCTTTAAGACACCCTTAAAGGCGCCAAGCCTCTCTTTAACCGCAAGCGCGCGCATGGGTATAATACGAAACATGCGCAGCACCAAAAAGAAGATGCCCAGCACGAGAATAGTGGCAAAGTTTTCCATGTGGCTGTTTATCCCATGCGAGCGTCATGTCAAACGCATTGCATTTTTTAAGCGCGGCTGCTGAAATATGGATCGCAGACTAACGGTTACCCTTTCGGGAGACCTTTAGTCTGCGACTTTTTTCACGACAAGGTTTATATTGTCCTGGCCGGTGATTTCGACTTCTGCACCTTCGGCAATTTCACCTGCTTCGCTGCGCGCGGGCCAGGTAGTGCCCGAATATTTGACGCGGCCCGAATAGTCGTGCGCCGAAAGCAACGACACAGCGCGGGCACGCTGCCCGACGATCAGCGCTTCTTCATCGGTCTCAACCTTTTCAGTCAGCGAGGGATAAAAACGCAGAATCATTTTGCGCAGCGTCGCCAGCATCAGAATCGAAGCCACACCGAAACAGGTGATAGCAAGCCATGCTTCGCGTATGTAACCCATGTACAGCAGGCCCGAGGTGATGAGCGCGCCAAGACCCAGAAAAATGACCACAAGCCCCGGAATCAGAAATTCAAGCAGAACGAGGGTCGATCCCCCTATTAACCAAAACCAAAAGTTGCTGAAATATTCCATGAGGTATGCCTGTCGCTCAATTCGCCGACGAATCGCTGACGTAAACGCGATTTTTTTTCTGCGCGGGCAAAGACTTTGTTAGATTTAGTTCATGCAAAAAATTCTGCACCGCGCGAACACCCGGGGGTACGCCGACCATGGCTGGCTGAAGAGCAACCACACGTTCAGTTTCGCAGGCTATCACGATGCATCGCGCATGAATTTTGGCGCACTGCGCGTGCTCAACGACGACCGCGTCGCGCCCGGCATGGGCTTCGGCATGCACGGCCACTCAGACATGGAAATTGTGTCGATACCGCTTTCGGGTTCGCTGGCGCACAAAGACTCGACCGGCCGCAGCGAGACAATCTTGAGCGGCGATGTGCAGATCATGTCGGCGGGCACCGGTATTATGCACTCTGAGTTCAACCCCGACAACGCCAAAGAGGTTAACTTTTTGCAAATCTGGGTGCTGCCCGAAAAGCGCGGCATTGCACCGCGCTATGGCCAGCGCAGTTTTGACCTTGAGGCGAAACGCAATAGTTTCATCAAAGTTGTCAGCTGGCAAGAAAGTGGCGACGCATTGTGGATTAACCAACGCGCCGAATTCTCTCAGGGCGTGTTCGACCCGGGCACCAAAGTTCAACTGAAACCTTCGGCCGAAAATACGGGCTTCTATCTGTTCGTCATCAAGGGCAGCGTCGAGGTTGCGGGTGAAACGCTGCAGAACCGCGACGCAATCGGCATATCTGGCGCAGATACAATCGACATCACCGTCAAAGATGATGCGCGCCTTCTGGCGATCGAAGTGCCCCTCTCGTGACCAGGCCGGAACTCGCTGCCGCGCATTTTCTTGCCCATGCGAACTGCTAATCAAAGCAAATTCCTCCGCGAATCGAGGCGATTCGCTATGCGAGGGGCGCAAAGCCGCCCGAATTTGCGCTGATTTGCCGCCTTCGGCGGCATCGCAATTCGCATCGCCAAGAAAATGCGCCTTGTGTGTTATGCTTCGCGAGTTCCCGCCTGGTCACTCACGTAAAATCTGGTTTACGCGCACGTGGCGCGCCTGCAAAAGCGTGCATGCGTAACCGTCTCGTTTTATACCTGATCATCGCCCTCGCCGCCACGGGTGCATGCAAGAAAAAAGTCGGCACCAGCGATGCAATCAAAGCCGATCTGAAAAACTATCTGCAGGTTGAATTACCCAAAGCAGACAGCCTGTTTGCGCTGATGGCGCTGCTCAGCGAAAAATTCAAAGAAAAAGAGGCGGGCGAAAGTCAAGACCTGCCAAAGTTCGACGACAAAAAAGAAGGGCAAAAGCTTGCGCAGGCGGTCGAGGCACTCAGCAAAATCAAAACCTCGACTGAAGACGTCGGCCGTCTGCACGCCGAACTGCAGTCGGGCGTCGCCGACATACAGGTGAGCTTTCAGAAACTTGCCCAACTCGAAAAAGAGGCGTCGGGCTTCTCAGCCTTCACCGCGATGCTCAAAGCTATGAAAAACATCGTCAGCGGCATCGAAAGCCTGCAAGACTGGCGCAAACACCTCGAGGCCGGCTGCAAGGCGAACGGTCTCGAAGCAGAGTTTGCGGAGTTTGAAAAGAAATATGGCTGGGGTGGTTAGATCACACCAACTCGGCAATGTGCCGTGTGAATGACTCGAACAGTTTTTCGTCTGTGTGGTTGCCAATCGACTCGCGGCCTTTGGTGCCGAGCATTTTCATGTGCGCGCGATCGCTGAAGAGAGAGTGCATCGCCTGCTTGAATGAATCGTAGTCATGCGCCTTGAAGATCATTCCGTTTTCGCCGTGCGTCACATAATCTTTGGGGCCACCCTTATCAGAGACGACGACGCCTGTACCCGATGCCATCGCCTCGAGCACCGTCTTGCCGAGTGTCTCACTTGCCGACGGCAGCACGTAGAGGTCTGCACTGGCATAAAGTTTTTGTAAGGCTGCGCCGCGCTGCACGCCGAGAAATTTCACGCGGTCACCCGCATATTTTTTTTCGTAAAGCTCTTTTTCAGGGCCGCCGCCGATGACTGCGCACACTGCCTTCTCGGGTTTCTCTTCGGTGAAATACCGCAGCAAGAATTCGATATCTTTGACTTTCGTAATCCGCCCGACAAAAATCACGACAGTCATCTCTGGGTCGATGCCGTGATCTTTGAGCGACGCGCGGTCGGCATTTTCGGGGTTCCAGTGGCGCGCATTGACGCCTGCCGGGTAATAGCGCAGCTTGCGCTCATCGTGGCCTTTCTTGACCATTAGCTCGTAAAACTCGCGCGTGCGCACAAAAATGAGGTCTGCCTGTTTTTGGTATTGCTTCAGAAAGAACAACGCCGGGTTTTTCACGAACGGCTTCACCAACCTGCCCGAAAGATCGTTCATGTAATAGTCAATGTCGGTGTGGTAAATATCGACCCATGGCAGCGACTGGTATTTTGCGGCTGCCATTGCGAGCATGCCCATGACACCGGGTGTATTCGAGACGAGCACGTTAAATTTATTCTTGCGAAAGAACTGCACGACGCGCAAAAAGTCGGGCACGTACATGCTGGTACCTTTGTAAAAGCTGCCGGTCGGCACGGGCAGAATCGGGTCGAAAATATGAAAAGGATGTATGGGTTTCTTGTATGTCGTCACTGGTTGCCAGAAATAGCCACGCGCCTGCGCGAGTTCGTACATCTCTTCGGTGTCGGTAATGATACCTGAAACTTCGTCGAAGATATCGGCAACCCATGCCACGCGCAGTTTATTGGCGAGCTCGTCTTGCATACGTGGCGAACCCTGACATACCCCCCGCGCACCATGTCAAGGTATTGCGCAGCCGCTTTGGCTCTAAACTGATTGACCACATGAAAACAGCGTGACATAATTCCCCGTGCAGCCTGATGAAGGTTACCGTCCGTGGCGCGAGTCTCTCACCGAGGCGAACATTCACATTATTTCTGCACAGAACCCGGGCAACTTCGACCTCACCGATAAATGGACCCTTCTGAACGGGCTCAGAAAAGCCCTGTGCGAACGTGAGCAGGTGAGTGCCGAACTCTGCGCCGAGATTGAGCACGAGCTGTTGGCGCGCGAGAAGCTGATGAGCACCGGCATCGGCGAACAAATGGCGATACCCCATGCGGTGATTGCCGGGGCCTGCAAGCTCATGACGCAGTGCGCGATTTTGCCCGAGGGTATTGAGTTCGAAAGCATCGACGGCTCAAAGGCGCATATCGTCGTGATGCTGGTGGCGCCGAAGTCGGCATTACAGGCGCACCTCAAGGTAATGGCGTCTATTGCGAAGGTCTTTTACCGGGCCGAGGCGCGCGCGAAGGTCATTGCTTCGAAGACTCCTGCTGAAGCGCTCGCGGCAATCATGAGTGTCGCCGATCATGTGTAAGTTTCATTTACGACCTGACTAAATCTCTTTGTTTACCGAACATGTCTGCTGTTTCCCATTCGGCTGCCGCGCAGGTCTCTGGCGTTAATATTCGCACGATCGAGCCTTTGTTGTCGCCCGTTGCGCTGATGAATTTGTACCCGGCGAGCGACACCATGACGCAGACGGTGATTGCGGCGCGCGAGCGTATTCAGCAGATTCTCAGCAAAAAATCACCCAGGTTTCTCGTGATCTGCGGACCCTGCTCGATACACGACGAAAAGGCCGCGCTCGAATATGCGCAGAAACTGCAGAAATTGCAGGTCGCCTATCAAGACCGTCTCGAAATCGTGATGCGCGTCTATTTCGAAAAACCGCGCACAACCATCGGCTGGAAAGGCCTCATCACAGACCCGCAGATCGACGGCAAAGACGACGTGCAAGAGGGCCTGAAGACCGGTCGCCGGCTGTTGCAAGAAATCGTGGCGATAGGCATACCGACTGCTACAGAATTTCTCGACCCGATTGTACCGCAATATATCGCCGATCTGGTTTCTTGGGCAGCGATCGGCGCGCGCACGACCGAATCGCAGACGCACCGGCAGATGGCTTCAGGCCTCAGCATGCCGGTGGGTTACAAAAACAGCACCGACGGCAATGTGCAGATCGCGCTCGATGCGATGCAGTCGGCAAGGTCGCCGCACAGCTTTCTCGGCATCGATGAAACCGGCAGAACCGCAGTCGTGCGCACCAACGGCAACCCGTGGGGCCACGTGATATTGCGCGGCGGCAACAACATGACAAACTATGAACCCGAACATATTGCACGCGCCGAAGAAAAGCTGAAAGCCGCGGGGGTTGAACCCGCAATTGTTGTCGATTGTTCGCACGCCAATTCAGAGAAAAAATTTGAGCGGCAAGAAAATGTCTGGCGCAGCATAATCGCACAGCGGCAGGCAGGCAATACGAGCCTCATCGGCATGATGCTCGAAAGCAATCTGAACGAAGGTAACCAGAAGTTGCCCGAGACTCTCGATGCCAATGTGAAGGCGAACCTCAAATATGGCGTATCGATCACCGATGCCTGCGTGAACTTCGCCACAACCGAAGTTCTGCTGAAGTACGCGCACGAAACGCTTTGACCTGCGCCCTGCATTCATTGTAAATCATCGACACGCCATGGCGATGACGCCGCTTAGGCCCTGATGAATCTGTTTGAGGTACTGCGCGGTGAATGGGGCCTCACCCGCGAAGCCGACTTTCGCGCCGACCCATGGTATATCGTCTCGGGCAAACAGATTGTCGATTCGGGTTTCGGTAAACCTCCCAAAGAATTTTTTGCGCGCATGCTGCCACCGGGTGTTGTGGTGCCCGGTTTCGTCAACGCGCACAGCCACATAGAACTTTCGTGCATGGCCGCCAAGGTACCCTACGGCAGTCGCCTCACCGATATGGGTGGCATCATTCAGTCAACGCGCGGTCAAATGACCAGCCAGCAGATTCGCCAGGCCGCCGTTGCGGCGATAAAACAGGCAGAAGAACAGGGCACGTTTTTCTTCTGCGATATCTGCAACAGCACAGACTTTATCCGCTTCTTGCGCGACCTGCCAACTTTCAGCGGCAACCGCTATCTCGAGCTTCTCGGTTTTTCATCGCCGAGCGATGTGGCCCGCATCGAAAAGGCGCGTGAACTGTTGAATCTCGATTCGACCTTTTACCCGACAGTGCATTCGGTTTACGGCTCTTCGCCGCTGCAAATGCATTTTGTGCGCGAAAAGGCGCGCCACACTTCGGTTTCGATTCACCTGCTCGAAAGCCCCGATGAAATTGACTTTCAGCACGACCGCGGCGAAATTGTCGCGTTTCTGAAAAAGATCGGCCAGCACGTGAAGCATCACGAAATGCAAGGGCGCTCTGCGGTCGATTATCTCTATTCAGTAGGAATGCTCTCGTTCAAGAAACTTTTGCTGGTGCACCTTTCTGCCGCCCGTGTCGAAGACATCGACAAGCTGAGTGACTATGTGCCGCACGCCGCGTGGGTCATGTGCCACCGGTCGAACAAGCACCTCGGTATCGAACGCACCAACTGGGAGACGCTTAAAAACGCACCGCTCAAAATGCTCATCGGCACCGACTCGCTGGCAACCAACACCGACCTCTCGGTCTTGCAAGAACTGCGCGCGCTGCAAAAAGAAGAAAAGTTTTCAGAACGCGACCTGCTGCGCGCCGCCACCTGGGACGCTTATGACTATCTTGAGATTCGCAGCAACCGCATACCACACTTCTTGTTCGCGGGGGCGAAACCCAACATCATGTCACTCAGCGAAACAAAACGCGCGACGCCCTTGGGTGAAGGTTAGCGGTCTGCTGAAAAATGAAACGTCTGGCAGGCATCGGGAGCTTGTTGAGCATCTCAGAAATGAAAGTGCGCCGAAACGCCCTGATTGCCCGGCATTGCGCCGATACGAATTTCATAGTCTTCGGTTTTGGGCTTTTGTTTCATGACGATGCCGTCGTCGGCCGAAAGCAAATGCTGCACGTAAAAATAGATCGAGAGGGCGGCGAAGAAGCCAGCGGTCACTGTGAAGGCAGTCGCGTACGTGCCGCGCGACTCATATGCTGCGTTCTGTTCGGCGAGAAATATGTTGTCTTCTGTCGTGTACTGCGAAACAGATTTGCCGCTTAAACGTCCGAATATCTGCTCTTGAGCTTCGTCGCGCCAGACATAAAATGCGATGCCACTGCCGAAGAACAGAGCCGAAGTTGTGAGCGACATGTAATACCATGTCTTGTAAGAAAGCCCCAAAAGGCCCGACTGCCGCTGGTCGATAAATTCGGTGAGTGATTCTGAAATCTTGAGGTAGGGGGTCGCCTCGGTGAGAGTCACAGTCTTGTAGGCTTCACCTTTCTCAGGCAAAAGCAGATGCACGCGATAGGTTCCGAGCGTGATATTTTCAAGCGTCTTGGGTGTCTTGCCCTTATAATCCGCATCAAGATAGATGCGCGCATCGGGCGGGTCGGTGATAAGCTCAAGGCGACCGCCGGTCTTGCCGGGCGAAAGCGAAAACGACCGGGTGAAGACCGCGCCGCTCTGCGGTTCAATCGGCACGGCCTGTGACTCATAACCGTCGAGCTTCAATACCAAACGGTATTTGCCGGGAATCAGATACGAATAGTTCAGAGGTGTTTTTCCCAAAAACTGATCGTCGAGATAAACCGAAGCACGCACGGGTGTCGATTCGATCTTGAGAGATGCATAGTTGTCGCCCGTGAGCTTGGCTCGAATCGGGTTCACCAGCTTCGTGACACCTGACACCAGTTCTTGTTCATCGACGGTTGTGCTCTGCGCGTGCAGAATTTCTGCGCCCTGGCAAAGCGCGACATGCAGCGTAACTTTTGTGCCCACCGCGCGTATGCGGGTTGCCAGCGTATAACGATCGTCTTTGCGTTTGGCACAATCTTCTGAAGCACCCGGCGCTGCGGGAACGCGCACAATCTTAAGCGGCAGCACCTCGGGTTTGGGATGCCTTTCGAGCAGCGCCCGGCGCTCATCGGCTGGCAGCTCTTCATGGGTTTGCTGCAGCGAATATTCTATACTGAGCGGCGAAAGTTTGCCGCGCGTCACCGCCGAGCGCTGCAGAGACAGTTCGTCGGCAATCAGATTCTGCACGACTCCGGCGAGGTAAGCTTTGGTTTCCGTGCTCTCAGAAACGGGGCGAACGAGCTCAAGAACGTAAGCATCGCTCCAGGTGACTCTGCCGTCGTATTTGTTGGCTGTCTGATTCGCGTAAGTTGCCGAAACTGCAAGAATCGCGCAAATAATTCTAACAGGTTGCTGAAAGAGGAGCCTGCTAGCAAAATTCATGACTGGCTGGCGAGGCGTTTGATCATTTGTATCATCGAAGCAAAGCCATTGGCGCGGGACATCGAAAGGTGTTTGGCGAAACCTAGTCTCTCGATGATCGAAAGATTCGCCCCGCCGATTTCATTGGCCGTAGCGCCCGAGAATAGCCGAACCAGAAGAGCGATTAATCCTCTTGTGATTGCAGAATCGCTGTCAGCGTCGAAGTATATTCTGCCATCGGCTTTTTTTGCCACCAGCCATACCTGCGACTGGCACCCCTGAACCTTGTTCGCTTCGGTTTTGTGCTCGGGCGCGAGCGCCGGCAGACCTTCACCGAGTTCGATCAGATAGCGGTAACGGTCGGCCCAGTCGTCGAAGACCTCAAAGTCTGCGAGCAATTCTTCTTCGCGGGTAGCAATCGAACCCGTCTGTAATTCGGCCATCGTCGTCAGGCAGTGGCCGTGTTCTTGCGCGCCAGCGCGTCGAGCACGCGCTTCACCTTCGGGTTATGAGGATCTATTTTCGCGGCGAAGTCAATAATCGTGCGCGAGCGGCCAAAAAGACCCTGCAGGTAATAGATGTCTGCAAGATTCACCAGGTTCTTCACCATGTCATGATCCCTGAGTCTGAGGCGCTCGCCAAAGTCTGCTGCCTTTTTGTAGTTCTGCAGCACCTTATGGCAATACGACGCGATATAGAGAAACTCAGAATCGGCCGGCTTGATGTGAATATAGTCTTCTGCAAGATTCGCCGCCTTTTCGAACTGCTTGTCTTTGAGGTAGGCTTTGATCAGATCGCGCATCACCTCGGGCTGCGCATCGTCGATGCGGTGCGCCTCTTCGAGGTCACCAATCGCCACTTTGAGCTGGTTCGCCTTTACAGCCAGGCGCGCACGGTTCAGCAACTGAATCACATGCTGCGTCAGCTGCGTATGGTCGTGGTGCACATCTTCTTTATAGCCGATGCGCAAAAGCGAAAGGTCATCGGTGAGTTCGCCGTAATTTTCGAGAATATCTTTAATTCGATCGAGGTGTCCCTCGGCCTCTTCGATGACTTTCAAGAAGAGATTTTCGTCTTCGTTGATGATTCTTGCGCCGTCGTTATCATAACCGAGCAGCAGGTCGTCGCGACCGTCTGAGCCGATGAAGATCACGTCTTTCGGTTCTAGCTGCAGCGTGCAGACTTCAATCTGCCCGGCAACACCCTGCGTGCCGAGTTTACGCAGAACGAGTTCTTTCTCGATAAACTCTGCCTTGCCCTGGCGGTACAGCACCGACCAGGGGTGCTCGGCATTAATGTAATACATGAGACCCGATTCGTCGTCGACAAGGCCCATGACCAGCGAGATCAGCATCGAACCATCGAACACTTCAAAGACCCGGTGCAGCTCGATGAAAGTGTATTTGAGCCAATGTTCGGGAAACACATCGGCTTCTTTCGGAGAAAGTTTCGTGCGTTCAATGACCGAATGGAATACCGAACCGAGTACGAGAATGCCGCCGGCGCCCTGCATCGACTTGCCCATCGCATCGGCATTCAGAAACACCGTATGCGGCTTGCCCTTCAGGGTGATCGAGCTGGTGATGCAGGTGTCACCGCCGATATCGCGCGCCCACTTGCGAAATTCGAACTTTTTCTTCTGTTCAAGCAGCACATCGACGTTCAGATTCGGGCTGTCAGCCTTGTTCGAACCCAAAGGATGCGTCAAAAGGCTGGTAAGAAAGTAGTCGCCGTCTTGCTGCTTCTTCAGCGCATTCACCTCTTCAAACGCTTTCTGCAATTCGGCAGTTCTTTCTTTGACTTTGTCTTCGAGGGTTTCGGCGTATTCCTGAAGTTTCTGCTTCGAGTCTTTGATCGAATGCACCATGCCGTTAAATGACCGCGAGAGATAACCAATTTCATCTTCGACGTAGATCGGCAGCTCGACATTGAGGTCGCCGTTGTTTACCTGGTTTACGCCAGCCAGAAGGCTGTTGAGCGGCGTCACCAGAGCGCGGCTGAAAAAGAACGGAAAACCGACAATAATCAGCACCATCGCGCCAATCAGCAACAGAATAAATTTTACCCCCAACGGGTGAACATACTTGCGGTAATCGAGGTAGTCAAAACCCACCTCGACCATCTTACCCTTTTTGAAGTCAATGCCAACATAGGCTGTGTAGTGCGCTCCGTTGCTCTTGTCTTTGCGGTAATGTCGTGCGCCCGGTGGCACAACTTCTTCTGCAAACTGCAGTAGCTTGGCCTTCAGAACCGCACCACTGTCGGTTGTGTTCTCTTTCAGGTACGCGCGCATCGCTTCGCTGAAGGTTTCAAAACCCCGGTGCGATTTGCCGAGAAACTTGATCGCCGCTTCACGAAAGTTGAAATCAGGAATTTTGCTGAGCTTGTACCGCCGGTAAATAACCGGTCGCTGCAGTTTGTCGATTTTCCCGAGTATCGCCGCCTTGGTGCAGGTCTCTTTTTTCTCGAGCATCGGAAAAATGGCATTCGCGTAACCGGCAAAGGTAGGCGGCGCCGATTGCAGAATCTTTTCAACCTTGTCTTTAAACGCAATGTCTTCATTGAGATAATAAATCTTCTGCCAAACGAATGCAAATTCATAGCCGTTGATTTGTTCGGCAACATCGACCTCTGCAGACGCGATCGACTTTAACGGTTCCGTTTTCTTTTTGACGAGGTCGTATGAAATGGCATACCGCAGAGCTTCAGGTTCAATGCCAACCTCACGAAACCTGTTCGCCTGTTCGCTCTTGACTCCGTCGTACGCTGATTCTTTTTCCTGAAAAGCGAAGTAACTGATGCCCTGCAGAACGAGCAGAAAAACGACAACGCTGACAAGAATGATTTTCGCCATGAACGTCGTCTTGTCTGAAGTGTTGTTCATATAGATAATAACGATGACAAAGGCCCCGAGAATTGTCGACATGTCGAACACGGTCTGAAAGGTTCCGCGGTCCATACCGCCTTCGCGGCTGAGCGTATTTAGGTAGGCGGGCAGAATTGTCGCCGCAACGATGCCGAGAATCAAACCGGCAATAGTCCAACGATCACGCCCCTTTACGGCAATAACCCGCCAGATGCCTATGCCAATGAGCGTAAAAACATAGACCAGAATCGCGATGCTGATAACATAACTCGCATCATCCGCATCAAAATCATAGTAGTGGCCCTCGAAATGGTAAATATAACCCGAATCATGAGTTTGCACCATGAACCAGGTGGCAAAACCAATCGCAACGGCGATCATCGCCCGAACGAGAATTTTGGCAACCCGGGTATGAACCGGCTCGGGAAACTCAAAAAATATCTGCGTCAGCAGCGACACCGCAATCAGCACAAAGCCCACGGTTGACCAGCGGTGAAACGCAGCCAGAGGATGATAAAACGTAGAGGCGATTATATAGCTTGAAACAAAGATGCCATAGATAAGCAGACCATTCGCGAGCACCTTGGTCGCGCGCGATTTATCTTTAACCTGAAAGAAAACTGCAGCGCAGATAAAAAGAAAGAGTACAGGTATCACCGACCCGAGGGTGAAGTAGTCAAGATAAACGCTCTGCAAGAAGTTCATGAGCAAGCTAAACAAAGTCCGCCGCGTCTGTCAAGCGGATAGTCTTGGGGGTTTGTGTACAGGGCGTTCAGCGCCCGGGCAGCCCTGATGCGACTTAGTACTGCAGGGGCGGCAGGTCGCGCAGAATATCGGCGCGCGTGCGAGAAGCCGGCTTCTCGGCCCGGCGTGGGCGTACCGTCTGGTCAGCCGAAGACTTTGGCAGAATTTCGTCGACGTTCATCATGCGGGTGAATGACCTGAGGGGGTTCTGGGCTCCGATGCGAATTGTTTCATCGGGCGCATCGCTCTGTCTCGCGGCCACATAGGTGGATGTCGTACCGCCCAAGAGAGCCTCAAGCGCAATGCGTGGCTGCGTCGAAGGTTCTGCGACATTTTCGCCGACGTGCTTCGTCAAGAACTCGGGCGGGTTCTCAATCTTGAGATCCATCAGTTTGACTTTTTCGCCGACGAGGTTATTGATCTGTTGCTCAGCAGCGATCTTCAGCGGGTTGCGGTAAGAGCGTGCAGCGTCGATGCCCGCGACAAGCTGGTGCAGCTCGGCGATTTCACGGTCGATTGCCTCGACCCGCTTCACGAGATGAATCACTTTTGCGACAGCCATGGCGAATGCCCGGTTGGGCCTTCGGGGGGTCAAGTGAAATGGCGATTGCATGGCGCTCGTTATGTCGCCTTGCCATGGTTCGACAGGCTCACCATGACAAGTCGTCACCCTGAGCCTGTCGAAGGGTGTTGACCCCGAAATTACGATTCGGGCGTACGGGTGCAAAGTCATTGACCCCCTGTTTCAGACGAACAAAGAAACCTGTGCTATTTACTGAATTGAAGCTCTCAGAGCCGATACAAAAGCGGCTCGCTGAGAAGGGCTTTCCCGAACCCACCCCCATTCAAGCCGAGACAATACCCCTTGCGCTGAATAACCGTGACCTCATCGCCTGCGCCAAGACTGGTTCAGGTAAAACCCTGGCTTACCTGCTGCCGATTCTGCAATTCGTTCACGAGAAGATCGAAAAAGGCGAGACGCATGGCGAAGACGGGGTGAATCCCCCTGTTGCACTGGTTTTGGCGCCGACCCGCGAACTCGTGGTGCAGATCGCCGAAGAGGCTGAGTTCTTTGCCGACGCAGCAGGCCTCAAGCTTGCCACAATTTACGGCGGCGTCGACCATGACAAACAGCGCCGCGAACTCGCCGGTGGCGCGCAGCTGATCGTCGCAACACCCGGTCGCCTGCTCGACTTTCTGCGCGGCGGCGAAGCCAACCTTTCAAAAGTCGTGCGGATCGTTCTCGATGAAGCCGATCGCATGCTCGACATGGGTTTTATCGACGACGTGCGCAAGATTCTTTCGAAGTGCTCGCCGAACGAGAACGAAGAACGCCAGTTCTCGCTGTTCTCAGCCACGATCAACTTCAGCGCCCTGTATTCGGTGTGGGAATTCATGCGCGAGCCCGAAGAAATTCTCATCAACCCCGAACTCATCGACCACGCGAACATCGCGCAAGAGATGCTGCACCTCGGGCAAGACGAAAAGCTGCCCTACCTCATACAGTTTCTCGAAAACAATAAGCTCGAGCCGGTGATTATTTTCACCAACAGCCGCCAGTATGTCGACGTGCTGGTAAAAAACCTGAACCACCACAACATCGCTGCCGCAGGCCTCTCGAGCATGGTGACGCAGAATAAACGCCTCAAGATTCTCGACGACTTTAAAGACGGCAAGTTTCGCATTCTCGTGGCAACCGACGTCGCAAGCCGCGGCCTGCACATCGAAGACGTGCAGCTTGTCATTAACTACGACATCCCCATGGATCCCGAGACGTACGTGCACCGCATCGGCCGCACGGCCCGGGCGGGCAAAACCGGCAAGGCGATCAGCGTCAGCTCAGAATTTGACTACGACTCGCTCGCGAAACTCGAGCGCTATTTGAAATACAAAATTCCCGTAGCGCAACCCGAATCTCGTTACATTGAAAATGTCAGCTTTGTGCGTATCGTGCGCGTTGAGCGCGAAGACGGCGCCGACCATGTACGCGGTGGCCGTGACCGCGGGCCGCGAGGCAACGATCGCGGCGGCAGAGGCGGTAACGACCGCGGCGGTCGTGACCGCAAACGCGAGGGTGGCCGTCCACCCCGACGCGAAGATGCACGTGGGCCAAGAGACGATTCGCGTGCGCCTCGCGGCGAAGGTCAGGGGCGCCCGCAGCACGGTCGGCGCAACGAACAACCGAACCGCCAGAAGCAGGTTGCAGACGGGGCCTATTACGATGCACGGCGACAGCGTGGCGGTCAGAATGAGGGCGGCAAACGCGACCATAATGCGCGCAAAGACAACCGCCAGAAATTTGCGATCGTGCCCCGCTCTCAAGAGAAGGTGGGACTCTTCAAGCGCATCGCTCGCTCTGTCATGTCGCTCTTTGTGCGCAAAAAATCTGAGCCACAGATTTCAGAGCGCACACGCCGCATTCTTGAAGAAGAAAACCGTGGTGGCGGTGCCGGTCGCGGTGACGGCCGTGGCCCACGCCGCGGTGGTCGTGGCAAACCAGGCGGTAACCGCAACCGCAATCGTGGCGGTAGCCGCGGGCCCGGTCGCCAGCGTCCGCAGCGCGATGGCCAGAGATAGAAAAACATACCCGCGCGTTAACGGTGACTGCCTCGACCGGGCGGGCGGCAGCGCATGAATATTCTGGTTACAGGTGGGCGTGGCTACATTGGTTCGCATGCCTGTAAACTTCTCGCCCGCGCTGGCCACAACGTCGTCTGCATTGATGACGAGTCTTACGGTAAGGCAGACGTCAGTGGCTATGCTGAATGCCACCGAATCTCAACCCGCGAAACGGAAAAACTCACCGCGCTGCTCCGGGAAAAACGTGTCGATGCAGTGATGCATTTCGCCGCGTATATTTTTGTCGGTGAGTCGGTCGAAAAGCCAGACGCGTATTACGAGAATAATGTCGCGGGCACACTTTCGCTGATGTCGGCGATGCTCGCGGCAAATGTGAAGAAACTCATATTCTCGTCCACTTGCGCAACCTATGCCGAACTCACGGTAGCAGAACCCCTCACCGAAAACCATCCACAGAATCCGATCAGCCCTTATGGCAGGTCAAAACTCATGTGTGAGCAGATCATGCGCGACTACTGTACAACGCTCGGGTTTTCAGCGGTGGTTTTTCGTTATTTCAATGCGACGGGAGCCGACCCGGAAAATGAGTTCGGTGAAGACCACGTGCCCGAGACGCATCTGGTACCGCTCGCCGTGCGAGCCGCGCTTGAAAACCGAACAGATTTTGTCGTGAATGGCAGAGACTTTGCGACTCCCGACGGCACGGCGGTGCGCGATTATATTCATGTCTCTGATATTGCGCGTGCGCACGTGCTGGGCATTGATTTCGCCTTCAAGAATAGCGGGTTTCATGCATTCAATCTGGGCAACAATCGCGGTTACAGCATTCTCGAGGTACTGAAAGGCATCGAGAACGCATGCAGCCGAAAGATCAATTTTCACTTTGGCCCCCGGCGCGAAGGTGACGCGGCAATGCTCGTGGGCGACAATGCACTGGCGAAACAAAAACTCGGTTGGTCTCCCGAGATTCCCGATCTGGAGGCGATTCTGAAGACAGCCGTCGCGTGGGAAAAGCGGCGCCTCGGCCTGAAGTAGAATATGGCGAAGTCGGCAAAAGGTGTCGAGGTGCATTTCGCTCCGCAATCCTCAGGGACTTCACGTAACGTGCTCTACCTGGTTGCTCTATTGGCGATTGACCTCACTGTCTACACGCTGGCATTCGTGCTCGCGGTCAATACCCGCATTTTACTTGGTGAAACCGTGCAGTTCGTGCCGCAGTTTTCTGGCGATGCAATGCGGTTTGCCGACCTCTATTTCATGCCCGTGCTATTCGTTACTATTTTCGCGTATGAGGGGTTGTACAAGAAGCGTCTGCCCTATATCGACGAGTTGAAAGAAATTGCCAAGTCGATCGTGATACTCACGGTTTTTTTGTTCGCCCTCATTTCGGTGGGCAAGTTATCGCACCTTATCAGCCGCCTGACGATATTGCTCATGGCGCCGTTCGCTCTCATATTGCTGGGCTTTGCGCGCTACTGGAGCAAGATCGTGCTGCACAAAATAGGTCTCGGCACGCAGAATCTTCTGATCGTCGGCGAGGTCGATGCTGCCCGCAAAATCAAGGGTGAAGTGCTCTCAGAGCGAACGCTCGGTTACCGTTTCTCGGGGTTTGTACCGCTCGACGCGCAGCAAGAAATCCTCTGGAAAAAACAGGCACCTTCTGACCTGACACGCGCGGGTGCCAAAAGAGATCTACCGCGTATCTTGCGTGAACTGCAGGTCACCTGCGTGCTCATTGCGGCTCCCGGGCAACCGCCCGAAATATCGGGGCGGGTTGCCGACGAGGTTCACCGCTACGTGCAGCATGTCTTGCTGATACCAGAAATGCGTTCGGGAGCTCTCTTAAACGCCGAATTCTACCATCTGTTCGTCAACCAGCTGTTTCTGATTAAATTGAGCAATAGCCTGCGCGAACGCCCTGCACGGCTCACCAAAATGTTTTTCGACTACAGTCTCGTGCTTATGGCATTGCCATTTGTTCTGCCGATTCTGTTTCTGATCGCGCTTGCGATTCGCTTCAGCTCACCTGGGCCGGCGCTCTTCTCACAGCTGCGCACAGGGAAAGATGGCAGGCCGATCAGGGTCTATAAGTTTCGCAGCATGTACCGCGATGCTGACGTTCGCCTCAAAGAACTGCTGGCAAAAAACCCTGCCGCGCGCGCCGAATGGAAGAAAAATCTGAAACTGAAGAACGACCCGCGCGTCACCAGACTCGGGGCGATCTTAAGAAAAACTTCGCTCGATGAATTGCCGCAGCTGATCAACGTGCTGAAAGGCGAAATGAGCCTGGTGGGCCCCCGGCCCGTGCCTGAAAGTGAGCTGCTCGAATGTTATGCAGAGCGCAGCGATTTCTATAAACTGGTTCGTCCAGGTATGACCGGGCTCTGGCAGATCAGCGGGCGCAGCGACGTCAGCTACGAACAACGCGTCGAAATGGACACCTGGTACGTCTTCAACTGGTCGCTTTATATCGATCTCGTCATTCTTTACAAAACCATCGGCGTTGTGCTTAAGCGACGCGGGGCCTATTAGTGCCAACCTCAAAAAAACAGCCACGCGATACTGCGCTGCCAAAATATTCCCTGGTGATTCCGGTGCGTAACGGCGGCGAGCTTCTGCTTGATTGTCTGCGCGCGGCGATGGAGCAAACGGCAATGCCCGCAGAGATTATCGTTTTCGATACCGATTCGAACGATGGGGCGACAGCCCAGCTCAAGGCCATTGCGGCCAAGACACCGTTTCGGCTAATCAAGATCAGCAAACATGAATTCGATCATGGCGGCACCCGCAGCGCAGCTCTAAGGATTGCGCGTCACGACTGGGTGCTTTTCATTACCCAAGACGCCGTATTCGCAAACCCTGGGTCAGTGGCGCGGTTACTCGAGGCGACCCGGCAACCGAAGGTGGGCGCCGTTTATGCGCGGCAATTACCGCACACGAATGCTACCCCCCTCGCGTCGAGCGCCCGCTTCATTAACTATGGTGAAGAGCGTATCGTGCAGAATCTGCAGAGCGCCGCCTCACTCGGCATCAAAACCTGGTTCACCTCGAACAGCTGCTGCCTCTGGCACAAACCGACGCTGACCAAAGCCGGCGGTTTTGCCTCAAGCCTTATACTCGGTGAAGATATGCACGCTGCGGCGCGCATTATTCAGGCAGGCGCGACGGTCATCTATGAGCCCGAAGCAGAGGTCAGGCATTCGCACAACTACAGCGCGTGGCAAGAATTTACCCGCTATTTCGATATCGGCGTCTTTCATTCACAGCATGCAGACCTGCTCTTTACGGCAGGCTCAGCAAATAAAGAAGGATTTCGATTTGTAAAAAGACAGGCTTCGCTGCTATGGAAATCCGCAGCTCTGCTGTCTCTCATGCTGATGCCATTTCACATCGCGGCAAAATTTCTGGGTTACAAACTAGGCCGCAAATACACGGTGTTCGGCAGGCGAATCTGCCGCATGCTCAGCATGCACAAAAATTACTGGAAGTGAAGGGGCTCTATGCGCGCATCTGAGAATACCATAGCCGGCAAACTCGCGTTTGTTTTTCTTTGCCTGTTCGCTGTGGGGCTTGCGTTCTCGATATCGATTGCACAAACAGGCCTCGGACTCGCGTTTCTCATTTTTCTCGCAACGTTATTCTCACGCCGGGGCCGCGCAATCCTCGACGCCAAAGGCGCGACAACTCTGAAGGTTTTTTATGCCGGTGCTTTTCTGTGGGTGTTCTGGCGCATTTACCATGTCGTGATTTCACCCCAACCCGTCGCCGAGCTCATTGAGGCCCGCGAAGTCTGGCTGATGCTGATACCTGCATTTATTTGGTTTTATGCCAGCAGCCGCAAACGCCTGCTGGTGGTCGTCGCGCTTTTCGTCGCGGGTGCGGCTGTCTCTTCGGCGTACGGCGCCTGGCAGATGCGCGAAGATTTTTTGAACTGGGTTCGTGGTCGTGGTTTCAGCAGCATGCACCACCTGAACTTTGCCGGGCTGTCTGCACTTGCCGCGATGATGGGCCTGGGCCTGACATTTTCAGCGTATTTTGCCGGTCGAAAAGGTCGCGCATTCGGCATATTGCTGCTAACGCTCAGCGTATTGATCGGGTTATGGCTCACCAAATCCCGGGCTGCGATCGCCGCTTTCGCGGTGGTGATTCCCGTATTCGTTTATTTGCAGCTATACAACAAGGCACACCGCTTGATTTTTGTGGCCATTGTGGCAGTCGCGGGCACCCTCGTTTTTCAGAATATTCCCGAAAGTATCGCCGAGCAGTACCGCTTTCCCGCGCCAGAGATTCATGCGGGGTCGCAGGCCGAGCGCCGTGATCTTTGGCAGGCGGGCTCAGCCATGATCAAAGAGCGTTTTTGGACAGGTTTTGGCGACCGCGGCTATAACCTTGAATACCCCCGTTTTCAGGTACCTGGGGCTGCAGGGGTAGCGGTATACGACAATGTGGAAAAATCGATAACGCACATGCACAATGACTTTATAAATACCTGGGTGCTCTATGGGCTCGTCGGTTTGCTGCTGCAGCTATTCTATTACTTTGCCCCGGGCGCCCTGTACCTCAGGGAACGCTTTCGCCTAAGCCGGCAAAGCGACCGGCCTTTGGCCGCCGCCGCAGCCACTTCGCTGCTGCTCATGGCCCTCATGGGCCTTACGCAATGCCATTTTACCTCTGAAATCGTGCAAATGAGCTTCTGGCTCTGCGTCGGTACGCTGATAACCCTGCTCGACAGCGACCGTATCGGTTTGAGTTGAGAAACCGCTAAAGCGGTGTCTCAACTCAAAGCTAGAAAACTATGTCCGATTATTGATTGACCACACGTCTTTCGCCACCGAAGCCCCTAATGTCGCCGTTAGGCGGCAAGACTATAATGTTTAATCTCGAGGAAAATGTCGTATACCCGATGCATGGCGTCGGCAAGATCGTAGAAATCGCAACCAAGACGATTCTCAATAAGAAGAAAAAATATTACGTCGTTGAGCTCATTAATACCAGAATGCGGGTCATGGTGCCCGTAGACAATGCCGAGACAATCGGTCTCAGGCATATTATGGATAAAAAGCAGATTCCTAAAATCTCGAAACTTCTGCAAGAAGACTATGTCGAGCAAGAAGAAGATTGGAAAATCAGATACCAGAACAACCTGACCAAAGTAAAGTCAGGTTCAATCACTGCAGTGGCCGAAGTCTGCCGCAACCTCTATAAGCGGGCGCGGGATAAAGAACTTTCTGTCATGGAGCGAAAGCTCTATGAGTCGGCTTATTCTCTAATGATCAACGAAGTTGCCCTGGCAAAGGGCATCACAGCCGAAGACGCAAGTAATATGATTTCAGATATCTTGTCGAAGTAGCATCAGCACGGCATTTTTCCCGACCTGATAAAGAAGGAGGGAAAATGAAACATTCCCAATCATTTGCGGCGCAGACGCCCGTGAAAAATTACCTGCCCTACCTGCTCGGTGCGCTCGCCGGCATGGTCGCTGCGGGCTCGCTGAATCCATATCTGAAAGACACGCCAGGAACAATCAGCTACGTTGTGCTCGCGGTACTCGTGATCGCGAGTTCAGTCGGCTTTGGGCTGCTGTGGCCTGCGCAGGCAAAAGTACCTGTCGTCGCGCCGCAACCTGCGGCGCTCGGGCCCCGCGTTGACAAGGCTGCGGCAAACAGCGAAGACGCAAAGCCGGCAACCGTCACCGAATCAAAAACCAAGATTCTCGATACGTCGATCATTATCGACGGGCGCATTATCGACATCGCCGCGACCGGCTTTCTCGAGCCACCTTTTCTTGTACCGAACTTTGTACTGCGTGAAATTCAACTGATTTCTGATTCGCCAGACGCGATCAAACGCAACCGTGGCCGTCGCGGTCTTGATATGCTGAACCAGCTACAGAAGCGCAGCGATCTCGAGGTGAAGATTTCTTACAAAGATTACACAGAAACGCGTGAAGTTGACCAGAAACTGATTCGCCTCGCGAAAGACACGGGTGGTTATCTTGTCACGAACGACTTCAACCTGAACAAGGTTGCAGAGCTTCAGGGCGTGCGCGTGCTCAACATGAATAACCTCGCGAACGCACTGAAGCCCGTGGTTCTGCCAGGCGAAGAAATTGAACTTCAGGTTGTGAAAGAAGGCAAAGACGAAAACCAGGGCATCGCATACCTCGAAGACGGCACGATGGTCGTGATCGAAGGCGGCGGCAAACTGATCGGCAAGAAAGTGAAGATCAACGTCACCTCGGTCATTCAGACGAACGCCGGCAAGATGGTATTCACCAAATTGGCGCAAAAGTAAATATTTGCTGAAACTCCTCGCGCAGTAGGGGTAGGTTTAAACCTACCCCTACTGCGCGAGGGCAAATTATATGAACGCTCTGCTGTTACTTATGGGCGGCTCTGGCAGCCGCTTCGGTGGCCCTACCCCCAAACAATTTCTCGAACTTGAGCATGAAGGCGTTGCGCGCCCGCTGTTTGAAGTCACCGCGCGCAAATTGCTCGCCGCTTTGCCGATCGACATCGCCATTTTTGTCTCGCCGAAGAACACGGCCGGCAGCGCTGTCTTGAACCCGATTCTCGAGAAACTGGCAGCGGATTTTCCAGGCAGGCAGTTCAGATATGCCGCAGCGGGTGTGACGCGTTTTGGCAGTTTTTTGTCGGGCATCAATGCGGTGCGAAAGTTTCAGAACGTCGAGCGCTTGCTTGTACATGACGCCAATCGACCCTACCTTTCGGGTGAGTTTCTGCAGCGGGTAAGCAAACATTTGGGTTTGTTATCCCCCGCGTTGCCTGCATTTATACCTGTGATGCCGGTGGTCGATTCTATCGTGCGCGTTGACGGCAAGAACGTCGTCACCTACGAGAACAGGGGGGAGCTCAACCGTGTGCAAACCCCGCAGCTGGTACACTACAACACTTTTCAAGAGGCTGAATCGCGCGCGGTTGCGCGCGGCCAGCTCGCCATGGATTTCACCGACGAGGGTTCGCTCTGTCTGTCGCTTGGCCTGTCGGTGCATACATTCGAGGGCGACGCTGCCAACGTGAAGATCACATATCGGGAAGACCTCAAGCCATAACCTGCTAAAGTAATTCACCGCGTATGTCTGCCCGGCAGACGTGACTTATGAAGTTTCGAAATATGGGCGCTGCGGGCAGCATTGCCGCCTTGCTGATGGTCATGCCTGCTTTAATTGCGCAGGGCGCACGCCTGCCCGTCACTGCCGACAATGTGGCCCAGATTCAGAACATTGGTGCGGTCAATACCCCATACAGCGAATACACGCCTTACATTACTGCAGACGAACACTTTCTCTATTTTCAGTCGAACCGCCCGGGTGGTGTCGGCGAATCGGGTGATTTCGACCTGTGGTTTGCGGAGAATGAGGTCACCGCGGGTGCACCCCGTTTCAAAACACCCGCGAATGTCGGCCTGCCGGTGAATTCTGGCTATTTCGACGGACATCCCACTTTGCGTAAATTGCCGAGCGGAGACTACGAAATGTATTTTGCATCGTTCGGTGAAGACGGCCGGCCCGGCCCGCAGCTCACCAACCTGTATTACACGATTCAGCGTGACGGCAAATGGAGCGTGCCCGAACCCGTGGTCGAGATCAACACCGATTTTCACGACCGAATGCCCTCTATTTCTCAAGACGGTCACTACCTGTTTTTCAGTTCTGACCGGCCAGGCGGTTTTGGCCGCGACGATATCTGGGTTTCTGAATACGATTTTGCGGCAAAACGCTGGGGCAAGCCACGCAATGCCGGCAGAACGATCAACACGCCCTCATCAGAGGTGACTCCCGCTATTCACTCAGACAACATTACGCTCTATTTTTCGTCTGACCGCGCGGGCGGCGTCGGTGGCTACGACGTCTACGTGACGCAGATGCTGCAAGACATCGCGGCAAACGGCGGCAGCAACGACGAAGAATCAAAATGGAAACGCCCGGCCAATCTGGGTACTCCCTACAACTCAAAATTCGACGACGAATACCCGACAGTCGTGCGCAATGGTAACTTCATGTATTTTGCATCAAACCGCGAGAACGGCCAGGGCAGCTTCGATATTTACCGGGCGCGCGTTCCCGATTTTGCCAAACCTGAAGTTGTGGTAACAATCAAAGGGCGCGTGAAAGAAAAATTCAGCGACAAAGGCATTGAGGCGAATATTCGCATATCTGATCTCGACGGTGAACGCAACTTTTCGACGCAGCAGCCCGACGGTCTCTATAGCGCAGACCTCATCAACAAGAAACAATACAAGTTCACGGTCACTGCACCCGGCTACCAGCCGATTGAATACATCGCAGACCTGCGCGACGTGAACACGCCCGTCACCATTCAGAAGGATTTCGAAATGGTACGGGCCATCGCGCTACCAAAACAGATCAACCTCACGGTACTTTTCGTCGACGACAAGAATCGCACGTTGAAACCCGCAGCCACTTACACACTGGCACCCGATATAAAAGACGAAACAATTCTGCCGTTTAAAAACGGCGCCGGTCGCCTGAGCATACCCGCAATGTCGCGGTACAAAAAACCCGAAGACGCACTCGCGGCGCTCGAAAAGCAAAAGCTGACAGTTTCAGCATCGCTCAAGGGTTTTGAAAACCTCGCCGAATCGCGCAACGTCGGTGATCTGATTCGCGGCCCCAACGGCGAGCTCTTAGGTGACGCAGAGCTGAAGCTCGTCATGAAGCGCAAAGACCAGGGCGACGTCGAAGTGGTACCGACAAAAGGCCCCGGCGGACTCGAGGCAATCGTGTACTTTTCAACCAACGTCTCGAACCGCCTCAATAACGAGAAAGCTTCAGGTCTCAAGAATGTGGTCGACCTGTGGAACAAGCAGCCCCACAAATACGTCTATGTCTATGGCCATGCCGATAGCCGCGGCGGCCCCGACTATAACATGAAACTCTCGCGGTCGCGCGCTGCGTTCGTGAAGAAGCGGCTCGTGCAATACGGTATTCCGGCCGAGATGATTATCACCAAAGCCTTCGGCGCAACACGGCCGGCGAGCAAAGACGAAAGCACTGTCGAAGGCCGACGCAAAAACCGCCGCGCCGAGATCTATTTCGACGCCAGCAAAGATAAGAATGATGGCGGCGAAGATGTCGCGCCCGATACCTCTGAGAAGCCCGAAAAGCCCGTGAAGCCAGCAAAGCCCGCACCGGTCAAGAAGCCGGCAAAAGCGGCGAAAAAGCCCGCCAAGAAAAAGCCGCTGCCGCCCGAAGAAGTTGAGCCATCGGCAAAACCAGAGCCGACAGACGACAAAATTGTGCCAGGCGCAGAAACGGGGGTTATTGAACCCGGTAAACCGGCCGCACCGGCAAAGCCGGTTGCCGAACCCGTGCCCCCTGAAAACTCTACACCGGGTGCGATACCGAATACTGAAATACGCATCAAGTAAGGCAGAATATTACCGTGGCTATACAGGGTGAGGGCAGCGAACGCCGGCAACGCGGCGACCGCGCCGGTGAGCCGACCGTACACGATCTGGTGCAAGAAGATTTTTCGCTCGTGACGCAGCACATGGTAATGTCAGAGCACCTGAACCCGAACCACCATATTTTTGGTGGGCAGCTGCTTGCGTGGCTCGACACCGATGTTTACCTGCACTGCACCAACCGGCTGCGCTATAAGTCGATGGTGACTGTGAGCATGAACAACGTCTACTTTAAGGCGCCAGGCTACCTCGGTGATATCATTCAGATCTATGCGCGCATCAAAGACGTTCGCCGCAGCAGCGTTACCGCCGAAGGCAAAGCCGTGGCGTACGACCCTGAGAAGCAGACATCGCGCGAAATTATCGCCTGCGAAGTGACTTATGTGGCTGTAGGCGCAAATGGCCGCCCCGTGAGAATATTTGAGCGCTAGCCTACTTTCTTTCTGAAAGAACAGCAATCAGACCGGGCACGGTTTCACCGGCCGGCAGTTTCTGGTGAATCTTCTCTAAAAGGCCTGCGAGCAGAAGTTTGGCGCTCTTACTTGCTGAAAGCTTTGCGATAACTTCTGCGAAATCGCCAGACGAAAGCTCCATCGCGCTAAAAGCATCGTGAGAAACCATGACAAAGTAGCTGCCCGCTGTCAGGCGGTGCTCTGAAATCATCGTGTATTCTGAGCCAAATTCGGTGCTGCCCACATTGATCTCATGGCAGACGCTGTCGGGGGTAACTTCAAAGAGGTGCACACCACCCGCGCGGCAGATATCCATCGATTTGGCGGCTTCGTCGAGGCGCGCGAAGAATATGCCGGGCACAAGTTCGCTGTGCGCGAAAAATGCAGTCCAGATGTTGCGGGCGAGTTCGTCTGAGCTGAGATTCTGTTTCGCCAAAGCGAAGAATCGCTCTTGCATGCGGTGTTTTGCCAGCAGGGCTTCGACGCTGTCGGCGTCGGTAATGCCGATCAGTACATCGACGTGCCCCGGCTCATAAGCGCCTGAAATAAATTCATGGGTTTCGTTCTTGGGGCGGCGCGGGTAAACGGCGAGCTCATAACCTTCCATTCGCGGAAAAGGTCTCTCAAAAAGTTTCGCCTGTAGGGTCGAAATTACGCCGTCACTCTTCGAAACTTCACCGGCAGGTGGCGGCAGTGCCACACGGCTCTGCCTGATCTTTTCATCGACTGCCTGCGCCAGCGCATCGATCTCAATATACTGCGATTCGATGCTTTCTACCCGTATTGAATCGACATCCAGGCCACGCACGATTTGCGCCAGACTGTGCGCAATCGAATGACCGTAGTGATAGACGAACAGTGTGTTGATGCCGACTGCAAGAAGACAGAGCAAAAAGAACGAAGCCGCGAGGGTAACCATCTTCGGCTTTTGCGCCGTAAGCGCAATGAGGATAGTCGCTTTTTCTTGTACCAGTGCGGTATAGTGGGCTTCACCCAGATTGTACAGCGGGTTCACGGGCCGCGTACGGCGGTACGCGAGAACATCTTGCAGAAGTTTCTCTTGCGCGACGACCTCTGCGAGTTTCAGTTTTGGGTCAGTGACCACCTTGCCGAGCGCAGTCGCGATGCTTTCGTCGGTATGCGTGACAAGCTGGCCTTTTTCGTTAAAAACCCCGATGGCATCGTTAAATCCGCCATTTTGCAGATTTCGAATATAAGTCATGGTATTGATCGCGTCGCGCGAAAGCGACACAGCGCGCACAATCACCTCGGCGCTTTTTGCCTTTTGGTCGAGTTGCTGCGTCGCCAGCCTCGAAAACAGCGAAACAGAAAGTACAAAGTAGATTGCAGAAAAGGCTGCCCCAACGGCGAGCATGATCAGCCCGAGTGTCATCGTCAACCTGACAGCAAGGGCGGGATGCGGTTTTGCAGTCACGGGCGATGAAGACATACGTAATTATATGATCGGCAGACCGGGCGTCAATTTTGAGTGTAAACTCGTTTACAAGACGTCAAAAACTCAGGTGCTGAGTAATGGCTCAAACAGTTCAACCCGGCAAGTTTGTCTATTTCTTCTCGGCCGGTCGCACCGAAGGCGGTGCAGGGGATAAGAAGCTTCTGGGCGGCAAAGGTGCCAACCTTGCCGAGATGACCACGCTCGGCATTCCCGTGCCCCCGGGTTTTACGATCTCAACCGAAGTCTGCACCTATTATTACGCCAACGGCAACAAGTACCCCGCCGATCTGCAAGCGCAGATCGACAAGGGCATCGCCGAACTCGAGGCAGCCATAGGCAAGAAATTCGGCGATAAAGCGAACCCGCTTCTGGTGTCTGTTCGCTCGGGAGCCCCGGTATCCATGCCCGGCATGATGGATACCATCTTGAACCTCGGCCTCAACGATGAAACCGTTGCGGGCCTCATCGCGAGCACCGGCAATGCGCGGTTCGCCTACGACAGCTACCGCCGCTTTATACAAATGTACGGCAACGTCGTGCTCGGCCTGAAACACCATGACTTCGAGCACATTCTCGACGGGCTTAAAAAGTCGAAGGGTGTCACCGAAGACCTCGCGCTCGACGCCGAAGACCTCAAGAAGCTGATCGCTGAATATAAGGTTGAAGTTAAGGCGAAAATCGGGCGTGACTTTCCGCAATCACCGAAAGAACAACTCATGGGCGCAATCGATGCCGTGTTCGCCTCGTGGATGAACGACCGCGCGATCACCTACCGCAAACTCAACAATATTTCTGAGGCTCTCGGCACAGCCGTCAACGTGCAATCGATGGTCTTCGGCAACATGGGCGATGACTGCGGCACCGGCGTCGCGTTCACGCGTAACCCTGCCAACGGCGAGCGCAAGTTCTATGGGGAGTTCTTGATGAACGCGCAGGGCGAAGACGTGGTTGCAGGCATTCGCACTCCCCTCTCAATCGAAAAGCTGGGCGAAAAAATGCCAGAGGCTCTGAAAGAGCTGCACAGCTACGCAGACAAACTCGAGCACCACTACAAAGACATGCAAGATATCGAGTTCACGATCGAACGCTCAAAACTCTACATGCTGCAGACACGCTCGGGCAAACGCACTGCATTCGCAGCGATTCGCACCGCAGTCGAAATGGTCGACGAAAAACTGATCGATGAAAAGGCTGCACTGAAGCGAATCGACGCAAGCACGTTGCCGTCGCTGCTCGCAAAAATTTTCGACGAAAAAGAAAAAAAAGAAGTGCTCGCGAAGGGTCTCGTCGTCGCCACCGGTCTGCCGGCCGGCCCCGGCGCAGCGAGCGGCAAGATTGCCCTCACCGCCGAAAAAGCCGTGGAGTGGGCAGAGAAAGGCGTGAAGTCCATACTCGTTCGTGTCGAAACGTCACCAGAAGATATTTCAGGTATGCATAGCTCAGAAGGTATTCTGACTGCGCGCGGCGGTATGACGTCGCATGCTGCGGTGGTTGCGCGCGGCATGAATAAACCCTGCATTGTTGGTTGCAGTGCACTCGAAGTCGATTACAAGACGGGCACCGTAGAGTTCAACTCGGGCACTGCGAAAGCGGTAAAAATGAAAGAAGGCGACCATATCTCGATCGACGGCTTCACCGGCCAGGTATTGAACGCTTCTCTCAATACCATACCGAGCGAACTCGAGCAGGTGTTTGTTACCAAGACCCTCCCCATGGAAAAATCACTGCTCGCTCAGCAATACGCGCGCATCATGCAGTGGTCTGACCAGTACAGCCGCCTCAAGGTGCGCACCAACGCCGACACCCCCGAAGACGCTGCTGTGGCGCGCAGCTATGGTGCAATGGGCATTGGCCTTTGCCGCACCGAACACATGTTCTTTGCCGAAGAGCGCATCGCCGCAATGCGCGAGATGATTCTGTCTTCAAGCCTTGAAGAACGCGAGAAGGCGTTGGCAAAACTTTTGCCTTACCAGCGGGCCGACTTCAAGGGAATCTTTTCAGCCATGGAAGGGCTCGCGGTCACCGTGAGACTTCTTGATCCCCCTTTGCATGAATTTTTGCCGCACGAAGAGGCACAGATAGAAGAACTTGCCAAAGCATTCGGCAAGACCTCGCAGTACGTTCACAAAAAGATGGATGACCTCAAAGAGTTCAACCCTATGCTCGGGCATCGCGGTTGCCGGTTAGGGGTCACATACCCTGAAATCACCGCAATGCAGACGCGCGCGATTATTGAAGCAGCGGCTGAGCTCTTGAAAGAGGGCAAAAAGGTATTTCCCGAAATCATGGTACCGCTTGTGGGCCACTTCAAAGAGCTCGCGAATCAGGCGAAGGTCATTCGTGAGACTGCTGACGCCGTGATGAAAGAAAAGGGTATCAAAGTCGAATACGCGCTCGGCACCATGATTGAAGTGCCGCGCGCTGCCGTCACCGCAGACGAGATTGCCGAGCATGCGGAGTTCTTTAGTTTCGGTACCAACGACCTGACGCAGATGACATCGGGTTTCTCACGCGACGATTCAGAGCACTACCTGCCCTATTACATCGAAAAGGGCATCTACCCGCAAAACCCATTTCAGGTATTTGACTGGGAAGGTGTCGGCAAACTCGTCGAGATTGCGATTGAAAAGGGGCGCAAGACTAACCCGAAAATAAAACTCGGGGTATGCGGTGAACACGGTGGCGACCCGGCCTCAATCGGCTATTGCCACCGCGTGGGCCTCGACTACGTTTCGTGTTCACCTTACCGGGTACCCATCGCGAGGCTCGCGGCAGCCCAGGCAGCGTTAGCCTAAATGGTTTGTGGGCGCGCACCTGAAAGGTGCGCGTTCTCACGATTAATGAGAGCCGCAGGCCGAGCTGTGCAGCGACGCGATGTGGCCTTCGTAAGCCCAGACGGCCGATCTGAACCGCGGCCAGTTCTTCTGCCTCAACCCCATTTGCATCGTACGCGACAGCTGTATCATCTGTTTATCGCCACCGGCCTGAACCAGCGCGGTTACCATCTGCTGATAGCCTGCAAGCTCTTGGCGCTGACGGCGAAAGTCGAATTTCGCAGGCATACCAGATTTGACAGTCGAAAGTGCCGAGGCAAATTCACCGAGCGCCTTGCATTGTTCATTATGCTCTTCAGGCGGCTCGGGTTCTGCGATGTGAATCTCATGCTGCTGTTCGACGCTCGCCTGCGGTGTCTGCACTGCAGCGCCCTTCACGAGCTCGTATTGCGGGTCTTGCGTTTTCTGCTGCGGACTGTTGATGACAATCTGTCGCGTCGCAAGTTTCATGATGTGGTCCCAGTTGGCTGACGTACTCTTCACTTCTGAACGCACAATGGCGAGAAAACGGCTGGTAAAGGCGCCGCCGGCAGCATCTTGGCCGAAAGACATTTGGCCGACGATCGAACCCGACGCATAGATGCGCCCTGAGAATTCGACGAACAGCTTTCGCCAGGCCTCATCTTGATCTTCAAGCATCGCACGTGAGTTGAGGCCGGCCTGCGGCAGGTCGATGTAATTGTTGCACGAATCGCTGATCGCCAGTACCATGCGCGGCTTCTTCGCGTCGATGGTGTCGATGACCCATTGAAAATCGACGCCCTTTGTGCCGGCGTCGGGTATGTAGAGCAGAGGCCAGCGTGTTTTCACTGGCTGGGTGCGAAAGCCATGGCCCGAATAGTAGAAGATGACCGTATCGTCGCTGTCGACCTTCAGGTTTTTTACAGCGTCCATGATCGGGCGTGATTTTAATCCGGCGCCTTTAATGACCTTGATGTCGAGCTTTAATCCTGTACGGGCCGCAATCTGCTGCGCGAAGCCTTCAAAATTCGCTAAGTCTGTCACCACCGATTTGCCGATCGAGCGGTCGTTCGTATCGCCCACAAGCAGCACGCGCAAAGACGCCGAAAATGCCGGCGTCACGCTGGCCGAAAACAGCACGCAGGCTGCAATAGCGCGAAGATTCAATCTTTTCATGTTATAGCTCGTCTTTGATCGCCGCTAGCTTCGCATCGTTCGGGAAAAGCTCCCTTGCGAGAGACAGTATCTCTTTGCGAGCCGGGTCGAAATCTTCGAGGTTGCCCTGTTTACCGTCGCGGCCATAACTCACCTCGTTGCAGGTGAAGCAGAAGAGTGCATGCGATTGTTTGCCGCCCTTTTCAAAGATAAAGCCGATGTAGGGGGAAAACAAACAACGCTTCGATGAATTAAAATCGTATACATTGACGTCGAATACAACCGATTGCAATTTTTTCACCTGGTCGGGGGTCATGATCTTGCCTTTTTTGACAATCGCATAACCTTCAAGATTCTCTTTCTTACCGCCAGAGTTGGGGTCTGAATTGACAATCACCGGTATAACGCGCACGGCGTCAGCGTAGACGTCGATACCACCGAGAAGTTTTTCGACCTGCGGGTCGGTTTTACCTGTGAACATGAAGCGCTCCTTCGGGGCGTCACCCGATTTGCAGCCGGTCACCGCGAAAACCGCCGCAACTGCGATATAGAATTTAAGGTTTCTCATACAGCAGAGCTATCTGCCGCGTTTGAGAAGTCAATACTTTATGAGAGCAACTTCGAATTCAGCAGCCGGTTCAAGAACGCTTCTGCATCCTCAGGCTTATATGGCTCGATATTGACATTGCCCCACACGGGCTTCGGCCACGCGGCATCATGGGTGAAACGCGCGATAATGTGCACGTGCAACTGCGGCACAACGTTGCCGAGCGCCGCAACATTGATTTTGTCGGGCTTGAACTCGGTCTGCAAGAGCCTGCTCACGAGTGCGATCTCGATTATAAGCTGCTGTTGTTCTGCGGCCGCAAGGTCGATGATTTCGCGCGCACCGGCAATTCGGGGCACGAGAATGAGCCAGGGCACCGCACGGCAGTTCATCGCGACGAGCCGGCAGAGCGAAAGTTCTTTCACGGCGAAAGTGTCGGCCGCGAGCTGTGGGTGCAGTACAAACCTTTCAGGCATATTTGAGCAGGTCTGAAAATTGTTCGAGCTTCACCTGCCAGGTTGTGATCTCACCTGGCGGTGCATGCCCGTACTCGCACCAGGCAAAATCGCAGCCAATCGTCTGCGCGGCTTCGAGGTCGCTCAATCGGTCGCCGACCATCACAATTTTTTTTGCGTCGAGGCCTATCGAAGTGTAGTGACGCATAATGTCGCTCTTGGTGAAAATTTTTTCACCGTCGATATAAGTGGGATATATAACGTGCTGCAGCACGCCCGCATACCCAAGAATCGCCTCGATATAGGGGCGCCGACCATTCGACGCGACGAGAATCTTGCCGCCCCGTTCTGTGATGGCGTCGATGGTCTTCTTGACTTCGGGGTAATACTCGCCGGCACCCGCGGCTATCTTGTCGCAGAGCAGTCGCAGCACCGAATCAGAAAGCGTGTCGCGGTCGTCTTCACTCAGCTGGGGAAAAAGGTTCTGAAAGATTTTTTTCACCGGCTTGCCGATCTCGAGCATGATACGCTCGCGGCCCGGGGTATCGAGCGCATTACCGGTTGCCTTGGACCATAACTCGATCGATTCTTTGTAAACAGGATAAATAATCTCTTCAGACGAGAAAACGGTTCCGTCGATGTCGAGTGCGAAAAATTCGTATTTCATAGCGATGTATAGCCTCATTTGCATTTGCCGCGTCGCGGCAAATGCAATTCAGCTCTTAATGGGTGTAAAGCAGGGGCACGATAATCACGTAACCGGCATTCTGGCCATTGACGACGTGCGGAGGGCACGGCCTGGTGCCGAACGCCCGCCGACCCGCTTCTATAAAGAGCTTACGCATACGTGGCTGCAGGTCTTCTTCGACCTCTTGCCCAAACTCGACCGCCGTCGGTTTTACCTCGCGAACCTTGCCGAACCGGTCAACGTTCAGTCGCACGGTGACCGTCGCCGTCTTCACATGGGGCTTTGCCTCGGCGGGAAAGTTGCGTATGACACACTTGGCGACGTTGGGTACCTCTTCGCTTTCGGTGAGATTGACGGGTGGCGTGTTGTCAATCTGCTCCACTGCGGCTGCGGGCCCTGATGGTGGCGCTGCCGGCGCGGGCGCCGGCTCAGTTGCGGGCTTCGGCTCGGCCGGTTTCTTCTTGAGTTTCGCTTTTAATGACGGTAGAAATCCGCCTTGCGAAGCTTCTTCGGGCGTCGTCGCCTTGCCGCAGGGTTCGAGAAACCATATGAGCAAAGCTGCAAGCGCCGCCGCGAAAACCGCGACGAAAATTCTGTTTCTCGACATGGGTTATAAACTGAAAAAGACGTCAGTTGGTCAGCTCATAATTGAGTGGCACTTCAAGCCGATAGCCAGTCGCGACGCCGGCGGCGTAATACACCGGACAACGGCGCCCCTGCAATGAATTGCGAGCGGCGCTCATGAAAAGCTTCTTCATGCGCTCTTTGAGATCGGGGGGCAGGTTCTTCTTGAACTGCACATAGAGCGGCTTCGCATCGCGCACGAGGCCCGATTTGTCGACGAGCAGATTCACGAGCACGAGCGCCTCTTCAACGTATGCCTTTGCCTCGGGCGGAAAGTTTCTGACCGCACAGCGTGCAATATTCGGCGCGCCGCCACCGCTGCCGCCCGAACCTTCGACATCGAGGTCGACAACACCTTCGCCGTCGATAGAACCGCCAGCTTCGTTGGCAGGCAGCGTCGTCGCGTCTTTGCGTTCTTTCACAAACTGGTTGCCGAACACCTCATCGACCTCGATCACAGGAGCCTTGCGGGCGCGGGGTTTGAAATCGCCAAGGTCGATCGAAGCCGAGGTGAACGGAATTTCACGCGCCTCACCCTGCCAGCTGACGGTCAGATACGCCACGAGTTCTATAAAGAGAATGATGCCAATGGCGATCGAAAGGTATTTATTTTTCTTTTTGTCGCCGCGACGACGAAACGAATTCGTCAGCCCTGAAAAGACCTGTTCGCCCGAAGGTAAAACGATGCCGTCAAGCTCGCCCATCTGCCGCCACGGCGAGACCTCAAAACTTGGGGCAAAGCGTTTTCATGCATTTTACTTTGACAGCAAAGCTGCCAAAGTAAAATGCATCAGGTCTCGCGCCGCGTCAGCACGCGCTTTTCGGGCGGGCAGGTAGTGCATTCGGCGTAGATCGTGAGGTGGTGCTTTTTCATGCGAAAGCCATTCTTAAGCGTGATTTTCTCTTTTAACGTTTCAAGACTCGAATCGGCAAATTCGATAATCTTGCCGCAATCCATACAAACGATGTGGTCGTGGTGATCGTGCCCGGGCGTATGCTCATAGAATTTGTAGTCTTTGCCGAAATCGTGCTCTTCGATCAGTTTGAGGTCGAGCAGCATTTGAATGACACGGTACGCGGTCGCCTGTGAGACCTTCTTTCCCTTTTCGCGAAAGCTCGCAATCAGCTCTTCGACGGTAAAATGTTCATGCGTGCGAAACACCCAGTCGGCGATCTCGTCGCGCTGCGGTGTGGATTTATATTGGTGCTGGTGCATGCGCTCTTTCAGCAGAGTCATCTCTTTCGAAATGTTTGCCGCACGCTCTTCCATGAGTTTAGTCGGTGATACAAAAGCGCAACGTCAAGCCGAATTGGCATTCTGGCAAATCGGTACAGTTCAGGCACTAGACTTATTGACGCGCTCTGGGGCAAAACGCGGATGCACTATGACTGCAAAAATGAAGCCGATGTCACTTTCGATGCTGATCGCGACCGTGATCGGTATTGCCTACGGCACGAGCGCGCAGATTTTTATGCGCTTCATGTCGAAAGACGAGGGCAATAAGTTTGGCAATGGCAGCTTTATGGTGATGACTCTGGGGTTCGTCTTTTTTGTACCCTTTGCTGTGGGTATGCTGCACGTCTACCTGCGGCAGCGAGATGGCCTGCGTGACTTTGTCTTGTCGATTTTCGAGCCGATGCTGCCGGCAGTTTTATGCCTGATGGTGTCGCTGGTCATCGGCTGGGAAGGCACGATTTGCCTGATTATGGCTTTTCCCATTGTGATGGGCCTTTCGGCGCTCGGTGGCCTGGCGATGCGCATCATCATCAACGTGCGCCAAAAAAACCTGATCTTTGTCGCTTTTATGGTTCTGCCGATGCCGCTCTCGCTGCTCGAAAGACAGATCGACCTGCCGCAAGAAAAGCGCATCGTTTCGAATACGCTGCGTATCAAAGCAAAACCCGAGACCGTGTGGCGCAAAATCGTGCGCGTTGAAAAAATCACCGAGCCGCAAGAGAGTGTCTTCTTTACGCTGGGGTTTCCCCGCCCGATAGAGGCTGTGCTTTCAGGTGACGGTGTCGGGCAAACAAGACTCGCCACCTTCGAACGTGGGCTGCAATTCGTCGAAACGGTCACCGACTGGAAGGTCAATGAAAAGCTCGGGTTCACCATCAAGGCCGACCCGAATCTGACTCCACTCACCACACTCGACGAGCATGTCACTGTCGGCGGTGCCTTTTTTGACGTGATGTCTGGCACGTACGAAATTCGTAAAATCAACGATCGTGAAGTCGATCTCGTGCTCTACAGCGAGCACCGCATCTCGACGCACTTTAACTTCTATGCCCGCATCTGGAGTAATTTTCTGATGAGCGAGATTCAATCAAACATCATGAAGGTGATCAAGGCGCGGGCTGAGGCTGAAGGGTAGCGACACATTTGGCAGGGCTTTAAGCACCTGCCAAACGCTATAACTTTTTGCCGCCCTGAAAGATTTTTGTTATAATCTGCGTGCAGCCACCCGCTGCGCGTATGCGCTAATCTGCTCCCCCACGTAAAGCCGCGCCTCGTATCGAGGCGTTCGATTCACAGGAGCAGATATGACTTATATAAAACTACACGGCGTGAGCTTTGGCTACGCGCCCGAAAGGCTTGTTCTCAAAACAATCCACCTGACACTCCAGCGGGGCATCTATGCCATTGCCGGGCCAAATGGTGCGGGTAAGACGACTCTTTTAAAACTCATCGCAGGCGAACTTCTGCCGAGCGCCGGCGAGCTGGTCGTTGCACCGACGGCGCTATGCACCTCGCTGGATCATGGCCTACCAGCCGAGGCGCATGAAAGACTCAGCAGTGGTGAACAGAAGATGCGGCAGCTAAAAAGCGCCTTACAGCAATCGTCTGAAATTTTGCTGCTCGACGAACCTGAAACACACCTCGACGCTGCCTACCGCCGCTGGCTGACAAGGCACCTGGTTTCGCGCAGACAACTTGTCTTGATGGTGTCGCATGACGGCGCCCTTTTGAATCTGGCGACGCGTATTTTGCACGTCGAAAATCAAAAAGTGCGCGTGTTCGATTCAGGCTACGCCGCTTACCGTGAACAGCTGGCGCATGAACGTGAGGTGGCAGAAAGCGCCGCCAACCGGGCTGAGCGCCTCGCCAAAAGTGAGCGGTTGCAGCTACAGCAAAACCTCCAACGGCAGCAGAAGCGCAGTGAGAACGCTGCCCGCCGTGCACCGAATGCGGGAATTCCCCGTGTGGCGCTGGGGCTCATGAAACGGAACGCCGAAAGAACTTAAGGAAAAATTGAGGTCCGAATCAAAGAACGCATCACTGAACTTGAAGCGAACATCAAGAATACACGCACCCTGATTTCTCACCAGCTCGACTTGCGATTTCAGGGTGCATGGCAAAAGCCGCTCAGCGGACATGCGAGACTCGAGGTGGTTGATCTGCAGCTTTACCTTGAGAGAGGCCGCCCGGTGTGGCGAAAACCCCTGAGCTTCAGCGCCACCGGCGGCGACCGCATTCGCCTCAATGGCCATAACGGAGCAGGCAAGAGTTTGCTGATTCGACACCTCAGAGGCGGGCGCGAACTGGCGAGCAGCGGTACCGTCGCCTGTTCGAAACACGAATCGATGCTACTCAGAGCAGAAACAGAAGTTTCTCACGAGCCGCGCAGTCTGCTGCAGCTGGCACATGAGAAACTGCCTGACTTCAGCGAATGCGAGCTGCGCCGCCTTCTCGGCAGCTATGGTTACCGAGGCGAAAGAGTGTTCGATAGACAAGCGAATCTGAGCGCAGGTGAAAGAATCAGGCTGCAGATTCTGCTCGCCACCGCAGGCAAAATAACTCCCGGGTTTTGTTTCTTTGACGAGGCTGAGGTGGGTCTCGACTTCGAAAGCCGGCTCGCGGTGGCCGACTTTCTACGCCGCTTCATGGGCGTTGTGGTGTTCGCCACACACGACGATCTTTTCGCCAGGCGGATTGAGGCAACTCTTGAAGTAACGCTTGAACGCAGTTGAACTTCAACCGAGTCAAATCACGAAGCCAGAGATTCCCATTCAGCGAGGCGTTCTTCGAGCTGCTTCTGCAGCTGAGCCCGCTCTTCGGTCTTTGTGCGCAGTTCATCGGCAGAAAGCGACTGCAACTGGCCGCCGTCACCGAAGAGCGCGTCGAGCGCCTGAATGCGCGCTTCGTGGTCGGCAATTTCTTGCTCGAGGCGTTTCACGCGGGTTTGCGCTTTGCCGGCTTCACTCTTGAGGCGCTTACGCTGCTCATAGCTGAGGTTCGCTTCGGCGCTCGCCTGCTGGCGGTCTGACTCTGCGGCAGCTTCGGCCTTTTGGCGAGCGGTCGGCGGCGCCTTTGCCTCAGCATCTTCACGGTCGTCGAGCGCGCGCACGCCGGCATTGAGTTCTTTGAGGGTGCCGTCTTTGAGTTCGAATACGCGGTTACAGACCTTTTTGATAAATGCCCGGTCGTGGCTCACCATGAGCACGGTGCCCTGATACGCCGCGAGCGCGTCTTCGAGCGCTTCGATACCCTCGATGTCAAGGTGGTTCGTGGGTTCGTCGAGTACGAGAAAATTGGGTTTCTGCAGCATCAAGTCGGCGAACACGAAACGCGCCATCTCGCCGCCCGAAAGCGCCGAGAGTTTCTTCTTCTGTTCATCGCCTTCAAACAGCATGAGGCCGAGCGAACCGCGCACGTCTTTGACCGCCTTTTCGCGGTGCAGCGTATGCAGATGTTCATGCAGCGGCTCGCCGAGTTTACGCAGCTCTTCGTGTACCTGCGCATAATAACCCATGCGTACCTCGTGGCCGAATTGCACTGAACCCGACTTCGGTGTCAGCTCGCCTGCGATGATTTTCAGCAGCGTCGTTTTGCCATGACCGTTGGGGCCGACAATTGCCGCCTTGTCGCCTTTTCTGAGCAAAAACTCCGCACCCTGAAACAACGGTGTTTCTGTGAACTGCATAGAAACACCGTGTATGTTGAGCACATCGCGGCCCGATTCGCGCTCATAGCGAAAGTTAAATGAGGGTTTGCGCCGCGAAGATGGGATAATCTCGGGGACTTCAATCTTTTCTACCTGTTTGACGCGTGACTGCGCCTGGCGCGCCTTTGACGCTTTGGCTTTGAAGCGGTCGATAAACTCGGTAAGTTCGGCGATTTTCTTTTTTGCCGCCTCAGCTTCGCGCTCTTTCTGCTCGGCGGCGAGCGTGCGCGCGCCGACAAAGCGATTATAGTTCATGTTGAAGAGCGTGATTGTCTTGTAGTCGACATCCAAAATCTGCTCTGACAGGGCCGACAAGAACCCGCGATCGTGCGTGATTAAAAGCAGAGTGCCCTGAAACTCGTTGAGAATATAGTTCTCGAGCCACTTGATGCCCGGCATGTCTAAGTGGTTGGTGGGTTCGTCGAGCAGCAGCACCTCGCCTTTAGCGAAAAGCGACCGCGCCAAGAGGGCCCGCATCAGCTGGCCGCCCGAAAGTTTGTTCGCGGGAATATTGTGTACTTCGTCGGGCAGACCCAAACCCGAGAGCAGGCGGGCCGCTTCGGCTTCGGCGCGGTAACCTTCGCGCGACATGATAATCTCTTCGACCTCGCCGGCATGCGCCGGGTCGGCGTTGGGGTTGTCACGCTCAGCGAGCGCCTTGGATAAAATTTCGTCGCCGGCGATCACGATCTGTATCGCGGTTTCGCCAGAATCGAGTGGCAGGTTCTGTTCGAGGTAGGCGATGCGCGTACCTTTCTGTACATCAATCTTGCCTTCGCTCGGTACATCGCGGTTCGCGAGAATTTTCAGCAGTGTCGATTTACCCGAGCCGTTCGCCCCGGTGATACCATAGCGCGTGCTCTCGTTCAGCTGCAGCGAAACCCCGGTGAAGAGGTCGCGCTCACCGTAAGACATGCCGAGGTTTTGCAGACTGATCATTAGTAATGAAACTTCGCCTTGTAGTCTGCAACCGCAGCTTCGATGACCTTACAGGCAACGTCGCGTTCATAAACTTCGCCCATTTCAATTTTGCGTTTCTGGCCAGGAAAATCTTTGTAGGTAAGAAAGTAATGGCGAATGCGGTCGATAAGCGATTGCGGTGCATCTTTCAGCGTTTCGATGCTGCCGTAAATCGGATCATCAGCCATCACCGCGATAATCTTGTCGTCGGCCTCTTGTTCGTCAATGAGCCTTAGCCCGCCGATCGTGCGGGCGCGCACGAGAAAGCCGTTGCTGCCGATGCTTCGTTCGGTAATCACGCAGATATCCAGCGGATCATGGTCACCACTGGTGACTTTCTTGTCGTTCGCGAGCGCGCGAATGCGTTCGTCGCAATACGTCTGCGGAATAAAACCGTAGAGAGCCGGCGGCAGCGATGAATATTTCTGCGGGCGATCAACTTTCATGAGGCCCGATGCCTTATCGATTTCATACTTGATCGTGTCTGAGGGCACGATCTCAATAAAAGCTGTGACAACGCTCGGGGCTTCGTCGCCAATCGCGACACCATGCCAGGGGTGCGCGGTAAATTGACTCAGCTTCATACGGCATGAAATGAGGTTCAGACACCGCGTAAAGCGGTGTGCGGCCTCCGGTGTGAAACTGCGCTTCGGCCTGAGAATGGCCGGCCGGTGGGCGCCAAATCGCTTGCCATTTCAGGCGTAAATTTACCAGAGTGCTGACCGCGCTGGCTATACAAGTTGCGCAAGGGTCTACCGCATGAAGAAATTCAATCTGGTGAAGATGCTGATGATCGGCTTGCTGGCAGGCAAAACTGCTGCAGCTGCAACATCGCCCATCGATTGGGGCACTGGCACGAAACAGCTGAATCTGGGCTCGTCGATGGATTTTTACAAAGACGAAACCGGGGAGGCATCGCTTGCCACCGTGCGAAAACTGCCAGACTCAGCGTTTGCGAGTGCAGATAAGGCCAACCTCGGGTTCTTCGTAAAACCTGTTTGGCTGCGGTTTCGCTTCACACCCACCGCCGAGCGTTTGATGCTGAGGCATGATTACGCGATGACCGACTACGTCACGCTCTACGAACCGGGAAAAAACGGCTACGATGAAAACACCCAGGGCGATATGATCGACTTCGCGCGGCGCGACGTGAAACACCGCCTGGTTTCGTTCTGGATAACGCCGCGCTCAACAGACTGGTATTACATTCGCCTGCAGACCAAGGGCAGCGTCAATCTGGCATTCACGCTCGCTGATGCGACGCAGGCTCTCGAAAGCGACCATGTCTCGCAGTATTTTCTGGGCATGTTTTTCGGCACCATCGCCGTAATGTTCTTCTACAATTTTTTTCTGTTCTTTAGCCTGCGCGAACCGGCATATCTCTTCTATTGCTGCTATATCGGTTCATTTGCGATACTTGCCGGCACACTCAACGGTATTTCGTACCAGCTTCTCTGGCCGGCGAGCCCCTGGCTGCAGAACCGCGCGTTTTCCATATTCGCGGGCAGTGCAATGAGCTTTGGCATCATCTTCGCGATGCTGTTTCTCAATTTGAAACAACTTTCAAGGCCACTCTATTTGGCCGCACACGCAGTAGGCGCAGCCGGCACCGGCGTTGCCTTGAGCGCGTTCGTGCTCGACCCCGGTACCTCAGTGAGGATAGCCAACGTACTCGGTATACCCTGGGTGCTCGCATTGCTCTCGAGCGCCGTTCTGGCGTGGTGGCGCGATTACAAACCAGCCCGGTATTTTCTCGCCGCCTGGATCGTGATGCTTGCAGGTACGGTGGTATTTACGCTGACGACGCGCGGCGTGCTGCCCCCTAACCCTTTCTTCGTCAACGCGATGCTTGTCGGCAGCGCGCTTGAAGTGATTTTGCTTTCGCTCGCACTGGCCGATCGCATTAACGTGCTCAAAAAAGACAAAGAGCGAATTCAGCAACAGGCGCTCGACAAGCAAAAGCGGCTGACCGACGCCTATAGCCGTTTTTTTCCAAGGCGAATGCTCGAGCTTCTCGACCGCGACAGCGTCGAACAGGTCACGCTGGGCGATGCCACAGAACGCGACATGACGGTGCTGTTCGCAGATATTCGCGGCTTCACCACCCTCTCAGAAAAAATGACGCCGCGCGACAGCTTCAAATTTCTCAACTCTTACCTCAAGCGCATGAGTCCGATCATTCGCGCGCACGATGGCTTCATCGACAAATTTATGGGCGACGGCATAATGGCGCTGTTTCCTGAAAATTCTGAGTCGGCTCTTAAGGCGGCAATTACGATGCAGCAGACCGTGCGCAAGTATAACCACCACCGCATGAAATCGGGTTACGACCCCATACGTATTGGCATCGGTATTCATAAAGGGGCGCTGATGCTCGGCACAGTCGGCGAGCAAGAGCGTATGGACGGGACGGTGATTTCTGATGCAGTAAACCTCGCTTCACGTATTGAATCCTTAACAAAGAAATTCGACGCCGATGTGCTGATCAGCGAAAGTGTGTTTCATGACCTTGCCGACCCGACCGTGTACATGACGCGGGTGATCGCCCGGGTTAAAGTGAAAGGGAAAGAACAACCCGTGACTGTTTTACAGGTTTTCGACGGCATGCCCGATTACCAGATCGAGATGCTCGACAAAACCCGCGGCGCCTTCGAACGCGGCTTCTTGAGTTTTCACGAGCGTCGTTTTGCAGATGCGCAGGCGATGTTTCGCCAGGTGATCGAGATTAATCCCGGTGACAGCGTCGCCGACATGTATCTCGAGAAGGCTCGGTATTTCGAACTCATCGGCAGCACCAAACCGCTCGCGGGCGCGCCGTGAATCGGTGGCGCGCGGTTACTTGCGCTCGAGCAAAAGCTTCAGGTTCAACAGGCCCGTTTCAAAGTCTTTGCCGATCATGCCCTCAATGTCAGTGAAAAGCAACATGAGGTTCATCGGGTAAGGCATCTTTGCGCTAAACCCCCAGGTGACCTTCGTCTTGTTGGGTTCAACCGCCTCGGTTTTCAGAAAAGCGTCACTTTTTGATTCAAAGGGGCGCAAGAACCGCAGCTCATAGTCGATGCGGTCGCCCGGCAGAATTTTTTTGATTTCTTGCTCCCCGGCGCCGACATCGTCTTTCGCGCTGTCCCAGGCTGAGACAAAGCCAACCGTGCCGTCGGTGCCCCGGTAGGTTTTCTTCATGTCTTTATCCATGCTGGCCCAGACGCTGAAATTATCCTGATTTTTAAGCTGCAGCAGATACGCGAAAACCTTGTCTTTCGGCAGGTTGATGGTCGCATCGCGCGCGACAGAATATTCTTTTTTGCTGAACGCGGCAACTGCCAGTATCAGCAGCACGGCCAGACCCACGACAAGGCCGAATATTTTCAGAATTTTCATAGATCCCCCTGAGGCTTCATACCCACCTGTCTAATTGCGCATTCAGGTGGATTTCGATGCGAAACCAGCCTGCAGGCTGTGGCAGCCGCTGTAGTCTGTACAGCCAATTATTCTGACCGGGGCGCAGGGGCTGCGCGGCAGGTCGCAAAACGACGAAATTCAGGAAAAGTTCCGCGATTTTCGAAGCGTAAATCGCTATATGAACGGGCTGAGGCCCGCTTTTCCCGAATTTCGTCGTTTTGCTATAGCCCTAAAATTTCGAATTTGGCGACCTGCCGCGCAGCCCCAACCGGCTGCGGGCTGAGGTACCACTATTGATTTGACCGCATGTCTCGGCGCCCCAAAATGACGGTCATGCAGGCAGTAATTCAAGTCGGTGGCAAGCAATACCGGGTGGCTCAAGACACAGTTTTTTTCGCTGAACTCACGGGAACCGAACCGGGCAAAGACCTCACCATCAATGAAGTGCTCTCTGTCAGCGGCAATGGCCAGATCAAAGTTGGCCAACCATTCTTGTCAGGCGCTTCGGTGACAGCCAAAGTCGTTGAAGAAGTCAAAGGCCCAAAAATCGTCGGCGTATTCTATCGCACGAAGAAGCACAACCACCGCAAGTGGGGCCATCGCCAGTCTTACCACAAGCTACAAGTTACCTCAATTAAAGCTTAAAGATTTTGCCCTGCGGGCAAAATCTTTAAGCTAATTCAAATTTTTCTTTTCTCGCCAGACGTTAACGCCGCCCTGCCATAGTACTTACTATGCGCCGCTTCTATCAGACTTTCATTCGCGGTAAAATTCGCTACTATCTTATATTGCTCGCACTCTATTTCGGGGTGCGTGTGTTTCTGGCGCACAACCGCTGGGTCGATGAAGAAGCCGCCGTGATGCAGAAGCTGACGCTCTATAAGCAGCAGCTCGACCGCCTGCGCAGCGGTGCCATCGCGCAAGATACCGTCGCGTCGATTGAACCGGGCGCAGTCGCGATACCTTCAAAGGTTTTCGACCGCTATGGCAAACTCATCGGCGAATTCTACACCGAGCGCCGCAGCCTGCTCAATTTCGAAGATTACCCGAAACACCTGGTCGAGGCGCTCATCGCGAGTGAAGACCGCCGCTTTCATGAACACCACGGCATCGACTACGCGGGCATTCTGCGCGCGATCGTGCGCAACACGCTGCGGCTGCGCTTTGTGCAGGGTGGCTCGACGCTCACGCAGCAGCTGGCAAAGGTGCTTTTTACCAACCAGGAGAAGACACTCGACCGCAAGCTGTTCGAATTTTTCTGCGCGCAGGCAATCGAAGAGAAATACAAGAAACAAGAAATTCTTGAAATGTACCTCAACCTCATTTATATGGGGCATGGCATGTATGGTCTCGAGACCGCCGCGCAGTTCTACTTTAATAAATCGGCACGCGCTCTGACGCCCGGCGAATCGGCGAGCCTTGTGGGCATTATACCCAACCCGAAGGCCTATTCGCCGATCACCGATCTGCCGCGCTTTCTCGAACGCCAGCTGGTGGTCATGCAGGCACTCGTTGCGGTGGGTAAGCTTGCGCCAGAGAAGATCAACAACGAACGCCGCAAGTTTTTTCAGGCATGGCGCATCGCGACGAAAGAGAGTAAACAGTCGGCAATCGCTGACTTTCCCGACAGGCTCACCGGAAAAAACTATGCCCCGTTTTTTCTCGATTACCTGAGGCAGAAGCTCGCAACGCAGTTCACGCAAGACGCGCTGAACCGCAGCGGGCTGCGCATCTTCACGACACTCGACCTTGGCCGGCAAATGATTGCGCAGCGTTCGGCGAAGGCGGCGGTCGAACTGCAAAAGAAACATTACGAGAAACTGCTCGAAGGCGCACGCAAGAAAAAAAACGCCGCCCGCGTGCAAGAATATGAACGCGCCCTCGCGACGACGAACGCGGCCTTTATCAGCATTGAACCCAAAACCGGGTACATTCTGACCATGGTCGGTGGTGCGGAGTTCTCACAGCAAAACCAGTTTAACCGTGCGCTAAAGGCTGACCGGCAAATCGGTTCAACGATTAAGCCTCTGCTGTTTTATCTGGGCCTCGCGAAGCAGGTCATTACGCCGGCGACGCTCATCGCCGACGAGCCGCTGCAAGACTACCAGAACTACGACGGCAAATTTCTCGGTAAGATTACCGTGCGCGATGCCTTAAAGCTCAGCCGCAACCCGACCGCGATTCGCGTTTTGCAGAAACTCGATTTCGACGACCTGCGCTCGCTCATTCACGAGATTCTGCAGATTCCCTATTCTGACGTCGAGAAGAAGATACCCCGCGAACTCGGCGTTGCGCTAGGCAGCTCATCGTTCACGCCCCTTCAACTGGCGCAGATGTATGCGACAATGCTCAACCGTGGCCGACGTGTCGAACCACGCGACCTGCTGCGTATTGAAGACAACCAGGGTCGGCAAATCTGGGAAGCCCCCGAACCCGCAGAACCACAGCAAATCATGGACCCAGCCGCCGCCTACGTCGCAATCACCCTGATGCAGGCAGTCGTCGGCGGCGGCGGCACGGCCGAGCCCGCGATGAAGGTTCTGAGAAATTCTGAAGGTCGGCTTGCGTTTGAAGTGGCGGGCAAGACCGGCACCACGTCAAAATATATCGACGCATGGTTTGTAGGGCTGGTCGCCGACGAAGCGACAGTCATGTGGGTAGGCAACGATGCCAACACAACGCTCGGCGCCGGCCGTTCAGGTAGCGGCCTCTGCGCCCCGCGTTACGCCGATTACCTTAAGTCGACGCGCACCGCAGCCAACAAACCACAACCATTTGCCGAACTCTTTGACCAAAGCCAGGTTGTTAAAAAATCGTTCTGCCCGGCAACTGGGCTCTTATCGAAATTTCCCGGCGCGTGCGAAGACGAAGTGCTCGACCAACCCTTTGTACGTGGTACCGAACCCCAAGACTTTGATCCATCGGGTACACCCGAGCCCACACCCGAAGTACCACCGGCAAATGAAACCAATGCGGTAAACCCACCCGTGACAACACCGGTACCGCCCGAATCACCCGCGACACCTGAGGCAACTACACCATGAATTTTATACTGCGCAACCGCATTGCTCTGCTCTTTGCGGGTTCATTTGTCATATTGTTGCTGGCGCTCTTTTGGCCTGAAGCCAAAAAATCGGGCGAATTGCAGAAATACTACACCCGGCCAGCCGACCAACTCGTCGCAATCTCGTATCAAGGCGAGATGCAGCTCGGCGACAAGCAAAAGGTTTCCGTTGCTTACGATATCCTCAAAGAAGAAAATGTACTGAAACCGAAAGAGCCGGTATATCGCATCGAAGTGCGCGAACTCAATACCACTGACAAGAGTCTCATGGCACGGGTCGCCGACCTCTCAAAACTCAAGCGGTTTTATGCGAGTTCGCTCGTGAAGACTATTGTACTCGACTGGGCAGCACCTGATTATTATTTTCTGCTGCCATACGAGTCAGCAATCACCGAGGCGAAAGAAACAGAATACGGATTTAAAAATTGCCCAAACCAGCTGAAACTGCAGTTTAAAGCCGACACAAAAGAGTTCTGCATCGGCGCCGCCAGCCAGGGCGACACGCGGCGTTACCTGCTCGACCGGCAGAAGAACCAGATAGTCATTGGCCCCGATTACACCGTGCGCCGCCTGTTGAATAATATCTTTGCCCAGCGCGAGCAATCATTACACCCTTATGGCAACGAGGGCATCGACACTGTTGATCTCAAGGTGTCGCCGGTGCTGCTTGAAAAATACCCTTTGCTGCGTGAAAAGACAGGTGGCACACTCAAGCTGCGCATGCTCGTCAAAGATGAAGGTAACCGCAAGATAAACGTGTGGCATGTTGAAAAGCTGCTGAGCATCAAACCATCGCATGCAGCCGAATATGCACAGCTGTTGCAGGCGATGCGCATCAATGCGCTTTTGGCAATCGATGCACCCGCGCCGAACGCTGCGCTCGCCGATATCGCAAAGTCAGTGGGCCTCGGTATTAAAGTGCTGCCCGCGATCGAAGGCTCGGTCAGCGTTAAACAGACAGACAAGCAAGACACTCTCGTGTCGCGCTACGCCTTTTTCGCGCCCGATACCAAACCGCCCGGCGGCATGGCATTGCAGCAAGACAAAACCCTGGTCAGACCGCGCGACACGTTCGTTCTGAGTTCATTCAACGCAGGCTACATCACTGCCGACCTCTACCCACGAATGCTTGCGATTCTTCAGAAGATTGAAAATGACCTGCGCGAAGCGCAGAAAGCCGGCGAAGAGCAAAAGGCGAAAAAAGAGAAAAAAGCCAAAGAGTCGCCTCAGCCTAGCGTACCGGCTCGCTGATAGCGCGCTCACCCCAGCCCGCAAATATTCTGGGTATGCGCAGGCGCGATTTCTTCAACCGGTAAAACTGCATGTTCTGAAAGCCGATAAAAAGCCAAGGTGACAACTCGCGCAGCCGCTGCTGAATATCGTCGACTTCTCTGGCCGAATATCCCGATCTGTCGAGCATCGTATCGAGCTTTTGGTCTTTGAAGTGCGCACGGTTGCCGCCAATACCCGCGTTACGCGAATGGAACAGCGGCATGAGAAAGTTTTCTGCGTGTGGATAATCCGCCGACCATTTCATGAGGTATACACCGCGCGTGCCTTTGTTGCTTTCACGCACCATGCTCGGCAGATCGACGATGCGAAATTCAAGGTGAATGTTAAACTTCGCGAAAACGTGCCGCATGTATTCTGCAATCAGCATGCGCTCTTTGTCGCTCAGTGTAAAGAGCGTCACCGTCTCTTTTGTCTGAGGTAAAACATAGTCACCCGCCGGTGGAAAAGCCCGGCCCGGCGGGGGCGACAGCACGGCCGGTACGGGGTAGTCTGCGCCCGAACAGGCACCGAGCAGCGTTTTCTGGCAGATTGCCTGCCGGTCGAAAGCCAGGTTAATCGCCCGCCTCAGCCCCGGCTGGGCCAATGCCGAAGGGGCACTCACATTAAATGCAGCGTATAGCACCACCAGGTCGTGCATCGTCTGCGGTTCATAAATATCGGCATCATAGGGTAGCTTGCGGTGAATACCGAGCGCCTCGTAGGCGTCGAGCCGCGCCTCGCGAAAAGCGAAATACCGCGCTGTCTCGTCGGGCATCACGAGAAACTCGAGCCGTGGCGAACCATCGGTCGTCGAAAATACGATGCGGTCACCGGTCTGCGACTCTATACGGTAGCGCGTGAACGGCACGAAGCCATTGCCCTTACGGTGTTCTGCTGCAACGAATACAGCGCATTGCGGCAGCGTCAGTTTAATGCGCGCCATCTGCCAATCTGCACTCGCCGGCCGGGGCGACTTGCTCAGTTCAATCTCAATTAGAAGCGGACCCACTTTTCGTACCGCGGCAATCTGCTCCATTACCCAGCTTTGGTTGGCGTCTTTCTGCACCCGCTGCAGCGCATAAACCACGTCGTCGGCCGTTGCGCTGCCATGGCGCAGTTTCACTCTCACCACCCGGCCAGCGAGGCTTTCACTTTCTGCCAGGTCTGAAACTAGGCGACCATCGGCATCGTACGCGAACAGCCGGCGGTGTAGAAAATTCACCACCATCACCGTCGATTCATCGACTGCATAAAGCGGGTCGAGAATCTCAGCGCGGTATTTTAAAGGTATTGTGATGATGCCCGCAGGCTTGTCGTCACCTCCGCAGCTTACTAGCGAGGCGACACACAGAAATGCGCAAATGAATCTGGCAGCGACTGCCAGCAAACGGTCTTGGGTCAATGAATATCTAAAAGATGAATGTTTCAACGATTGCCAGTTCATGACTTGCAGCCCCACTCTGAGAAGTGAGACACGTTCGCGCAATTCATAAACGAATCTGAATTGAGCGGGAAATGGGACTTGAACCCACGACCCCCTCCTTGGCAAGGAGGTGCTCTACCACTGAGCTATTCCCGCGGTTGCGTTGTGCGAGCCGTTGCTGGCCTAGATGACATCGTGTCAGCCAACAACCCGCGCACGTCATGTGCGAGCGGTCGTCAGCGTCGATGGCCTCGTGCCAGCTGCCGACCCGCGCACTTCCTGTGCGAGCGGAGGGACTTGAACCCCCACGCCTTGCGGCACGGGAACCTAAATCCCGCGTGTCTACCAATTTCACCACGCTCGCTGTCGCGTAAACGCTTTTGCACCTGGCAAGAGCGTTTACTTTTCTGCCCATCGAAGCGCCGCAACCGAAAGCCTCGCAGTTTGCTTCGGCAAACTGCTGCTAAAGCGCTGCGCTGCTTTCGGTTGCGTTAGTCACGGACTGGTGACAGGTCGCGCAACGCTCCGATGAGCTATGGGTGATCGACGGGGCTTGAACCCGCGACATTCAGAATCACAATCTGACGCTCTACCAACTGAGCTACGACCACCGAATTTTTCTTTTAGCGACATCGAAACGCGATGCGTTTCGATGTCGCTAAAAGATTCATGTGCGCACGAAGGGAGTCGGTCTGCGCCAGGCCATCCGTGGCCGCGCAGACTTTGCGACATCCTGTCGCGCTAAACCCCTGACCCACAGCCTAGAAGGCTGTTGCTCTATCCAGCTGAGCTAAGGCGTTTCATCGAAACGCCACTGCTCCGTCTTCGGTGCTGCGTGCGCCAACAGTCAAATGCTCACTTCGGCTGTGCGCACGAAGGGAGTCGAACCCCTGACCCACAGCTTAGAAGGCTGTTGCTCTATCCAGCTGAGCTACGTGCGCGTATCACGCAAGACCTCTGTCTGGCGCTTTTAATTTCGGGATGACTGGATTTGAACCAGCGACCCCTTGCTCCCAAAGCAAGTGCGCTACCGCTGCGCTACATCCCGCGGTATCGAGTCGAAAAGCGGCTTTGAGACACCGCGTCAACAGCAATCGCGGTCAAGTATAGCAAGACAAAGAGGCTCAATATCGTCGAGCGCAGCGTCGTCGCCGGTGAGCCGCCAGACGTGCACGCCACCCTCGTAAATTTGAAAAATCCGCCTTGCTACTGCCCGGGCATGCTTTGCCGTGCCAGCCTTCTCGCCGTAGAATGCGCGCAGGTAGCCAGAGAGCGCTTCAATCGTATCGGCGGCGAGCGATGCGATTGCACTTGCCAGCGCCGGCGACCCGATGCCGATTTGCGCGCGCAGATTCGCCATGGGGCAGCCATAGAACACACCCGAGCGGTTCTGCCGCCTGATGAGGCGAACCCATGCAGCAATAAAATCTTGCGGGGTCGCCGAGCGCTGCATCAGCAGCCCGAGAAGTTCGAGGTGTTTGCGGCCATAACGGGCGAGGTATTCTTGCCCCAAAAGCTCTTTCGAGGGAAAATGGTCGTAAAAGCTGGCCTTTGCGGTCTCAGATTCGGCGATTATCTGGTTAATACCCGTTGATTCATAGCCCTGCGCTTCGAAGAGGCGCGCCGCAGTCGCGAGCAGCCTTTCTTTGGCCGGGGTAGCTGTGGAGCTTTTTTTCATTGACGGCGGCATCGACCCCTCTGAACAGACAGACTTGTCTGTATGGCGACGCCGAGCGTCAAGCCAAAATCAGGCGGAGGTAGAATGGAAACGGAAACTGTCGAACTGAAAGAAATCACCGGCGCCGCAGCGAGTGTCAGCGAAGCGATGAACACAAGGCACAGCATTCGCCGCTTTGACCCGCGCCCAGTTGAACAGGCGAAACTCGATGCGCTGTTCACAACGAGCCTTCGGGCCCCCAGCTGGAAAAACTCGCAGCCGTGGCAGGTACACGTCGTCACGGGCGAAAAGCGCAGCAGGCTTGCGACGCTGCTGACCGAAGCCGCTATTGCCGGCAACCTCAAGCCCGACATCGCCTGGCCCGCCGTTTACCCTGCCGACGCCAAGCGCCGTATGTTCGATCTCGGCATGAAAATTTATGGCGTCGCGGGCATCGACCGCAAAGATAAAGCGGCACGCGACCAGTTCATGGTCGACAACTTCAAGTTCTTCGACGCACCGGTAGCCGTTTTTATCACGAGCAACTTTGAAATGAACTATTACGTCGGCATCGACATTGGCTGCTATCTGCAGTCGGTGATGCTGCTCGCGCGCGAACACGGGCTTGGCACCTGCCCACAGGCGGCATTGTCGGCTGCACCCGAAGTGGTGCGCGCAGAACTCGGTCTCGCCGAAGAGCAGAAGGTGCTCGTGGGGCTGAGTCTCGGGTACCCACTCGCCGAGCCAGAGCTAAACCGCTTTCACACCCCGCGTGAGGCACTGGCCGATAAAGTGAAATTTTATTCTTAAAGTGCAATCAGCGCAGAAACTGCACGGGCCAAGCAAACGGTTTTCACTCAGTCCTTATTTCGTCGATTGGCGAAATATATGGATCTGCGCGCTTCTGAGAATACGGCTGGCCCAGAGCATAATTACCGCGGCCCGATACCTGACGCCGCCGCCGGGTTTTCGCGCTGGCGTCACCTGATTAAGCAGCTTGATTTTGCGCTGCAGCCAATCGTGCATGCCAGCACCGGCAGCCTCTATGGGGTCGAAGCATTGGTCAGGGGGTTCGGGCCGCTCGGCTTTGAGACGCCTAAAGATCTGTTCGATGCGGCCTACCATGACAATGCTCTGTTTTTTGCGGATATAAGACTGCGAGAGCTGGCGATCGCCAAATTCAAACAGCTGCCCTTTCATCAGAAGCTCATCTTATTCTACAATTACGACCCACGCATTCTGCAGATGCCCGACTACCGACCGGGCGTGACCGAAAGGCTCATGACAAATTTTGACCTGAGCTGCGACCAGATTTGCTTTGAGATTAACGAAAAATATGAAATCGGCTCCAATGCCGTGCTCAATGCGTTCGTCAAAAATCTGCAAAGCCGTGGCATCAAGATTGCACTCGACGATTTTGGTGCCGGGTATGCGGGCTTTGAACTCTTTTACCATTCTGAACCGAATGTTCTGAAGTTTGACCGGTTTTTGATTTCGAATATTGAATCTGATGCGCGCAAACGCAACCTTTGTTCGCACATCGTCAACCTCTGCAAAGTGCAGGGTGTAACGACGATCGCCGAAGGTGTTGAAACCGAAGCAGAACTTCAGGTTTGCTGCCGCATGGGCTTCGACCTGATTCAAGGCTTTATTGTCGAGAGGCCGCAAACTGACGTTCGTCTTTTGCGCGGCAGTTACGCTGAGACAATACAGAAACAAGCCCCGTTACACCAGCGGCAAGAAGAAGACGCTGAACTCTTGAAGCGCAGCATTTTGCGCATCGAGCCGATAGATGTCACGGCAGATGTGCGCAGTCTGCTCGACATGTTTCATGACCAAGTGACCTACAACTTCTTACCAGTTGTCGACTCGAATCGTTACCCTCTGGGGATAATACACGAGCGCGATCTCAAGAAATATATCTATTCGCCCTTCGGTCGCGAACTTCTCGCGAATAAATCTGTGACGCATGGCCTCAGATCATTCATCACGCGAAACCCCGTAACCGACGTCAACACTCCACAAGAAAAGATACTCGAAATATTTATCAACAACCCCGAAAGTGAAGGTGTTATATTCGTCAAAGACATGCAATACTTCGGGTTCTTGAATGCAAAGTCTCTCTTGAGTGTCATCAACGAAAAGCAGATTGCGGCCGCACGAGACACGAACCCGCTCAGCGGATTGCCGGGTAACCGGTTGATACACGCCTTTGCAGACAACCTGCTCGGCGACCTTGCCGCGCACGGCTTCATGGCCTACATGGACTTCGATCATTTCAAGCCGTTCAATGACCATTTCGGCTTCAGGCAGGGCGACAGGGCGATTACGATCTTCGCGCGCATATTGCGCGAGGTAGTGCCGTCAGAAGTTTTCGTCGGGCATATCGGCGGCGATGATTTTTTTCTGGGCCTGAATGCGTCATTGCATCAGCAGATTAACCTGCAATCTGTAACCGATGCTGTGCGACTACAGTTCGAAGCGGAGCTTCTGCCATTTTTTTCGCACGAAGAGCGGGTGAAAAAAACATATAAAACGATCGACCGTAGCGGTGAAGCGGCAGAGTTACCGTTGCTGACGGTCAGCACCGCGATCATTGAACTGAAGCCGGGTCGCCAGACAGCCGATGCCGATCAGATGTCGATGCTGCTCGCACAAACGAAAAAAACGGCAAAACACAGCCCAGAAAAAATGGCGGTGGCGGTAGTGGGCCTCTAGCAGACTACCTCTCGAGAACTTCGCGCAGTTTTTTTAACGTCTCGAAAGGCAAATGCGCAACCATACCAGCAGCGGCCCAACCCGGCAGGCTGCCCCCCGGTTCAGAATGCATCGAATAAATTACCTCGGTGTGGCCGGCGTCGAGCTCGCGAAATCGCCAGTAACCCTTGAGTTTAGCGATGCGCACTTTGCCGGGTGTCGGTGGCAGCGCATCGGGTGCGGCGGCGAGCCAGATTAATGCAGTCGCGGGCTTTGCGGTCTTTTGGTAACTATAGCGCACGACTGCCTCACGCTCAGATATAGGCCAGGGCGTCGATTGCAGCGAATAGACGATGCCACTGGAGGGAGAAAGCTCGACCAGGCGGCGCGACTCTTTACAGTCTTTCATCCAGCTTTTGTAGCCGTTAAAGTCTTGCATCACAGCGAGGGATTTTTGCAGACTCGCATTGACTCTCATCGTCGCTCGAAATTCTTTATAATCAGACCCGGAAACTTTGCGCGTTTCAATAACTATGCCTGCCTTTTCGAGAGATCGAATCCAGGGTTCTTCGGCGAAAATGGCGGCCGCAAGCGCCAGAAACGGCAGCAGGCTCGAAATCCTCATTTGCATGTGACCGCATATTATTCTATATTTCGCCAATCAACTAATTATTGACACAGCAAACCGGCCCTCTTCGCTGCCCCTGAGACACTGCACCCAACGTGAGAATCGAATCTGAAAGTAAATCAGGCTATACAATAATGCGGGTCAGCGGCGAAGTGGATTTATTCAACGCGGGCGAGCTGAAGTCTACGCTGCTCGACGCAATCCATAACGGAGCGCAGAACCTGATTCTGAGCATGGCTCAGGTTTCATATATAGACTCGACGGGTATAGGCGCATTGCTGGCTACCCTCGGCGAGGTTAAAAAACGCAGCGGACAGTTGAAACTTGCCGAGCTGAGCCCCGGTGTGAACAAAGTTTTTCAACTCACACGCCTGTCTGGTTTTTTTGAAATTTTTCTGCGAGAAGCAGACGCGATAAATTCTATGCACGCATGATGAGGATAGATGAGTTTTACCAGTCTCTTCCTTTTAAAAAAGGCTTGTAGAACCACATGCGACATAATAATGTGACATAATATGCTCGAGTACGCCCTACCGGTAGCGGCATCGGTGTTCTTCACCCTGTTTCTTCGCCGGCTCGACAAATCTAACGTCAACCTCAAGAAAATCAAGGCAATCGCTGAAAGGGCAGAACGCGAACTCGCAGAACTGACACTCAAGAAAAAAGAAGAACTGAAAGACGCAACCGTGCGCTTTGATTCGTTGCTCATCAACGCCGACAAGTACCTGGGCGCGCTCGGCGAAAAACTCGAGCAGGCGCGAGCCGATCTGACGTCGGTTGAAAGCACCCGCCAAAGCCTTCGCGTGATGGATACTGAGCTGCAGTCGCTCGATAACACCACGCGTTCAGTGAAAGACCAGCTGAAATTCATTAACGACTCGCTCGAGAAAATTGACCAGCAGCAGAAAAAGATCAAAAAGCTGCAAGATCATGTGAAGCAGGTCGACGACGAAGCTGCGAACATGATCGATGCTTTTCAGGCAGCCCTCAAAGACAAGTCGGGCGAAATTCTAGCCGTACTCGAAAAGAAGTTTGAAGAGATCACCAACGAAACATTGCGCATGCAGGGCGAGTTGCGTGACGACCTCATGGCGCGCCACGTCGACCTCAAGGGCGAGGTTGAGCACAGCTATGAGCAACTTGAGATCGACCTAAAGAAGAGCGCGCAAGACCTTACTCTAAATATCGAGAACCGCATCAACACCCAGATTCAGGCGGTCACCGACCTGCAAGAACGCATTTTCTCAGCCGAGAAGAATCTCGAAGTCACAGTGCCCGACATGATTCGGGACATCAAGAACGACCTGCTGCGCGACATGCATGAACAGGCGCAGAAACTCGAAACTCTGAAACTCACGCTGAGTGGCACCGAAGACACGATGCGCAAAAAGCTGCACGTGTTTCGCGAAGAGCTCGAACAACAGCGCTCGCTGCTGTTCCATGAAATCGCGGGAGAAGCAGAGCGCATTCGCGACCAGATTTCGAATCTCGACCTCGACGCGCTTGCGAAGAAAGACGAAATTATCAAGTCGGCGCGCAGCGAAGCGCAAAAGATACAGAAGAACATCGAAGAGTTCAACGACCAGTATGCCCGAGCGCGTGAGACGCTGTTTCAAGAAGCCTCTCGCCGCGAGAGCGAACTTTCGAACAAACTCGACGAGATCGAAAATTTGAACAAAAGCATCACGACCACGCTGTCGACGACACGGTCCCGGGGTCTTGAAGAAATGCAGAATGAGCTGCACAAGGCTTTGGGCGAAATCAAAACCGCTTCACGTGAACTCTTCAGCGATATCGAAGATGAAATACTGCGCGAGTCGGGCATGCTGCGCGAAAAACTGAGTTCAGTACAGGCTGAAGTCACGCAGATCGTTCAGCAGACAGAAGAGCGCTGCGAGCACCTCGAAACGAAGGTAGCTGATATTTCTCAGAACACCGAAAAAGAATTCGCCAACTACCTGAAAGAACTCAAGAAAGCGGCAGAGAAAGGGCTCAACGACTACCGCGAAGAGCTCGGCGAACGCGAACGCCAGTTCATGCAGAACCTCACGAGCCTCGACAAGAACCTGCGCGACAAGATCGCCGATGCAGACCGGCACTTTGAAAGCGCGCAGGCGCGACTCGAAGAGATTGTGAAAGATGCGCGCAACGCCCTGCACAAGAACACTCTCGAAATTGAAAAAAGCCGCGCTGAACTAATGCGCGATATGGACGCCGAACTCGAAGACCGGCTCGGCCACGCAAAACATTTCATCGAAGAAGCGCAGGAAAAATCAGCGAATTCTTTCGCCGACGCATTGCAGAAATTCAAAACCCGCATCGAAGAAAAAGAGAACGAATTCAGCTCGAAAATCGAGCTGAATATCGCGCGCTTCTTCGACATGAAGAAAAGCCTCGAGACATCGCAAGAGAGCCTCATCGAAAATCTGCAAAGCGAAAAGCGCCGCATTGAAAACGAAATGCGCCAGACGAACGACCAGCAGCTCAAACTTTTCGACAGCGAACTCAGCGAGCGCGAAAACCGGCACAAACAACAGCTGCAGAACCTCTCAGCTGATTCAGTGAGTGACTTCAAGGGCAAAGTCAATGAGCTGATGGATCGCCTCATGGAAATGAAGTCAGACACAACTTCAACCTTTCGCGAATTTCAAGAAAACCAGCAAGAAGTCTACGCGGCAATCGTCGAAGAGACCAGGTCAACCGGGCAAGAAATACGAGATCTCAAAGAGGCTCTGCGCGAACTGAAGGCAGAAGGGCTGAGCATTGAGAAGAGCAAACAATCTGCCGAAAACATGCGCAATCTGGTTCGTGAACTTTCGCAGAAAATCGAGCAGGCAGAAAGCAAAAATCAGGTTCTGGGCGAAGTCTACCAGCGTGTCGAAGAGCTGAAAGAAATGCGCACGAAGCTCGAAACCGAGCTGCTGATGCTCAAAGAGAAGCGCGACAAGGTCGATCGCCTCGAAGAGAGCATCAACTTCGTGCTGTCGATGCAGAACGAAATCGAAGGCAAATCTGTACAGCTCAAGAAACTGCAGTCGAACCTCGACGAGTTCTCAGCGCATTATGCAAAGCTCGACGACGAGCGCCGCAAAGCCGACGTCTTGATGCAGAATCTAATCGACGAGAACCGCCTGATTCAGAAAACTATCGACAAAATTGAAGCACAAGACAAGCATATTGACTCACTTAACGAAGGCATCGCGCAGCTCAATGGCTTTTTTCAGCGCGTCGAACAGCGTTCGCACCTGCTGAAAGATCAACTCGATACAATCACCGACCAGATGGTTGGTCTGCACAAGAACGAACAAGAACTGCAATCGATTCAGGGCCGCTTCATGGAAATCGAAGACCTGATGACCGATATCGAGAAGAAAAAGACCCAGATAATCGCCTTCAACAAGCAATTTGAAGAACTGCGCAAGGCCATGTCGACCAGCGTGCAGCAGATTGAGCGCATCGAACAGAATGCAGAATCGAAGGTGCGCCAGCTTTCAGAATTCATGAAAGCGCTCGATGAAGAATCGACCAACAAAGTTACCATTACAAAAACCCTGTCACCCGCCGGCGTAGGTGACAAGAAAGACATGGTGCGCAAGCTGTCGACTTTCGGCTGGACAGCCGAAGAAATTTCGCAGCGCGTAAACCTCGATATTAATACCATCGAAACTATTTTATCTTTGCCAGGGTAAGGCAGGTCGCTTCGAGCACCTCAGCGACCAGTGAGTTTGGGCAGCTCGGCGGCTGGCGAGCTACGGTAATGATTAACTCGGTGACTCGAAGATGCGGTCGCTGAGGCGCTCGAAGCGACTGTTTTGAAACGCAATGATTTCCCTCACTGAAACGGGTTTGTTCTCAACCGAACAACTGAAGGTCTTGAGCCGCCTCAAGGTAAAAGACGTGCGCGATCTGTTTTATTATCTGCCGCGCAAGTATATCGACCGCACGCAAAAACTCGATCTGCGCAGCTCGCGCGCCGGCGACCTCGTCACAGTTGTCGGGCAGATACTGCACGCAGAGATGAAATTTGCGGGCAGACGGCGCTTCACCATAAAAGTAGAAGCCAATGGCTTCATCATCTACGCAACTTTCTTCAACGCAGGCCCGTACCTGCAGAAGGTACTGCAGGTCGGCACACAGGTAGCCTGCTGGGGCAAACTCGAAGTCTACCGTGGGCGGTTGAGTTTTATGCACCCCGAATGGGAGGTCATGACCGAAGACGGTGATGCAGGCAGCACGGTACACACGGGACGTATTGTGCCGATCTACCGCATTACCGAGGGAATGCGCGCCGCCTACCTCACGGTAAAATCACTTCGTCAAAAAATCGAAACATGCCTGCAGAAATACGAGAAGCGTATCGCCGATTATATTTCGCCAGAAACCCTAAAGGCCTGGCAGATGCCGGGGGTCGCAGAGGCCTTGCACAAAATTCATTTTCCCGCAACGATCGAAGAGACAGAATACGCGCGCCGGCGCATGGCATTCGATGAGCTCATGCTGTTTTCAGTTTTGAACGAAGAAAAAAAGGCGGCGATTCGGCGCATCGAAAAAAGCCACAAGATCGTCATCAATCTGGCGCTTAAGAAAGAAATCGAAGCTCTCGAGAAGACTCTGCCGTTTGAGCTCACGAGCGACCAGAAGAAGGCGATTTTTGGCCTGATGCAAAACTCGACGGCCAGCTACCCGGTGAACCATTTGCTCATGGGCGATGTGGGCAGCGGCAAGACTCTCGTCGCGCTGCTTCTGGCACTCGTCTATATGCGCAATGGTCTGCAGGTGGCGTATCTTGCCCCGACTGAAATTCTCGCGCGGCAGCACTACCAGACGTTCTTGAATATTCTACCCGGTGGGTCTTTCGAAGGTGTCGAGCTCATTATCGGTAAAGACGCCGCGAAAGAACGCCGCGCAAAACTCGACCGGTTGGCGCGCGGCGATTCGCGGCTCGCAATCGGCACGCACGCACTCATTCAAGACGACGTCAGCTTTCAGAATCTGGCGCTCATCATCATCGACGAGCAACACCGCTTTGGCGTTGAGCAGCGCGAGAAGCTGCGCGCGAAGGGCAAAACCCCTGACCTGCTTTCGATGACGGCGACGCCGATACCGCGCACGCTGACGCTCGCATACTATGGCGACCTTGAACCGTTCTATCTGAAAGAGAAGCCGAAAGACCGCCTGAAGATAGACACGCGCCTCTTTGCCGAAAGCGACCTAGACCGCATCTACAAGGCGGTGCGCAAGTATGTGAGCGAAGGCCGGCAGGTTTATATTATCTATCCTGTGATTGAAGAGAGCGAGAACTCCGATATGGCGTCGCTGGTGAGCGAATATGCCGCGCTCGAGCGCGATGTGTTTCCCGATCTGCGGCTGGGGCTGTTGCACGGTCGCCTTACAGGCGATGAAAAAGAACGGGCAATGCAAAAATTCAAAGAGGGATTAATACAGGTTCTGGTGGCAACCACCGTCGTCGAAGTTGGCATCGACGTACCCAATGCCAATGTGATCGTGATCAGAAACCCTGACCGCTTTGGCCTTTCACAACTACACCAGCTACGCGGCCGGGTTGGTCGCGGTGAACACCAGAGCTTTTGCATTCTCGTAGCGCCCGACCGGCTGACCGCCGAGGGCCAGCAACGGCTCGACGCACTCGTGCGCACAGACGATGGCTTTGAACTGGCGCAAACCGACTTTCAGCTGCGCGGAGCTGGCGAAATGACGGGCCTCAGGCAGTCTGGCGCGTCAGAATTTCACGTTGCCGACCTGCGAATTCACGGTGACCTGCTCGACAAAGCCGTCGAGTACCTGCAGAGTCACCCCGAAGTGCAGGCACAGTTCGGCTCTTTAAAAAATATTCAGCAGGCGCTCGAAAAGGGATTGGTGCTGTTCGGCAACTAACCGCCTTTGGCCGCCATCAGCTCGGCGACCTGCTTCTTGAGCTCTTTGAATTCTTTTGCCATGTCGCCGAGCTTCTGGTAAGCTGCAAAATTTTTCACGTACTCGCGCATTGGCTGCGAAGGCGACTGTGCATACATACCCTTCTCGGTGATATCGGCGATTACACCCGCACGGTGCACAAGCACGACGTCATCGCAGATCGAAACATGATCTTTTACCATTGCGTCGCCACTCGCGATCACACGTTTGCCGGTTTTTGAAGACCCGGCCATTTTCCAACCGGTGAGCAGAATCGAGTTTTCGCCGATATCGCAGTTGTGCGCCGTGTGGCATATATTGTCGCAGATCACGTTATCGCGAAAGTTGGTCGACGTGAATGTCGCGCGGTCGATCGCGTTGAGTGCCCCGATGGTGACGTCGTCGCCGATCACGACATTGCCCGTCTGCGGAATGCGGTAATGGTGAAAGTTCTCATCTTGCGCATAACCAAACCCTTCTGAACCGATTACGCTATGCGGAAGAATAAGGCAGTTCTTACCGATCTTGCACTGGAAACCGACGATGCTCATGTGCTGAATGACGGTTCCCTCGCCGATCACAGCCTCAAACTCGATCACGACATGAGACTGCAGCACGACGCCTTTACCAATCACAGCACCCCGTTCGATGACCGTGTACGGGCCGATTTTGACGTCATCGGGAATCTTCACCGATTCGTGAATAATGGCCGTCGGGTGAATGCGCTCGAAACCACCTTCGGTATAGTCGCGGTCGGTATATTTCTGCCGCATGAGCGCATAAGAGACACCCGGGTTTTCTGACGCAATAATTGCGGTTTCGGCCTGTGGCCCGAGCTTCGCTGCCTCTGCCGCGGCGACCACCATTGCCGCCGGTTTGCGGGCCAAAACGTCTTTAATTTGTTTCGCGTCAGACACGAACACCAGGTCGCCCGGCTTGCAGTCTTCGGTGCCGGCGATAGTCTTGACTTTAATGTCGTTTCCGCTCAAAACTTCTTTGAGGCGAAAGCCTTGGTTGCATTCAGCGGCGATTTCGCCGACGGTTTTATCAATGGTGGTTTTCATTCACCATGTTTTTCGCTGCACTCGACCCCACAATCTCAAAGTGTTCGACGCCCTGTGTCGAATGGACAAAATGCCGCAATGGCCAAAGAAGAGGCAATCTCAGTAAACGGTGTAATCAAAAAAGCTTTGCCCAACGCCATGTTTCTCGTCGAACTCGAAAACGGTCATGAAATTCTCGGCCACATCTCGGGCAAGATGCGCAAGCACTACATTCGCATCAACCCCGGCGATAAGGTGTCGATCGAACTTTCACCTTACGACCTTACCCGCGGTCGCATCACTTATCGGGTTGCCTAAAGGCTCCCCAACCACTCTACATACTGCTGCGCGAATTCGCTGCTGAGCCCAGCCCCCATAAATACTGCGGCAGCTTTGCGGTCACCGAACGCGTTGCGAGTAAGGGGAAAATCCTCACTTTTTGCGATGTGCACAAAGGGAGGATTGCAAAACGGAATGAAGAGTTTTTCCGTTTCAGGGTAGTCGCCCGCCTTGTCGCCCGAAGCATAGAGCGGCAAAGTGAAGAGGCTGTGCCCGGTCGCATAGGGCAGCAGAGCGTCGGAAAATTCGCGGTGAAAATGGGTGAACCGGCTGAGCCGGTGAGGTTCCCAGAAGATCAGCAGCTTGTCGTACTGGCTCGCGAGAGCCGCGAGCGTTGCCTGCACCTCATGCGGGTGGTGCGCATAGTCGTCGATGACCGTCAGCATCAACTCAGCAAATTCAGCCAGCTTCTGCATGCGCCTGTTGACACCGCCGAAGTTTCGCAGCATCGGCGCAAGCACCGCGTCGCCTATGTTCAGTGCACGTGCCAGCTGAACGACCAGAGAAGCATTCATGAGGTTGTGCACTCCGGCGAGGCCAACCTGCAACGCCTGCTGCCCGTACACGACAGTGCGCAAGGCGGTATCAACCTGTGTTTGCGTGAATATATTGCGCTCGCGCTCTTGCAGCAAACTCACAAACTCAGCATCGCACTCTTTTGAAACGTGCGCCCAGCCGCCGCGCGACAGCGCGCCGCTCAAGAACTCGCGAAATTCAGCCCTGAGGCTTTCAAGACTCGAATGGACGTCGGTGTGGTCGAGGTCAATATTTGTCACCAGTGCCACGTCGGTGTCGATGCTGAGAAAGCTGCGGTCAGATTCGTCGGCTTCGATGACGAGCAGCGGTTTGCCCCGATATGTGCCCTTGCCCTCACGGTAGTTTGAGCTCCACTCGGGTACTGTGCCGCCGATCAGGGCAGTCGGGTCGAAGCCGGCGCTCTCGAGCAAACGCGCGACCCACGCGCTGGTCGTGGTCTTGCCGTGGCAACCCGCGACGGCAATCGTGAAATAGTTTTGGGTAATCAACTGTAACAATGCATGGCGAGAAGCGCAGGCGAACCCATGCGCTTCGGCATAAGCGCGCTCAGGGTCTTCGGGTTTTACCGCAGTCGAATAGAATACCTGAGAACCGGGCTTTATTTTTTCGGGACTTGAACCAACCCATGTGGCAATTCCTTTTTCGGACAGCTTACGCAGATATGGGGAATCATTCAGATCTGACGCCGTGACGGCCGCACCGGTGCGCGCAAGCAGCATTGCCAACCCGCTCATGCCGACGCCACCGGCGCCGATGATATGCACATTTTCGGGATTGCTGCGCGATCCCGAAAATGCGTTACTGTCTATTGCCATGAATCGAGAACGCAACCATATCGGTCGCCCGTGTAGCGGGCTGTCGTGGTGACGAAGAGGCCTTTGACGGTCACGGTACGCTTTTCTTTATCGAGCTCAAAACTCTGAGTCGGCACCCACTGGCGTGCAAAGTTATGGCATTGTTCGACCGTGCCTTCTGTCACAAAATAGCAAGAGCAGAATTCTTTGCTGTAGAACGACGATATAATACTCGGGAAAGCGGCCGTATGCCTGAAGTTGACCAGCAGAAAGACCACGGCCGCGAGAACAACAACACCGACGAGTTGAAGCGCCCGTTTCAAAATTTTGCGCATCATCGACGGCCTTCTGCTATCCGTGGCGCGGTCGCCCTCGTTTCGTCCGTGACTCATGGTGCTTTCTCCAGAATGTTTTTCAAAAGACCCAAATAGCGGTTCTTATCGAAGCTGCCATCGCGGTCATCGCCGAGTCTCACCGCAATCAGATCGAGCGAAGGTATAATGTAAAGCGACTGCCCCCAGGGACCGAGCGCGGCAAACGTGTCGGCCGGTGCGTCGGGCCAGGGTGGCTTTTGCCCGCGTTCGGGAATACCCACGTTAATGTACCATTGTGCCCCGGGATTATCTTTTGCATCTTCGGGGTTCAGCTGCGTCGTGTAATAGGCAGGCGCCATCGACGTCGTGTAGCGTACCCATTTTTCGGGCAGCAGTCTCTTACCTTGCCAGACGCCGTCGTGAAGATAGAGATAACCGAAGCGGGCGAGGTCGCGCGCCGTTGTGTACAGGTACGAAGAGCCGACCGGTGTAGCGGCGCCGTCGCGCTCGAATGTCGTGAATCGCATGCCGATCGTCTTGAACAGGCGGTTGAAGATCAGGTCTTCGTATTTTTCCTGATAGACGTTCTTGAGCATCGCCATGAGAATATTCGTCGTGCCGCTCGAATAATACCAGTGCGTACCGGGTGGGTGCGCCAGATCTTGCGAAGCTGCGAACGCGGCCATGTCGTTGCGCCCTCTTGTATAGAGCATCGCGATTACCGAAGATTTGAGCGGAGAACTTTCATACCCCTCAGACCAGTAGAGCCCCGAACTCATGCGCAGCAGGTGGTCGATCTGTATGTCTGTCTTGCTACCCGAAGCCAGCGGCTGGTAATACAACGAAGCCGAATCGCTAACCTTGAGCTTGTTATCGGCAACCGCCATGCCGACGAGCGTGTTGGCAAAACTTTTTGTCACAGACCAAATCAGGTGTTTGCGGTTGCGGTGAAACTCGCGCGCATAGCGCTCGAACACAACTTTGCCGCCGCGAATGATAACCACGCCGTCGGTGCGGATTCCCTTGCGTTCTGCCTCGGTCGCTGTGTTGGTGAACAAGAACTGTTCAAGATTCTTCAGCTTCTCGCGGTTGATACCGGCTTTTTCAGGCGACAACTCTTCCCAGTCGGCGCCCGGGTAGACTGTGGTGCGCGCGGTTGTCTCGAATGCCGGGGGCAATGCTTCGCGTACAGCAGCAGGCGCCAGCGGCGGTTTGCTGCAGGCAAAAAGCGCGATGGCAATCAATGGCGCGCAGTTGGTTAAACGCATGAAATCCACAACGGTATAGAATGGTGGTGCTGCAATGCTAAAATTGGGCTGCGCGGCAGGTCGCAAAACGACCAAATTCAGGAAAAGTTCCGCGATTTTCGCCGCGAAATTCGCTCTATGAACGGGCCTGGGCCCGCTTTTCCTGAATTTGGTCGTTTTGCTACAATGCTGAGATTTCAATTGCGGCGAACTGCCGCACAGCCCCCAAGGGTGGGGGTCAGCGCAAAGATTCCAGGTCGGCAATCAGCGTATCGAGAGCCGGGTTATTTGTGGCTCTTTTCGGCACCGCTGCAGCCTCAGTTTCAGCCGCCTTTGTCGCCGGCAACTCGGGCCAGTAAATCTTCTGCGTCGCTCTGGCTTTGATGCGCGTGCTGATGCCGTAGAGCTCGAAAATCTGTTTTTCTACGGAACCCGCAATCATCGCCAGCTCATTCGCAAACGTATTGTGGTCGCAATGCACAAGCAGGCTTCTGCCTTCGAATTTTTCGGGCAGCGAGTGCTGCGCCAGCAACGTGCTCACGAGTCGCCCCCAGTCTTCTCGCAGGCGCGACAGCAGATACTCCTGTTCGACTTTCTGCGCCTGCGACGGGTGCACAACGCGCAGAATTTCAACCCAGTCGCGGTTGCGCAGCTTCGCTGCCTCGCGTTCGAGCTCGTCTTTGCTCGCTGAGCGGCGAAATATGGGCCTCAGGGGCTTCACGATTATTGTTTCTTCAGCAAGAACTTCTTAGTGTACTGCGCGTCAACGTTCGCGGGCTTCATTGACAACGGCAGGTTTGTAACTCCCGTGAAGTGCGGTATCATATCATCATAGTGTTTCGACTCCGCATTGCCCGATGTACCCATATGCAGCATCAGCTGCGCCGGTTCATCTGCCGAAAAGTCGACGATGAAGCGCATCGCAGGTATCAGCCAAACGTCATGTGTGTCGCCCCACAGGTTGCCCGCCTGGTTGAGCGTGTGTAAATCACCGCCTGTGCCCACCGGCCCGCGATTGAGGTATGGCCCGAGCACCGGCGCTTTCTTTGCAAACTGGTGCTGCCAGCGGTACTGGTGAATCTTACCCCACGCCCAATCGCCGCGGTTATCACCCATCTGCTTTTCTGACTGGGTGATAGCTTCTGCGAGCGCAGCCGCAAAGATCATCGCCTTGGTTTCTTTGTCCGGTGTGGTAACGTTGTCCCAGAATGGGCTGTCGGCGCGCGCGAGCAGGTGATCTTGCACGGCATTGTAAGAGCGCTTGTTAATTGCCTGAAAGTTCTCCCACAGCGGTGAACCTTTGCCACCGAGTTCATCGGCGAAGGTCAGCACGGTCATCGCCGAAACAAAGTTCTGGTAAACCGCCGCCGACGCCGACTCTTTGCTCAGGTCGCCGCGAAAGTCTTTCAGAATACCCAATGCCTCTTTGGCGCGAATATTTTCAGACGCAGGTAACTGGTCGATCGCCGCTGCTACGTCGACAGCGAAAGGTGAGGATTGCAAAAGTACCGCAAACGACCGCGCAGTCGGTGACTCGACGTCTGCCTGAAACTTCGCCATGTCGCTGGCTGTGTGAGTCTTGCTGCCTGCGAGCAATTCTTTGGCGCGCCCCGCCCGGTCTGAACCATACCACGACGACGACACCCACAATTCGGTTTCGTCGTTCCAAATGCGGTCGTTGCCTGTGGCGATATAACCGTCTTTGGGGTTCAGAGCCGAAGGGTTTTCTGATGGAGCGAAAAAGCCATTCCATTCGTTCTCGCCTGTCCAGCCGATGCGGGGCAACAGCCCCGAAGCACCCTCACGCGCCGGGTACCTGCCGGTCGCAACCCAGCCGATATTTTTTGCATCCGCATAAACAACATTGAGATAGATGCCGGTCACCTGGTCGAGGGCCTTGCGCGCCGCTTTCATGTCACGCGCCGCTGCCATGGAAAAAATACCTTCGAGAGTGGTTTCGCGCGCGCCAACGCTGGTACGGTAGGCAAGGCCATACTCGCTGCGCAGATTCAGCGCCAGGTGCTTATCGGGAAAAGGATGCAGAAATGCTTCGTTGAGCAGCACACCATGTCGGGTCTTGATCTTCTTGAAGGCATGGGTCTTGCCGCCGCGCAAACCAATCTGCTCTTCGCTGACGATTGCATTTTCCCATTTGCCTTTGAACAGGTATTGCGTGGTACCATTCTCTTCGCGCAGCTGCTCGAGAAAAATATCCTGGTTGTCGGCCATCACCATCGTCGCGCCCCAGGCAATCGTTCCATTCGTGCCAAGCGCGACAATGGGTGTGCCCGGCAGCGCCACACCGGCAGCACGGTATTCAGGGCATTCAAGGTTCATCATGTACCACATCGCCGGTATTGTCAGCTGCAGGTGCGTGTCATTCGCGAGCAGCGACTTGCCTTCTTTCGTGCGCGAGGGTGCAACTACCCAGTTATTCGAAGCGGGCACCGACGGCGTCAGCGCCTGCCACAGTGAACCTGCCTTCTCGATTTCTGCTTTCAGCACAGGTTCACTCGCACTGATCTTCTTGAAGTCGACATCTTTTAGCTGTGCAGCCTCTTCAAATGGCAGCTCAGCATCGGCATAGATGGGAAAAAGCCACGCGGCCTTTTCGAGACCGAGGTGGGCAGCGAATTTGAGAAAAGCGACCTCTTCTATGTGGTTGGTGGCGAGCAAGAATGAGAACAGCTGGTAGAGCGCGAGCGAGTCTTCGGCTTTCCATTCAAGACGATCGAGGCCGAGCAGCAGGTATTCAAACTGCGTTTTGGGGTATGCAGCGCGCGCAGCATTCACCCCCGCGGCATATGACGCCAGCATCTTCTGCATTTTGGGCGACAGGTTGGCATAATTTTTCTGTGCCAGCCCGGCGAAGCCCAGCGAACGCATGTAGATGTCGACGCCGAGGGTATCGTTACCCAAAACCTCTGAGAGCCGGCCATACGCCATACGCCGCAAGAACTCGATCTGAAAGTCGCGATCGGCCACCATGGCAAAGCCCGCGCCGAACGCCATGTCATCGAGATTCTGCGCTTTGATGAACGGCACCCCATAAGCATCGCGGCGAATTTCGATATCTGCAGAAATCGCGGCGACGGTGACTGAGCCCTCTTCGGGTATAAGGCTCTGCTTGAGGCGAAAGCGCAGCCAGCCATAACCTACGAGCAAAGATACGACGAGTACAGCCGCGACGTAACGCCAGATTTTTCTTTTCGGCCGCGGCTCATCACCGGCATCGTGTTCGACTTCGGCGAGCTGCACCTGCGCTTTGCGCGAATTGTCGGCGCTCGCGACTTCAAAAAGCGCACTCAGTTCTGCCTCAGAAGTCGGGTCGCCCTGTTTCAGGCGCGCAATCGGCGTCGAGGCCGCTTTCGGCTGCAGTAATTTCTTTTTGTTGGGTTTTGCCTTGGTTTTTGTCGCGGTCTTTTTGGTCGGCTTCTTGCTCGATTTCTTCAGGGCCATAGCGAAGCCCCGGTTAAAAAGTCAGATTGGCAACTCTATTTCCATGGCGATCATTTCGGTACCGGCCATGTCTTGCCTTTCAAAATCATTGAGCGTGGTGCAGCGAATATTACCATGGTGCATCTGCACGATTTTCTCGACAAAAGTGAGTCCAAGGCCATATTCAAGGGTGCTGTACTGTTCGTGCACGACACGTGAAACCCTGAAGAAAGGCTCAAAAATCAGGGCCCGCTGCTCTTCGGGAATTCCCATGACACCGTCGGCGCCATTACCCTCTGGCAGATTACAGACTGTCACGAGCACACGCGTCTGCAGGTGTTCGGTGAGAATCATCACAGTCGAGCCGACGGGTGAAAACTTGAGCGCATTCAAAACGAGTTCTTTAAGCGCCTTGCGCATGAACTCCCAATTGACTTTGAGTTTGCCGCCCGCCTGCCGCGCAGGAATATCATTGAGAACCACTGAGTGGCCGCGTATGTCGATCTGCGGCTTTAGCTCATAGACCAGGTTGCGGGCGATCGCATGCAGCTCGCCTACCGTGACGTCGTGCAGCACGAAATCTTGTGAAACGAGCAGCTGCAGCTCAGAAAACATGTCGATCATGTCACCGACGGCGCTCTGGTTGCTGAAGATCAGATCGAGAATTTCTTTGGGTATGAGATAGTTCTGCCCGTCGGGCGTCGTGGGCGAGCCGGCGAGCATCGCCAGCAGGGTGGTGAGAGAACCGATACCGCGGCCCTGGGTAAATGACGTGTGAATGTTGCCAAAGAGCGCGCGGGCAAATTTGTCGTTTTGCCGCCTGAGCAACTGTTCAGCGACGCGGCGGCTGGCGAGCTGCTTTTCGATATGGCGGCGACGGTCGCGCTCTGCTGCCCGACCGACTGCCTCGGCCTCAGCCCGGGCGAATGCGCGTTCAACCACCTGAATAAATTCGGCTGCATCGATACCTGGCACGATAAAATCAATAACACCGATACGGTGCGCTTCGATAATAAGCTCTGCTTTGTCGGTGCCGACCAGCATCAGCACGATCGGGGCAATATCACCTTCAAAGAGACGCTGGCAGACCTGCAGCGCCGTGAGGTCGCCGGCGAGATTGGCACCGAGAAGCACGACTTCATGCTGAATTTTTGCGAAGGCCGAAAGCGCGTCGTCTGCGCTCGTTGTTGCCGTGAGGGCATAGGGTTCGTCTGCCAGCTGGCGTTGCAGCGTTTGCAAATAGCCGGCGTCGCTCTCAACGATCAGTAACGGACGTTTTTTAGACATGGCTGATTCGTGTTTGCGCACACAGTGCGCAAACACGAATATTTATCAAACGATATGAATATCGATGCGTTTGCCCGAGGTCGTGCCTGCGTTCTGCAGCTCGATCTCGTACTTGCCGACCGCCAGCTGAGAAAACCAGGCGAAGTCGTCGCGCAGCGGAATCGACTGCAACAGTCGCCCCTGCCGGCGCAGATTGATGAATTTCGGCCTGGGGCGGTAATTCTGCAGTTTAACCGTCAGCATCACGGTATCGTTACCGTCTTTCACGACCTGGTAGAACAGATCACCTTGTTTGGGTTCAGTCGTCATGAACTGCAGCGCACCCGTCGCCGGCGCGTTCGCGGCGATTGCACCATCGCCCGATGAACGCACCGCAACCATTTCGTCGCTGTTGCTGAGGTTATAGAGATCACGAATATGGCCCGCGATAAGGCGAAGACCGTCTTTGAGCCGAATAACAATTGTCGACTCTTCTTCTGCCGGTGCCGCGGCATATATATGCGATTCATGACAATCTGTTTCAAGTATGCAGGCGTCGGTATCATGGGCCGGTCGCCCCAGGTGAAGAGAAACGCCAGCGTGTCTTGAAAGAGACCAAAATCGGCAGCGCTTGCCTTGATTGTTTGCCAGATCTTGTTTCCCTTGAGCTCGGTTTCGATTAGTTTAGGATCTTCAACGTGAAAGAACTTCTCGGCTATTTCGACAATCTGGTAAACGGGCAATTTATAGTCGGCAGGCACAGAACCGATTTCGAGGCGTTTATTCATCGCCACCATGGTTTCAAACTGCACCAGCATCTCGAGCGCTGAAATATTGTCTGCAGCCATTTTCAGGGCCTGCTTTTGCTTTTTCTCGTCGAGATAGAGCGCCAGCAGCTTTGAATAGTCTGCAGGTGACAGCTTCTCGAGACTTTTTCTCTTTTTATTCGTCTGCACGAGTACCTTTACCCCGGACAACACTCAGCCCCGACCCCGCAAACCCAGCGGTTGCGGCAGGCCTGACAGGTCGCCCTTTTGTTCCTATATTACAGACGACGCGGCAGGGGCAGACTTTACGACAACAAAAAAGGGCTGCGCGGCAGGTCGCCGTATTCGAAATTTTAGAGCTATAGCAAAACGACGAAATTCGGGAAAAGCGGGCCTTGGCCCGTTCATAGAGCGATTTTCGCTTCGAAAATCGCGGAACTTTTCCTGAAATTCGTCGTTTTGCGACCTGCCGCGCAGTCCCAAAAACGCATGCCGGCCGCGACGCAAACCTCGGTACGTCCCTGTACCATGCGTCTCATTTCCATATCGATCAGCCATTACGTCGAAAAGGTCAAATGGGCGCTCCAATTGGCCGGGTTACCCTTTACCGAAGAAAGCTATATTCCCGGTTTACACGCCGCGGTAACGCTTTGGCATACTGGTGGCCGGCACCGGGCGACCCCGGTCTTGATCGACGACGGCGAAGTTATACCCGATTCGACCGCGATTTTGCAGCACCTGGCAGCGCGGTATCGACAAACCTGGCTTTATGCGCACCCCGAAGCACTGGTGCTCGAAGAGCGCTTCGACGCGAGCATCGGCCCGCACACCCGCCGCTTCATCTACCGCCATCTGTTCGACAACGAGCTCTCGCTCGCTGAAATCTTCTCACAAGATGTCGTGCCAGCGTGGCAGAAACGTATGCTGCCTCTCGCAGCGCCCATGCTCAAGGCAGGCATGATCGCCGAGATGGCGATCTACCACGACGAGGCGGAGCGCTCACGTCTTGTTTTCGAGGCCGAGTTTGCCTATGTCGACAAACTTCTGCAAGATGGCAGACCTTTTTTGTGCGGCGAGAAGATTTCTGCGGCCGACATCACCTTTGCTGCACTCGCAGCACCGGTCATTCTTCCCAGTGAGTACGGTGCAAGGCTGCCCGACCTGAACTCGGTGAAACCCGGCAGCACGTTACCGGCGGTAATTGAAGGCTACAGAAATACCACTGCCGGCAAGTATGTGCAGAGACTCTACCGGGAAAACAGACGGTAGCACAGGGTAGATCCTCACTACGAAAAACTGACTCTAAAACTATTGACAAACCCCGCGAAAAAAAAGTCATCACTCATGACCCGATCAAATTCGTCACAAGCTGGCGACAGCTATTACACTGTTATCAAAGGCAAGAAATATGACCGGCGCATGCTCGAACTCGCAGAGGGCCTCACGAGCGGTCGCGGCGATGGCCGCATCTCTATCGCCGATGCCAAGAACCTGCTGCGCGTGGTGAAAGATGCCAACAACTATTCAGCGACCGAGAAGCTGACGATGGAATACATTCGTAAGCACTACAAGTTTACCAAAGAGGGCGATGAGTTTTTTCGCAGTGAAATTCGCAAATGGGCTGCGAACAAGAGTGCAGGTAAAAAAACAAAAGCCGCGAAGGCCCCCAAACCATCCGCCAAAAAATCTGCAGAAGCTGCACCGATAGCTGTTGCGCCTACCGCCCAATCGACAAGCGAACCCCAAAGTGCGGCCCCTGCTGTCTCGGGGGGCAAGAAGTCTTCTGCGATCATGCAGATTCTGCTCGGCCTGCTGCTGCTGATTGCCGCAGCCGTGATCTTCTACTTTATCGCCTATAAGAGCGGTTGTGCAAAAACGGAAAACAACCCACCCGTAACATCTGAGCCTTCGACAACGCCGGCCCCTGCACCCGCAGCAACACCTGTACCCGCTGAAGCTGCACCTCAACCTGCTGCGGCAACCCCCAGCGCGCCGACACCGGCATTCAAAGATTATGTAGAGAAAGTGCGGCTCGGCTTCGTTGCCGAAAAGACTGAGCTGACACCTGAGACGCTGAAGGCGCTCGATGAACTTGCTGAAAAGATGAAGTCTGAAAACAGCCATCTGCGCATCACCGGCCATACCTGTTCGCTTGGGCCCAAATCGCTCAACCAGCTGATTTCAGAGAAGCGCGCAAACCTCGTGAAAGAGGCGCTCGTCGCCCGCGGCATTGCGGCCGACCGGCTCGAAACGCGGGGTGTCGCCGATACTGAACCGGCGGGCGACAATAAAACCGTACCGGGCCGCGCGCTGAACCGGCGCGTCACCTTCAACGTTATTCAAAAATAATCACTAAGGCGGAAAAATGAAAAAGCTTTTCACAACTCTGGCGGCTATTTGCCTCGTGGGCACATTGGCCACCCATACGCTCGCAGCAGACGATGCTGCCACGGCCAAGGCGGGCGCTGAAACTTCTGCTGCGGGCCACTCGCCCGCAGGCGCACACGCGGTAGACCCCCAGAAAGAACTCGGCAAGCAACTGTCGATCTATACGATAATTCCATTCGTGATCATTCTCTTAGCGATCGCCGTGCTGCCCCTGGTAATACCCCACCTTTGGGAATCGAATCTCGTCAAGGCCGTCATCAGCGTGCTCTTGGCGCTCATTATGGGCGCATACCTCGTGACGCTAGGCCACCTTGGCATCGAGGTTATTGTCGAATCGCTAAAAGAGTATTATGCGTTCATCACGCTGCTCATTGCACTCTTCACAATTTCGGGTGGTATTTTTGTCGAGGGAGACCTGAAGGCAACGCCCCTGACGAATACGCTCATTCTCGGCATTGGTGCTGTGCTCGCGAGTATCATTGGCACAACGGGTGCGTCGGTTTTGCTCATTCGTCCGCTGATTCGCACGAATAAAGAGCGCCGCCGCACGACGCATATATTCGTCTTCTTTATTCTGATTGTCTCGAACGTCGGCGGTACTCTGCTACCAGTGGGAGATCCCCCTCTTTTCATGGGTTACCTCTACGGCGTGCCGTTCTTCTGGACCCTTATTCATCTCTGGCCGATCTGGCTGACTGCGGTTTCTGCTCTGCTGCTCGTCTTTTTTATCTGGGATAACTTTGCGTACAAATTTGAATCGAAGACCGATATCGCGAAAGATAACCAGAACCAAAGCCGGTTGCGCGTCACGGGGGCCTTTAACTTTGTTCTGATATTCGGCGTGCTCATGGCCGTCGTGTTCTTGAAGGATTACAAGACCGAACACGGCGTTCTTGCGATGGGTTGGTTGCAGCAACCTGTCATGGTCGGTCTGGCGCTGCTTTCATTCGTCATCGACTACACCAACCGCACGCGCAAACGCAAAGAGCATGAAGAGACAGTGCTCGCACGCATCGCTGCCGAGGGCCCGACCGAAGCGCATGTAAAATCGCTTTCGCACTACCACCCCATCACCCCCCGGGACAAGAACCATTTCGGCTTTGGCCCCATTGTTGAAGTCGCGGCGCTCTTTATTGGTATATTCATAACCATGATTCCCGCGCTGTGCATATTGAAAGCGCGCGGCGCAGAAACCGGCATCACACAACCGTGGCAGTTCTACTGGATCACCGGTGGCCTTAGCTCGTTTCTCGACAACGCACCTTCGTATGCAACATTCTTTGCGCTAGGCCAGGGGTTGACCGCCTCGATGGGCGCAGCAGCGGGCTCTGTTGTGCAGGCATCGACGGGCCCGATCGCAGAAACGATTCTCGTGGCGATTTCAATTGGTGCAGTATTCTTCGGCGCGAATACGTACATCGGTAACGCTCCCAACTTTATGGTGAAGGCAATGTGCGAAGAAGCCAAGATCAAGATGCCATCTTTCTTTGGCTATATGGCATACACGACGCTGATTCTTGTGCCCGTGCTTGCGATTATTGCCTTCGTATACCTCTAAAATGCTCGGCATACGCTTCATCAAATTCGACGCGATGACGTATGTCATCCATTACAAGAAAGGCCGCGTTGCCCGTGAGGGACGCGGCCTCGCCTTCTATTATTACGAACCTTCGAGCTCTATTGCAGCGATACCGCTGGGCAGCAACGACGTGCCTTTCATCTTTAACGAGACGACGCTCGACTACCAGACTGTTTCCATTCAGGGACAGATTTCATACCGTGTGAGCGATGCAAAAAAGCTCGCCGAAGTGCTCGACTTCACCGTCGATGCGGCCGGCAGCTATAAGAAAGACGAAAGTGAAAAACTGACGCAACGCATCAGCAACGAAGCGCAGACCGCAACCGCAGCCCTCGTGCATGCAATGCCGCTCAAAGATACGCTGCGGGCGGCCAAAGCGATCGAAGAAAAGATATTTGCAGGCCTCAAAGGTTCGGTCGCAGTCAACGCCCTTGGTCTCGAAGTGCTCGCGGTGAACGTGCTCGCAGTGCGCGGCACGCCAGAAATGGAACGCGCACTCGAGGCTGAAACGCGCGAAGGTATTCAGCAGAATGCTGACCAGGCAATCTATACGCGGCGCAACTTCGCAGTCGTCGAAGAGCGTAAGATTAAAGAATCAGAACTCAACACCGAAATCGCTGTCGAAGAGAAAAAGAAACAGATCGTCGAAAAGAAGATGGAGACTGAAATTCTCACCGCAGAAAACAACAAGAAACTGCGCGAGATGAAGATCAGGGCAGATATCGCAATCGAAACCGAGAGGCAGAAACTCGTCGAAACCCGCGTACAGAACACGCGCAAAGAAGCCGACGCCCAGGGTTATACCATAGAAACTCTGCTGAAGCCATACCGCAACATGGACTGGAAAACCCTGGCTGCAATCGGCAAAGAATTCAATTCGAACTCACAGATTGCCATGGCCTTCAGGCTGCTCGCCGAGAACGCAGAGAAGATCGGTACGCTGAATATTACACCTGAGCTGCTCGATTCGCTGACTAAACCGAACACTTAAAGCGCAGCTAAAAACCGCCATCGCGTGGCTTGCGACAAGTTCGAAGCCGAACGCGGCTTGTCGCGAGACGAGGGTTTTGAGATGCGCTCTTAGCGTGTTTGATTTTGCGATCATTGTCAGAAGCAAAACACGGCGCGAGCTGCTGCAAGACAAGTTTCAGACGCACGCACAGGCAAAATTTTATGTCGAACGCTCTGGCGGCACCATCAGCGATATCGACGCCGAGCACGATCGGTTTTACCAAAGTCTCGAATCTCTGATAGCCCAACTCTCAGGCCGGCTGAAGTACAAGATCATCGACCGCAGCTATCTGCCTTCTTTTCTGTTCGCCGAAAACCACCTGATTATCACCATCGGTCAAGACGGCCTTGTCGCGAATACCGCCAAGTACGCGAAAGGCCAGCCGATCATCGGCGTTAACCCCGACCCGACCCAATACGACGGTGTGCTGCTCAAGACCCAGGTCTCGCAGACCGCACGCCAGGTCGATGCCTGCCTTGCGGGCAAGAACCAATTTGCAGAAATCACCATGGCAGAGTTGAAGCTGAACGACGGCCAAAGACTTTTGGCATTCAATGACTTTTTTATCGGGCCGTCATCGCACATCTCGGCGCGCTACATTATTCAACACGAGAACCAGAAAGAAGAACAATCGTCATCGGGCATTCTCGTGGCGACAGGTGCCGGCAAAACAGGGTGGATGTCGTCTGTACTCAACATGGTACGGGGTTTCGCCGCCGGCGCCACAGTCGAACGCTACCAGAATCTCGGTTGGAGCTCGAACGAACTTATTTTCGCCGTGCGGGAACCCTTTGCGAGCCGGCAATCACAGGCCAATATCGTCTGGGGCATGATCGGTGAAGCCAGACCCTTGACGGTTGAATCGCGCATGCCAACCGCCGGCGTTATCTTCAGCGACGGAGTCGAACGGGACTTCTTGCAATTCAATTCGGGGGCGATCGCGAGTGTCGGTGTTGCGCCCGAAAAGGCACGCCTCGTTATCTCTGAGGGGTGAGCATTGAATTTTGCCCGAACGCGCATCGCCCCCACGCCGAGTGGATACCTGCATCTCGGCAATGCGTATGCATTTGCCATGACCGCGGCGATCGCAAAGCGGGTCGGGGCGAGACTTCTGCTGCGCATCGACGACATGGATAGAGTCCGCGCAAGGCCTGAGTTCATCGCCGATATCTTCGCATGCCTTAGTTTTCTCGAAATTCAGATCGATGAAGGCCCGAGAGACGCGGTAGAATTTGAAGAGCTCTATTCGCAGCGGCTTCGCTTGCCCCTGTACGAGGCCGCAATCAAAGAACTCGCCGCCCAAGGACATGTCTATGCGTGCCGGTGTTCGCGCAGCGAGGCAGCGAGGGGCTGTGCCCGAGACTGTAAGCACGAATCGATTGCTCTCGACGAGCCCGGCTGCAGCTGGCGACTCAACACCGCCAATGCCCATGCGCTCACGATGAAATCGCCCGGTAAGGCCGAACAGAGCGTTTATCTTGCCGACGACATGCGCGACTTTGTCGTGCGCAGAAAAGACGGTTACCCCGCTTACCAGATCTGCTCGCTCGTCGATGACCTGCACTTTGGTGTCGACCTGGTCGTGCGCGGCGACGACTTGCTGGCCTCGACTGTCGCGCAGCTCTATCTCGCCGCATGCCTGCAGCGGCCAGCCTTCTCGCAGATTACCTTCTATCACCATAGGTTACTGTTGAGTCCTCAGGGTACAAAACTTTCAAAATCAGCCGGAGATACCTCTCTGCAATACCTGCGCGCACACGGCAAAACCGTGGCCGAAGTTTATGAAAGCATCGGACGTCTTGCAGGTATTCGGCGACCGGTTGCCAGCTTTGCCGACATTTGCAAATCGATTGAGTTGAATTGAGCGGGGCTGCGCGACAGACAACACAACGATAGAGTTGTCAGGTGCTCAGCACATTAGTTCGTGACGAGAGAGACCAATATGGCAAAAGACAACAACCAGAAAAAAGATATCAAGAAGAAACCAGCCAAGACGGCTAAAGAGAAAAAGGCTGCAAAGGCAGAAAAAAAGAAATCTCGCTGATCTGAATCCTCATTCTACTTTACGGCGGCTTTCACAGGGTCAGTGCGCCTTATGAACAATCGTCTGTTTGGCATCTCATATTCGATGTGGACTGTTCAGGCGCGCTGGGCGCTTGACCACCACGTGATTCGTTACCAATACACCGAGCACATTCCGATGATTACAACTCCGCTGCTGCGCCTGGCAGCCGGCAAGCTCACGGGCAACGTCAGCGCGCCGCTGCTGGTTGCCAATGGCCGTGTGTACGAAGATTCGTGGGCGATTGTCGCGTATGCTGACCGCGAGGGACATCGCGAAAAGCTGATTCCCCTCGATATGGTAGACGAAATTCGTGGCTGGCATGACCTCTGCGATATCGCGCGCAAATCAAACCGCATTATCGCAACCGATGCGACCGCGCATAACGAAGATGCCAAACGCGAGAACCTGCCCGATCTGATTCCCGAGTTTGCGAAGAATGTTCTGACACCCCTCGCTGACCTCGGGGTCGCATACCTCGGCATGAAGTACGATTTCAGGCACGCCATCATCGCTGAAGAAAAGAAGAAAGTGCGCGAGGTGCTGAACCAGGTGCGCAAAGGCCTCGCGGGTAAACCCTACCTCTACGACCACTTCACGTATGCAGACATTACAGCTGCTGCGACGCTGCAGTTTGTGCGCCCGGTAAGCGACAAGTACATTCCGCTGAAGCCGGCGATGCGTGAGACTTTTTCACAGAATGACCTGGCAACTGAATTCGCCGACCTCATTGAGTGGCGCGACAAGCTTTACGCCGACAAACGCGGCGAAACCTTCGCCGTGTGAAGCGCGCGACCGCCTGTATGCTCTTTGCCGCAGCAACCCAGCTGTCTGCGGTCAGCGAAATCTACAGCGGCAGTCCGGTTCGTAAAAAAGACAAGGTTCAGGCAGACCTTAAGTTATTTCACCCGCGCATTACCCCCGAATTTCTGTCGAGTTTCAAGCCCACGCAGCTCGATTTCGACATGGGCTGGGTGATTATCGATGAAAGCACGCGCAAATTTCCCGATAGAATTACAGCAGACGATCTGCGCAAGAGCGACCCTGCCAGGGCAAGCACAGAAGTCAAACGCCCGCGCATTACAAACCGGGGCGAGTTTCTCTGGGCCGAGGGTGCGAACGATCTCGCGACCTCGAAAAACAGCGAAGGTCTCGCCTTCGTTATGGCGAACGACATGGACAGGGCACGCGAAATCTTCGAAGAATTGCGCCAGTCAGAGCCGCAGTTTTTTCCCGGTCGCTTCAACCTCGGCAGGGTTTATCTCTATTTCAAGCAGCACCGCGAGGCGATCGCTGAATTTGAGAAGTGCACACAGCTGGTGCCGCAGTACAGCAAAAACTATTATTATCTCGGCAAAAGTTATGAGCTCGCCGCGCGCCGCGATGCGGCAGACTATAATTTCTTGCGTGCGTATAAATACGACATCTACAGTCTCGACGCGCTCGTGGCGCTGGGCGACTCACTGCTCGAACAAAAGCGCACAGTCGAAGCACTCAATGCATTTAAGCATTGCCTGAAACAAGACTCGGGCTTCAACGATGCGCTCATCGGTATGGGCAAGGTCGCCTACACAATGAAAAAACATTACGATGCGACACTCTGGTTTCGCACGGTAGACACCAAAAAGAGCTACAAGAAAGAGCTGCACTTCTATTACGGAGAATCGGCCTTTTTTTCGCAAGATTACCAGACCGCCGCCCGCCAGTATGAGGCGATGCTGAACTTTCCGCAAGATGCGATCTACTCGAAAGTCTCTCTGCTGAGAATGCGAAAACGACTTGAACAGACAAAACGACTCCTGAACCAGACAGTCGATCAATAGCGTGCAAAAGTTCTGACCAGTGAAGCCCGCCGCCCGAGAACAGTTGAGATGAAAACAATAAAGACGCTACTCATCGCCAATCGCGGAGAAATCGCCCGCCGCATCATGCGCACCGCGCGCACTATGGGTATTCGCTGCGTGGCCATTTACGAAGACGAAGACGCCGGTTCGCTTTATGTGCGCGAGGCTGATGTAGCTTCACGGCTTGCGAACGGGTTTCTCGATCAGGCGGATATATTGCGTATTGCGGCCGAGCACCGTGTCGATGCGATTCACCCCGGTTATGGCTTCTTATCTGAGAACGCCGAGTTTGTCGCCAAAGTCGAAAAGCAGGGCACCATCTTTATCGGGCCCTCATCAGCGGCCATGAAGAGAATGGGCGAAAAAACCAGCGCGCGCGCCGAAGCCAAGGCAGCGCGCGTACCGCTCTTACCGGGCGAAGAAATTGAAGATGCGACGAAACTGAGCGAAAAAGAGCGAACTGCACTGGTCGAGCGTATTGGCCTCCCGGTCGTGCTCAAGGCAGCGGCGGGCGGTGGCGGCAAGGCGCAGGCAATCATTCACAATATGGCCGAGGCGCAAGAAGCATTTGAGAAGGTGATCCGCGAAGCGGCAAGGCTCTATAACAGCAAGTCACTCGTTGTCGAGCGTTACCTCGTCAAAGCGCGCCATGTTGAGGTGCAGGTTTTGGGCAACGCCGCGAAAAAGAATTTCTCTCTGTTCGACCGTGACTGCAGTGCGCAGCGAAATAACCAGAAGATCATCGAAGAGGCGCCCGCACCGAACCTGCCGCCGAATGTGAGGGCAGAGCTGCATGCATCGGCGGTTAGGCTGGCAGACCATGTCGGTTACAGCAATGCCGGCACGATGGAATACCTATTCGACCCGATTCGTAACGAATGCTATTTTCTGGAGATGAACACAAGGTTGCAGGTCGAGCACACCGTAACAGAAATGGTCACGGGGCTCGATCTTGTGCGCGAGCAGATTCTGATTGCGGCAGGTGGCGAAACTGAATATGCAAGCGTCAGCGTGACGGGGCACGCGATTCAGGCGCGCATCTGCGCAGAAAAAAGCGACGGCACTTACCAGCCATCAACGGGTATAATCGAAACCTATGTCGAACCCGAGGGAGTGCGAATCGACACAGGTATCTCGCAGGGTTCAGAGGTCTCGGGCAAATATGACAACATGCTCGCAAAAGTTATCGTGCACAGGCCCACACGCGATGAAGCCATTAACTTGTTGGCCCAGAAGCTTGCAGAGTATATGATCAATGGCATTCATACGAATATTCCACTGCTCATTCAGCTGCTCAAAGACCCACGCTTTGGCGAAGTGAGCCATTACACGCGTTACCTGCAGAGCGAATTTGAGCCGCCGCGTTACGATTCTGACACGGCAGCCGCTCTCGCCGCGATCATGCTCTACGAAGAAGAGCGCCGGGCAGGCCTTGCAAGGTATGGCACGCTCGCTGATTTCACCAATACACCGCAGGCTGCGCGATGATCAGCACGCGTGCCCGGCTGTCGAGGCTGCCCGGCGTTACAGGCGCCAGCGGCCTGCGGCAGCTGCTGTGCATTGGGTTGACGCTCACAGGGTTTAGTTTCGCGCCTTTTGGCTGTGCGACGCTCTCGAAAGGTTTCGGCGACACAGAATCAGAACCCCTGACCCTCGAATATCGCAAGTTTCGCAGTGCACGCCGGCTGCTCTATATTCAAAACTTCGACAACCGAACGTTTTCGCCACAGCTCACCGGCCGGCTCAAAGACAAGCTACAGGTCGCATACACGCGCCTGAGTTCGGTGGTTGTGACTCCCGATAAAAAGGCGGCGCAGCTGATCTTGTACGGCAAAATACTGTTCTACGCTGAAGAGCCTGGTGTTTTTGACCGCTCGGCGGCGCCGCTCACATACAACCTTTCGATCGTCGCGTCGGTGCGCATCAGAGCGCGCGGCGAAGGCGAAGAAGATACTCAACCCTATGAACAGCACACGGTGCGGTATGCAACGACCTATTCGGCGGGCGAACCGCTGTTTGAATCGCGTTACACCGCAGAAGAGCGCCTGCTCGACGGCTTGGCCGACCGCATCGTCAACGCAACCTATGAACCGGGGGCAACACCATGATTCTCGCGACGCTTTGCTACGTACAAAAAGACGGCAAGACACTCATGATGCACCGAAATAAGCGGGCCGACGACGTGCACCTCGGCAAGTACAACGGGCTCGGCGGCAAGTTCGAGCCCGGAGAATCGCCAGAAGAATGTGTCATGCGCGAAGTCTTTGAAGAGAGCAACCTGAAAATTAAGCCAAGGCTGCGCGGGGTCATGACTTTTCCGCAATTTGCCAAAGGTCACGACTGGTATTGTTTTCTTTATACATCCTCAGAGTTTGAAGGTGAATTGAAAGACGACTGCGCCGAAGGCGACCTGGTGTGGATAGAGAACGAACGCGTGCTACAGCTACCCTTGTGGCCAGGTGACCGCATTTTTCTGCAGTGGCTCAACCAACCGAAATTCTTTTCGGCAAAATTCAACTACGCCGGCGGCGAGCTCGTCTCGCATTCTGTAGAGTTCTATGGCTGAACAAGAAAAGCTGACGACTTCGCCCTTTGGCCGGTTTCTCAAAATGGGCGCGTTGGCCGGCCGGGTGGGTTTTTCACTCGTTGGTGAAAAAACCCTCGGCCTCTTTCTCGGCGAAGAATCGCGCGAGCTTCGCATGGCCCGCGCGTGGGTGAAAAACGCTGAGAAAATAGCCGAGACCCTCGGCAACCTCAAGGGCGGCGCAATGAAAATCGGGCAGATGCTTTCAGTGCAAGAGGCGATTTTGCCGAAAGAACTGGCTTTTGTGCTGAAGTCTCTGCAACAGAATGCGCCGACCGTTTCGACCGCGGTAATGATGCAAACGCTCGACGCCGACATACCGCACTGGCGCACACTCATAAAAGAGATTGATGAGAAACCGCTCGCGGCGGCCTCGATCGGCCAGGTACACCGCGCGACAATGCATGACGGCCGGCAGGTCGCAATAAAAATTCAGTACCCGAAAATCGACCAGGCAATCTTTTCAGATCTGAAGAACCTGCGGCGATTGTTCGAGCTGATTCTCGAAAGTATGCTCGCGACGAACCTCGACCATTTGTTCGCCGAGATCGAGGCCAGGCTTATCGAAGAGGTTGATTACCGCCGTGAGATTCGGCGTATTCATGAGTTTCGTGAATTCTACGCGAACGACGACAGGTTTTGTATTCCCAAACCTGTTGAAGAGATGTCTTCGCAGCGGGTGCTTACAACTGAACTGCTGGTGGGTATCACGATTGAATCGGCGAGGCACCGCACCGCGGCAGAAAAAAATATCTGGGGTCGCCTGCTCTTTCGCGCGCTCGCAGCCCAGCTGCTGGTCTTTCGCAAACTGCAGTCAGACCCAAACCCTGCCAATTACGCATTTCTCGAAAACGGCAAAATCGCTCTCTATGATTTCGGCAGCATCAAAGAATTGCCCGACTGGCTGCACGCGGGCTATATGAAGACTATCAGCCTCTGCCGGCAAGACAGGTTCAGTGAAATTACGGCTGTTGCGGCCTCGATGAAGGTCATGATGAAGTCGGGCGAAGAGGTTCCGTTTAAGCATGTGCAGCTGTTTCATGACGCGTTGGCGCCGGTGTTTCTCGAACGGCCCTATCGTTTTAATACCGAACGCGATCCGATCAAAAAGATTATCAACTATAACAAGGCAAACTTCAACGAGTTGAAAGACATTACTTTTCCCGGAGACATCTTGTTCATCGACCGCGCGATTGCGGGCCTCATCGGCAACCTGACAGCACTCGGGGCAGAGGCGAACTGGAAAGACGAACTATTCGAGGCCATCGGCCTTAGCGAATAGACTATTTCTTCAGGTTCTTCTTCAGATACGTGTAATACTTCACCTCGAGCGTATTGATCAGGTACCGGTAAAACTCTTGCTCGAACTCTTTCAGGTTCGGCTTGAATATCTGGCGGTATTCTTCGGCAATTTTCGCGCGGGTTTGGTCTGAAGAAAAATCTTTGTAGCTGATATAAATAGCCGGAGGTACCTTGTTCATCGACTTTTTCACTATTTCAGTCGGTATGACAATACACACAGAATCTTCGCGCAACGCGTCATAAACGGCCTGCTCGAGCGCTTTGCCGTCGAGACCGCCCATTTCAGGCACGTTACGCTTTACCTCGGGCGCGGCGAGGCGCACCTTGTCACGAAATTCGGCCTCGGTCAGCACCCGCTCAGAATGTTTCTGCGGCATGTAGGGGAAAACCATCGCTGAGCCGTAGCTTGCCACCTTTGATCTGACGATTGCCTGCTGCTCGGCCAGGCGCTTCGCCATGTTGTCTTCGGCCGTTTCTTCTGCCGTCGAAACCGATTTTGAATCTGTTTCTGTGCCCGATTTTTTTGGTTTCGACTGAAAGTTGATGCGGTAAAACGCGATTACCGATACCAACGTCAGCGGAAACACCAGCCAAAAGAGCTGCGTCGAATAGAACATCGCCGCACCAAACAGTATCGCCGAAATGAGCGAAACCAGCACTCCCTGTGGAATGTTATAGCGATTCGCATTGCGTTCGAGCTGCTTCGTCTCGGCGTGTTTATTGACGTTGTGCGCCCGCATCTGCGAGAGATTAATGCGCTCTTCAGCAGACAGCCCCTGGTCGAGCGCCGGGTCTTTGCGCTTTGCCAGCTGCTCGTACATGCTCATCGCAATTTCGTATCGTTCGGCTGCACCGGTATCGGTCTTCATCTGCCGGCTGAGGTTCTCAAGTACCGAACTCATATACTTTTGGTCGACAAAATAGCAAATACCCGAGCCGTCTGATTGCATCGCCTTGTAAGAGCCGAATCGATTCATGAGTTTCTTTTCAAACTCGTTTTCCATCGCCATCGCCTGCGCTTCGTCTTTGACGGTACGCAAGACTTCGCGCCGCAGATCGATCTGGAATATATCGAGGTTTTGTTTTGTGTGCGACTGCACCATGCTTTCGATCTTCTGCAGCAGATTGTCGACGCTCTGCGCCTGCTTTCGGTTCACGAGCTTGTCTTTTTTCTCGATCAAAACGTTCAGCCAGCTGATCGTGTCGTTCAGTTTCTCTCTGATTGCATTGTTCTCTTTATCTTGAATACGATCAAAAGGATAAGACCCAGCGACACGCAGAAGCGCATCGACCTTTTCTTTACTCTGCTTACGGCCGGGCTCGGCAGGCACGACGTAATTTCTGCGGTATTCTTCGAGAGACGCCACGTAGGGGGCCGCCCCGCCCTTCTTGGCTTTGTCATAGAGAACATTGAGCACGAACTTCTCAAGACCATCGGCGATCACGCGGTAATGCCTGATCACTTCGGGTACGCGTGCGTAATTACCCGAATCGTCGAGCATCAGCTGGTCGATAACGATATGGTAACGATCGCCGATGCGATCGACCAGATCGCCGCTGCGTGCAAAGAACTCGCGCAGGTCGACAAAAAAATCGGGTATCTCGATATAGGGTATCTGCAGCTTATCGTAACTCTTCTTGAGCAAACGACGAAAGTCATATTCGAGCGAGTAAAAGTCGGGATAAAACCGCGCCGCTTTACCGTCGAGCTTGATGAGTGCCGCGCCCGGGTCTTCTTCTTCAATCTCGGTCGGCTTCGATCTTTTTGCCTCAAGCAACGAGCGGATTAACGGCTCAGACTTCGACATTGCCGCACGCCGCAGCGGCCCGGCATCGCGCACAGCAGCCTTGTTTTTGGGAGGGTAGAACAGAAAGAGCTGAAACGCAGGCTTTGAATGGTGTGAAACAAGCATCGGGTACAGATAGGCGACGCGGTTTTTGCCGCCATTTGCCATATCGGTAACTTTTTTCACCGCCGCTTCGAGCGCCGTTGCATTGGCGACCGAAATGTGGTCGAGTGCGAGATAGTACGTGGGGTCATTGACGCTGACTTTTTTCTGCTCGATGAAGCGCAGCTTCTCGTCGAGCTTGGCCAGAATCTCCATGTCGGCGCTGTTGGGTGCCGTCAGCGAAGAGCGGTCTTGCACAAGAATGGCAGACGCGTTCGATTCAGATGTTATATCTTGCATGGCTGGCCTGCGGCGTGGGCAATCTTGAATCGCCTACACAGGGGGCAAATTTGAAAATGCGCTCTCGCACAAGCCCGTGCAACAACTCGCTGATGCGGCATTTTAGACAGCTTGCGCGAGCTGTCACGCGGGCTCTTACTCAACCGTCGGTACAATCTCAGGCGCGGGTGGCGTCGCGCCAAATGACACATTCACTGTGTTGCGCACCGGCTCACTCTGCTGCACAACCTTTCCCGTTCGATCGGCCTGCTGCGCGCGTACTTCCCAGACCATTTCACCCTCTTTCAGCTTCTTGAGATCAGAAACGGTCAGGGCAGTTGTTTTCGTCACGCGCGAGTCGACGAGCACCAGGCCCCCCTTTCGCTTTTGAAAGACCTTCACCTCGTATGAGCTCGCCCCGGTAACGGGCTGCCACTTCAGATTGAGGCCCGCAGAACGGGTGATATCCACCTTTTGGTCGTCTTTTGGGTAGAGCTCTGCAACCGGGGGCAGCTTGTCTTGCACAACAACCTGGTGCGCCGCGCTTTCGGCCCGCGCGAGGTTATTCTCGAGCGCCAGCACTTTCACAAAGTAGGTACGCGCGGTGAGACCCGTAAAGCGAAACTCGGTATCTTCAACGTTGAGTTTCTTCAGCACTTTCTGCATCGCCGCGTCTTCAGCGATAAGAACCTGGTATAAGGTAATTTCAGCGCTGCCACGCCACTTAATCGCGAGCCCCACAGTTTTTTGCTGCGGCGGCAAAAAAACGACCGTGTTGTTGACAGGCTCGACGAGTTCAACCCTGACCTTGTCACGCACCTCGAAAGGTAGTTCGGCTTTCTCACCCGATGAGGATTTCACCCGCAACGTATATTTACCCGCTGCGAGGTCTGCAGGCAGCTCAACGCTGCTACGCTGCGTTTCGCCCGAGCGCAAAACTTTGTCACTGCCGCGCTGCAGAATCTCATAATTCGCCCGCTCGGCGCCTTCAAAGGCAACGACCGCTTTACCCGATTCTACCTGCGAACGTGAGTACGAAGCCGCGCCGAGACTGAGAAAGCCCAGCCCGGCTCGTTTTTCATTGCGCTGAACGACAACGGAACCGGTCGCGGGCGGCAACTGCGAATCGACGCGCCCCGATTCTGACGCAGGGCGCAGGCGATAGTAATAGCGTCCGTCTTTGGGTACATTCACGACCACCGAAGAACGGCTCGTCGTTTCGGCATAGACGGGGTTCACAAACTGCGCGTTGTCGGCAATTTCAATCTGGGTCGAGGTCACGCCGCGAGGTGGTTTGATTTCAAAGCGAATGGCGGGCTTCTCATCGTAAGATGCACTCTGCGCAATCTGGTAGTTGCCGGCTTCGACCACGCGAAAATGGCGCGTGGCAGATATAGATCCACCTTCGCCTTTGCAGCGCGTGTACCAATCGCCAGCGGCGAGCGTCGTGGTCGCTTTGCCGTTTTCGAGTTCAATCTGCCGCGCCGACGACATGTCAGAGCGCTGTGACACTTCAGCCGTGCGCGCGTTGCCGCTGCAGCCCAGCATCACCTTTCCCGTTTTGCCAGCTGCAAGAATGACGGCGTCTTCGAGAATACCCGTGAGCTGCAACGTAATGCGCGCCTTCTTGCCTTCGGCGAGAACTTCGTCTTTGGCGACAGTTTGCGTCTGGCCATCTTTGCCGACAACCTGCACCTGGCCTTCTTTGACTTCTACCGCGGTCTGTTTACCCGTCGTGCGAATGCTCGCATCTGCCTGCGTGACGTTGATCGCCTGGCCGTCGGTCGTCGTGACTACCGTCTGCGCATTCTGCGCGCCGGCCGTTTTGATGCCACCGCCAGAAAGCCTGAGCTTCAGTCCGCTTTGTTCGAGGTCGAGCTCGACGAGGGTATTTGCTTCGAGTTTTAGCTTCAAACCCGAGTTGAGTACCAATTCAGCATCGGAATAGTTGCCTGTCATAACCGCATCGAGTGAATAGAGCGGTGAACCGTTCTCGACGTCTTCCCATACCATGCGGTCAGAGAACTTGCGCATGGCAACTTCGCGCTTGAAGAACACCTTGCCGATCGACTCACCTTTACCGGCGGTGCGGCGGCTGTTGTGCAGATAGAGCAAGCCCGAGAGTATCGCGATGCCACCGAGCATCGCGGCGGTAAAAGCGGCGTCAGCCTTCGAGAATTTCATATTTGACTTCTTCGTCGTCGCCCGACTTCTTCGGCTTGCCCGACATGTCGATGCCGAGCAGTTTGCGCAGTTCTTTCAGGTCTTTGGGGCCATTCTTATCACCTTTCTTGCGCAGCACGGCATAAATCTGCTGCGGCTGCGACTTGCCCTTGACCTTGATCTTTTGCATCGGTTCGCAATCAAAATCATTTTTGACGACGTTGTAAGTATCTTGTGAGATGAGAATGTCGGTACCGAAGGGTTTGTTGAGGGTTTCAACGCGTGAGGCCAGATTCACTGCGTCGCCGATAACGGTATAATCGAGACGGTCTTCTGAACCGATCTGCCCGGCAAGCACCGCGCCGGTATTGAGGCCGCAGCCGATTTTGATGATCGGCTTTTTCGCCGAACCGCGGCCCTTGTTGAATTCGAGCAGCGCCCGGCGCATTTCAATCGTCGCGTTCACCGCGTTCAGGGCGTCGTTACCCTTGGACTCGGGAACTCCCCACACTGCCATGATGGCATCACCGATGAACTTATCGACGATGCCGTTATGGTCGCCAATGATCTTAACCATAATCGTCATGTAGGCATTTAAAAACTCGACGACCTCTTCAGGTTGCAACTGCTCTGAAATTGCGGTGAACGAGCGAATGTCTGAGAAGAAGATCGTCGCCGTTCGCCGTTCGCCACCGAGCTTTAGTTCACCCTTCATCGCCTTTTCGGCAATCTCGGGGTTCACAAACTTGCCGAGCGCACCCTTAAGCTTTTCGCGCTCTTCGAGGCCAACCGCCATTTCGTTGAACGACTGTGTCAGCGCACCGACCTCATCGCCGCTGCGCGGTGTTAGCCGCAAATGGTAATCGCCGCTTTTGATTTTTTCGGCCGCGTCACGCAGTTCGCGCACCGGCTCAGAAATTGTCTTCGCAAAAAAGTAGACGAGAATCAGCGCAACGAGAATGATAATGCCGGCAATGAGGGCAGCGGTGATTTGCAGAAGTCTCACCGATTCGAGCGCCTTGTCTTTTTCGAGCTCTACGACTATGGCGGTCGAACCGACTTCAAGTTTTGAGTACGCACCGAAATATTCATGCCCTGTCGCGCTGTTTGGGTAAATGCTAAAGCCTGCTTTGGTTTCTTGCCCTTGCAAGAACACCACAGCCGGGTGGTCTTTGAGTGAACGGCCTGCGAGCGTCTCTTTCTTGTCAGTGTGCACGATGACAGCACGGTCGCTATCCACAAAAAACGAAGTGTAGACGCGCGAGGTGAAAGCCGAATCGAGAACTTCGCTGCTGAGGTACGCGGCGACAACACGCTCCGCAACCTGCCCTTCGATAATGGGAAAAGCCAGAAACCACACCGGTTTGCCGAATGCCTGCGTGCGTGTCAAAACCAGCGTCTGCCCTTTGAATACGGCTTTCAGGCGTTCAGCGAGGCGCCCTTCGTCGCGCTCAAAAAGATCGGCGCCGAGCTCGAGAGCCTGCTGCGCTGAAGCAATGTCGCGCTTGTAGACGCGTGAGATGCCGCTCGCATTATAAATATAGCGGCTGACGCGCAGCACACCCGTGCCTGCAGCCATCGGCGTCTGTGGCGCACTGGCGGCTGCCTTACCCTTCTTGCGCTCGGCCTTTTTTCTAGGTGAGCCTGCAGACGATGCAGCCGCAGCGTAACGATCGAAAACCGTGAGTGCCTCGATCTTGGCACCAATCTCGGTCTTCAGCCGTTCGGCGATCAGCTTGGCGGTGTCGTTCGTCTGCAGTTTGATCAGGTCTGTTTTGTCTTGCGCGAAATAGCGGATTGAGATAACAGAAAGCACAATGAGGCTGATGATAATCAGCCCCGAAGTGATGACCATGAGTTTCGAGCGCAGTGAAAGATTCTTCAAATTGTTTTCCTTTATTTATCCGCAACGGATTTTCATAACTACAGCTAATTTCAGGCCAACTGGCCCGTACCTACATCGCCTTGCTGCGTGAGCGCACGTAGTTAATAAACTCGTGCACCAGGGTCGCCATGCGCGCGAGCACAAGACTCGACAGCACATAGTGCACACTCTCAGCAACCGTTATTTTCGTACCATAGAAGAAGCGCAGCTGGTCAATTTTTGCGCAGACACCGAAGGCCGCGATTATCACCAGCGCATTTTTCACAGACCTGAGCAGCGTGGTGTTGAGCAGGTCGTCGATAATGCGTATGGAAAATATCGCAGAGACTGCGAGTTCAATAAAAACACCGACAACCAGAAAGAGCATCAGGTTGTCCCAGAGTTGAGAGACGGCGATTGGCATTAACCACCGTTACGGCAGCGGTTCGCTATGGAAAGTAAAAAAGGGCGAAGAGTGTTTCATCACGCTTCGCGAGCACTAAATTATTATAGTTCGCACCTAGCGGTTTTTTGCGTTGACAACGCCGATTATCGCATTTACTCTGCCGTGCAGACTCGTAGGGTCTTAGCGGCTCGTATCCGCTTACATACACAAACGTTCGATGGCCCTGTCTCTGGGCCAATGCAGTATTACGTTTGTGGTATTGTGTTGGATACGAGCCTAAAGGCAGGGCCTTCCATAATGGCCCGCAAGGGGGCAGTATCCACTTTCGTTTCTATGGCTTAGGGAAGATATTTAGCATTCAGGCGCGCGGCTTTATCCGTCAATCTCGTATTATTTTTACTGGTATCATATGTTGCTTCTTGCCCCTCTTAAATATCGTGGCGCAGCAGCCGTCGATTGCGCGACGCGTCTTGATTCTAGATTTTGTAAACCGCCAAAAGAATGTTAACGCCGAATATCTTTCGGTCACGATTGCAGAAGCACTGATCGACCCACTCAAGAAAACCCGTAAGTTTGAGATTCTACCTCGCTCAACGGCAGATAAGATTCTCAAAGAAAGGAACATCAGCAAAGAGCAGACATTTAGCGAAGAAACCGCAATTCAAATAGGTGAAGCCACAGGCGCCGATGTCGTTGTCATGGGTAGCTTTGTGGCAGTAGAGCCAACTGTACAAATTCAGGCCAAGGCAGTCGATGTTGCTGAAAAACGCCTCGCGCTCAGCAAATCAAGAACCGCAAAACTCGATGCAAAGATTTTTGATAATATCAATGCACTCGCCGATGACATGACTCAAGAGATGGCTGAGAAATTACCGCCGCTGACCCAGCGAGTTGTCTATCAAGATAGTGGCTTGTTTATTGCGAAAGATTTCATTTTTCATGGCATGGCAAACGCAGCGGTAACCTGGGGCTTCGAAAGCAAATTTCTGGCTCTGGGGCTCGGCGGGTCTTTCAATACAAGTTTTAAATTTTTGCACCGTTTTGTTCAACCCTACTTTGCCACTTCATTCGCTTTGACTACAGGCAAAACGCAAATCGATAAGATGTCGGCCTTTGATTTTTCGGGCGGTCTGACTTACGCCTTTATCATACCCAAGAAGTGGGGCTGGGTTCAAGAAACGCAGATTCGACCATACGTGGCTGGTGGTGCGGCGGCGGGCACCATTAAGACAAGCTACGATATCAACTACATGGTACCGGCTGTTTCAGGCGGGTTCATCACGGATTTTTTCGTGCACAAGAATCTTAGCATCGCCGTGCAGATACAACAACAGTTTCTCTTTGATGCGGATACGACTTTGAAATTGCTTTCGGTCGGACTCGGAGCGGGGTACAGAATATGAGAATAATTATATTTTTGGCTTTAATGCCACTGGCTCTTGCGTGCCGTGGTTTTGAAGGGGCTTTTACCGACGCTTCGACGAACGCATTCAAGCCCGGCACCACCGTGCAGCTGCCCAAAGCCGGTGGTGGCACCGTACCCGGTACAATGATCGACATGACGGGTGACGGCATCGCCGACGGCCTCGACCTCAACGGAGACGGCGTGCCCGAAATTCTGTTCTTGTCGCTCGTCGCTGGCAAATGGTCTGGCCTCGACACCAACGGCGATGGTACAATCGACTATTATCTGAGCGTCGACCTCAAGGGCAACTTCTACCTCAGCACGGGCAACCCCAATGGCAATGCAACCTCTGGCAACGTCGCAGTCACAACCAACAGCAGCGGCACGCCGACAGGGTTTAACTCATCTGACGGAACTTCCGTTGATAATAGTATTCTCACCCAAATCTACGCCGACGCGACAGTGCCGACCACCTCGACCAACAATGCGGGCGGCACGTTCTCAAGCGCTCAAACAGTCACTCTATCGTGCAGCGACAACGTCGCTTGCAATGCGATAGCATATACCACCGATGGTTCAACGCCGAATTTCACAGGCAATGGCACGGTCGTCGCGGGGAAAACTGCTACCGTCACAATCTCATCGAGCGCGACTCTTAGATGGATTGTTCGCGATGCAAAGGGTAATTTGAGCACAGCCGGTAGCTCAGCCTTTGTCGTCAGTGGTGGGAGTGCCTGCACTTATGGTAACGGTGTTTACGGAACCTGTACTTATTCAAATTAACTAATTCAGGAGGCTTTATGAAAATACACATCACAATCGAGCCGGGTAAATACACCGGCAGAACAATACTCTGGCTAAAAAACCATCGAAAGACCACGACCTTCTTTCTGGCGTTGATAGGTGCCGTGGCAATATGGGCTGCACCCATTACTAAGCCGTTCACATTCACAAACGGTGGTGTCGTCTCAGCGACTGAGATGAATCAGAACTTTGATGCGCTGTATACGGGCATGTCCCAGCGCTTAGGTTCATACTGCGGCGCAAGCACCGCGACAAATGGGAACATCGGCAGCTACGCAGCTGCAAAGACTCTTTGTCAAACAGCTTGCTCTGATACCAATGCGCACATGTGCACGGTTCATGAAATTTTGATAGAACTTCAAAGCGGAACAGATCTTGGCACCACAAAGTGGATAAGCGTAGGTTTCAATGGTGCTACCTATTTTGACTGTAATCGTTGGACAACTAGCACGGCGGGCCCAGTCGGGCCAGCGGTGCTAAATACTGGCTTCGTGTCGAATGCTTGTAGTTCTTCTATCCCGGTGGCTTGCTGTAGATAGAGACCTGTTAAAAGCAGTCTATATGAAAGTTTGTAAAATTTGCGGCCAAGAAATCCTGCCAAGATCGAGGCACGATTTTATACCAGATCCTGATCTACTTCTAAGACTGAGCCGAGAATTTTCTGGCGTCGCAGGCACAATAACTAAGGTTCGGGCTTGTTGCATTTTAGCAGGTGACAGATTCACATTTACTACGGATAATGAAAGGTATCACGTCGTTGAAAACGACGGCAATTGGGTCGAAAAACTAAGTTCACCCACGGAAAATGCCCCCGCAATTGAACAGTCGAAAGTTTCAAACGGTTTAGATGGGGAGCAAACATGAATTTGTGCCGACTTAATGATACTAAATGGCTTATCGAACATCAGCGAAGATGGCATCGCTATCATCAACACAACGATAAGAATATATATCGGTATTCTGGCAAATTATCAATCGGTGGCAGTACTGTCATCTTGCACAAATATGACAAGAGAAAAGCGGTGCACTTGACGCATGCAGAAATTGACGTAATTCTTGCTCGCATGCCAGAATGTTTGGATTTTAGCAATTTTGAAATCAACAATCAAAGCAACATTGATAATATTTCTTGATGAACAATTAGTGCGCTGGTAGGCATTGAAAGAGGCGAGTGGTATGAAGACATTAATTCACAATGCGGAAACGATAATCGTGACCTATGACATCGGTGACCAGGTAAGACGCGACGAAATGCGCAAATACTTGATAGACCTCGGCGGTGAAATGCAGACTGAATCAGTTTTTGTTGTCCCACCAAGCCCGGCAATTGGTTCGCAACTTGACAGTGTTCTTGCCACCGTCCACCTGCTAATCAGCCCCGCGCAAAATGACAAAGTCAGCATATTTTCCATGATTAGGGGCGATGCTAGCGAATACAGTAAATTCAAAGAGCACCAGCTCGCCGCGCCCCAGTCGCAAATGCCGCGGAGCAGATAATCACGTGACAAATCTAATCCATTCCGTGTTTTCGACGAGAACATGGATGAGAAGCGGTTTGAATTTTCTGGCCATGCCATCCGACGCATGTTCGAAAGGGAGATTTCCGTTAACGACGTCAAGCAGGCGGTAAAAGCCAATGAAGTTATTGCCGCGTACCCAGATGACAAGCCGCTACCAAGCCGATTGTTATTTCATCGCGGGAAGACAGGCGTAACTCATGTGATCGCTGCTTTCGACGCCGAACACAACAGCGAAATCATAATTTCAGTTTACAGGCCTGACCCACTGCTGTGGGATGAGACCTTGAGGCAGCGAAAATGATAAGGCATTGTAATATCTGTAAGACTGGCGAATTGAAACCCGGTTTGACGCACGTGACCCTGAACAGAAAATCGGCGATCATCATTATTAAAGATGTCCCTGCCGAAATCTGCGACAATTGCGGCGAATTCTACTTAGATGAACCGCGAACAGAAGCAGTCCTGGCAATCGCCGAAAATGCCTCGAGAAGCGGCAGCGAAGTCGAAATCAAACGTTTTCAGGCTGCGTAAGCAGCTCGACCTTCGGCACTAGGCTCTAACAGTCTCCGGAAAAACTCCCGAAAAAGCGAAAAGCCTCGTCGTTTGCATGCGCAAACGACTGCTAAAGCGGCCGAAACGGCCTGCTTTTCGCTTTTTCGGTTCCGGAAGCCTGCTAACAGTTTCCTTTTTCAGGAAACTGCTAAAGCCACTTCTTTAAGAACTCAACCTGCGCCGCCACGATCGTGTCGAAAAGCGGGGGCAGATATGGGTCGAAGTGGTCGCAGTCATACTTGATCAGCGTCGCCTTGGGCGCGAGCCGCGCGGCCTTTTCGGCGGGCGCAAGCGGGGTGGTCTGGTCATGCGTTGCTGCCTGAATCAGCCAGGGCATTGTCATCTTTTCGGCGAAGCGTTCGGGCGAATAGAGCGGCAGATGCAAGAAGATGCGCGCAGCGATGCGGTTGTCGAAGCTAAAACCCGTGGGTATCATGCGCGGCCAGATCGCGGCGACGTTTTCAGAGGTCATCGCAGCGAGGTCTCCCGGGCCGCCCGCAATTTTGACATAATGAGGATCTAAACCGATAAGGCCGCTGGCAGCGTCGCGCGCAGCCTCGATGCCGAGCCTTGCCGCCTGCGCGCCACCTGCCATGGCCGCCGAGGCAAAACCATCGAGGTGGGGCACCTGCGAAATTACGCAGCGGACTTTTTGGTCTGCCGCGGCGATTTCAACAACGTGACCGCCAGAAAATGAACTACCCCAAAGCGCAATACGCTTCGCATCGATTGCCGAATGGTGGCGGGCAAACTCAAGCGCGGCACGCCAGTCTTCGAGTTGCAACGATATGTCAATCAGTTGGCGCGGCTCGCCCTCGCTTGAACCGAAATGGCGGTAGTCAAATACGAGCACAGCGCAGCCGGCTTCGGCGAACTTCTCGGCATAGGCGTCGAGCCGCAGTTCTTTGACGGCACCGAAGCCGTGCGCCATGATGACTGCGGGCAGACGCCCTGACTCAGCATCGGGCGCATAAAGCCAACCCCGGCAGAGTTCGCCTTTTTTACCTGATACGAATTCTATATCGCTACGTTTGAACACGCGAACAGGTTTGAATCTCAAATTACACCGTAAATGCGGTTTGTATTCTGGGCCTTATGCGCAAGTTCGTTTCGGCAATTGTTTTTCTCTCTGCGACCATTCTCTTCGCAGAAATTAATCCCCGGTATTATGTAGAGATGCAGAAAAAGTCGCCCGAACGTTTGCGCATCAGGGTCACGCAGGTCAATAACGAGCCTTGTGACAATTGCGAGACATTCAAGACCGAGGTGCAGGCTGTCGTGACGAAGACAATCCGCACGAAGTCAAAAATAAAAAAAGGGCGTGCAGTGACATTTAGCTACACTGTTTTCAGACCGCGCGAGGGTTGGGTCGGCCCCCGGCCAATGCCACAACTCGAGCAAGGCAAAGAATACGATTTTTTTGGCAGCAAGTCGGGCGTCGATGCCCAGAAGCGTGTAAGGCTCGAACCGGGTGCGCGCGGCTATAGTTTTGACAGCATCGTCGATGAAGACTGAGGTGCGACGCTGGCAAATTCTAGAACGGCATGAACTCTGAAACACAGAAATACAACAACGCACAGGCCGCAGCCGATAAAGAAATCTGCGAGTTGCTCGCGCGCACCATCGACGCCAACCTCAAAGGCGCTGAAAACAAGATCTGGCATGGGCACCCGGTTTGGTTTCTCGACGGTAACCCGATTGTCGGCTACAGCAAACTCAAGGCCGGCATTCGCCTCATGTTTTGGAGCGGCGCCGATTTTGAAGAAAGCGGGCTAAAACCCGGCACGGGAAAATTCAAAGACGCTTCGGCGACTTACACCTCCCTCGACGAGGTCGACGTCAAGGCCCTGAAACGCTGGCTCGCGAAATCGCGCACTATTCAATGGGATTACAAGAATATCGTGAAGCGCAAAGGTCTTCTCAAGAAGCTGCCAGCAGCGAGAGCGCGCGGTAATCACGATGAACGCATGGCGGCGATTGTCTTCGGCGCCGTTTATCCGCTATACGTCACGAAAGTAACGCGCAAAGGCCGCACACAGGCAGAACTCGATAAAGTCATTACCTGGCTGACCGGCTTCAGCACGAAGAAGATCCAAAGGCTGATTGCCAAAAATATTACCTTCGCCGATTTTTTCGCGCAGGCAAAGCTGAACGCCAACGCGAAGCTGATTACCGGCACCATCTGCGGGGTGCGCGTCGAAGAGATCAAAAACCCTCTGACCCAGAAGGTGCGCTATCTTGACAAGCTCGTCGATGAGCTCGCGGCCGGTAAGAAAATGGATAAGATACTGCGGTCTTGAGCGATGACCGAACTGGGCACTAACGTTGAAAAAGCTGCTGAGCTGCTGCGCCGCGGTGAGCTCGTGGCGATACCGACTGAAACGGTCTATGGGCTTGCGGCCAACGCGCTCAGCAGCGACGCCGTGCTGAAAATTTACGCAGCCAAGGGCAGGCCCGCCTTTAACCCGCTGATCGTGCACGTTAGGGGCGCCGCAGAATTCTCGCGCTACGCAGAAGAAGTTCCCGAACTTGTGATGCAGCTCGCAGCCCATTTTTCACCGGGCCCGCTGACGTTTGTATTAAAGAAGAAATCGAATGTACCTGACGAGACAACCGGCGGCGGCAACAGCGTCGCCTTGCGCGTGCCGGCGCACCCGATGGCGCTCGACCTCTTGCACCAGCTCGACTTTCCGCTTGCGGCGCCGAGCGCAAACCCTTCGGGCTTTATCAGCCCAGTCACGGCGGCTCATGTCGCCGACCAGCTCGGCGGTCTGATACCGTACGTGCTCGACGGCGGCGCGTGCAGCGTCGGCCTCGAATCGACGGTGGTTGCAGTGCAGGGCGACACGATCACCGTACTGCGTTTAGGTGGCGTCAAAATTTCTGACCTTCAGCTGGCGGCGCCCCAGGCGACCGTCGTCACATCGACGACGCCCGCCGCCGCCTCGCCCGGCCAATTGCGTTCGCACTATGCACCGCGTACTCGCCTCGTGCTTGGCAATCTCGATAAACTGATACAAGAGCACCGCAGCAAGAAAGTGGCTGTATTAGCGTTGGCGGATTTACCCCCGCACCAAAACATCGTCGCGGGTGCAAAACTCTCGCCGACGCGAAACCTCGACGAAGCTGCGCGCAACCTGTTTGCCTCGCTGCACCGGCTCGATGCTGCGGGCGCAGAAATTATACTCGCCGAACGCATGCCCGAAGAGGGTTTTGGCCCGGCGATCAATGATCGCTTAGAAAGGGCAAGTGTCTAGCGTTTGCCTTATTTACCGGTTTACGATGCAAAAATACCGATGAGACTGACGCGGTGCCGACAATTCACGAAAAATTTTTCGCCACGGTACGTAAATTCGGCGGCAAGACTGCCTTCACGTTCATCGATCGCCAATTTTCTTACGATGAATATAACCGCTTGAGCAACCGCATCGCGCACGGTCTGCAGGCGCGGGGGTTACAACCAGGCGACAGAGTCGCGATACACCTGCCCAACCTGCCGCAATATCTGGTTTTCATGATGGGTGCACTCAAAGCCGGGTGTATCATTTCGGGACTATCGCCCCTCGCAACGCCGCGCGAGATAGCAGATCAAATAAATGACCTGGGTGCCGCAGCAGTCATCAGCTTCGACGACGTTTATGTGAAAAACGTACAAGAGCTTGTGCCGGCTCTGGCCTCATTGCGGTTGATCGTGGTAACGCGCCCTCTCGATCTGATGCCTTTTCTGATACAGTTTTTCGGCCGCCTGCTCGGTAAGGTACCATATCCTGATATTCGGTTCAGAGATGCGCGCGAAATCTGGTTCAACGAGTTTTTGGCCGCGCAGAGTGATTCTGATTGTCTGGTCGCGAGGCTAGTCACAGATACCGCGGCGATACAGTACACGGGCGGTACAACCGGCCGCAGCAAAGGAGCGATGCTATCGCATGCGAATCTTTTGGCGAATATCGAACAATCCATTGCGGTCACACATCCCGAAATCGGCAGTGAAACGGGACTTTCCATCTTGCCGTTTTTTCACATCGCCGGGCTTATCGCCGCGCTCAACACAATCGTGATTGCCGGCGCGTGGCTCTTGATTCCAAACCCCCGCGATCTCGATTTCATCGTGCGGCAGTTAAAAAAGTACCGCCCCAGCCTGATCTTTGCAGTGCCGCTGCTTTATGAGAAACTTCTGGCGCGTGATGATTTCCGCCGTGTCGATTTCAGTGAGCTAAAATTCGCAATGTCGGGGGCCGCACCGATGAGCGATGCGCTCAAAGAATCTCTCGAAGCAGTCATCAAGGTGCCCGTGCTCGAAGGTTACGGCATGACCGAAGCTTCGCCTGGCATAACAGTCAATTACCCCGGGCGAGTGAAACCCGGCACCGTAGGGCAGGCTCTGCCGGGTACCGAGCTTAAAATATCTGCGCTCGACGGCGGTGCCGAGGGCGAACTTCACGTTTCGGGCCCGCAGGTGATGCAGGGTTACTGGAACAATCCGCAAGAGACGCAGGCGGCACTACAAACACATGAAGGTAAGGTCTGGCTAAAAACGGGCGATATCGCGCGCATCGATGCAGAGGGCTATGTGACGATTGTCGACCGTTTAAAAGACATGGTGAACGTCGGCGGCTATAAGGTTTTTTCGGTCGAGGTCGAGGCGGTGATGCAGCAGCATTCGGCTATTGCCGTCGCCGCAATACTGGCGAAAAAGCATTCCGATCACGCAACCGAATCTGTCAAGCTGGTCGTTGAGCTTCGACCAGGCCATGAACAGAGCGACAAACCTGCGCTGCGCGAAGATATTCTGCGCTTCGCGCGGGAGAAACTTGCGGCATACAAAGTACCGCGTGAAATTGAATTTGTGCCGACGATTCCGTTAACACCGATCGGTAAGGTCGATAAAAAGGCACTCAGGGCCTTGATCGCCGAAGAGGGTACAAAGTGACAAGATCGAAAAAACTGGCTTTTCTTCTCGTGATACAGATGCCGCTGCAGATTATTGTCGGGTATCTGATCGGCTTCAACTACTTTTCGCTCGTTATGGTTTTTATCGCAATACCCATCGCTGATCAGATTCTGGGTCATGACGCGAGCAATCCGCATGCTGATCAGGCAGCCGCATTGGCGCGCGATCGTTTTTTTCTGATTATGCCGGTACTGTGGGTGCCGTGCCAGATCGCCATTCTCATCTGGGGCGCAGTTCTCATTCAGGGCGATACTCTGCCCTTCTGCCAAAAGGTTGGCCTCGGGTTTTCTATCGCGGTGATGACGGGCTCAGGAATCATTATCGCGCACGAATTCGGTCACCGGCACAGCGCCTGGGAGCGCACGCTGGCAAAGGTGTTGCTGGCATCGGTATGTTACATGCACTTCATCATAGAACACAACCTCGGCCACCATACTCGGGTGGCCACCCCAGAAGACCCGTCTTCGGCGCGGGTGGGCGAGAATTTTTACTCGTTTTGGCTGCGTTCGGTCGGCGGCAGCTACCGCTCAGCCTGGCAGCTTGAGCTACAACGGCTGCGGCACAAGGGTTATTCTCTCTGGGGCTGGCACAACCAGATGTTGTGGTTTCTGCTTATTCCCGTCGCGATCGGCGGGGCATTTTATTTTCTGATCGGCGCCTATGCGCTTTTGTTTTTCGTGTTGCAGAGCTTCTTTGCGTTCAGCATGCTCGAGCTGATTAATTACATCGAACACTATGGATTGACACGCACGAAAAAGCAGAACGGCGAATACGAACCCGTATCGACCCGCCATTCGTGGAACGCGAACCAGCTGTTATCGAATCTTTATATGATACACCTCGAGCGGCATAGCGACCACCATCACAATCCGACGCTGCGATATCAACTGTTAAGCCACCGCGACGAAAGCCCGCAGCTGCCGGGCGGTTACGGGGCGATGTTTCCGCTGGCACTCGTGCCGCCCCTGTGGTTTCGCGTCATCGATCCGCTGCTTGAGAAATACCGGCAGGGTTAATACCCAAAGTCTCAGAATTTATCCGCACAGCGGGAACTCCCCCCCACATTTCGCCCGCGCCGATGCGCGTCTTCGGCAAGACGACAGAATTCGCCAGAACGCGGGCACCGTCGCCCACAACAACATCGCCCATGATCGTCGCCCTGAGACCGATGACCACGTCATCGCCGATATTGACAGGCGCGACGATGAGATAACCCGACTGCGCGTAATGCGCCACAATCACGGCTGAACCGCCGATAGTGACACGGTTGCCGATGCTTATCATCGCCGGGTCAGATATATGCGTCGTGTTGATGAAGACGTCATCACCGATTTTCATGCCCATCAGCAGGTAAAAAATATTCCCGAAAGGCGAGGGCGTCACAAACTCGAGAAATGAATAGCGCACGAGATAGAGCAGCGCATTCGAAAAATACCAGCGCCCGGCTTCGGCTGAAAAATACACGCCCCGATAATCACGCGCATAAGCGCGCATCAAGAAACAAGCAAGGGGGATAACCACCATCAGCGAGAAGCCATACGTAAAGAAGCCTGCGGCAATCCCGATACCCCAGAATAAATATTGACCGGCGATTGGCCAAGCCTCTGCGATGCCACCTAGCCATTGAAACACGGCAATGCCGGGCATCAGCGCCACACCCAGTAAAGCGACGAAGATGGCGGCCAGAGGCAAGAGCGCGAGCGCTTGAGCGATAAGTTTAAGGCGATTCACCGCTTTCTGCGAAGCAAGAATTTTCGCCCCCGTAAAGCGATAAAGCAGGTGACCCATCGCAGGCGGCCCGAAGAGCGGCTATTGAGGCAGCGCGGCAGGTCGCCTGATTTGAAAATTTATAGCTACAGCAAAACAACGAAATTCGGGAAAAGCGGGCCTCAGCCCGTTCATAGAGCGATTTACGCTTCGAAAATCGCGGAACTTTTTCTGAAATTCGTCGTTTTGCGATCTGCCGCGCAGACCCTTATGCGCCGAAGATTGCGGCTGACGCTGCTGTTTGCTTTTGTTCTCTCCGTTGCATGCTGCACCAGGGCCCTCGGCAAGGTTGCGTATAACAACCTTCTGCCGCAGATAATTCTCAATCGAATCGACGAATATTTCGACCTGAACTCCACTCAAGAGAAATATCTGAAAGCACGGCTTCAGGTACACCACGCCTGGCACCGTACAACCCAACTGAAACTTTACGGCGCCGATCTGAAAGATCTGCGCAGCCGTCTTGCTGCGACTCTGACCGAAGCCGATCTGCTCTGGCTCACTGACCGGTTGACCCGGCACCGCAATGCCATTTACGCCCGCATAATACCCGATTTGGTAAATGTATTGCAGACCCTCAGCGATGATCAGTTGAACCATTTTCAAAAGAAGCTCGATAAAGAAAACCGTGAACTCGATGAAAAGCTCGCCCGTCCGCTGAGCGTGCGCCAGCAAGAAGAGTTTCAGGCGATTGTGAAACAAATCGAAGAATGGACAGGGTCACTCACAAAATTGCAGAAAGACATGCTGCGCACAAAATACGTTTCGATAGCCGACAGCGCGGTCGACTGGCTGCGCTACCGCGAAGACCAGCAGGGGGTATTTGTCAGGCTATTGCGCTCAAAACCCGATCACCAGACGCTCAAGGCAGATTTAGAAGGCCGCATGATCTATCAGGAGCGCAATGTGCCGCAGAGATTTAAGGTACGTTTTCAGCGCACTTTGACTCTGCTGAAAGAAATGGCCCTTACCGCCGACAAGACGCTAACGCCCGACCAGCGCATGCATGCTCTGGCAAAAATGGACGAGTACATTCAACTGGTCGAAGAAATTTCCCCGCGGTGAACGTGGAATTTACGCTGACGTTTGGTGACGCATGTTTCATTATTTCAGTCTGTAGAGCAAATTTGCGTCACCAAATAAGCCCGAAGCGCCTGCCTGCGACGAGGCGAAGCCGAGTCTCCGTGCTAGGTGGAGCACAAAACATACGTCCCGTTTGTGCGACGAAGGCATCTTTGGCGCGTAGGGCCGAGCACCCGCGACCGCTCTTACGGTCTCCGTCTTCGGTGAAGCTACGGCACCGCAGGGAGCGCAGCAGATAAATTTTGTTGTGCGCTGCTGCGATTGAAGTCAGCCCGCCTGAAAGATGTCTTTTTCTTTCAGGCGAATCTCTTTCAATTGTGGCTTTAAGGCAGGAAGTTTATTCGTGGCCGCATCCCATACGATTTTATAGTCTACGATGAAGTAACCGTGTATCAATTTATCGCGGGTGCCAGCAATCAGTCTCCAGGGAATCTCAGGGTATTTAGATTTCAGGCCTGGAGAAATCGTTTTTACTGCTTCTCCAATAATCTCCAAGCTCCTTGCGGTAGCCCGCTTATGTATCTCAGAGGTTAGAAACGCGCTTTCTGTAATGGCCTTCAATTCCTTCTCAAGAAAATCTATTTCCCCAAGAATATAGCCCAAATATTCAAAATCAGACTTCAAGGTAAACTATCTCTTTTTCCACTACCTTTTTGAAATTCTCAGGAAGGGAGTCGAAGGTCAATAAGTCAATCTTACGGTTTAATTTATCTTCAAGATAGTAAGCCAAATTCATGAAATTATAGAAATCTGTGGCGTTTTGCTTGAATCTCACGACAAAATCAACATCACTATCACTATCCGGCCGCCCCGCGGAGCGAGAAAAAGAGCCAAATAGGCCAATATTTTGCACCCCATAACGAGCAAACTCTGGTTTGGCATCTTTGAGTCTGTTAAGTATGTCAGCTTTATCCATTACCGGCTGCATATAAATACCTTCGTCTCATGTCTGTAAACCGTCAATTCCTAATCAGAATTTCAAGAATTAAAGGTAGAATGCTTTCGCAGTTGCACCCAACGTGGATTTTACGCTGACGTTTTGACTTGCTGCGTCTTCGTAGCAAGTCAAAATGTGGTCGTAGCGGCTCGCGGTGACGCGCGAAAACACACCTCCCGGTGTGCGCGTCATCCGCGATCTTCTGCCGCGAAGACCCGAGGACGCGACCCAGCGGAGCGGTCGCGCCCGCAGCGCGTAAAATTTGTTGGGCGCAGTTTGATATTCGGAAGCCACGGCCAGGCTATGTTTCTTCGGCTTTGTAATTCTCGAGGTTTTGCTTTAACTGCTTCGGTTCAATGTCATAGCCGACGGCTCGTGGTCCAGACCAATTCAAGCCGGCTAATAGCCCATATTTATCTAAACCCGGTAGCCAATCATTGATAAATTTATGATACTCGATTTTGACCGTTTTAAAACCATGATATGCGGCGACATTCTGTATGATTTTCTTTGCTCGCGATTCAGAAGACCAAAAAGGCTGTGATCTCTTCTTGCTACTGGTCATTGGTGCAGGGTACCCGTCTTCGTCACGAATTGTCCAGATTTCTCTATTTTTTGTGACATCTTTATAGAATGCGGCGGCTTGTGATGCGGCTTGACTCATACAATTTACTCTGAAACCGTCTTACTCGAAATTATTGACCTTATGTTATCAAGCAAAATTGCGTGAAATATTTTCATATCAAATTGCGCCCAACAGAATTTATGCGAACTCAAAAGATGCTCCCGATTGAAAATCGAATCCATGCCAGTAAAGAGTTGCGCTTGCAGGCAAATGTGAAAAGAAATCCCATGATGCGAATCATTTGCCAGACCCTTCACGCCGGCCTGTTCATTCTGGTGCTGCAGCATTCGCCGTATGCAAATATTCATGCGGCCAAGCCGCCACGGCAGCTGAGTGCCAGTGCAATCAAGAAAGAAATAGCCGAGAAATATAAAATTCAACGGAAAGAAATAAGTACAAACGAGAAAGACGCGCTCAGCGGGCGATTCAGGGCGCATGTCGGTGAATTAGACCTCAGCGATCGCGAATCAGCAAAAGGCCTGAAATTGCCTGAAATCCTCTATGGCAAATTGAACCTGAGCGGCCTCAAATCAACAGAAGGATTAATATTGCCGAAGGTCATGCAGGGTGATCTCTCTCTGAGCGAGCTTGAATCAGCCGAGGGATTAAATTTGCCTGCGACTTTTCAAGGCACCGTTTATTTGAGTAGCGTCATATCGGCAAAAGGTTTGCAATTGCCCGCGGGCTTCAGCGGTGGGCTTGATCTCGGTAGCCTGAAATCGCCTGAAGGCTTGCACCTGCCAGAAACCATGCACGGCAGCCTGTACCTGAGCAAACTCAGAACCGCCAAGGGCCTGCAGTTGCCAAAGGTTATTCATGGCAGCCTCTTTCTGAGCGGCATCGTTTCGGCGAAAGGTGTTACGCTTCCAGAAATCGTCGACGGCAGTCTCTACCTGGTCGGACTCTCATCGGCAGAGGGCTTACAGTTTCCCCAGACAGTCGGTGGCACCATTTATATGGGCCGGCTCGCAACCGCTCAGGGGCTGGTATTGCCGGCCGACGTTGGTGGTAAGGTTGACATCAGCCGCATCAAATCGGCAGAGGGGCTTCGGCTGCCCGCAAGTCTCAAAAAGAAAGTGCTGCTGCCGCGCGGTATCACGCCAGAATGGATTGAGTAACCTATTGGCCTGTCATGGGCAGCTGTGGCTCAGCGCAATACTGTACTTTTTGCCGAGGTAACACTGCACCATCTCGCGTTCAGTCTGGCTCAGCTCTTTGTTAAACGCGATAATTTCGGCAATATCGCCCTGAAAGAAAAATCCCGCGCCTCTTCTGCCTATGCGTGAATTCGTGTATGAATAGACCGTACTGGTGTTGGCATCGCTGGTGAGCAAGGTTCCGTTTTTTCTTATCGCCCGGCCCGTTGATGTGTTGAGACTACCGAGATAAATGTCGGCGTTGCCGCTCGCCGATTCTGTCACGGCCAATGAATTGCTGCCCTGACCCAGCTGAAACGAAGAAGTACTCAAGAAGCCCAACCGCAGTTCTGCATTGGCGTCGTTGGTATCACCTGCAAGAAACCAGTTATCTGCCTTATTGCTGGTGATTTTTGCGACAACAATCAATGTGTATGCTGTGTTTAGAAAAAAATTACCGTTAAACGACAGCTGGTCTGAAGTACCGTCAAACCGCAACACGGGTCGGCCGTTGATCGCTCCGGTGACATAGGTTGGCCGATTGCCAGCGGTAGCCGATGATCCGTGGCGGGCGCCACCACTCTGGTCGTTCCATTGTTGTACTGTCTGACCGTTCGAGGCGAGCGTGGCGCCGGCATCGCTGTAGGCGCCCTGAGAGGCATCGAGCCACCATCTGACGCTGTCCATAGATATCGGTAGCATTCGTGGCGTCCAGGCAACAGGGTTGCCCGAACCATCGATTCCGTTGGTATCAAAGCGCAGCAACGTGACTCCGGCGACTGTTCCGTCGATGAAGTTTTCTTTACAATAAGTTTTTCCCCACCAGCGGTAGGTGGTGCCTGCCGGGCAGTTGACCGTTGGGTTCGTCTCTTCGCCCTGATAAGCGCCGATATTCGGTGTGAACAGGCAGACTTCATTCGATTCGCAAAGACCGTTCTCGTTGCCGACGCCGTCGCCGATAAACTCGGTGGCATTAGGTATGAAAGTAGAAACGCACTTCGCTGCTGACCAGTTACCGGTGGCGCCCGTGCAGGCACTGTTGGTTTTATAACCTGGGTACGAACACGCTCCCCCGCTAGCGACGAAAGTAGAACCGATCGCCGCGTAGTTATCGCACGAACTTTGTGCCGTGGGGGCAGTCGCTGAATACCAGGCGTGTGAGTATGCCTGATTGCCATAAGGCAGCGCGTTGACATTGTAAGCGACGGCCGCCCCGCCCGCTCCCGTATCAGTCGAGGTCAGCCGCATATCCCAAATGCGGCAGGTACCACTGGTGCAAGATCCGCGTGTAGTGCTATCGGTGATAGCTGTGCCGTCTTTTCCCCAAAGGCGGTAGTCATTGGCAAAGTTCAGCCAATTGTTCCCCGAGGCAAAGGGCGCAGTGCCGTTCGTATCTGAGGTATTCACCGCATCATTGGTGGTCACCCTGCCAACGAATGTGCCGGCCATGGTGATACCCGATGTGAAGGTTGCATCGGAGGCACCACCATTGGCACAAGTTGTGTCAACGAGGCCTGCAAGCGTCGCTGTCGTTGCCGAGGTGTCACAATTCTTACCGGTGTTGCTGCCGAAGCGCAATAGACCACCCCAGTAATGCGCGGCGGTATTCTGCACCAGAACGCCGCTCGTCGCCGCGTGCGCCGCCGCTATATTCAGGTGCGAAAATTTCGTGTTTGCCTGCGTTATGCCCGACGAACCGGTTTGCGCACTCAAGAAATTCATCAATACTCCGCCACCATTTGTCGCAGAGCCGGTGAAGCCTGCACCCGTAAGCATACCGACTGTTGAATTCAGCACTGTGACATTGATGCCGCTCGTGGCAGCTATGCCCTGGCTACCTGCGCCAATACCCAGCGCGTTATGGATAACCGATCCTGTGCCCCCTGTATCAAAAAGTTTTACGGTCGTGTTCGCGCCGCGAATTTTGGTAAGCGTGGCGTAATTTGGGCTATCCAATAGATAATTTTCAGAGCTCGGCGAGTATCCCACCGCCGTGTTAAACAATAAAACATTATCGGCGCTGGTTTGAATTCTGAAAGACGGTGAATTGAGCCCGCGTGCACTGGCATTTCTCACCACCTGAAATTTACCGCCGACGCGAAAGCAGGCATTTCCCGTGTTCTGCTGCTCAAATTCGCCTTCAATCCACGAGAAGTCGGCGCTGCCGCCTCCAACGACGGGGTTGTTCGTCGTGTTGGCGACCTTGCTACCTGATTGCACGACCAGGGCATTTTTTGCGGAGATACTGAAGGTAGCGTCTGTATTGGTCATGATGACGTGAATGGTACCGCTGGTGTTGAGTGAAACAGGAATACCGCTCACCACTCGCCTCACGATATTGTTCGCCGCCCAATAGCGAGGCGGCGTTACTTTGATTTCATTGCCATTGCGAAAGATGCGCAGCGTCATCTGCTTCCATTTACACGGTGAAAGATCGGTGCCCCCACACGTACCCCAATCGATTAGGTCGCTCAGGTTCTTCGTCTCATTGAGCGCCGTCGATACCATGCGCACCGGGTTGGTGGATGTATCGCACACCCAATTAAACGCATCCAATGAATCGATCGCCGTGACACCCGTGCAGTCTGTGTTGCCGGTCGGTAGAGACTCAACGCGCATTGCGCCGCCATGCAGACACTTGTAATAGCCGCCGGTTTCGCTGCCGGTGCAGGCGGTCGAATTCGCGTTAAACACGGTCGTGCCGTTGTTTCTGATGTAGTCCATCCAGTTGAGGCCGTTGGTGGGGTAGAGCGCGGTGAAGACGCCGGCAGACGCCGTGAGCGATACCTGCGTTGTCGTCATCGCATTGCCGGCCGCGTCGTAGATTGCGGTTGCTGAGGCCGCCCCGACCCTGTCGCCCGAACCATTGGCATCGGCCGTCAGCAGGTTGGCATTGGTGTTGAACCGCACCAACGCATCGCAGCCGTTTTCATCGTCCCAGGGTGTCGCACTAACCGCGGTTGCCCCGCCCGCAGCGATATTGTTATAAGACAAGGCCGTTTGCGTAATGGTTGTGAGGCAGCCGATGGCCGCAGAGTTATCCACCGCTTCAGAAAATGCCAGCCACACGCGGTTATATCCCACTGTGCCTTCGGCCGCTGTGATAATCGGCGCTGCTGTGTCAGATTCGGTAACCGTTGCCGTGAAGAGCTGCGCCATGGTATTATTCGCGAGGTCTTTGACGCCGGGCGAGGCGGTCGTCGTCAGGTCTGGCTTGGCGCCGGTATCGTATCCATTAGCGAATTCTGAAAATTTCAGGTAGATGACGTTGTCGTTGAGCACATCGGTTTGACCCGTGGGCGCTGTTGTGCCGTGGGCGAGTTGCACGTTGGTGTAGCCTGCCACGAGCCACGCGGTCGTGACCGTGCCGAGGTTGTTGTTGGCCGTAAATCCGGGAAAACTTGAATCGACAATGTTTTCGCTAAACGTTATTTTGTACGCGTCTATGCGGCCATTGCCGTTAGAATCGAGAGTCTGGACAAGAGTGATGGTCGGGGGCAATATATCTCCCGGGTTCAGGTTTATCGAAGCAGTCACCGTCGTGATCGGCGCGGCATTGCCGACGCTGTCAAAGATCTGCGACGCCGCAGGCCTCACGGTGATGGTCTCGACGCCAGTTGCGGTGCCGGTAATGGAAAGATTGCAGCGTATCGTTGTTTCTCCCCCCGTCAAAGCGCTGCCCGTGGTTTTCGTGACCGAAGCGATCGTCGCCGCTGTTGCCCCACCGCCATTTTGCGTAAAGGTCAGCACGAGGTCAGAAACGATGAGCGCACCCGCGCCGGCACTATTGGTATAAACACCCTGGTCAAAGGTCACGTCGATATAGTTATTTTGCGAATGCAATGTTCTACCGGTAATCGCCGGGTTTCGGGTGTCGACAGTAACCGTGCGCGCGGTATCGGCATTCATGACATTGCCCTGCGCATCTTGAAAGGTGCTGATATTGTAGGTACCCGTTGCAGCTTCGTTGTTATCGATGAAGGTAAACGCACCTGTCCAAACTGTGTTGCCGACTGACCACGCTGAGCCGGTGATGGTGTATGCAGATGCAAGTCCGGTAATTGTCGGCGAGGGATTCACAGCGGTGTTCATCGCTTCACTGAAAGTAATGCTGACACTTTTTGATCCGACATCGGCGTCTCGAAGGGCTGTTACCGAAACCGAACTCACCGTGGGTTTCGAGGTGTCGAAGGTGAAACCAGTGCGCGTGACGGTCGGTGCGGCATTGCCATTGGCATCGCTGCCGTTGAAAGTGATCGTATAGACCGCACCGCTCACTAGAGTCGGCGGGTTGGTTAGAACACCGCTGAACGTGCCGCTCGCGAGCTCAGCGGGCACTAGAGTTTGGGTGTGCGGCGAGGAGCCGTCTGTACTACCGCCCGTACGGGTCCACGTGACGGTGCCGGCCTGCAAGGCTTCTGAAAGTGTGTAGCTGACAGCAGTCGTATTGGCGCTCGCTGAATTCGCAGGCGCAACCGCTGAAAAGACGGGATTCTGCGTATCAACATTGATCGTGTAACTTGTGTTGGTAGCGATCACATTGCTCGCAATATCGCGAAAGCCACTGATTGTATAGCTACCCGTCGCTGTCGCATTGAGGTCGGTGAAAGCGAATGATCCTGTCCAGACCGTGTTGCCGACGCTCCAGCTTGAACCCGTAATTGTGTACGGTGTCGCGCCGACGGTCAATGTCTGCGACGGATTGAATGTCGTGTCCATCGCCTCGCTGAAAGTGATGCTGACGCTTACCGAACCGACATTACTGTCTTTGAGCACCGTATTGGGCGTTACCGCTGTAATCGTCGGCACTTTCTTATCGAACAGAAATTTTGCGCCGGTTGCCACGGATGCCTTTGCCGGGTTGTTCGATAGGTCATAGATGGAGTTGGCATCAAACATTCGAATGTTAATCGTCTCAGCCCCTGACGGATTGCAGGGTACCGGGGGACTACACGTAATTGCGAGAAAGAAGCGCACAACGGTTTCACCGCCCGTGAGAGCAGACGCCGATGCCTCTACTGTGTTGTCGGGTTTTTTCACCGAGCTGATGGTTGCACCGCTCGCGGGGCCGGCATTGGCTGAAAAATCCAATAGAAAATCCCCCGTGTGCACGGCTCCCGAGGGCGGGCCACTGTTCGTGTATACGCCCGAGCTGAATGTTACGTCGATGTATGCATTGCTGTTCGCGAGCACGGCCGAGGTGATGGCGGGACCTGCAGTTGCAATACCGAAGCTTGCGTTCGTGGGGGCCTGCGACGAATTTCCCGCGGTATCCGTGGTCGCACTGAGGCTCACGGTGGCTGTGCCGTCCTGGAAGGCGCCACCATTATCAGCCGTCACCGTGTAGGTGTAAGTGAATACGAGAGGGTTTGCCGTCGGGAGCATGGCCGTGGTAACATCTGAAGATCCCGGTTGATCAACCGTAATGTTTGGCGTTCCATTGGGCGCCTCGCTGTAAGTGGCGGTGACGGTGAGACTACCCGCGGCAAAGGGGCCCGTCGTATTGCCGCTCTGGTTGTAGCTGAGCGCCACAGTGGGGGCCGTTGTGTCGATCGTGACGCTGAGCGGCAGCGAAGCGCCGCTAATATTACCGGCGGCATCCATGACGCGCGCGGTGATGTTGCGTATACCAGCGGCGAGCGCCAGATCGATAGTATAGGTGCCGCCGGTTGCAAGCCCCGAGCCCAGTATGGTCGCACCTTCGAGCAATTGCACTAATTGCCCCGATTCGCCGTTGCCGGTGAATGTCAGGTTTGTTGTAACATTGGTTCTGTCGTCTAGCACAGATGTTCCGGTGTCGTCGGCATCTTGAAGATCGGGAATTGTCGGTACGAGGGGTGCTGTCACGTCTACTGTCACCAGAAGTGCCGGGCTGTCGGCAGAGGTGAAGCCAGCGGCATTGGTTGCTCGTGCAGTCAGGTTATAGACTGCTTCGGTGAGGTTAACGTCGACCTGCCAGAAACCTGAGCCGTTCGCAGTCGTCGTGGCGATTTGTGTAGCGCCATTCATCAGCGTCACCGTTGAATTTGCTTCGGCATTACCCTGAAACGTCAATGCCGTCGTTCGGTTCGTGATATTATCGCTGTCGCTGCTACCACTGTCGTCTGCAGCCAGAAGATCAGGTTGCCCTGGCGCATCGGGCGCGCAATCGATCAAGAGGCCTGTTTTGTTGCCACCCGATACAGTACCCGAGGCCGAAGTGCCCGAAGCCGAAACGATACAATTCTGCGGCGGGCTCGAAGGTTGATTCAGAATCGTGATGTCGTAACCCGAACCATCGATCTGGGTCGCAAAAGCAAAATTGATGTCTGCGCCGGTGGTGTTGAGTACGACATCGTTAGCACCATTGTTCTGCAGCGTGAGGCCATTGCCAGCAAGACCGCGCACGGTACCCGTTACCGCAAAATAGTCTGTGGTGCAGCTGATGTTGACATTGCTCACCGCTGAAGAAGGCATCGTACCGAAACCATTCGTAACGACGCAGGTTTGGCTGAGGCCCTTCGGGTTGTTCAGCACCTGCACCGAATAGGTTGCGGCGCCGGGCAGGCCATAGGTGAAGTTATAGCTGCCGTTCGTGGCAATGGTTTTGATTTCGGTGCCATTGATCTGCAACGCAAGCCCCTGCCCCGCAAGACCCGTCACCGTGCCACCGACCTGGTACGCAAGCTGGCAATAGCCGAAGATATTACCGACGCTGCCGCCGCTGATCGCACCCGTGCTGTTCAAGATCGAACAAAACTGCAGCGGGCTCAGCGGTTGGTTTTTCACGGCAACCGAATAGGCGCTGCCGTCGGGTATCAGCCGGGCAAAGTTGAAGAAGCCGTTGCCGACATTCATGATCTCGTCGTTGTTCTCATTGTTGACGAGTGTCACGGTGCCGCCCGAAAGCCCGGCGATATAACCCGAAATCTGGTATGCCTGTACTGAACAGATCACCTGCACATCGGTGACCGCAGCGCCGGCTATAGTGCCCTTGTTGTTCACGACGCCGCACACCTGCGTGGGCAACGTCGGTTGCGAGAGCACCTGCACATTGTAGGCCGAGCCATCGGCCATAGCGGGAAAAGTAATCGCGCCATTGGCACCGACGAGCAGCTCTGAGCCGCCATTAATCTGCAAGGTGAACCCCTGCCCGACGAGGCCCGTCACTGTGCCCGAAACCGCATAAGACTGGCTGCCGCACTGCACCTGCACGTTGGTTATGTTACCGCCCTGCAGAATATTCTGGTTGTTGCTCACGGTGCAGGTCTGCGCGGGGTTGGTGGGCTGCGTCGTGATCTGCACGTTGAATGCCGAATTGTCGGCGATCACCTGCGGAAATGTAAAGAAGCCTGCGGCGGCTGTGAGGTCAGGGCCGCCGTTGAGCGAGAGTTTGAGCCCCGAGCCGGTGAGTCCGGCGACAAAACCGCCAATAGTGAAATTCTGCGTCGCGCAGACGATCGCGACGTCGGTTACGTCTTTGCTGCGCACGTTCGCCTTGTTCTTGCTCGCAGAGCAGGTCTGCGCCGGCGAACCTGGGTTCTGCGTCACCTGCACGTTGTACATGGTGCCGTCGGCAATCGTCTGCGTGAATTGAAACGTGCCGTTGGCGCTGAGCGTCAACTCTTCGCTGGCGTTGAGTTGAATTTTCACCGAACCGCCAATGAGCCCGAGCACGGTGCCGCCCACCCGAAACGGAGCGCTGACGCAGTTGACGTCGACGTTGTTGATTGCTTCTGACTGCAGCACACCACTCGCATTCGAGAGCGTACACGTCTGCTTCGGGTTTTGCGGCTGTTGCGCAATCGTGATGGCATAGGGGGATTTATCCCGTAACGCCACATCGAACTGGTAGCTGCCATTTTGCGTAATCGCAAGGGGACTGCCGCCGTTAGCGCTGAGCGTCAGGCCTTGACCGGCGAGGCCGACTACCGCACCACCGAGGCGAAAATTGCCGAGCGCACGCTCGAAGGTTTCGTTGACAGTCGGCAGCTTGGCGCAGTGGGTCGCTGAAAGAATAACAATGGTGGCAAACCTCACCCCCCAACCCCCTCTCCTTAAGGAGAGGGGGGGGAGCGTAGCGGAGGGGGTGAGGTTTCTCATAATCTATACCCCGCTCCCATGAAAAAACCCAGGGTGAAAAAACTGCCGCCGTCGGCGAAAATCATTTGGTATTCGATGTCGGTAAATATCTGCACGTTTGATTTTAAGAGCAGCGTGATGTCGGCACCTGAAATGAAACCCATGCCCGCATAATTCTTTTTGAGCGTAGTCACTGCGCTGCGGCTGGCGTCATAGACGACAAGCTGGGTTGAAGAGGCGTCGACGGTGATGGTGCCAAAGCCCGCCGCAGGGCCGACATAGGGTTGTACGAGAAGAGATCCGAAAAAGGCGAAACGCATGCCCACGGGCGCGCTGATACGATAGCCCAAATGGCTCGCCGGCAGATTCAGATCGCTGAGTTCAGTTTGCTTTAATGCATATTTGTTCGAACCGAAATCAACGCTGCCGCGTGCTTCGAGGTACAGATTTTCGCGGTAAACCGAATTGCGGCGGTAAGCGGCGCGAACGGTAAGGTTATTAAAATCTTTGGGCGAAAGTTCTGAACCAGTCGCGATACCGCCTGACGCGGCGAAAAGAGACGGTGCGAAGCCAAATGACACCAGCACCTGGTTTAATCCCCCCTCATAGAAACTGTCGGCCAGCGAGATGCGCGCGAACTCGTCTTTGCTCGGCAGAATCTTTTCCATTTCGATTGCCGATTCGGTCGCAATTTTCTGCAAAGTATTGAAGACCGAGCTGTCGACCGCGGCCTTATGGCTGATCGTCTTCAGAATTTTTTTCTCGCCCACACCGATGATGCGAATTTCGACAATGATGCTGCGGGCGTTACCGGCATTGCCGCGAAAGCTGCCGGTCACGACGATATCTTGCCGGCCCAAAAGCCCCAAAGCCACTGCTGCAGTCTCGGTATCAAAATCTTGCGGAAAGATGTAGTTCTTCTCGGCGAGCGCATTGCGCTGTTCAACGGGTATTTCGGTGAACAGAAAGCGATTTTTCAGCTCGGTGCGAATCGCGTCAGAAATCGAGGCTTCGAGGTATTTGAGGTTCGGGTCGCCCGAGCGGTTGACGGTCTCGAGCACCATAACCCGAGGCAGGCGGGCAGCACCGAGAGCCGAGCTCGCGAGCGCCAACAGAAGTAGTTTGAAGATCGGAGCCTGCATCGACTCTTCTTTAATAGAGGGTTTTTCAGCTTTTGTCGCCTCAAATGATCATTCAAGACCTATTTTGCGCAAAATTCGCCGCCTTTTGCAGATTTTTTTCGCGGTATTCTTTCGCAGTAACGCCCGTCACCCTTTTGAATTCGGTCGAAAACGCCGCCTTTGAGCCGAAGCCCGTGGCGAAGGCTATATCGAGCACATTTTCATGCGGATTCTCAACGAGCAGGCGTTGCGCCTCGCCCACCCGGTATTCGTTGATAAAGTTGGCAAAATTCTTCTGAAAGTGGCTGTTCAAAAGTTCTGAAAGCTGTGTGCGGTTGAGGCCGAGCGTCTTGGCCAGATCGGGCAGGCGCAAATCTTCGATGAGGTAAATTTTCTCTTCGTCCATGAGAATCTTCAGCCGGGCGAGAGTGCTCTGCACGTCGACGTCGGTCAGCGAAGATTTGCGGTATTTGGCCTTCGATTCACCCGGCATTCGCGCGATCAATGCCTGCATCTTCTCATCGAGCAATCGCAAACGCTCGCGGTCGGCGAGGCGCTGCTTTTCCCATGCTGCCATGAAGAAGAACAGAATGTCGACAGGGAAAATGAGAACAGCTGCGTAGACAATCCACCCCGAATACTCGAGCACGCTGCGCAGATAAAGAATGTGAAACACTCCAAAAAAGAAAAGAATCGCCCAGCCGATGATGAAGAGGCGCACGTGCAGGCCGCTCTTCGGCAAGAGGTAAATACCGATGCCGAAAAAAGCCGGAATCGAAACCAGATAGATCAGGGAATATAGAGTCGAGAACCACACAACGGGCAGGTCGAGCAGACTCACGGGCAGGCTAATGGCACAGAAAATTGCGAGTGCATTGCAGACGAAATCGGCGCGTGGCAGAAACTTGCGAAAGTCGAGCAGACGGCTCACGAACAGTGTCGAAAAAATAATCTGCGCGCCGACCAGGGTAAAACCGGCCCGGTTCTGCCACCAGGTTGAATTGGGCCAGAGAAGATCGAACGCGTTGCCAAAAGTGGTGTCAAATGCCAGCGCAATCGAAACTAGATAGCCCGTGTACAAAAGAAAGTTCATGTCTCTCGATATGGCATAGAGAAAGAAAGCAAACGCGATCAGAATGAGGGTAATAGTCGAATAGATGACGATGATTGTAAGTTCACGCTTGAGATCATGCAGGTACGCGCCTTCGGTCTTGAGCAGAATCGGAAAGTTCTTAATCGACGTGGATTGCAGGCGTATGAACAGCAGTCGGCCTGATACCTGATCGGGCTGTATCTGCACCGCGGGAAAATGCGTTTCTGGCAGGCTCCACGTTGATTTGGGGTAACCATCGCCCGCGATCTGCTTTTGTGTATTGCCGGCAGCATCGCGGTAGAAGACCTCAATCGAGTCGAGGGCTTTCCACGCGAAGACTGCATATATCTTTTTCTGCGCCGCGAATGACGCAAATTTCTTCAGATCAATGCGAAACCAATACGCCGACCTTGAAAACCCAAAATGCGTTGCATTTTTTCCGACACGCTGCCACGGTAATGATTTCTGCGCCTCAACCTGTTCAAATGCCAGTTGGGGCGGCATATCTTCAATAAATTCAACATCAGCAGTGATATTGATTTCGCCAGCAATCTGGCCAGGCCAAAGCGGAGCCGCGGATATTATTAAGGACACGATACAGGTGAAAAGAGTCTGCCTCATAAACCTTTCACGCGACAGTGACTGTAGATATTCCCGCACGGCAATCTTTAATCAGACAGGGAGAAAACCCAAACGATCGAGAGAGCGTTGCCGATTTGCGATATAACCCAAACGTGCTGAATTCAATAGTTGACCGACGCAATACAAATCAGCAGTTGCACAACTATGAAGCCCCCTATCCAAATCATCACTTCTACCCTGCTCGATGAACTCGAAAATAGGGCCAGGGACTCAGCACGCCAGCGCACAAACCACAACTTTCATGCAACCTTTGAAGAAAACCCCAACCGTTTTCTGAACGTGATGGTCCGCGGAACCTATGTCACTCCGCATCGCCACACGACCCCACCGAAAAGCGAAAGTTTTGTCGTGCTGCGCGGGCAGCTGCTTTTTATTACCTTTGATGATCAGGGGGATCTAAAAACCGTCACGCGCCTGTCAGCCTCTGACAATTATGGCATCGATATCGGCCCGGGCATCTGGCACAGCATCATCGTCGAAAGTGAAACCGCAATCTGCTTTGAAGTAAAGCCCGGCCCTTATGCTCCGGCAAGCGACAAAGATTTTGCGCCGTGGGCACCGCGCGAGGGCGAGGTCGGGTGCGAGGCGTATGCAAACGAAGTTTACACCAGAGCGTTGAAGTATTTTACCTAAACTCGCCGACAGCGGGGTGCGGCGCATAAGCAGAAGAGCCCAGTACGAGGGCTCAGAAATTCTTGGCGGCATAGGGCAAGATGCCCTATGGACAAAGCACCTGCAACCTGATAAGGTCTGCCATGAAGAAAATCAAAAAGAACATCATTTCGACCCTTGCGGTTGCGGGTATAATTCTCGGTGGGTTCGGCTGCTTCCCGAGCAACTCTACCGACCAGCCTGGGCAAGGCCAGACGAACAACGGCGGAGGCAACACTCCTCAGGAATTCACGTTTACTATCGCGCCTGCAGAAGGGACGACGCAGATTGCACTGCATACCAAGTTACGTATTACTTTCGATCAGGCCATGGACGTCACCACGTTGACAACCCACAGTTCTACAGTCTGCAGTGGATCAGTGCAGCTTTCGCGCGATAATTTCGTGACCTGCGTGTCGATGCAATCTGTCGCGCCGCAAATGAGCCAGGGCAATACCGTGGCCGAGTTCGCGCCTATCGAGGGCATGGCTGGTGCCTTCAATCACAAGGTACGGCTAACGACAGAGATCAGGTCTATTTCTGGTAGTTCACTGCGGGAAACCTACACGCAGACCAACGGCTTCACGCCTGACAATATTGCGCAATGTATCGCCTCTTGTGATGCAGACCTTGAGGCCTGCGGTGGCGGTGCGGGTCCAGAAACGGAATTGGGCGCGTATTGTCTTGAGCTCAGAAATCAATGCACTACGGCGTGCAATTGAGAATCTGACTTAAAGCGTCAGTCGCCAAATTGCTTCAAACCCCCGTATGCGTGAACGTCACGGTAAACGGCGCCAACGAGCCACCGCTCACGGCATTGATATTTGATGAAAACTGCACGTTGTAGGTAGCATTCGTCAGGCCAGTGAGTGTAAATGTCCAGGTGATGTTATCGACCGATGCAAGGCTTGTGAGGGCAGCCCCGTTATCGATGGTGATAGAGCCTATGGGCACGTTCACGGCCTCGCTAAACGTCACGGTAGCATTGAAGGTGCCGCCAGTGTTTAGCGACGGGTCTATGTTTGTACTCACCACCCGAATGTTTCGGAACGAGGCACCACCCCCCGGCGCTTCGAGCTTGCTGAGCAAGTCGATATTCGTGCAACCAGTCGCAAAAAACCATAACACAATGGTGAGTGGGTAGACGAACCGCGGCTTGATGGTTTTCATGCGCGAACAGAGCCCACCCATGCCAACGCGTCAACAAATATGACGCCCGCGCCAGTGCCATCGCGAGGCTCAAAAGGGCATTATATCCCCAACGGGTTTTATTCTCCGGAATCTGCTAGCCCTTCTCTATTATAAACACTTTGAACAGGCAACTGGGCTCCCCGAGGGGGCTGCCAATATGCTCTGCGTGAATGATAACCTTGTCTTTACTGCCCAGGGTTTCACCCGTCGCAGTATGAATCTTGAGGTCGCCTTCCTGGTAGGTTTTGGCAAGTTTGTCGATTGCGTTCTTGCCACCATGCGTGCGCACGCTCACGGTTATGGATTTCCCTTTGCGATCAGGCGTCTCATACAGGTCGAGATTGATCGTATCGTTCTGCAGCAGCATACCCGAAACGCTTAAATAGCCGGGAATCGCAATGCGCTCACCTTCATACAACCCCTTTACTTCTTTTGCGTAGTACTTGCCGCCGCAGGCCTCGGCGAAGGCGACGGGCTTGCCCTTGGGTTCTTCTTTGCACTGTGACAAAGAGAGCATAATTAGCAGACAGACAATTTTTTTCATACGTCCAATCCACATTTATGCTTCAATTTTGCTACCCTTAGCTCGGTTTTATAACTTGGGCGAGAATTTTTGCCCTTGCCTCTTCGCTCGACGCAACAAAAAATATATTGCCTCGCCTATTGCTCTCATAAATAAAATCGCGTAGGCTCTTGCTATCGATATCAGAAAAATCACCCACCACCGCAATGCGCCGGCGGTAGTTAGCAAGCTTTTGCGCAACCTCGCCCGCGATGCCCGTCGAAAGATCAAAAAATTCAGGCGCGATATTTCTCTGGTGTAGAATCAGGTTATCTTCTTCGTGCGCATAGATGAGACCCAGAACATCAGCACCATTCGCAATCAATATCTCCTGCGAATCAATTTCAGCTACCGCGGTATTCGGCATAACGAATAGACGCTGACAATTCAGAACATCAGCGAAATATTGGCATAAACGCGCGAAATTCCCTCGAAGGTATCGAGAGAACTTTTGACCCTGCCCACCCCTCGCTCAATTTCAACCAGATCTGTGGTCTGCGGGTTCATCGGGCGCTCGAAATCTTGCCGCGATGAAATCGGCATCTCGACGCCGCCCTCGAACATGAGGTTCTTGTATTTGAGACCGAGATGCAACGAGTAGGTGTTCTGTGTGATCGTACCATTCACCTGGCTTCCACGATATGAAGGCCCGGTGCTGCCATAGGCATAATCCATCACCATGCCCCCGCGCCAGATATAACTTGAACCGGCAAAGAGACGCGAAGCGCCAAAGCCAATGAGGTTGACGTTGAGGTAAGCGCTCGCCTGCGCCATCATGCCAAATGTGTTGGTGTCAACCAAGATGTAACCCAACGAACCGCGCACGCCACCGAATACCGGCCAGTTGACATTTGTACTGAGTCCCAGGCCGAATTGCGGCAGCACAGACCACGGCCCCGAAAGCATCAGCGCATAATTGAAAGTGCGCTTCTTATCAAGATAGGGTTGCATGCCGAAGATTGACCCTTTGGGTTCTTGCCGCGCGTTCTCATCGCCAGACCAGACACCGCCCCTTCGCCAGGCGGCGATCTTGCGCTTCTCGACATCGTAGCTTGCGCTGCGGGTGCGAATTGTCATCACCGTTTCATCTTCGCCCGTAATGACGCCGATGTACTGCACATCTTCGGTATCAACGATGATGTCACCCCGCTCATTAATATAATCGACGTAGCCACCGAACCGAGCATGGTCTTCGGCGGTGAGCGCCAGATCAGAATAGAATGCATCGCCCTGGCGCGCGCGAAAAACCAGATCGCGGTCAATCTTCACCGCCATCGCGCCTTTCTTGTAGCTGATCGATTTCTGGTCGATGCTCTGCAGCTCGACATCGGCGATAACCTGATCATCTTTGAGCCGCAAACTCACAGCTTTGCCCGGGGTGAGCAAACCCAGGTTGCGGCCTATTGGGGCATCACTGAAAAGTAACGAGGCGGCAGAAAAAGACATGACCGTCAGCAAAAGGTAGGATTTCAGAAACAAACGCGCCATACCACCTCATGGCAGACCGGGCTGCCCCGTAAATGGATTTTGGCTTACGCGCTGTCTCTGGTGTATATTCGTGCAGTATGGTTGAACAGCTTTCAGTGCATGATCTCAAGAAGAAAATGGACGCGGGTGAGAAATTTCTGCTCGTCGATGTGCGCAACGACAACGAACTCGATATCTGTAAATTCGAGACTGCGCTGCATATTCCGTTGCACCTGCTGACGGCTCGCTACACAGAGCTGCCGCAAGACGCTGAAATTATCCTTACCTGCCACCACGGCGGGCGCTCGATGCAGGCCGCAAATTTTCTGGTGAACCAGGGCTACCGCAACGTCAGTAACCTGATGGGCGGCATCGATGCCTGGGCGTCGCATATCGACCCCAACATGGCGAAATATTGACAGGCAGTATGCGTGTTCTGTGCGCCATGTCGGGCGGCGTCGACTCTGCCGTCTCTGCCTTCTTGCTGAAACAGCAGGGTCATGAAGTCATCGGCGCCAATATGCGCTTTTGGGAGTATAAAGAACCCCTCCCCCTGTCCCCTCCCCTTGATAAGGGGAGGGGTGCCGAAGGCGGGGTGGGGTCGTGCGAAACACCTGTCCTGGTGAAGAACAAACTCACCTCGTGCTGCTCGCCAGAAGATATGGCAGATGCCGAACGCTCGGCTCGCGGAATGGGCATACCGTTCTACGCGCTCAAGATGGAAGCCGACTTCCGTGTGAATGTCATAGATCCTTTTGTCGCCGACTACGAGAACGGGTTAACTCCCAACCCGTGCGTGCACTGCAACACCTACATCAAGTTTGGCGAATTCTATGAAAAGGCGACAGCACTCGGCTTCGACCAGATCGCTACGGGTCATTACGCCGACATTGTTCACCTGCCGAACGGGCGTTATGCCGTCGCGCCCGCAGCTGACCGCAAAAAAGACCAGAGCTACTATCTCTATGGCATGTCGCAAGAGTCACTCGCGCGCACGATTTTCCCGCTCGCGAAGATGATCAAGGACGAAGCGCGGCGCATCGCTGAAGCGAACAATATTCCCGTCGCGCGCAAGCCCGACTCGCAGGAGATCTGTTTTATACCCGACAACGACCACAAGGCGTTCCTGAAGCGCGAGGGTGTCTCGATGCGGCCTGGGTATTTTCGCGACCGTCTGGGCGCGATACTCGGCAAACATGAAGGTTCAGTGGGATTAACCATCGGCCAGCGCAAGGGCCTCGGCGTGGCGGGTTTTGCCGAAGCGCAGTTCGTGCTCGAAATTCTCTCGAATGGCGATGTCATTCTTGGCCCCCGCGAAGAGCTCGAGCGCCGCACGTTTTATATTCGCGATGTGGTTTTCCAGGGCGTCGCCGAAGACGACCGCGCGTGGTCAGAAGGTGTACCGTGCAACGTGCAGATTCGTTACAACGGGCAGCCGTTGGCGGCGGTGGCATACAAGGTAGAGACGCCATTGATGGCGTCTCTACGGATTGAATTAGATACCCCTGCATGGGCAGTGACACCCGGCCAGGCGGGGGTACTCTATGACCGTGACGGCGGGTTTATTCTTGCTGGTGGCAAAATTAGGCTGGTGCCACCAGAAGATTAGAGACGCTGCCATTCTGCGGACGCAATGCATCTGCCCGCTCAAAAAAAGAACAGCGGCAAAATAATCTTTACGTCCCCCCCCCCACCCGTTATTTTGACGCATGAAATTGAAAGCTTACCTTATGATACTTATGGTTAGCGGTGCCTTCGTGCATTGCAAGAGTGGCGGTGGCGATAGCGGTGACGCGTCGAGCGGTAGCGCCGCTGCGGGCACTGCTCAGTGGGCACGGTTACCGACACCGGTCAGCGGAACTATTTCTTTTTCTGCTGTGGCCAGTGATAGCTCTGGCAATGCGTATGTGGTCGGCTCACAAACGGGCACGGGAGCGCATCAATACGCAACTGGCGTGACCGCAACGGGCACGGCAGCAGGCTCCAATGCTGTAATCGTAAAATACAATTCTTCTGGCGCGGCTCAATGGGCACGAACCACGACGGCAGGTACGGGTGGCTCTGCATTTGCAGGTATTGCTGTTGATAGTTCAGGTAATATTTTCGCCGTCGGCTCTCAAAGCGGAAATGCCGCCACAAGCTATGCAGCCGGAATCACCGCAACGGGTACGTATAGTCTTGGCAACAACGTGGTGATAGTTAAATACAATTCAGCAGGTGATGCGCAGTGGGCGCGCACCGTTACAGCGGGTACGAATGCGTCTGCATACACGTCAGTGGCCGTCGATAGCAGCGGCAACGCCTATGCGGCTGGTAGCCAAAACCAAAATGGCGTGTTCACCTACGCTGCGGGAGTTTCAGCGACCGGCTCCGCAGCGGCAGCTACTAACGCCGTCATCGTTAAATATGATACAAACGGAACTGCCCAATGGGCCAAGACCGTCACGGCTGGTAGCAATAACTCTGTTTTTAATGGTGTGGGTGTTGATAGCTCTGGCAATGTGTACGCGGCCGGTTCACAATCGACGAATGCCACGTACACATATGACACTGGGGTATCAGCAACTGGCTTGTCGATCTCGGGTCTTAATCTGGTGGTTGTCAAATACAACTCGGCAGGTACGGGACAATGGGCTAGGGTAGCGACAGCCGGCAGCAATCAGACGGCGGCGAACGCGGTGGCAGTGGATTCAAGTGGCAACGCTTATGTGGCCGGTTATCAAATTGGCAATACGGCGTTCACTTATGGCACTGGTATTACTGCCACGGCAGCCGTTTCGGGTGCTATGAATTCTCTGTTGGTCAAATATGATTCTACAGGTACCGCTCAGTGGGCACGAACAGTAACCACGGCAACAGCTGAATCGCGTTTCTTTGCTGTAGCCGTTAATGCCAGCGGCAGAATCACTGCTGGCGGAAACAAACTATCTGAAAATGCGTTCACGTACGGCACTGGTGTAACTGTAACGGGAACTTCGTTCAACTATAACATGACTCTGGTGCAGTATGACAGCGCAGGAACAGCACAATGGGGCAGAAGCGTAACATCGGGCAGTAACAATTCACGCGTTAATGGTATTTCTGCTGATAGCCCTGGAAACATATACGCTGTGGGTTTCCAGAATGGTACGGGATCATACAGTTATGGTAATGGTATCAGCGCTGCTGGCCCTCTTGGTGGTGATAATCCGACTATCCTTCAGTATCGATAGATTCACCACTATCGTAGCGGCTCTGCGTCAATCTTCTTGAGTCTCGGCCTAGGTTCTGATTCATGAAATGAGCGCCACTCAGAAAAGGGCGGGTCGGTAAAACCCAGAGATTCATATCTCAGTTGTCCCCCAGAGCAGTTCACGCCGAAGGTGAGCCATGAATTACAACCGCAGTGATTTTCGTCTGGCTTCAGCGCTGCCCTGGCAGTTTCTCTTTCTCGTCATCACGGCCGCTCTTCTCTGGTTCAGAACCCCGGCAAACATCGGTATTGCACTACTGACACTTTGCGTTGTATGGGATATTCTCTTTTATCTGTGGTCACGGACAGAAGCGTCTATTCAGCTCAAGCAGATTCTTATTTTCTCTATGGTGCTCAGCATTTTCCAGATCTTTCCCGATTGGGTACTCTCGCGGCATCTCGGCGTACTGGTCTTGCCACCCGATGGCCTGTTCAAGTGGGACACCGTGTCAGGATACATGGCGCTACTCTGGACAATACCTGCCTCGCAGATTCTGATCGCCTACTCGGTCGCGCATGAGCGCTGGGGCTATAAGCTGGCCTATGCCGCCGCAATATTGGTGGGAGCTATTCTTTTCATCGGGTCTGAAGAACTGCTTTGGATGCTGCCCTCTTGGTACGCAATTAATGTGATCAAATGGGGCCATGTCGCCCGCTATATCATCCTGCCGGAGATCTTGCTGAGCTTCATGATTGTTTTTGTATTTGGACGCGTGAAAGAAAAATCTCTCCTGTGGTATACCTGCGGCGCGGCCCTGGTTTCATTTATCTATACAGCAGCGGCCGTGTTGAGCTACCACCTGATGGGATAATTTGATGCAACCCCTCAAAGACCAGTTCTTCAGCAAGACATACATTACCACGCTCGCAGCCGATGTAAAAACCGCTGCGCCAGATTTTGACGCGGCCGCATTCACAAGGCAGGTACTCGACCGCAAATGGAAAAACCGCGAGCTCAAAGACCGCATGCACCACGTCGCCGACTGCCTGCACGCAGCTCTCAACCATGATTACAAAAGTTCTATCCGCTTGCTGACACCCATCGTGCAGCAGAGGATCAAAGAAGGCACCAATTCATTCGGTGACATGATCTTTCCCGACTTTGTCGAGCGTTTTGGTTTGGAGGATTTCAAAACTTCTGTCAGGGCGCTCGAAGTGTTCACGGCTGCGTGCAGTTCTGAATTTGCGGTCAGGCCGTTTATCGTGCGCTATCCGCAAGAGATGATGCAGGTGATGCTGCAATGGTCGAAGCATAAGAGCGAGCATGTGCGGCGGCTGGCTTCAGAAGGTTGCCGGCCGCGTTTGCCCTGGGCGATGGCATTGCCTGAATTTAAGAAAGACCCGCGGCCAGTGCTCAAGATTCTGGAAAATCTGAAATCCGACACTTCCGAATATGTACGCCGCAGCGTGGCGAATAACCTGAACGATATTTCGAAAGACAACCTCGAGGTCGCGCTGAAAACCGCGGAGCGATGGGCAGGGTCATCGGCTGAAGTTGACGCACTCGTGCGGCATGCGCTGCGCAACGAACTCAAGAAAGGCAACCCGCGCGCACTCAAATTATTCGCCTTGGCGACAAAAACCAAAACGCAAATTCGCGATCTAAAGGTTTCGCCTGCCAAAATCAAAATCGGCGATGCAGTGCGCATCGAGTTCTCTGCGGTTGTGGCCGCTGCCGAGCGTCTGCGGCTCGAGTACTGGGTCTTCTTCGTCAAAGCAGGTGGTAGCACTTCGAAGAAAGTATTCCAGATTACCGAACGCGAATTTGAAAAGGGCTCGCGCCACAACTTCAGCAAGAAGCACCGTTTTCAGAATTTTACGACGCGAAAGCACTATGCCGGTGCGCACCGCATCGTCGTTGCTGTCAATGGTGAGCAGAAGGCCGAGACGCAGGTGCTGCTGCAATAACGGGCGGCAGATTTGGCTTAGTTACGCCGCAGGCGAGGTTACTCGAGTTGACGCGAAAGCTCTGGCGAGTTCCAGTCGACATCGCCGACCTTGGTGAAAACGGTTTCGCCCTGCGCATTCAGTAAATAGATTGTCGGTATCGCATGTATGCCGTAATGTCCAAAATCTTTCGGTAGTGAATAGAACCTGAAATTGAATTTCATCGCGTCACGGTATTGGACCATTGTCGTGATACCTTCGTCAGTGAGCGCTACCACATCTACGCCCTTGAGTTGCCCCTGCAAAACACGTTGCAGCTTCGGCAGTTCACGCTCACAGTCATGACACCAACTGGCAAAAAACACGACGACTGTGCCGCGGCTTGATTTCTGCCATACCTTCACTCTTTCGCCCCGCGCATTGTACGCTTCGAGTTGTGCAAACTCAATGCCCGGCGCAATGCGGTATTTTTGGTAGATGTAGCCAATAACCACCAGGAGCAGAGTGGCGACTGCAGCTATTCTGTAGAGGGAAGAGCGGCCTTGCAAAATAATCTCAGAGCGATTTGACAAACTCGCGCAAATCGCGCAGGTAGTCAGGTTTGTTGTTCAGGCTGTCCATCATCAGACAACCTTCGATGGATGAAAGAATTACGGTGGCGAGCACCTGCGATTGCTTTTCAGATTTGCCCAGTGCCACCAGCTGACGGCGAAGCCATTCGCTGAGGTCGACAAAGAACCGAGCCACGAGCGCTTTGGCTTCGTCTGAAATCTGTGAAGATTCGGCGGCAAGAATGCCTGCCGTGCAATGGCGGTTTTCGAGATTCGACTCGATAAGGTCGAACAGCTTCAAGAGGCGCGCCTTGCCCGGCTTCAGCTTTGCCGTGTCGGCCTCGATCGCAGCAAACATACTCTTGCCATATTGGTCGGCAACAGCTTCAATCAGGTCATCTTTATGGGCAAAATAATAATGCACACTCGACGACTTGATGCCCAGCTTCGCCGCGAGCTCGCGAAAACTAAGGCTTGAGACACCTTTTTCTTGCAGCTCGCGGTTGGCCAGGGTCAGAATTTCTGTTTTTTTTCCCATACGTTAGGGCGCATCGATATAATGCGCCAGCACAGTTTCTGTAAGATTCTTGAGCCGTAAACGAACCTGCTGCTCGCTCTTGGCATGTGGCTGAACGCTCTCAAATAGCGTCTGGCTGATGAGAATGCCACCGGGGCGGCATGCCTTCTGCAACCGCGCTGCAATGTTGACGGCGTTACCGATCAGCGTATTGTCTCTGCGGTCATCACCGCCAACGTTCGCGCGAATTGCCTGCCCTGAATGTAGCCCCATGGTGACGTTTAGCGTCACGTCGCCCCTGACTGCGCGCTCTTGATTGAGTTCTTCGAGCATGGCGCGAATCTTGAGGGCCGTGGCAACGGCCTGCGCGCCGTCTTGAAACAGACAGAAAAGCTGATCACCGACAAACTTATCGATGTCTCCGCCGTTCGCAAAGACGACATCGACGATGGGCCTAAAATAGGCGTTGAGCAGCTCAACAGTTGCCGAAGAGCCCAGTTCTTCACTGAAACGCGTGAAACCGACGACGTCGAGAAAGAGATATGTCGCAAAAACCTCCTCATCGTGAATATCTAACCGCCCATTTTCGACGGTCAGGTCGGCGCGCTCCCAGACGCTGCGCGATGTATACCTTTTCATGAGATTCTCGAGTGATATTGCCTTGCGGGTAGTTTTCGCAAGCGCGCCCAGATTATGCCTGAGCTCAATCTGCGCCATCGCCTGTCGCGCAAGCATCTTGAGTCGGGCAAGAGCATCTTCTGAAATTTCCCGCGGCTTGGTATCGACCACGCACAGTGTGCCGAGATTGTAGCCGTCACGGGTTTTCAGCGGAGTACCCGCGTAAAACCGTACGCTCTTTTCAGCATCGACCACGCCGTTCTGAAAACGGGCATCGAGACTGACGTCGCTCACGACCATACCATCTTCGGTCATGATCGTGTGCGCGCAGAAGGCGCCTTCGCGTGGTGTTTCAGGAGCGTCGAAACCGACATTCGACTTAATCCATACTCTGTCTTTGTCGACGAGGGTAATGAGGCTTACGGGTGTGCCGGTAATATCGGCGGCAAGCCTTGTCAGGTCGTCGAACAGCTGCTCTTTTTCGCTGTCGAGAATATCGTACCGCCTGAGCGCGCTCAGGCGTTCATCTTCGTTCATGGGAATCGGGGTTGTGAGCGTTGTTGGCATTGTGTCCTCCGGTTATCTATCTACTGATAGATAGTATACACCAGCATGCACGCTGCGGCAAATTTTTATCTATCAGTAGATAGGTTATTTTCGGGCGCGGCCGGTACCGCGACCGAAATGGGGTCTTTTGCCGCTTCGGCAGCTACCGCCTGGTGACCAGGCGGGAACTCGCTGACGCGCATTTTCTTGCCCATGCGAACTGCTAATCAAAGCAAATTCCTCCGCGAATCGAGGCGATTCGCTATGCGAGGGGCGCAAAACCGCCCGAATTTGCGCTGATTAGCCGCCCTTGGCGGCATCGCAATTCGCATCGCCAAGAAAATGCGCCTTGTGTGTTATGCTTCGCGAGTTCCCGCGTGGTCACCCTGGTCACCTCTGACCAAAACCGACTTTACCGCAGAGAACTGAGTACGCGGCTGCTACGATGTTGAAACTGCGCGCAGGCACTCATGGATAACCTGACACATTCCATGACGGCGGCAATCGCCGCAAAATTCGTGCGCACCCCACCTTCGGCCGGCGACACCGGCACAAAGCGCACGATCTTTTGGCTGCTCGTCGCAAGCGTGAATTTTCCCGATCTCGATGTGGTAATGGCGGTTTTTCGCGATCCGATTCTGACCATCAAAACCCACAGGTGGATTACCCACTCGGTGCTGGCGGCGCCACTCTTTGCGGTAATACCCGCCGCAGTCTTTTACCGGTTCAGCAAAGTGAAAGACTTTCGCCTGCTGTGGTTTACGGCCCTCTTGGGAATCTATATCCACATTTTTTCTGACCTGGTCACGCCCTATGGTACGATGCTGCTTGCACCGTTATCGAACCACCGTTTCACATTGAGCTCGCAGTTTATCGTCGATCTGTATTTTACGTTCGGGTTGCTCGCTTTCATTTTGCTGGGCAGATACGATGCCAGCCGCCAAAGATTCTGGCACAGGCTCGGATTGTTCTTTATGGTCGCGTACCTCGTTGGCACATTTGGTTTACAGCAATATGCGCATGCACGGGTACGCCGTGCCGTCAGTGAAAACCGTATCGAGTTCGAGAAGATTTCTGCGCTACCCCTACCTCTGAGTATTTTCGATTGGGGTGGCCTGGTGCAGACGAAGAGCGGCGTGCTCCGTGCAGAGTTCAGCCTCTTCGATGACCGGCTTATGTTTGAAGACCTGCGCCACGCGGCCGACGCTTTTGTCGATCGTACCCGCCGGCATGCGCAGGCGGTGTGGTATCTGGGGTTTGCGCACCACCCTCTCGTGCATTCGTTCGTGCAAGACAACAACCACATCGTCGAGATACACGACATGCAATTTTCGGCACCCGCGCGCATGGTCAAAATGTTTGGTATAAAAAAGCCGCACGCGCCCTTTGCCCTAAGGTTTACCTACAATGCGGCGGGTGAGTTGGTGGGCAGTTCGTTTAACGAATAGTCACTCGTCCCGAAACGGCGAACGCGCTTCGAATTCGGTCGCTGCCAGTCTGCCGACATAGTAGTTGCCGATCGTGCGATAGAACCAGTTATCTGAATGGAAGAGCAGCAGGTAATCTTCGCGATCGGCGCCCACGGTTGACTTGATTTCGAGTGCCGTGCGACCCAAATGGATTGCAGGTAGTTTTTTTTCGATACCCTCGGCAACAAAATCATAGAGCATGCGCTGGTACAGCTTCTGCTCGGCGTTCACGTCTGCTGCGAAACCGACATAGTGCGCGATCAACCTGTCTGCAGCATCGAGCGAGCTGCGAAAACCAACAAGCCGGTCATGCAAGAAATAACCGTAGAGCGAAAACTGCGGCATGCCTGCGAGGCGCATGAAGTAGTCTTCGGGTATACGTTCAAGATTAAACTTGTCTTGCTTCACGACCTGCGACAGCAGGCCGTTGATCTCGGCCTTGTGCTCGGCGATTTGCGTCAGGTTCAGCTTCTGCATGGAAATCGCCGCGCTTTTTTTCATCGTGCTCTGGTAGCGCTGCCGGTATTTCGTGCGCATAGCGGCAACGTATGCCTCAACCGTTGGCCACGTATTCTGTACCACCATATTCGGATCGACCTGAAACTTCTTGAATTCGGCTGGCTTTTTTCTAAGTGGCGGATTAATATCTTTCACGATCACGGCGTCGAAATCGATGACATTTTTGAGTTTTCTGAGAGCGGCAACCAGTGCGTCGGCTTCATCGAGATCGTCTGGCTTTGAGACAAAGCGAAAATCGCCCGTCAGGTTCGGACAGCCATTCACCAGAATCGTGATGCGGCGGTTTTGCACGAAAAATGCGATAATCTTGCGCACGACGCTCTTACCGAGCGAACCTCTGGCCTTGACATAACCCAGCAGTTCTTTCGGCGTCACGGTAATCTTCTGAAAAAGCAGCAGCGCATCTGAGCCGTGCGGGCCGCCGACCTTGACGAAAAAACTCTGTTGATCGACGCCATAACTCACCTGCGAAATATACGAGGCCAGCCGCTGCTGGTCTTGAAAGTATAGATCGACACCCTTGATTTGGTCAAGCCGCGAATAGACTATGGAGCCGATTCTCTTCTGAAGGCGATATCTGGTGCAGGCCGCCGCGACCTTCTTGCCGAGGACAATGCAGAAGAGCAGCACACTCGACATACCGAAATAGATCGGAATGTAATAGACGGGATTTTTGACGTAAGGGCTGAGCGCGGTGGTGATGAGGCCGATGCAGAGAATTCCCGGGGTAAGGCCGAGAAACGTGCCCAAAATGTAGAGGCCGGGTTTAACTCCCACTGCGCCCGCGAGATAATTCTCAACGGTGAAGGGCGCGACGGGAGTCAGCCGAATGATCATGATCGTCGCAAGGCTCGGGCTCTGCAAAGCTTCTTTAAGGTCAGAGAGTTTGCGGTGTTCCAGAAAGCGAAATACCTGCTTCTGGCTAAACCAGGCGCCGAAATAGTAATTCAGAACAGAAGCAGACATCGTGCCGGCAAAGCAATAGACAACTCCCGGATACAATCCGAACGTGAGAATCGTGCCATAGAGCAGAATGCTGATGGGAAAAACAAAAATACTCAGAACGCAATAGACAAGCACTACCCAGAAAATAGCGAATGGCGTATTTGGAATATTGCGAACGCCGTTGCTGATTGCGTCAATAATCGCTGGGTCGAGAAACTTCCATGAAATTGCCAGGGCAATGAGCAGAATGAGCGGAAAGCTGAGCCGCAGCAGATCGACGAAGCGGCCCATTTTGCTCTGCGCCATATCTGTCGCAGTGCGGCGGCGAAACCGACCGTCAATGTGTTGACATGGCATGAGTTGAAGGCGCAGCATGCCCGACTATGATGCCCAACCTTGCAATGATTGCACTCGCCGCTCTGATACCCCTGGCCGTGGGTTTTGTCTGGTACCACCCTAAAGTTCTCGGCACCGCATGGATGAACGCCGCGGGTCTGACAGAAGAGAAACTCAAAGGTGCGAACATGGCGCTCATTTTCTTTCTGGTTTTCGTGTTTTCGTTTCTGATAGGTCTCGCGATTATTTCAATCGTCATTCACCAGGGTCATGTGTATTCGATACTCGTGAAAACACCGGGGTTCGGCGTACCAGGCTCGCCGGTGCAGACGATGCTCGAAAACTTTATGCGCGACTACGGTCAGAACTACCGCACCTTCAAACACGGCGTCTTTCACGGCGTGCTGTTCTCGATTTTCTTTGCTTTTCCGCTCATCAGCATCAACGCGCTGTTCGAGCGCAGAGGCTTCAAATACATCTTTATCCATTCGGGTTACTGGCTGGTGACAATCGCCCTGATGGGCGGTGTGATCTGCCAGTACGCCTGATATGAGCCTGCCATGAACGTCTACGCGCTGCTGACCCCGATCGCGATCTTCTTTGTGCTGCTCGAGATCGCGGCCTGCTTCGCCTTCAAGCGCAAATACATCAACTTCCAGGAGGCTGTCGCCAATTTCGGCACAGCCCTGGGTAACCAGACCACCAACCTGCTCGTGGCAGCGGGTGTGTACGAAGTTTATGGCTGGCTACACGCCAACTACCGTGTCGCCGGTCCACTCGAAATGACACCAGTGAACTTCATTCTGCTGCTGCTCGGCGTCGATTTCATCTTTTACTGGGTGCACCGCTGGGGCCACGAGATGAAGATCATGTGGGCGGCACATTCGCCGCACCACTCGGCCGAAGAAATGAATTTTTTCGTCGCACTGCGTGCGAGCGTGACGCAGCGCCTATTCTCTTTTTTCTTTTTTTGGCCGCTGACCCTCGTGGGTTTCACGCCTTTCGACATCTATACGATGACCGCACTGCACCTCTTCATTTCTTTCTTGCACCACACAGAATTTATTCCTAAATTGTGGCGGCCGATCGAGTTCATCTTCACCACGCCGTCGCACCACCGCGTGCACCATGGCGCCAACTACCAGTACCTCGATAAGAATTTCGGTGAGTTCTTGATCATCTGGGACAGGATGTTCGGCACCTTTGCCGAAGAGCGCGAGAAGATCGTCTACGGCATGTACAACCACCCGCAGTCGTTTAACCCGATCAAGATCAACTTTCACTACTACGCCGTGATTTTCAGGGAAATGCTGAAAGCGCCGGGCCTCTTCAACAAGCTGCGCATCTGGTTCATGCCGCTCAGCTGGTCACCAGAAGGCAAGAAGCCGCTGCCGCCCGAAATCACCGTGCAGAACCAGAAACGCTACCAAAGCGTCATGTTTGACGGTGCCAAGACCTACCTCGTGGTGCATGCGATACTGACTGCCGTACTGATGCTGTTTGTGATCTCACCGAAATCCCCACTGTCTTATGAAATGAAATGGGTGGGAGCTATACTCTTGTGGCACAGTATCATCAACTGGGCCGGCATTCTCGAATCGAAACGCTGGTTATTGCCGTCAGAGCTCGCGCGGCTCGTATTGACAGTCGCATTCGTCGCGCAGGTCTCACATCGCTGGGAGATTCTCACGACAGTTACTGCGATTGCGGTACTGTCTGCAGTCTGGAACCTGATCTACTTCAGGCCGTTTACCAGACAGGTTGCGACAGCTTGAAGGCAGACCAAAGGGCGTTCATTCGAATCAAAGCCACGAAAGACATTACACTTTCGGTGGGTGCCGATTCGCACGCCGGTGAGACCCTCGACATTGGCCAGGGGGGCCTCTGCTTCACGGGTCCGAGCGCGCTGGACCTTGGCCCGGCGATTGTGCTTATCAATAAATCTGACTTCGTTTTCAAAGGCACAATTCTGGCCTACCACAGGTCAAAAGTTTCAGGCGAACCACATTTTCATTTTCGATTCGATAAACACATCGATTCGTCAATCCTCGCTGTGGTACTCAGTCTCTGAAAATGGCGTAAGGTTTTTCGCGGTATGGCTCGGCCCCATGGCGCACTAGTCGGCGTCTTAGGTCTTCAGATTGCCTGCCATGGAGCAGAATATATTTCGCCGCAGGCGCAGCAGCTGCTTAACTTCACAGCAACGTGCCTATAACTCATACACCCCCAGACGAAAGCCAAACGGCAAATTGGAACTTCGACACCAGTTACCTGAACCTGCCGGAAATTTTTTACACCCCGGTGGCACCCACCCCCGTGGCGCTGCCGCAGCTCGTGGTGTTCAACCGCGAACTCGCGCTTGAACTGGGTCTGAACGCCGAACTGCTCGGGCAAGCTGAGTCTGCGCTGGTATTTGGCGGCAATGTTTTGCCCGAAGGTGCAACTCCGATCGCGCAGGCTTATGCCGGCCACCAGTTCGGGCATTTCACGATGCTGGGCGACGGCCGCGCGATTCTGCTCGGCGAACATGTGGTCAAAGGTGAGCGGTTACCCCCCGCCAGTGGCGCGCCAGACACATCGCTGCGCTGGGCCCGCCGCTGGGATATTCAACTTAAGGGCCCGGGCAAGACACCCTATTCGCGCCGCGGCGACGGCCGCGCGGCGCTGGGCCCGATGCTGCGCGAATACATTATGAGCGAGGCAATGTTTGCACTCGGCATACCCACGACACGCAGCCTAGCCGTGGTGGTGACAGGTGAACCCGTGTACCGCGAAAACGTTCTTCCCGGCGCAGTGCTGACGCGCGTCGCGGCGAGCCATATTCGCGTGGGAACTTTTGAATTTGCCGCGGCTCAGGGATGGGCAGGGGCCGGCGCGCGCACGGACGCGCTCGGTGCGCCGGCCGCGGCTATCGCAAGCCAAGAGGGAAAACCTGAAATTTTACAGGCGCTGGCCGACTATACCATCGCGCGACACTACCCTGAAATCGGCCCGCGTGAAGACCGCTACGTCGCCTTCTTCGACGCGGTCGCCGAACGGCAGGCGCAACTGATCGCGCGCTGGCAGTGCGCCGGGTTCATTCACGGCGTGATGAACACCGACAACATGGCGCTCTCGGGTGAGACGATCGACTATGGCCCGTGCGCGTTCATGGACGCGTTCGACCCCGCGACGGTTTTCAGCTCGATCGACCAGCACGGCCGTTACGCGTTCGGCAACCAGCCGCGTATCGCTGCCTGGAACCTGGCGCGCTTCGCCGAAACGCTGCTCTCGCTCTTTGCCGACGATGAACAGCAGGCGATTGCAATCGGCCAGCAGGCGCTCGCGCGCTTCAACGAACGCTTTAACCACCACTACTCACACGGTATGCAGGCGAAACTGGGCCTCGTGAACCATGAAGAGGCGGATGTAGGTCTCGTGACAGATCTGTTGACACTGATGCAGCAACACACCGCGGACTATACGAATACGTTTCGACGCTTAAGCGGCAGAGCAGCGGTATCAGCCGAAAATCATGGCACCGAAGCCAACACCCTACCCGGCACTGAGGCACTCTTCGCCGCGGCAGAATTCACCGCGTGGGCTGGCAGATGGTGGGCGCGCGTAAAACGGCAGAGCATATCACCGGCTGAAGCACTCACGAACATGCGCGCAGTCAATCCGGCAGTCATACCGCGCAACCACAAGGTGGAAGAAGCACTCGCGGCCGCCGTGAGTGCAGGTGATCTTTCGGTCATGGAGTCGCTACTCGAAGCGCTCAAAAATCCATTTGTCGAGACTGAAGCGAACCTGGCTTACCGCTCACCCGCACCCCCGGCCGCTGAGCCGTACCGGACTTTTTGTGGGACCTGAAATTCAGTCGCGAGCAGATTTTGCCGGCAGCAACAACTAGCGACAGTCAGGCCGGTGATTACGCGCCGCTGGCCCGCATGCGGGCGGTGATATACGTATAAATCAGGGTCTGGTCTCGGGGAATCGAGATTTCTTTTTCGCGAATGAGCAGGCGCGAAATATTGATCGTCGCCTGCGTGTCATGGGCGAACACGCGGGCATATTTGCTGTCTTCGATGACGATATGGGTCAAGAGCCATTGCCTCAGCAAAGTCACAAGGCTCGACAGCGAATGGTGATTGCCGGCGTCGTATTCTTGTTTCAGTTTCTGCACGGTGCGGCGAAAGTCTTCGTGCAGCCTGTGGTGGGCTTTTTCTTCGGGGTAGCCGAGCTTTGCCATCAACCATTCTTCGCAATTGAAGTGTATGTCAACGTAGTCAAGCAGGTCGGCCAACACGCGCTCAAGGTGCGTTCTGCGCTCGGCAAATGAAATATGCAGCATACTTTCCATCTCGACGACCATTTTGAACAGCCAGAGATGCTGCATGTCAATGAGCGGTATATTCGTGCGCACCTCGAAGCGTTTCCAAAGTTGAAAGAGGTCGTCGAGTATCGCCTTGCGAATGCCAGGAATCACTTCTTGCGCGACGAGCAACTGCCTGTAGAGCTGCATGTGTATCGATTCGTGTTCTGCGGTGATATCGGTCACCACTGCGCCGACAAAGTCAACCGGGTTAAAGTGGTGTTTGCTGAGATAAACCTTCCATTGCGGATCGTCTCTTTTAATGTGTTTGTCTAACCAGAGTTTTATCAGGTTCACAAAACTTTCGCCGTTTTGTATATTGCCGGCCTTGTCGAGATTCAGCGCGGCCGTGAGGCGACTGAGAAAATCGGCATGGTCAAGCGCTATTTCTTCATGCCGGGGAATCTCTGCCGCCTTCATGACCCGGTCTTCAAGCTCGAGGTGGCTGCGCAGAAACCGTACCAGTTCGCGCGCGTATGCAACCAGTTTGCCGGCCCGCTGCTCGGAGTGCTTCGTGAGCAGCACCGACTCCATTCTGAAAACGAGGGCTACCAACCATAGATGCTGCGCATCGATAATTTCAACGCCTAACGCAAAATGAGAATCGGTCCAGTGTTTATGCAGCGATTCGAGAAAAAACGGGTCAAATATTTCAGGGGTCGAAACCTGGGTCGCAGGCGCTGAATTGTCGCTCATGAACCCGCCCCACGCGCAGGTTTGAGCGATTGCAGCATTTCGGACAACACGACGCCTTCGTCAAAGGCGATACCGAGCTTCAATATCTCAGAGCCCTGCGCCTTTTCAGCCGATCGCCACGCAATCTTGCCTGCAAACTGCATCTGCAGCGCAGGGTTGTCGCTCAAAATTTCGCCGCGAACCGGCGAATTCATGGTAAAAATATCGCCATGGGCCTCACCTGCCATTTGAATGCGCAGGCCACCGGCCGATATGTCTTCAACCAAAGCTTCGGCGAGCAGTGGCTGATCGAGCTGAGCGCTGCAATCGGCGAAAAGACTGACGCGCGCACGCAGGTGCCGGCGCTTCTCGTTCGGTATCTTATCAACCATGTAAATCTGCGTGGGGTTAGATTTCACTATGTCAAGCAATTGACGGTACAGGGTTCTGCCGCGCCATGTTCTTCATGTTGGCGACCCATTGATTAGCGAGAATACAAACTCATGCTAAAAAAAGCGTTACGCGTCTCATGCGTCTATTTGGTTTTCGGGGCCATCTGGATCATCGCCTCTGATTGGATTGTAAACCGGTATTTTCCTGACGTCGACAGGGTGCAGTCACTGCAAACAGCAAAAGGCCTGCTGTTCGTCGCTATATCCACCATTGTTATTTTTCTCGCCGCCTGGCGCGAGCTAAAATTAGAACATCGCTACCAACTCAAACTCAGCGCGGCCGAAAGCCAGCTGCACCAGGTGGCTGAACGCACTTCTGATCTCGTCTATACTTTTCAACGGCAACCAGAACGCAGATTCACCTATGTGAGCCCATCGGTGCTGAGCATTACGGGTTATTCTCAGCAAGACCATTACCGCGATGCCGAGCTGAGCTACAAGATCGTACACCCCGAAGACAGACCTTTGCTCGATAGCCTCATAGAACCGGGCAATGAGGGCAAACCCTTCAAACTTCGCTGGATTCATAAATCGGGCAAGATCATCTATATCGAAGTGAGCAACGTTGCCCTGCGCGACGAGCATGGCAATATCGTCGGCGTGTCGGGCATGGGCCGTGACGTGACGCAGGCAGAAATAGCACGGCAAGAGCTCGAACACCTGAACCATGCTTATGCGGTGCTCTGGCAGGTGAACAAGCTGATCGTGAATCAGGGCTCTGTTGCAGAAATTTATCAAGAGGCCTGCGCTATTCCGCTGAGCAGCGGCAATTTTTCGCTCGTCTGGATAGGCCGTGTAGACCGGGCCGCGAACCGACTCGACCTCGCCTGCAGTTCGGGCGATAAAATCGGTTACCTCGATGGCTTGAATGTCACGCTCGACGATACACCGACGGGGCGCGGGCCTTCGGGGCTTGCGGCGCGCATGGGAAAAGCATACTGGTCGACAGATATTGCGACAGACGACTCCATGGCCCCGTGGCGCGCCAGGGCGCTCTCAAACGGTTTTCGCTCTTCGGCTGCGTTTCCGCTGAAGGTTGACGGGCAGGTAACCGCCGTCTGGACTCTGTATTCACCAGTCGCGGGGTATTTCACCGAGGCGGTTCAACGACTCTACCAGCAGCTCGCCGGCGACATCAGTTTCGCACTGCAAAACCTGGCGAATAAGGCAGAAAAAGAGAAGCTGGCAAAAGATCTTGAGATCAGCACCAAAAGGTGGCAATTTGCGGTTGAAGCCAGCGGTGAAGGTCTGTGGGACTGGAATCTCAAGACCGACGAAGTGTATTTTTCAGAGACGATCGCGTCGATGCTGGGCTACACACTTGCTGAGTGGGGCACAACCCTCGACGCCTGGCAGACGCGCGTTCACCCCGAAGATCTGGCGGCAGCAAAAGAAGCAATAGCAGCGCACTTTCGTGGCGAATCGGCAGTTTACGAATGTGAGCACCGCATGCTCTGTAAAGACGGCAGCTACCGCTGGATTCTCGATCGCGGTAGCATCATTGAACGCAGCAAGACGGGTGAACCTCTGCGCATGATCGGTCTGCACCGCGACATTACCGCCGAGCGCGAAATAAAACTCGCAACGCAAGAACGTAACGAAAGCCTGCAGGCAATCATCTCAGAATCCCCGCTCGGTATCGCGATTGTCAGCACCGAAACGGGAAAAATAATTTCGACAAACCCGGCGTTCTGCACGCTGCTCGCGCGCAGCGATGCCGAGCTACGCAGTACCATCTGGCAGAGTTTTACTTACCCTGAAGATATTGAAGCAAACGAGGCCAAGAATCGTGAAATTATGAGTGGCCGCCTATCGGGGTATGTCATGGAAAAGCGGTTTATCCGCCCTGACAAGACGATCATCTGGGCGCGCCTGACCGTGAGAAGCCTGCGCCACTACCGGGCGGCAGAAAACGTACACTTGGCACTTGTCGAAGATATTACCGATCGCGTCGAACGTGAGGATCGCCTGCGTGCGCTCTTCGCCGAGGCACCATTGGGCATTGCGGTCATCGACTCAGATACGGCGCAGGTATTGTCGGCGAACGGCAAATTCTGCGAAATAGCGGGCCGCGACGAGGCCGAACTGATGCGCCTCACCTGGAAAGACTTTACCCACCCCGAAGACATCGCCGGCGACCAGGCGTTCATGGACGAAATCGTGTCAGGCAAACGCAAAGGCTTCAATATGGTGAAGCGCTACCTCACAGGTTCTGGAGGTGTTGTCTGGGTAAATATGACGATCGCGAAGCTTAGCCATTACCATGAAGACCGGCGCGTGCATATTTGCATGGTCGAAGATATCACAGACCGCATCGAAAGTGAAAAGCGCATGCGCCTCGATGCGGCGGTTATCAGCCACACCCGTGACGGGGTTGTTATCACGACGCTCGAACCAAAAATTGTTTCTGTCAACCAGGCTTATTGCGACATCACGGGCTACAGCGCCGACGAAGTCGTCGGCAAGAACCCTTCGATTCTGCAATCGGGCAGGCAAGACCGCGACTTCTACGCGGCGATGTGGCGCGAGATCAAGTCAAAAGGCAGGTGGCAGGGCGAACTCTACAACCGCCGCAAGAACGGTGAGATATATCCGCAGATCAGCACGATCGACACTATCTATAACGCCGATGGCAAACCCGAATATTACGTCGGCGTCTTCTCTGACATCAGCAAGCTGAAAGACAGCGAAGAGAGTTTTGAGCGCCTCGCGCACTACGACGTTTTGACAGGTCTGCCCAACCGATTGATGGTGACTAACCGTCTCGCGCACGCAGTCGCCTCGGCAGGTCGCCACCGCCGCATGGTCGCCGTTCTTTTCATGGATCTCGACCATTTTAAAAATGTCAACGACAGCCTGGGCCACGTCGCCGGCGACGAACTTCTGGCAGCGGTTGCGATGCGCCTGAAAGCACGCCTTCGGGCCGAAGACACGATTGCGCGTCTCGGAGGCGACGAATTCATCGTGCTACTTGAAGACATCGAATCTGCCGAGCATGCCGCGCTGGTTGCGCGTGACCTTTTAAGCAACCTGTCTGCACCCTTTGAGCTGGCGAGTGAGCATGAAATCTATAGCGGGGGCAGCATCGGCATCAGCATCTACCCGCAAGACGGTGAAAATCCGCATGAGCTTATTCGCAATGCCGACGCCGCCATGTATCTTGCCAAATCAGAAGGACGCAACACGTTCAGGTTCTACACGCAGTCGCTGACTGATGCCGCCCGCAAACGACTGGCCCTCGAAGCGGCGCTGCGCCGCGCCCTCGAGCGGGGCGAACTCTATGTCAAATACCAACCAATCGTCGACATTGCCTCGGGCGCAATTGTCGGCGCAGAGGCGCTTTGCCGCTGGCGCACTGCCGAGGGCGAAGAGATTTCGCCCGCTGACTTTATACCTGTGGCTGAGTCTACCGGCCTTATTGTGCAGGTCGGCGACTTCGTGGCGCGCACCGCGCTCGCTGTGGCCAGAACATGGGCAGCAAACCAGGCGACTTTTAAAACGATGGCTGTGAATTTTTCGGTGCGCCAGTTTCAAAGCCACGACTGGTACGAGCGTTTTAGCCACATCTTGCGCGAATCGGGTGTCGCGGCTGATCGCGTCGAAGTCGAAATTACCGAGTCAGACATTATGCAAAAGAGCGAAGAAGGCATCGAGGTCATACGCGAACTGCATAGTTCGGGAGTTCGCATCGCGATCGACGATTTTGGCACAGGCTATTCCTCTCTGTCTTACCTGCAGCGCTTCTCTGTGAACAAGATGAAGATCGACCAGAGTTTTGTGCGCGATCTGCCAGAAAGCGCAGCGCCAATTTCTGCTTGCTGAGGGGTGCGATACGTACCAGGGTTATCTCACGAGCCCACCGGTAACGGCCGAAGAATTTGCGGCGAAGTTTTTATAGCCGCGCATAGCGCCGCTGAAATTCTTCGTTCGGCACACGCGGCTGGTTTTCGCGCTGCAGTTCAGTCTTGAGACCCCGCACGAAATACATGTCGATTGTGCCCTTGTTCTTGGCAGGGGTTGCACCGCGGTATTCACACTCGAAGAAGTCCCTCACGAGTTCATAGGTGTCTTTCGAGATGTTAATTTCGCCGGGAACGCCCGATGATTCGCAGCGGCTTGCGGTATTCACCGTGTCGCCCCAGACATCGTAGGCAAATTTTTTCTCGCTCCGCGGACATAGATGTCCGCAGAGTATGCGGCCACATGGATGTGGTGGCCGCACTACCGATAACGCCGGCGACGAGATTACCCGAATGAATGCCGAGCCGCAGTTGCCAGTAAGGCAGGCCTTGCGCACTTTTGATATCTTTCATTTGGTTCATGAATGCCTGAATCTCGAGCGCTACCATGACGCAATCGACTGCGTGCGTGCGGTTTTCAACCGGTATGCCGCCTGCAAACATGTAGCTATCGCCGATCGTCTTTAGTTTTTCGAGTTTGTATCTTTCCATGAGGCTGTCGAAGTATGAAAAGCAGCGATCGAGTTCACCGACAAGCTCGGCTGGTGACATCGATTCGGCGATTTGTGTGAAACCTTCGAAATCCGTAAAGCAGACAGTCGTCGACGCATAGTAACGTGGCTCGCTACTGCCCTTGCCTTTAAGCTCGGCAGCAATCTCTGTGGGCAAAATGTTCAACAACAGTTTTTCAGAGGCAGCGTGTTCGGCGGCGAGAAGCTTCTCAGCCAAAGAGACGGCCTTGAAGAATGAGTTTATCGTGATGATAAAGAACATCGTGACGATCACAAGCGGCGGCATCAGGTAATCACCGGGCACGACCCACTTGGGCGGCCCAAAAATGGCAGCGCCACCGATCACCCGGTAATAATACTGGTCGGCGAAATTGGCGATGAGCGGCAGCGCCACGAGTGACCAGCGCGTTTTCGCATAGTCAGGCGGAATCGCCAGAAAGGGCAGCAGAGCTAACAGCAAGAAAATCGAATGCGCCGGGTCGTCGGCATAGGCAATGCATAGACCAATGATGTGGATGTTAAAGCCAATCAGGGTCAGCGCGCCACCGGTCGCAAAAAAGCGTTTGTACAGAAATACACGCGCCACGATGAAGAAGCCGACAATTTCGATGAACATTACCATCGAGAAAAAATGCGTCTCTGGAGGTTCGAAGAGCAGAATCTGCGGCACCAAAAGCAATAAGATGGTGAAGAACGTCAGTTGAATACCGTTCGTCGTGCGTATCGCGCGCACTTCGCCTGATTTGAGGCCCGCGGTGAGGCTGCGCAAAGCGAGCCAATCATAGAGCCGTGTTTCGTGAAATCGCATCGACGCTGATTCGGGCCAGTTTTTTAACCAGGCAGACGTCGTATTGCTGAATCAACATTTCCAGTCTGTTTCGGCAGCATCAACGTTATCTGGCATCTGTAGCTGGTCGTCTTTGTAGGCAGCCATTTGCTTAAACTTTTTTGCCCCAGCCGTCGGGCCGCCATACTTTAAGGCCTACCGAAAGAAGATGGGAAAACAGACTAACCCGGGTCGTTGGTAACTGCAGTGCTCAACTCTTATTCAATACCCGCTACACAGTGAGCGATTACCCACTAAGATTTTTTTCGTCTTTACGCAGTGTAATACCCGAATCGCAAAGTCTCATGCTCATACGTATATTACCGATCGTGCGCATCACAATAGCCATAATGGCATTACCTTTACTCTCTGATTGCGGATCAGGCGGCGGGAGTGATTCTGGTAGCGGAGCCGGCTCGGCAAATAATTCAACTACTGGCAGCACCGCCCCCGCAGCCAGCCGCGTCTACGGGCAAAGCGGTAACTTTACAACAACCCTAGCCAATTCTGATGGCGTAACGGCGAATAGCCTGAAAGGGCCAACCGACATCGCCAACGACGGCGTTGGCACATATATCGTCGATAACGGTAACCACCGTGTTTTGTATTATGCGGGCACCTCAACAACGGCAACGCGTGTCTATGGCCAGGGCGGCAGCTTCAACACGAACACCGCAAGTAAAGGCGGTGTCACCGCAGAGAGTCTCGCCTTCCCTTTGAGCATCGCTATCGATGCCGGGGGAGTCTACGTTGGTGCTGCAGGCCGAGTTCTCTATTACTCCGGCACATCGACGATTGCAAGTCGTGTGTATGGTCAGCACGGCAGCTTTACATCGAATACAGTAAATAACGGTGGTGTCTCCGCGACGAGCCTCAGCGGCGTCGGCGCGATCGCCATTGATGCTGGCGGCATCTATTTTGCCGATTCGGCAAACCATCGGGTGTTATATTTTGCAGGCACATCGACGACGGCGACCAGGGTCTATGGTCAGGCGGGTAGTTTCACAACGAATACGCTGAATAACGGTGGCATCTCTGCAGACAGCCTGAATTATCCCACTGGGGTGGCGGTCGATGCGACGGGAGTCTATATAGCCGACTCAGGCAATAACCGGGTGCTCTATTACTCTGGTACATCCACAACCGCAACGCGGGTTTATGGTCAGGCGGGCAGCTTCACGACGAGCACGATCAACAATGGCGGCTCATCTGCTAACAGCCTTTGGGGCCCATCTCGGGTGGCGGTCGATGCGGGTGGCGTCTACATATCAGATTCGGTAAACTGGCGCGTGCTCTACTATTCAGGTACTTCGACGACGGCGACGCGGGTGTATGGCCAGAATGGTAGCTTCAGCGGGTTCGGCAATGCGACGCTGGCGAGCGCCGACGGTTTATATGAGCCTAAGGGAATCGCTCTGGTTGCTGGCGGTGTTTTTATTGCAGATGCAAGCAGCAACCGCGCCCTATTTTACTCCGGCACATCGACCACCGCAACTCGCGTGTTTGGGCAGACCGATAATTTTACTGGTACCAGCGCAAACCCAGCCGGCCTTGGAAGCCTAAATACGCCTTACAGCCTCGCTGCCGACAGCAGCGGAATTTATGTCGCCGATAGTTTCAACAACCGCGTGCTTTACTTTGCGGGTAATTCGACAACGCCAACGCGAGTCTATGGTCAGGCAGGCAATTTCTATTCTAACGTGGCGAACAACGGCGGCGTCTCAGCAGATAGCCTCAGCGCGCCGATTGCTGTTGCAGTCGATGCTTCGGGTGTTTATATTGTAGATAACGGAAACCACCGAGTTCTCTACTATAGCGGCAGCTCTACGACCGCGACACGTGTCTATGGACAAACGGGAAGCTTTTCGACACGCAATTCCAATAAGACCGGCATCAACGGCGATGGCCTATTCGGCTGTTCTGGCGTCGCGGTAGACCCGGCTGGTGTCTATATTTCGGATTACGGAAACCATCGTGTCCTTTACTACACGGGTGTGTCGACGACAGCCAGCCGTGTGTATGGCCAGGCAGGAAGCTTTACATCCGCTACGCTCAATAACGGAGGCGTGTCGGCCAACAGCCTGTATGGTCCACTGAGTGTAGCTGCCGATGCGGGCGGAGTCTACGTGGTCGATCTCTTTAACTTTCGGGTTCTCTATTTTGCCGGCACATCGACTACGGCATCACGTGTCTATGGCCAGAATGGCAGCTTCACCTCGAGTGCCATCACACCTATACCCAGCGCGACAACGCTGTTTCAGGCCCGGGGCATTGCGCTAGATGCAACTGGAGTCTATATCGCCGATACTGGTTTTAGTCGGGTTGTCTATTACGCTGGCGCATCGACAACGGCGAGCCGCGTTTACGGGCAGTCTGGCTTTACCACGACAACGACGAGCAACACGACGACGACAGCCCAAACGCTACATGTCCCGCAAGGGGTCGCGATCGGCAATGGTGGTATATACGTGGCCGATACGGGCAATCATCGAATTCTCTTTTATTGGTTCTAGCTCGCCTTCGAAAACTTACCCGCCTGGTAGTCTTCGAACGCCTGCTGAATCTCTTCGGCGGTGTTCATGACGAATGGCCCATAGCGTGCGACGGGTTCTTTGATCGGTGCACCGGCGACGACGATCACGCGAAAGTTTTCGCCGCCTTTGAGCTCAATGCTGTCGCCGCTCGTCAGAATCGGCAAATCGCCGCGCACCACTTTCTCGCCCGCAACATCGCCTGTGCCTGCGACGACGATCACGAATGCGGACTTGTCGGCAGCGACTGGTATCTCTGCGCTCTGTCCGTCTTTGACTTCAATGTCGAAGTAGTCAATTTCGTAAAAACCTTTTGCGCCACCCGTGACGCCTTCAAGGGTACCAGAGAGAATTTTCGCCTCATACGCGCCGGTTTGCACAAGGGGTATATCCCCCTTTTGAAGATCTTGGTAGTGCGGCTCAGACATCTTGAGACTGCCGGGCAGATTCACCCACAGCTGGTAGCCCCACATCATGCCGTTTTCTTGCCGCGGCATTTCAGAATGAATGATGCCTGAGCCCGCACGCATGAACTGCGCGCCGCCGGGTTCGAGTAGCCCACGGTTGCCACGCGAATCGTTATGCTCCATTTTGCCCTGAATGAGGTACGTCACCGTCTCGAAGCCGCGGTGCGGGTGATTCGGAAAACCCGCAAGGTATGAATCGGGGTCGTCGCTGTAAAACGCGTCGAGCATCAGAAACGGGTCGTGCGCCATGAGGTCGCGTGTGCCAATGTAGCGGCGCAGCTTCACGCCGGCACCGTCAGAAGTCTCTTGGCCCTTCAGGATGTGATGTATTTTTCGCGCGCTTTTCACATCTTCAGTTTAATAAACTTTCTTCAAAACGACCAACAGTTTCCCAGGGGGAAACTGACGGCAGGCGTCGGATCCGAAAAATCGGAAAGCAGCTAAGCCGCCTGCTCGCCAGGCGGCGACGCGCTTTAGCAGTCGTTTGCGCAAGTAAACGACGAGGCTTTTCGATTTTTCGGAAATTAATCCGACGCTTGCTACAAGATTCGAAATTGACAGCGCAGGCCAATGAGGATTTTTAAATCATGCGATACTTGTTACTCTTTTTGACTTCTACCCTGCTCTTCTCATGCAGCTCGACCGATACAAAGTTTGCAACTTCGAAAATTCGTGAGAGCCATTTTGCCGACGACAATACCATGCTGATCTTTTCACTCGGCAGCGCCGCGGGAATACCCGCAACGAGCCCCGCGAAAGAGCTGCGCGCCCGCGCCGCAAAGAACGCGAAAGACGGCGCGCTCGGTCGCGCACTCGAAATCTGCCGCAACGCCGACCCGCGCGTCTATTTAATGGAATGCAAACCCGACGCACCGAAGATTGTCGTGTCAGAAGAAACGCAGCGCATGCAGAAAACTCTGAACGCCGCCAAAAAACTCGTCGCCGAAAGCTGCGAAGGTGAAGGCGCGGCGATCATGTGCGAAGCAGATTATGAAATTCGCCTGCCCGGCCTCAGGCAAAAGTGCGTGGAATTCGCGCAACGCAAAGCCTGCGGTGGCATATGAGTGCGCAGATTCTCGGCATCGGCGGCATCTTCTTTCGCGCCGAAGACCCCGACGCGCTGAACGCCTGGTACCAAAACACCTTTGGCATCACCCCGGCCGCCGATCACACGCCGTGGCAAGCCGGCGGTGGCATGCTCGTCTTCTCTGCATTCAAGAAAAACTCTGACTATTACCCGGCAACGCAGCAGACCATGATCAACTTTCGCGTCAAAGACCTCGACGCGTTCTTAGCAGAGCTGACAGCGAAAAACGTGCGCATCGACGAGAAGCGCATGGATGAGTCTTATGGCAAGTTTGCGTGGGTGTATGACCCTGAAGGCAATAAGATTGAGTTGTGGCAAGAGGCTTAGGCTGCGGGGGGTGGTAGGTAATTGGAGTAGTGTGAATGTTCGCCAACGTACCCCCAAATTCTCACTTAGAAAAATCGTTTAGCCACGATGAAGAATACGGAACTCTGAAGAAATTTAATTGCCGTGTAGTTACATTATAATTATACTGGGATTGCTTTGTTGCATTTTGAATGGGACCCGCACAAAAGTGCGGAAAACTTGAGAAAGCATAAGGTCTCATTCGAAGAGGCTCAGACGGTATTTTATGATGATTTCGGTCTATTGATACCTGACCCGGACCACTCGATAGGTGAAGAACGGTTTATTCTGATCGGCACGTCCGCTACTACGGGAATATGCATAGTCAGTCATTGCTACAAAGACAAGGGTAATGTAATCCGCTTGATTTCGGCCCGGAAGGCGAACAAGAAAGAAAAAGATCAATATAGGAGTCAATATGAGGGATAACTACGATTTTTCTAAGGGCATTAAGAATCCGTATGCAAAACGATTAAAGAAACAGATTACTATTCGCTTAGACCCTGAAACTATAGATTATTTCAAGACTATTGGGGCGAGTAACAATATCCCGTATCAGAGCCTGATTAATCTGTACTTGAAAGACTGTGCTGCGCACAAGAAAAAACTCAAAATGCAGTGGGTCTAACAGGCGAACCTTCACACAACAAGTTTTACTTGCTGCGCGCGCGACCACTGCGTTGGGTCGCGTGCTCTGAAGACAGAGACCCGGAGACGGGTCGCGGCCCTACGCGCCCCGGATGCCGTGCGCCCGGCCAAGCGGGAGCTTGTTTTTGCCGGGTGCGGGTAGGCGCTCCGGGCACGTTTGGTGAGGCAAATAGGCTTTACAGGTTAAAATAATGACAGAAACGTCACCAAGCGAGAGGTAAATTCCGCGTCGTGCGAAAGCCAAGGCAAAGGTAAACAACTTGTGAATGATATTTACAGTTTTTTTAGATATATTTTGCCTGGTGCCGTATTTATTTTCGAATTGGGTCTTTCACTCGCAATTTTATTCCCTGACTCTGTTCATAAAACCTTGGATTCATCCGTAGCGAAAAATCCACATTTTCTTAACGCCGCGGTAGCATTAATTCTCGGAACCTTTACGGCTATCGCACTTGGGTATCTTTTCACAGTTTTCTTCCGTTTCCCTGCGTTGTTTCTGATTGATTATTCGCGTTTTGTCTTAAAGTTAAGTAAATTGCATTATATCGAAAAATGCTCTCTAATCTTGCGCATGAAAAAAGAGAAGTGCATTAAGAGGCGGAAAACTGCATGGATAATTGTAAGTTCTATCTGGTTCGAGAGATCAGAATCTTCACCCAGGATTAAGGGCGCAACGGCGAGAACTCAAAGTCTCTCGAATATTTTGAATAGCTCGGCAGCGAACACCATTGGAACATTCATTGCCATCATTATCGTTATAGAAACGGTAGCCTGTAATTGGTCGTCTACATCACTAAGCCGCGTTATTGTTGTCACTTTTCTCTTAGGACTTGCCTTTGCGGCACAACTCGATTCATGTCTGGATGCAAAGAAGACTCTTCAGGAATTCTGTGAAATAATCATCACAAACACTCTGGCAGACGAGCATAAGGCAAAAAAACAAACACTAGACTTATCTAAGATTAAGATCTCCATTCTTTCTGCTATGAAGTGGCCGTGGCTACCCTAGCCTTGGCCATCGCACAGCAAATTTTACGCGCTGCGTTGCCGTCGCTGCTCGCGTGCTTGGGTTTTCGCGCCAAAGATAGCGGACGACGCGCATACTGGGAGGTGTGTTTTCGCGCCTAGCCGCGAGTCGTTTCAACCACATTTTGACTTGCTGCGAAGACCCAGCAAGTCAAAACGTCAGCGTAAAATCAACGTTGGCCGAAATTGCCCTAAACTAATTACATGCTCTCCGCTCTAATTCAGGCAGTAAATAACCGTGAAATCGCCATAGCATTCTATTTAGGATTATTGAGCCTCTATCTATTGACTAAGCAAGAAGTTAGAATATCGATAAAGAATCTGCTTAAGACACTGGCTAATAGGTACTGCAGTGACCCCCGAAAACCGGACAGCTTAACCTGCTGCCATTAGGTTCCTGTATTCAACCGGCGAACGCATCTTCAAGCCTTTATGGGGCGCATGATGGTTGTAGTCATGCATCCAGTCTGAAATCTGCGGCATTACTTTCCACGCGGATTCAAGGCGATTTATGTAAACGTAATCGCGCTTGAATGTTTTCACAAATGCTTCGGCCATACCGTTGCTTTCAGGGCTATAGGCAGGCGTCGTGCAGACTTGAAAGCCGATGGAAGATGCAAAATGAACCGTTTCACGGCTCGTGAATTGTGGGCCATTATCACTGAGCAGTTGAATGGTGTGTGGGCATTCAGCCTTGCCAAAGCGCTCTTCGACTGCACCGAGCAGCATGTCGCGAATGTTCAGACCGTCGATGCCGACGGTGCTGCTAAAGTGATTGATGACTTGCCGATCGTGGCAATCCAGAACAAACGCCACCCAGACGTGAGTGCCATCCCAGGTAAGCACGCCAAATATATCCATGCACCAGCGCACGTCACTTTTCGCCGTGATGATTCTGCCATCATGCACAAGGGTGCGACGGCTTGCAACTTTTTGCAGCAGCAACTGGTGCACCTTCATCAATCGGTAGACGCGCTTCTTATTCACGCGTGAAAAGCCTTGTTTTTCAAGGGTTTTGTTGAGCATTGCTGTCACGCGTCTATAACCGTATGTCGGTCTTTCGTCGCAGATCCGTCGGATTTCCGGCAGTACTCGCTCATCTACCGTCAGGTCGGTCTTGCGCCCCCGTTGTGAGGATTTCAAACTTTCATAGAGGTTGGACCGTGAGACACGCAATACATCCGCTACATGGCTCACTCGAAACCCTCGATGCCGCGCAATGGCTTGTGCGAGATCAGTTTTTTTTCGCGTCCAATACGCACGGCTTCCTTGAGGATTTCAACTTCTTCCGTCTTACGACCCAAAATGCTCTCCAGCCGACGGATGCGCTCTTGGAGCTGCCTGACCTGCGATACGGGCAATACTTCCTCTTCGCTGCCAACAGCCGTCAGAGCGCCAGCCTCTTTCAGCTTTTTCCATTTGAAAATCTGCGTCGCTGCGATTCCATGTTTTCGGGCCACATACGACATGCTCATACCGGGCTGTTCGGCCTCTACCAGAATCTCCAGTTTCTCCGCGACCGACCATCTGCGCCGCCGCTGGACGGTTGTGACTAACTCTACCTTAGCCTTAGTACTATCATTATTCATATCACTACTCCTATGTCTTAGGAGCAGGATAAGGTGTCCGGTGATTTAGGGGGTCGCTACACTGCGGTGCCGTAGTGCCACCGAAGACGGGTCGGGGCAATGCGGGCCTTAGCTTGCAAGCCGCTCAAAACCTCTTTAATTTTCTTAAACCGGCCTACCCGAAACATGACTGGAAAAGACCGTAAATTTATGCCCTACCGAGTCTAGAATATAGAAGACTTCGTGGTCAATTGCTGGCCGCGCCTCGATGGCCGACGGGGCAAGCCCCAATGCGGTGAATTGTTTGTGTGCATGCTGCAGGTCATCGACCATGAGATCAAAGGGCGCATCACCGGGGGTCACGCTCTCTTTTTGCATCAAAATAAGATGGGTACCGCCTCGCACTTCGTAAACACTGACCATCGACCCTTCAGAAATTGGGCGCATGCCTATAGCACGAACAAATTTGCCCGATTCGGCCATTTGAGTCGTTTCCAGAACAACATGGGCGATGGCGACATAGGGGGGTTGGTTTTCCAAAATCATAAGTAACAACTCCAGCCTTGCATAGATTGAACCGTTTCAATACCACGACTTAAGAACCAGCTGTAAACATTCCTTTTAATTTCGGCCGCTGATTTGAGAGTTTGCCGGTGAAGGCCATGCTTCCCGTTGACCCGGCGCGCGGTTACATTTTGCCTTGCAGCGAAGATGCTGCAAGGCAAATCGTCGCCTACCACATGCGTTGCGTGAAAGCCTATCAACCCAAAAGATTATACTGAATTATGAAACCAATAAAAGCCATAATATTTGATTATGATGATACACTTGTCCGTACCCGGGAAATACGATATGAAACGATCAAGAAAATCTCCCGTGAGCATTTCAATACAGAAATGGATATTGCTGAGATTGATAGCGCATGGGGGTTACCGGGCGACAGCTTCTTGATCACCCTGTTTGGCAAACATGTCGATAACGACCTTGAGAAACTCTGGGCTATCTACAATGAATATTGTGCGGCTGACCCGAATCAGCTGAATGAAGGAGTCGTTGATTTTCTCGACGAATTTCGCGAAGCCCTGAAGTACGGTATTCTTACGTCATCGAGCGAGAAGCGCGTTGGGGCAGAACTCGCCGAACTCTGTTTAAAGAAGAATCTCTTCTTAGATGTACAAACCTGCGAACACACGAATGTCCATAAACCTAACCCGCTGGTGTTCGAACCAATTTGCGAGAAGTTCGAAACAATCGGCATCAACCGTTCAGATCTTTTGTATATAGGTGACACCTTGGCAGATTATAAGGCTGCCACGGGCTTTGGGTTGCAGTTCGTGGGCATGGCCCACAGCACGCGGGAAGAGGTCATCTTTGCACGTGCGGGGGTTACGTATCTGACGGGGTTTGGCCAGCTGTCTCACTTTGTCGTCAGTCAGCATATACAATTCGCGAATAAGGCTAAAGACGACTTGCCGGCCCAGGCATGAATGTCTGCGCCGCTGCAACTGCGGTTACTTTGACCTAGGCTACCCCGCCCGCCGAAATGAATATCATTGATCACGATGGCTTCGGGAAATGTAGCACAAAGTTGCACGAAATTGTATACTTTCTGTAGCGATAGCTTCTCAATTATCGTGCAATGGAAGCGGCCGCTATGGATTACCAGCGTCGTTTAGCGATGGGGAATACACCACGATGAAAACCACGCAGCAGCCTTCGAACGGCGTTCGCTATGCGATCGATGCCGATGACAATATCTGCTCTTTCGACGAGGGCTGGGTGCAGTTTGCCTCGGCAAACGATGGCCCTGAGCTGGCGCAGCCCGCCATCATCGGTAAATCTCTTTGGAAATACATCAATGATGAGACAACCCTGAAGCTCTACCAGCAGATTGTCTCGCGGGTTCGCGAGGGGCGGTCGGCACGATTTTCCCTTCGCTGCGACGGGCCCGATTGCCGGCGGTTGCTCGAAATGACCGTCAGAGCGGGTGAAGGCAATACAGTCGAATTCGAAACCCGCATCGTGCAACTCGAACAGAGGGCACCGGTGACATTGTTATCTCGAAACACACCGCGCTCCAACGGTTTGCTTCGGGTCTGCGCGTGGTGCAACCGTATTGAAACAGAATCGGGTACCGGTCAATGGGCAGAAGTCGAAGATGCGATTGAACGCCTGCGGCTTTTCGAACTCCCCATGCCCCCGCAATTGACCCACGGAATCTGTGAAACCTGCTTCGCTTCAATGTCAAAAAGGCAGATTCCAAAACGAAGTGCGAAAGGGATAAAGTAATGTAAGGCCGCTCCCGGGTTTCGAGGTTGATTTGCGAAAAACGACCACGGAGCCCCCGGATGCGACCCTACGTTCAACTATCAAATGATGAAAGACTGCGTATAGAAGAAAGCCTTGCTGAGGGCCTCAAGGCCAGCCAAATCGCCAGAAATCTTAAGCGACACCCGAGCACTATTTTTCGAGAGATTCGGCGTAATTCAATGCCACGACATTACAGCGCGCGGTGCGCCAGAGACGAGGCGCGAAAGCGCCAGACTAATACCAACGCCGCGAAGGTTACACCAGAGCTTTGGTCAGAGATCGGAGCATCGCTCAAGTCGACGCTGTCACCAGAACAGATCGCAGGCCGCATGCGCCTAGAACGTTTCGACGGTGTCTGCATGCAGACGATTTACAATCATGTGCGCAAGAAATCCGGCACATCGAATTTTTATCGCCTGTGCCTGCGCCGCAAAGGCAAACCATACAAGCGCAAAGTGAGGATTGAGGCTGAAAACAAAGGGTTTTTTCGCATTCACGACCTGCCAGCCGAAGCTTTGACGCGACGCAAACCCGGCTACTGGGAGGGCGATTTGGTCGAGGGTAAAATGGGCACCGGGCAGATTGCAACTTTCGTCGAAAGGCATTCGCGTTACTTGCTCGCGGCGAAACTGGAGCGCAAATTGGTGACACAGTTTAACGCTGCAGCGCGCGACCTATTCGCCGACATCGATAACGAACGGCTGCGGGGTATCATTTACGATCGGGGCACCGAGATGAGTGGCTACCGCGACCTGCAGCAAGTGCTGAACTGCGGCATCTACTTTTGTGACCCCGGCTCGCCATGGCAGAGAGGTACGAACGAAAACACGAACGGCCTGCTGCGCGAGTCTTTTCCCAAAGGCACAGATTTTCGGCGCATCGACCAGGAACAGGTTGACGCAGCGCTTAAATTACTAAATAACCGACCACGCAAGCGGCTGAATTACCGAACCCCGGCCGAGGTCTACTTTCGCAGCCCTATCGCACTTCGTTTTGGAATGTAAGAAACGGTTCAGAGCCTGAAAACTTAAATACTGACGCCGTGTCGCTGACGGTAATTTTTACCCCATGCAAAGACCCACCCTTCTCATTCTCGCGGCCGGCATGGGCAGCCGCTACGGCAGCCTCAAACAAATGGATGGCCTCGGCCCAGGCGGTGAAACCATCATGGATTATTCAGTTTTCGACGCAATTCGCGCCGGCTTCGGTAAGGTCGTATTCGTCATTCGCGGCAGTTTCGCCGACGATTTCAGGGCGGTCTTCTCGCAAGCGCGCTACAAAAACCAGATTGAGGTGGCGTACGTGATGCAAGAGCTTGAGAATATACCCAAGGATTTCAAACTCAACCCAGAGCGCACTAAACCCTGGGGCACCAACCACGCCGTCATGATGGCGGCCGGCACAATCCATGAGCCATTCGCTGTCATCAACGCCGACGACTATTATGGCCGCCACGCGTTTCAGGTGCTCGGTGATTTTCTCAGAGGCGTCAGCGGCAAGCAGAACGACTATTGCATGGTCGGCTACCAGCTCGGCAGAACGCTGTCTGAACTCGGTGCCGTCTCGCGCGGTGTCTGCTCTGCCGACGCGAACGGTTATCTCACCACGGTTGTCGAGCGCACGCATATCGAGCGCATAGAAGGTACCATCAGGTACAAAGACGAAACGGGCAACATGGTGCCGGTCGACGACAAGGCGATCGTATCGATGAACATGTGGGGTTTCACTCCAGATTATTTTGCGCACTCTGACAAAATGTTTGCGGATTTTCTACGCGAGAAGGGCAACGACCCCAAGTCAGAGTTTTTTATACCGCTCGTGGTCAATAACCTTGTCGCGAGCAAGACTGCGAAACTCAAGGTGCTCACTACCGATTCTGAATGGTTTGGCGTCACGTACCAGGGCGACCGGCCCAAGGTAGTTGAAAAACTGAACGCACTGATTGCAAAGGGCGAGTACCCGCAGATGTTGTGGGCATGAGCCGCTGAGGCTTTACACCAAAGCGTACGGCCAGCAACATACTCTACTGAAGCCCGAACCTTCAAATTTGGCTTTACAATGATAGTATCATTTGATACTATCATTTATGGACGAGAAATACCCTCCGTTTTCCGTCACGCCGAAGGCGCTGCGGCTCGTCTCTGAAATTGAGCGCCTTCTGGGCCAGGTCGACCTTTCGACTCTTGTAAGGCAAGAGCCTATGCTGCGCCGGCAGAACCGGGTGCGTTCGGTGAAAGACTCACTCGCGATTGAGGGCAACAGCTTGTCGCTTGATCAGGCCACGGCGATCTTTGACAAGAAGCGTGTTGTTGGCCCTAAAAATGAAATCCGCGAAATACAGAATGCTATTGAGGCCTACGCCGCCGCGGGCAAATGGCGATCGACCAGTGAAAGAGATTTTAAGAAAGCGCACGGCATCATGATGGCGGGCCTTTTGGCTTCTGCGGGTAAATACCGTGCCGGCGCCGTGGGTATCATGAAAGGTGAACGTATCTCGCATATCGCGCCGGGCGCCAAACAGCTGCCGCAGCTGATGGGTAGGCTTTTTTCTTACGCAGAGCGCAACCGCGATCTGCATCCGCTTGTGATGGCTGCGGTGCTGCATTACGAGATTGAATATATACACCCGTTTGAAGACGGCAATGGCCGCATGGGCCGGCTATGGCAGCACCTGGTGCTGCGAGAGTACCACAGGTTTTTCGAAACGGTGCCCTTCGAGTCGGTGATCAAGGCGAAACAAAAGCAATACTACCGCGTGCTTGAACTTTGCGACAAAGCGGGTGATGCCACGAGATTTGTGGAGTTCGCACTCGAGACAACGGCGATCGCCCTGAAAGAAGTCGTTACCGTGACCCCACGTCGCCGGTCGACGACCAAAGAAAGAATTTCGTTTGCTGAAACTGTATTCAAGAAGAAATGGTTTAGCCGAAAAGATTACATAGCCTTGTTCGCCGATATATCGTTACCGACTGCGAGCCGTGACCTTGCCCAGGCGGTAAAGGACAAGACGATGAGCTCGCGCGGGCAAAAGAACCAAACCGAGTATCGATATCGTAGAGCCTAGACCAAAGGTCTGCTCAAAGAGTTGCTTTCTTGACATGGGTCAGAATGGTGCCACATGCAGTTGATCGAGACTCAGCGAAAGACGATTAAGAATTTCTTGCGCCAAAATACCTACCGATGCAGCAGAGTATTACTATTGATAATCAGCCTGCTCATGACCGGCGCGGTGTCGGCCGAAGAAAACGCCAGTGCCGAGTACGGTAGCAAAGGCACGTTCGATCTTTCGCTGGGGTTTAGCGTGGCCAACTCAGAGAACAGCAAATACTATAAATCTTTCGGAGTCTACCTTGCACCTTACGCGAACCACTTTCTGTTGTCTAATTGGTTTGCCCGATACGAGCTGCCTGTGGGTTTTTCGTCTCAGTATTCTGGTTGGAGATCGCAACAATACTCTATGGCCCCGGGTATTGCATTGGGATATAGCTTTCGTTTTACAGATGCATGGCGCCTGAACTTTTCAATGGGTTATACACGCACTTTCAACTGGTACTCAAGCTCTTATGGCGGCATGAATGAATACTCTTCGGGTGCTTTCACTTTTTTCCCTGAGGTCAAATACCTGATTACTCCCCACTGGGCGGCGTCTGTTCTGATGCGCGGGGCAGTCAATATGTATGAATATCTGGGGGAGCATTCCATAGGTGTCTCGACATCAACTTATATCGTGCTTTCTTACATCTTTTGAAATAAACTCCTTGCATCATGCGCATTGTGCCCCGTCATCGGTAGATATTTTATGTTGGCAGGCTGAAGTGCGCTCGGTGGTATAGCACTCCAATAGAGATAACAAAACCTACAGGAGCGAAAATATGATCAACAATCCCGTTGTGCACTTTGAGATCTACGTCGACGACATGACGCGCGCAAAGACGTTTTACGAGGCCGTCTTTCAGACCAAACTTGAACAGATGCCAAACCCGACCCCCGAAACCGAAATGGACATGTGGTTTTTTCCGATGGATAAAGAAGCTGGCATGTCGAGTTATGGCTCAGGCGGTATGCTGGTCAAAATGCAGGGCTTTAGTCCCGGTGTGGGCGGCACGCTTGTCTACTTCGGCTGCGAAGATTGTTCGGTGCAGGCAGCCCGCGCAAAGCAGCATGGCGGCAGTGTCGAACAAGAGAAAACACCGATCGGCGAACATGGCTTCATGGCATTGGTGAAAGACACAGAAGGCAATATCATCGGCCTGCATTCTATGAAATAATAACCATGACTTTCGAAATCCGCATTGGCCTGATAGCGAGACTCTGCCGGGCCATAACCGTTTGTACTTTTTTTCTCGGCTTTGCCGTTTTTGCGCAGGCTCTGCCATTGAGCGAGAAGAGGCTCGCGCAGGGTAAGTGGAATGCCGAACCCAACCACCCGGGCTATGAATATAAGCTGAGCTTTAAGAAAGGGGTCGCCAAATATATACAGGCGATCGCCGAGCTGGATGTGCAAGCCGAGGGGCGGTATACGATCGACACTGGGGCCGTCGTGATCACCGGCTTCAAGAGAACCAGCGCCGGCATAGACGGAGAGGTGCCGGGCGACCTGCGCTGTACTTTGCTGCGAACCGAAGAATCTCTGCAATATACCGAACTGCTTTCATGTCAGCCGGTCGTGGGTGGCAACAAAATCGATTTTTATGATACCGGTGCGCACGTCAAAACCGGCGCCGAAAGAATGGTCGATGGCGTAGCGGTGATCTACTCACCCGCATTTAAGAAGCCGACGACAACGCTGATCGTACGCAAGGCACCGTCAAAGAGTTCAGAAGCTTTGAGTTGGAACTCCCAAAAAAAAGACGGGACGGTTGAAGAGCGTAAGAATCTTCGCAAAGGCGAAAAGGTCACCGTGCTCGCCAGAACGCGCGAAAAGCTGCAGGTCGACAAATGGAACAACTATTGGTATTACGTTGAGATCGACGCAGTAGACGCCATGGGCAATGTGCCGCTTTCTGAACGTGGTTGGGTGTTTGGCGAATTTCTTAAATAACAAATTTGCGCGCTTCACCGAATACGGCGCGCGCCTCGTCTCGCTCTCGGTACCCGACCGCACGGGCAACCTCGTCGACGTTGTGACGGGCTATGACAGCGACGAAGACTACCGCAAGGGTGCGCGCTTCTTCGGCGCGAACGTCGGCCCGTTTGCTAACCGCATCGCCAATGCGCGCTTTGCCATCGACGGCACCGAATACCACTTCACACCCAACGGCAACGGCCACCTTTTGCACAGCGGCGAGCAGGGCCTCGACTCAGTGCTATGGAATTGGGCTCGTGGTGAGCGCAGTCGAACCACAGCCGCGACCGACGGAATTGCCTTCACCTACCACAGTCCCGACGGCGAATTTGGTTTTCCCGGCCCGGTCGACTATAGCATTCACTACAGACTTTTGCCCGGCCCGACGCTGCGCATCGAATACACGGCCGTGCCGCAGAAGGCGACGCACCTCAACATCGCGCACCACTCGTACTTCAATCTTGCAGGCCACGACGCCGGCAGCATCGACGACCATCTCGTGCAGATCAACGCGGCACATTACCTCGAAGTCGACGCTGATTCGATACCGACGGGAAAACTTTTGCCCGTCGAGAAGACTCCGCTCGACTTACGAAATCCCGCACGTATTGGCGATAGGCTTAAGGCGGATTTTCTGCCGTTACGAACCTGCGGCGGTTTTGATCAATGCTTCGTCGTCGATACGTCGCGGCCGCCGACTGCGGGCCTCTATTTCGCCGCGCGCGTGGTGGCGCCCCAGACCGGTATAGCTATGGAAATCCATAGCAGCTACCCGGCGCTGCAGTTCTACACCGCGAACCACGACCTGCCGCCGATGCCGGGCAAAGGGGGCGCGGTCTATCGAAGGCACGGTTCGTTCTGCCTCGAGCCGCAGTTTTTTCCCAACTCGCCGAATATCGCGCATTTTCCTTCGACGTTGGTGCGCCCCGGTGAAACCTACCGGCAGATAGCGGAGTTCAGGTTTTCCGTCTTTTAGTACCTACTAACGACCCAGGTCCCCTGTTCGGTGGGTTTTTCCTGGCTTACTGTATTTTCGCCAGCACGTAGTGGTACTTCGCCTGCGCGGCGCGTTTGCCGTCTGGCAAAAAGAAGTCACAGACGAAGTACAGGTTCTTGCCCTCGCGGCGCTTGAGCAACGCGCGCGCCTTCACCGTCTCGCGGTTGACCGGGCGCAGGTAACGAATCGAGGCGTTGATCGTGAGCATGCGTTCGTTGGGTTCTTCAATGAAGAAGAGGCACATCATCGCGGTAATGGTATCACCGACGGTGAAGTAAGCGCCGCCGTGCAGCAGGCCATGCAGCGCGCGGTTCGACATGGCAAACGGTATCGAGGCGACCGACTCTTCGCCCGAAAGCGTTTCGAGTTTCATCTGGGTGGTGCCGGGGTGGCACTGCTCGATGAGGTGTTGTATCGACTCGACGAGGGTACCGTCGCGCCGTATGTCGAACAGGTCTTTGGGAATGATGTCGAATACCAGGTCTTGATTGTGCATATACACGTTACTCCTGCGGATAAGGAAAAGACGCAGAAGGCGGCGACAAGCTCTTTGTTCATGAGCCTTGATCGCCGACTGGGCTGACGGCAGGTTACCCAATTAGACATTTCAGCGCCACGGTGAAACGACGAAATTCCGTAAAAGCAGGCCTGATTTCCGTTTACAATCCGCAATGGGCTGCTATAGAGGTGCTGATGGTACAAATCAAGTTGGCTTCCCTGAGGCAGCTGGCGGGCGCGATTGCGCTCGCCGCGGCGCTGTCGACACCGACTAAAATCGCAGCGGTGAGCAGCGCCGAGTGGAAACAGGGCTTAGACCTCATCAATGCACAAAACTGGTCTGCCGCCATCGAATATGGCGAGAGCCTCAGCCAGAAATACCCGCGCCACCATTTGGGATTTTACCTGATATACGTTGGCTCGGGCAATTTGGCTGCGACAAACCCAGACTACTGGCAGAAATCGACGGCGGCAGCGCTGAAGGCTGCGAGCCTCGAACCTGCGCGGGCTGCTGTGCACCGCGCACATGCTGTCTGGTGCCTCTGGAACCAAAAAGATTATGCGGGCCTCGTTGCGCAGGCAACGCGCCTCAACGCAGGGGCAGTGGCGCAGATCGCCGAGCACAACTACCTTTTACAGATCAATTACCTGACGATTGCATACGTCGAGCAAGGTCAACTCAGCACGGGTGCCCGGTTCTATTTGCGGCTCGCCAGCCCCTTTGCAGAGAAGCCAGTGATTGCCAACACGGCCAATGCAGTGAGCGCCCTCGTCGGCAAGTCAGCGAAAAACCTGCCAGAGCCAGAGAAGTGGTTTGGCTTCTTGATGACTGTGAGCCGCGTCGCCGAAACGAACGGTTACTTTCTGAGCCCGCTGGCGATGCTCGCGCTCGAGCTGGGCGATGAGGCTTACCGGCGCCGAGATTTTACCAGGGCGCTGCAATATTTCAGCGGCGCTCTCGACATGAACCGCGCCACATTGGCGGCGCGCGACGGTTTTCTGCACGACGAGCTGCGCATCAGACAGATTGCCGCAACGTGGCGCAAAGAGAACCCGCAGGCGAAAGGCCGCACGCTGCGCACCGCGTTAATGCTGTTGGTGCCCGAAACTCGCTTAAATCTGCCGGCAAACGCTGCAGAAGCCGATCGCTTCAAGGCTGGCGACGCAGCAGCCGCGTCGTTCGTCGCGAACAAGAAGATTCTTTCGATCGCAATACCTGAGAACCAGAAAAACTTCCAGTATTTTTCTGACAGCATTCTGGCGCTAACCGGGGGCGAAGTCGAATGGAAACTGAAAACCATACCCCTCGTCGGGTCTCGCGTCACCGCTGTGGAATTCCATACTGACCCGCGCTACAACCGCTGGATAGCGCAGGCTAAGCCGCAGTTTATCGAGCCGGCGCTCAAACCTTCGGTTGTGAAGCAGGCCCTCGCCGCCGACGCCACGATTCTCATGTGGCCGGGCACGGCGAAACCCGAACAGGTGATGATTACCAACGGCGGTGTTACCGAGCATCCATGGGTTAGCGGCGACGAGTCAACTCACCGGGCGCTGTGGGTCAGCGAAGGCGACAACATGCTGCGTGACGGCGGCTCGGCCCTCTTCTACCACCACGAGTTTTTTCATTTGGTCGAATGGGGTTATTACGACCGGCCTTTTCCGAAAGAAGACCACCAGGGCCAAAACCGCAGCACCTGGCCGCGCGATTACACCGGCACTACAGAATTCGATTTTTACGAGCAGAGCTACCTCAAGCACGTGCTGCCCGTCGACAACCTCGCCCGAATGGAGTGGAAAAGCAGCAAGACCTGGCTCTACAAGAAAAAGCTCGATAAACGCTGACAGCGGCCCGCCCGAATTCAGCGATGCGAAAATATAACCGGTTATGCTGCACCAGAAACCCTCTAACACGCCACTCTGCATCTTCGTTCTTGCGATCACATTGGCGCTGCCTGCGTTCGCCGCTCGCGCAAAGAAACCGCGCATGACCACAAACAGCTGCCTCAAGACCTGGCACATTGAACGCCACACAAGCCCGTGGAGCGGCCTCACGGGCGATGCAGCCGCCGAAGAGGCGACCTTTACTGTGCGCGCAGTCAGGCAGCGCCCTGCCGACCCAAACCTCATTGCTCAACCATCGGGCATCGCTGCGAATGACTTTCTGCTTTTTCGTTCTGAAAAGACGAGAGCGGTCGTCGTCAACGCGCAGTATTTCAGCGATCTCACGCGCCAAGATGCCACTGGCAAACCGCTGCGCAACGGGGGATTCATCGGCGCAGCGACACCGGCTGCTCTTAAGCGCTGGCAGGGCGCAGAACTGCTGGGGCTGCTACTCGAGCAACAGATTATTCTTACGTATGCGCATCTCGAATCGAAGGTGTGCCTCGTTTCCGCGACAGAAGAAGGCGGTGTCTACCGGGCAGAACTCACGGGTGAGCACGTGTATTATACAAATGCGCGCAACGTATCTGGGTTCAGGTTTTTATTCGAGGCCGACAGTCAAACCGGGAAAATGCGGGTCAGGTGAGCGCTCTGCTCTGAATAATGCCCGACTCAATTAGCCATGCTACTGCTCAATACAATAGAGCGAAGCACCGCTGTTGCAAGACAGCACTGCGCCGGTATCAATCGTCGCCGGCGGCATAGAGTTCGCCTGCCCTCGCGCGCCACTCACCCCGCCGCTCGCGCTCGTCCAGTTGCTACAGTTATTTCCCTGAAACACCCAATCTTGATTGAAGCCTGTCCATACGTCTGCCGCGACGGTCGAAACCGTGGCGCTGAGCATTGTCTGAAAAATTGCGCGCTCACTCGTTGACCCGATAAACGTACCATCGGGACGCCGATACGATGCGAGCGGCCTTAAGACCCAGTTGATGTTCTCGCCGATGCCGCCCGTGCCACAGCCATTGGTCGTGCAGGCCTGCCGTTCAGCGCCTGCGCTGAGCATCGCCTTCCACCGGCCACGGCCGGGGCCACTGGGATTTGACGGGTCGTTTAAGCAGAGCTGATCGGCCCCTGCGGCCCCACCCAGAGCGCCTGAATGTTGGTTTTGCGTCACGAAAAACCGACAATTGGTGCCGCAGGTTTTGCCGGCTTCACCGCCGGGTGTTTCGAGCTGCTCAAGCAGGCCGATGTTGGTGCATGCCGAAAACTGGGCTACCATGGCGAGGGCTGTGACTTTCCGCAACATATGAGCCGGGGATATTAGGCCTTTAACCGGTCAATTTCAATCTGCCGGGGCCACGCCCTGAGGGTTTTGAATTGACTCACGCTCCGGGTCTTTCTCTTATGCGGGGTGGTAACTTTATACTGCCCCGATTATCCGCATGGCGCGCCGTTCTTTGACCTCACGATTACGGGCGTTGTGCTTTGCGAGCAGATGAAAATGGCCATGGCAACACAGGTGGCAGATGAAATTTAGCATTCTCGACTACACAATCGTCGGCGCCTACTTTGCGCTGATACTGGGTGTCGGCCTCTGGGTATCTCGCCCAAAGCCGGGCGAAGACAAAACCGCGACGGACTATTTTCTCGCAGGCAACGGCCTCAGCTGGTGGGTGATTGGCGCATCGCTGATTGCATCAAATATTTCAGCCGAACAGTTCATCGGCATGTCGGGTTCGGGCTTTGCAATTGGCATGGGCATCGCAAGCTATGAATTCATGGGAGCGATTACCCTCATTGTAGTCGCCGTGTTTTTCATGCCTATCTTTCTCAAGATGCGCATCTACACCATGCCAGAATTTCTGGCGAAACGCTACGACAACCGAGTCAAAACGACGATGGCCGTTTTCTGGTTGCTCGTGTTTGTGTTTGTGAATCTCTCGTCGATTCTCTACCTCGGTGCCCTTACCATCAAGAACGTGATGTTTAGTGGTGAGGATATAGCACTCTTCGGGCGCGCCGTCGACCCGCTGATTCTCGGCATTCTTTTGCTCGGCGCTTTCTCTGCCGCGTATTCGGTCTACGGTGGCCTCAAGTCAGTCGCCGTGACCGATGTCATTCAGGTTGTTTTCCTCATCGGTGGCGGGCTCATCACCACGTACATTGCGCTGCAGTACACGAGCGATTCTGGCAGTGCAGCCGATGGCTTTTGGAAACTTCTGCGCAAAGCCCCTGAAAAGTTCGACATGATTCTTGACAAGAGCAATCCTCAATATGCGAATCTGCCGGGCATCAGTGTCATTGTCGGTGGCATGTGGATTGCCAATCTCTACTACTGGGGTTGTAACCAGTACATTATTCAGCGCGCACTCGCGGGTAAGAGCATTCGCGAGGCACAGACGGGGCTTGCGTTCGCAGGTGTGCTGAAACTTCTGTTGCCGCTGATTGTCGTGATACCCGGCATCGTCGCGTTTGTAATCACCACAGACCCGCAGAGCAAACATTACGGAGAAATTGCAAAACCCGACGCCGCGTACCCGTGGCTCTTGCACAACTTCTTGCCGAATGGAATCAAGGGCCTCGCCTTTGCGGCGCTCATCGCGGCAATCGTGAGTTCGCTCGCGTCGATGATGAATAGCATCTCAACCATTTTCACAATGGATATCTACCACGGGCATCTGAAGACAGCGGCGACGCAAAGCCATCTCGTGAAAGTCGGTCGCTTCACGTCTGTGGTTGCACTGGTGATTTCGATACCGGTCGCGATTGCATTGCAAAACCTCGACCAGGCATTTCAGTTCATTCAAGAGTTCACCGGGTTTGTCAGCCCGGGCGCCCTTGCGATATTTTTACTCGGCTTCTTCTGGAAACGCGCCACGGCGAAAGGCGCGCTGCTCGCAGCCATTGGCACGTTCATATTTTCTGCCGCGCTCAAGGCCACTTTGCCGCAAATACCCTTTCTCGACCGTATGCTGATAGTTTTTTTACTGTGTGCGGCTGTCATTGCGGTGAGTGCAATTATAGAAAAGCGGCGTCCAGATTCACAGACCCCCATTACCGAGCCGGGAATGTTTGCGACGAGCCTTGGGTTCAAACTGAAATCCGCCTTTATCGTTTTGGCGCTCGTGGTTATTTACAGTGTCTGGTGGTGAACGTGGTCGCGAACGAAATTCTGCACACGGCATTTTCTGAAAGCTTTGGCGGCCATGGGCAGCTCTATACGGCGCCGGGCCGGGTGAACCTGATCGGCGAGCACACAGATTACAATCTGGGCTTTGTGCTCCCGGGCGCAATCAACAAAGGTATCAGCGTTGCCATTCGCCTCAATGGCAAGAACACCTACCGCGTACAGTCGCTCGATTTCAAAGAAGAAGTCACATTCGCCGCGGACGGGCAAAAGCTGCCTGTCGCGTGGGCCAACTACATTCTGGGCGTTGTTATGGAATTCCATATCCGATGTTTTGCGGTACCGGGCTTCGATGCAGTCTTCGCAGGTGATGTGCCCGTCGGCGGCGGCATGTCGTCTTCTGCGGCGCTCGAGAGCGCGTTTGCTTTCGCGATCAATGACCTTTGCCAGTTCGGCATCTCGCGCCGCGAGCTCGCCGAAATCGGCCAGGCGGCAGAGCACAAGTACGCGGGCGTTCGCTGCGGCATCATGGACCAGTTTGCCTCGCTGCATGGCGAACGCGACAAGCTGATCAGACTCGATTGCCGCTCGCTCGATTACGAACTCGTGCCCTTTCGGCTAACGGGCTACCAGGTCGTGTTGCTCGACACGCGGGTAAAACACTCGCTCGCCTCGTCAGAATATAACACGCGGCGCGCCGAGTGCGAGGCAGGGGTGAAGTCTCTAAAGGCAATTTACCCTGAAGTACAAAGCCTGCGCGATGCGGATTTACCCATGCTCGAAGCCGTCAGATCACAGCTTCAGCCGGCGACCTTTACACGCTGCCAGTACGTCATTGAAGAAAATGCGCGCGTGTTGAATGCGATTACCCAACTCAAGACGGGCGACATTGCGGCATTTGGGCAAGAGATGTTCGCGAGCCATGAAGGTCTGTCAAAGAAGTACCGCGTGAGCTGCGCCGAGCTCGACCTGCTGGTCGATATTGCCAGAAAATGCGGCGTCACCGGTGCGCGCATGATGGGCGGCGGGTTCGGCGGTTGCACGATTAATGTGGTGGCAGAGTCAGCCCTCGCTGCCTTTTTGCAAGAGGCAGAAAGAAGTTTTAATGCGGCATTCGGGCGCGCTCCGCTGGTGTACGGGGTGAAGATCTCTGACGGTGCGAGGCGGGTCTAGCCCATTACGCACTCAATCTCTGGCGTATCGCGTCCGCTGAAAGCGGCGGCGAGAAGAAATAACCCTGCGCGTGGTGGCAGCCGAGGTTTTGCAGCATGCGCGCCTGCTGTAGCGTTTCGACGCCTTCGGCGATGACCCCGATGCCGAGCGCCTGCGCGAGCTCAATCACAGCTTTGCATATGCGTTCGCTTTCTTGTTTCACGCCAAGGCCCTTGACGAATGAGCGGTCGATCTTGAGCGCAGCGGGTTGGTACTCTTGCAGATACTGCAGACTCGAATAACCCGTGCCGAAGTCGTCGAGCAAGATACCGAAGCCGCGCGCGGCGCAGTCTTGAATCCAGCCTGAGACCATTTCAGATTGAAATAAATTGCGCTCGAGCATCTCGAGTTTAATGCTCGTGGGATCTATACCGCGAGACGAGACTGTTTCGCTCAAGAAGGGCAAAAACTCTGCGCTTTCCATTTGGCGGCGCGCGAGATTGAAACTTAACGTAAGGTGATCACCGGCGGCTTCGCGAAAATGCAGATAGTCTTTCAGGCCCGCATCGATTACCCAATTGCCTATCGGCACAACGAGCGAAGTCGCTTCGGCGAGCGGCATGAACGCTGCGGGCATAATGTCGCCGCGCGTCGGGCTTTTCCAGCGTATCAGCGCCTCGAGGCCGGCGATTTTTTGTGAGCGCAGGTCGTGTATCGGCTGATAGTGCAGACGAAATTCGTCGTTGCGCATAGCACTTCTGAGCTCCGCCTCGAGCTTGATCATTTCAATCGCTTCGGCAACCTTGCGTTCGTTAAAATCGTCGCGGGTTTCGGTCGCACGTGCATAAGGGCCATAGCCGTCGCGAGACCTGTCGACCTCAGAGCGAAAATGGCGCATGACAACAAAGAGCACCATGCGCAGAATCGGGTCGGCGTCGGCAAGACGCTCTTCGACCTGTTGCTGCGTCACAACTGTGAGCAAAGCGTCGGTCTTCGCCTCGGCAGATGCCGAGCGCGGTTGGCGATCGACGAGCGCAAGTTCGCCGAACAGCGCGCCGGCGCCTAAAATATTCAGCGTGCGCCTTTCGCCCTTGAAGTCAGTGAAAATTTCGACCTGGCCTTCTTCGACGATGAACGCAATATCTTGCTTTTCGCCTTCGTTGAAGATGCGGTCGCCGGCTTTGAATACGCGTTTGCTGCGGTGTGGCATTTCTGGTAACCTGCGCTGAGCCGTACGCTTACAGGCAGGCCGTGGAAATGTAAACCCGAAACGTGGCGCCGGTAAATACCGATTTACACGGCAGGGCGCAGCGGCTATGTTCACCGATTATGTCTGAGCTGGCAACAGACCCTGTTCAGCCCCGGCGCGTGCTGGTCGTCGACGACTCTGAAGTCGAGGGTCTCTACATACAGGCCCTGCTGCAGCCCGAGTTCACCGTAATCGTTGCCAACAACCTTATAGCCTTCTGGGCGCATATGGCCGAAGAGGCCCCCGATCTTATTCTGCTCGATGTCATGATGAAAGAGATCACGGGTTTTGAGCTCGCGCAGCAGCTGAAGCGCAACCACGAATACAAGGCAATACCCATAATATTTGTAACTTCACTCGATCAGGCGGGCGACATTGAGCGCGGCTTTGAGGTTGGCGGCCACGACTATGTCAAGAAACCTTTTCTGACGCAAGAGCTGCGCGCCCGCGTGCGTTCGGCGCTCAGGCTCAAGAATCTGGAGCATGACCTGCGCATGCGCTCTGTGACTGACTATCTGACGGGAGCATATAACCGCCGTTACTTCTTCGAGGCGGTGAACAGCAATCTGAGTTACGCGCAGCGCATGCGCCGCAACCTTTGCATCGCCGTACTCGATATTGACTTCTTCAAGAAGATTAACGATGAGTACGGGCACGAAGCGGGTGACGCAGTGCTCGTGCATTTCACCAACACCATACGCGACCAGATTCGCAAATACGATATTCTTGCGCGCTTCGGCGGCGAAGAATTTGTAATTCAGTTTTTTGACTGCACGATAGCGAAGTGCGTCGACATGCTGAACCGGGTGAAAAACAAATTGATCGAAACCCCGTGCATTACAGGGGGGCGTACCATAAACTACACATTTAGTGCAGGTTTGGCGTCACTCGAAGAAATTGCCCCCAAAGAACCGATTGAGCGCCTGATCGAGCAGGCCGACAGACGCCTATACCACGCGAAAGAAACCGGCAGAAATCGCTTTGTGACTGAAGCAAAACCTGAGCCTGCGTGATACCCGAGCGCGGTATCATGAAGATCTCGTGACATGAGCAAGAGTTTACCTTTGCACCCTGTCTCAGCACTCTGAAATTCCCCCACATGCGCGACATTATTCGCCTCGCTAAGGGCTCCATTATCTTTACTGTTGTCGTCACCGGCTTTACGGGAATGCTCATGGCCCGCCGCTCTGTACCCACCCTGTGGGAGACTCTGTGGGTGCTGATATCGCTGACGCTTTCATCAGGTTCATCGGCCATTATGAACAACCTGCTCGACTATGAAATGGATAAACACATGCGCCGCACAGAGTGGCGCTCAAAGGTGATCGACCGATTCGGCAAACGCAATCTCTGGGTGCTGGCGCTTCTGATGTCAGCGCTGTCGTTTGTGCCCCTGATTCATTATGGCCGACTTTATGCCGCAGTTTTCACCGCGCTCGCGATCGCTTCGTACGCTATCTGGTACACACTTTACCTCAAGCGCCGTGGCCCGTTTGGGGCAATCGTCGGCGGCCTGCCGGGCGCGCTGCCAGTTTTGATTGGTGCATACGCAATTTCAGATCGCTTTGCGCCCGATATTTGGTTGCTGTTTGCCTTTATGATGCTGTGGCAACCCGCGCACTTCTGGGCGTTGACGCTCAAGATTCAGGGCGAATACGAAAAGGGTGGAGTTCCCGTTTTGCCGCTGGTTTACGGCAATGAATACACTCAGCTCTACATTCTCATTTATGGGCTGTCGTTGCCACCACTCGCGCTCGCAATAGGGCTCGTGGCGGGTTATGGCTGGGTCTATCTCATAGGCAGCGGCATTGCCTCAATCTATTACGTGATCCGCACTGTGCGCGGCATCTACCGGCAAGAGCAATATGGCCGCGCCTTCTTTGCGTCGATTATCTATATGCTGGTGATTATGGTTCTTTTGAATATTGATATTTTTCTGCATTTGCCCATGAATGCATTCATGGGCAAATGAATTTTGCAACGATGACAGACTGGAAAGACCAGATTCTCAGTAAGCTCAACGAGCCGCAGCAGCAGGCGGTGCAGACCGTGCGCGGGCCGCTACTCATTCTCGCCGGTGCAGGCTCGGGCAAGACGCGCACGATCATTCACCGCATGGCATACATTATTCATGTCGAAAAAGTGCCGGCGCATTATCTTGCGGCTGTCACGTTTACCAACAAAGCGGCAGCTGAAATGCGCAGCCGGCTCTTGAACACCGCAGGCCCGATCGGTTCTGAATGCACCGTGCGCACATTCCATTCGCTGGGGCTCTACCTCTTGCGTCGCAATGCGCAATACCTCGAATACCCCGAAAACTTTTCCATTTGGGACGACAGCGACCAGCAACAGGCGATCTCGGCGATTCTTGAGAAGTTTCCGGGCAAGTTCAACAAGACGCAGTACCGCTACTTCGCCAACAGTATTTCTGCCTTCAAAGACAAGCTCGTCACCCCACAGAATCTGCCCGACCACATAGACCTGGACGAATATGAATTTAATGACATCTTGCAAGAAGTCTACCAACTTTATGAAGCGCGCAAGACAGCCTCGTTCGCCGTCGACTTTGCCGACCTTATCTCGCTGCCCTGCCATCTCTTTGAAAAGTTTCCAGAACTGTTGACGCGCTGGCAGAACCGCTACCCGTTCTGGCTGATCGACGAATACCAAGACACGAACTTTGCGCAGTACAAATTCGTGCAACACGTCGCCTCACGCGACAAAAATCTGTGTGTCGTCGGTGACGACGACCAGGCAATCTATGGCTGGCGTGGCGCGGATGTCAAAAACATACTCGATTTCGGCACCGACTTCAAAGATGCCACCGTCATTAAGCTCGAAGAGAACTACCGTTCGACAAAGGTAATTCTCGACATTGCCAACGGCGTGATTGAAAATAACTACGAGCGCATGGCCAAACACCTGTTCACGAGCCGCGAAGGCGGTGAGACACCGGTGCTGTTTACAGCCGCCGACGATGTGCAAGAGGCAGCCAAGGTCGTCTCGTTGGTGCGCCAATCTCTCACCGACACGCCCGCCTCAGAAATCGCCGTACTCTACCGCACCAACTCACAGTCGCGCCTTTTAGAAGAGGCGATGCTGAACGCTAAAATCAACTACCGGGTATATGGCGGTCTTTCGTTCTTTGCCCGTAAAGAGATCAAAGACATTCTCGCATACTTCAAATTAATTGTGAACGGCAAAGATGAGGCGGCATTTGCGCGCGTTATCAACACTCCGCCGCGCGGCATCGGCGACAAATCGGTCGAGAAAATACTGACCGCACGCATTGACTCGCGCATCGGCGACTTTACTGACCTGCTCGCGCAGGGAGACCAGAACGGCCTGTCGGGCAAGGCGCGTGACGCGGCAGCGAAACTGGCAGAACAACTGAAGGCTCTGCGCAAAAAGGCCGAAGCGCGTGCCGACCTTGGGTTCTTTCTCGATGAACTTCTCGAAATGACAGGGCTCGCTAAAGTCTATGAAGAAGAAGACCGCCTGCTCGGCAGCGGGCGCATGGAATACGTCGGCGAACTTCGCAACTCACTCTTGAACTACCAAAGGCAGACGAGCCAGGCGACGCTCGGCGATTACCTGCAGCAGATATCACTGATTACCACCACCGAAGACCATGAAGCCGAGAAGGCTTCTGTGAGCCTCATGACTGTGCATAATGCGAAGGGCCTCGAATTCGAAACGGTCATCATCGCGGGTTTTGAAAAAGATTTGTTTCCGCATTTTCTGGCCGAACGCGATGGTGATATCAGTGAGGAGCGTCGTCTGTTCTATGTAGCGGTTACCCGTGCCAAATCTCGCCTCTACCTCACACAGGCCGAACGCCGCATGCGGCAGGGCTTTTATGAACAGAGCAAGACTTCGCCTTTCTTAAATGAAATTCCGCACGGATTGCTCCGCGTTGAGAAGGGTTATTCTGTTGGTGGCAGTGCGCCGAAACCGTTTAAGCAGTCTTTTATTCCGCGCGCGCCTGCAGCAGCGAAGCCGACCGCAAGCAGCTCACCAGGTTTTGGCTCGGGGATAAATCCTCAAAACAAGGGTGGCAAGTTCTCAAGTGGCGACAAGATTCTGCACAGTAATTTCGGCAAAGGCCGTGTGCTGCGCCTCGAGGGCGACGGCGACTCGCAGCGCATTCACATTCTGTTCGACGACGGCAAGACGCGCAAGTTTATTCTGAAATTTACCGATTTGAAAATAATCTGATTGAGCGGCTGCGCGGCAGGTGTCAAATCTCAAACGTGGCTTTGAGGCCGTAGTGGTCTGAAGCCCAGCTCGAAATACCTTCGCCAAGGCTCGTGAGTGGCCGGTCAAAAAAGCGGCGCAGCCCCGATGGCACTAACTGCAAGTTACGAGAAGCCGGTCTGAAAAAAATGTAGTCGAGGCGCTGCGCATTGCCCTGCTTTTCGAATAGATGTGCTAACGGATTTCCCTCGGGATGCGGATGGTACGTGGGCAGGTCAGATTCAGCGCCCAAATCGGTGAAGCCGTCGAGCGCTGAGATGAGTTGCAGGTATTCACCACCATCACGCTCAGCGGCAAGGCCCTGAATATTGAAGTCGCCGCAGACGATAAATGGCCGATCTTTAGACCCCAGCTCAGTGACCCAGGCTTTAAGCTCTGCAAGTTGCGCGGTGCGTGCGCGGCGCGAAGCGATGGAATAACCTGCCTGCAGGTGCACCGTCATGAGATCGATGGTCTGGCCATCGAATTCGAGTTGCGTGTAGAGGCCGCCCTTGCGTGCGTAGCGATCCCAACTGACGCCGCGGCTCTTGAAAGGCAAGAAGCGCGCAGGTGTTGCTTTCTTTACTGCAACCACAGTTGCGTCTTTAACCGCTCGCGTACCGACCCCGAGCCCGCTCCCGCGCAATGAAAGAAAACCGAAACGGTTATGGTCGCGCACCGCAAACGGAAAATATTTGGTGACCAGGCCATCAAAAAAACGCTGTGAATCGCGTGATAAGAGTTCTTGAACACAGAGCACGTCGCTGTCTGCGCACTCTTGAATCACCTCAGGGCTTAAGAAGCGCCGACGAAATGGCGCGCGCAGGTGCGTGATGACGTCGAGCACGCTCTGGCCCATTCCGAAGCAGTTCCATGTGGCGACGCTGAATTTCATTGCAGTAAACCGAGAGCCACAGTGGTCTTATGGGCGTATGCCGAAAAGCCTCAATTGTGCCTCTGCTCATAGTATCGCCATATATCCTCATTTTCTTTGGCGATAAGGTTCGCTTTGCCCGCCTTGAGGCGGTATTCGCCGCGGCCTGTCTTCTGAAACCAGCCATAGTGGTTATCGTATAAAATGCGCGCCGCACGCTCTGAGCAGCCGAGCGCCACGAGTTCGGTGGTCTTGAGTTTTTTGTGTTTTTTGAGGCAGACGCCGATCTGCACCGCAGCCTCAAGGTATGCAGTCTGCAGTTTTGTGCCGGTGATGCCGCCGGTATTTTGCGCAATGCGGCGACCGTTAAACTCGCGCATCACCTTGCTGCGCTGCTTCGTGGCAATCTTGCCGGCAAACGGCGCGGGCTCGGCCACGACTATGACGTTGTCACCGTCGATGACTAAGAGACCAATGTGCAGGCGTCGGCAAAGGCTCTTCATCATCTGCCAATAAGACATCTTCTGCTTTGTCTTCGGCTTAAAGATGATGGCATAGACCTGATCGGTTATCGCGAGCCGCCGCACTGCCTGGTAGAGCAGCTTGATGTTGAACGTGATCTTGAGTTCGGCGACGACGATCTCATCGCCTTTGACGGCGACGAGGTCACAGCCGCAGACTTCACCCTTCACAGTAAACCCGCGCTCTTCAAAATAGCGCGCAGCAATGGGATAGAGGTCTGATTCGAATGCGTTTCTGGGCTTGGCTTTTTTGGCCCGAGGAGACATAAAACCGGATTCTGTAAAATCTCTGCGGCGTAAACTGAGGAAAGCACAGCACTGCGATTTTGCTTGCCAAAACGGAATTCGATGCACAGTTTAGCAGCATGAACGTCGACTGGCTTCAGTGCTCTGTGGTTGTCTCTGAACCCGGCGTTCTGAGCGGAGCATACCACTTTAAAGGCACGCGCGTACCTATCGAGGCTCTGTTTGCAAATCTGGCTGATGGCTCAACCATAGATGAATTCTTGACTTGGTTTCCCGGTGTTAGCAGGCAAGATGCAGAAGCGGTTCTGCGATTTGCCGCTGAGATACTGAAAGCCCCGCAGCTCGTGTGAGAATTTTATTTGATCAGGGAGTGCCGCTGCCCTTGCGTCATTGGATTTGGAGTGCTCTTACAATAGTAAAGCATGCTATCAAGCCATGCCCACTGGGCTTCTTTATTGATACTTTATTAACAATGAATTCGAACCGCCTGCATTAGTTGCCGTGGAGTTCACAGAGCCAAAAGTAAACATCGTGTTTCCGTTCTGAGCCCCGGCCGCATAGACATGCCCTGAAGTATCTGCGGCAAGTGCCTGAAAAGACGATTCATTTGCGCCAGCATTAACCGTGGTTGCAGAAAGTACAGTCCCAGTGGGACTATACTTGAGCAAGAGCGCGTTAGTCCCCGTATGAGGCGACGAGATATTCTGATTGCCATACGTAAACGTGCCAGTGCCCCTCTGCATGCCAGCTGCGTGAATATTTCCGGCGCTGTCGATGGTGACGCCGTAAAATGCTGAATCGCTTGAACCAGCCCCGACCGAACGCGCCCAAAGAGCATTACCTGAAGAATCATACTTCACTATTAACAAGTTAGCGTTAGTAGAAACACCATTAACGCTTTGACTACCAAAAGTAAACGTACCGGTTCCATAAATTGCGCCTACGGCATACGTATTGCCTGAGCTGTCTACGGCAACTGAATTAAATTGCGATATATTTGAGCCTGCACTAACAGTTCTTGCCCATTGAGCCACACCTGAACTATTATACTTTACGATGACGCAGTTGCTACTCGTGTGCGTTCCGGTTGCACTTTGAGTACCGTACGTATACGTGCCAGCTCCAGACTGTAGGCCAACTGCATAGACATTGCTCGATGCATCTATTGCAATCCCGGAAAAATATGAAGAGCTCGCGCCCGAAGCAACTGTCTGAGCCCAAAGCGCAGCACCAGAGCTATCGTACTTGACGAGCGTCGCATTGACCCCGACGCTCGCACCGGAGATACTCTGGCCACTGTAAGTGAACGCCCCCGTGCCTGTTTGACGACCCGCGGCGTAGATATTTGCTGAGCTATCAGTGGCGACAGAATGAAATCGCGCAACATTTGAACCAGCGCTTACCGTCCTAACCCAAAGCGCATTACCATTCGTATCATACTTAACCAACAACGGGTTAAATGACGTATGCGTAGCAGCAGCATTAATACTACCGTAAGTAAAGGTACCCGTATTTCGCTGGCTGCCAGCTGCGTATATATTTCCACTGCTATCGACTGTCACGCTCTCGAAAACCGAATCACTTGATCCCGCACTGACAGTGCGGGCCCATTGCGCAATGCCTGCAGCGCTGTATTTCACCAATGCAATATTATTTGTACCAGCTGTAACCGCCGTGCTCTGTGCGCCATATGTATACGTGCCGGTACCGGCCTGAAACCCACTTACGTAAATATTGCCACTGCTATCGACTGCCACCGAATCGAAACGAGAATTCGCTGCTCCGGCACTTACAGTTTGCGCCCAACTAGCGGTGGCTGAGACATTCGTTTGCGAACCAGAAGTTGCTTGAGAAACATTCCCTTCAGATTCAGAGGTTTTGCAGGCGCTAAGAGAAACAAAAGCAGCAAGAGCCATACTAAAACAAAGAATGTCGCGCTTTTTCTGAGTTGTGAACCGCAATACGTGCATTTCGCATACAGATACTGGCAAGACAAACCGGCAAGCCATTTTATGAACAGATATTGATGTTCGCTGATTAGCTGTCGGAATCCAGCCGCTTATAGCTGGAACCGTGACGGGAGAATCTCGTATAGATGTTCAGGACTTCACCGCATCGAATACCCTTGCCTTACGCGAAAAATCCGCAAGCTGTGCATATTAGTGATGCTCTGTCTACCCAATCATATGTCGAAAATCTACCAGCCTCAGAGCCTGCGGGAAAATCGAATAGCTGATTGCATTTGTGAACGATTCAAAGTCACCGCCAATCTGCAAGGGCGTTGATTTTTCATAAGTGATCTTGACTTTTTTGACAAGATAGTCGATTACACCTGTGCCGCGGTAGCTGCCGTTCCAGAATTGCTGCATTTGCGTGACCAGAGTCATCGGCTTGGCGCGCAGAATTCTGAGATTCATATATCCCTCTTTCATGCGTGCGAACGGAAACGCACGGATATTGTAGCCATAATAAGGTTCGGTCGCGACACCGACGATGGTCGACGGGCCTTCGTAGAGCAGCGTCTTCTCGGCAGCGACTGCCTCGTCGATACCGCGCGCATGCTTCACCAGAAATGCCTGGTCGGCGAGCTCTGCCTCAATGCGCACCTCGCCACGGTCGGGCTTCAAGAGCGATTCGGGCACAGTTTTGCCAAGCCCCGAGCAGAAATAGCCCATGAGCCCTGAAAAGTTTTTACGCGCCGCAGGCGACGGCAACGAGTTCATAAAGAGGCGATAGTCGCTGATGACGCGCGCGTCGAAACCGCTGCCTGCAAAATGGAACACGCGGTCGTTACTCTCGATCAGGTTCATTTCGAGAGTGCTGAGCGCCTTAGAATGCGAGGCGCGTTCGAGCAGTTTTGTGCCACCGCGCGAGCCGACGAAGGTTGAAATGCCATTGCCGGTGCCGAGCTTCAGAATGCCGAATTGCGGCAGCTCAAATTTATCGCCTTTGCCGGCGGCTTCAACCTCGAGGTTGCGCATACGCACGTAGTCGCGCGCCAGATTCAGCAGATGAATAAAGCTACCATCGCCACCACCCGAAAAAACCACCTGGTAGCGGTTGTCGATGATCTCTTTGACGCAGGCGTGCGCCTCTTCGGGGGTTTGGCTCAAGAACAGATTCGCGCTCGGCACGATTTTAGCGAGGTTGCGCCTGACTTTTTCCGTAACTAAGCGGGCATTGGCGTTCAGCAGAACGGCGATCGGCGTTGCAGCAGGTGATAGACTCGTCACGATTGCCGCCTGAATCTGTTTAGTGACAAGAGTGTCAATTTATTATGTCTTACGTGTCCGAGTGCACCTTCGGTGCACTCGGACACGTAAGTATTTTTGTTGACGATTCGTTCAGTTTTGCGTCAGAATCGATTATGGTAAACACAAGTTCATTAACAACCAACGCACCCAAGATTACCGTGCGCCGCATTCAATTCGGCCACGAGAACACATTGCAGCGCCACTGGTTTCGCAACAACCCCTTCATGACGCATTTCATGAACTCGCTGCACTCGGTTTTTCCGGCGGGCGAGCGCTATTTTATTCGCAGCGTCAAATGGTTCGATAAACAAATTCAAGACCCTGAGCTGAAAGAGCGCGTGAAAGCCTTCATCGGCCAAGAGGTTCAGCACGGCATGCAGCACGAAAAATTTCTGAAAACCCTCGACGCAATGGGTCTCGACGGTACCGCTTTCGAAGACTGGTATGCCAAGAATGCATACGCGAACGATGAAAAACCCAGCCACGAATCGGTCTGGTTTGGCCTGCTCGAAAAGGTCGTCGGCAAAGACAAGCAGCAGCGCATCGGCCTCGCGATCACCGCGGCGCTCGAACACTACACCGCTTCGATCGCCGAAACCGTGCTCAAGCACCGCGACATTTCTGCCGGCATGCCGCAAGACATGCAGCAGATGTTTCTCTGGCACGCCGCCGAAGAAATTGAACATAAATCGGTCGCGTTCGATGTATTCAAAGACGTCGCAGGCGGGAGCTACGACGAACGCATGATCGGCTTCGTATTTGGGTCGGCCTACCTGCTCTATTACATCGGCCTCGGCTGGGGTCATTACCTGCTCGCCGACAAAGAAATGAACAAAGTTTCGCTGCCACAGGCAATTGCCGAATCAGCCCCGACCTACTTCAAGCTCGTGGTCGAGACAGCTAAAAGCGTTCTGCCATACGTTTTGCCCAATTTTCACCCCGACGACTCTGACAACGATTTACTGGCAAAAGAGTTTTTTGCCGAATCAAATCTCTATATCGAAGCAAAGTCAGCCTGATTTTACTGCCCATGGCCGCACATAGGCGCGGCGATTGGTATGTACAGTATTCATCGCAGTTTTGCCGATAATTGTATGGCAGTGACAGCCCCGGTACGCAGCAAAGGCAGATTCACGATTGGCTGCGACATCATCGAAGCCGACAAGCTCAGCAACCGGCTGGTGGCACTCTTGCCCAAAACCCTCGATTTACGCGCAGCGAATGCGGTGCGGCTCGGCCTCAGGGAACTCTTGATCAATGCCGTCGAACATGGCTGCCTCGAAGTCGGTTTCGAGCTAAAGTCGAAAATTGCCGAAAGCGACGATTATCTGCAGTTTCTGCTCGAACGGCAAAAGCTGCCCGAATACCGCCTGCGCACGGTTCAGGTCGAATACGAAATTCGCCCGCAGCGCATAGTCTTTCGCATCACCGATGGCGGCAAAGGTTTTGACCACAAACACCGCACGCATAAGGCACGCGAAGATGACGCGCTGGCGCACCTCGCGCACGGCCGGGGCATCAAGATGAGCCTGCGCATCTTTGATCGCGTGCGCTACAATACAGCCGGCAACAGCGTCACTGTGCTGAAGAAACTGGCGTAATCAACCAATCGGCCCGGGCGAGAAACGCAGCAAAATCTTGCACCGTGGCAGGCTTTGACAGCTTGTCGATAATACCCACTTGCCGCAGCCGTGCGTCAGGCACAAGCGTCACGTCGGCGGTAAAACAAACGAGTCTGAGCGAAGGCCGAACTTTCAGAAGTTTTTCTGCCAGCGCAAAACCATCGATATCGGGTAGGTGCATGTCTAGCAAGACGAACGCGTAGTCGCGGCGCGAGGCACAGTCGAGTGCCGCCTGGCCGTCTGCAGCGGTGTCGGTGGTCGCTCCGAATTTTTCGAGCGTAATGCGCGAAATTGTTTGGTTCACGGAGTCGTCTTCGACGATTAACACATGCTGGTGGGCAAGAACATCTCTGCTCGCGATCTCTTCTGTTTCAGTACCATTTTGCGGCGGCAAGAGGCGCGATAGCACATAAACAAGCTGTTCCCGGCGCACCGGTTTCGTCAGCGTATGGTGAAATACATTCTCCGTTTCGGCGCTGCGGGTCACGGCAATAGAAGACAGCAATATGCGGATTGTTTTCGGCGAGATAGTCTTGAGCGCTTCGGCCACCTCTAACCCATTCATACCCGGCATGTTGAGATCGAGAATGGCTGCATCGAATTGGTTTTTCTGAGCCAGCTCTGGTGCCGCCTTAGGGTTTTCGCAAGGTACAACGGTAATTTGCAGCGATTCGAGCATACGCTGCACGATTTCAAGGTTCACCGGCAGGTTGTCGACGAGCAGAAATTTGCGGCCGGCAAAAAAGCCAGTGCCCACGAATTCGCCCTCCGTGCGCTGCTCAGACACGAGGTCGAATTTTGCCGGTATCGCGAATGAAAACACGCTGCCTTTACCGATCGTGCTCTGCACGTCGATAGTACCCCCGAGAAGTTCCGTCAGTTTTTTTGCAATCGATAGGCCGAGCCCGGTACCACCGAAGCGGCGTGAAATGGAACCATCTGCCTGCGAAAAAGGTTTAAACAACCTTTCGAGCTGCTGCGCGCTCATGCCGATACCGCTGTCTTCAACTGCGATACGCAGCATCTCTGCTGCTGCCTGGGGTTCAACAAGCGATACGCGCATTGTGACACCACCCTTATCGGTGAACTTAAGCGCATTCGAAACCAAATTCATGACGATCTGGCGCAGCTTGGTCTGGTCGCTGATCATAAGCCTCGGAATCTTCGGGTCAATCGAAAGAATCAGTTCGACATCTTTTTCTTTTGCGCGTGCTGAGAACAGATCGTAAACTTCGCTCAGGGTCTGGTAAAGGTCAAACGTTGTGTCGCTGCGCTCCATAGCGTCGGCTTGCAATTTCGAAAAGTCCAGCACGTTGCCGATCACGTTCATGAGCATGGCGCCGCTGCGCTCGATTATACCGAGATACCGTTGCTGCTCATCGTTGAGGTTCGATTCTTTAAGTATGCTCACCATACCGATCATGCCGTTGAGCGGAGTGCGAATTTCATGGCTCATCACGGCCAAGAAATCCGATTTAGCACGATTCGCCGATTCTGCGAGAGCCCTCGCTTCGACGAGCTGCGCCTCGATCGCTTTGAGCGCCGTGATATCCTGCAGGGTTATGTGTGCACCCACGCGCTTACCCGATTCGTCTCTGAGAACCACGGTATTGGCCATAACATTCTTTAGCCCCGCCGCCGCGCTGTGCAACTTTAGTTCGGTGCCTTCGATATGGCCCTTTGCCTCAAGTGCTGTTTGCACATCGGCGGCGACATGTCTGCTCGTCTCATCGAGAGCCTCATAAAAAGCGCGCTGGCCCTGAATTTCAGCATGCTGCCGCCCCAGCAGTTTTGCCGCCGCATCATTCGCGTCGACGACCCTGCCCTCGTTATCCACGACCAGCTCGGCGATGGGTGAGTATTGGTAGAGGGCACTGTAGCGGTCACTCAGCGCCTTGTATTCGTAAGAAAGTTTGCGAAATTCCATCAGGCGCATCGCCTGGCGCGCGAGCGTCTTGAAACCTTCGCGCTGCAGCTCTGTCAGCCGACCCGGCTTAAAGTCCACCACACAAAATGTGCCGATGTTGTACCCGTCGGCCGTCGTGAGGGGAATTCCCGCATAGTGGCGCACGCCAGGCTCAGCAGTTACATTGGGATTATCTTCGGTGCGCGAATCAAGGCGCGAATCTTCTATTTCGAGCAGGTCGTTCTGCAAAATTGTATGCTGGCAGATCGTCTGCTCGCGTGGCGTCTCAGGCCTTGCCATGCCGACAGCAGACTTGAACCACTGCCTTTTTCCATCGATCAGAGTGATAAGAGAAACCGGGGTGCCGCAAAGTCTTGAGGCAAAGCGCGCCAATTCATCAAAGGCCTCTTCAGCGAGGGTGTCGAGCAGGTGGTATGATTTAACTTTTTCTAATCGCTCCGCTTCGTTCGCTGGCAGCGGAGCAACAGGCATGGCGAGTGCGAGTATTCACGGCTTGCAGCAATCCGTCAAACCGTTTTTCGCGCACGCGAAAACTACATCGCGGTCAAGCCCCCGTCGACAACAATAATCTGCCCGGTAATGTAAGCCGCACCGTCTGATGCGAGCATGATCGCAGGCGCTGCAATGTCTTCGGGTGTGCCGAGGCGCTTCAGCGGAATAAATTCAAGCATCTTCGCCATCACCGATTCGCGTTTTTTCAGCATGTCGGTCATGTCGGTGTCGATAAAGCCCGGGCAGATCGCGTTGACACGAAAGCCCGAGTTCGCCCATTCAATTGCGAGCGCCTTCGTCATCGAGATCACCGCACCCTTCGTGCCCGAGTAAACCGAAGCGAGCGAAGTGCCGACGATGCCGAGCACGCTCGAGATATTGATTATACAGCCACCGCCTTTTGCGGCCACTTGCCCTGAGCCTGTCGAAGGGCCCGACTTACGCTGCATTTTATAATAACTCTGGCAGCAGGTGAAGACCGCCTTGAAGTTGGTATCGATAATCTTCGCAATTTCTTCATCGCCGAGCGCAGAGGCAGGTGTATTCGATGCGACGCCGGCGTTGTTGATCAGGCAGTCGAGCCGGCCGTGTTTGTCTTTGATATCCTGCATAATCTCAGCCATGCGCGGCTGGTCGGCAACATCGGCTTCTTTGAGGATTATCTTCTTTTCTGCGGCCCAAGCCGTTTCGGATAACGGTCGCCCTGAGCCTGTCGAAGGGCGGCCTGTACCGTAAACGATCCATCCGGCATCGGCAAATGCAATCGCCACACCCTTACCGATACCGCGCGTTGCGCCGGTGATGAGTACTGTTTTTTGCGTCATGATTCTCTCTACTTCTTCAGAATATCTGGTTTCGGCTTGCCATGCATATTGGGACTAATGGGCACAATGTCTTGACCACCCACCTTGCACGCATCGGCGTACATTTCTGTTTCAAATTTTGTCGTGACGCAGGGCTGTGAAGCGTGCGTTGAGGCGACGAGCACCAAAGCCAAAAATGCAACGAAGACTCTCATGCGAGACCGTGGGTACGCAACGCCTGATGCGTCAATCGGGTTTTCCTGAAACACCGGGCGACGGGCGACGGCGAGCAATCTACACCAGCGTGCGCTCGCTGAGCGACAGGTGCGGCACGATATTGAACCCAGCGACCTGCCAATCGCCCTTCTCATAAATGAGGTGGTGAATCGAAGTATTTGCAATACGTCGCATGAGGCCGAGGGTACGCGCGAGATCAAGCCCGAGTACCTGCCCGACCAGCAATGAAATCGGCCCACCCGATGTGACGGCGAGAAACTTGCAGCTATGGAATTCCCGAGCTGCTTCCAAATCGTCATTTTTCGGCGCAATGTAGTCGCTATGTATTTCCAGAGCTGCAAGCACCCGCTTCTGAAACGCAGGAAAACTCTCGGCTTCGTTGAAGTTTTCACCGGCCGCGACCCAGGCCTTGAGAATATGGCCGGTCAGCTGCTTGAAAATATCGCCCTTATTCGCGGCATCCATTTGCCTGGCATGATTCCACTGCTTAAACAGTTCGGCGAATTCAGGGTGTCCATGCCGCATTTTTGCGGCAATGATACCCCAAACCTTGAGATCAAACTCCGCATAACTGCTATGGATTTCCATAGCAGGCATAACTGCGCCACTTTTCGCAAGTTCAGCACAAATCGCCTCAAGCGTCTGGCGCTGGCGGTTTAAGCCACCGTGAAAGAGCCTGTCGAACCTATATCCGTCTGCGGCAAGCCACTCCCCCACACGCCGCGCCTGTTCATGGCCCGTCGGCGTCAGCTGGTCATAGTTATCGCCGGCGCTGTCTGCCTGGCCATGGCGGATCAGCGTTAACTCAACCATGAATTACGCACTCCGCCATGGCGCGCCATCCGTGGCTCAGGCAGCGCATGGGCCTCACTTACCCGCAATTGCCCCCAGCAGTTTTTCAGGCGCATCGACATAGACGCGCAGGTGTTCGATGTTCGTCGCACTGGCAGTCGGTTCGGGAACGAATTTGACATAAGGCTTTTTGCCGTCGATCTCAGCGGTCGCCGCCGATCGCTTCACCAGATAGTTCACGTAACCCAATGAGTACTGGCCGCCGGTCATTTTGTCGAGCTCGGTCTGCACATTCGCGGCCGCCTCGAGCCAGATGGTATGCGTGATCATGTAGCGCTTACCGAACATTACCTTCTGCCCGATGACAATGCGCCGGTTCGTGACGATAAGTTCGGCGCGCCGCAGGCGCGCAAACGACATCACCTGTGCACGGCCGAGTCTTGTCACCATGTGAAAATCGGCGCCTGCCTCGCGGTGCAAAACCTCTTCGCCCGGCTCAGCAGTAAATGCGTCAAGGTACTGCGCCTTGACGCCCTTGATTTTGTTGATTGTGATTGCGCCGAGAATGATAGCGGAGATTGCGCAGAGAAAGATTAGAATTTCATTCATGTTAATAACCTCTTGTTTAACTCAGTTTATCGGTCACACCCGCGAAAGCGGGTGTCTATTCTCATGTACAGAAGTATAGATTCCCGCTCTTGGCCTGAGCGACGTCGAAGGGTTCGCGGGAATGACCCTGAGATTTGCAATTCCATTTCTATTCAGTTCCATATCTGGGATTCGCAATCTGCAAATTGTGCTTCAACACCTCTTTCACGGTCATCCACTCGGCGCTGCCAACGCTTACCCTGCTCTTGCGAATCGCCTTTGCCGCCGCAAGCGCCAACTGCTGCGACTTCTGCCACAGCGCTCTGTCGGCTAACTCATGAGGATTAATTTTTTCGCCGAGCAATTGCGCGAGTGCTGCCGCATCTTGCTCAAGCAAAGTTCTGCCGTTTTTTAACTCGCGCGAGACAACACCGAGCATGTTCCATGAGACAAGGGTCTTATAGGCGACGGCGTCGTTGTCTTTAACTGTGGGCAGAACTTCTTTGATTAGAAAATCCTGTATTGCATCGAGAAGGTCTGTATGTTCGGGTCTGTACTGCATGAGGTTTCCTTGTGCCTAATCGTGCACGCCGCCTTCAATCAGACGCATTGCCTCGAGCTCCATTTCAGCCACGCGGCGACCGATCGAGGCGAATTCAATACCTTTGTCTTTGCCTGAGAGGTGGCGTTCGCCCTGTTGTGCCGCACCGATTGCCCAGCGTATGTTGCCCATGACTTCCCAATAGCGCACCTTTACCGGGTCAATTTTCGTCTGCGAAGCCGCCTCGTAGTGCGGGTAGAAATCTTCGGCAGAAGAAAATCCCCCTACTTCATTCTTGACTTTGCCGAAGCGCCAATCGCGCATGCGAATGTAGCCGATGTCTTCATGGCGGTCGCTCCAATGCGCGAACTCCCAGTCGAGTATACCCGTCAGGTTGCCACCACCTGCGACATCGACCATAAAATTGCCGCTGCGAAAGTCGCTGTGCGCGAGTACGAGGGTGTCAGTGACCGGCGCATTCGCTTCGGCCCAGTTGAGGCAGAGCTCGATGCCAGGGTAACCGCCGGGCAATTCGTCGAGCAGGCGACGGCAGTCGCCAACGGCGGTGAGGGCGACATCGCTGGTGCCCGGCCGCAGCTTGCGGTCAAGAAACGGCAGAACATCCGGAGAGTAATCGACACTGTGAATTTTCGCAAGGTTGGTTGCTATATCCGCTGCGAGGCGCTTGAAATCGATCTTCTTGCTCTTGAGAATGTCGCGCGGATTGGCGGTGCCATCGATCTTCTGCATCAAATAGAATGGATGGCCAACGATAGTGTTGTCTTCACTGAGCCACTTCACGGGCGGCGTCAGCACGCCCGCGGCGACAGCGCGCTCAATCACCTGGTATTCTTGCGCGCGCGAGAGGCTGCCCAAGAGCGCGCCGCCTTTATCGGTACGCAAGACGAGCGTCTCTTCTTGCTCAGAAGATTTTAGCCGCGCGAGGTAGTTATCCTGGCAGGCGCCGCCTGAGAGCTGGCGAAATTCGGCGATTTCAACAGTGCCGCCATTTTTTTCTGCGAGATAAGTTTTTAACTTATCGTTGAGCTGCATGTGGCCAGTCTGTTGCCTCAGCTCAGTTTGTCGCGCGGTTAAGGTTTAGTTGTGCAGGGGCGTCGCGGCATAAGCTGAGGCGATGCGTTTCTTAATAACCAGCGGCAGCGAGGGCCGCGCCGATTTTTCGAGCACCTCGTCGGCACCAAGCGCCAGAAGTTTTTCAGTTTCTTCAGTGTTGATTGCGTGAGAGACTACGATAAATGGTATTCGCTCGTCGCGCTGCCGAATAATCTGCAGCGCAGGCTCGGCGCCAAAACCGGGCATACGGAAATCACTGACAATTGCATGCCAGGTTTCGTGCAGCGCTTCGTTTAACGCATCTGCAGAATCGACCAGTTTGTACTCGGCATCGAGACCGCTCTCGCTGCAGGCAAACTGCAAGAGCAACGCATCGTCAGGCGAATCGTCGATGAACAATATACGCATTTGGGTAGGTGTTGTAAGATCGGTCATAAAATCTCTCTCTGGGCAAGCCCAATTTCGGGACAACCGGCCCCAACCGCGACGGTGTGGCAAGTAAGTTCTCTAGTGTACTCCTGTTTAGGCGACCGCTTCAAATAGGTAGGTCTTCATGAGCCCTTTGCCCTTTATATCGAGTTCTCCGCGTTCTTTAAAACGATGTCGGTTCTTTAGGCGCTGGTAAACCGTTTCTGTCACATGAATCTGACCGGTGACGCCGTGCGATTCCATGCGGCTGGCGGTATTGACGGTATCGCCCCAGAGATCATAGGCAAACTTTACGGTTCCGATAACTCCGGCTACCACAGGCCCAGAGTGAATGCCGATACGCAGTTCAAGGCCATCGAATTTCTTGCTGAATTTCTGCTGCATAAGTTTTTGCATCGCGATTGCAAGGTCAAATATCGCTTCGCAATGATCATGGCGTCTTTCGGGCAGACCTGCAGCAACCATATAAGCATCGCCAATCGTCTTGATTTTTTCTAACCCAAACTTGCCCGCCAATGCATCGAACTCCCGAAAAACTTCGTCGAGCATTTGTACAACCTCATCGGGGGGCAGTTTCGACGAAAGCACGGTAAAGCCCGCAATGTCTGCGAAGAGCACGCTCGACTCTTCGTAGCGTTCGGCGATCACGCGTTCACTATGTTTCAGCTGGGCGGCTATTGCAGCAGGCAAAACGTTTAGCAGCAATTTTTCAGATTTGGTCCGTTCGGCTTCAATTTCGTCGTCAGATTTTCGAATCTCGCGCGCGATGTAGAATGTCAGGCCGAACGCGAAAGTGACCATACCGAAATCAATCGTATGCCGTAGCCATTTGATGTACATCGGCGAGAACGAAATGATCGGCTCCATATAAAAGCTCATGAACTCAAGAAACAAGAATGTTACGAATGCGAGCAATACGACGATGTTGCGTAGACGCGGCATTTCGTTGCCACCGGAGAAATATGCAGCCATAATGACTGTCAGCATAAAGAGGGGAATATTGCTTGCCGACCCGCCAAGCACAGTGTATACAGCGACTCCGGTTATCGGCGTCAGCAAGAACACGAGGTAAGAAAACACATATTGCCTCTTGCTATTCAACGGAATTGTAGAAAACTGAATGAACATCTGGCCGATCAACAGGTAAAAAATCAGTTCGGCCTCATGCCAAAACAAGATTTGCAGAGGCATATTGCCAATGAGCAGCCCACCGACAACAAACGCCAGCCTGTTGCGCAAGCGAATACCTTTAGCTTCGCGCCAAGGTGTTTCGGGCGTCACACCCGCATTCGACATTTTTTCAAACCAGCGTTGCATGCTAGGGTAGGTGGCGGGTCACCGTGCCGATGTAAAGTCGTTAAGCCTCACCGAAACCACGTAGCGCTCGGTTGCCTGGCCTTTGCCTCGTATTGTACGCAGCACCTCGGCAGATTCGATAATCACATTCTTGCCCATATAAGGCGCGCAGTCGATATCCATTGTGTATGGAATGCGCAGCGGCTTACCATCAAGCGTGTAGCCCTTACTTTTCTCACCCGTAGCGCGGGACAAGATACCGGTGGCTTCGCGCACGCGACCAATTTCGAAGCGCTCACCGAAGTTTTGCCAGTAAATAAAAATCATGAGTACAGTCAGGCCAGTCAACAACTCAAAACGCGGAACAAACCAATTTGAACTTTCGGCTGTCACCCACGCTATGAAACTACGCGTCTGGTATATTTCCAATGCGCTCCACAAGAAGACGATAACCCAGAGGGGTGCAATAATGTAGAACGGTAATCGCGAAAACGAAATTTCGGGCTGCAGACATGCGATTAGCCTTTTCTTTTCGTCGGGGGTTATTGAACGTTCCATACTTTAGTTATTTACAGAGAAACTCGCGCCAGCGAGTTTCTCTGTAAATAACTAAAGCCAACAGCCAAATTGTACAATTATCGCCGTGGCGTTCACCTGCAGGTTTTGTGTCAGGTCGAGGTTGAGCGTGGCGCCGCCGAGGTTGATGCCCAGACCAAGGCTCAGCTGGTTCGAAATCAGCACCGGACGAAAATTCGCGGCATTGCGTACTTCGATGTTCGCCGTGTCATTCACCTTGAACTCATTGGCACCCGATGCTGCCGAGGCGGTCACGAGCATCGTGCCGTTGGCCTTGTTGGTAAGCGACGAGTTGCCAAGGTGCAACGACGCAAGCACGCCAAGCCTTGCGGTGAATACCGAAAGAAACGGTTTCACAAAAATCAGGCCGCTGGTGAATGAATAGACATTCCAGTTCAGACGAAAATCATCGGTATACGTGAAATCGGCCTTCGCGGTACCCTGAGAACCGTCGCCCGTGGGGTCGAAACTGATATCTTTGGCTGTGCCGCTGAACGCTGCCGCGAGCGAACCATGCATGTAAGCGAGATCAAGCGGGGTGATGATACCGGGGTTGTACCACTCGGTACCTGGCGCCTTGACCTGCCGCGTCAGCGTCGCACCGAGGTTGTACGGTTGAATCGAGAGCCGCGTCGCCCTGACGTTAAAACTCATTTCAGGTAGGTAAAATGCACGCAGCTGCATCGCCGTTTTTTCGTCGATTCTAAATCCCCCCACGACATTCACCGCATAGAGCGGAAAAGAGCTCAGCCGTTCGTCGCCCTTTCCCTTGCTGGGCACAATCAGCCCCACCGAAGGTTCGAGCTGAAAGCGCGGCACCTCGGCCTGCTGTCGCTGCACGCCAATTGTCGACGAAAACGCAGCGGCGTTCACGATACCCGGCCCTGCCAGCGAGGCGATGCCATAGAAGAGTTCGTCGAGTGTGCTATCGAGCTTCGAGACGAGCTGCGCATTGGCACCCGAAAGATTCACGGTGCTCGAAGTAATCGTAATCTCTGCGCCGAGCGGCAGCACAAGACCAATGGCGCAGAGCGCCATGAGGATTTTCACCATACACGAACCCCGGCGTAAAAATTGAGAGCGACCCGCTGTTCGGTACGCGGAAACTCGAGTGCCTGAATATCAATACCTAAGCCCAAGAGCAGGGCATCATCGAGAAATTTCTGGTCGATGCCGAATCTGAGATAAACCGCGTACGACTTATCGATTTTTCGCAAATCGCCCTGCGCGGCTGTATAGATTGCGCCCGCTTCGGCAAATGTATATTCACCGCGCGGCGTTATGATGCTGCTCGTCACCGGCACCATGACACCCAGACCCAGCGCCCAGTGAATGCCCCAAAGTTCATAAATCTGGCGTGCATCGAGGCGTAGCTGCGAGTGCGAAGCGTTCGTGAGTTTCACTCTCTCGCCGGCGACTGCGGGCGACGGCGTTTCGATCGCGGTCGGAAAAGCAATCGTCTGTGCGCGCAGCGTAACGAGACTTTCGCGTTCGTTCATGAAGCGCCACGGCAGGGTCGCGACAAGGCCCAGCTCGGCGCCGCGGTTGTCTGCCAGCAGTGAGTCTTTGCCCGCTGCGACTGATGCGAACCCGGTAGTAACCGCCATCTGCCATGGCAGTAGCGTTTCGGTGTTCGGTTGAGCGCTCAGCGCAAGAGAGAAGAGCAAAAGAAATCCGCCGAAGCCGGCGCATGCGCGCATAGAGTGAAAGCCGAATACTTGGCCAAGGCGGCAACGTTTTTTAGACGCTGAATCTGATTCTGCTTTGTCGGTGCTGCAAGCGATTGACTACAAGAACTTGCCGAACTCAGCCTGCAGCCGCGCGAGCGGCATGACGCCCGACGTGCGATGCACCACCTGCCCGTTCTTGAACATGATGAGCGTCGGTATGCCCGAAATCTGGTAGCGACCGGCGATGCCCGGCTGCGCTTCTGTGTCTACCTTGATGAGGCGAATGCGATCACCCCATGCCGCTTTCAAGTCTTTCAGAATCGGCGCGAGCATATGGCAGGGCCCGCACCAGTCGGCATAGAAGTCGACGAGCACGGGCACTTCGCTCTGCTGAATCAATTCGTCGAATTTGGTAACTTGCGAAGCCGTCATATACCCAGTATAGTATATAACCCCGGGAGTGGCCACTTATTCGTTGTTACGCGGGCCGCCGGTAAGTTTTGTTTCCCTGAGAATAACAGTTTTCGCGACAAGATCGTTCAGGGCCAAATGTTTATCGTTCAGGTACGCATACACGGGATTCGCGACGACGACCGCGCCAAAGTTGAAAACGACAAATTTACCGGTCCATGATTGAAACGCGAACTCGGGTAAAAGGCTGAACAGAAGAGGTGGTACCACAAAAATGCACTCTCGCAGCAAGCGCTGACGATAGGTCGCTGGCTCACCCGAAATATCGAAAAGTTTTACCTGTGCAAAACGCATACCTATTGTCTGCGATCGCAAAACCATCGGAATCAGAATAACACCCAGCCAAAACATATGATTGATAATGGGCGCAAAATAGATAAACGACTCGAGGCTGATTTCCAGGTTCTCTAGCACATAGGTGCCCAGTTTTGTCATTAACCAGATGAGAACCGTATCGATGATCGCGGCGCCGATACGGGGCGCGATGGTTTCATACTTTTTTTGTTCGAGATACTTCGCGAAACCATCGGCGTCGCTTTGTCGTTTCTTCTCAATGTGTGCGGCGATCAATACATGGCGACTGGGATTCTGAGATTTATTGAAATTCTCATAGATGTCGAATAGCTCTGCGAAAGTCTTTTCACTGAGGTATTTCTTGTATTCAGCGTCTGTCATCGTTTACCTTCTCAAGAACACATACGCGGCGCCGGCTTCTGCGGCACTATCATTGTCGCCCGCCGCACTCGGCAGGTTTCCCGCATGCAAGAGCCCCGTAGCATTGCTGTCTTCGTACCATGCTCCGGCAACGATCGTGCTACCGCTTATCGCCAGCGCTGATGCGAAACGATCGTTTGCGTCGGGGTTGGGTGCTTTGAGGTACGCATTCTGGCTCCACGTGCCAGATTCTCTCGTGAATACGTAAGCAGCGCCCGCCGATGCATTGGCATCGCTGTCACCTGCGGGCGTCGGCAGAGCGGTCGCTTGCGAAATTGTCTCTTGGTTGCTGTCTTCGAAGTGCGCCCCGACGACGATGGTATCACCCGAGATCGCGATGGCATAACCAAATTCATCGTTCGCCTCGGCGTTCGGTGCTTTGAGGTATGCCTGCTGCGACCAGGTTGTGCCGGTACGAAAGAACACATACGCGGCACCCGCTGCGGTCGCCAGATTATTTGCGGTTGCTGTTGAAGGCAACGTTGCCGAATTGATCACTGCAGTGTTATTGCCGTCTTCTAAATGCGCGCCGACCACAATTGTGTCACCCGAGATCGCCACGGGATACCCGAAAAGATCACTCGCACCGACGTTGGTCGATTTCAAATAAGCCTGTTGCGACCAGACCCCGCCCGAACGCACGAACACATGCGCTGCACCCGCGCCATTGGCAGCATCGCTATCGCTCGCCGCCGTCGGCAGGCTGCCAGCATTGAGTACACCCGGCAATCCCCCGTCTTCGCCTTTTGCGCCGACAACTACGGTGTCGCCCGAGATCGCGACGACTTCGCCAAAACTGTCTGCGCCTTCGGCGTTGCACGCCTTGAGGTATGCCTGTTGTGACCACACCGCCGCCGAGCGCGTGAACACGTACGCGGCGCCGGCCGCGCTCGCCGCATCATTGTCGCCCGCAGCAGTCGGTAGGCTACCCGCATGCGAGACGGTGCCCTGGTTGCTGTCTTCGCCCGGTGCTCCCACGATAACCATATCGCCGTCGATGGCCACCGAAGCGCCGAAGTTGTCAGACGCCTCTGCGTTCGACGCCTTCAGATATGCTTCGACAGACCATGTCGTTCCCGACCTCACGAACACATACGCTGCACCTGCAAGGGCAGCAGAGTCATCGTCAGTTGCGGCGGTGGGCAATGAGCCTGCGTGCAATATTGAGGATTGATTGCTGTTCTCATTATGTGCGCCGACGACGATCGTATTTCCCGAAATGGCGACCGAGCTACCGAATGCGTGTGCACTTTCGGCATTGGGCGCTTTGAGATATGCCTGCGGCTCCCATATTTCGCCCAAACGCACATAGACGTAAACGGCACCCGAGGCTGCAGCGAGATTATTTTCACTGCCGGGCGTGGGCATTGACGGCGCATGCAAGACAGAACTCACATTGCTACTCTCGACCGGGCTGCCGATCACCAGGGTGTCGCCGTCGATTGCGACAGCGCCGCCGAAATAGTCTCCCCCCTGTGAATTCGTTGCCTTAGCATATGCCTGTTGCATCCAGATAGGTACGTGTGGCGCGGGCTCGGCAACGACAGCTATTTCGAATACCAGAGCATCACTGCCATTGCAGGCTATGGCAGTGATGGCGATGAGGGCCAACAAAATACGAAATGAGCAGAGCATGCGCGTTCAGCACAAGCTATTCGATGCTCTGTTTTGTAAATTGAGTTTAACAAGGTGCGCAGCTATGCTTGTTCATCGCCGATCTCTCGCAGGCTCCGGAAAAACTTCCGCATAAGCGAAAAGCCTCGTCATTTGCGTCCGCAAATGACTGCTAAAGCGCGTCGTCGCTTGCAAGCCAGCGACTTTGCTGCTTTTCGCCTTCGCGGTTCCGGACGCCTGCTAACAGGTTCCTTTTTCAGGAACCTGTTAGCGCTTTAAGCTCCGAATAGGGCCTGTGCACCCGCAAGATAGAGCGGCAGACCAATTGTAATGTTGAAGGGAAATGTAATCACCAGCGCCGCCGTCAGATAATAGGCCGGGCTCGCTTCGGGCAATGCAATGCGTATCGCCGTCGGTGCGGCGATATACGAGGCACTCGCGGCAAGAGAGGCAAACACCATAGCACCGCCGAGCGACAGCCCTGCCCACTTCGCGAGCGGCAGCGCAAAGGCTGCGCAGCAGACGGGAAACAGAATAGCGAAGATAACCAAAAACAGCCCGGCATGGCGCAGGTCATTGAGGCGCTTGCCGGTGGTGATGCCCACTGCGAGCAGAAAGAGTATCAACACGCCGCGAAACGGAACATCAAAGAGCGGTGCATACTGCTCAAAACCCTTCTTACCTGAAACTGCACCGATGATCAGACCACCCAGAAGCAAGACTGTCCCTTTACCGGCAAACAGGTCGTGCAGCACTGTGCGAAAAGTCACGCGAGAACCTGCCTGTGTTTTTACCAAGAACAACGCGATCAGAATCGCGGGAATCTCCATGATTGCCAATAGACCGGGCATATAACCTTCGTATGCAATCTTCTGCAGATCAAGAAATGCCTGCGCCTCACCGAAAGTGACCGCCGAGACAGAACCATAGTGCGCGGCGATTGCTGCGGCGTTTATCGCAGAGAACTTACCGAATTTTCTGAGCAGCCAGAAAGCAATTATGGGTATCGCAATGCAAAGGCCCACCGCGGCCAGAGCCGGCGCCCAAAGGTCAGCGAATGTCGTTTGGCTGAGCTTATACCCGCCCTTCAGCCCAATCGCAAAAAGCAGATAGATCGTGAGCCCTGCGTACATGCCGTCAGAAAACTTCAGGTCACTGCGAATCGCGGTGGCGACGATGCCCAGAAAGAAGGCAAGAATCATCGGGGTCTGCAGGTTCTGCAGCAGCGCCGCTAGAACATCCACAAAAAACCCCGTAAAATGCTGTATATTACATGAATCATACTTCATGTAATATACAGCATTATGAGGCTGCGGCGAAAATATTTGGCTTTCAAGGGCTCATACTGATAGCTCGCGCCTTCAGCTTTTGCGGGCTCTTAGGGCACGACTGCGCGATCGTCGCTCGTGACAAAGGTCTCTGCACCCGAAACGTAGCACGCCACCACACGGCAGCTGCCATCAGCCTCAATCGTGAGCCGCACGTGGTGGCGCAGCTCGCGGCCTTCGTGTTTAAAAATGCGCGGCCAGCGTGCGGCGTTGATATAGGTGACGCCGCCTTTAGCTGTATGCCACTGTTTCGGTTTTTTACCGTGCTTCGTCGGGTAGTGCATATGCCCCGCGATGACGGCGAGCGGCGGCTTGCCGATCGACTGCGCATACGTGACTGCAGCGGCGAGGTCGTGATCACCGAAGTCGGTTTCTTGCGGCAGAAAATCCGCACCCCACATATCGGTCGAAAGTTGGCCTAAACCATGTGGGCCGTGGTGCGCGAGAATCACATAAGGCCGATCTATTTCGTCGATAAGACTCTTCAGCCGCGCGAGGCTTTCACCGAGAGTCGAAACGCCATGCTTTTTTGCGACGAACGGGCGAAAATTTACAGGCAGATTTAATGGGTCTGCTGCGCTTGCGGCATTCGCGTCACCCATCGAGAACGGCCGCGCCGCAACGAGACCAAGCCCACCGGGCAGCTGGTGATTCGAATACCCGCAAAGCTGCACCCGCTTCAACCCCGCCTGAAGCTTTTGCATACGCTCAAACTGAGAGGCTGCCCCGTTTTCGATCAGCAGCTCGCTGTGCATCAGCTCGCCGAGAAGCTGGCGAATGCCGGTCGTGTCATGATTGCCCGGTATGAGAAAAGCGGGTTTCGTCAGCTGCTCGATAATCGGCAGCAGGCGAAACATGCTGTCGGGGTTTTTCGAGGCGAGATCGCCGACGAACAAGAGCGCGTCGTAATCTGATGTATTAAAGAAGGCAACGTCAGTTTCGTCGAACTGCATGTGCATGTCGCCGATGATTGCAAAATTTGGCATTTGTTGATCAGGCTCCTGTCAAAATTGTGAGTCGTAACCCTGCGAAAACCCTGTTCAGCGTTGGCGTGTGTGGCACCCGCGAACGCCAACTTACCGTTCAGCGCAACGTTTTATCATTGCGTTGCGTTCTCTGAGAAAATCAGTGAGGTAGCGTGTCACTACAACGGTCTCGGCAATTCTGCCCAGCACACCGAGCGGCGCCGAGTAATCGAAATTGTCCGTCATACGCGTGCCTGTCGGGGTTCGTTCGAATAGGTGCTCATGCTTCATGTGGTGAAATATCCCCCTTTGCATTTCGTCGACGAAACGGTGTGGCCGGTCAAATTCGGTAATCTTCACGGTGAGCGTCTGCCAGATGCCAAAGTGTTTTGCGCGCCACGTAACCACGTCGCCCAATTCGAAGAGGCCCGTCGAGCGACCCGCAACGACCTGCTCGCCGGTCTTGTGCGTCGAGTCGAGATGCAGTTCGACGCTGCGCGATAGGTCAAAAACAATTTCGGGTGGTGCTGAAATCTCGGTCACCAGACGAATCAGCGGCATCGCGCTATTTCTCGAACCCGGCCCGCCAGTAAGCGATACCGCGGTATCTATTTGTGGCGGCGAGCGCATCGAACTCTTTGTAGAGTGATTCGGTCGGGTAGTATGCAGGCCCCTGCGGAGTGTCTTTCTTGAGGCAGCCATCTGTTTCAACCGCCTGCGCCGCGATGCTGTCAAATTGCGACTTGCTGAGCGCAACGGTCTTCTGGCCGAAGCGATAGCCATAGAGCGGCGCGCCCAACCAGACTTTTTCAACCGGTAACGCGCCGAGTGCGTCAATATTCGCCGCCACCCAACCAATGTCGCTCACGCAGCCCGGCGGTGTGCCCGGCCGGTGGTGATCGTAAAGCATCACGACAAGACTATCGCTCTCAGCGGCGAGTTCAGGCAGCTTGTGAAAAGCCGCCCAGGCGTCGGGCATACCCACGGGCGCGAACACTGCTACCGAAAGTTTGAAACCCGGTCCGAGCTTGCTGTGCAATAGGTGGATATATTCGACATATGCATCTGCATACGCAGGTGAGACATATTCAAAATCGAGCTGCAAACCTGCGACCTGTCCGTGGCGCAGTACAAATGCGACGAGACCGGCTATACTCTGGCTGCGCGTCTTGGTGTCTGAAAGTATCTTGGCACCTGCGCTGGCATCTGTGAGGGCAACCAGTAAATGGTGCTTTACGGTGAGGTGTTTCTGCGGCGGTGTCGTTTTCTTGCGACCCGTTTGAAACTTTCGCGGCGGTGTGCTGTAATGCTCCATGGCGGCGAGCGCGGGACCAGTGTTTAGCAAACGACCCTGTGCGTCGAGCCGGGCGCCTGTCCAGACGATATCGCTGACAGCATGATTTTGCGGGCGCCAGTCGTAACCCGCAGGCACGGTCTCAGGCACAACGTAGAGCATGCGCTGCGTGTGCGCGGGCCTGCGCATGCATTGCAGCGCAAAGGCAGAGGTCAGGGCAAGAAGAAACAGGCGCAATTAAACTCCCCTGTACCTCGGTGGTCGCTTTTCGAAAAACGACTGCATCGCTTCTTTAAAATCTTGAGTCTGGTTGAGATGAAATTGCTGCTCGAGTTCGAAGAGCTGCGACTGCCTGAGATTCTCAGCTGAAGCGAAGTCTGCAATACGTTTGTTCAGCGAGACAGCCTTGGGCGGCAGCGCCATAATCTTCTTGAGCAGGATATCCACCTCTGCTGAAAGTTTTTCGTCTGGCGCGACCTGCGTCAGAAAACCCATCTGCTGCATTTCGGCTGCAGAGAATTTTTCGCCGAGCATCGCCATACGTTTGGTATTTGCTGTACCCATGATACGCGTCACCCGGCCCAGGCCCATGATGACACCAATGCTACGCTGCACCTCGGGTAAAGAATAGACTGCACGAGCGCTGCTGAGGCGAAAATCGGCGCAGGCTGCGAGAATTACTCCGGCCCCGATACAGAAACCCCTGATCTCGGCGACGATCGGCTGCTGAATTGCTTCGAATGCATCGATGCAACGCTGGCCGGCGCGGAGGTGTTCTGCATATGCCTCGAACGGTTGGCCTGCCATCTGCTGAATCACGGCGACATCCATACCGACAGAGAAATGTTTGCCCTCGCTTCTCAACACGACGGCGTGAATACTGGCATCGGCCTGTATCGCCTCGCTAATGAACTTCAGCTCGGCGAGACAATCAAGGTTGATGTTGTTGCCTGTACCGGGCCTGTTCAGCGTAACGGTGGCAACCCGGTCTGCGATGCGAAATTGCCAGTGCGCGAAGGGCATCGACTAAAGCAGCTTTTCGATGTCTGCTGCGATGTCTTTCGGTTCGGTATTGGGGGCGTAACGTTTCACCGGGTTGCCGCTCTTGTCGACCAGAAACTTGGTGAAGTTCCATTTAATGGCTTCGATGCCGAGAATACCCGGTTTCTCTGATGTCAGGTACTTGAAGAGTGGGTGCGCGTTCTTTCCGTTCACATCAATCTTGCCAAACATTGGAAACTTCACGCCATAGTTCAGCTGGCAGAATTCTTGAATCTGGTCTTCGGTTCCTGGTTCTTGCGCACCGAACTGGTTGCAGGGAAACCCAAGAATCACGAGGCCACGGTCTTTATAGGTTTCATAGAGAGTCTCAAGCCCCGCAAACTGCGGTGTAAAACCACACTTGCTCGCTGTGTTGACTATCAGCACAACTTTGCCCTGATAGTCGGCGAGGCTCGTTTCTTTGCCGGCGATGTTTGCCGCTTGAAAATCATAGATTGTATTTGCCATTTAAGTGTATCCTCTTTAAAAGAGCGGGTAATCGCCACTGCCATGCCCCGCTGTTCGTTGGTATGGTAAGATACTAAATAATTGCCGATAAGGCATAGTAAAAATGGTCTCTGAGTCACTTTACACCGTCAATCTGCACCGCTTTGTAACCGATGTCTTCTGATGTGAACTATGCACGCGCCGACGAGCTTGCGACCCTCGTTGAAGAGCGCTTCATGCAATTGATTGAACAGGGTGCCTTTGCCGACCTTGAACCAAAGTTGCTCGAGCTTGCGAAGACCGGCAGCGAAGACCAGGCGGTGACTCTCTCATTGCAGTTTCGGCTGTCAGATTCAGAACGCGAACGCGAGGTGATCGTCGCCGAAACGAGCCGGGCCTTTCTCAGCGACGGCGACACCTATGACTTCAACAATAACGAGTCGACTCTGCGCTACCTCTGCGACGGAGAGATTAAAGTTTTTCAGCGCAACAGCTGCCCGCATTGCTGGGGCGACTGGCCCGACAAGGTGAAAGAGTCTGTCTGCCCCGATTGTGGTTATGAACTGGGTAATCAGGTCAAGATTCTCATCGACGATAATGCGTGCCCGCACTGCCTCGAAGGCAGAGTATCAAGGCAAGAACCGCGCTGCGATGCGTGCGGCGAGCAGGTTGAAGAAAAGTTTGTGAGCTGGGGGTAAAGGTTTCCCTACGGGAAACCGTCAGCCCCGGCAACAGCATGGTAGAGCGAGTTCCAGAATTTCTCTTTCACGTCTGTGCCGTTCGGCAGCATCTGCGTTAAAAGTATGATCGTGAGCCTTTGCTCGGGGTCGACGCGGTAAAACGTACCGTACGCGCCTGTCCAGCCGAATGACCCGACTGATTCTTTTCCGTTTATGCCTGCGCGCTCGGTTGTTTCAAAGCCGTAGCCAAAACCGAACCCCCGGCCGGCGGCTGAAACGCCGATCTGCGAAGTCGTCATAAGCTTAACACTTTCTTCTTTTAGAATCTTTAGCCCATTTACGGTGCCGCCGAGGCGAATCATCTCAAGAAATTTTGCATAGTCTGCTGCGGTCGACAAGAGCCCGGCGCCGCCAGAATAGCATTTCTTCGGCCCGTCGCTGTAGCTGCCGAGCATGCCGAGGCGTTCGGCCTTTCCCTCTTTCGTGCCATAGACTGTCGCCAGCCGATCGCGATCCATCGCGGGTATAAAGAAGTGGGTGTCGTTCATTGCAAGCGGCCCGGAGATGCGCTTGCGAATGAATGCATCGAGGCTCTGCTTCGATGCCCGTTCAATGACACACCCGAGAATATCGGTGCTGTAACCATAGGTGAAGCCTTCACCCGGCTGCTTCACGAAAGGCAGGTCGGCGAGTCTTTCGGCTATGTCGCAGATCGGCGCGTCGAGACCCGTGAGGTTCCACGGCGAACCGAGCGCGGGGCCGAGTCCATCGGCTCGATAGATCTCCGCAATTTCGCCCTGCGTGCCATATGAAATACCCGATGTGTGCGTGAGCAACTGGTGTATCGTCACGGGCCGAATCGCAGGCTCGGCCGCCCAGGCATTCGTTTCTGCCGAACGCACCATGACGCGCGCCCCGGCAAACTGGGGTATATACTTGCTCACCGGGTCGTGCAGCCCAATCTTCTTTTCTTCAACGAGCAGCAAAACCGCCGCCGAAGTCACCGCCTTCGTGAAAGATGCGATACGAAAGAGCGTGTGGTTCAGCATCGGCTTCTGCTCTTCGCGGTCGCGCCAGCCTGTCGCTCGCTCGTAGAAAGGTTTACCGTCGCGCAGCACGAGTGCCACGACGCCTGCGAGCTGGCCTGTGCTGACATATTTATCGAGCATGCGGTCGATGCGCGCCAGGCGCCGCTCCAATCGATTCGCGCAGCTGAGAGTCGCGAAATTGCATGAGCCAATGACCGCGAATGCCGAGACGAGCGCCAGCACCACGAAGTGCCTGAGCTGTTTCATGGCCGTGCACCCGCCTCGGTCTTCAACGCAGCCATACGTCTGAAGAGTTCTTTTTCGAGATAAGGAGTGAGAGTGTTCACGAAAGTTTCGGTCAAGTGATGCTGGTCGCGGTACACCACGACGTTGCCGATCACCGGCGGGCATTCGTCTTTGGTGCAAAAGTACTGGGTGAGGTTGATGGTCGCGACACCTTGCATGCCATCGGCCGCGAGCATCATGGTATCGGTCATGCTGTCGAGTGTCAGCTCGCGCGGGCGAAAGCACTTCTTGATATCTTTACGGTAATAATACAGGCAGGGTGGCACATCCATCCATTTGCCTTTGTGGTATTTCATCAGCGGATTGTCTTTTATCGCGATGATCTTTGTGCCGTTCGCGATGAACTTATTGAAGACTTCGCGAAAGCCCTTCACCTGGCGCTCAACCGGCGGCAATTGCCCGTAAACTCCCGTGAGGCCGCCCGAGGTGACGACGAATGCGGGCTTTTCTTGCAGCACCCACTTCGTCATGTTCGATCGCCACCAGTCGCAGTCACTGCGAATCGCACCATCGCGCCACAGCGGAAAATCACCGATGGGGCACGCGACCTTGACGATCACCAAAAGCCGCCAGTCGTGTTTCTTTGCCAGTGCCTCGAGCGCGGGCGCGTAGTGCATCGCGTGCGAGTCGCCGACGAGTGCGATGGTCAATTTGCCGTTCGGATTGCCATATTCGCATAGCTTGCCCTTCACCTGGCACATGAGGTATTTATACTTCATGTCGACGTAGGCTGCAACAGGGTCTGGCTTCAGTGGCACACCCGCAGGTACCGGCGCAGGCCGCACCGGGTCGAATGCCGCAGCACCGGGATAATTCGGGTCGCCGATCACCGCCTCGAAATCTTGCGTCGCTACCTTTTCAACCTGCTGGCGCTGGTACACATTCAAGAAGGCGCCGGCGCCTGCCGTGGTCAGAATGAGAAAGACCGAGAGCAAGAACGCCTTGCGCAGAAACGCGCCGCGCGATGCGGATTGCAAAAGTTCTGCAATGCGGCCCCGCCTAAACGGGTCTTCGATCAGGTACTTGCACAAGACCGCAAACAGCAGACTGCCACCGATGACGATCGCTGCGCTCAGCTGTGAGGCCTCTTCGCCGAATGGCCGGGTGAACACGACGAGCGGCCAATGCCACAGGTAGATCGAATAAGACAGGTCACCTACCCACTGCAGGGGCCTCAGCGCGAGCAGGCGGTGCGGCGAATAGGGCGCATTGTGGCAGGTAATGAGCAGCACGGTGCCGAGCGTCGGTAGCAGCGCCGCATAGCCGGGAAAACGCATCGCCTCGTTGATGGCCAAAACGGAGATAGCTATGGCGCCCAGCCCTAACCAGCCAAAGATGCTGCGCAGCCATCGGGGTAGAATCTGCCGGTGCGAAATCAGTGCGAGCAAGGCGCCGAGCGCCAGCTCCCATGCGCGGGTGGTGGTTTTGAAATAGGGCGAACCCGATTCGGGGTCGGGAACTACTGAAAGCGCCAGCGAAGCAGCGGTAATCACGAGAACCAGTAGCGTGCCATAGAACCGTATGCCGCGCCGCCCCCGCGCGGCGATCACCCCACAGACTGCAATGAGAGGCGGCCAGAAAATATAGAATTGCTCTTCGATTGAGAGTGACCAGAAATGCTGAACCGGTGTGGCCAATTGCCCCTGGGCCCAATAGTCGACCGACTGCAAGACCAGCGCCCAGTTTTCAAAGTAGACTGCCGCTGCCAGCACCTGCAGTCCGGTCGAAATCCACATGGGTTTGGGCAGAAAAATGAGCGTGCCCACGACAACAGCGATGAGCACCACTGACGCTGCGGGCAAAAGGCGCAAAAAGCGACGGGCCCAGAAACGGGGTAAATCCACCTTACCGGTTGCTTCATGCTCAGCGATCAGCAACGATGTAATCAGAAAACCTGAAATCACGAAGAAAACATCGACGCCGACAAAGCCGCCGCGAAATGTCTGCGGCCAGACGTGAAAAATGAGCACCGCGATAACTGCGATCGCACGCAGGCCCTGAAGGTCGGGTCGGTAGGTTAGGGTATGTGCGCTCATCTTTGGTTCGCCAAGCGAACCAAAGACGAGCACACGTTTCAACCTGTGAACTATTTTGCTGTGAGAACCAAGATTGTGATATTCAATACCGCCAGAAGCGCGACGATCGGCGTCCACAACAGGCGCTCGGGTTTGCTGCGTGATATGGCATTCATGAAAGTGCCCAGAACTGCATAACCCGCGATGACCCAGCCGGCGATTCTAAATAAGCTTTCAAACCCGGTGATTTGGATAAGGCCTGCCTGCGCGAGGTTGACTGCCGCGAAGAAGGTGACCAACACGCATGAGAAGATGCTGGCGGTGCGCAAGTGTCGTGGCAGCACACCTTTGTTTTGCCCGCCGAATGCATATTCACCCCACGGCTTGCCGGTAGCGAGAAAAATCTGAAAGACGGCCACACCGAGGTGTATCGCAGCAGAAAGCAGCGCGCAAATCAAGATCATGTCCCACCCGCCAGCAGCATCGAAGAAAATATAACCACGTCAAGGCATGCATGAATCGACCACGCCCAGAAAATGCCGCCGGTCTCTTGCATCGACTTCGCGAGCAGCCAGCCCAGAAAGCCCGCCATCAGTACGCCGATGAATCCCCCCGGTGCACCAAAATAGTGAGCGCACCCGAAGATAACGCCTGAAATGAGAGGTGCATGCTTCTTGAGCGCATGGTTCTCGAAAGCTGACACGATGCTATGCCTGAAGATGAGCTCTTCGACAAGCGAATTCGAGAGAGCGAGAGCGAAGGCCACGGGCAAAACAGCAAACAATTGTTGTGCCGAAACCTTAGCGACGGGTATCTGCTGCGAAATGACTGCCGCTGTGACCAGCGTGAGCATGAGCGCGAACTGCCAGCCCTGACGCGCCCAGTTTTCGCCTTCTTTAATTATCAGGCAGCGCACCGGCGCCATTTCGCCTGCAAGCCTGTTCAACCGCAGATAAGTCTTCGCGCTGGCGGGGTACAGCAACAGGGTAACTGCCGCGACGACAAGTGCGGTCACCCACGCATAAAGCTGGTAATGAGCCAACCTCTGCTTCGCACCCGAAACAGCCGAGAGGCTGAAGATATGGGGTATCGCCAGAAGCGTACCTGCCGCGCCGATTACCAATAGCACTGTAGCGAGAGGTGATCGAACAAACCGCATGCACCAGACTATATCTATTAGATATAGTGGCAAGCGATACCTGGGTGGCATATGCGGGCGAGTATGCTCAGTTTTCGTGTTGCTTGCCGGTGTGTCTACGGTTACTTTTTGACCCGATGAATAAGAGAAGATCGATCGCACTGGCAATCGGCTTAATGGCCTTTTTCGCGGTAGCCTGCGGTGGCAGACCCGTCGCCGTTGACCCGCGCCTCAAGGCAAAACTCGCGCTGCGACTCGCCGACGGCTCGCCCATCTCTCAAGATGGCAGCGACGAATACAATCCGCATCTCTTGAAACTGCCGAATAACTATCTGGCGCTGGTTTTCGGGTCAAACCGCAGCTGCGCCGCATCGTGTACCGACCACAACCTGTTCGTTGCCTCGTCGCTCACGCCTTTCAACGGCGAGACATTGCCATTTTTTTCAACCCCGGTACCGGTGACGCTCGCGAGCACCGCATGGCTGAACCAGGCTGCGCCCATTAACTTCACGGCCAAGGTTTCGGGCAGCAGCGTCGTTGTTTATGCTAACGTAGACGGTGCCGGCGGCGCAATACAACATGTCGAGGTACAGGCAAACGGTGAACACGGCACCACGGCGCTCGATATCAACAACACCATACACCAGTTCTCAACCGTCATCGGCATTGGCGCCAACGGCGACCGGCTCATTGTGCTCGATTCGGCTTACGAGGCGTATGAGATCAACCCGACGATTTCAAGCCAGGGAAACCGTGTTCAGCCACTTGATTATGCAGAGTCAGCGGTGGGCGTGAGACAAGAAAACTCGGGCGTGCAGAACGGGTATTTTGGCGCATTCATGGGTGCAAGCGTCGCAACCACAGATACGCAGTTCATCGCCCCGCTCATCACGCTCGATATTGGTCTCGCTGAATCGGGACTTGCAATCTGGACTATGAATACTTTTTTTCAAGACAACCCGATAAATGACATCGTTCTCTTTACAGCGTTCGATGGCATCAGCGAAGACATGTATGTGCTCACATCACACACCGCCGGTGATCTGTGGGACACCACTGGCTTTTTCAGCTTTGAAGCATTCTTGCCTGACATACCCGAGGGCGATGTTTATCTCGAATATGAAAATAGCCTTGCGAATTCAGGTACAAACGCCTGGACAGCAACGAACACCGGCGTCACTTTCAGCGGTGGAGCGCACGTAGCCGGCAACTATTCGGGCAATTTCAATGGCTCGGGCTATTTCAGCTTTGGTACGCAAGACGTTACAGGTACTTTTACGATTGCGTCATGGGTTAAGCCCAGTGGCAGTTCGTCAACCTACACGATTGCATCGAATTCTGGCTCAGCTTCAAACGCAGCCGGGTTTCGCTTCTATATCGTTCAGCCCGACCTCAAAATTGTTTTCGAAACCGGTGATGGTACCAATGGCTCGAGCGCTGAAGCGGCGCTTCTTCCCGGCCCGGGCGACCTCTTCGCTCCAGGCGAATGGCATCATGTCGCGGTGCAGGTCGACCGTACGAATGGCTACGCATTGATTTTCTTAGATGGCGCGGTAGTCGGCAGCGGCCCCGTCGACCCCAACTTCACAACATCTGCAGCATTGCGTTTCGGTAGCACGACCGATGGGTTAAACCTATTCACCGGCGAGCTTGATGAAACCTATTATTTCTCACGCATGCTTGACCCACTTGAGGTGATGGTGCTCTCAATGATCGACCGCTACCAGGCGCCGCCGTGATTGGCTGACATTGCGGATTTCACTGCACCCCTTTCAACCTTTGATCATAAAACGGGTACTCGTGAAACAGATCGTCTGTTTCAGCGCCGAAAAGTATTCTCGCGGTGAGCATCAGCATTTCCCGGTGGCAACGTTCACCTAGCTCGCACTGGCAGACGAGGTAAACATCGCGCTGTCGGCTCATCACCGCCAGCTCGCCGAGGCGTACCCGTGCCGCAGCACCGAGCGTGAAACGCCTTTCGTACCCACACTGCCTGAAGGCCGCTGCGTGCCCCAGGGTTTTCTCGAAGGCCTTAAAATCTTTGAAGAGTTCCCGATCGGGTGCAAGGTCGGCGCGGTACTCGTCTCTGAGATCTGCACTGAGGCCGCGCGGGTGAAAACACATGGCGACGACAACGTAGGCATTCTCCCGGGTGATATTGCCTTTGCGCAGATCACTGACCGAGGCCTGTCGTATCGCCATGTGCTTGTTGAATAACTCGATGATTAACCCAGGTCGGGGCTATTTCATCGAATTGAGCCCGAACATATTGCCTTCGGTATCGGTGCAGAGGCTGACCCAGCCAAAATCTCCGATCGAAAACTTTGGCCTTACCACTTTGCCGCCTGCTTTTGCCACGCGCGCTTCTTCGGTGGCGCAATCATCGACACTGAAGTACACCATCGTGCCACCAACGCCGGGCGCCGAGTGCGCCGACTTAACCAGCGCACCTGCGGCGCCATAAGAAGTCATGTTGCCGGGAAAACTCATCATCTGCGTCTCTCCGGTTGGGTCGCCCATCTTCTCCAGTTTCAGACCCAGTACTTTCTCGTAAAAAGTTGCTGCCCGCTTCATGTCTTTGACATAGATGTCGAACCAGCCAATTGCATTCGTTTTTGCCATAAAAGCTCCTTTACATTGTTTTCTGTAAGGCTCAATGTAGCCTCTGGGCCCTGGCACGAATTGTATAAATCAGACATCGAAGTTTCTGAAGAACTCGGCAGGTGTGTAGCCGGTGATCTTGCGAAACGAATGGATAAAATGCGACTGGTCGGCGTAGAAAGAGCGGTAATGATTTCTGAACGACTGCTGCAGCCGCAGTATCTTCAAAAAGTCGTGTGGAGAAAAACCCGTGCTGCGCCTGAGACTTCTCTGCAGCTGGCGTGGCGACAGGTTTGCAGAAGCTGCCATGTCGGCGACCGTCTCTATACTTTCCAGGTCGGCGAGTATGTTTGCGGTTACCGGGTCAGCTGCGACGAGCTTTTGCCCGACCAGCCACATTACGAGCTCAGCAAAGATTTTCGGCCTTTCGTCAGGTCTGGCGGCGGCAAGTTTCTTGCCTGTCGCGATGAGTGGCAATTTACCGGTATAGGGGGTGTCGACAAAGCCAGTCGCAATCTCGCCTCGATCGCCCTGCCAGACCCCGGGCAAGAACTGGATGCCTGCATAGTGAAAGGTTTTCCCGAGGTTGAGCGCTACGTAGGTCGTCTGGCGCGCCGTCACGGCCGCTATGCGCGTATCGAACAGATTAAAGAGAATATTGACGCAGGCATCGGGTAGCACATGCAGGGAGAAGTCTTCTGTCAGCACTGTTTCGGTTCTGAGTTCCCAAAACGAGTGCACGAGACCGACCAGATCAGCGGGCGGTGCGGCCTCTGTATACTGCACAGCCTGCACCGATTTTTTCACTCCGTCTTTGACGGGGTTGTACATGCGACTTTTCTGGCTACACAGGGCAGGCAGTCGAGCAGAGATTGGTGCGCCCCCATTTGAACTGACGGCGTGTTTCGGAGGCGAATCAGAGCTGCATGTACACACCCGCGGCTTTTGCTCTCAATGACATGGATCTCATCAAACAGTTGGTGCGCGATTACGGCTTTGCCACTCTGGTGGCGCAGCGGGGCGATGACTTTGAAGCGACGCATGTTCCGCTGTTGTGGCGCGACAGTGTACTGATTGGCCACCTCGCGCGGGCCAATGACTTCTTCACCGAGGGGCAGAGGGTGCTCGCGGTTTTCCAGGGGCCGCACGCGTACATCTCGCCCGCATGGTACGAAGAGCTGCCCGCGGTTCCGACCTGGAACTACATTGCGATCCATGTTCACGGTCGGCTGTTTGCCGAGAGCGACTCGGCGGCCGCCGCGCAGCTCGAGGCGATGGTGAAGCAGTACGAGGGAAAATCCTCAGCTTACGATTACCTCGCCCTGCCCGAAGACTATCGCAGCAAAATGCAGAAAGGAATTCGTGCGTTTCGTATCGAGATCGAGCGTGTCGAGGCCAAGGCGAAACTGTCGCAGAATCACTCGCCCGACCGCGTGCAGCGGGTGATTGCGCAGCTGGAAAAGAGCGCTGACACAACCGCGCAGCAGCTGGCACAGTATATGCGCCGGTGGGCGAGGCCGGATTAACCGGCCCATACCCTGCTAGAAGCGGTAGCCGACCGAGACGTTGGCAAACAGCGAAAAATCGTGCGCCCGGTGCACTTGGCCGTCGGCAAAACGGTATTCGCCGTTGTCGAGGGTTGAGGCGACGTTCGGCCAAAAGCGTACCGACGGGGTCACGACAAAGTGTTCGTTACCGAACGGGTACCAGTAATAGTAAGCTCCCAGGCCGACGCTCCATGTTGTGTACGCAAACGACACGTCACCCCGCGTCACCTCGTAACGATGCGCCTTGACCTCGGCCCGCAGGTTGAAGTTCTCGGTGAAGCGGTAGCCGATACCACCGCCCGTCGAGAACGGCAGAAAGATATCGAGCTTTTGTTCGCGCTCGGCCGGTGTCATAGTGAAAGACCGGTTGGGCAAAAGGTCGAGCAGAAAACCGTGCGAATACTCGAACACCCAGTTGCGGGTCAGGTAGTTCAGCTCGACATTGCCGCCATGCAGTATGATTGGCTGGTTAAGGCCAAAGAGCAAAATCCAGTCGGTTCGGTCGGCTTTTGTTTCTGCGGCCGGCAGTTCTGCCGCGTACACAAGGCCTGAAGCCAAAAGCAGAGAGCAAATCAGTTTTTTCATAGTTTCCTCCGGAGATTCATTTGACCCATATTTAGCCAAAAAATGGAGTACAATCGACCTTCCCGATTGGCTTAGACCTTTTTTTGTGGAAATACTGTTCCTGTTCGCAGTTGGCCAGTTTCTCACGATTGCAGTGTTACTGCTGCGCCGGCGCTTCGAACCCGGTGTCGTACACCTGATCGCGCTGCTAGTGGTCTACGCGGCCACGGTGCTCGTGGGTTTTCTATACTCCAGCCAGCTGATCTTTCGCTATCCGGCATTTGCGAGACTGGGTTTTCCCCTGATGGCGCTGCTTGGCCCGCTGGTTTTTTTACTGATGGCAGACCTGACGCGTGAACGGGCGCTCGGGTTGCTCAGCCGGATTTTCCTCTTTATTGTACCAGCGGCCGAGTTGGCATACCTTGTACCATTTTTCTTGAGCCCGAACGAGGTGAAGATCAGGTATCTGACCGAAGATTTGCAGCAGCTGCATCTCGATTGTCTTGTGTTGCTCTACACGAGCCTCGCGTACAATCTCGGCCTGTTTCTCTGGGGCTGGACGCGGCTCTTGCGCCGGTTACCCGAAGGCACTGCCATGTTTCTCAGGCTCGGTGCTTATTCGGTGCCGGCTCTGTCGCTGCTGGTGGCGCTCATCTCAGCGTTCGATCGCAACCTGCTCAATTCAGGTCTTTTCTCTGGTTTCATGGCACTCGTGGCGCTCATTTTCAGCTACTTGGTCTTATTTCGCCTGGTTGACCCGGCACGGGTGCGCGCGAGCATCGCCGAGGGTGAAAAGTACCAGAAGTCGGCGCTCGGCGATGATGCATTGGCCCGCCTGGGTGCAAAAATCGAGGCCGCCTATGACGACCAAAATATACACCAAGAACTGGATTTTTCCCTCGCGAGGCTGGCACAGGCCCTGGGAGAACCTGCGCAGTCGCTTTCGCAGGTTTTCACCCGGCACTTCAACGCATCATTCTACGAATACACGACGCGCAAACGCTTGCAGAAGTTCGAACAGCTGCTGGTCAAGAACCCTGACGAGACTATACTGTCACTTGCCTACCAGGCAGGTTTTGGCTCGAAGGCAACATTCAACGCCGCTTTCAAAAACAAACACGGCATATCTCCGTCAGCGTACCTGAAGCGCTTACGGCAGAGCCAATCCTCAGGCTAAACAAACCCGGTTGCGGCCGGCCCGTTTGGCTTCGTAGAGGGCCTGTGAATGCACACCGCTTCACCTTGACCCCTCGACTACGCTCGGGGCAAGCCCCTAACAAATGAACCTCGCCATCTCTGACCGCCTGAAGCCGATGCTCGCGCGAATTGAGGAGTTCGTAACCAACGAACTCATTCCGCTTGAGCCGCAGTTCTTCTCGAAGCCGTTCGAGGAGCTCGTGCCGCTGCTGAATGAAAAGCGTAACCAGGTCAAGGCACTCGGTCTCTGGGGGCCACAAATCCCCACCGAGCTCGGTGGTGTGGGATTAACCCTCGTTGAGCACGGTTACGTTTCAGAAGCGCTCGGCAGAAGCCCGCTTGGGCACTACGTCTTTGGCTGCCAGGCGCCCGACGCGGGCAATATCGAAATTCTGCACATGTTCGGTACGAAGGAGCAGCAGCAAGAATGGCTCGAGCCCTTAGCACAGGGAAAGATCCGCAGTTGTTTTGCGATGACCGAAGTCGACACGGCCGGCTCTAACCCGACGCTGCTCGAAGCGCGTGCGGTGAAAGATGGCGATCATTATGTATTGAATGGCCGTAAATGGTACACGACTGCGGCCGACGGCGCCGCGTTCGCGATCGCGATGATGGTCACGAACTCCGAAGCACACCCGGCTATGCGCGCAAGCATGTTCATCGTGCCTTTGAGCACACCGGGTTTTGGCATCGTGCGCAATATTCCCATCATGGGTCATGCGGGTTCTGACTATAACAGCCACAGCGAGGTCGTGTTCGAGAACTGCCGCATACCCAAAGAAAATCTGCTCGGTCGCGAGGGGGCCGGATTCAAAATTGCGCAAGAGCGGTTAGGGCCAGGGCGTATTCACCACTGCATGCGCTGGCTAGGTATCAGCGCCCGTGCATTTGAAATGTTATGCCAGCGCGCGAATAAAAGAAAAATCCACACCGATGGGGGCACGCTCGCCGACAGCGAGATCACGCAGCTCTACGTCGCTGAACTTGCGGCCGAACTGCACGGCGCGAGACTCATGACGCTTTCGGCCGCCTGGGCTATTGAAAACCTGGGAATGTCAAAGGCGCGGGACGAAGTGGCGATGATTAAATTCGTCGTCGCGAACACAATGAACCGAATTATTGACCGCGCGTTACAGATTCACGGCGGGCTCGGCATGGCAGACGACACGATTCTCGCCTATTTTTTCAGGCATGAACGCGCCGCGCGTATCTACGATGGCGCTGACGAAGTGCATAAGGCAAGTCTCGGCAAGCGGCTACTGCGCGATTACAAGCGAGAGAGGTAAAAATGACGATGATCAAATGGTTAACGGTGGTGATTTTATGTGCGGCGCTCGCCGCAGGTGCGGCAATGGCTGCGGTATTTGTGGCAATTGACCGCAGTCTCGGCAGCACTGAATACTTGAGCAACTTCATTCAAGGCCAGAAGTTTGGCGAGATCGCCCAGGCTGCAGAAAATTCGGCAAAAGCAGATGGCGCACCCTCACAGCTCGCCGTCATCAGCAAACTCGGCTATTCGGTTCTTGAACCAGAATTCAAAAAGCAATCCCGGTCGATGCTCGACCAGCTGTTCGCATACCTCAAAGGCGATCAAGAAAAACCCTCGCTGACGATGAGTCTCAGCGACTTCAAACAAGACCCGGGAGTTTTGAAATCTGCCGTCGATGGCCTGATGCAGAATGAAACAATGAAAAAACTTCCGCGCTCATTCGTCGAGCCGGCGGCAAAAATGCTAGTAGAAAAGGTGCCTGAAAAGCTCAACCTGACATCGCTGCTCACCTCGCGTGAAAGTGATCTGGCACAGGTCAAGAAAACCGTAGGCAAGTTTTACCAGAGTTATAACGCAGTGCTGCTCATTCTGATTGCGGTGCTCATTCTCACATTTATAGTCCTGCGCAGCGTGCGGCAGACACTCATCGCAGTGGGCATAACGCTGCTCATCACCGGCCTGCTGCTTTTCTTGCCGTGGCTGGCATCAGGCTCTATCGCGCAGAGCATCGTTTCGGGCTACAAGGGCGTCGCCGCTGAGAGCGTACAATCGATCGGCGCTGCGTTCATCAAAAGTTTCTTCGCTGTTTTTGTCGTTTCGCCGCTGGTGCTGACGCTCGCGGGGGCCGCGGCTTATGTTACGGGAAAGTTTGTGATGAAGAAGGCGGGGAAAACCTGAGCCGGCAGGGTTTTACCCCGCCATCGCCTCTTGCCAGCGACTTCTTACCGGTGGGTAACCGGCGTGCAGCGGAATCTCGACGCGCGCAATTGTACCGTCATCGTCCGTTGAAATTGTGAGCAGTCGGGGGTCGAGTTCGGCTGAGCGCATCGTGATGATGCAGAGCGCAAGGCCTGCACCGGCCCCCTCGGTTTCATCCATGTGCTCGAGCAAGAACTCTGCCATGTCGGTGCACTCGAGGCCCCGCTGCAATTTTTCTCGTACACGCTTTTCTTCGTACGGTGCCATGCGGGTGTTGTTGCGTATTTCAATGATCACACGGTCTTTGTCGAAGTCGAAAGATGTCTCAACGAGCAGCTGGGCTTCCCGCGCTTTGCGGCCATAGTCGACGAAGATGTTCTCATCGATGACGTCCCGAAATCCGACCATGCCGCGCTCATAGTGCTCAGGGTCGTCATGCCGCAGATTATTCTCGGCGAAAAAGATCTTTTTGAAATTCGCTTTCGCCGCGTTCATCACCAGCTCTTTGACGATGATCTCGACGGCAGGGGCGAGATCGATGCGGTTAAAACGATCCATCACCTTTCTGATAAACCCGCGCATAAAGTCTTCGGTCGAATGGATGACGCCATAGGCCTTGATAACGAGCTTTCGTTCGCTTTCAATTATCTGCTCGGCCGCCCTGTGTATCGCCTCAGGTAGTGTTTTTGTGTCTGTCGGCATAAGTTCCCAGTTGGACACGCATAAAATGACCGCGTATTCGGCACGCAGTGCCGAACGGCGAATCGGAAACAGGCCATTTATGGCCGTTTAGCGTGGGGTTTGTCTTCAAACCACAGCGTTTCCGATTCGCTGGCGGACTTTTTATGGGTGTCCTAGTCTATAAACTATATGGTATACGTTAGTTCACCGAGGCCAAAAAAGTGAGCGCCAGTTGAGGATTTCCATAGCTAATGAATCAACGGGCACAAAAAAAGGGCCCCGCGGGGCCCTTTTTGAGAATTACCCGGTTTGCCGGGGAAATTCTTTGAAAAACGCTTACTTTTTCTTTTCGTTTTTCTTCGCTTCTGCCTGTGCTTTTTGGCAAGCAGCGCGCTCTTTGCCTTTCAGACCTTTGCAATCTGTTGGTGTTGCAGGGGGTGTCGATGGGTCTGAATCTTGCGCCATAACTGGCATAGAGAGTGCGATAAGGGTCACGACTGAGAGAATCGAAATTGCTTTTTTCATGTTGTCCTCTAATATCTGTTTATTTGATTCTTGCGAACCGGGGGATATGACGCTCCGCTAACGTGGCGCGGCCATCAATTTTTTCGCCGGGGCTTTTGATAGGCACTTCTGCCGACAATGAGCCACCAGTCTTGAGCCCAGTCGTTCTGCGAAAGCGTTCGATTGTCAACGCATACTTCATTGGAGTTTAGGCATCCATGAAGATCGAAGGCAGCACATTTCTCGTCACCGGCGGAAGTTCGGGACTCGGTCGCGCGACGGTTGAAAGACTCATGTCACTCGGCGGCAATGTTGTTATAGCTGATCTGAGTAAGCCCGAAGGGCTTACTCAGATCAGCTATGATTTTTTGAAGACCAGCGTCACAAACCCCGACGAAGTGCAGGCAGCGGTCGATCTTGCATTCAGCCGCTTTGGTGGCCTGCAGGGTGTTATCAACTGCGCGGGTGTCGGCAATGTTGTGAAGACTGTATCAAAGAAGAAATTCGGGGCACTGGAAGCTGCCCGGCAAATTATCGAGATCAACCTCATGGGCACGTACAATGTCATCAGCATTGCCTCGACGCCGATGAGCAAACAAGAACCGAACGCTGAGGGCGAGCGCGGTGTCTTCATTAATACAGCATCGGTCGCGGCATATGACGGCAAAGTGGGGCAGGCACCTTATTCGGCATCGAAAGGCGGGGTTGCGAGCATGACGCTGCCACTCGCGCGCGAGATGGCGCAATACGGTTTTCGCGTGATGGCGATCGCACCTGGCGCGTTTGAGACACCGATGGTTGCGCGCCTGCCGGGCAAGGCTTCTGAAGAGCTCGTCGAAACGATTCCTTTCCCAAATCGTATGGGCAGGCCACCTGAATTCGCGCACCTTGTGCAGCACATTATCGAGAACACTTACCTGAACGGCGAGGTGATTCGTCTCGACGGCGCGATCAGAATGACGTAATGGCGAAAAAACAAGAAGAATCTAAATCCGCACGCTGGCTTGTGGCTGCCATGCTGCTGGTATCAGGTCTGCCTGCGTTTTGGTTCACAAAGTTTTTTATTCGTGACAGCTGCCAGCTCTACCGCGCGCAGAGCTGGCCCGAAATCCCCGCAACCGTAAAGGTTTCGGTGAGCGATACTCTTCCCGAAAACGAGGGCGAGGGACACGGCCCATCGGCGCTCTACGAACGCATTGAATACACATTTCGCTTCGACGAAAAGGAATATGTCTCGCGGCGTGTTGGCCCGTTCGAGCGTTTCAACTCGGGAAAACATACCGAGAAGTATCCCGAGGGCAAAACTGTCGTGGCGTGGGTGAATCCTGAAAATCCATACGAATCGGTGCTCGAGCGCGAACGCCGTTTTGGGTTTTACGCGGTGCTGACTCTGACGCTGCTTTTCGACGCGTGGTTCGTGTTCGCGCTGTTGACGGCATGGGTACATGAGCGCTATCTCAAAGCATTTCTGGGGCACTTTCTCACCCTACTGCCAGCAGGCATCGGTGTGGCGGCGATTGTGGCCGATGAGGTGGAGCGCACACGAGACTGGTATTTCGTCGTCTGCGGCTTTCTTGGCGCAATTACAACAATGGGTCTTTCGGTGACATTCAGCGTTTGGTTCAAACGTGCGGCCATCGTCGGGCTGATCGGCTTTGTGGTCGGGGTTGTCTGCATAATCGCTGGCGTTGTCATGCGGCAATAAAAGAGCGTCGGCAGATGAAGAACGTCTTATTCGCTGCGCTCGCCTTTTCGGCTGCAGTTTCGGCCGCATTCGCAAAGAACCATGGCGGAGTGAACCTGAATGCACAGTGTGCCCGGCAGGCGCCGGGCTCACGCGCGGTTATCGTCGACGAGGCGAACAAAGTCACCAAACAGAACAGTGCGCCGAATCGCGCTTATAACTGGCGCTGCCAGCTCAGAGACGGCTCGCTGCAATCGCTGAACCTGAACGCCGCCTGCGCGGCGCAGCATGGTGTGACTGCAAAGGCAGAAGTGTTCGACAAGAACGATGCCTATTCATGGAAATGTATTTCACCATACCCGGCGCCCCCGACTATTGCAGCTGGTACTTTAATCGACTACAAGAATTATAAAGGCCAGACCGAGAAGCTCTATGCTTATCCCGGTAGCCGTTCTGTGGTACTGCTGCCCAGTACACTTTCGCCAGCCGATGCGCCTCAGGTAATTCGCCTCATCGACGGCTGCTCGGCTGTCTTTGCCGACATGTCGGTGCGGGGCTGGCCACGCCATACGCTGCCGCAGTTTCCCGGCAAGTCGAGTGTCGCTGTCGTCAAGGCAACCTGTGGTGCCGGCTGTGGCGCGGGTGGCAGGGCCGAAATACAGATTAACGAGTTTAGCGAAGCACAGAAACGCATGGGTGCAGTGACAAATGTTCTCACGTGGCAGGTAGGTTATTATGAATTGGGGCGCGGCGGTTCAAACCACAAGAACCCCGGGTTTGCTTTTTTTCCCGCACTGGACCCGAGCGCGGGGCATGACGTGGTCGCCTCGGCGTTTCCCGAATTTGCGATGAGTGTCTGTGTCGATCGCCTCGGCGTAACGCCGGCTGCTTACGAGCAGAGCCACAAGACGGTGGGTTATCCCCATGGGCCGGGAGTCGTTGAGTTTGGCCGGCGCTTTCGCGCAAGCAAATTCACCTTCACCGAGGCGTATGAAAAAGACCGCAATGGCTTTTATCGAGGCTGGGCGCTCAGCAGCCTGCTATTCGACCTCTACCTGAAGTTCGGTTATGATCGCATGAAAATCTTTATGTCAAATCTCGCCGCGATAGCACAAGTATCGGGCCAGATCAGAACGCATGCGGCCGCGAGCAAGAACCTGCTCGAGGCGGCAAAGCGCACCGGCGGTGAGGCAATGGTTTCGTATCTGCGCGAGAATTGGCGTGTAAACTAGTACCGAACAGCGCGGCGGCCCTTCAGCCGATAGCGATGCTCTTCGCCAACTTCGCGCAAGAAACCGCCGAACACCCACCCGGTTTTGCCGCGATACGAGACTTTATACCATTTACCTTCGACGCCGCGGGCGATGTCGTCTGGCCCAAAACGATCAATCACCTGCACGGTAGCACCGTAAGGTATCGCCCGAATGAAATTGCTTTTGCGACCTGGCGCAACGCGCAGCGCCAGTTCACCGAGCACGGCGACCTGCATTGGGCCCGCCTCGGGCATCGCACGAGCGACCGGTTCGGGCGCTGGTGCCTCTATAACCGGTGGCGGGGGTGTTGGTTCAACCGCCTTTGGCGGTGCGGATTTACAGCTTACAGAAAAGCAGAAGCCGAAACCTATCGCAAGTAACCCAACGCACCACCATCGCATCAGCGTGAGTTGCCCGTAAAGCGCTCACGTCAATAGCTTTCGTGTGGTGTAACAATGTTGACAGCGCGACTGCAATCATGTGGTGCTCGGCCATGTCATCTGAACAGGTAGCCGCACTCAATAAAATCGTCGCGATGATCGACCAAAAGGCAGCCGAATTCAAGAACGAATATATGCGCTGGCCTGAGTCAAAGCGCTTTGCGAACCGCAAGCTCGTGCTCGACCTGATCGACGACGCAAACACTTTAGGCCACGCAGTAAAACCGGTACCCACCGATCTGCTCGAAGACCTCAAACGATTGGGCGAACAGCTGCAACGCCTGCGCTGAAGAGCATCAAATGAACTGGGCGGCGATGCGCCATCTGCCTCCTTATTACATGCACTACCCGGCGCCCGGCCAGCTCGAGATTTGGGTAAAGCCCCGTTATTGGTTCGCGCTGACCATAACGTTTATCGTGCTACCGCAGACGATACTTTACCTCTGGTCGCACAGCGCTTACACAGCCTTGGTCGAATTTATGTTATCCCCTTTCGGTGAAGATCTAGCACGAGCCAAAGCCCGTGACGCCCAGATACTCTTTCCGTTTTTTCTGGGATTGACGGCCGTATTCGTCATAGCCGCACACCAACTGTACAAACGCCACGGCCTCATAGAAGTGACGCGCCACGGTGTGCGCCTGGTCGAAAATCCTCATTTTGGGCCCAAAGGTGAAGTTTTCATACCGCATGCAGAAATTGCTGAACTGACTGACGAGGTGTTTTACGTGCGCTTCGAAGCAGCCGGGACCAGATTGATTCTGCGAAAGCCGAGCGGTGTGCAGTTTGAGCTAATCAAAATCTGGGGGCGTGATCGTGAGAACAGTAACGACTACCTCGCGCTGGCGAAAGAGATTCGCAGTGTACTCGGGGCGGTAGGCGCGTGATCAAATTCTTCGCGGGTTTTGGCCTGCTCATTGCGTTTGCTGTCGTCGTCACAGGAATCGCCACACTGCTAAACGGCCTCTTCAGCTTGGGCATTGCAATCGAAGGCACCATGGCGCCGGCAGATGCCCGTGCTGGTTTCATTTTAATTTGTATCGGATTGAGTCTGGCTCTTCTATGCGTGCCCGCATTCGAAGGCCCGCTGCAGCGGCGGCTCAGCACGCAGAAGCTGCTGTTAGTCCCTTATCTGGCGATGATATTGGCTCTCGCTGTGTTGCCGATTTTCTTTGCCTATCGGGCAGATGCCCCGCTGATGGCGGCGCAGCAGGCCTTGTCGCGTGGCGACGCTGCGTTTTTCAAGAACGGCGCAGCCTGGCAAGGGCTTACCGTCACCGAACGCGAGAGACTATTTTCGCAGAGCCTTCGTCTTAAAAATGTCACGATCGCGAAGTTGCTCGCGGCAGATTTACAGAACTTAACAGGCGAACCCGATTCACCGAATGCTTTTCTCGCAGCGTACACGGCGAATGCCGAGATTTTCGAACTTCTCATAGAGCGCGGCGCAGACCTGTCATACCGCGAGCCGCTCACCGGCACGGGCCTTATGCACCAGATTGTCTCGGGCGCAGGCAAACCCGAAGACCAGCTGCGCTGTCTTGAGATACTCAGTAAACGCCAGATGCTCGACGTGAACGCTGTGGCAGATTTTGGCACGACGCCGCTGATGATCGCGGCTGAGCGCGGCAATGCGATGATCGTGAAATTTCTCTTAACGCATGGTGCCGATGTGAATCTCAAAGATAAAGTCGCATCGACCGCGTTGCATAAAACTTGTGACAAAACGATTGTGTACCCCGACACGGCAGAGACGGCACGGCTTGTAGTCGCAAAACTATTGATTCGCGCCGGGGCCGACTCCAGAGAAAAAAACCAGCTGGGGCAAGACTGTGCGTCACTGGCGGCGAGTTCTGGCTTTATGAAGCTGGCGGCAGAACTCGGTCGGTAAAAGATCACAAAGTAGTTCTGTAAATTTCAGTCTTGGCGCAGCATCTGCCATTTTGCAAGCTGCCCGCCAATGTCTGCTGATCAAGAGAGATTTTTCGCATGAGCAAGCAACTCGTCACGTACCGCGGCGACCTTCAGGGTGTGCGTGCCATCGCGGTCATTGCGGTGCTACTGTTTCATGTCTGGCCGTCGGTTTTTCGCGGCGGCTTCGTCGGGGTCGATGTATTTTTTGTGATATCGGGTTTTCTGATCACGAGCCTCTTGGTCGCCGAAATTGATCTGAAGGGAAAAGTCGACCTAATGCAATTCTGGGCAAGACGCATGATGCGCCTCTTGCCCGCAGCGACGGTCGTGCTGCTTGCGGCGCTCGCGGGTGCGTTGGTATTCTTGCCGCGTACCGAGTTCGTGAATTCGGCAAAACACGTACTGGCCTCTGCGCTCTATTTTGAGAACTGGGCGCTCGTCGCGCAGTCGGTAGATTACTGGGCGACGGGCCAGTCGCCTTCGCCGGTGCAGCATTACTGGTCACTCTCGATCGAAGAGCAGTTTTATTTTGTCTGGCCGCCCGTGATCGCTCTGACAGCATTTCTGAGCGGGCTCGGCTGGTTCGGTTTTCGCAAGGCCGCAACATGGTTACTTGCGGCCATCTTGCTCATTTCGCTCGCGCTCTCCATTTTGCCCGGACTCGATGCCGGCAGCACGTATTTCAAAACCACGACCCGCGCCTGGGAGCTGGCGCTTGGGGCATTGATCGCGGTCTGCTGGTCGAAGTTAGCTTTCGCGCAATGGGTGCGCAGTCTTCTGGGCTGGCTGGGGCTCACTCTTGTTGTGCTTTCCATTCTCTTTATCAATGAGCAGATGCGCTTTCCGGGTTGGGTGGCGCTCGTGCCGACCCTCGGCGCGGCGCTGCTGCTCGTGGCCGGTGATACACCGTGGTCGCCTTATCGACTGCTTGCTGCAAAACCCGTCGCGTATGTCGGCGACATCTCTTACGCGCTCTATCTGTGGCACTGGCCGATTGTTATTTTCGCGCGCCCTCTCGGCGAAGACGCGGGTAAAGCGGCGAATCCATTTCTGATTATCGGCCTGACGTTCGCGCTGGCGCTTGTGACGAAATATCTCGTCGAAGACCCGTTTCGTTACGGTCGCTTCAGTTTTCACCTGCGCTCGAGCACGCGTGCTCGCGGTATTCTGAAAGCTTTCGGCGCTGCTCTGGCGATGATTACTGTCACCGCAGGGCTCGCCGCCGCATTAGAGGTGCGGCAACTTCGCATCAACGACGAGCTCTTGCAGCAGAATTTTGCATCCGCCATTAAAGACCCCAACTACCCCGGCGCGGCAGCGCTCGACGCGCGTTGGCCCGCAAAAGTGCCGCCCGATATGCCGCTGCGGCCAAACCCGCAGATCGCAGAGACCGACATGCGCTACCGCTACCGCGACTGCATGAACATGGGCAAGGTGTGCGAGTTTGGCAACCCGCAGGGTAAAACTACCGTCGTGCTCGCGGGCGACTCGCATGCGATGCACTATGCACCCGCGCTCGAAACGATTGCGAAAAAGCACAACTGGAAACTTCTCGTGATGGTGAAGGTTGCGTGCCCGCTCGGTGACTTCGGCCTCTACAGCGAAGGCAAGTACCGCGGCGACTGCGACCTGTGGCGTGGCAAAATGACGAAGTGGATGCAAGACGCGAGACCCGATTTTATCGTGACCTCGGGTGGCCTGCAGGGGGTTTATGGCGGTTTGCCGCCGCTCGAAAAGCAGATCGAGGGTTACCGCCGCCTGTGGCAGTCGCTGAAAGGCGAGAAAGGCCGGCTCATCGTCATTCGCGACAACCCGCTGATTAAGCTGAACCCCGGCAAATGGCTCGAGGTACCGCCCTGCCTCTCATGGCACCCGAAAAACCCCGAGCGCTGCAACAAACCGCGCGAACTGACACTCGACAGCATGAAAGACGCAATGCTGCTCGCGGCAAAAGAACAGCCGCGCACCGGCACGATCGACCTGACTCAGTGGCTGTGTACGAAAGACACTTGCCCGGCGGTGATTGGCAATGTCGTCGTCTACCGCGATGCCCACCATTTGACTGAGACGTATATGAACACGCTGACGCCTTATATTGAGGCTGAGCTGCTGAGGGTGATGGCATCTCTCCATTAACCCGCTAAACAATAAACACCTGTATAGTTTTGCTTGACCGGGCGGGGTTACCGAACGACGTAGGTTTCGGCAAATTTACGACAAAAAAACAAATAGGTAAATTTGCAGGGGAACTGCAAGATGAAACTGACCGATATCGACTTCAAAACGCTGAAACTGCCGGTGCACCCACAGGCGCTCGCAGCCATTTTGCAGCTCGACGACCATACCGAGATGAATTTTAAAGAGCTCGATAGCCTCATCAGGGTCGACCAGGCGATCAGCGCCGGCATTCTGAAGCTCGCTAACTCTTCGTTCTATTCGCGCGGCAACAAAATCACCTCGCTGCAGAACGCGATCACGCTCTTGGGCTTCAAACTCATTCGCTCGATGGTTGTGTTGCTGACTACGAAGTCATTATTTGAAGAGGGCAAATACGAAAAGTTTCGCGTGCATGTCTACCGCCACTCCGTTGTCACGGCAATCGTAGCGAAAGGCGTCGCGGCGAGCATCGGCATGCCACACCTGCAAGAAGAGGCATTCGTTGCGGGCCTCTTGCACGACATCGGTAAAGTGATTCTGAACGTCTGCGACCGCACGAAGTTTATCGAGACTCTGAATCTGGTGATAGAGAAAGGTATCCCTGCAACCGAAGCTGAAATGCAAGTCTTCGGCATCACGCATGCCGAAGTGGGCAAGGCTGCCGCTGAAACCTGGCGGCTACCCGAAATATTAGTGAGGATTATCTCTGGCCATGAAGACCGCCGCTACAAAAAGCCCGACACCGACAGCGAGAAACTGGCGCTCATAGTGCAATATGCAGACCTGGTTGCGAAAAAGGCCGGCTACGGTGTCTACACGGCCCGTGTCGATCAGGAGTGTTCGGCCATCGCCACCGAGCTGGGGCTCACACCGGTTTTGCGCGACGCGAACGAAAAAGACCAGAAGGCCAGACTCGATGCCGACCCGTTCTTCAAGTTTTGCACGGGCATGGTAGCATGAGCAAAGCCATTACAGTCGCCGAACTCGACCCGCTCGCGCACCGCAACAAGGTTTTCAGAGTGCAGCTGTTCGATCTGTTCTCTTCTGAAGAGAAGCAGGTGCGTGACGCGATTTACAAGATCACCGACGCGTACGGCGGCCGCAAGCTCGCACCCGTCGTATACACCATGGTGCGCGAACTCGCAGTCAATGCACTCAAGGCTGTTTATAAAAAGATATTTTACGAACGCGTGATCGAAGAGCTCGGCATACCCGAAGTCAGCTACACCGAGTGGCTCGATCTCTTTAAAGCCGAAATCGACGCGCACCGCGCCGAGAATTTCTCGCGCATCGCACGCGAAGAGGGTGTCGGTATTTCAGTGTATTTGAAATTCAACGAAGATGCGCTCTCGATCAAGATTGTCAACCAGGGCAAGCCCAGCGAACTTGAATACGAGCGCATACAGAACGCTATAGAAAAAAGCCGTCAGGTTGCGAACATGCGCGCGCTGATGGAAGAACAAGATGTGCGCGATTCACACTCAGAGGGCGCCGGCATGGGAATTCCCATGTGTATCATGACGCTGAAGGGATTGCACATTTCACCCGACAACTTTCGTATCGAATTGAAATCGCGGGCGACGGTCGCGTCGCTTGAATTACCGTGGCAGAACCTGTTGCCGCCTTCGGCAAAAAAAGAAACTTCGATTCTGGCCCCCGAGGCTTTTTCGCGGGCAGGCTCTGATCTGATTGAAAAACTTGATTTCGCGATTCTTTGTTTCGACAGGTTTGAGAATCTAACCGAAGTCTCAGAGAGTTTTCTCGAAAAGCTGAAAATACCCAAAGAGCGCGTGGGCGAGGTGAAGGCGGTGATTCCGCAGCGGTTCTTTCGCGACATTTTTCGCGGTGTGCACAACATTCGCGTCGTGCAGCAATTCGAAAATTACCGCATTCGCCTGACGCTGCCGGGCGATGAAAAGCCTACTGAAGTACTCTATCACGTCAACGGCTACCTCGACGAAGACGGCACGCTGCGCACGATGTGGCAGCCCGTGGTGTTGCACGACATCAAGACACGACTCAGCGAAGGCAGTATTCTCGACAGCCTCAGAATTCAGAATATTATCAAACGCTATATACCCCAGAACGTGATGCGCAAGGCTGTCGAAATGACCGCTGCGGGCCGCGAAGAGCTGCCAAACGAAGTTGTGAACGCCACCGTACTCTTTGCCGATATTGTCGGCTTCACCCGGCTTTCAGAAAATATGCACCCGCTGGCGGTGATCGAAATGCTGAATCTGGCACTGGGCATGGTCGCAAACGCGCTGGTGCGCCATGGCGGCACGATCGACAAGTACATGGGCGATGCGGTCTTTGCGCTCTTCGACGACCCGCTGAAGGCTGTCGCGGCCGCCGTCGAGATTCAGAATCTTTACCTTGAGCTGAATGCAATGCGTGAAATCAGAGACCAGCCCCCGATTGAAATGCGCATCGGCATTCATAGCGGTAAAGTCATCATGGGCAACGTCGGCAGTGCAGAACGCCTCGACTGGACGGCGATCGGCGACGTGGTCAACACCGCCTCGCGCATCGAACAGAACTCAGCCGGCGGCCAGGTTCTGATCAGCGATTCAACCTATGCCATGATTCACGACCGGGTCGAATGGCAGCGCGAGATGCAGATCAGCGTCAAGGGCAAGGTCGAGCAGCTCAAGGTCTATTTTGTCAAATCGGTCAGTTTTCAACTGCGCGAAAAGACGCAGAAATTGCAGATTCCCGAACCATTGGCAGGTTAGGGAATATCTAAAAGTCGCGAACCGCGCAGCACATGCGCGGCGCTCAGGCGTAAACCGGCCTGCATAGGCCGTTTCGCGTGTATTTGCTGCAGGCAAATGCAGCGTTTTCGCCTGAGCGGCGAATTTTAGATATCCCCCAGAGAGAATCTGGCTTTACGTAATGAACAGCGTTAGATATCTGGTCATGCAATAACTAACGCCGTTAGATTCATATTTAACAGCGTTAAAAAATTTGCAACCTGAAGAGGCCCGAGGGCATCAAAGGGTGTAGAAATTGGGGGTTTTCGAAGAAAACCCCTTAGGAAAAAGGAGACAAGAATGGAAACAATCCTCATATTTTTCGCGGCGCATTGGTTCGCATCGGCTTTTGCGCAGACCTTCTTTCTGCACCGCTACGCTTCTCACAGCATGTTCACCATGAACAAAGGCTGGGAGAAATTCTGGCACCTGTTCACGATTATTGCACAGGGCCCTTCTTACCTGAACCCGCGCGGTTATGCGATTCTGCACCGCATGCACCACCAGTTCAGCGACACTGAAAAAGACCCGCACAGTCCGCACCATGCGAAGAACTTCTTCGACATGATGCTGAAAACGAAACACACCTACGACGACTACGCGTATGGCAGGGTGCAGGCATCAGCTGCATTTGTCGAAAACACACCGTCATGGCCGATTGTCGACAACCTTGGCCAATCGTGGGTTTTCCGCATTGGCGCTGGCGCGCTCTATGCATTCTTTTATATGGCGTATGTTCCCGAAGGCATGTGGTATCTGTACCTGCTGCTGCCGATGCACTGGTTAATGGGGCCGATTCACGGCGCAATCGTGAACTGGGGTGGGCATATGTACGGCTATGTGAATTTCCATAAAACGAAGGATCAATCAAAGAACACGCTACCGATCGACTTCTTGATTGGCGGCGAGCTTTACCAGAACAACCACCATGCATTCGGCACTAATCCGAACTTTGCCAAACGCTGGTTTGAACTCGACACGACATATCAGATTATGCGAGTGCTAAATCTATTCCACATTATTCGCCTCAAACAACCGGCTACGGAGCCGGCCGGTGCCGGCAGCAGCAAGAAAAAATCTTCGCAAGCTGTCGCACAACACAGTTCGAGCCGCCCTGTAGCGGCCTAACCGATCATGGCCGCGCCTGCCTCAAGGGGAGATCTTGACCCCATGAAGATCACCCCTGTGCAGCGGGCGGCGCGCATCAAGAACCTGCGCGAAAAGCGCAAACTCGAAAGAGAACTCAAAGTTCGTGACCGCGCCCTGAGGCTGCGTGCAAAAAAATCATCGGGCGGCGGCGATAGCGCCGAAGCGACTGAGAAAAAGCACCAACGGCGCGCCCGCGGTTCGCTGAGCCGTGACGAAATCGTCAAGGCGGCCTTCGACATCATCAGAGTCGAAGGCGTTGAAGGCCTGAGCATGCGCCGCATCGCCGATAAGCTCGGGTGTTCGGTCGCAAGCCCTTATGCACACTTCGAGAATCAAGAAGAGATTCTGCGCATTCTCATCACCAATGGTGAAAAGATTCTTACTCAAGACCTGCGCAGAGCGCAGACGAGCGCAACCGATGTGTACGACCAGCTCGACGCAATTGCGCATGCCTACTGGAACTTCGCGAGTGAAAATCGCCATCTGCACAGGCTGATGTTCAGTGCGAGCGGCGGCAAGTTGTATCGCAAGTCTTTTCCCACTTTGCCCACTTCGTACCGGGTCTTTCTCGAAACGATTCGCCGCGGCATCAGCTCGGGCGCGATACCACACCCTCGTAAGAGCTACCCGGCGATAGCGAGCACGATGTGGGCCTGGATGTACGGGCTCATCGTTCTCGACCTGAACGAAATGGTGCGCCAACCGAAAGGCGCTGACCCGGTAAAAGAAGGCATTGAATATTTCAAGCGCATGCTCAGGGTACCGCTCGATTAAACTCGCGTAAAAGAGCCTTTGGCGCTAGGGGCTGCGCGGCGGGTCGCCATATTCGAAATTTTAAAGCTTTAGCAAAACGCCGAATTTCGGGAAAAGCGGGAGTAAGCCCGTTCATAGAGCGATTTGCGCTTCGAAAATCGCGGAACTTTTCCTGAAATTCGTCGTTTTGCGGCCTGCCGCGTAGGCCCGCTTTTCAAGCTAGGTTTAAATAGCAGAGAACACAATATTTTATTATATTTTGAACAGTCAAAACAGAGGAGATTTTAATCAATGGCAAATGTAACACTTCGTGGCAAAGAGATTCACACCGTCGGCACCCTGCCCCCAATCGGCAGCAATGTACCCGATTTTCGCCTCACCAAACAAGACCTGTCTGAAATTAAGCCGGCAGACCTTGCTGGCAAAAAGGTCATCTATAACATATTCCCCAGCATCGACACAGCGACCTGCGCGGCGTCTGTGCGCAAATTCAACGAGCAGGCGGCGGCGGTTGAGAACACCACCATCGTCTGCGTCTCTGCCGATCTGCCGTTCGCGCTCAAGCGCTTCTGCGGCGCAGAAGGTATAAACAATGTCGTCGCTGCATCTGATCTTCGCGACAAAAGCTTTGGCAAAGTCTGGGGGCTCACCTTTACCGATGGTCCCCTCGAAGGCCTGCTTTCCCGCGCAGTCGTTGTCACTGACACCAACGGAAAAGTCGTTTATACCGAGCAAGTTGCCGAAATTGGCAACGAACCCGATTACGACAAAGCCCTCGCCGCCGCGAAGGGCGCGTAATGACTTTTCAGGCATGGTGCGTCAGGCACCATGTCTGATTTCATAACAGGTGTGTATCCACTTGTTACGGAAATCTTCGGGTATCGTCTGCGCGCTGATATTCTTCACCAGCGCACCTTCGGCATTACCATCATAGCGCAGGCTGAATTTGCGAAAATTCGTCGAGAAATAGAGAACTCCCCCCGGCTTTAAAGCCCTGAGGCAGTCGCGCACGAGCTGCGGGCTGTCGCGCAATACATCAAAGTCGCGCTCTTGCCTGCGGCTCTTGGAGAAAACCGGCGCATCGCAAATGATAATGTCGTAGAAACCCGGCGAAGCTGTCGCCAGAAATTCGCGTGCATCGAGACGAAAATTATCATGGGGCACGGCGCTAAGTTTATTCAGGGCAAGATTCTCATCAACGATACTCAGATAGCGCGCCGACAAGTCGACACTGTGCACCAAGGCTGCACCACCCGCAGCCGCGTAGACGCTGAATGAACCGGTGTAACAAAAAAGATTCAGAACATTATTACCGGCTGCAGATTCGCGCACAACCGAACGTAGGTTGCGATGATCGAGAAAGAGGCCCGTGTCGAGCCAGTTGTCTGGGTAGATTTTGAACTTCAGACCCGCTTCATGAACCACGACCCCCACCCCTTCGGAAAGCTTCTCGTACTGCTCGCCTTCGGTTCGCCTGACTCTGGTTTTGAGATGCAGATTTTCTGGGCGGATTTCCCACGTGCTGCGAAATATTTCTGTGGCCTGCTTTTTCCAGTCGTGATAGTCACGGCGCGACTGAATCGCTTCGCTCGCCATCTCGGTGAGAATCATGTGGTCTTCGTAAAGATCTGCAATGAACGGATATTCAGGTATGTCTTTTTCGTAGAGGCGGTAGCAGCTGATACCACGGCGGCGCGCCCACTTGCCGAGGTGCTTTTTCATGCGGGCAAGGCGGTTGGCAAGATCTTGCATCTGCTAAAAGAGAGGCTCGGGAAAAATTACGGCCGATGCAGCGACAAATTCAAGTCTATGGACGAGTTGCCAAAACTAGGGACTTGCCGGTGCTGTGATAACGACCTCAAGTCGATCTGCCCCTGAGGTATCGCACTTGATTTTTTTCTGCGAGTCAGACCTTGCCGGCGCTGTCGTGGTAAAACGGCAATCGGCGACGGCTCCCGGCTTTTTCGAGCTGCTCGCCACGACGCGGCCTTCTAACTGAACGTCTGCTTCTGCGCTGTTAACGATCTTGAGACCAACTTTTTTCTTCGGCCCCGGTAGTGCCACGGCAGTCACTTCGACTGAACCCCGCTTAACGACCAGCGACTCGAGCGGCGCTTCTGCATAGCCTGCACCGATGATCAGCGCGAGCGTAGTTATCGTGAGTTTTTTCATTTCGGCTTCTCCAGCTTTTTTCCATTCCACTTTAATGACACTTTCTCTTTTTTTACGGATTTTGGTACTTCATGTTCGCCTGTTTCGCGCAGTAGAATCACCATATCTTTTTTGCCGCCTTTGTCAGTGGGAAAAACCTGCTTTTCTGTCGCATAATACGGTGCATCTGAACCGTCGAATGAGCTGTGTGCATGAATTAGCTTTTCCCCTGTCCAAAAGAGAAACATCGTATTGCCTTTGCCACCGCAATATTCTTGCAAGAACTCGACCGCGAAAATATGCTGAACACCTTCGAGGCCACGACCGTCTGTCAGCGTCACTGTTTGCTTCGATTTGAAATCCACACCTTCTTTTATTTCAAGCTTCGCCAGCTCTTTGCCGTCTTTGGCGACACGAAACTGCGAGGTGTACTCGGTACCGACTGACAGATCTTTCTGTTTGCGACCGGTGCCAAACATGAAGATGAGACCGTCTTTCGATTTGGCCGCACCTTTCGCGATCAGGTTACCCCAGATGAAACCGTCTTTGGGTTTGCCTGCCTGCTTGAACTGGACCCGGTACCAGGGGGCTTCGACACCGTCGATGGTGGTAGCGTTGTTCACCTGCTCGGTCGGTATAACTTCGGCGCCGATGGGCAGCTCAGCTGCCACAGCTGCATTGATATCAGCCTCGACGCGCACCCGGGCTTTATTGCCGATGACGTAATGGGGTTTGTTCAGTTCGAGGTATTGAATACCAGAATCGTCGGCGTAGACGTTTAGCGCCACGCTGATTAGAAGCAGATATTTTTTCATGCAGCCTACGCGACTGCGAATCTCTGCAACAGGTCAAGATCAATATGCTCGAGCACAGAGACATGTGTTGCCTCGAGCACGACACGCGGGGCCGCGTTGGCGTTATACGCCTCAATCCACCTGGGCATGCAAAGGCACCAGCGATCGCCTTCGACAAGCCCGGTGAATTCGTATTGTGGCACCGGAGTCGAAAGGTCGTTACCCACCGATTTACTGAATTCAAGAAAGGCGTCCGTCACCTGTACACAGACAGTGTGCATGCCATGGTCGTCGGCATTCGTGTTACAGCAGCCATCGCGAAAGAAACCGGTCAGCGGTTCAAGGCTGCAGGGCGCAAGTTCGGTGCCGAGTACGTTGAGAGCCATGCGGGAGTTATAGAGTATTATTAGTTGGGCGCAATTTACTAGTTTATTCTCCGAATCTTGTGATTCCAATACTCGCCAACAAAGAGTCGATACCCGTCAGTAGTGATTCCATGTGGATTGAAAAATCTAGCAGATGTGCCAACGCCCTCAGTATCTCCCGAGGTCGTTGCACCTTGTGCGGGGCCGGCGACAGTCGTTACCGCGCCCGTAGCAATGACTATTTTTCGGATCTTTTGATTGGACGTATCGGCCACGTATAAACTTGTACCATCAGTTGTGATGCCGAGGGGATTATTGAAACGAGCGGAATTTCCCGTTCCATCGGTATCACCGCTCGTGGTTGTGCCCTGCGCAGGGCCTGCTAGAGTAATTACCTCGCCCGTCGCAATTACAATTTTGCGTATTTTATGATTTGATGAATCACACAGGTATAAATTGACGCCATCGGTTGTCATAGCCCCGGGAAGCCCGAATCGTGCGGTATTGGCCGAACCATCTGTATCACCAGACCCAGTTACACCTTGGGCTGGCCCGGCAAGAGTGCTGACAATGCCAGATGCGATGACGATTTTTCTTACTTTCCGATTGAGCGAATCAGCGACAAATAAATTGGTGCCATCGGTCACGATACCCTGAGGGTTGTTGAAACGTGCATCATTCGCAGTACCATCTGTATCGCCGCTGGTTGTATCGCCAGCAGCTGGCCCCGCGAGAACTGTCACTGCGCGTGAGGCTATAACAATTTTGCGAATCTTGTTGTTTGAGTTATCGGCCACGTAGAGATTAGTGCCATCTGTCGTGATTGCTCGCATAGAGCTAAAGCGAGCTGCTTCGCCAATTCCGTCGACATCGCCCGAAAGGCTTGTTCCTGGTCCGGGGCCAGCGAGAGTCGAGACCACGCCAGAGGAAATTACCGTCTTTCGTATTTTGTGGCCAAAATAGTCTGTGGAATAGATATTTTGTCCGTCTGTTGTCACCCCTGTAACCGCATTAAATCTCGCGGCACTGCCGGTACCGTCTGTATCACCACTTGCGGCCGTACCTTGTGAAGGGCCAGCGAGCGTATCAACTGTAAGGCTCAATGTTAGAGCACAATTGCTGCTTCGGCCTGCTTGTCTGGTCGGAACGCACCCAGAGGAATTTGATGAAGCAGCACTTGCTTCATCGTTGCGACTGCAATTTAGAATAAAGAACAGTAACACGAGGGCATATTTCATGACCGGCGATGATGAGGCTGTGCCGTTGCGTAAAGCGTTTTACGATGCAATATCCCATCATCTGCAAGTCGTATCGTCACTAAACCGGAAACCCATCGCGCAAAGGCTATGGCCGCAAGGTGCCCGTACTTGTTTCAACAATCGCCAGTCGATTCGCTGCGGTGCCCCCGTTCACGGTGGTGAACAAACCACCCACAACAACGGCAGTGCCCACCTTCGTAATTGCAAGAACCGAGCCATTGAAATTCGGGTGCCAGGCATTGGCGGTGTTCCCTGTCAAACCAGTCGAGCCCATAAAATTGCGGGTGGTACCGATGAATGCGTCGGTAGCAGTATTAAATGCGCCTCCGACATAGAGTGTGCTCGCGGCATTGTCGACGAAAAGCGCACTGACAACATCGTTTGCGCCAGTAAACGAGCCGTTGGCGAAACCTATGGAGCCACCGGTACTCGCCGAGACGGCCCCAAAATTATAGAATGTGATGCCACACGTGCCGTTAAAGCTGCCACCAAAATAGACATTGCCGCCCGAGGCCGCAATGGTATTTACGGGGAGGTCCGCACCTGCCGTGCACCAGCCTGTATAGGCACCACCTGCCCCTGTTGAAGCGTCGACCGCCGCAAGATAGTTGCGGCTGTTGCCACCCACTGTGCCGCCGGTAAAGGCCCCTCCGATTATCGCGGTGGAGCCAGCAATGGCAATGGCGTTCACCGCACCTGGCGCAGTTGAACTGGGATTCCACGCGTTCGGTGCATTGACACCCGCAGTAAATGCTGCCAGCTTGTTGCGACTGACAGAACCGTCGACCAGCGTAAATGAGCCGCCTGCGTAAATTATTCCCGAATCGACCGCGAGGGCATTGACGGCTGCGTTGGGTGCCGGCGACCATGCAGACTTTGCACCGGTCACGATGTTGAAGGCGGCAAGGTTCTGTGACCCGCCCGAACCAGCGTTGGTAAACGAACCCCCGACGATGAGTTCATTGCCATTTATCGCCAAAGCATTCACCGCACCATTTGTACCGAAAGCAGGCGGGGTAAAGCCGCCATTCAAGGGAAAACCTGTGGCAAGATCGATCGCGACAAGATTATTGCGACCTAACGACCCTGTTACCTGAGAGAAACTGCCGCCGACAAACAATGTGTTACATGAAATTGCCAATGCACGCACGTCGGTGCCTGTCGTAATCGCAGTTTTCATCAAAGCCTGCTGCGTGGTAAAGCCATGCACCGCATCGTACGGCGTCGGTAAGGGTACACCGTATGCGCTTTGAACGGCAGTGAGAATGCGCACGCGTATCGGGTAGTTGCCTTCAACGCAAAAGGGATTTGAAGGTGTAAAGGTTGCGCTCGACTGTGTCGGGTAAGCCATCGTGCCGCCCAGGCAGCTGGCAAAATTGTCAGTCGATACCCAGACAGTGCCAGAGCATGCGCCGTTTGCGCCCTGCGCATTGATAAGACCGGTATTCATATTCTGGTTAAAGTTGATCGTGACAGGGCTCGTGACGGGCCAATTCGTTGCACCGTTCGTCGGCGTGACGCTCGTGATGCCCGGCGGCGGGTTAACCACAATCGCTTTGCTGGCGCCCAATGAGTTGGCTGCCCCGGGAGTGGCGAGCGTCAAGACTGCATTGTTGCCGACGGCATCTTGAATTGTGCCTCCCGCAAGCGCCGCAGTCGAAACATAGTCGAGATCACCCGTCGTATTGCCATTGGCGACGACGTAATCGAATGTGAGCGTATTTGTACCCGTTCCCGAAACATAGTTTACTGGTGTCGTTGCGGGGTTGCCCGTAGCCAGTGACAGAACCGGCGTACCCGTTACATTGACGGGCTCACTGAAGACGACCTGTATCGAAATCGTCGCGCCGCTATTGTAGGTGCCGTCGGTAGTCGAAGCGGTGACACCCGTCACGGTGGGCGCCGCTGAATCTACAGTGTATGTGCCTGCGGTGACAGCAGAATCTGCGTAGGTTAGCTTGCAGCCGATCGCCTTGAGAGTTTGACCACCTGCGACCGCTACTGGCCCACTGTAAGATGTGCCCGAGGTACAGATCAGTTTCGTCAGCGCATCGCAAGACGGGTCGACACCGTTGGTCGAATAGCAGATGGTCGGCGAAGCGGGTGAGGCGACGGTGATTGTCACGTTCTGCGAGCTGTTATATGTACCGGCAGGCGGTGTAAAAACTGGATTGCTCACCGTACCGACAGGTGTTGTCATTGCCGAGATTTCACCCGACACTGTACTCAGGTTGGTCGCCTGGTCACGCGACCTGATGACGAAATAATAAGTGGTGCCGCCTGTGAGGCCCGTGACGCTGAAGTTGGTGGCACCGGCTGCAGTCGTGTGCGTCGCGGTGAACGTACCGCAACCACCCGAGGTCGTTGCCCGGCAGATTTCGTAGACAATGTTGCCTGGCGGCGTCAGATCATCTGAAGCGGCAGACCAGGTGAGATCGATCTGCGTCATACTAACGGGCGATGCGTTAAAGGGCGCCGGGGTAGACGGAGCCACATAATCAAACGTATACGTGCCCGTTGTGACGGCAGAGTCTAAATACGTCGGCTTGCATCCGACTGCTTTAAAGGTTGAGGTCGCCGACACCGCAACTGCCACCGAATAGAGCGTGCCGCTTGAACAGGCGAGCTTGGTGCCATCGCAGGCCGGGTCGACGCCGTTCGTCGAATAACAGACAGTCGAACTCGCGGGGGCAGCGACCGTCGCACTCACGTTCTGCGTAATATTGTAAAGCCCAGGTGCTGGCGCCAGTACAGGATTACTCACCGAACCGGCGGGTGTAGTCATTGCCGAGGCTTCACCCGAAATCGCGCCAAGATTATTTGCCTCGTCGCGTGCACGAACCACAAAGTAATACACGGTGCCTGCACTCAGCCCGGCAGAGCTGAAGTTGACGGCGCCTGCGCCGGTCGTGTGCGTCACCGTGAAAGTGGTACATCCGCCTGAGGCTGTCGCCCGGCAGATTTCATAAATCAAATTACCCTGCGCAGAAAAGTTATCCGTTGCAGCTGTCCACGTGAGGTCAATCTGCGCACCGCTGATCGGTGTGGCATTCAGGGCTGTCGGTGCGGATGGCGGTGTTGTTTCTGCGGTAATCGCAATGTTGATGCCGGTGTTGGTGCTGCCAAATGCATTGGTTGCGGTAATCGTGTACGCAGTCGAAACCTGGGCAATCGTCGGTATGCCCGTGATCTCGCAGGTGCTGTTGTTGATCGAAAGCCCCGGAGGTAAAGGTGGTGCTGATGCACACGTCGTCACGCTGCCGGTGAAAGTCGGGGTGAGTGGTGCGATTGAATTGCCCTGCGTAAAGGCAAATGGACTGCCAGTGTACACAAGCGAGGCAGGTGGGTTCGCGTTAACCTCAATACTGATCGTCGTCGCAGTGGAGCCGGTCTTGTTTGATGCGGTAATCGTATAGCCTGTAGGTGGCTGTATAACCGTTGGCACTCCGCTCAGCACGCAGTCAGACTGGCCGAGCTGCAACCCTGCGGGCAACGCCGGCTCTGCGAGGCATGCGCTTACCGTGCCCGTAATCTGTGGCTTTGCAGCGGGCATTGCCGTGTTAACCGTTATGACGAATGGACTGCCAGAATAAGAGAACCCCGAGGGAGGCGCGGCCTGAAAATCACCAAAACCGCGGCAGCCAACAGCGGCGAGCTGCAGCATCACCGCAATCTTGAGCAGCAAGAATCGTTTGTGCTTCGCGGTGGTCATATTACCCAGCAAGACATGGGACGATAAAATAGTCTCGTTGACGACGCTATTTTCGCTGTAGCGCGAATTTCTGCGCGGTATCCCAACTTGCGCCGTTGTGTCTCATGAGACATAATTCAACCACGGGAAAACTGGCATGAAACTTTCGCCCTGCAAGGCCCCGCCAGATTGCGGCGTGCTGCTTCGGCGTCACATCGCGGTTTGCGATCGTCAGGTGAGGAGTATAACCGGGGTGCAAAGGCGGGGCATGTATAAAGCCCGCCGGGCCACGCATGAATTCTTGCAACTCATTGTGCAGTTCGAGCAATTCGAGCGAGGGCGCAACCTGTATGAATATTACATCGTCACGAAAATAGCCAAAATCTTTGAGCGTCAGCTGAAACTCTGTCTTCGTCGCGAAGAAATCAGCTAACGCATCTGTGAGTTTTGGCGCAACTTCGTCGGGCAGACGAAAGGGTGCTTCGACGGTGATGTGCGGCGGCAATCGCATCGCGCGGCGCGGGCCGAAAGTATCGGCAATTTCTTGCTGCACAGCACGCACCTTCGCCACGGCCTCGTCTGGCAGTAAAACAGCGACGAACCACAGCGTTTTTTCCATGACGGTTATTCGTCTGTTGTTCTCACGCGCACTGATTCGAGTTCATACTCAGCGCTCGAATAGCGAATGTGCAATGGGCGGCAGCAGACTTCGCAATCCTCAATATAATCTTGAGTCGTTGGCTCGGCGAAGGTCTCGAGAACGACAGAAATGGGCGCCCCACACGCCGGACAGTCAAACATGTGCTCGCTCTGAAAATCCACATGGGATGAGCCTTGTCGAATCATAGCTGGTATTTGCGTTTGCGGCAGGCCACATATGGCTGCAATAATTTAGCCCACGGGCTCTGCGCAGCAGGTCGTCAGAATTGAATATCTGCCGATCGGCCTCTCTATGCATATCGATTGCCACCGCGCGGCGCGGGTCATATTCGGTACTGCAAGTCATGAAAACCACACCGCTCTTCGACGAACACAAGGCATTGGGTGCCAAATTTACTGAATTCGCAGGGTACAATATGCCCGTATCTTACGGTGCGGTGAAAGATGAGGTCACAGCGGTACGCTCTGCCTGTGGCATGTTCGATGTTTCGCATATGTTGCCGATCTTTCTTCACGCTGCCGACAATGCGACACTCGTTGCTGCACTCGATCAGGTCTGTGTGCGCTCAACGGCAAAGCTGAAACCCGGCAAAGCGCAGTACAATGCGCTCTATAACGAAAAGGCCGGCCTCGTCGACGACATTACGCTTTCGTCGATCGCTGAAAACCACTTCGCTATGGTCGCAAATGCGGGCAATCGCGATGCGGTCGTTGCACACCTGAAGCAACATTGCGGCAGCACAATTAAAATCGAACCGTGGAGCGATTATACATTGATCGCCGTGCAGGGCCCCAAGGCAGCCGATTTTCTGGCGAAAAGGTTTTCATTTTTAGATGAGCTTTATTATTACGAGGTTAAACTCGCTGCGCCAAAACTCTTTATAGGCCGCATGGGCTACACGGGCGAAGACGGTTTCGAAATTGCCTGCAATGCGACCGACGGCGTGGCGCTGTGGCGCGAACTCGCAACAGCCGGCGTAAAGCCCTGCGGGCTTGCGGCGCGTGACGTGCTGCGCCTCGAAGCACTGATGCCGCTCTACGGCCACGAACTTTCAACTGACCTCAGACCACAAGAGTCGGGCATTGCATTTATCTATCAGGACCATGACTGCATCGCGCCACGCGAGCTGCGCGAAAAGCCGGCCGACCATACGACCTGTGGCTTTCACCTCACCGGTGAAGGCGTGCCGCGGCAGGGTTACAAAGTTGTCACGTCTGCGGGCGCTGTCGTCGGTGAAGTCACCAGCGGCACGTTTTCTTTCACGCAAAATTACGGCATGGGCATGATGAGGATTCAGACTGCGGCGAAATCTGGGCCGCTGTTCATCGATATCCGCGGTGACAAGAAGCCTGTGGCAATTCTCGAGAAATCGCCGCTGCAGAGCAGCGTGCGCAGAAGGCCCAAAAAGACCTGAGTAAAGGCCGGTAACTGCAGCCGAGGTTCATAACGCCGATGAATCCGCATGATCGCGCGCAGAACCTCATTCGTGAGTTTGTCGAGTACAACGAAAAATATGCCTCGCAGATTCCGCTCGCGATACCGAAAGGCACGCTGAAGACGATCGACCACTACCGCGACACATATTTTCAATACCTGAAAGATTCAGAATTTAAATCGAACATCTGCTACATGCTGCAGCTCGTCGAATACGAGCTGTGGCAATACAGGCTGTTTAAGCCACAGTTTTCGCTCGAGAGCGCATTATTCTTTCAACTGCTCGTTACCCAGGGTATTATCATTGAAGCAATCGTGTTCGCTCTGGTGGCCAACCCGCTTGTGGTTTCTGACCAGAGCGACAGGTCGAAAGGCAACACCGATGCGCAGCACGCGAACCTGCTGAACGTGATACGCAAACGCACCTTCGCCGCACACATTCAGCAGCTGCGCTCGATGCAGATTCTGAACGAGGCGCTGTGTACCGAACTCGACGTATTTCGCAATGAAATTCGCAATCTGGTGCACCTGCAAAACTGGGATGGCCGCCTCTACCGGCAGATACCGCTCGCAGACTATTCAATGCACCTTGCCGCGTTCGATGCGCTGCTGAAACAACTGAACTCAGAGGCCAAAGGCGATCATGATCTGAACGAACTTCTGGGTTATTACGCCCTTGACGGCCGGGAAATGCGCGGTACGGTAAAGTTCTTCAATCGCAACAGCGGCAAAGGCCAGATCGACTCGCGCGGCCCCCATGAATATATTCCCTTTTTCATCGACGCACGGCCAGAGCAGGCTCTGCCGCGCAGGGGTGACCAGGTTGTATTTACGTTAACGGTGACTGAACACGGAATTCGCGCCCGGTTAGTTTGAGGGTTGGTTGGTGAGCGACTGGCTCAGCCTTTCAATAATGCGGATTAGCTGCACCGACAGCACGCCCTGGGTGCTGTTCAGTAAATCGCCTAGGTCTTTGTAAGGCACCCGAATCGAAAGCAGGCTCTTTTTCTGATGCAGCAACAGATTCTGCTGCTTTTTTTTCTTTTTCATGAGACTTTGAATCATGTCGATGATTTGCGGCGGTATCGATGCAGAGTAGAATTCTTCGCTCCAGCTTTCGCGCCGTTTGTCTAAATCGGGGTTTTCTCTGAAAAAGTTTTCGACTTTGGTTTCAAGCACTGAGATGCCCTGAAAGTTGGCCGTTAGTTTTTCTTCGAGCTCGCGCACTTCGACAGATTTTTCGTGGGCAACTTTTTTCAGATCGGCAAGACGGAGTAAAATCTCATTCTCTGGCTTCTTCTGCAGTTCGCAGAGGTAATCGAGTTCTTCTTTATCGAGCTCAAAGTACCAGGCGTAAGCCAGCTTAAAGAGCACGCGGTGCGGTATCGTGAGCGAAATGAGCGAAGCGTTGAACTGCTCGAACAAGGCTTCTTCGAACAGGTTCTGGTCGCGCGTGTCAGAAACCGAATCGATCGCTTCAACCAGTTTGCCCGAGGCATCAGCTTTGAGGTAAGTGGTATAACGCACCTTATCTTTCTGCGAACGCAAGAAGTCGATCGTCAGGTTTCTTAAGACTGCATAGAACCAGGTGGTGAATTTTGCTTTCCCCTGAAAACTCGAGATCTTGCGCCCATCGCGCAGGTGTTCGAACGCATACAGATAAAACTCGCTCGCTTCGTCTTCATTGAACCGAAACATGCGCATGGGAAAGTTGTAGATGTCGTCTGAGAACGCCTCGAAGAAGGCTGCGAGCGCGTCGGGGTTTTGTTTTTGAATACCGGCGAGCAAACCTTCGACCTTTTGGTCGCGTGCGCTGCGCTGTTCGTGAAGATCAGAGTCTGCGCCGGGTAATGCCAACTCTACCGGTTTGGGCGTTGTGGCTGATGCGGCGGATGAATTCTTTTTCTCAGGCTTTCTGGCCGGCGTTTTGGCTGCAACCTTACGTACAGGTTTTACAGCTTTTTTGACGGCCTTTTTCTTCATGCTATTCGACGGTTACCGATTTGGCAAGGTTGCGCGGCCGGTCGACGTCACAACCCCTTGCGATCGCCGTGTAATAGGCAAGCAGCTGCAATGGCACAGCCACAAGCAAAGGAGAGATGCTCTCTTGACACGGGGGTATCTCGACATAAAAGTCAGATTCTCTCTTTATCTCTTCGTCACCTTCGGTGATGATCGAGATGATTTTTCCCCCGCGCGATTGCGCCTCTTTGAGGTTTGAAATCATTTTGGTACGAATCTCACCCTGCGGCGCGATGATAACGACGGGTACGTTTTGGCTCACCAGCGCGAGCGGCCCGTGCTTAAATTCACCCCCGGCGTAACCCGAGGCGTGAATGTACGATATCTCTTTCAGCTTGAGTGCCCCTTCAAGCGCCGACGGGTAATTGTAGGTACGCCCCAAGAATATCGTGTCGTTTTTATCTTTGAGAAATTCGGCGATTTCTTTGATACGTTCGTGGCTCTTCAATATGGTGCGCATCTTGTCGGGCAAGGCGCGAATTTCATCGAGCACAGTGCGGCGCTCTTCGGCCGGCATCAACCACTTGATCGAACCTACATACAGTGAGAAAAACAGCAGATTTAACACCTGCGCCGTGAAGGCCTTGGTCGACGCCACACCAATCTCGGGCCCCGCCATGAGGCTGATCATTGCATCAGACTCGCGCGCCATGGTAGAATTGATGTTGTTCAGAAATGAAAGCACGCGCATGAATTTCGCTTTGGCCTCGCGCAGGCCCGCGAGCGTGTCGGCCGTTTCACCCGACTGGCTGATACCGACCACGAGTGAATCACCGCTTGCGAGCGGGTTGCGGTAGCGCCATTCAGACGAATAATCTGTTTCGGCGCTGATGTGCGCAAATTGCTCGAGATACATGCGCCCGATCATTCCCGCGTTAAGAGAAGTGCCGCACGCCTGAATCAAGATACGACCCACGCGCGCGAGATATTCTTTGCCGAATTTCAGTTCTGGAAAGTGTATGAATGTGTCGTCGAGGCGTTCTTTGAGAATACGCTCGAACACGTCGGGTTGCTCATAAATTTCTTTGAGCATCAGGTATTCAAAGTCGCCTTTGTCTACGTCTTCTTCTTTAAAGGCAACGGGTTGCCATTTTGGTGGTACTGGCTCGCCGCCCAGCGTAAAAATCGAAACCCCGCTGCTCGATATATATCCCCATTGTTCTTCTTCGAGATAGATTGCCTCGTGCGCAATCGGCACTACCGCCGGTATATCTGATGCGATCAGGTATTCGTTGTTGCCTTTGGCAATAATGAGCGGCGAGCCCTTGCGCGCAAAATAAATCTTCTTCGAGTCTTTTTCGCTGATCGCGGCAACGGCGTATTGTCCCTCAACGCGCTTCAGCATTCTGACGAATGCCTCTTCTGTCGAAAATCCCTCGTGCACATATTTTTCCATGAGGTGCGGCGCGACCTCGGTGTCGGTTTCGCTCAAAAATACATGCCCATCGTCGATGAGCTCGGCCTTAAGCTTGGCATAGTTCTCAAAAATACCGTTGTGCACGACGGCGATATCGCGGTGCCCGCTCAGGTGCGGGTGCGCGTTCGTCATCGAAGGTTCGCCGTGCGTCGCCCAGCGCGTGTGCGCGATGCCCGCAGAACCCAGAATCGGCTGGTTCTTCAGCTGCTTCTCGAGCTCAATAATCTTGCCGACTGCCTTGCGCGTCGCCAGTTCGTCGCCGTTCAAGACAGCCATGCCGGCCGAATCGTAACCGCGGTATTCGAGCTTCTGCAAACCGACCAGCAGAACCGATTCGATAGATTTAGGGCCAATATAGCCGACAATGCCGCACATGCGGCAAAATGCGCGACAACCACCGCGCGAAAAGGACAATAGAGGCAGGCAATATTCGGGTCTGCACAGCAGGCCATAAATCGACAAAATTCCGTTAAAGCTTCACAGCCTGCCGCGCAGCCCCAATTGGTAGAAATCCCGCGTGTTTTTTGTGCACGCGGCGGCCAGAATTTCGGCATCTTCACCTCTGAGTTTGGCCAGAAAATCGAGCGTATCGCGTACAAAACCGGGTTGGTTGGTCTTGCCCCGGTGCGGCACCGGCGCCAGAAAAGGCGCATCGGTTTCGACCAGAATCTTTTCGAGCGGGCAGGCTTTGGCAGCCTCTTGTAAAGCCGTCGCATTTTTGAAAGTCACGATGCCCGAAAACGAGATGTAGCAGCCCATCGCGACAAACTCTTGCATCTCTTCGAGGTTGCCTGTGAAGCAATGTATCAAAACGGGCAGGCCACTGGCTTCGGCCTTCAGAATATCCACCGTATCGCGGTGGGCTTCGCGCGTATGGATCGCAATACCCCGGCCAACTTCACGCGCCGCCCTGACAAACTGGATAAACACCTGCTTCTGCTCTGGCGCCTCGTCTGCATGGTAATAATAGTCGAGGCCAATTTCGCCAACAGCGACGAAACGCTCGTCATCTTTATTCTCTTCGATGAACTTCAGACCAAAAGATGCGTCGGCCGACTTGGCCTCGCCGGGGTGGTGCCCAATCGTGTAGTAAACCTCGAATTGCCGTGAGGTGTGCGCCAGTGTGCGTGCCCACAGCATCGCCTCTTTGTCGGCGCCAATCTCAACCAGGCCAGAAATATCATTGGCAATAAGAGTCTGCGTGATCTCAGCGACCGACAGCCCCCGCTCCACAACCATATCGAGATGGCAATGCGAATCTATAAGCGGTATGCGAGAAGTGAGGATCTCAGACGAACCGCCACCGGCCGCCGTAGTTGCTGCCGCACCGCCTGTCTCGTGTACCCGTGGCCGGAATCGAACCGGCACGGCATTGCTGCCCCAGGATTTTAAGTCCTGTATGTCTACCAATTCCATCACACGGGCCTAAATTTTTCTTTCTTCTTTGTGTGCAAAGCACACAAAGAAGAAAGAACATTGAGGTGTCGCCCGGATTTGAACCGGGGGTGGAGCTTTTGCAGAGCTCTGCCTTACCACTTGGCTACGACACCAAATTGGTTTGCAAGAACGCGACATCTTCGCGATACGAAAGCAGCGAAGCGCTTTAGCAGCAACTTTCTCTGAAAGTTGCGAGGCTTCCGTTTCGCTGTCAGCGTTCGAAGCAAACCGCGATCGGGGAAAGTACTTAGAAAAAGACAGGTCGTCAAGGATTATGGGGAAAGTCAAGCTGCGGCCAAGAATGCCTGAATACTCTGGGGTAGGTTTCTAATCGGGAATCGTTGAAAGCCGGCCCATTCTTCCCGGGCCGGCTCTATTACTCAGGATTCCTTTTTTATGGTAAAATTCTCAAATACATCGTTGAAGGTGAACCCAAATATGCACCGTCAAACTCAATGAATGTCGCATACTTTACGCCGCTGACTTCGGAGAGCGCGATAACCGAATTGTGCTTCGTTGCGGTTTCATTGAAGCTCGGCCCAGCAAAATTTGTCGGGCTACTCGAATTAAAATCAGGCACCCAGCTTCCGCCCGAAAAATGCTGCACATATGTCTGGAATGCTGCCGGATCCTCTTTATAAAATGCCAGATATGGAACCCCTGAGAAAAGACGCAGGGACACGAACGCGCCAGCTGTAAAGGGTGAGAAACTGTCGGCCGCACCGCCTCCCAAAAAGACATAAGTATCAAGCCCGGCATCATAATGCCCGGCGTAAACATTAGTCATACTACCGTCAAAGGCTGACCATGCCAAATAGATGTGGGAGCCATCAACAGCCAACTGCGGGCCATTGATTTGCGCGCCAGCCCCCGGAAAATTAAGGTCTCCCGAAACGGCAGAAGAAACGGCAGTCCAGGTAGAAACTCCATCCCATCGTCTCAGGGTTACAGCTCCGTCAGCTGAAAACAATACGAGCGGTTGCGACTGATAGAGTTCTATTTTAGGAAAGTAGCCGTTTACACCGACTGGATTCACTTGTGGCCACGAGGGGGATGACCAAGTATTGGTGCTGCTGTTCCATACAGAAACGTGTATATTATATAAGCCACTTGTTAGTTCCTGCCAAGTAGCATACAATAGGTTTCCATTTGCGACAATGTCAACCTGGCCAGTCGATGCACTGACTCCGCCGATTGCCGGTGACGCGATTGGCTCAAGCGCTGCGCCGTTCCAGCGAAAAAATCGGATATTCCTAGGCGCCGGAGAAATATCTTCTGCCGTGTAGGCGATAACGGGCTGGCCATTCACAAATGCAAGATCTGCATTAAAGATTGCAGTAGTTGAAGTTGCCGTTGCTAGGTGTATCCAGGCAGCTCCATTCCAGCGGCTTAGGATAAGATTCCAGCCCGGTGAGCCAACTTCAACCCAAATCGCATAGGTATCAGTTCCGTTATTCGCCAATCCCATTCCCAAAGCCATAGTGGGCACAGTAGGAGGTACAACCATTGCCGGCGGAAGGCCGTTAGTGGCCGGTGTTTGAACATTGATCAAAATACTATCCGCTACGCCATTGAGCGTGGCGACCAGTGTCGCACTTTGGGCTGTTGCCGGTGCTGTGTAGAGGCCTGTGGAGCTGATGGTACCTGCGCCAATAACGGGTACGAGTACAAACTGCGGCAGTACGTTCGAGGTGTTGCCGAATGCGTCGTAGCCCAGGATGTCAAAATCATACGTCGTGTTAGCGTTGATCGTGATCGTGTTGCCCAGTACGACGCCGGTCGGTGACAGCAGCGAGATGTGGTCGAGCAGGCCTGCATGCACGTTGATGTCGGCCGATGTCACAGAGAAAGCGCCCGCTGTGGCGGTGAGTGAACCAGTGCGCATCGCCTGCGGGTTAGCTGTTGTTCCGGTGACACGAATGACAGAGACACCGGTCTGCGTTGCGGTGCCGATGCCGCCGTTGAGCGTGAATGAATCAACGGGAATGTTCTGCGGCGTGCCGGTGTCGCTCAAACCCTGCACGGTGTACGAGCGCTTGAAACCTGCGGCGAGGTTCACGACAGCATTGCTGGTAAACTGGATGCCGGTGGCTGTGCGCGTGGGCACGTAGTTCACCGTGCGCGTGCGTTTGAAGCCCAGGCTGTTGTAGACTTCGTATGAAACGGTGAAGCCCTGCGTTGTGACCTGGCTTGCAGGAATCACAAAGCTGTAAAAATTATTTGCTTCGTCGTCATAGTCAGGCGCCAGGTTTTGCAATCCACCTGAACACGCAGTGGCCGGTGCGGTGTAGTAGCAGTAACGGACGGTGGCGATTTGGCCGAAACCAACCTGCACGCCGGTGCCGTTCGAAACCGGGGTGAGCTTGAAGTCGGTGATCGCTGCGCGTACTTTCACGGGCAAGCCCGCGATCGGTGTGCCCGGCAGGTAAGTGACGCTGATCTGCGGCAGCTGTTCGGCAACCGGCAGGTTAACCGAAAGGTTTTGTGCTGCGACCAGGTACGTAGAGAAGTGCTCAATGTTTGCCGACACGCAGTGTGTCGTCTTGTTCACCGAACCTCCAACTGAACCGTATTCGCCGGTCTGTGCATCGACGTAATAGACCGCGAGCGTCTCTTCGTAGAGACCCTGGCTCGCGAGAACCTGCGGGTCGTAGCAGACATTGAGCGCGACAGTTTTGTTGAACTGTGTGCCGTGTGCGCCGAGTTCAATTGATTTCGCGACGGGCACGACGATGCCCTGCGCAGGTGCGACGGACTTTTTTTCGACAGTGATATCGGTATCTTGCGTGAGAGCCCCGGCAGGTACCGTCAGCTGCACCTTGCTGCCAATAGCCAGCGTCGCACCTGTGTCGGCGAGCACGCGCGCCTGCACGCTGGTCGCTTCATTGAGTGCCTTGATGTCGTTGTTGCCAGGTGTTGCCACCTGCATGTTGGATTTTCCACTGCAGTGAAAGACGGTTGCACAGCAGAGCGCAACCAGAGAGACTCTGGAAATAGATTTCATTTACTCCTCCTAAGATCGATTAAAGATTGTGAACGAATGTACACTCCAAGATGCCGACTCCTATGGTACAGAAGAGAATCGCGAAGACGCAGAAGAAACCTGAACTATTTGTCACTTTATTCGAAAGTGCAAAGCCTGCGTCCGCTTGTTACGATCTGTGGTGCCGTGAACTGAACGATTGGCTATTCCGATGAAACGAATGGGCCACCATTGAATATGTGATAGGCTTCAGGAACTTTACCGCAAAATTCAAAGTTAGGTCTATATGGTTTTTGAAGTCTGTCTAGTCGGCGACACTGCTGGTGCCACAAACTTCGCCCGCATTAACACTTGAGACGAGTGTCCTATACGCGTTCTTAGGGGGTGAAAATTTGACGCCGGCACTGCCTGCCAGAATGCTGGCCCCGCGCCAGAAGTAGCGAACTTAAACCCATGTTGGTATAGGGCCCTGGATGCTAAAGGCAAAATAGAGGAAACCATCAGGGATTTCCATGGCCGTGGTTATGGTGTTCCGGTGCCTTACCCGTCAAATGGTCTTGCCGGAACTGCGGAGTTGTAAGAATCGCGCGCAAGCGTTTGCCAACTAGCTCAGCTTAGCAGGTCGCACTTGCATCTGCTTCCTGTCGGCCATGATCGGCAAAAAGACCCTCGATAGGATCCAATATGTAATGCCGTTGATCCAATTAATCGGCCAGGGGAGCCTTTTCTTTACGTCCATGAAGAGGACCACGCGCGGTAAATCGGAATCATTCCACACCTCGTGCCAGAAGGTGTCATCGAAAAGCAGGATTTTCCCCTCTTCCCACGTTCGAACTTCGTCAGCCACCCGAATCCGGCACAGGGCTTCGCCCGCCCTGCCGGGAACGATGAGTGCAAGGTGGCAACGCAAGACGCCGTGAAAGGGACCGCGGTGCGGGGGAATGTGCATGCGCGGATGCAGAATCGAAAAGAACGCCGTCGTGATGTCGGGAATCCCGGAAATCAGCTCCGTCGTCCGGGGACACAGCCTGCAGTTCTGCTCTATGAAGTGCCCGTAAGCCCTAAACATGAAGACCTTCCAGCGCACGTGCCTGAACATCTCCTCGCCTGGCGCGAGGTCGCTGAACGAAGGCAACTGGTCGGCCTGTAGCCGCATGAGCGCGTCCAGCTCGGACCGGATCTCCAGCCAATGCTCTTCCAGTCTCGCTGCCCAGGAAATCGTCGCCGGATCATAAAATGGTTTCGTCTGGAAAAAAAGCGAGAGAAATGCGCCGTAACCACGCGAGACCGGCGCGAACACGATCCTAATCAGCTTGTTAACCAAATTGCTCAATCGACCTCCCTAATCGACGTCATATCGCGCCCAAATTGACTTGGACGCCGCCTGCGTATCCTGTTCACAACTTCTTCATGATAGCGGCCAGGATGGATACTTACATACTCGCCCGCAACATTCGACCAATGAACGGCGATCTGCCAATCAGCCAAATCACGCAACGATTGATCGCGGCAAGCGGCTGCGGCAGCGGTTGAACATAGTCAATGAGCAGGGCAACGCGTCTTTCCTGGGTGCGATTCCATGCCTCGTGTTCGATTGTATCGTCAAACAGCACTGGTTTTCCGACCTGCCAACGGTACACTCTTTCTCCGACGCGAATGCCACAGTCGCCGTCGGGGACAATCAATGGAATGATGCAGCGCAGTACGCCGGCATACACGCCCCGGTGAGGGGTAATGTGCGTACCATGTTCCAACACGGAGAAAGCGGCCGAAGTAATTTCAGGTATACTGAGACACAGACGCGCGGTCTCTTTTGCCTGGAGGCAATTTTCCCGAAATGTGCGCCCGTAAGCCTTGAGGATGAATATCTTCCAGGAGTTTCCTCCGGTAATACGACGTTGCTCCGGCGAGATCATGCCATATTCGCGAATGTTTTCGTCGAATAATTGCAGAAACTCCGCACGCATTGTGTCGGTATACAGACAAAGATTTGCCACCCAACCGGGTTCTTTGATAGCCGGGCTGGAGTATCTTCGCAGGACATATTCGCTAACTGCGATAAATCGCTGACCACACCAGGATACGATGCGATAGAGTATACCCTGCCCTTTCATTTTCGCAACATGGGTAAGATAAGAGTCGGTAAGAGGACATGCCCCGCTAAGCCGTAAAACGCAACGAAAGTCATGATAAATTGTGAAATCAGCAGTTTATTTTTAGGTGTTATCTGTATTGTCAGAATACTCAGGGGAATCAGAAAAAAAATCACATACGTGATATTGCTCAGCTTGACCACGGCCAGTAGCAAAAAGGCTGATACAACCAGCAGTTTTGTAGCAGCCAGGCCAAACTGATTGGGAATCGTTTTGATCCCCGAAGCCTCGTCGCCCTCCATATCCTTAATATCCCAAAGCGGCTCGAACGGCATAAAAATGGCGAGCAAGACAAGGTTCTCCATGAACACCTGTCTGAAACCGGCGGTCGTATGCGATGCGGTTATCAATGTGAAGGGAATATACCACCAGAAAAGACTACCTGTGATATTTTTCAGATACAGTATCTTTTTGATTCGCCAAGACCCAATAGGTGCGCTGTATAGGAACATCAACGCGAACAGAACCGTGAAGCATAGCAGGCTGAATCCGAAATACCAGACCATCCAAGACGATAATAAAGTCGCTGCCACTGCCAGCAGCAATACGAGAGATGGCCTGGAGAAGACAGTACGCTGCCCCGTTATTTCATCTTCAATTGAATCAAACAAATTGTTGAACCAATGCATTGCGAAATTTTGAATCGTGAACGCCGCGAGTAGCAGCCATATATTCCCTTCAAACCTATAGCGCGTGAGAAAGCCAAAATTGACTGAAAAGTATATCAATGTGAACGGAATTTTCAGGCGATGAAACAATTTCCAGGTGCGTATTACTAAGGTACTCATCGATCAATACTGAACAGCCGAGCTCATGCGCTGGCTCGCATGGGTATCCAGTTCATGTTGTCCGCAGGTCTGTATGTTACCACAAAGTGCAAGAGCGACCATACCTGAAAATACGGATGCACAAAGAGGACTCCCGCCAAGGCTGACACAAAAACTGAATAAGATGAGTGAAAGCGGAAAAACATCAGGACACCCAGAAATAGATTTATGATCACCGTTTCGACAGAAAATCTGCGGAGCAATTTGCGATCTGCAGAAAATTTCTCGACGTAACGCCAATACCAGTTGGCACAGTGCATCAAGATCAGAAAATTCAACGCATTCGGGTTAAGGGAACCAGGAGCTGCCTTACCAGAAAGCGTCAACGTTGCCGCGATGCAGAAGGTTGCCAAAAAGTACCAATTACGGGCTGAAAGGCGGTGTATCCGGAGAATCTCCGATAGGATTAGCCAGAGCATATAGGCGGCGCTAACGACGAACGCCAGTTGTAGCAACAAAGCATACCGCAGACCAGCATAACGGTAGAGTGTTTCGGCGAAAAGTACGGCAATGGTCGGCAACGTGATTTTCCAGCCAGAGAATTCAGCTCTTTCCTTCAGCAGATACCGCTCATCATAAAAATAGTGCACCAGAAAATAAGTTGCCGCGAGCACATAGATGAGCCGCTCCACTGGTAAGAAAATGCTGGCGCCAAACAAGAGTACGGCGACCGGCAAATAAAGCATGGCGTAGGCCTGATTCATTTTTCCAGCTTTGTACTGGTACAGGTACCCCAACAAAAAATGGCCTTGCGCGACGATTGCCGTCACACCGCCTATGCTGTTTTCCGGCAGAAAGAAAGGCTCTACCCAGCAAAGTGTGCCGATGGTTAGAATGAAAAAAAAGCGAACGGGGTAGCTGAATTCCGCCAAAAAATGATCAAAATTCTTTGCCCCCATGCGCCCAACATGACTTTCATGCGATAATCCGTCAACAAGGTTATAGTGAACAGTTGAAAACAATCTTGACTCCGTATTTCTTGGGTAAGCATTCTAATTTGTATGCAGATGGATGAGACTTCCGAATACGAGCCGCTGACTCTAACGCAGTACGGTATTCAACTGCGGCGCATGACCGAAGCTGATAAAGAAATGGTACGTGTCGGCAGAAATAAGGAGTTTGTTCGGAACAATCATGTTTACCGTGAAATCATATCGATTGAGCAGCACGAGACCTGGTTTAGAGAAGTATCGTCGCCGTTACACTATATATTAATTATTCATTACCATGACCGGGATGTTGGTATTGTCATAGTCAAAGATTTCCTTCCGGATCGAATGGTGCCCCGATGCGGCGCGTTCATATGGGACGAGGACTACATCGGAACCAAGGTTCCGATTCTAAGTATTCTCATTGCGCTGGATTTCTTTTTCTATAACGTTGGAATCTCCGGCACGGAATCCGTGGTACTCAAAAGCAATTCTGCGGCGATCAAGATGAATCAATTTTTTGGATTCGAGTTCACTGAGCGAGATAGCGAATCTTATAATATCACTATGGACAAGAAGACTTACATGGCGAACAGAGACCGCCTCAGGGCATTCGCCTGCCGCGCAGCCAAAAAGAGGGAAGAGCAGGAGTTGAAAATCGGCGGCACCAAGAGCGCACTCAATCTTCCGGTAATAAATTCGTTACTGCCTGGTTGATTTTCGTGGCCCAATGCGTAAGGGCGCACTCACTGGCGCGTGCGCAACACGACTTCCCACCCCCCGACCAGGTTCCACCACCGATCGACCCGATGCGGTGCGATTTTCCCCTCGATGTGCGCCGGAAATTTGAGAGTATAGGCTACGAGGGTCCTTATAAATGCCTTGCGCCATTCCGATTCCACAATGGAAGGACGGGAAACGATGATATCCGCATTCAAGTGGAAAGTCTTGGTTATTCGGTTCCAGAACGATGCCCCCAGGTCGTGCACATGGGCCGGGTACACAAAGTCGATGAATCGCAGGTAAGCGATGAGATTACTCATGTAGGGGGTTCTGGCGTAGAAGTAGCCACCCGGCTCTATCATGCCGAATAGCAAGTTTAGAACCCCGTTCAGCTCGGGAATATGCTCTGTAACTGCCGAGGCGAGCACGATATCAAACTTCCGTCCTGGATCCTTTTCCTGAACCTGACTTAGTTCTGTAAGGTGCACCACCTGCACATGCTCCGGCACAGGCATCGCCCGAGGTTCTTGGTAGTCAACCAGCGTGATCGAAACAGGCCGCTTACCCAGATATTTCGCTATCGCCAGCGCCAAAGACCCATCGCCGCCACCATAATCGAGAATGCGCACTGGCGAAGTGCCTGCTGCTAGAGGCATGGCCCTGATCAGATGGCAGGCGAAACGCTCGATTCCCTGGAATGTCACACAAACGGCATCGCTTTCCCCCGCCGCTGCACTCGAATCGAAATAACCGGAATAGTAGTTTTGCAGAACTTCAGGTCGGGGCATCCATGCCGCCGAACGCCCACCACAAGCAGGGCAGTGCAAGAGATGAATTATGGGGTTGGACTGTAGCCGAATACCTTGAATCCTCTTTCCCGAGTAAAGGCAAATTGGACAGTGGGCCCGGGCATCGTACACTTCATTCTCTTCCAGATGCTTGCTCCGGTGATTGCAGGGAATGTTACGGGTTCTGGCATTTCGCATATTGAGAATAAAATTACTCCTTGGCAATTGTAGGCCTTGTGCCATGAGTCTACTGCTTGTTCTCCTGTAAACATACGTTGACAAGGCCGTCCCGATAAGCTGTCGGGTGGTGTGACCAACGCTAAACTGGTGATATCTGTCGTCCGCGATCACCGACATCTCACAATTGTGCTGGCGATAGTACTGGCGCTTTATTTGGCGTTTCCCCTACAGCTTCAATCCATTGAGCCCTATAACTATGCTGCAGCAATTGAGCGGTACTATAAGGACTCTATTGGTTTTTCGCTGGCTCAGGGCGAAAACCTACCGGATTTTGGCCGCTACCACCCAAACCATCCGTTAGGCCATGTACTTGCCGGTTGGGCCTACGACTGGCTACACATACCAGCCATGGCGTGGATGCGGTTCATGAACATGACCGCTTCTCTAGTTGGAAGCCTGTTCTTTTACCTCATACTCTTACAATTGCGATTTTCCAGAGGCCTTTCTGCTACGACTGTTGCACTTTTTCTGTCTACATACTGCGGGCTATTTACGATTTTTTCCGGCGAATGGCACATGCCCGCCCTGGCCTTGAGCCTTGGAGGCGTTTGGCAGGCTTTCACCTACGTGGTAGAGGGAAGGAAAAGGAATCTCTATGCCGCGGCCTTACTGATGGCGTTCGGCGCATCATATCATTTGGGAGCTTCCTATTTCATGATCCCGGTCGGTATCGTGCTCCTCTTCGTACGACCAATACACGAGCGGTGGCGGGAAATCTTAATTGCCGGTTTATTGATCTTTATTATCCTACTACTTGTCTATTTTGTAATACCATTCATTCTATTTGGTTTTCGCTCCGCTGAAGAGTTTCTCCGAACTTTTCTGATCTACAAGTATCTCCCCATTACCCGGTATGAGGGCTTTGTATGGTTGAGCGTCGCCGCCCGAACGCTTTTGCAATCAGTCATCTTTACACCCGCGGGGTTCAAAGGAACAGAGTTATACGCAGGTTTGCTCATTCTAATAATTTGCCTTGCCTTTTCGAGATTTTACCGGGCCCAAATCCAGCGGCATCTTAAGGCCATAATCTTACTCATGCCAGGCCCTTGGATTGCGCTGTACGTGGCCTTTTCGGCACGCCCCGATGCCCTGTTGGGCTGGCTTTTTCTGCTGCCATTCTTTATCCTAGTCGCCGTTAAGGCGATAGCTGATCTTCACCGGCGAGCCAAAACCTACCTGTCTTTTATCCCTGGCTGCCTGCTTATTTGCAACTTGGTTTTCGCGCTACTGCCTAACAGCCTGCAAAGGCGGGATAACATATTTTTTTTTGGTCTACCCCCGGCGGCGCCAACAAGTGTACCAGTGGCATTTGTCGAGAACTCGCCGGTGTTTACCGATCCTGAAATCTGGTTTGCGGGTAGCGAATTGGGATTCCGCAACCAGATGCATTTCTTTCCTTGCTGCGGAGAAAATAATTACTTTTCCCGACTAAAGAATTGGACTAGGAAGAATCCGGGATTTGTCCTTGTGAGCGACGGCAATGAATTCGGTTTGGAAAATTTGCTGCGAAGCGAAGGATTGCATTATGTACGTTGGATCGATCGCCGAGCAAAGTGGCCTCTGGATCTAGTCCCGTCGACGCTGTACGTGCAACACATCGCATCTCCGTGGAATGAGAAAAAATTGATTATTTGGGTTCCTGAGAATTTAGTCCGTTATTAATCATGGAGCTTTTCGGCCTATCTGTAATCATGCCGGTCTTTAACAACGCCAGGGTATTGCCGAAGACACTCTCAGCGCTTACCCATTACCTGTCCCGAGAGTTCGCAAACTATGAGTTGATTCTTGTGGATGACGACAGCACTGATGAGTCACCGAAGATCCTTATCGCCGCTGCATCTGACAATCCGAACATCCGTTTACTCATGCATAAACATAACCAAGGCCAACAGCAGACAATAGCTGATGGGGCCTTCCTCGCACGAGAGGAAATCATTCTGGCTGTCGACGCCGATCTCCCTTGCGCGCTCGCAGATCTTAAGGAGATGGCGATCATGACTCGAAAAGGTTATGAATTCGTAATGGGCAAAAGACCTAAAAATCTTCGCCGCAGCTGGTGGCGCGGTGTCGGTTCCCGAATCGCTACTATGACCTTTCGTCAACTTTACCCCTTCAAAATTTCCGACTTTGGGTGTGGCATTGCCGCGGCCCATCGCCGCTTGATTGAAGAACGCCGGTCAGATGCGAAGCCTGTCCGCCTTTTGAAACTGGAATTACTTAGATTGGCCAACACATACATTGAGATAGAAATTCATCCTTCCGAAAATTCATCTACAGCAAGCACAAGTTACTCCTTTGCGAAGCTCTTAACGTTGTTTTTGGCACTATTTTTCAGCCGATTTCGATAATATAGATTGTCAAGGGCATCGGAACATCAGATGCTGGCCTCGAGATAAGCATGCCAACACCAAATGAGCAGGAACGGAGGTATGAGCCGCTGACGCTGCGACAATTCGGAATCGAGCTTCGCCGAATGGTCGAAAATGACAAAGAAGTAGTACGACTCGGGCGCAATAAGGACTTTGTCCGAGAGAACCATGTGTACCGCAAGATTATTTCTGAAGCTGAACAGGATAAATGGTTCGATGAAATGAACCGAAAAGAGCACTATGTATTTGTTGTCATCCATGAGGAAAAGCGCATTGGTGTTGTGTACCTGCGTGATATACCTGAGAATCGGGCTAGCAGCACCTGTGGCTTATTCTTCTGGGATGATGATTATATCTCGACTAGAATACCCGTATTTGCGGCTTTGCTGGCACTTGATTTTGCCAGCTACCACTGCGAGGTGAATCGAATTGAATCGATAGTGCTTAAGGATAACACGGCTGGGATTAAAATGTACACGTTTTTCGGCTTCGATCTGGAAGAAAAAGATGGCGACTCTTTCCTCATTTCAATTAGCAGAGAGACGTACCTGCGGAAACGGGATTCGCTCATGAATTTCATCAAACGTGCCATCAAGAATAAGGCCGAACACGAACTGCGCGTCTTTGGGTCGCCAGGATCGCTAAACTACGATATTGTGAATCGGCTCCTCGCCAGTTACGCGAATGCTGCCACTTAGTTGATTTTCTCCATGATTCTAATCGTCCGCGATCATAGGCATCTGATTCTGGTGCTTGCCGTGGCTCTGGTCTTGTTTGTCGCCTTCCCCTTCCAGCTGCAATCAATGGAAGCCTACTCGTACGCTGCTGCCATTGAGAAATATTACAACCTATCCACCACTTTCGCTCTGGCTCAAGGTGAATACCTGCCGGATTTCGGACGCTATCACCCAAACCACCCCCTCGGTCATGTTCTGGCAGGCATTGCATTCGACTGGTTTAAGGTCCCCGCACTAAGTTGGATACGCTTTACCAATATTTTCTCAACTCTGGCTGCAGCGGTATTTGTTTATCTCCTCGCTCTGCAAATGCGATTCTCAAAGGGTGTGTCAAACGCGGCAACGGCACTATTTCTTACGACGCACTCATCGTTGTTGGCTGTTTTTTCCGGCGAATGGCACATGCCCTCACTGGCGCTATCCCTGGCAGGCACGTGGCAGGTTTTCGCTTTTGCATTGTCCGGGACTAAAAGGAGATTATACGTGGGGGCATTCTTATTGTGCGTTGCCGTATGCTACCACACTGCGGCGCTTTCCTATTCTGTCTGCCTGGTAGTGCTGCTGGGCTTCGTACGAAAGAACGAATGGCGGCACCTGCTTTTAGTTTGCGCAGGAGCATTGTTCGTTATCGGCATTGTGTACTTTGTTGTACCATTTTTCGTACTGCAAATTGAACATCCGTCGGATTTTCTACGAACTTTCTTCATATATGCACATCTCGATTATGAGCGTTTTGGGGGATTCACATGGCTTTGGGCAGCAATGCAAACTATATTTCACGGCTTTATCTTCATTCCGGCAACCATTCCCGTAATGAACTGGTTTGCGGTTCCGTTCTTTATGGGCATCGGTGTAGCCGCTTGGAGATTTTTTTACAGCAATGTCCAAATTCCGATTAAGATCTTTTGCCTCTTCATGCTGTTCGGATGGCCGATTGCCTTGGCTATCGCCGGTACGCGGGCGAATGCCATATACAGCTGGATTTTTTTGTCGCCGCTGCTATGCCTGCTTGTGGCATTTACGCTCCGCAAGCTGCACGCAGGCTTGATGACCTTAGCCTGGATCTTAGCCATTTTCTTGATAACATGGAATTTTAGCCAGTTGGTTATGCCCAATCACTTTTACAAACGCGAAAATGTCCACCTGTTCAAGCTCCCGGAAACTATGCCGAAGACCAAGCCTGTCGTTTTTGTAGTGAATGATCCAGTCCTTACGGTCGGCGAGATTTGGTATGCGGGGAGTGAGCTGAATTACCGTAACCAGAATATCTTTTATCCCTGCTGCGGCGAAGATAGTTATCTCTTCAGGTTGCGCCGCTGGTTAACCGCGAATCCCGAAGCCATTGTCGTCAGCGACGGCTCGCCAGAGCAAATTGAAGAATTCTTCAACTTTCAGAAATTAAGTTATGTGCGTTGGCTTGATCAGCATGTGACCTGGCCGGCCGCATTGCTCCCGGCCACTCTCTATTTCATTAGAGAACCCGAATACAAGTATCACAAGAGACTCATAATCTGGCTGCCACAATCAAAGATGACTGCTTATTAAGAAATGAAAGCAGATTTTGCCGTCTCCGTCATCGTGCCAGTTTACAACAATGCTGCTATCTTAGCGGAGACAATTCGCCAATTAACTTCATATCTTGCTAGAGAATTCACACGGTACGAGCTGATATTCGTAGATGATGCCAGCATTGATGAATCGTGGTCGCTGCTAAAATTGGCGGCTGGCGAAAATCCAAATATTCGTTTGCTGCGACACAGCATCAACCTGGGACAACAATGGGCGAGCGCGCGCGGTGCATTTGCGGCCCAAGAAGCTATATTAATATCCGTTGACTGTGACTTGCCATGCAAGCTCGAAGACTTAAAGAAATTGGCCATAGCGGCGTCGAACGGCATTGAACTGGTTTTGGGACGACGTATCGGAGGCAGGCCCAGAATCTGGTGGCGTGAGGTCGGATCGGCATGCGTTGCGGTATTGACGTCTCTTTTGTATTCGTACAGGATCCAAGACTTTGGTTGTAGTACTGGCGCAGCGCGGCGCGAGGTAATCGATCGTTTGCGAGGGAAAACTCCTAAAGTTATCAAAATTCAGTTGTTGGAAGAAGCGCATAGCTTCGCTGAAATTGAGATTGATGCTTCGCAGGAAATTAAGCGAACTGAGTCAGGGTATACTTTTCGTGCGCTATTTCGTCTGTTTTGGACCATAATCTGGTACAAAATAGCCCGATAAAATAGTAGAATGTTCCCCAAACGACAATGGGTGGGCAACTGCTCTTCCGGCGTTAACAGCGACAACATTGAGCGACCATCGAGACCGGAGTCAAGATGACTCAACGATGCTACCTAGACATTTAGTCAGCCAAATGAATATTTGAATCAAAAAGCCTGCCCTTTTCCTTATTAAGGTGGTGCGGTCTTCCGGCCCGGAGACGTGATTCTTGGTCGTAAGTTCGATTATCATGTTCAGTTTTGTGCTAAATATTTGCAGCTCCAAGTTTTTCTGATACTTGGTAGGTTAGTACTTGCGAGATCAGCTTTCGAATTAGTTTTTCATCGCTATGTATAACACGCCCCGCCCTGCTGAGGGGCAACTGCGGCTAACGAGCATTTTTGTAGTCCGAAACCTTTATCCCGAGGGCGACCGCTAGAGCATCGAAATACTGCTTATTGCCGTTTTGAAATTTTTGCGTTGCAATTCTTATCAGTATCTTGGGGGCATGATGTTTGAAAACAGGGCTTGTCATTAGGCCGTTTCCTTGCGACTGAGTTGATACCGATGTTTTTCGAATGGTTTTACTTTGCGGCCAATGCTTCCGTAGAAATCAAGAGCGCGGGAGTGTAGCGAATTTTCGGCAATCACAACCGTCATCACATCGTCGATTACGGAAAGGGCTTAGATGTTGGTTTTGACAGCGCAGACGGGATTTTTTTGGTTCGCTTGGCGTGCAAAATTCCGAGGCGACACAGCTTCGCGTGTAACCGACCGTGCCTGTTCGGGAAATGATACCTCGATCATTAATTTGGCGGTACTGTCATTTTATCTGCTATGCGTATCTTTGTGTGGATACGCTGCACGAGATCGATATACCTTTTTTGTTTGTTGAGCTTTTGATACCAATAAGCTCCATCCTTCTGAATTCGTTCGATATTGTCCTGCAGAAGCTTGATTTCCAATCGGTGATAGGTTCCGACGGCGCGCGAATCTTTGAGCAATTCAGGATATTTTTCGATCATGCGGCGCATATCCACAACGATACCATCCATGAATTTATCCAGGCGACCTAGCCCGTCCATAACCTTCTCCGGTGATGAGTTCCGCATAAAGAAGGGGGCCAATTCGTCCAGTTCACGATTCGCCTTGTTGAGGAAATTTTTCAAGTCTGGGGACCATTCAGGCGGCTTGCGGGAGCAAAAGATTAAGAGCACCGCAAAAAAAACCTGAAAGACAACCTGTAGCCGCGAGAAACGAAAGCCCGACGGTGTCATGGGGTTTTGCCATAGCGTGCGGACAAAACTGCAGGATTTTCATCAGATGGAAAGAATGTCAGTTTATGATCTGGAAACTCAACAACTATGCGCCTCTCATCAATGAAGGCTGAAAGAATCCCACCCTGGGTAAGCTTGGTGCCCTGAGGAAGCTCCCTGTTGTAGACGACCGAATAAATATTACGATCTTTGGTTGATTCGAGCTTTTTTAGGCTTCCGGCGCTCATTGTGAAATCACCTCCATCCACAAAAAAAAGTTCGTCACAAAAAGAACCTTCAATACGAAGATAGTAGTTGGTCATACTCAAGTTGATGTCGCTTTTGCGAGATTTTTTGAGATGCGACGCAAATTCTTTCAAGTCAACAGACCAAAAACCATTCATCGAACCTTTTATTTTCAATGGTGAACTGAAGAAAGCCTCAATAATCTTGGCCCGCATTGCAGTTTTTGCAGGTCCTTTGGGAGCGGTATTCGTTTTTGCACATGCTGCAACGGTGCAGATAACTGCGGTGAACAGCACAGAAAACAAGAAAGTTCGCATCATAACGGCGCCAAGAAGTTCGGCTAGACCATCATCGCATCTTATAGGATGACTCTTTTATCACGGCCCTAACTTCGGCGTGGCCGCACCTAATATAGATGGATCAAGATTGCAGCTCGGCCCTTGGTAGTTGCGCTCAGTTTTCCACGTACCACCATTTGCCACGCAACTTTGCGATAACGCTGTGCTTCCTGCAGCTCCGGATATTGATCCGACTGTAAGACTGTTACCAGCGGCACAATAGGTTCCCCAATAATATCCATTCCCTGTATCACCGGGGCGCATGTCTCCACCATTCAGGCCAACCCGAATACACTGCCAGTTGTTGCCGTCATTGCTACCCTGTGTGCAACGTGTAGTTGTACCGCCCTTCAGACCGGTAGTAGAGTTTTCACTATCACTATACACGCGTGGCGGCGGAAACCCGATGGCTGAACCGGTATCATTCATCATCGAACCAACGAAACCTGTGCCTTGACCTTTCAAGATAGCCCACATATCCAGGCAGCCCGAGCTGCCATCGCACCCGGCGTCAGAAATACCTGAACCAATTGAACCCAAAACTGTGGAAAATCCACTGTCAATAATCTCGTCGGTAACCTTCGTGCAAGACAGCCCCGGCAGACCTGAGGGTTCAGGCATAAAGCGTACGCAGTTTGGCGATCTCACCCCTTGATTTGTACCCCAAGTCCAATCGCCGTAGCGGTAGCCTGCAGTAAGTTCGCGCGGCCGCACGCACTGGTTACCAGTCGGTCTCGGATTTCCAACATAGCTTCTACCCACTGCCTTATACATGCCGCCGGTGCGGCCATCTTCGGCGCTACAGCTGGCGGTGTCTTGCGCTGCGTCTTTAGCCCAGCCGCAGTTCATAGCGGGTATTGATATCTGCCAACCGAGGTTACCGACTAAGCCTTCAAGATAAGGCCCGGCTTCGAGATTCATAACTGCTGCAAGCCGGCGCGGTCCAAGCCCGGTAAACTCCATGCAGTTTCCTGCAGGGCCACCAGTCATGCTGCGACCACCAGGTTGAGCTACCATCCTGATGCCGAAATGCACCATAGAAGCAAAAGCCTTCGCTGTATCGTCTTCGTTTTCTTCAAGATTATTCGCGAGATAAACGAGTGAACGTAATATCGCTGGCGGTTGCGTGTTATTCACGAGTGCCGCTGTTACGGTGCCCGGAAGCCATTTTACAAATTGGCTGAGCGTGCGCACGCGGCGAACGCCGTTGACCATGTTGATCGTCTTTGAAGTATCCTGCACATCGCCCACAACAACTGAGAAAGCATCACCGTTGGTAACACCCAACATTAGGGCAGTAATGCGATTACGCCCGTCATATCGATCACCGTTGTTATAGTAGATGCCAGAAGCGGGAGAAGAAGTAGTGGGTTTCTGATAACTAGGGTCGCCGCACAGATTATATATCGTGGCTGCCGGCACCCAGCAACCATAACCAGTTCCATCGACAGCTCCCGTACCGCCGTTGGCGGTACAATTTCCGACGTTCGTGCTGTTGTATTTTGCCCTCCAGAATAGTCCTGCCGCTGTGCAGGCTTCTTCAAACTGATAGCCCGCTTGAATTACATTCGAAGCATTCACACAGGCGGGGCCATTCTGAATGCGCTTGTCATACTGCGGCTTCAGACCACAGTACTGCACCTGGTTGATCACGCGAACAACGCGCATCTGCTGACCTAAACTGCGCGGTGTAACGAGATCTGCCTGATACCCGAGTTTGTTCATTGTATCAGCCAACACGAACTGTTCCCCTACTGCCTTCGTGTTACTGCCTGCGCCGACCAAATCACCTTCGTCCAAGTTGCCTTTGAGTTCGCTATTGCCCATACCGTTTATGAGGGCAACGAGCTTCGCCTTGTCTGCGCCTTCCCAATTCGCCACGCCGCAAGCGGCCGCGGTTGTGAGGGCCGGATTGGTCTTGCACTTCCCTACACCTGACCACGTGTTGGCCGCAGGAGCGCTTGCTGTCGCGCAAGTTGCAGAAGTGTCGGTGACATCGTTGACACCCGCGATGTAAACCCCGCAGGCGTCGGCGCCATTGATAACCCGGACCATAAGGTTAACATTTGTTAAACGGTTCACAATATCGGTCAGGTACTTGATACGATTCACGTTAATCACCAGGTACGAAACATACGTGATATCTTCTACGTCGTTGATGAGCGTGAGTGTGTTACCGATTGCATAGATGTTATTGATCATCTGGATCAGGCGACCCAACTGGTCTGTAGTATTGGTATCGCAATCAGATGTAGTGCACCCATAGCCGCTGGGGCTCGTCCCATATATTGCCCCAGCGTAGGAGCCAATTGCGCCAGCGCCGTAGGTATTATTTCCGTGCGTATCCACTAGCGTATCAATCGTATTGATATTGGTCGAACTATCATTTAGCAACTGCAACATCAGGTCTACACTCGTCATCTCTGATAGAAGTCGCGACAAATAGCGCATGCGATTAATGTTCTGCAGCAGCCAGGTCACCCTGGTGCTCATGTAACCCAGGTTAACTTCGTTTACCATTCGCGCCGTGTTAAGGCCTGCATTGCCGCCAGTCATGTCTTTGATGAATGCTGTCAGGCGGCCAAAATCCTCAGCTGTACTGTTGGACAGCGGATTGGTATAAGGAGCTCCTGAATTCTGGTTCTTCATTTCGAAGAGCACATCGACCATGCGCATAACGCCTGTGTTACCACCCGGGCCAGCGTTAGGGCGCAAGTTGCTCACGATATCAGCCACGGTAGTTGAACCTGAAGCCGAAGTAGCAATATCGTTTACAAGACGCACCAGATGGTTCTTGATACAAAAATCGTCTTCGTTATCGTTAACATTGCAAATGTTCGCGCTGCCGCTACCTTTGCTATTCACTGCGTTGAAGAACTCTGCGAGCTTTTGGCCACCGGTTCGGTTAGGCGAAGCAAAGACGGTTTCGTCGCCGGCCATTGCAGTGTGGGTTCCAGATTGAGTACCACCAAGCGTGCTGACGCGCGATGCGCACGTTTGGTCTGTCGAAAGCTCAAAGCTAGTCGCCAAGAGCGCGGTGTTGTTTGACGTACGGCAGGCATAATAGACGCGCCCGGAGAACAGACCATCAGGCAATTTCCCAGTAGTTGAAATCGAGACTCTAGCGTTCTGTACCAGCCCGTGGTTTCCGGCAAGCCAAGTGACCACCGCAGGGTTTGCTGCTGTGATCGTAACTGTTGACGAAACGGTGTTATAAACGTTCGCTGAGAGCTTTAAGCTGTTGAGAATCTCTGCCACGCGGATCGTATTTGCTACGCCATTTAGCAAGCGCGCCGTATCAAGCACGGGCGCACCGTTCGGAGTGTTCGCAAGTACGCGCAGCATATTCGATTTACCCGCGGCATTCAGGCTCTTCAGAATATCAGCAGTACGCACACCCGCCTGACCGGAGAGGTTGTTGATGAGTATCGGCAGGTTGCCGGGGGTCTCAATAAAGTCCATCATCGCCACCAATTGATTGGTCGAGTTCTGACCATCCATGTTGTTGAGGATGTCATACATAATCTGCAGAGACGAAATCTGGTTCACGGTTTCCGCAAGGCGTGGCAGATCGGTTATGAGCGCGGGATATTCAACCCGGTTCACCGTGTGAATCAGAGTATCAAGACCATTGTTCCAAGTAGGTACACAGGTAACGGTCGAACCTGTCCAGCACCCCGGTGGTGAATTCGGGACAGTAACATTGCTCAGAATATCAGCGACGTTCGTCAGGCTAGAATTTATGTATAGGTTGTTGAGCATGATAAAAGTCTTCTGTGCTGCAGTGCGGGCAGCACCTTTGTCGCCAGGCAGCGCAACCGTATCAATCCAAACTTGACCAGTGCTGTTCAACCTGCGTTGAACATCCCAGCGAAATCTATGAACGCCGCTTGTCACGGCAAAAGATAATTGCGACCACGCCTGTGTTCCCGTGCATGAACCGCATGTTTGCTGTACGTCATCAATGTAAAACCGCAAAACATCTCCGGTATTAAGTGCCGTTCTTCGATAGAATGTGATATTTCCACCAGTCGTGAGATTTGCCACAAGCTCAGCGGATTGAGTTTGCGTCTGTACGGTCGCGGCAGTTGGATCATTGCGGATAGAGCACGTGCCGGACTGCGCAGAATTGTTATCTGAGGCCCAGCTGCGGCCATTAAATGGCGCAGCAGCGCTGCCGTTGTTGGAGAACGCCCAGTTCAAACGATTGTCAAAGTTTCCAGTGACGCAGTTGAAGCCGCCGGTCGTGTCATCGAAATTCGTGTCGTTCGAAAAGACGCCGGTCGTATCAAGGTTGTTCACCAGGTAGGCCATACGCTTCATGCCCTCGGTACCGAATGAATCGGCATCGGCTGTTACGTAGAGTTTGTTGATAGTCGCAACCATTGAATCGACGCCATCAAAGACGTTGCCTGCGTCACCGGCGTAAGGTGCTGGCAGACCGAGGCCAATTGGCAGCGGCACAGTTGCACCACCCACCGGCCACTGCGGACGCTTGCCGTCGTTGCTCAGACCATTGACGATCGTATACATGTTGGGCACGTTTGTGATGTTATTAACGATTACCGGAATCTTTGATGCTTTCGTGCGCCACGTACCACCCGCGTCGATGCAGGCTTTACCATTTGTGGCGCCATTACCATCACACACACGATCAAGTTCGTTGATCATGCGACCCATGTTCTCGATGCCATCTGATGTCCAGGTGGCGCCAGCGCCCGTGCAGGCTGCGCGCGTTGTGTGCGTTGGATTGCTACAAAGAGTGTTTGTCCAAGAACCGCCAGCACCGGTGCACGTTGCTTGGGTGACATATTCAGGTTTAGAGCAATAAATGTTACCAGTAAGGCCAGCCATAACCGCAGTTATATTGCTGAGCACGGTGGTATTGTTGATGATGACAGCCAGATCTCGCATATCGCGAGAATCGTTGACCAATCGAATCAATTTAGTATTTCCAACGCTCGAGAAAGTGCCTCCCGTTAGGGCTGAATCCCAGCTATGGCCAGCACCAGTACATGCAGCGGTCATCGTAAACTGTGGAAAAACACACTTGCCAGAAGCCGCCTCCCATGTACCGCTTGCTGCATTGCAAGTGCCTTGGGTTGCATATGAATTATTCGAGCAACGTGGCGCCGACAAGTCGTTCACCAGTGTGGGCATGACACTCAAATTTTCGTTCAGCAAAGAAATCAAAAAGGCCAACCGGCTGATTCTATTCTGATAGGCAGACCCATTGAGGTCGAGAGGTTGATCTTGCACTCCGTGCACAATATTCTTGATGCCTTCCATACCCGCGACGGTCACGCCATTGATCATGTTGACCATTTTACCCAGGGTATCGCACCCACCACCTGGGTTGATTAAGGGGTCGGGTGAGGGGTTGACATATGAACCTGGCTGCTGGCATGCATCATCCAACTTATTCAAGAGCTCAAGCACGTTAATCGACGTCAGCTTTCTCGAGTTTGGCCCATCTGACATGAGGGCGGGCAATTTACCGGGAGTTGAAATGCCGTTCATCAACATTGTCATGTTCGAGATACCAATGCCATAGGTCAGCAAGTTGAGGTTATCTTGCCCAATACCCACAACCAATGCATCATACCGATCAGACCCCAACGCTGCGCGCAGTTGTTCTTCGGTGTAGGTTTGTCCCGCTTCGGCTTCTTTATTTTTTGCGAATTGGGTAATATTTCGTTTAGGGGCGCACGCCAAAGCATACGCCGCCAGTGTGCCCAAGATCAGTAGTTTCCAACGCATTGCGCTCTTCATGTTTCCCTCTGTATATATTGGACGACAGCAATGGCGCCTTTACGGCGCAATTTATGCCACTCCATCACTGTAATATGCGTCGCCATATAGTTCAGGGGCCAAAAAAAGCGATATTAGTGAACAAGTGTTGTGGATATCGAATTATGTCACATCTTCTGGTTTCATGTTGCTACGCAACAGGAAACCAGAAGATGCTTTTGGCTTGCAGCCCTCAGAACATTCATCAATCCTACTGCTTATTATGTGGCAAAAAATTAAAACCTATACCATAGCACACCTTCTGGGCCTCGCGCTTGTGGTCGGCGGCTGGTACCTCTCGATTATGAATACGAGCGCCGACCGCTGGCAATCGGTGAAATTTCTTTCGGGCGCGAACCTGGTCGGCCTGGTCATGATCATCATTGGCGCGTATTTGCCAGAAATCTGGATTTCGATAAAAAATCGCGGAAAGTCGTCGTAAAATCAAGACAGAACTCGTCGCTCCTTATATATGGCCGATAAGAAGAAAGTACTGATCGTTGACGATTCGGGGTATATGCGGCAGGTGATTCGCCGCCATTTAGAATCGAAAGGTTTTGAAGTTGCGGGCGAAGCAACCGATGGCAACGAGGTCGTCGAGATGGCGACGACGCTGCAGCCCGACCTGATCACGATGGATCTCTCGATGAAAAATCTGGGGGGCATTGAGGCCACGAAGCTCGTCAAGGCAGCTGTGCCGAACGCGAAAGTTATTGTGGTTTCAGCTCTTGGCGAAAGCCGCTTTATTAAAGAGGCAGTTGCAGCAGGCGCGCACGACTTTATCATCAAACCCTTCACCGAAGACCGGCTCATCTCGTCGGTGAAGAGCGCGCTGAAAATGACTTAGCAGCGAATATGCCGCAGGCCGCGCTCGCCGATACGATTTTCTTTCTGCACGGCGAGTCAGCGGCAGTCACCGATTCGATTTCACGTTACGTAGGCGCACGCGGCGCCGAAACACAGAACTTAACCAGGCTCGAAGACCTGCGAATGGCCGACGACGCCGAAGGTGTGCTCGTCGTGCACTACAGCGGGGCGGCGGGGCTTGCAGAAAAACTGCCAGCGATCAAAAAGAAGAACCCACTGCTCAGAGTGCTCGTGCTGCACGAATTCGTCGAGCGTGGCCGCGTCGACTCATCGCTGCTCGCCCACATCGATCACATGCTCGAGAAGCCGTTCACACGCGCAGCACTGGAAAAGGCGCTTGCACAGTTTAGTTTTTTCCCGCTGACCGGCAAAAATATTTTCTTGTTCGCGCCGGGCATCGACACGAGCGAAACGAAACTGCTGGGCCGACTGGGAGCGAACGTCATCACGCGTCTGCCAGATTCGGGCAAGAAACTTCCACTGGAGCTTGCAGTGCTTTCGCCCGAAGCAATCAATACCGAGTTTCGCGACTTGCTGGCAGCGTTTCGCGCCGCCTACGCTGATGTGCCTTGCTTTATGCTCTACGACGCACAGGCGCCGGGCGTGCTCGATGCCGGCATTCTGAATGAAATCGCGTATCTCGTGCAAAAGCCGGTCAGTCGCGCAGCGCTCAGACAGAAGCTACTCGCTTACTTTGAGCAGCCGCAGCAAGACCGGCGCAAGAATCCGCGCAAAAAAGGAATCAGCCAGGTGTGGATTTCAGCGTTCAATCTCGAGCTCGGCACTACCGAATTATTTGAATCACCGTTTCTCATCGACATCTCGCAAAGCGGGCTATCGTTTCAGACATACGTTGATTACGCCGAGAACCAATTGATGGCGATTTGGGTAGTTTCAGAAGAAGCACCCGACAAGATTCTCGATCTGCGCGGCCACATTCGCTGGAAAAAGACAGACCCCGCGCCCGAAGGCGGCTACGGCAAAGCATTCAAGTATGGTGTGGAGTTTATACGTCACGATTCTGAAGAGTATCTGAATTTTGCGCGAATGATTGCCATGCACTAGGGTTTTCTTCCTGAGAAAACCTTAGTGCATGGCAGGCGCCGAAGCCGAAAAAGTGGCAAGCAGCGCCGCGCTTTAGCAGCAGTTTGCGGCAGCAAACTGCGCGACCCGTCTCCGGGTCTCCGCTTCGGAGGCTTGCCGCTTTTTCGGAAGCTCTTTCGGAGCCTGCTGTCTAACGCCAGAAATTACGTATCGACTTCTCGGCCAGCCGCGACACTGAAAAATAGAATGCGCCGATTGCCATGAGAATATTCGCCGCGTGGGCCGCGAGCCACGGCGCGAGAATTGGCCTGGAAACCGAAAAGGTTTCGGCAGACAAGAAGAGCGCAAAGTAGGCGAAGATAAATATGACCGAGACGCCGAGGCCCATACCCTTGCCGCTGCGCCGGTTAACGATCGCGAGCGGAAACCCCACGAGCACAAAGAGTATTACGGAAAATGATAGAGCAAGGCGCTTGTGAATTTCGAGATGCGCCTTGCGGGTCAGCATCTCTGCTTCTGGATATTGTTTTATGGTATCGAAGGCCTGGTACAGCTGCGGCAAAGTTAACGAACCCATATCTTCAATGCGCTTCATTTTTTTGATTTTTTCGGGCTCTTGAATGTTCAGGTCGAACATACCACCCGAAAAATCGACACGCTGAAAGGTGCCGTCAGAACCCGTGCTGAACAGGTAGCCGCGGGTGAGCCTCAGGGCCTTAACCCATTCACCCTGCGGAGTTTGTTTGAGTATTTTACGGCCTTCTTGCGCGATAATAATTTCGGTCAACTGGCGAATACTGCCGACGTTGCCGATTTTGCGCACCTGAATATTCTGTAAAATCTCACCGCCAAAGTCTTTGGTATTGAGAGACTTTTCAATGTAGATTTTTCGCACGAAACCTTCACGCTTGTCGAGCGTGATGAACTGGCCTGGCTGAATCGTGGCAATCGGGTCGGTGGTGAGAATAAAGTTGCGCATGTTCTCCATGTTGTCGGCAAACGCCGGTACAACATAGTTCGAGAACCAGAGCAGCGCAGCGAAGAGCAGAACTGCAACAGCCAGAAACGGCCTCAGTATACGGGGATACGTGATGCCGCCTGCTCGCATGGCGATAATCTCTGAATCAGAGTTTAATCCGCCGACTGTTAAGATCGTTGAAAGCAGAAAGGCCATCGGTATCGTGAGGGTGAGTGTCCAACCGAGAGCATACCAGCAGAGCTCGAGCACGACCTGAAAGTCGAGATTCTTTTCGACCGCGTGCTTGATTGTCTCTTTGAGAAAGAAGACGAGCACAATGAACGTGAAGAAGCCGGCTGCAACCGCAAGCGACGGCAAAAAATGCCGCAGCAGATACGCATCAAGTTTAAATATTCTGAGCGAGCGAAGCAAGGTAGATTCCTTTCATCGTGAGGTTACGGTCGACAATGTCGAAGAAATCGGGGGCAAAATCAAGCGATTCTGAAATGCCACCCGTCGCAATTACACGGTGTTTTCTACCCTGGTCGGGCAGCTCGCTCTTAATGTCAGTAAGTATTTCTTTGACAACGCCGCGCCAGCCGACGTAGGCGCCGATCTCGATCGCCTCAGCGGTCGATTTGCCGATCGCGTTCGACGTACGGTGAAAGGCGATCTTGGGCAATTTTGCGGTTGAACTGAAGAGTGCCTCGAGCGATGAAGTTATACCCGGCGCAATGACCCCACCCTGAAATGCACCGTCGGTGACGACTGAGAAGGTAATCGCCGTGCCGAAATCAAGCACCACGCAATTCGGACCAAAATAATGCACTGCGGCGAGCATGTCGGCGATTCGGTCGGCACCCAAAGTCTGCTTCTGCGGATAATTGAACGAGAAGTTGAGCTTCAGGTCGGCCGAAAGCCATGTGCAGCGACTGACGCCTAACGCTGTAATCGCATCGCTGACAGCCGAATTGGCGGCGGGCACAACCGAAGCAACTGCCGCCGACCGAATAGTGCCGAGCACGTTGTTGCCGCTGATCCAGCTTCTGAGAAACAGCAGCCATTCATCTGCCGTGCGCCGGCTCTCGGTCGCGAGGCGCAGTGTGTCAATAAGGTTACCATCGCGCCAGATGCCGATGACAGAATGAGAATTGCCGATGTCAGCCGTTAAGGTCATGGTTCGACAAGCTCGCTAAGGCGAGATTGCATCTCACCATGACGATGCCCAGCACCTTTAGGCCGCGAACATTCAAGAATTTGCGCGCACTTTGTCATGGTGAGCCTGTTCGCCCTGAGCTTGTCGAATGGGTCGAACCATGACATAGTGCGCACTGTATTTACTGTTGCTGTTGCGGCGCTTCGGCGACTTTGACCGAAACAGTGACTTCTTTGCCCTGGCGTATCAGCTTCACCTCGATATTGGCGCCGACGCCCTTCTGCAGTACCGCAGACTTGAGTACTGAAAATTTTTCGGCGGGTTTGCCGTCGATGTGCGTTATGAAGTCATTCGCCACGATGCCTGCCTTGAAAGCCGGTGAACCGATGACGACCTGGGCAACGATAAGGCCGGTTTTGCCTTTGACGCCCAGCAGGTTCAGCTTTTCGTCTGTCTGTTCAGGGTCTACCGAGACGCCGATATAACCCTGGCGAATCTTTTTGCCCGCCTTCAGTTTTTCGATGACGTGTTTCGCATGGTTAATGGGTATCGCAAAACCGATACCGACGCTGCCACCCGATTGCGAATAGATCATCTGGTTGATGCCAATCACTTCGCCGCGCACATTCAAAAGCGGGCCGCCCGAATTACCGGGGTTGATCGACGCGTCGGTCTGAATTCGGCTCACACCGTCGGCAGAATTGACGTCCTGGCCTTTTGAAGAGATGATGCCAGTCGTCAGCGTCGACTGCAGGCCGAACGGGTTGCCGATCGCGAGAGATATATCTCCCACTTCAATTTTGTCAGAATCGCCCAGATGCGCAGTCTTTAGGCCTTTGGCGCCGTCGATCTTGATGAGCGCAATGTCTGAGTTCGGGTCAGAGCCGATCAGCTTAGCCGTGTACTCCTTTCCGTTCGTAAGTTTGACGGTGATCTTGTCGACCTTCTGCACCACGTGATGGTTCGTCACAGCAAAACCATCGCTCGAAATGATGAAACCCGAGCCTAAACCGGCGCGCTTCTGTTTCTGCTGTCCCTCGGGCACCTGAAAAAAGCGTCGAAACATCGGGTCGTTGAAGAACGGGTGGTTAATCTCCACAGTTTGTTCAGTCTCGATGCGAATAACAGCCGGATTTACTTCTTTATAGATTTCTCTAATCGCCTCTTGAAACTTCAGCACATGCTGTACTGCGTCAGATTTGAGCAGCGGATTGTCTGTACCCGCTTCGGCCACAGAGCCGCCGCCGGTGCAGGTGCCGGCAAACGGAGAGAATGCTACACCCATTAAGAATACGAACAGGGTGAAATTCGCTACTCCCAAGGCAGAGAGTCGAAACCTGCGTTGGTTAATTTTTCTGAACATAGAAACTCCCAAATTTCAGTAAATTTTCTGAACTGCGGTAACTCCGCTATTATATAAAAAGGCAGAAAAGGCAGCAAAAAAACTCAGAACAGCAATGAGCACATAGGCGCCCGCGCGCTGCGCGGGTGCCGCAGCCGGGGAATCTGCAGTTGCAGGACTTTCACTCTCGCCAAGGAAGATTGGCTTCAGAATGCGAATATACGCATAAACTGAAATACCACTGGCAAGACCGGCGATTGCCGCGAGCGTCAGATTTCCCGAAACTGCAAGGTATTTAAAGAGAAAAAACTTACCAAAAAAGCCGGCGAGTGGCGGCATGCCCATGAACGAAAGCACGCCGATGCCGAGTGCCCACGCAACAAACCGGTTATGCGCAGCAAGCCCGTTCAGGTCATCGAGGGTAATGTCGTTTTTGCCGGTTTGCATTTCGAGGATAGCAATCGCGCCGAAGGCAAGCAGCGAGGCGAATGCGTAACCCACAACGTAGATGTAAAACGCAGACCCTGCATCTTGTTTCAAGGTTCCCATGATGCCGACGTCGGTTCCCGCAGGTATTATCAAGAAGCAGAGCAAGAAGCCTGCGTTGGTGATCGAAGAGTAAGCGAGCAACCGCTTCAGATTCGTGGCAGCAAGTGAGCTGAAGGTACCGACAAACATCGAACCCACGGCGGCGAGGGTGAGCACCGGCGCAAGATATTGCCTGAAACCGTCGTGTACACCCATCGACACCTTGAACAACAACAAGGCCGCGGCAGCCTTTGAAAGCGAGGCCAACACCATCGTGAAGGCGCTCGTGCAGCCCGCATAGACGTCGGCAATATAACCCTGCATCGGAAACGCCGCCAGTTTAAAGAAGAAACCCGTCAAAATGAAGAGTTGTGCCAGCACGAGCACGCGGGTCTTGGTGAAATGCGGAGCAATTTCGCGCAGCTCCCTGAGTTTCAGCGTGCCCGCGCCCGCATAAACGAGTGCGATACCCATGAGCAGAAATGCAACGGCAAAAGCCGAAAGCAATAGGTATTTTAGTGCCGCTTCGTTGGCTGTCCGCGATTCACGGTTCATGCCGATGAGCACGATCACAGGCAAAGAGCCCAGTTCCAGGCCGACAAACAAAGTAATCAGGTCTTCGGCGCAGACCGCGTATGCATAGCCGGCAAGGCTCATGAGCAACAAAAAGTAATTTTCAGCAAAATCGATGTTCAGCGCCGGCAAAAGCGTGCGCATAAAGAGCAGCGATAGAATCGCGAGCGCAACAAAGAGAAGAATCGCATTGGCACTGAACGCAGTATAGCGAAACGTGTTGTTCATTGCCGAGACAGTATCTGAGCCGAGAAATGCCTGAGGCAATACGGTTACCTTGCCGGCTGCGTCGCTAAGGCCAAAGGCAACGACAATCGCAGTCGCGATGAGGGTCACGAGTGTAAGGTTCCAGGCGAGGCGGGCACCGCCGGGGCCGCGGATCAGAATCTGTGAAGTGAGTACCAACAGGCCGCCGCCCACCAGCAGCAGTTGCGGAGCCATCGCGAGCAGATCGTTCAGCGTCAGTAACATCAGCGATTCACTCCCGAGTTGACTGTCACAACACGCGCAGTGCTGCGCGCATTTTCTGCCAGAAATGAAGGTTGCAGGCCGAACCAAAGAATGGTCGCACACAGCAGGCCGAGACAGACCCGCTCAATCGGCGTTGGCGACCATCCGCTGTCGGTGCCGTTGGCGCGCATCTTGTGGTAGAGCCTCAGCATGTAAGCGGCGCTAAACACCAGGGTCAAGATTGCGGCAATGGTGAGCGGCCACGACCTGAACGAAAGGCCGAAGAGCATCAAGAACTCGCCGACAAAACCCACGGTGCCCGGCACTCCGATGGCCGAGAAGAGCGCGATAGAAAAGGCAACCTGGTAGAAAAAACTCTTCGGCGCCTGCATTGTCGCCAGATCGTCTGATTTGGCCCGTGCCAGGTGCATTGTCACAATTACAAAGAGCAATGCATTCGCGAGGCTGTGGCCCACGTTTTGAATGATAGCACCCGTGACGCCGTATTCGTTGTTTGTCAGAGTGCCGGCGAAGAGCAGACCCATGTGCGACAGCGACGAGTAGGCAATCACATAACGAAATGACTGCTGACGATACGCAACGAAGGCTCCGTAGAGCATCGAAAATATGCCCAGCGAAATGAAGACCGAACCCCACTCGGCAATAACGCCCGTAAAGTTGGGAGAGATGAACCGCAAGACGCCATAAGAGCCGAGCTTCAAGAATAATCCAGAGAGCAACAAAGTGCCGAGCGGCGCCTGAGTGTGGGTGAGCGGCAGCCATGCATGAAATGGAAAAATGGGCATTTTGACGAGAAAGGCGATCAGCAAGAACAAAAAGATCAGCCTCTGCTTTTCGAAATGCACGAGCTGCAGGTCGGGGGCGAATGTTGTCTTAAAATCGAAATCGGCACCAATGCGCGGGGCATAATAGACCAGCGCGGCAAACGCGGCGAGCATGAAGGCCGAAGAAACGAACGTGTAAATGAAAAACCGCGCCGCCGCGGCCTTGCGTTCTGCAAGGCCGAAGCGCCACATCAGAATTACGACAGGTATGAGAAAGAGCTCCCACAGCATGAAGAAGACGATGAAGTTGTAGGCGGCAAAGACACCGAGTACAATCGCTTCAAGCATTAAGAACGAAGCCCAGAACTGGCGAGTCAGCAACTGCGACTGCAGCTTCTGCACGTTCAATGAAAACAGCGCAGCAATGAAAAACAGAAAGGCAGTCGAAAGAAAGAGCGGCATTGAAAGCCCGTCGAGAGCGAAAGACAGGTTCAGGCCCGCCCCGGGAAAGGCGATCCACACTTCTTTGAGCTGGGCTTCGCCGTAATTGCCGGCAAACCTGCGCTGCAATAGAACTGCAACCACCAGAACCACAACCGTTGCCGCTATCGAAATAATTGCATTTCGGTTTCGAAACTTCGCGCCGATGGGTTCGTCTTTCAGAAAGAGTATCGCGAGGCCCACGACGAGCGGAGTCAGAATGGCGATGGCCAGCATTACAGAACCCCCATCGCGATCACGAGCATCAAGAGAAACCCGGCGAAACCGGCCATCGCATAGTGCGCGAATTCGCCCGTCTGCAGCCGGGCAACGGCTGATGCAACCGACTGTGCCAGCAGACCAAGGCCATCAGATATTCCCGGTAAGATGCGCTTTTCCCAGAGAGAGGCTTTTTCTGCGAGCGCCTTGTATGGTGAGACAAACACGAATTGATAAATTTCGTCAACGTATAGCTTATTGAGGCTCAGGCGTGCGACAGCACCGCGAAACGCGCCCTCTGCCGCCGGGCGTCTCTGCAGAACACCATAATAGACAATCGCCGTCGCTGCACCGATGACTGCCACACCGATGCCTGCGGCAACCAGTTTCATCTCAAACGCGTGATCGAGTGGGTTCTGGATCAGGCGAATAAATTCATTGAGCGAAACGGGAAAGTTTCGCGTAATATATTCGAAGAAAACAGACTCGCTGCCTGTGAATACAGCGGGAACTCCCACAAGGCCCGCGAGCACCGAAGGTACTGCGAGAATAATAAGGGGGAGATAGAAACTCACCGACGGTTCGTCGCCGTGCTCTGTATGCGCGCTCTTATGCTGCGAGGGCCCGTGAAAGACCACGATGCCGAGCCGAAACGTGTAGAATGCGGTGAGCAGCGACACACCCAAAGTCATCATGCCGACTATCGATCCGCCTGATTTGAGCGAGAATGCAGCGGCGAGAATATGGTCTTTCGAAAAGAAGCCAGAGAAACCCGGCAGGCCCGCGAGCGATGCAAGGCCGAGCCAAAACAGAATGCCGAGCACCGGACGTGAACGGATTAATCCGCCCATGCGGCGAATGTTCTGTTCATGGTGCGCATACGTAATGATTGCCCCTGCGATGAGAAAGAGCATCGCCTTGAAAAACGCATGCGTAAAAAGATGAAAAAATGCCGCCGCGTAAGCGCCACTGCCGACTGCGATCACCATGAGGCCGAGCTGCGACACGGTCGAAAACGCCAGAATCTTTTTGATGTCGGTCTGCCCTGCGGCGACAAACGCTGCGCCGAGCGCGGTGATAGCACCGGTTGTGGAAACAATCTGCGATGCTTCGGGCGCGACGACGAATACCGGTTCAAGGCGCAGCATCAGAAAAATGCCTGCCGTAACCATCGTCGCCGCGTGTATGAGCGCAGAGACTGGGGTCGGGCCGGTCATCGCATCAGGCAACCACGTATAAAGAGGAAACTGCGCTGATTTAGCCGCAGCGCCAATAAAGATCATGAGGCCGATGAAGTTGGCATAACCTGCCGCCACGCTGCCTTTGGTGAAGGCGAGCGCAATTTCGCGAAAATCACCCGTATTCGCTGCACGAAAGATTGCGAAGGCCCCCAGCAAGAGCGCTGCGTCGCCAATGCGGTTCATGATAAAGGCTTTTTTACCCGCTCGCTGCGCTGCGTCTTTGTCGATGTAAAACGAGATCAGCTTGTACGATGAAAGGCCGACGGCCTCCCAGCCGACAAAGAAGACGAAGAGGTTCGCCGCAACGACGAGCAGCAGCATGCTGAACATAAAGAAGCTCAGCAGGGCGAAGTAGCGCGCGATGTCGTGCTTGCGGTCGTGCAGGTAACCGACGCTGAATATCTGTACCATGAGCCCAACGAAAAGCACCACGGGCACCATAATCGAAGTGAGAGCGTCAAAGCGTATCGCCCAGCTGAGCGTCAGCGGGTACGTCATCGTCAGCCACCGCAGCGGAGAGACGATCGTCGCGGTGCCCTCACCGGTGAGCGATGGGTGCAGCTGAATCGTGACAAAGTGCGCGGCGAGAGCGAGCACAGTCGCCGAGAGCGACACCAGAATAGTCCAGTATTGAATTCGCTGCGAGCCGGCGCGCTGCGCCCAGCCAAAGAGGCACGCGTTGACGACTGCAGCCACGAGGGGCAGCAGGGGCACAGCAACGATAAAATAGGGTATCAGCTCGCGGTTCATGAGTCCTTCAGGTTTTGCAGCTCGTCGGTCGAAACACTGCGCGAATTGCGAAAGAACGCGATCACGAGTGCAAGGCCGATTGCCGATTCGGCGGCGGCGATCGCCATAACAAACAGAACCATGATCTGGCCGTGCGTATCGTTAAAGCCCCGTGAAAAGGCGACAAAAAGCAGGTTCACTGCGTTGAGCATAATTTCGATCGACATGAGCACCACGATGAGGTTGCGGCGCGTGATGACGCCCATGACACCGATGGCAAAAAGTATGAAGCCGAGAACGGCGAGCGCTTTGACCGACAGAAAATCATTCATGGCAGCTGTAGCTCCGGTTGGGTGAAGAGACTATTCATGGGTCTGTCGGTTTTTCTTGGCAATCATGATCGCGCCGACGACGGCAACCAGCAAAAGCAGCGACACAAGCTCGAATGCAACCAGGTAATCGCGAAACAGGCTCACCGAAATTACCTGCGCAGTATCGGTTAGCTGCTTGCCAGCGGCGAGCGTGGTTGTCGGCTGCGCGATCGGGTTCAGATCACCCCGGCCCGAACGTATTTGCAACAGCAGCAAGAGCTGAATGATAAAGGCGAGCGTCAGACCGGTGACGATGGACGCCCGGCCGATGTTACTCAAGGGGCTTTCGAAACTTTCTTCGCGTACAGAAATGAGCATGATGACAAAGAGAAACAGTACCATGATCGCGCCGACATAAACCAGCACCTGCAGCGTCGCGAGAATTTCAGCGCCGATGAGCGCATAGGTTGCCGCCAGCGTCACAAAGAAGCTGACCAAGAAAAGTGCAGACTTGACGGGGTTGCGATGAAAGACCACACCGAGCGCGGAGCCGGTGAGCACAAAGGCAAAACAATAGAAGAGCGTTTGCCTGAAGCTGATATCCTCCATTTCGTGCTATGTTAAAAAGCCGGGTTCGGCGAAAAGAGAAAAACAAGGGCCGCAGGCACCACCGTATAGCCTGACCGGCTCTACAGGCCTAGCGCAGCCATTCGCCTGATTACAGAATCGGGCAGTTTCGTCTTATTGAGCTGATCGCGGGCGCCGGCAACGAACCGTTTGAAAGTGGGGTCATCGAGGCCGTCGGCGAACGCCAGTTGACGATCAAACGACAAGTCGGTAAAGCCGCCGATATGGCCGAAGCAGCCACTGGCGCCACATAGGCAATCGAACGAATGCCCGTCGCAATCCCAGTCGAAAAGCAGGTAGTTGCAGGTAATTTCGTCGCCGGCCGCGATATCTTTCGCCGCGTGTGTGTAGTACCGCATTTTTTCGGCATCGCCAGGGTACATCATCGAAATTGTGTTGGCGTCACACGAATGGTTCATGAATGAATCGAAGCCAAAGTAATCGCGCATGCCATCGGCCCGCCTCACAGTATGAACCTTGATATCAATAGGCACCTCGCCGAGCGGTGTCACCAGAATTATTTCAGCGTCTTCGGGAACCGCGCGAAATGTGTGCGAATAGATGTCGGTACCCTTCTTGAAGTCGTACCTGGCAAAGATGCCAATGTACCCGTTTTTGGTTGGGCGCAGCTCTATCTGCGGCGGTATTACCGCTATTTCTCTGACAGGTGTGCTGGTTTTCATGGGGTCTCGAAAGGCTAAGAATGAAGATCGTTATCTTGGGAATCGGCGCCGTAGGCAAATGCTGCCTGCACCTGATCGATCACTTTGTCGATATAGATCCGCATAACGTTTATCTGATCGAGCGCAGCAACCAAAGTACCCATTATACAGTAAATGCATTTATTCAGCGGGGCGCGGTATATCTGCAGCGCAGTCTCAATCGGGAAAATACCGTCTCGTTGCTTTGTGAGGATCTCAAACTGAAGCGCGGCGATCTCGTCATCGATCTGACAACCGACAGCGACATGTTTTTTACGGTCGAGGTTTGTCTCGCGCGTGGTTTCATGTACCTCAATACGTGTATCGAAAGTTCTGCCGATGAGGTACTGCTCCATTACCGCAACCACGAAAAGATGTCCGAAATCGTGGCGCGACTCAAAGCGACCTCGGCGCAACCCACGGTTCTGTTCGATCAGGGCATGAACCCCGGACTCATTTCAGCCTTCGCGCAACAGGGACTTCAGGATATTGCATCGCATGTGCTCGCCCAGCGGAAAGATATAGAACTCAAGAGCTTGCTATCGGCCCGTGACTTTGCGGGTATCGCGAGACATCTGAAACTCGATGCGCTGCACTGCTCAGAACTCGACACGCAGACGGCAAGCCGCGTGCCGGCGAACAGCTTCGTCAACACGTGGAGCTGCCCCGGCTTTCTGGTCGAGGCGCTCGCGCCCGCGCAGGTTGCGTGGGGCTCTCACGAACGAACTCTGCCCGATGGCGCCGAACTCGTGCGCCCTCGCACCGCGATTTTACCCTCTGCCGGCTGGCAAACCCAGGCAAGGTCTTATGTGCCCCACCGCGAAATTCAGGGAATGGTGATACCACACGAAGAAGTCTTCACCCTGCAGAAGCTGCTTTCGCGGGCCGACTACGCCCCGAGCGTTTATTTCGTCTATGAGGTGAACCGCCACACGCGCGAATGCCTGCAGCGCGACTTGCCGGCCAGCGGCCAAGGTATCGTGCTGACACCGGGCGAGCACGGCCTGCAAGGTGAAGATAAAGTAGGATGTCTCTTCGTACTCGCGGCAAACCCACTGACGGGTGACCCGACTCCATGGTGCTGGTGGACTGGCTCGATTCTGAAAACCACCGACCCCGTTTATTCGGCGACTGTCATACAGGTGGCAGCCGGCGTGCTGGCAGGCGTCAAATTTATGCTCGAAAACCGCGACGCAGGCGTCTTGTTTCCCGAAAACCTCGACCACAAACGGCTGCTTCGAGACGCGGCCCCCTTTCTGGGCGAAATTTTTTCAGCGCCAGTCGATTACCACCCGAGGGGAACGCAGTTGGCTGATTTTGTCGAACTAGTGACCATTCGACATTCAGCTTGACATGCAGTCATTTACCTGCATATCTGCACAACTTGCAAATAGTGTATGGATGCCGACAATGTATTTAAAGCTCTGGGTGACCCAACACGCAGAAAGCTACTCGATTTGCTCTACGAGAAGAACGGGCAGACACTCGGCCAGCTGTGCGAGCATCTCGAAATAGCCCGGCAATCGACGACGCAGCACCTTGCGATTCTCGAGGCTGCAAACCTGGTCACAACGGTTTGGCGCGGGCGCGAAAAACTGCATTTCATCAACCCCGTGCCGCTGCACGAGGTCTATGAACGTTGGGTACGCAAGTTCGAAAGGCAACAACTGACTCTTTTGCATGATCTAAAGAATGAACTTGAAGGAGAATAAAATGGATAACGAGAAGACTAGCTTCATTTAAGTAACCTATATCAGGTCAACGCCCGAAAAGGTATTCGAGGCAATAACGAAACCCGAGGTTACGCGCCAATTCTGGGGCCATGAAAATATTTCTGACTGGAAACCCGGTTCAAACTGGCAACATGTGCGCACCAATGACGAGCGCACAGTGAATCTGGTCGGTAAAGTACTCGAGATCACCCCGCCGGTGCGGCTCGTTATCTCATGGGCAAGCCCGGCGCAGGCCGAAAACCCAGCGAGTTACAGCCGCGTCACATTTCACCTTGAACCTTACGACGACATGGTCAAACTAACTGTGACGCATGACGACCTTGAGGCCGGCAGCGGTATGGATAAGGGCATCAGGCAGGGCTGGCCAATCGTGCTCGCAAGCCTCAAATCTCTGATGGAAACCGGTAAAGGCATCGACGTCTTCGCCAAACCAAAGCCAGTTTCAACAGGCAGCCAAGCATGACACAACCCTACACTGGCGGCTGCGCATGCGGTGCGCTGCGATACACAACTCAACACGCACCCGTATTTCAGAACCACTGCCAGTGCCGCGATTGCCAACTACGCAGCGGCACCGGGCATGGCTCTTACCTGACGTTTGCCTCGCGTGCCGAAATGTTAATCACCGGAGAAGCGACGCACTGGCAGATAGCTGGCGACAGCGGCAACATAAAGACTCACGCGTTTTGCCCGACCTGCGGCACACCGGTTTACCTTACGTTCGCGGCAATGCCCGATCTGATAGCGGTACACGCGGCAAGCCTCGACGAACCAAATCGCTTCAAACCGCAGGTGCTTACTTATGCTGAGCGCGCGCTAGCGTGGGACAAAGTCGATTCAAATCTTCAGGCGTACGCCCGTATGCCCGTGGGTTAGACCGCGATAGAAGGCTTCGGGCCAGTTGAATCAAGGCGACCTAATTCACGCACTCCCAGGGTGCTGGTTGCCATTTGCGCTCGCCGGCGTTTTTCCATCTGCCGCGCAGGTTTGTGGGGCGGTTGGTCTTGCGTTCGATTGAGGTTTTGAAGTCGAACGCGCCTCGGGCTGTGCCGCCCGCTTCGCTCCAGGTGCCGGTGAAGCGGCTGTTCTTGAGAATGCCGACAATCTTTCCGTCTTCGCCGTAAGTCCCGGTAACCTTGTCACCTTTCTGCTTCAACACAACCGTGCCGAAATCGCCGCAATCCCATGTGCCGGCGATATCAGACAGAAAACCACCTTCAGGCATGGCGACGACATCGGGCGGTACGGTTAGATTTTTTTCAGGTATGTCTTCACGCGAACCGCCTTTCACCTGAGCAGACAGTGCCGGCAGAAAAGCAGTGATGCTTATTATCGCTGCTATTGCTGTGAGCTTTGCTTTCATAGTTACTGCCACCAAATTTACTGTACGCTTACCAGCGGTTTTTCAGAATCAAACGTACATAGACGTTCAGCTTCTTTTTTTCGCGCCCGTTCGCGGGAACATTGACGTGCAGCCTGACATTGTCGAGGTCGATGCGTTCGGCTTTAACATCCGCAGAATACGATCGCTCTTTGATGTCATCGCGCTCCCCGCTCTCTTCTTTCACGTCGATGCCGTCGATCACCCATTCGCCGCCGGGGTGCTCGACCATGGTAAGCGGCACCTCGCTGTCTTTGAAATTTTCAATCTGGTAGCGTATTGTCTGGTGGTGGTTTTTGATCGGCAGCCTTACGACCTCTTCTTTGCGCTTGACTATAGAGCGCTTGACCTTCACCTCTTTCGCCTGCCCGAGCTTCAGCTCGAGCTTTTGCCCCGCGCCGGTTTCTTGTGTCCAGTCTTCACCCAAAAAGGCCTCAGAGCCCTGTGAGTCTTCTTGATAGACCCGCGCCTTGCCGTTCGGCAGCATGACTTCGGGTAATCCGGCAGATTTCTCATTGCGCACTTCATAGATCAGCGATACCTGGTCTGACACCGAATGGTCGAAGAAGAACTTCTTGGTGAACTTGACATCGGCGGCCGAAAACGCCTGAATTTTTTTCGACTCACCCTGTTGCAGACCGCCCGAATAGGGTTTACCGATCACGCTCAGAATTTCTGCCGAAGCGAAATGTTCACCTGACGCATTCTGTACCATCGTCTGCGCCTTGAGGTTCAGCGACTTTTCGTCTTTCGCGACCACAGCTTCGTATGCGGTACTTCGCTGCAGGTTAGAAATCAGGTATGAAATACGAAATACCCCCGGGCCGGCTTTATCTGAATAGACCTCCCAAAAGAGGGCGCTTTCACCTGGGGGGTAATTCACATTGATGACGCGCACCGTACCGGGGGTCTTGATCGGGCGAAACTGTATACTGTTGATATCGACCGAGACCCCTGAGAACGCATATTCAACCTGGTTCGTGCCCTGCTGCAGGTTGACCGTGCGCTCTTCTTCGACGATGGTCTGCGTGGGGTTCTTGAGGTCGATGCGCGTGTACTCGCGCTGTGGCATGGTGACCAGCTTTGTCCGGGCAGCTACACTGCCCGAACAAAGCGAAAATGCTGTGATGATTAATATTCCGTTTTTCATGATTTACTCCTTGTGCTCGATGCGAATCGAATATGCGATCTTCTTTTTTTCACGGCCGTCGACTTCGGGAAAGAACTTAATCGTGGCCGAATCGACCTTTTCGTATTTGAATGAAATTTTGCCCGGTTCGAAATTACCGGGAAAAGTGCGTTCGATCTCGACGCTGACGGCGCGGCCGAGCGTGTTTTCCAGTTCGTGTTCATAGAAGTACTCGTCGACCCACTCTTTCACATAGTGCGATTTGTCGTACCGGGTCTCGGTGACAAATGAGCCGCGTTTAAAATCACGCGTGAAGGTGCGCAGAACCACCTCGCGGGTTTGGCCGGCATCGAGTTTCACCTTATCGCCTGTGGCGGCGTATTTCATATAGATACCACCCTGGTAAGAAAGATTGTTCTTTGCATCTTCAGAGAAGATATGTACGGTACCGTCGGGTAGAGGCGAAACGCCGAGGCTGATCTTGGGGTCTGCACCCTTTTCTTTGGTGTTACGAAATTCGTAGAACTTGTGTACCGAGCCGCCCGTCAGTCGGTCTGACGCGCGGTAGATGACTTTAACATCCACATCTTTGGCGCTGAAAGCCTTCAGGCGCTTCTGCCAGCCGTTCGGTATTTTTTCTTTGCCCTCGACTGTGAAGAGAAAATATTCTGAAAGGCCCTCTTTGACGATCTCTTTCGGCTGGCTGTAACCAGAAGCGGGCGCCGCAGGTGAAGGCATTATGTCTTCTGCCTCCATCATGGCTTTGGCCGCTTCGGCTTTCTTCATTTTGCGTTTGAAACCATTGCGCACCCGGTCGCGCTTGTCTTCGTCGAGGTCTGCGTATCGCCATTTGCCCTGCGCCAAACCGGCGATGTCTTCGACGAGGTTCACCGTGCCAACAACGAGCCTCACCTCGGCATTCGGATAGTCTTCACCCGAGTTATTGATGACGCGAATGAACCCATCGATATTCATCGCATTTTCTTTCGCATTGGTTATGGCGGTGTAATCGGCGTTCCAGGTGATGCCCGACGTGAAATAATTGATCTCGACGCGCGCCGAACCTGAGAGCTCGCTGTCGATATTCCACTGCAGCGCGTCGTTACGCCCGGGGGGAAACGAAGTGTCCCTCAGCGTCAACTTGCCCTTATTGTCAAGAAACGTGAGGCGTAGCGAAGTGGGGTCAATCAGCGTGCCAGCCCATGAGAACTGAATGGTATTCAGCCCTGGTTTAAAGGTCAGCTCGCGCGACTCTTTCACCATCGTGATATCGGCGCTATTGTAAATCGTGAGCTGCACCGCCTGGCTTTTGGGTACGGTGACCAGTTCGATCGTTGCCCCCAGGTCGCGTACGGGTAGGTTTAAAGCGACCCCTATGAAAAGTAATAAAAAGACAGATTTCACACGGTTACTCATATATGATTTTGACGCTGCGGCTGGCATAAGGTTCGATAAATAATTGAAGTGGCAAGGCAAGCGTCTTTCTTCTGTACAGCGCTATTCAAACCGCAACGCTGTCTTGAAATATGCTCGGGCGACTATATCTGCTTGCGGCTTGGCTGATCGCGCTGGTAATGGGCTGCACTTCTATTCAGACGCGCCAGGCCGACGCCGAATTTCGCTCCCTGGTGAACCGGCTTCAGTACCTGCACAACAATGCGATTGAAGACCAGGTGATGTACGATTCGGTCAGCGCGCGCCTGAAGCTCGTGCTCGACGATTCTGCGGTCGTTTCAAATTATGAGAATCAACTGCTCGCCGCAAACTATGTCAGGCAGCTGATGAGCAGCAGGTGCTCGGCTGAAGTCGTGCAACCTGAAACACAGCAGAAAGGCCTTTATCGTTACGCAATCCGCATGTATTGCCCGAATCTCAGCAGCCCCGCTCTTTTGACGCTGCAGGCAGAGGGGCTGCAGTTTTTTTCGGGCGACGCCATCATCGTGACAAAAATCACCCCGATCGGCGAGTTATGGTTCAGGGGCGATTTTGTGGTACGCGAATTTGAATCGCCGAAGCCACAGGTGGTTATCGCTGCTCGGTACCGGGCGGCCGAGTCGCTCGCGGTCTTAAAGCAGGCCTTTGGGTTAAGGCATAACTCGACGATTCGTATGGCACCCGGTAATCTTGCGATTCCGCCGCGCGGGGGGGCGACAAAGCGCGCCGCCACCGAAGCCGGCACCTGGGAAGTATTCTTTGCGCAGTCTTCATCTGCTCTTTCAGCCCAGATGAAGGCGTCGCTTGATTCAATCAAAATACCCAGCGGCTCACGCGTTCAGGTTATCGGCCACGCGGCAAAAACAGAGCGGGCTGCGGATGATCTTTCGCGAGACCGGGCCCTTGCCATTTTGCAATACCTGAAGTCACGGTATCCGCAGGCGCGGTATCGCTATCGGTCATTCGGCTCGCGTAAACCCGGTTATCCGCACAATTCGCCAGACGCGGCGAAGCTCAACCGGCGAGTCGTGGTTCGTTTAGTGCAGAAATAGAGCGAAAGCATGCTTAAAAGATTTCGCAAAACAGTCATTGTCGTAGGTTCGCTCGTAATCCTCAATTTTTCGGCTACCATTTACCTCAACGTGCGGTTTCCCAACCCCGAATGGGACTGGGAGACCATCGATACCTCGAAGATTGAGTTTCCGAAGAAATTTCTGTGGGGCGCCGCGACCTCTGCGTACCAAATCGAAGGCGATCTCACGAACAATAACTGGTTCGTGTGGGAGCGCACCAAACAGGCCAATGGGCGCGACCGAATCATGCGCGGTGAGGTAGCCGGCAAAGCGGCGAACCACTACAAGCTTTATAAAGAAGATGTGAAACTCATCGCCGACTTTGGTCTCAATGCGTACCGGTTTTCGATAGAGTGGAGCCGCATTGAACCCGAAGAAGGTAAGTTTGACCTGAAGGCAATCGAGCACTACCGCAGCCTCATTCGTGAACTGAAGCGGCGTGGCGTCGAGCCGATGATTACCTTGCACCATTTCACTGACCCGCTGTGGTTCACGGCAAAAGGCGGCTTTGAGAAAGAAGAGAATCTGAAATACTGGCTGCGCTATGCGAACCGCATGTTCAGCGAATACCAGAGCGAGGTGCAATACTGGAGCACGTTCAACGAATTCAATCTGTATCCGCTGAGCGGGTACCTCGAGGGGGGATTTCCCCCCGGGAAAACTGACTTTTTACTCAGCTGCGAAGTCACGCGCAATATGCTGCTGGGCCATATTCGCACCTATGAAAGCTTTAAGAAAGCCTCATACACCCAGAAGCACCAGGTGGGCGCGATTATCGCCGTGCTCGAAGCAAGGCCCTTCAATCGCTGGTTCATCATGGACTGGATTGCAGCGTACCACGAAGAGCGCTTCTGGATGGGTGCTATGCTCGAGTTTTTTCAGTCCGGCCGGTACAACATCAGCCTGCCGTTCAAAGGTTCGTATTCATTCAACGACACCGACGGCGTGCGCGCGATGGATTTTTTCGGAATCAACTATTATACGAGAACCGCGGCGATATTTAATCCTTTCAAGACACCCATGTTCAGCCGTCTGCAGATGTCTGGGTTTCCCAAGAGTGATATGGGCTGGGCAATTTACCCCGAAGGCCTTTATTATGCCGTGAAACGCATCGCGCATATCGGGGTGCCGATGATCATAACCGAAAATGGGCTGGCCGATGCGAATGACACGCAGAGAGTTCTTTTCATTCGCCAGCATCTCTATGCGCTGTCAGAGGTGATGAAAGAAGGCTACGATGTGCGCGGCTATTATTTCTGGTCGCTGCTCGATAACTTCGAATGGCTCGAAGGCTATGACAAGCGCTTCGGGCTTTATGCAGTGGATTACAAGACGTTCAAACGCACTCTGCGCGAGGGTTCGAAAGAATACCAAAAGGTCATCAAACGATTTCCTGGCCGCGGAGGTAGTTAATGCGCACTCTACCGATCTACCTGGTGTTTCTCGTCATGGGCTTCGGCGACCTGATCGGGCCGCTGGTTTCGTTAGTTAAGGAAAACCTGCAGATAACTCAATTCGAGGCATCTTTCATTGCGTTCGCGGGCTTCATCATGTTCGGCTTGCTGTCGATTCCGGTCGGGGTGCTGCAGGCCAATCTAGGCAAAAAGCCAGTCGCCTTCGGCGGATTGATTCTTGTGCTCGCCGGCGTCACCACACCGCTCATGGGACTCACAAGTTATTCAGGCTACCTAACCGCAGTGTTGTTACTCGGCGCCGGTGTCACGGTGCTGCAGGTTGCGGGCGGCCCGCTGCTGCAAGAAGCGTCGCCGGCGGGCAAATTTGCGCAGAACGTGACCTTTGGCCAGTTCGTGAAAGGTATCGGCACGCTCAGCGCTCCTCTGATTCCGATTCTGGCCTACCGCTATTTCGACAACCGCTGGCAGCTCGTGTTTCCGATTTTCGGCGCGGGTACGCTGGTGGCGATGCTGGCTCTGTTTTTCCATAGCAGCAAGGGTGAGACCAAAAATGCCGCAACGGTCGCCGCCTGTGTGGCGCTGCTCGCCCACCGGCGTGTTGCTCTGTTGGTGCTCGCTATTTTTCTGTACGTCGGTGCCGAGATCTGTATCAGCTCGATGCTGCCGACGATACTCGAAAAAATATATGGCTTTCGCCTCGCCGATTTTGGCATGGCAGGTACGGGTCTCTTTTTTCTCTCTCTGATGACTGGTCGCTTTGCGGGTACGCTGGTGCTGAATAGAATTCGGCCGGCAGCATTTCTGCTGGTTTGCTGCGCTCTGGCGCTCGCAGGCCTGGTGCTGCTCGCAACCGCAACGGGGTATTTCGGCTTCGCTGCGGCGATGCTGATCGGCTTCGGCTTTGCCAATATTTTTCCGCTGGTCTACGCCATCGGCATGGACGCTTTTCCCACACGCGCGAATGAACTTTCGGGCCTCATGATCAGCGCGATCGCGGGGGGAGCTATTCTGCCACCGGTGATGGGCTATATCAGCGAACGGGGTTCGATAGTGCTGGCGCTCGTCGTGCCCGCAGCCTGCATCGTCTACATCACACTGCTCGCGCTGAACGAAAGAAGGCACCATGCCGCATAGGATGCATATCGCCCCTCCGTTTGAGAGAGATGAGCGCGTCGTGCTGACGCTCGATGCCGGCGGAACCAAGTTCGCTTTTTCAGCCATGGCCAGCGGCAAACCGATCACCGAGCCGCTTGAGTTTCCTTCGCACGGCGACGATCTGAGCAAATGCCTCAAGACCCTTTTTGCCGGTTTCACTGAGATCAGCCAGCGTGTGAAACAGAAGCCTGCAGCGATCAGCTTTGCGTTTCCCGGCCCTGCATGGTATAAAGAGGGAATCATCGGCGACCTCGGCAACCTGCCCGCGTTCAGAGGGGGAGTTCCCCTCGGACCGATGCTGGCCAGGCAGTTCGGTGTGCCCGTCTTCATCAACAACGACGGCGACCTGTTCACATACGGCGAAGCACTGGGGGGATTTCTGCCTGAAATGAACCGGCACCTCGTGCACGCCGACAGCACGCGGCAGTACAAGAACCTGATCGGTTTCACCCTCGGCACGGGCTTCGGCGGCGGCATTGCCCGCGGCGGCGAGTTACATACCGGTGATAACTCCGCCGCAGGCGAAGTGTGGCTGATGCGCAACCCACTCTACCCGCAAAGTTTCATCGAAGAGAGCATCAGCATTCGCGCGCTGCGCCGCGTGTACAAAGAACACTGCAAGATCGGCTACCGCGATGACCTGAAAGCAAAAGAAATTTTCCAAATTGCGAAGGGCGAAATCGCCGGCGACACCGACGCCGCAGCGATAGCTTTTGCCGATCTTGGCAGCGCCCTCGGCGATGCGATAGCCACTGCGGTGACCATGATCGACGGCCTCGTGGTTATCGGCGGTGGCCTCTCGAACGCGTGGGAGCTTTTTGCGCCCGCGATGCTGGCCTCTGTACGCAGCCGGCTTCAGTCGGTCTGCGCAGAGCGCAGCGTGCCGCGGCTTGAGGTCGAAGCTTTCGACGTCGAAGACAAGGCGGGCTACGACGCTTTTCTCAAGGGCCACTTCAAGACCTTGGCTGTACCCGGTAGCGACGAGAAGATCAGCTTCGACGCGATGAAGGCGACGGCTATCGGCCGCTCACGCCTCGGCACCAGCGCAGCCGTTTCGCTGGGCGCGTATATGTACGCGATGCGGCAGTTGTCAGGTTAGTCGACCGCCAGCTAAACAAGACCCCGATGGCGCATGGGCGAGAGCAAGACCATGGCCGCCCAGCACGCCGCGAAGGCGTAAAGCGGGCTGTTTGGGCCGCTTTAACTGCGTGAGGGCTTTTTACTTTTTCGAGAGTTTTTCCCGAGCCTGCTAGGCAGTCACTGTAGCCGGGATACCGATATCAGAGACGCTGGCCCAAAACTTTCCGTTCGGTACGCGGCAGTCGGGGTCGCGCGAGTATTCGGACTTTAGACCTATGACGAAATACATATCGATTTCACCTTTGTTCTTGGCGCTGACTCTGCCGCGATACTCGCAGTCAAAATATTCCTTAATAAGATCATAGGTCGCACCGCTGATGTTAATTTTGTCCGGATTGCCGCTGGATTCCATTCGGCTCGCGGTGTTGACCGTATCACCCCAAACATCGTAAGCGAATTTTTTTTCTCCAATGACGCCTGCGACGAGTGGCCCCGAATGGATGCCGATACGCAACTGCCAATATGGTTCGCCAAGTGACTTTTTGATCTCCTGCATCTGCATCATGAAACTGCGAATTTCCATAGCCGCAAGCACACAATCGATTGCATGCGTTGGGCCAGGTCTCGGAACGCCTCCCGCGCACATGTAACTGTCGCCTATGGTCTTCAACTTTTCAAGCCTGTGGCGCTCGATAACTTTGTCAAACTGCCCGAAACAGGCGTCGAGTTCTTTGACAAGTTCATTGGGTGACATATGTTCAGCGATTCTCGTAAAACCCTCAAAATCTGTGAAGAGGACGCTCACGGCCTCAAACTGGACCGGTTCGGCGTAACCCTTTTCTTTGAGCTCGACCGCGACATCTTGAGGCAGAATATTGAGCAGCAATTTTTCGGATTTCTCGCGTTCTGCCCGAACTTCTTCAAATAGACGCGAACTGTGAATCACACCGGCAATTTGCTCGGTTATGATGGAGAGGCGCGTGATTTCGTTGCGGGACAGTACGATTTTTCGCCGACTGGAGAAATTCAGCAATCCGACGGATTCATTTCTTAATACTAACGGCAGCAGTACCGTCGATTGCAGGCCGTAGGTTTCGGCATTTGCAATTTCTTCAGGTGCGCTGGCTTTGATGATACGGGGTGATTTTAGATTAGGCACATATAGCGGTTTTTTCGTGCGAATCGCATGCGCGTGACCGCCAATTCCTCTGTCTATGGGGATTTTAACTCTTGCCGTCTTTTGCCGCGTGGCCTCTGAGACCGAGTCGTCAGCGTGCATCAAAAGCATCTGTAGACTGCGCTTATCTGGTGACACTCCATATAGTATATACCAATCGAGTCCAAATGCTTCGGCTACGTACCGATGCACTTTGGCCATGACGACATTGAGGTTCATATCTTCGTTCAGGCTGCGCAAAAGACCATTAAGTATTTCAGTATCGTCTTTTAGTTGTTCGCTTGCGCGTTGCGAGGCGAGAGCCTTGTCTTTTTCGGCCTGGAGACTTTTCTCGGTGCTACGCAAGACGATTTGCGAAAATGCCGAAAAGCTGACGATAACCGCAACGAAAGTGGATATGCCCGTTATTCGAAACAGTTCATAAAATTCCTTGGGCAGAATAAGCATCGGCTCCCAGGATGGGGCTGAAAATTCTATGAAGAAAAAGGCAGACAGCGATACGACACAAACTGTGATTATCGTCTTCATCCAGCGCGCCGGATACGCTATCGCGGCCGCAAGCAATACGGAAAGATGTATGAAGTGGACATTACCTTCGCGGCCGAGCAGAACGGCAGTTGTGGCCATTGTGACTGTGGCGATCGCATGCATACTCAATGTGGCAGCCCGCAGAAAGCCATAAAAATTGAAGACAAAAGTAAGGCTCATGCCAACCAGAGAGATTAAACAAATTACGAGTAGCGGCCCGCTCTCTGGCAGAAAGGGAATGAAGAGTGGCAGTTGTAGCAAAAGCCCCACAATGGAGTAGGCGCAAATCCCGTTGGTTATCTGGACAAACTTTTGCTCGCTCTGCAATGCGGCATAGTTCACGCCGACATTGACAAGTACCTGCCAGAAATGGAAGAGATGTTGCCGCATACGGACGGGCTGCGTGTTGCTTGTTACAGAGACGAACAAAAAAAATCACATTCACCCCCCTGAACAGGGGCTATTTCGTATGAGCCTTCTTGGTCAACGGCGAGAGCGTATATGCCCATGATGGCGGCCGCAACACTTAATCACTGCTAGTTGGCTTAACTTCCGCGAGCAAGATTCTTGCGTCACGATCCACCAGAAACCGTCGATCGTGACTGTTTCTCTGATCATCTTTTATGTCGCACCATCGTCGCAAAAGAACTTCGCTGCGGAAATCAGGGTTGCCCCGCTCAAGGCGTCGAGTTAGCCGGCGGCAACTCTGCTGAACAAAAGCTCATACGGCGCGTATCGATCTGTGTCGCGAATGGACCTGTAAATCGCAACGCCTATGCTTTGCTGTCCACGCTGATATTCAGGCATTCACTGTCTTGCTTGCCGTTCAAAATCAAGAATATCCTTTCGCCCATTCTCTCTGAGGCGTCTTTCAAACAGATCGCGGCATTCGGTTTGCATGACGGGTCCTTCGACTTCAGGCACCAAGTGCACATACTTGTGCTCGCGAATCCACCTGAACGAGGTTGCGCCGTAGACGACACGACGAATGCCCACTTCGACAATGGTCTTCTCGCACATGGGGCACGGGAAAAGCGTCGTGTAAAGTGTGCAATCACTCACACTTCTGAGCTTTTTATACCCCTCGCGAATCACGAGCACTTCTGCGTGCGCCGTCGGGTCTACATCAGCCACACAGCGATTACCAGCTTTTGCAATGATCTCACCATCGCGCAGCAAAACTGCTCCAACGGGATATTCGCCTCGACTGAAAGCCTCTTGAGCTTCGGCAAATGCGATGGTCATGATTTCAACGTCAGTCACGAGGCACCGATTGTACTTTAAAGAACGCGCACATTCACACCACTGGCGGTAATTTTGCCGATCACATGGCAGCGCCCGGCGATGCCGGCTTCTTGAAACAGCGCTCTGACGGCGCCCAAAGCCTCAGGCGCCAAAGCGATGAGCAATCCGCCAGAGGTTTGCGGGTCGCAGACAAGCGCGCGGCGAAAAGCATCATCAACGCCTGCGAGTCGATCGCCAAAACTGTTGAAGTTTCGTGTTGTGCCACCCGGTATCACGCCCGCACTAAAATAACCTTCGAGTCCGGGCAGCTGCGGCAGCGCGGCGAACTCGATCTCGGCAGCAAGATTTCGCGGCGCCACCATTTCAAGCAGATGGCCGGCAAGGCCAAACCCCGTGACATCTGTCAGCGCGTGCACCGCGGGTAATTCTGCAAGTTGGCGACCGATCGAATTCAGCGTCAGCATCTCTTTGATCGCAAGACCCTGGTGTTCAGCATTCAAGACGCCGCGCTTCATCGCAGTCGTGTGCATGCCTATGCCGAGCGGTTTCGTCAACACCAAGAGATCGCCTTGCTCGACGGTAGAGTTACGTTTCAAATTCTTGGCCGCGACGAGACCATTGACCGAAAGACCGAAAATCGGTTCGGGTGCATCGATGCTGTGACCACCGGCAATCGTCATGCCGCATTGCGAAGCAACCTCGCGCGCGCCCACGATGACCTGGTTGGCCACCTCTGCAGAAAGTTTATCGATTGGCCAGCCCAGAATCGCCAGCGCCATAATTGGCCGGCCACCCATGGCGTAGATGTCAGAAATAGCATTGGCGGCGGCGATGCGCCCAAAGTCTTTCGCGTCGTCGACAATCGGCATGAAAAAATCCGTGGTCGACAGAAGCACCTGCCCTTCGCCCAACAAATAGGCCGCCGCGTCATCCCGATCTGAATTGCCGACGATCAGATTCGCCGAAGGCTCAGCCATGTTGTTTTTGAGGATAACCCCCAGTACTGATGGTGAAATTTTACAGCCGCAACCGGCGCCGTGGCTGTACTGGGTGAGGCGTATGCTCATGGGTTGACTTCTTCACCCATGACCGCACGCAAATGATTATTCACATCATCAGCTGAAACATACTGAACGGTCGCAGGGTCGCGCTTACTCAGACCAAAACCATAAGCGCGGTCATAATAATCGAGCACGAGCAAACAGACATCATCAAAACGCTCTTCGGCGAGCGCGGTAAGGGCGCGCTGGTAACGATCGTCACCTAGCCGCTTTCGTATAGAAGTAAGGCCCTTGCGAAATCTCTCTGGATCAATCTGGTAGGTTTGCAACAGGTACTGCACCCGCTTTTCGAGAGGCCACTCGAGCACCATGACTCGGGCGGCGCGCATCTGCAGCCAAAACGGCTGGGGAATGTGCAACCTGCCGATCAGCATACTTTCGTCTTCGACGATAATCTTCTGGCCGGTATGGCACCGCAAGATCGCATAACCGAGTTGATTCTCAAAATGCTCTTGCGTCGGCTGTTCGACGGTTTCAAAAGAGCCGAAAGCTGACCCCCTGTGGTTCGCCATGCCTTCGAGGTCGATCGCATTTGCGCCCTGGGCGATCAATTCTTGCAGAATCTGTGTCTTGCGTGTGCCTGTTTTTCCACCCAGAATGAGAATGTCATGCGGAGTGCTAAAGAGCTCAAGACAGAGCCTGCGGAATGCTTTATAGCCGCCGACTACCGTATCAACCTGCAATCCCACTTTCTCGAATAGCCAGGCGACCGAGGCGGAGCGCATACCGCCGCGCCAGCACTGCACTGCAATGCGGCCGTCACGCGCGTGCGCAAGGCCTGATTCGGCGAGCTGCTGCATCTTGGGACCGACGATACCGAGGCCGCGTAGAATCGCCGGCTGTTGTCCCTGCTGTTTATAGAGAGTGCCGATCTCGGCGCGTTCAGCGTTGTTGAAGAGCGGCAACGAAATCGCACCGGGAATATGTCCCTGCGCAAACTCACCTTCAGACCTGACATCGATCAGCGGAGCGTGCTGCTGGTTTTGCAATGCCTCACGAATGCTGATCTGCCGCGCCATTTTTTTTCAGCGCTTTTCCATGGCTTTGTCGAAGCAATCGGATGCTGCAGTATCGGGAGCCTTCTTGTCTTTGAATAAATCTGCGGCGAGTTTCTCTGACGGTGATGCAGCACCGGTGAATATGGCGTTGAGAACGCCCGCGAGACGAATACCGCCGCGGTAGAGCTGGCGTTCGAGAAGTGGGCGTTGCTTTTCGACATAGGCATATTCGAGTTTTGCGACTAAATCAGAATCGCCGCTGAAGCCCGTGGCGTTATCGCGGCATTTTTGATTTTGGTTTTTGCAGCAGCCATCTTTGCCGTGGCAGGTATATATATCGGCGCGGACAACAGGCGCTTCATCGGCCCAGTCGGCATAACTGCCGTTCTGCAGCGAAGTCACATGTTCAGCCGTACCTTTGTCTAGAAAATCGGCAAATTCAGTGTAGCTCAGCTCTTGGTCGTTGATCATTTCTGAATCCCACACTTTATGCAGGTTGGTTTTTTTGCCGAACCATACAACTTCGGTTGAATTGCCACCGCGATCACCGCTACGGCCCACGTGCAGGGGCTGGTGAAGGTCGCCAATGAGGTGCACGAGCCACTTGAGGGCCATTTGTTTTTTGGCCTGCGAACTGTCTTTGCTGCGCAGAATTTTTTCGAAATAGATCAGCGCGCGCACAATGTCGCCCTTGGGGCTTTTCACCGAACTCTTATAGGTCTCACCATCGTCGACGCTCGCATAGTGAAACGCAGCTGCACACTGAAAGTGCGAATCTGAGCGCAGGTGGTCTGCCTCGTTTGCCACGCGCGCGAGGCTTTCACCGCCGAGCAGCGAGGCAACCGCCGCGCGCGCTTTGTCGTTCAGGTGCTTCTCTGCAATGTGCGCGGTGACCCGGTGGCCGCGCAGACCCCATGGATAAATAACACCGGCCGTCAGAAATACGATGAAGAGAATCAACCGCATGCGCCACGTAGAGACGCCCATCTTGGGCGTCTCCAAAAATCCGATTCTAAATTATTGACATCACAACAGACCGTATCATTATCATACCATGGCGAACGAACCGCAGAACCCACAAGACCCGAATGACAAAAGCTGGAAACCCGCTTTCGACAATATACCCGATAATCCAGGCCAACCGGCGGGCAGCCCCCCACCGGGATACGACCGTGTCGAAGAAGCCGGTACGTTTCAAATGCTGTGGGACTGCAAGTACTGCAGCACCAAAAAACTGCTGGGGGTTACGCACAAGTTCTGCCCCAGCTGCGGCGCCGCGCAAGACGCGAATGCGCGTTATTTTCCCTCTGACGAAGAGGCAATTGCCGTCGAAGACCACGAATACACGGGCGCCGACAAGAAGTGCGGTAACTGCGGTACCGCAAACGCCGCAAAAGCTGAGTTCTGTACTCAGTGCGGCTCGCCCATGAAAGATGCCAAGACGGTGTCGCTCCGTAGCGAACAGGCGACTGCTGAAGGTTCGGCCTTCGCGACAGATTCTCGGGCGAACGCGAAACAAGATTTCGAAGCCCAGAAGGCAGGCCTCAGCGGCGCAGCACCCGAACCTGAGGCACCGAAATCGAAGAAATGGTATTATATCGGCGGAGCCGTGGGCGTTGGCTTAGTGGCGCTGATTTCGAGCTTTTTTATCTCGCGTTCAGTCGAGGTGAAAGTTGACAGCCACAACTGGGAGCGTGTGGTCAAAGTTGAGTCGTACAAAGGCCGGTCTGAGTCGGCCTGGTGCAGTTCAATGCCTTTCGATGCCTACATGGTAATTCGCAAGCGCGAAGTCAGCTCAACCAACCAGGTTGCCGATGGCGAGACCTGCGACATGGTGCGCGTCGACAAGGGCAACGGCACATTCAAGAAAGAACGCCGATGCAAAACCAAGTATAAGAGCGTACCGGTCTACAGCGACAAGTGCTACTACCGCGTGAACCGCTGGGGCCATGAGCGCGACATCACAGCGAAAGGCGGCCTCAACGACCAGGTCGCATGGCCTGCGGTCAACATTCGCTCGGGCAGCTGCGTCGGCTGCGAGCGCGAGGGTGGTCGCAGCGAAGCGTATAATCTTTTTCTCAGTGAAATCAAAAAGCCCGATAAGAAATACACGTGTGCTTTTCCCGAAGCACAGTGGCGCGCAATACCCGACGGGGCCGTGAAAAAAATCAAGGTGCGGCTCGTCGGCGGGGCGAAATGCGATACGCTGAACTGATTTCACTTTGGCGCTTTACGCCAAAGTGAAATGAAAAAATCACAACCGTGGATATACTCGCCGTTTGCCGACGGCGTGTTTATTCTCGCAGTGCCCTTTATCGTCGTCGCGATCACGCTGGTCTTTCAAGATTTCTTCTCTGAGCCAGACTCCATGACGGTCGTAAGCTGGGCGTTGCTCGTCATGGGGGTCGACGTCTCGCATGTCTACAGCAGTCTCTACCGCACGTACCTCGACGCCGAAACACGCGAGCGGCACGGCACGTTCTTGTTCTTGCTGCCTTTCGCCGTACTCGTCGGTTGCATTCTGCTCTATTCGGCAGGCGCCATGGTCTTCTGGCGCGTCATGGCATATTTGGCGGTCTTTCATTTCGCGAGACAGCAATATGGCTTCATGCGTGTCTACTCGCGTGACGAAAATCCACCCGCATGGCAACGCCGCATCGACGCGCTGGCGATCTATACCGCGACGTTTTATCCGGTGGCTGACTGGCACCTTGCCGGTGAGAAGAATTTCAACTGGTTCATGAAAGGTGATTTTTATTATCTAGCAGATGCTGGATTTCGGGGTGTGCTGTTTATTATCTATGTATTGATCATTGGCGCCTACCTTGCAAAAGAGACTTCCCTGCTATGGAAATCCATAGCTATGCGGCGACGACCGGGCAACGGACAGCTCGGGAATTCCATAGCAACAACCCGCATGCCAACGCGGCTGCTCAACCTGCCGCGCAACCTGCTGATTCTGGGCACGTTTCTTTCATGGTACGTCGGCATCGTGCACTTCAATTCAGATATTGCGTTTACGGCGATTAACGCAGTCTCACATGGCATACCGTATATGGCGCTCGTCTGGTTTTGGGGTAACAAAAAATCTGCTTCTGCGCCAACGGCCCGCAGGCAGATCTTTCAGGTTCGTTATGTCACATTATTCGTTACCTTTCTCTTGTTTCTCGCTTACATAGAAGAAGGTTTCTGGAATGTTTGGGTCTGGCATGAAAGGGATCACTCCGCATTATTTGCTTTGTTTCACAGAAGCCTGCCCGAATTGGCAGTTGCGTCGCCCTGGCTGACACTCATCGTTCCGCTGCTCTCAGTGCCGCAGATTACGCACTACGTTATCGACGGCTTTATCTGGAAAATGCGCAAAGACAACTTCGCGTGGAGAGACATAACTCTGGGCTCAGGGCAACAGGCTGTCGTCGGGCAAACGAAAGCGTTTAAGTAGTACATCCTACTTACCGATATTACAAACAGTAAATTAGGCTTTTCAGGCCAAATGCGCCGGCGGGAAATACAAATAACCTTCGGCAAGGCTGAGAGCAACAGAGATATATGGGGGAACTTATGACAGGCAGTGGTAAGAAAGTACTGCTCGTTACGGCGGTGGCCGTAACATTTATCGGAGCAACGCTGATCGCGCAAGACGCGTCGAACACAAAAGCGAGCAAAAAGGCAGACGTGCAAGACGTATTGCTGAACGATTTCGAATCGGCAGAAGATTGGCGCGCATTTTCGACGACTCCCCTGGGTATTACTAAGGTGAGAAAGACGATTCAGCTCGGGCCCATTGAAGATGTCTTCAACCCGAAAGAGTTGTCTGAAGAAGAAAAGACACGCTTCAAAGACGGCCTCAAAGACCCCAAGACGGCGAACAACGTTCTGGGCGTGAAGACCTTCTTTAAAGAGCGTGGCTTCGACCGCGTCGAGATCAAACCCCCTCACGAATATCTGATCAAGGGTCTCGGCCGCCAGTTCTCTGTTTGGGTTCTTGGCCGCAACTTTCGCCACACCCTGTTCGTGAAGCTGCGCGACTACCGCGGCAACCTGCACAAACTGAAACTCGGTAAGCTCGACTACTTCGGCTGGCGCAAGCATACTGTCACAGTGCCAGGCTGGCTGCCGCAGAGCACACGCCACGCGCTGCTCGACAAGAACCTGCACTTTGTTTCACTTTATGTGGAATGCGACCCACACGAATCATGGGGCGACTTCTATTTCTACGTCGATGATCTGCGCGTGAAAACCGATATGAGCGATAGCGAATATCCCGGCAGCAAGATTAAAGACAACTGGTAAGATCAGGGAGGATCAAAATGCGTACTGTAATCAAATACTCTGTACTCGCGGCATTGCCGCTCTTGTACTCGTTTGTCGCCATCAACGGCGGCGCGGCTATCAAGAGCAGCAGCGCTCTTAAAACACTCAACGGTGATGACACCGACGGCATGGAACTGCGCTCGGTTCAGGTCGAGGGTTTCGAAGCTGAACAATGGACTGCTACGGTGAGCCCTGGTGACCCTGAGGCGATTCCCGCGGTGGTCGAGGCCGATGGCCAGCCACCAAAGGGTGAAAAATGGAACTCACCTGAAGTGGCCATTAAAGGCGAAGGTAATAACCCTTGCCGACCACAAAACCTCGCGCACGACGAGACCAACAAAAAATGCCTCGGTGTGCGCTTTAAGTTTATCTACCCCGGCAATAACGTGGTGGCACTGACTCCACCGGCTTCGAAGAAAATTTACCGTGTCATCGACGAGCTCGACGACAACAACAAGCCAAAAGTTCAGGAGATTCCTGGTCTGAAGCTACCCGGCAAAGTTAAAGCGCTCTCGGTCTGGGTGCTCGGTCGCGGCAGTGACTACACCCTCGAAGCGTGGGTACAGGACTGGAAAGGTTCAACGCATGTGTTGAAAATGGGTTCGGTCAACTTCGTTGGCTGGAGGCCATTGTCAGCAAAGGTGCCCGCGAACGTGCCACAAGACATCGACACCTACCCACAAACCAAAAATCTGGTGCTGACGAAACTGGTTCTGCGCTCAAAGCCCACAGCGAACACAGAGAAAGTTGTCATTTTCTTTGATGCAGTGAAAGTTTTGACCGACATGTACGACGTACACTTCGACGGAGCTGACGTTGACTTCGACGAAATGGACAAGAAAGAAAAACACGAAGCGCGTGAATACGCGAAAAGCCTGAAGAAATACTCCGAAGGCGGAAAATAGCATAATTTCGTAGCCGCGCTGTGCGCGGCTACGGATTTTGAACTCCATGGCAATCGCCGACCTTCGCAATCTCGACACCGAAGATCTCAAACGCCGCGCGCAGCATTTTCGTGAACTGGCTCTTGGCCTGGCGTCGCGCGTTCGCTATAGCCGCACGTGGTGGTACGCCGGGGCAGCCGTCATTCTTGGTCTTTCTCTCGCCCGCATCGGCCACTCGGTAGCTCTCTATGCAGTCAGCAAGGCGACGCCATTGCCGCCGGCGAGACAGGCGACTGCAGAGAATACGCAGTCAGAGCAGATGTTTTCAGACCCAACGATCACAGTCGGCGGGGCACTGTTTCAACGCGCCGGTGAGGCCGGTACAGCTGCGGCTGCAGCCGTTGTAGACCAACCTGCAAAACCCTTTAAACTGACGGCCACGCTCGAAGGCAACGCCGAATTTGCCCGGGCACTGATCGAAGTGCAGGGTGAAGGTATTCGTGAATATTGCATGGCCTCGTCATTCTGTAAGCGTAAAGAATGTGAGTGCAATGTGCAATCTGCTTCTGTGGTCTCGATCGCCCAGGAATATATCTGGATTCGCATGGGCCAGGGTCGGTACAAACTAAAGATCGGCCAGTCGACAACCGATTTGGCACAGCAACCGGCAGCAGCAGACCCGAATGCCGCCGCGCCGGCCGCGGTGGCAGGTGGCGGGCAGGTTATCTCGAAAGTCATCTCGCGCGAAGAAGTGAACAAGAATATTTTGGGTAACCCAGCGAAAATCTACGAAGGTGCACAGTTTGGCCCACATCTCGTGAATGGCAAGATTGAAGGTTACAAGATTGCTCGGGTAAATGACGACCACGTCTTTGCCAAGCTCGGCGCAAAAAGCGGTGACATTATCAAGAAGGTCAACGGCTACGGTCTCAACGACACCGAGCGCATGCTCGACCTGTGGAAGGCGATCAAAACTGCGCCTGCTGTAAAGATCGAACTCGAACGCGACGGTAAGCAGATTACCTACGACTTTCAGATACGCAACTAATCGGCGCGCGTAGCGCGCAGATTAGTTGCGTAAGTACCAGAAATGATTCACCGGGCCGTGACCATGGCCCAAAGGCTGAGCGTTTTGCAGCGCTTGGGTTAAGTATGCCTTGGCTTTTCTGCACGCTTCGGAAATTTTCTCGCCCTGCGCGAGATAGGCAGCGATCGAAGCTGAGAGCGTGCAGCCGGTGCCATGCGTTGAATTCGTCTCGACCCGCGGGGCTGAGATTTCCATGAAGGTTTTGCCGTCGTAAAGTATGTCGATTGCGTCGGGCGTGTCGAGGTGGCCACCCTTCATTAAGATGTTACGGGCCCCAAGTGCGAAAAGTTTCTGCGCGGCTGCGCGCATTTCAATTGTGTTCGTGATCTTGATTCCGGTCAGCACCTCTGCTTCGGGCAGGTTGGGAGTGATCAGCGTGGCAAACGGCAACAGCACTTCGCGCATCGCGGCTTCTGCTTCTGGGGCAAGCAATCGATGCCCGCTTTTTGAAACCATAACGGTGTCGATCACCAGATTCGGCAGCTGAAAATCTTTGGTGGCCCGTGCGACAGTCTGAATTATTTCTGAATTCGCCAGCATACCGGTTTTGACGGCAGAGACGTGCAGATCGCCCGAGACGCTCCTGATCTGCGCATAGACAATTTCGGGAGAAAGTATTTCGACTGCATCGACGCCGAGCGTATTCTGCGCCGTGATCGCCGTGATCGCCGTCGTACCATAAACCCCGCAGGCGGCAAAGGCCTTGAGATCTGCCTGTATACCTGCGCCCGCGCTCGAGTCGCTGCCGGCAATACTCAACGCAACGGGTATCATTTCTGGCCTACCTGTGCGGTCGGCACGAGTTGGTAGATCTTGCCTGTTTGCAGCTCGGCGATGACGAGTTCATTGTCTCTCAGGCGGCCGAAGCTCGAAAATAACCCCGGTGCTTGAATCAGCGTTTCTGCACGTGGGTCGGTGACCTGGTAGTCGATTGCGAAGATACGGCCCGATACCGAATCGGCAAAAATGTATTTCTGTTTTAATGTGGCGAGCGCATTGCCCGTATAGACATAACCACCGAGAATTGACTGCCCCACCCCATGGTCGTATTCGTAAAACGGCAACTTCAGATTCTTCTGCATGCAGTTCTTTGCCGGCTTAAAGCAGTGAAAACCTTCCATAAGGTTCCAACCCATATTTTCGCCGCGCCCGACAAAGCTTAATTCTTCATATTCGTTCTGGCCAACGTCGGCGACAATGAGGCGCGCATCGGGAGTGAAGCTGAACCGCCACGGGTTTCTGAGCCCCCATGCGAATATTTCGCGCTTCTCACTGTAGGCGTCGCCGCTTGATTTGAAAAACGGGTTAGAGACAGGAATCTTATACCCGGTTTTTGTGCGGGGGTCGATCCTCAGGATTTTGCCGAGGTGCGAACTGAGGTTTTGCGCATAACCACGGGGGTCACCGCCTGAGCCACCGTCGCCGACACCGATGTAAAGGTAGCCATCGGGCCCGAACTCGAGCATACCCCCGTTGTGGTTGCTATAAGGCTGGCGTACCGAGAGCAATTCTTCAATGTCTGTATTCGCTTTGCTTGAGCCCTCAGCGACATGCACGCGGGCAAGTATCGTGCGCCTGGGTTTGCTGGCCGAATAATAGATGTAGAACGCGCGTGATGTTTTAAAATCGGGCGCGAAGGCCAGCCCGAGCAGTCCCTCTTCGAGCGAACCGTCGTGCACCCTGTCACGAATATCGAGCAACACCTGACCACAGGCGCGTTTGAGGCTCTCTAGGCGAATGATGCCGGGTTTTTCGACAACCGCGTAGGGTTCGATGCAATCGCTCGCAGCGACGGGGTACGCCCCGACATAGACAGGCTGCGTGAATTTGCGGTGAAAGACCGGGCGCAGCTCTATCTTTGAAGTCTTACTGAAAGGCGCGGCGGCAGAGAGTACGCCAACAGCCAGAAAAATTGTGAGCAAGAGATACCGCACCATCGCAGCAATGTATGCAAAAGGCACGCCGGCGGCAAACGCATGAGAGATGTTGGAATCTTCTGAACGGCCATTACGTTGCAAACGCAATACTGCTTGACGCTTTTGTGCGGCGCACAAAAGATGTCCTCACACTTTTTCTGGAGGAACTCATGGAACAACAAATTCAACAAATTGTTAATTTCGCAATCGGTACTGTAAAAGGTCTCGGTGACGCGGCAAAGAGCACGCTGACAACGCTCGAAGCAGAAGTTAAAACCCTGGTCGACAAAGGCGCAGCGGCAAGCGACGAAAACGCACAGAAAATTCGCGCGAACGCAAACGAACTCGTGAGCCGCGTGACAACTATCGTCAACGACGCGGTGAACAACCTGAATGAAGTCACTGCACAGGCGCAGAAACTCGTTCAAGACACAATCGCCAAAGTAAAACCTGCTGATAAATAATAAGAATCAGAGACGCGCGTTCAGCGCGTCTCTGATCTGATTTAGCCTCTTTTCTCTGCCGGCACAAACGGTCTGACCGTACTGCCGTTGTAGATTTGCCGCGGTCGGCCAATTTTCGCCGACGGATTTTCGATCATCTCTTTCCACTGCGCTATCCAGCCGGGCATACGACCCAGGGCAAACATGACCGTGAACATCTCAGTCGGTATGCCGATGGCACGATAGATTATTCCACTGTAGAAATCTACATTTGGGTAGAGCTTACGCTCGACGAAATACTCGTCTTTCAGCGCGGCCTCTTCAAGCTGCATCGCGATTTCGAGCAGCGAATCTTTAACGCCCAGCTTTTGCAGAACTTCGTTGCACGTCTTCTTGATAATTTTCGCGCGCGGGTCGAAGTTCTTATAAACGCGGTGGCCAAAACCCATGAGGCGAAACGACGAGTTCTTGTCTTTCGCCATCTCGACGAATTTTTTGATGTTGCCGCCTTCAGACTGAATGTGCTGCAGCATTTCGATAACCGCCTGGTTCGCGCCGCCATGCAGCGGCCCCCAGAGCGCATTGACGCCGCTCGAAATTGCCGCGAAGACATTCGCGCGCGACGAGCCGACAAGCCGCACGGTGGATGTAGAGCAGTTCTGCTCATGGTCGGCATGCAGAATCAGCAACAGATCGAGGGCACGCTCGACGACGGGGTCAACTTCGTAACGTTCTGCAGGCACCGAAAACATCATCTGTATGAAGTTAGCCACATAGCTGAGCGAGTTATTCGGGTACATAAACGGATGCCCGATCGACTTCTTGTGCGAGAATGCCGCAATCGTCGGCGACTTTGCGAGCAGGCGGTGAATCGAAAGCTCGCGACCGACCGGGTCGAGCGGGTCACTCGCTTCTTTAGTATAAAACCCTGAGAGTGTGTTGATCATCGAGCCGAGTGTCGCCATCGGATGCGAATCTTTGGGGAAACCATCGTAAAGACGCTTGAGGTCTTCATGGATCATCGTGTGGCGCGTAATCGACTCGCGAAATGCGTCGAACTCGGGTTTACGCGGCAGATCGCCATAGATGAGAAGATATGCAACTTCGAGAAACGTTGACTTTTCTGCGAGCTCGGCGATGTCATAACCACGGTAGCGCAGAATACCTTCTTCGCCGTCTAGAAATGTGATACCGCTCAGAGTTGAGCCGGTGTTGACAAAGCCGTCGTCGAGGGTCACTAACCCCGATAGCGCGCGCAATTTTGAAATGTCGATCGCGAGTTCGTTTTCGGTACCCTTAACGACGGGCAGTTCGTACTCTTTGCCTTCGAAGATCAGTTTAGCAGTCTGTCCCATGCAGTCACTACGCAAAGCAAGCCGAGGTTTTCAAGGAAATGTTATACTTTGCATGAACAGGTACGACCGTATGCTGCGCAAACATCATGGACTCCCTACCCCAACGAAAATGTCGAAACGCGTGATTTTGGGGTTTACGCCATTTCTTGAAGTTGAACAAGTGTTCAACATGAGAAAACTCAAAACAACCCTGACTCTTTTTGCATGCCTGCTGCTGGCGGCGCAAAATATGGTCTTCGCACAAAAGAATGCCGCGAAAGATGCGGGCACTATTGCGGCGTCTTCGGCGCCAGCGAGCCTGCCGCCTCGCGGTGAAAATCCTCAACTCGATGCAACTGCGTTTGGCTTCGGCGCCGGCACGTATGGGCAATATGGCTTTCTCGGCGGCCACCTGCAGATCGGTGTTGCCGATTGGTTGCGCCTGCACGGCGGCATCACGGGCTCTCTTCCCGGCGACCAGCCGAGCGGCAGCTTTGCGACATCGAACTATGCATTTTTCTGGATGTTCACCGGCGGCCTCATGTTCACCGGCAGCTATTACAAGAACATCGCCCGCCCGTACACGATGCTCGATCTGACTTACCAATACGACGCGCGCCTGAAAGCCAGCGGCCTCAACGGCGGCATTCGCTTTGGTGTCGACCTCTACATGACACAAGACTGGGCCGTGTATATTGAGGCCGGCGTGAACCTCGCGATGATGCGCGAAGCGCTTGCCCCATACAATGTGGGCGGTGTCGTCGGCGTCGGCGTGCGCACGTTCTTCTGACCCTTTAATTTTCTGCACACGGGGTAATGTCTAAAAGGGCGAGTTTACGCCTGAGCGGCGACTTTTTAGACATCCCCACACTCTATGAAATTTCCAGATACAGATGACCTCGCCGCGCTGTGGCAAAATACCAAAATAGGATTTATCGTTTTACTGGTAGCTTTTCCCCCTTATGTGATCGTCAACCACCTGTTCTACGACCGGCCCGCTGTTAACCTGGCAATCGCCGCCGACTACTGGCTGCCCTTCAACCACACCTGGATTCTCGTCTACGCGATGGTCTATGTCTTTTTATTTCTACCCGTATTCATCGTGCGCGACAAGTTTAGCTTTTATTACGTCGCGAAGGGTTACCTCATGGTGAATTTCATTTCGGTCGCCATCTTTATTGTGATGCCGGCGCGCTACCCAAGACCTGAAATTCTCACACAATCTGAATTCTTGTGGTGGGGCACGGCGCTCAACTACCTGCTCGACAAACCCGTGAATTGTTTTCCGAGCCTGCACGTGGCGAACGCCTTCTTTGCCTCGATGATCGCATACCATTACCGGCCGCGGGTCGGCATCATCGCATGGTTCATGGCGGCGCTCGTTTCTATTTCAACGCTTTACATGAAGCAACATTTTATTGCCGATATCGTCATGGGCTTCGGGCTCTCGTTTGCGATCTACCGCCTCTACTTCAAGCGACGGGCATACCTGCACGGCAACCAGAAGCCGTTACCCGAATATCTGAGTCTCGGCGTCTTGGTGATCTATCTCGGCTTTGTCGTATCGATGTATGTGCTGTTTAAGGCAGGCGTGCAATTGCCGCTAGATAAGATAGTACTGTAAAATTACCGAATTAATGAAACGGGCTCTTTTTCAGAAAATTGTGAGAGCTCATTGCACGTAACAATACGCTGCCTTTTCGGTGTCGCAATCGTCTTCATCACCACAATCGCTACATCTGGCCTCAGCAGCTGAAATACAGGCGCATCATCGGGCATCTTGAGAGCAAGGGGTTCGACAGCAAACTCGACGCTGTGCTCATGTCAACCGATGCTGCCCAGGCCGCGCCGTCTGCGGCGCCAGATTATCCACTCTGCAATTACGATATTGATAAGCCACCCCAGCGCCATCATCGCGTCGCGGCTGTGGCCTGTGGGTGTTGCAACAAGCAGCATGTAGCCAATGTGAGTAAAAACCTGCGTGCCCGCCCCCTGCCCCAATGCATAGGCGCGCAGCATAAATGCGCCATGGCTCTGCAGATTTTTCTTCATGACCGCATAAACACCCGCAAGCAGGCACACCACCATTGCGGGCGCTATGATCAAGCGGTTATAGAACAGCGCGGGGCCGTCGTTCGCCGCCGCGGAATATGTGAGCGTCATGACGAGCCCCGTGATTGCCGAAACAAGGCCCGCTGCGGCGATGAATCTGCCGCTCTGCCTATGCCAGTTGCCGTGTTTCGCGCGAAAGCCCGGCGCAAACTGAAAAGCCCCCGCCAGACAATAGAACAGCGAGGCCGCGATATGCAAAATAACCGGCAGCGGCGCTGCGTGAAACCGCTCATTGTCGGCATTGATTGTTTCGCCACCGGCAAGCGACACCACACGAACAATACCAGCCAGAGACGGCACAAGGCTCAAGATGATAAGCCCCACAATTATATACCTGTCGCGCAGGCCTGGTTGTTTCGTCGCTGAATACATTGCATCTCCCGGGTTGTTTCATGAACCCTTGTTTATATACTACACCGTGTAGTTTACATTGTCAACAATTATTCGCAGACTCCGAAAAAACTGCCGAAGTCACGTGGGCCCATCGCAGGGCGAAAGAAGCCGGCGACAGCATTTGTACTGCCCTGTGCAGTGTGCAATCGGCTGTACGGCGCATTCTGTTGCTCACAAAGGGAAAGCATGCAGGCAGCGGCCCGTGACCTGAAGCGCGACTCTATCCTCATTGCTGCTATCGAAGTTTTCATCGAAGAGGGTTATGACCTCGCCAGCATGGACCGCATCGCCGAACGCGCCGATGCTTCGAAGCGCACGGTATATAACTACTTTGCCAGTAAAGAGCTGCTGCTACAGGCAGTGCTGCAAAAGGTAAACGCCGACTGCAAGGCAACGCCGCGCATCACCTACAACCCGAAGGCGAGCCTTGAGTCACAGCTTGCGGCTTTCGTTGAACAAAAACTCATGAACCTGGCAAACCCGCAATGGGTTGGCATGATGCGCGTGCTGTTCGGAATTCTCGGCCGCAATGACAAGCTGACGCAACAGGTAATTGGCAGCGTGCATGACCCTGACGGCAGCGTGATACCTTTCTTAAAGGCCGCATGCAAAGACAAGCGGCTCAAGATCGACAACTTCGAGCTCGCCTCGGCAGTCTTCGGCTCTCTAATCGGTGGCGGCGTTTGGTGGCCACAGGTATTCTTTGGCGCGCCGAGCTTTGCCCCCGAAGCTGCGTTCAGAAAAGAAATCGTGCGCACATTTCTGGCCCGATACGGTACTGCCTCGGCAAAATAAACGGCGCGGGTGATATTCTGATTTCTGCCCCCCTGTTCAGGGGGTGTCTGGCCTCAAATTGTGGGTAGCCCACGAGGCGCATCAAGAGAATCTGTCGTGTGGAAATTTCCGTTTTTCGCAAACTCAGTGAAGACGACCTGGTCGCTCTGGCGCGTGAACTCTACGAATTGTTGGGGGGCGTAAAGCTCGAACATACCGCGCGCAGTGAAACCTGGCGTCGCGACGAGAATGCCGGCGCTTCGGCCGTCTACCAGATCACCCATGGCTACCATATCGCCGAGAACGGCCAGGGCATCGCGATCATCGTGACGGAAAACTGGGCCGAAACGCACGCAGACGACAGACTCATCGCGAGCGCCTACACCGTGAAAGCCTGCGATGCGGTTGATCTCGTCGTGCAATACAAGAACGGGCAGCTGATCTGCCGCTTTTCGGGCGATGCTGAGGCCGAAACCGAATGCAGCAAACGCGTTCGCCTGAACACTTAACCGGGTGTTACTGCGTCTCCGCCACAGATTTTTTCCACATGCCGTGCAGGTTACACTTTGCAATCACCGTCGCGCCCGGTATTTTAGAAGAGCAAGATGACATGCTATTACAGCAGAAAGTATGCAATTGCGACCTGGTTGGTTTGTGAGTGACCTCACCCCCGCCCCGCTCGGCGCAACCTTCAGTTATCGCCTTACACCCGATGTTTCGGTGGTCGCGGGCGCCATTGCCAAAGGAAGATTTTTCCAGAACAGCCAGGGATTTAGCACCTACTTTTTGCTCGGCGCGGGGTATGACTTCTAACCCCCCAAACAGGGGGATATACAAATTCAATAACTATTGACCGCTGAGAGAAACCCGGCACCAAACCTTATGCATATTGGCATCGTCGAAAACGACTCTGAATTCAGAGACAACCTGCTCTTTACCCTGAAAAAACTTCTGCCAGCGGCAAAGATCGACTGGTGGCAAAGCGCCGAGGGGCTGCTTAAAGAAGACAGCGATAAACTGCCCGAGATTCTGCTGCTCGACGTGATGCTGCCGGGCATGACCGGCATCGACCTCACACGCGAGCTCACGCGCGGCGGCTATGCCGGCAAGATTGTGATTCTGACCAACATGAATTCTGACAGCCTCATTCTCGAAGCGATTGAAAACGGCGCAGTGGGCTATGTGCTCAAATCAGACAGGCGCGAGCTCAAGTCGATCATCGAAACCGTTTTAGCAGGGGGAGCTATACTCACCCCAACGATTGCGCTGAGGGTCATGACGGCGCTCAAATCGCAACGGCATGAATCGCCCGATTTCGGGCTTTCTGAAAGATTGCAACAGGTGCTCGACCTGATGGTCGCCGGCAAAACTATACCGCAGGTCGCGAAGGCACTGCGGCTCAGCGCCACGACGGTGCACGGTTACGTGAAAGACATTTACAAAAAGCTCAATGTGCATAACCGCGCCGAGCTGGTCGGCCGCGTTCACAATAGGGGTTGATCGATTCGCTGCCTGTGCAGATTCGACATGTGTCGTTTTCTGCCAGGCATCTTTTCTCACGTTTATTTTTGAGAAAGCTGATTTTTCTTCTGTTCGGCCTGTTGTTTTCTGCATCGGCAATCGCGGCTTCGGCAACAGAACTGCCGACGATTGACCTGAATGCGGGTGATGCAATCAGGCTGCATGACTATCCGTGGCAGTTTTACTGGAAAAAATTGCTGTCGCCCAAAGATTTCGAAAGCGGCGCGGCAAAACCCGACCTCATCATGCAGCCCGTCACCATCTGGAACCACCAGATTATCGCCGCCGAAGAGTTGGGCTCTTATGGTTACGCCACCTACCGCCTGCGGTGCAGACTCAATGCACACGGCAAACGGGTGGCGCTCAGAATTCCCGCACCGCTCACGAGCTACCGGGTATATGTAAACGGCGAACTCCTGGCAGAAGCGGGCAAGGTCGGTGAAAGCGCCGAAGATTACAAGCCAATGCGGCGTTCGGCGTTGATATTTTTTCGCGCGGCAGACGACAGGCTCGATCTTGTCATTCAAGTCGCAAACTTTCTCGTCTACAAGGGCGGGTTACGGGCGGGTATCGAGATCGGCTACGCATCAGCGATGCAGGCATATGGTATGCGCTACCTCGCGATCGATCTCTTCTGCATCGGGCTCATCTTTGCGATTATGCTCTACCACTTGCTTCTTTTTGTGCTGACGCGAAAAGATTGGGCGATATTTGTATTTGCGCTGCTGGCTCTCAACTATTTCTTGCTTGCCTTCTTGTTCGGTGAGCAGTCGATTAGTCTGTTTTTGCCCGAAGTTGAACTCTCGCTGCATTCACGCATAGCCTCGATCATTGCATACCTCTTGCCACCGCTCGTCATGGAATTTACCGGGCGGCTTTATGCGGGCACTATCGGCGCGCGTCTGCGACTGATTTTCTGGGCGAACGCGGCGATATTCGTGGTGCTTGCAGTATTTTTATCCCCGGTATATTTTATGCGCTATAACGTATTTTATTACGGCGGCGTCGGCGGTCTGACCGCGATCATCTGTATGCGCAGCGCGATCATCGCCATACGCGCGCGTCGACCCGGTTCGAGATTACTCGGCACGGGGTTGCTCTTTCTCTTTGCGCTCACTATCTATGCGGTTTATCTCTTTGCGACGCATACGGTAGCCGGCAGTTTTCTCTCTATGGGATTCGCGCTCTTTGCGCTCTTTCAGTCGGGCTCGCTGGCTCACGCGCACGCCGCTCTCGAAAGCCACAACAGCGACATGCACGAACGGCTCGAGAGCAGCCGCAAAGCACTCGAGAGCCAACGAAAACAAATTGAGGCCAATCTTCACGACAGCCTCGGCGGCAACCTGACGGACATCAAGCTGGGGCTTGAGGCGCTGGTGAAAGATATGCGCGCGCGGGGGATTAAAAAAGACATTCAGCGGCTCGACCACCGCGTGGCGGGTACCATTGCTTCGCTGCGCACCGAACTCTTGTTTCTCGAAGACCTTCAGCTGGCTATGGACGACTTTATTTCAGGCATCAACCTGATATTGCTGCGCCGTTACCAGATGGCGAAACGACCGGTCGATATTCGTATCTCGAACAAGACCCGCGAAGAAGGGGCGAATATAGAGCGCAGGGCACTACTCACTAATGAAGTGAAGCTCGAACTTTGTATGATGCTGCAAGAGCTCTGCAACAATAACCTTAAATATGGCGCCGGCAGCGCTGTCTGGCAAATTGAGATGAATGCCGCCGGTCTCGAAATCTCGCTCACCGGAAAATCAAAAGCCCGCAAGAACCACAGCGGCAAAGGCGCTGAAACACTTCGCAGACGTGCTGAAAAAACCGGCGCCACATTCGAAGAGACTTCGGTCTCGAATAGCTACAAAGCGGCGATACGGGTAAAATTTTAAGAAACGCCGGCTTTCGCAGCTTCCATGACGCCGCCAACTTTGAAGAGGGCATACTTTTCTTCGCCCAGAAGCTGGCTGACGTCTTTTAACAGTGCCTTATCATACTTCACGCAAAAACTCGAGTGCGCCTTGATCGATTGCAACGGGCCTCCCTCGACCTCGCGCCAGTATAGATAAACCGGATTATTGCCGGAATATTTGCGCAGTGTTGTTTTCACCTTGCCAATCATGGCTTCGAGATCGGCGGCGGTTTTGACATTTAGGTAGAGATGCAATGACTTATCGACCCGCTCGCTGAACTTCGTCTCGGGCACCACGCCCGCGAGCGAATAATTCATGGTCGTCACTTCTTCTTCACGAAAAGCCTGCACGCGAATGTCGAAGATGGCACAACTGTTTTCATTGATGAACGGTTTGACCTGCTCAAACATATTCTGAAAAATACGCACTTCAATCTGGCCCGTCTTGTCGGTAATTTTCAGCAGATAAAATGCACCGCGTTTAGAGGTGACAGTTCGCAGCGAATCGACCACACCCAAAACCGAAACCCGGCGATCTTTAGACGAGCCGTCGTCGAGGTCGGCGATTTTGGTGAGGCGCATATGCGATGCCATCTCATCAAACCGGTCGAGCGGATGCGAGGTAAGGTAGAGGCCCAGAGTTTGCTTTTCTTTAAGCAGCTTTTCTTCATCAGAGAACTCGGCGGTATTTTGTATCTGCAGCCGCGCGGCCTCTTCTTCTGTGCCGCCAAAAAGCGATACCTGCCCTGATGATTTATCGAGCTGCGCCGATGACGCGAACTTCAGAATTTCATCGGCCGAAAGCACGATCGCAGCGCGGTTATAGCCCAGCGAATCGGTTGCACCCGAGAAGGCCAGCGCGTCGAGCAGGCGGCGATTGAGCGTTTTGGTGTCGAGCGATTCGGCAAAGTCGGCGAGGGTCTTGAACCTGCCGCCCAGGGCTGCGCGCGCTTCGACGATCGCCTTCGCCGGAGCTTCGCCGAGACCCTTGATTCCCAAGAGACCAAAACGAAGTCGCTTATCGTCGAGAATCGTGAAATACACGTCTGACTCATTGACATCGGGGGGCAGAACCTCGATGCCGAGTTCTTTTGCGTGGTTGATGTAGCCGATAATCTTGTCGGTGTCGCCGATGTCGGCATCCATCGAAGCCTTTAAGAATTCAATTGTGTAGTTCGTCTTGAGGTATGCAGTCTGGTAGGTGATTAATCCGTAGGCGGCCGAGTGAGACTTGTTAAAGCCGTATTTCGCAAATTCGGCCATGTTGTCGAAAAGTTCTGTCGACCACTTCTCTTGAAAAGATTTCTCTTTCGCACCGGTAACAAACTTTGCCTTCATCTTCGCCATTTCTTCGGCGTTCTTCTTGCCCATCGCTTTTCTGAGCGTATCGGCTTCGGCGAGAGTGAAGCCGCCGATAATCTGCGACGCAAGCATAATCTGCTCTTGATAGACAAACGTGCCATACGTGTCGCGCAGAATCGGTTCAAGCGAAATATGCGGATACTCGAGTTTCATCTCGCCGTTCTTGCGCTTAACGTAACTTTCGGTCATGCCCGACTCAAGCGGGCCTGGGCGGTAGAGCGCGATAATCGCCACGATATCTTCGAATGCCTTGGGCTTTGCCTGCATCAAGAGCTTCGTGATACCCGTGCTTTCAACCTGAAAGATGCCCCGGGTTTTGCCCTGCGTCAGCAGCTGGTAGGTTTTGGTGTCGTCGAGCGGTAGCCGCGACATGTCGAGAACGACGCCGTGCCGGCGCTCAATCTCTTTGACGCAAGTTTGAATTACTGTGAGGTTTTTCAAACCGAGAAAGTCCATCTTGACAAGGCCGACTTTCGGCAAGAGCGTCATGTCGTACTGGGTAACGATTGAATCGGTCTTCGAATCTTTTGCGAGCGGCACGATCTCATCGAGCGGTTGCGGCGCGATCACGACGCCGGCTGCGTGCTTACCCGAGTTGCGTGGCATGCCCTCGAGCGTTTGCGCGATGGCATAGAGCTGCCGTTCTTTGTCGCCTTGGTCGAAGTATTTCTTGATCTCGGGCGTGGCTGCAACTGCGTCTTTGAGCGAAATGCCCGGTGTATCGGGCAGGTTTTTTGAGAGCGCATTGATAATCTGGTAGTCGATGCCGAGCACCCGCGCGACGTCTTTGATCACGGCCTTGGCCGAGAGGGTACCGAAGGTAATAATCTGCGAAACATGGTCTTCGCCATATTTATCGACCACGTAGCGTATCACCTCTTCGCGGCGGTCACGGCAGAAGTCGACATCGATATCGGGCATCTCTTTGCGCGACGGATTCAGAAAGCGCTCGAACAGCAGGTCGTACTTTAGGGGGTCGAGATCGGTGATGCCGAGCGAGTAGGCCACCAGCGAGCCGACGGCAGAACCACGGCCCGGGCCAACCGGAATACCGTTACGCTTTGCGTAGTTTATGAAATCCGCGACGATCAGAAAATAACCCTCAAAGCCCATGTTCTTGATGACATCGAGCTCGTACTGCAGTCGTTCGCGGTGTTTCGCCGAGACGTTGCCGTCGAAGCGGCGCGAAAGCCCTGCAATCGTTTCAGCCACAAGAAAATCGCCGAGCGACATACCGGGGGGAATCTTAAAATCTGGCAGAAGCGGTGCCCCGAACTCGAAATCAAAATTGCACATCTCGGCGATTTCGAGCGTGTTGGTGAACGCCTGCGGCAGCTCGGGGTAAAGCAGCGCCATTTCAGCCGGAGATTTGACATAAAACTCGTCGTTGAAACCAAATTCGAGTGGGTCGGTAATCTTCTTGTTCATCTGAATGCGCAGCATTACCTCTTGCGCCTTCTGGTCATTGCGCGTGAGAAAGTGCGAGTCATTCGTGAGCACGAGCGGTATGTTCAATGCCCGCGATATATCTGCTGCACCCCTGGCAACCTCGATCTGCTCGGGTATACCGTGGTTCTGAATCTCGAGAAAGAAGTTACCCTGCCCAAAGATTTCATTGAGGCGGCCCGAAAGCTCTTTCGCCTTATCCATCTGCTGGCGGTAGATGAGGCGATTGACTTCGCCGGCAAGGCAGGCAGTTAACCCGACCAGACCTTCTGAATGCTGCGCGAGCAATTCATAGTCGATGCGGGGTTTGTAATAGAGGCCTTCGGTGTACGCTTTCGATGCAAGCTTCGTGAGGTTTTTATATCCTGCTTTGTTTTTCGCGAGCAGAATCAAGTGGTATGCGCGGCCGTCGACGAGGTCTTCTTGGTTGCGCTTTTCAAAGCGGCTACCCGGTGCAACGTATGCCTCGTAGCCGATAATCGGTTTCACACCCTCTTTTTTGGCGGCTTCGTAAAATTCGATCGCACCAAACATATTGCCGTGGTCAGTAACGGCAACCGACTTCATACCGAGCTCTTTGACCTTTTTGACTAAATCGGTTGGGCGAATCGCGCCATCGAGCAACGAATACGTTGAATGCAAATGCAAATGCGCGAAGTCGTTTTCAGCCATAACAATTTGGAAAGCGCGGTGCAGCGGGCACCGCGATACACCGTTCAGCGATGGGACATAACGTCAGTTAAAAAATGGAATTCGAGCTGAGCGAACGGTTGCCCCGCTCTTTTTTGGGTTCAGTTCAGTTGAAAACGGCGGTCTTTGCCGTCAAACGGGGGATAAAAATTGACACTCAAGATCGAATAGCCCCGGCCGGTATTTTGGGCCCAGTGCAGCGTGCCCTTTTCTACGCGCACCCTGTGATCGGGTACAAGATTTACGGTCTGGCCAGATACGTTCAGCCGATTTTCACCCTTCACCAGAGTTACCTCAAAACTATGGCGATCGTGAAAATGCGGCTTCTCGGCGCCGTTCATGAGAATGATATGCGAGCTCTTTTCGTTGTCGCGGTAGACTTCTTTGATGACCAGTTCAGCCTTTTTCTCTTCTTCAGAGAAAAAGCGCTCGGGCGAGGGTTTTTCACAATAGCTATGGAAAAACACAGCGAATGCAAATGCCATGAATTTGCGCATGGCCGATTATACTGGTGCGAATCGGCGCGTCAAGTGACGACGCGCCTGTAGAGCCTTAAACCGGCTTTTTGCCGTCGGTATCGAGGCTTGCCTTGCCGCGAAAGATGGTGAAGAACACGTAATCCCACAGCGGTGAGCTGAGGCCAAAGTTGTACTTGTTCGTCAGAAAGTGGTGGCGCATGTGGTTTTCTTTGATTTTGCGAAACCATGCGGATTTAAAGTTGAAAAAGTGGGTGGCGAAGTGAATGAAATCGTACGCCATATACGCGGTGATAAAACCCGCAAAGATGGGCAGATAATAGGTGCCCCCAACGGCTTCGAAAAGAAAGTAGAATAAGATCGCCAGCGGAATACTCGCGCTCGGCGGCATCACGAGGCGGGTGGCATCGTTGGGAGCGTCATGGTGAATACCATGAGAATAGAAGTAGATTGCCTTGAAGACGCGGTTCGTCTGTGGAATGTGAAAGAAAAAGCGGTGTAAAAGATATTCGGTGAGAGTCCAGATGAAGATGCCGAGGCCGAAATAGGCCAGAATCATCAGGGGTTCGAGATTACCTTGCATGAAGGCGTAGTACATGGCAACGACAACAACGGGTATGTAGACGACGAACGGGGTCGCAGGGTGCACATGCGAGAGGCGCTCCATCCAGTCCCATTTGAACATGCGAATCGTTTCGCTGGTTGCCATGGCTTCTTTAATCGATTTTTTCGCGGTTGTCTGCATTCTGCCTCTTCGCCTTCTTTAAGGCGGATCAACGGCAGAAAACTGACTTTTGCACACCGCGTCAATCAGTTATGACCGGGCGGTCAGACAGTGCGAAGCCGGCCGGCCAGAGATAGGTTCTATATCCTCATCGACGCACCGCCTCAGATTTGCAGGGGTGGCCTGACCATGAAAGCCCTGCCGCTCTGCCTTTTATGCCTCGTCGCTCTGGTGAAATGCATCAGCTTTGCCCGCAGCGACCGGTCGCCCGAGCAGATCGCTGCCGAACGCGCGCTGATGACGAAAAAAACGGCGCTGCTCGAACGCGAGAACCAGGTGCTGCGTGACGAGAACCTCGAGCTCACGCGACTCAACGATCTGAGCAGAGCCGAAAAGGTGAAGATGCAGGCCGAGCAGATCGCCGAACTCGAGCGGCGGGCCGCGCAGCTGAAACAGGCCGAAACGAGCATCGCCAACCTCACTGAAAAAATCGGCATTCTTGAATCCGAGAGCGGTGGTCGTATAAAACAGCTCACCTCGCTGAACGAACAGCTCGCGAGAAAGTCTGCCGAAGACGCCCGCAAGCTGCAAGAAGAACTGACGAAGTTACAACTCGAATCGGCGCAAGAAAAAGAGCGTCTCGGCAAAGAAGCCGCCGAGAAGGAGTTCAACTTTTCCAAAGAGCTGCAAGAAATGCGCAGTCGGCTTGCCGAAAAGACAAAAGAGGCTGACGAGCTGCGGCGGCAGGTGGCCGAACTTCGAGCCAATGAAGCCAGGCAGCAACAGAAACCTGCGACACCATCACCCGCGACAAAATGAAGCGCTTCTTGCTCTGCGTTTTTTGCCTGAACTCTCTGCAGGCAGCCCCGGCCGAAGTCACGGTGTACCTCACCGCGAATCTGGGTGGGCGGTTTCCGCTCGACCAGAAATATGACGAAAACGAAATGCTGCTCACCGCCGCCTATCTGCGAAAGGCACGCGACGCTAAAAAAGACTCGTTTCATTTCGATTTGGGTAATGCGTTCTTTCCCGGTCGCCTCTCACGCTTCAGCTTCGGCTCGCTGACTGCTGACTACCTGCAAATGCTGCGGCTGGATGCGGGCCTCGTGTCGGCCGGCGACCTCAACATCGGCGCCGAGAGTCTCGATTACATCAGGCGCGCGCGTGGTATTCGCCTTCTTTCAGCGAACATCTACAGAGAGAACAATCATTTCTTCGACAGTTTTACTGTAATCGAGCGCGGCGGCCTGCGCATTGCGGCTGTGGGGCTCACCTCGACGCGCTCGCTCGTCAACTACGCCGAGGCGAAATATCTCGACCTGCATCTTGAACCGCCGTTGACAACGGGTACGCAGGCAATTGCCGCAGCTGCAGCCGCTAAACCTGATCTGCTCATCGTGCTAAGCGGTTTGCCCATACGCGACGCGGTCGCATTCTTGAGCAAGAACCCGCAGGTCGACATGATTCTCTGCGGCGGTGATGCCGATACGCGGCTCGGGCAAGAGGCGATTCGCATGATCGAACTGCCCGACGGCCGGCGCGCCGTCGCGATGCCCAACGGCACTTCGCTCATGCGGCTTGAGCTGGCAAAACGCGGCAAAGTCTGGACTCTGAGCGACCGCGAGATCGTCGATGTTTATGCAGGCGATGAGAAGCTGAATTTGCCTCCGACTTTCGAACGCCGACTTGCACGCTGGCAAAAGGGGTATGGTTTAGCCGAAGACTCAGAGGCCAAGAAGCTCGTCTTTACCCCGTTCAAACTGACGCCCCAGTTTGCTGCAGCGACGCTCAGAGATGGCTTCGGCTGCGACGTGGCATTTGTCGAGAACGACGATGTGGATATAGAAACCACACCGCTCATCTCGCGGGCGCGCGACATTCGCTACGCGGTACAAAACGATTATGACATCTTCACGTTTCGCATGCGGGGCTCAGATCTAAAAGCCTTCTATCTGAAGCAGCGTAGCCTGGTTTTTTCAGGCATGACAGATAAAAGTGTAACGGGTTATCCGCTGCGCGACGACGTGCATTACCGGGTCTGCGCGACACAGCGCGGCTTTGAAATTGCTATACCGGCGGGCAATGCACGGCTAAAGCACAAGAACCAATGGCTGGGCCTCAGCGACAGCATCACGCGCACGGTCGAAGAAGGAGTAACCGACCCCGACGCAAAAGCGGACAGCAGGTTTCGCTTTCTCACAACTTTTAACCTCTCGAACATCTACGAAACCGGTGCAGTTGCAAACACGAGCCGCATCGACACACCCCCCGGGCAGCCGATCGACTCGTATTTTAAGTGGGGCCTGGAGAACGACGTGAATTTTACCGTCTACAACCGCCGCCATTCTTTCTCTTTTAATCCTTATATTTTCTATGTCAGGCAGGTAGACCAGATTGTGCGCAACCTGTTACGCGGCGACATTACATACACCTACAATACAGAATGGTATATCAGACCTTACCAGAAAAACCGAATCGACACGGTCGTCGTGCCGGTAAACGGCCTGAGGCCGAGTTTCTTGCGAGAAACAGTGGGCGCCGAATTTACATGGAAGTTTTTTACCGGCAGGCTGGGTGGTGGTCTTGAAAAAGAAATTCTCGACCCGGTGAATGACCCTAACTGGGGTATTGAATCGAACATCGGAGCGCTGTGGCAGTTCTACCCCGGTATGCAGTATAAACTCGCATTCGACTCGTTCTCTTCGCGCACCTATGCGGGCTTCTGGCGACACCGCATTGAAATCGCGAATTCACTCATTTTCACGATTGCCGCGCCGCTGACGTTCACTGTCAGCCACCGCTGGTATTACTTCTATCTGGGCTCGGTGAGTGACTTTTATAACGCGTCGATCGTGCTGCTCTCACTCGACCTGCGCACAACCTGGAAGGAGCCGTAATTCAAGTTTTGCTGCGCAAAACTTGAATTACTTGGTCTCTGCGATAATCTGACCCGACTTGGCGCGGTAATACTGAATCTGGTCGGCAAGGCGCTTACGGCTTTTGATCGTAATGCCATCTTCTTCGACGATCAGGTTGTCGTTTGCCCGAAACGAAGCTTCGGTCGTGTCTTTGAGGCGCATAATGCCGCAGAGAGTTTTGAGCTCGTTCAGCGTAATTGCAAATTTATATGATTTGTCCTGTGCGCTGTTGTCGCGCGTGCGCAGGTTCTGGTTGCGCACCAGGTTATAGAGGTACGCATACATGCGCACGAGCGGGTCGCCGATTTTGAAGATGATGAGGCGCTGGTGCGAGAACCAGATGCGCCGTGCCATGTTCTCAAAGATCTTCTGCAACACACCTTCGGCCACACTCGAAACGAGCTGCTGCGGTGAAATGCGAATGAGCTGCGAATCTTGCGTCGTGACGGCAGTACCCATGCGGGGAGCGTCTTCGATAAAGGCCATTTCGCCGAAAAGCTCGCCCGGGCCGAGCACATCGATGATGAATTCTTCACCGCGGACAATCCTCATGAGTTTTACGGAGCCTGACAGAACGACGAAGATCTCTTTGCCCATTTCACCTTCAGAAAACAGCATCGTGTCTTGTTCGACGGCGGTTGTTTTGCCGGTAAAGTCGATTTCTTTGTAGTGGTCTTTCACCTCTTCAAAGCGTGTGCGCGCCAGATCGAGGTAGACGCCTTCATTTTGTTCGGCCCAGTCGATGTATGCCTTGAGCGCCCGGGCTGCGTAATGGGGTTTATCCCACTCGATATATTTGCCCGCCAGATTGTAGAGAATATCGGGAGTAATATTTCGGTCTTCAGGTGCGTCGAGTTTCGAAAGGTGCAGCTGAATGGTTCTCAGTTCGCGCGAATAGAGACGCAGCATCTTCACCGCAAGGTCTGACTGCGACTTGAGGTACGCGCCGATCATCGAAACGGGAATCTCGGCCACCTGCGCATCGGTTGTCGCATAGATGGTCACGAGAAATCGGTGCCCTGTGAGCGCCGAAACGAGACCAAAACTGTCGCCCGCCTCGAAGCGCGAGAGCACCTTGTCGTTCAAGCGGTGCTCGGTATCGATCGCGAGCACACCTTTGCGCACCAGGTAGAAAATTCCGGGGTTGGGGGCGTTCTGTATGATGACGGTGTTGCCGGCTTTATAGTCTTTGATCTTGATTTCAGGCATTGGTCTAAGGTAATTATCGGCAACGTCGATATCCGCTGCAAGTGGAAAAGCCGCACGGCGTTGAGCGGTGTGAATTATTTATGGGACATAACTTTTCCGGGACGGCCGTGATATCTGAGAATTGGTTTATGTTCTGATCGACGCTCCAGGGAGAAAGGGGCAGACACGTCGATGCACGCCACACGACGCATTGCTATACTAGCAGCCGTAACACTCATAAATTTTGCCCCTACCGCCTGTAGTTCATCAGGTTCTGGCGATTCTGCGACTTCGGGCTCTTCCGCTAGCGCCACCACCTTTACGGTTGGTGGCACCGCATCTGGCCTTACGGGCACGGTCGTGCTGCAGAACAATGGAGCTGATGACTTGACGCTCACAGCCAACGGTAGCTTCAGCTTCGCGACGAGTCTTGCAAGTGGCAGCGCTTATCAGGTTAGCATCAAGTCAAATCCCAACAGCCAAATTTGCTTTTTTCAGAATGCGAGCGATGCGGGCAACGTCGCAAGTGCAAATATCACGAGCGTTGCACTGAATTGCGCTAGTTCGACAAGCACTACGCCCGCTTGGGTGCAAGATGCATACCTAAAGGCGTCAAACCCGGGGGCGAATGATAACTTCGGCCTTGCTGTTGCGGTGTCTGGCTCGACGGTCGTCGTGGGTGTGCGCAACGAGGATTCCAACCAGACCACGATTACTAATACCGACAGCACCGCAACTGCCGACGACAGTGCTGGCAATTCGGGTGCTGCCTATGTCTTCCAGAGAGATACATCCGGCATCTGGGTCCAAGATGCATACCTCAAAGCGTCTAACGCAGAGGCCGGTGATTGGTTTGGTACTGCCGTCGCTATCTCAGGATCGACCGTAGTTGTCGGCGCAATAGAGGACGATTCGAATCAGACCACTATCACCAATACGGACGGTACGGCATCTGCTGACAATAGTGCGTCGAACGCGGGTGCTGTTTATATTTTCAAGCGCGAAACTTCTGGCAACTGGGTGCAGGATGCATATCTAAAGGCATCGAACGCAGAGGCGGGCGACTACTTTGGTTTTTCCGTCGCAATCTCTGGCTCGACTGTGGTTGTAGGCGCGCGTGACGAGGACTCCAACCAGACAACGATCACGAATACAGACGGCAGTGCGTCGGGTGTCAACGGCACATCAGGCTCCGGCGCGGTATATGTGTTCAAGCGCGATACCTCGGGCGACTGGGTGCAAGATGCGTACCTAAAGGCATCCAACGCTGGGATAGGCAGCTCATTTGGCTGGGCTGTTGCTATCTCTGGCGCAACTGTGGTTGTTACTGCGCCTAGTGAGCGTTCAAACCAGACGACCATTACGAATGCCGACGGGGCAGCTTCTGCGGACATAAGCGCTTCTGCTTCCGGGGCTGCCTATATCTTTAAGCGTGAGGCCTCGGGCGATTGGGTGCAAGATGCGTACCTCAAGGCGTCGAACGCAGAGGCGGGTGACGGTTTAGGTGAATCCGCTGCTATTTCGGGCTCGACTGTAGTTGTGGGAGCACGCAATGAAGATGCAAATCAAACGACGATCGACAATAATGACGGTGCGGCATCCGCAAACAACAGCACTACCGGCTCGGGAGCTGTTTATGTCTTCAAACGCGAGGCGTCGGGCGACTGGGTGCAAGATGCATTTCTAAAGGCGTCCAACGCTGAAGCATCTGATTCCCTTGGCTACTCGGTTGCGGCATCTGGTTCAACCGTGGTCGTGGGTGCGCATCAGGAAGCTTCAAACCAGACAACGATCACAAATACAGATGGCAGCGCGTCGGGTGTTAACGGTGCCGCCAGCGCCGGTGCGGTATATATCTTCAAGCTGCAATGATCGAAGCTACGGCAACCCGACAGCATTGCATATTTGAGGGATCTCGGTGGTGAAATGCGCGATTACCGCTCATATCGCTGCGGGCAAGGCGTTCTGCTCTCATTACCTGCCGCGTCGGGATTTTGGTTAGGCGTGACAAGTGACGCGATCCTTGCAATGGAAATCCATCTGCAAGACATGGCAACTCCCAACTAAGGAAATGCACCACTATGAAAGTTGAACAGAATACGACCCTGCTTTATGCGGCTGCGGCTCTAGCCGTCGCGGTTGCTGCCTTTCTCTTCTTCGAAAACCGCCGGCAAAACGCACAGATCGTTGAATTGTTACAGCGCGCGCAGACAAGCGGGACCGCCGACAAGAAGCAAGCTGACCCATACCTCGCCGGCCCGGTCAAGAATCGCGTGCTCAAGGGCTATCCCGAAGTTCAGGCATGCTACAAGACCTATTTGGCTGCGAATCCCGCGAAACAAACGGGGAAGCTACGTGTAGATTGGCAAATTTCGACTTCGGGGCGGACAATTGCTCCCGAGATTGTACTTTCAGATTTTGCTGCTCAACAATTCGAGAGCTGTGTGGTTACCAAAATTGCCGAATGGCGTTTTCCTGAGCCGCCAGTCACAAAGTACGTCGAGCATACTTTCCGATTTGAAGATAAAGCGAAGCGAGAGAAGTAGTAGTTCCGAAATTCCAAAGCTGATAGACAGACCCCCGCAGACCTGTACGCGCGCACAAAGTTGTTCCGATTATCTGGACAAGGCCATGACCTCGGCCACTTTCAGCCCTAAAAAAGCCGTACACCTCAATTGGATTGGGTAAGTATGAGAAATAGCCCTTGATCGAGGTGGATTGGGCACTATGTCTCCGAAGCTGGCGCCCAGATTTCTATGCTGTCAGGTTCGTGGTCATTACAAAGCCCACAGAACTCGGTTGCACATAATTCATAAATCAGCCGTCCTTCTGTTTGAGGCATCGGGCAGGCTGCGATGTTATGGAACGAGACTCATATGCAAAAAGAGCGGAGTGGAATCGCTCGCTATCAGTCAAGTAGGCTAAACGCGGCCGTTTGCCCTAAACCAAGGCGTAACCTTAACTCCCTCCTTTATTCAGGCGACATAATATGTCGAGACCGCAGAGTGGCCTGAATTACTATGGCAAAAGCGAAGAAACCTGAGAAGAAACCGGCCAAGACAGTCGCGGCAACCCCAGCCAAGAAGCCGGTCACAGCAACTGAAGAACCGATGCACGGGCATGTCTCTGAAGAGTACAACGCCTCGAAGATTCAGGTTCTTGAAGGCCTCGAGGCTGTGCGCAAGCGGCCCGGCATGTACATCGGCTCGACCGACCTGCCGGGTCTGCACCACATGGTTTATGAGGTTGTCGACAACTGCATCGACGAAGCGATGGCGGGCCATTGCGATACAATTGAAGTCGAAATCAGCAAGGGCAACATTATCAGTGTGTCTGACAACGGGCGCGGCATCCCTGTGGATATTCACCCCAAAGTGGGAGTTTCAACGGTTGAGGTTGTCTTAACCAAATTGCATGCGGGCGGCAAGTTCGGCGACGGGGCCTATAAAGTCTCGGGCGGCCTGCACGGTGTCGGTGTGTCGGTGGTCAACGCCCTGTCTGAATGGGTTGAAGTCGATGTACACCGCGACGGCAAACAGCACCACATTGCGTTCAATCGCGGCAAGACAAGAGCTCCTCTCAAGGCGAAAGGGCCGAGCAAAAAGCGAGGCACGACGGTCACGTTTCTGGCTGACAGCCAGATATTCGACACGCTCGAATACCGTTACGACACTCTTTCCTCACGGCTACGAGAACTTGCCTTTCTCAACAAGAATGTAAAGATCACGATACGCGACACGCGCGAGAAAGAAGTCAAAGAACACGTATTTCAATACAAGGGCGGCATTGTCGAATTCGTCAAGATGCTTACCGAAAAAAAGAACCCGCTGCAAAAGAAGCCAATTTATGCGATTCAGCAGAAAGACGGCATTCAGGTCGAGCTGGCGATCGAATACTGCGACACCTATTCAGAGCAAATTTTCACGTTTGCGAATGCGATACACACGCGCGAAGGCGGCACGCACCTCGAGGGCTTTCGCACTGCGCTGACACGGGCACTCAACGAATACAAGAAGAAGCTCGGCTATGACAAGAAGGTTGAAGAACCACTGACAGGCGACGACGTGCGCGAAGGCCTCGTTCTGGTACTTTCGATTCTGATACCGAACCCGCAATTTGAGGGCCAGACAAAGATGAAGCTCGGTAACGGCGAAGTGAAAGGCATCGTCACTTCGGTCGTATACGAGAAGCTCTGCGAGTACTTTGAAGAAAACCCGCAAGACGCCAAGCGTGTCATCGAAAAGTGTATGCAGGCTGCGCTCGCGCGCATCGCCGCGCGCAAAGCTAAAGAACTCGTGCGCCGCAAGAGCGCACTCGAAGGCGCCGGGCTTCCCGGTAAACTCGCGGACTGCAGTGCGCGCGAGCCGAAAGACTGTGAACTCTTTATCGTCGAGGGTGACTCGGCGGGTGGGTCTGCGAAGCAAGGCCGCAACCGCCATTTTCAGGCGATTCTGCCGCTCAAGGGCAAGATTACGAACGTCGAGAAGACCAAGCTCGACAAGATTCTGGGCGACGGCGAAGTCGCGGCGCTGATTTCAGCGATCGGCTGCGGCATCGGCGCCGAATTCAACATCGACAAGTTGCGCTACCATAAGATCGTCATCATGACCGATGCGGATGTAGACGGTGCGCATATCCAGACGCTGCTTTTGACCTTCTTCTTTCGCCACATGCCGCTCTTGATCGAAAAGGGCGGGCTCTATATCGCGCGTCCACCACTCTACCTTGTATCGCATGGCAAAGAGAAGTTCTACGCCTATTCTGACCAGGAAAAGGATAAAATCATTAAGGGCTTTAAGGCAGAGTCGAAATACGTGATACAGCGTTACAAGGGTCTTGGTGAAATGAACCCCGAACAACTCTGGGAAACCACAATGGATCCAGCACGCCGGGTGCTGATGCAGGTATCAGTCGACGATGCAGTCATTGCCGACGAGACTTTTATCATTCTCATGGGCGACGAGGTAGAACCGCGCCGCCGCTTTATCGAAGATAACGCCAAAAAAGTCGAAGAACTCGATTTGTAAGACCGCGCGGCCCTTCGAGCACCTCAGGTGCCGCGCGCTGTGACGAAGCGCAGCTGAGTCTCCGCTTTGGAGGCGCTCGAAGCGCGCCTTACTTTAACCCTGCCCTTACGTAATTGCGCAGGTGCGCACCGACACCGCCCATGTGGGTAGTGATGACCTTGTCGAGTTCGGCGAGCGATTTCTGGTTCGCTTCAGGCAGCAGGTTACCTTCTGAAAAACCCTTGAGCAAATTCGATTCGTCGATCAGCGTGTCGACGCTGTCCGAGACCTCGTAACTTTCATCTGTCAGTTTCTTGATAATGTAGTTTGCATCAAATGGTCCATACGTCTGGTCTTTGTCGATCGCCGTGACCGCCTTCAACATGGGGTGTTCCAGGTTCTTCGTGCGGTAGGCTTCTGCCAGCACACTGTAGTGGTATTCTTCAATCTGCGTGTGGCGGGCGGTAATGCGGTCGATCGCGTCATTCTTTGCGCCGTCAAAGCCAATCATCGCCTTGGTGTTGATCCACAGCATGCCCATGGTGCCATAGTTGGGCAGCACGCGCGCGTGGTAGGGTTGCGTCAGGTCACCGACGTAGTGCAGGCCCCAGCCGAGAAAGCGGTAACCCCAATAGGGGTGGCCGGTTTTGAAAGCGTGCCGTGCAAGGTTCAAAAATTGATGCACCCTGTACTGAGGATACGTACGCTTTAGAAATCCGGCTGCGAGAAAAATGATTCCCGATTCGTGGTAATAACCGATGTGAAATGGCGCCTGGGTGCCATAATAGAGCTTTGGGTTGCCAAACGATTGCTTGCCGAAACCGTATTGTTTGCCAAATTCAGAATCGTTGTCTTCGAAGAGGTTGATGTCGAGGCCAAAATCGGGTTCATCGCCCGCTGTTGCGACGACCTCGACCGGCGAAACGGCCTGCCCAATCTTGACGTCGTAGAAGTTGTACTTGCGCTTTAGGTCTTTTTCGCCGAAAATGCTTACCGTATTCGGGTCTGATTTTTTGCCGGCGAGAGGTTGGCCCGGAACCTGCTGCAGAAAATACCCCAGGGGTGTGCCGGGGTTCACACGAATGGCCCGCAAGAAATTGGCGCGAATGTTTGAGGCATCGCCGCCCCGGAACGCTAGCGCATTGGGTCGCGGTGCAGCCTTCGGAAAAGCCTCTTTCGCTTCTGCCTCGATCTGGTCGAGCGCAGCAGCAAGGCTTGCCTGTTCTTTCAGCAGAAAATCTTCGAGGCGTTCGACCTTAACTTTTGGTGCTGACGCCAGCTCGGGCAGCGCCTCAAGCGCCGCACGGTTAAACAGGTAGTGGTTCGACCATGCAAAGGTCGATTGCGTTATCATGAGAAAAGCGGCAACCAGGGCCGCGAGCGCTGAAAATTGCTTCATCGCTCACCAATTGCCGGGCGCGGTCGGCAGTCAAGAATAACACCCAGAATAGGCATGGCGAGGCGAACGATATTCTGGCACTCAAAGCAAACCCTTTTCACGCAGATAATCGGGAAACTTCACCAGATTCTCGAGCGGCGAGAACCAGCCATGTTCGGCCGCTTCATTAAAACGAAAACCGTAAACCGTCGTGCCGAGCGAGCCCTGCGCAAAACGTACCGCCGCTTCGGGAGTCATGGTGATGAAGAGCGCCTTGCCGTCAGGGTCGAGGTTCTGGTTGCGCGTCGCATATGCCTGCAACTTTTCGGTGTCGGTAAACACAAGATACCAGACCTTGCCGTCGATCATTTGCGCCGAGGGGGATTTATTGACGAAACTGGTCATCGTCATCAGAAAGTTCCATTCGGGCAGTTTAAACAAAGCCGACCAGAGCTTGTCGCCATTCTCGATGTTTACGGTACCATCTTCGTTAAAGGTATCTCTGGCAAGAACTATGAAATCTGGCTGATCCATGGATAATTGTCGACATCCGTTGCCCCCGAATTAATTCGGGGGCAACGGATGTCGATACTTTAGCATGACATCACCGCTGGCCGCACAGGGAGAGTATTTCGAAAGCCGCCAGTTTGCAGAAGAGAGCCACCCTCTCAGAAACGAGTTTCAGCGCGACCGTGACCGGGTCGTGCACTCGAAATACTTTCGCCGCCTTGAGTACAAAACTCAGGTCTTTGTGAACCACCTCGGCGACAACTTTCGCACGCGCCTCACACACTCGATCGAAGTCTCTCAGATTGCGCGTACGGTAGCGCGTGTGCTGGGCCTGAACGAAGACCTGACCGAAACAGTCGCTCTCGCACATGACCTGGGTCACCCGCCGTTCGGCCATGCCGGCGAACGCGCACTGCATGAGAAGATGCGCGAACTCGGCGGCTTTGACCATAACGAACAGACGCTGCGCATCGTCACCACTCTCGAAGAGCGTTACCCGAACTTCACGGGCTTGAACCTGACCCGGGGCACGCTCGCCAGTTTGCAGAAACACAGCAGTCTGCCCAAAGATGCGGCGGGCAAAGTTTCGCATGGTCACTGCCTGGAGGCAATCATTGTCGATATGTGCGATGAGATCGCGTACAATAACCATGACATCGACGACGGCCTCGAGAGCGGGCACCTCACACTGCAACAGCTGAGCGAGGTGAAGCTCTGGCATGAGAACTACAAGATCGTCGGCGAGCGTTATCCGGGCATTAAGCCGAAGATTCAGATTCGGGCCACCATACGCGAGATCATTAACGGCATGGTCTCGAATCTCATTGAAGCATCGAGGCAAAATATCGCCGCGGCGAACCTCGATACGTTTGAAGACGTATTGCGCTATAATGCCGACGAGCGCGCTAAACCACTGATCGCTTTCTCAGATAAAATGGATGCGCAGGTCAAAGACCTGAAGAAATTTCTGTTTCGCAACCTTTACCGGCACGCCGATGTGGTGCGCATGAACGAGCGCGCGAATCATATTATTTCGCGCATCTTTGATTTTGTGATTCGTGACCCGAAGATGCTGCCGGCGGACTACCATGAGCGCATAGAGACTATGGGGGTCGAGCGCGTCGTCGCCGACTTTATCGCAGGCATGACCGATCGCTACGCGCTGCATTGGAACACCGAAATTCTCGGTGCGCACGCCCGCTAGTCAAATAAGGTACGCAATTTTCACCGCAGTTGCGGCCAGAAAAATCAGGAAAAGAAACAGCATAATTTTGCCCGCGTCGAATGCCGAAGAGACCAAGAAGGCGACTGCGAGCATGGCAAATGCGAGCGCGGGCAGCGCGATCTGCAGGGTAGATGCAAACTCTTTTGCAATTGTCTTGTACTCACCACCACTCACTGTCTTGTACGCAATCATCAGCTCAGCTGAATAGAAATATGCAAGACCGCAAAGCGTCAGCCAACCGAGAATCTTGCGGCTGAGCGGCAGCCCTGTACGAAATGTCAGCAGAATGAGCGCGAGTGCGCCGAGAGCTAATGAGGTTGCGATGCCTGTTGCCATGTTAATGCGTGATCAAATGCAAACCGCAAACTCGCGAGCACCCCTGTGATGTCTACCTGTTTTGCAGCCGTCTGCGAAAATGCTGTGCCGTGGTCGGGCGAAACACGAAGCCGCGGCAGGCCGAGTGTCGTGTTTACGCCCGCCATACCGGCAAGCGCCTTAAACGGTATCAGGCCCTGGTCATGGTAGTTCGCCAACACAAGGGAATATTGCGAGATCACATGTTTCGTAAAAACCGCGTCGGCAGACACCGGTCCCTCAACCACGACGCCTTGCCTGGCGAGTGTATCGATTGAACGCACGACAAACTCTTCTTCGTTGCCGATGCGACCATTTTCACCACAATGAGGATTCACCCCACACCAGGCCGTTTTGCCGGCCGGTTTGAATATCGCCCTGAATTGGCGAAGCGCCGAAGCGAGCTCTGTAATATTCACTTCATAGAGCTTACGCGGCACCAATGCCAGCGGAATATGCTCCGTGAGGGGTATCACCGAGAACTTCTTGTGGTACATACACATGAACACGCGCGTGCCGAATGCCGTTGCGAGTTCACCCGTATGGCCATTAAAATCCACACCAGCTTTCATGATGAGCTCTTTCGAAACCGGTAACGTGACGAAGGCTGCCGATGGGTGCGCGTGAAATATCTTCAGCGCCTTTTGAAAGGCATGCCATGACCGTAGCGCAACCAGCGAGTTGCCTTTGCCAGGTTCGATCGCCTTACCGGCTGCGACGTTTAGAAAAAGCGGTTTTTTGATTTTTCTGTCAGCCAGAACAGTGTCGATCGCATCGATTTTCGCGGTATACGGTATTGTGTGAAAGTATTTCTCGATGAAAGCCCGGTCACTCTCAAAAGTATCGCCGACGACGACGAGACGCCGGGGGCTATAACGGGCCTGCGATTGCGGCCCTAGTGCTTTGCTATAGCCGGCGATTATTTCTTTAAACGCGTGCCAACCGGCACCCGCGGCGTCACCCTGCGAAACGATTACCGGGGGCTGTGGTACAGAAGAAGCGATGAGAGAGAAACCCTAAGAAAGTCAGCGGGCGTCGGCTTTGTCTTTTTCGGTGCGAGCACTTTTGGGGAAAAGCATATTCTCATTGAGATTGTCTTTGAGGTATTCTGCTTCGATAACATCTTTGGCCGAAGCTTTGAGGTCGTTTGCAATCACGCAGCGGCCTTCGAGAATAACACCATTCTGGATAATCAGCTCAGGTGTTTTGATATCGCCGAATATTTTCGCTGTGGGCAGAAGCATCACGCGGCTCTTTGCTGCGATGTTGCCGATGATGACGCCTTCAACGAAAACCGAGTTTGCCGCGACGCTGGTTTTCACCTTGCCAGTGGTGCCGATATAGAGCTGGTCTGCCTGTAGCGCACGGCCTTCGAACTTGCCGTCGATCTTGAGGCTGCCGTTGATATAGAATCGACCTGTAAAATACGAGTTCGCCCCGATCGTCGAGTTGGTAATTTCTTGTGAGCTTTTAACGAGAGCCATGGGCTACGGTATATTTTTGACGTGCGCCGTCATTTGAAATTCACTGCCAGCCTGGCGGCTGGCAAATGGGCTGCACATTCCACAGGGCGCAAGGCGCCCTGTGGAATGTGCAGCGTACTTTTAGGCTAACTCTACTAATTGACCAAGGTCGGGCACCATCGCGTGCCAGCCGAATTTGTCGATCAGGCGGCGCCGCAGGTCATCTGCTGCTACGGGTTCGCCGTGCGTCACGAAAACCCGCCTTGGGCCGATATTGCAGCTTTCGAGCCAGCTGATAATCTCGCCATAGTCGGCGTGAGCCGAGATATTCTCCAGTTCACGCACCTGAGCTCGTATAGTGACATAATCACCGTGTATCTTAATCTGTTCGGCCCCGCGCTGCAAGGCCTCGCCGCGCGTACCAGCTGCCTGGTAACCCGTGAGCAGAATCACGTTTCGCTCATCGCCGGCGAACGCCTTGATATGGTGCAGCACCCTGCCACCGGTGAGCATGCCGCTGGCTGAAATAATGAGCATGGGGCCCTTCTGGTCGTTCAGCCAGCGTGAGTGCTCGGGAGTGTGAATATATTTCACGATGTTGCATGTGGCCTCGCAATCCTCAACGCTGAGGCGGTGCAGATCGCGAAACTTCATCAGCAGGTCGCTCGCGCTCTCTGCCATGGGGCTGTTCAGATACATGGGAAACTCAGGTATACGACCAGCTTTGCGCAGCTCTGAAAGGTGGTACATTAAGACCTGCGCACGACCAACTGCAAACGCCGGAATTATAATCACACCACCGCGCGCATGCGTTTCAAGAATAATCTCTTCGAGTTTGTCGGCAAGATTAGTCTCTTTATGCAAGCGATTACCATAGGTCGATTCGACCACCAGATAGTCTGCACCCGGCAGCCTCGCGGGCGGGTAGAGCAACGCGTCTTGCATGCGGCCGATATCGCCGGTGAAAGCGATCTTGCGTTCGCCACATTGCAAAATAATCTGCGCAGCGCCCAGTATGTGGCCTGCGTATGCGAGCTCGAACGAGACTTCTTTACCGAGGTCGACGCGTGAATTAAAGGGCACCGGAGTAAAATAGCGCAAGGCATCTTCGGCCTCTGCCTGGGTAAAGAGCGGCAAAGCGGGGGAGTGCTTAGTCTTCTTTCTCTTGTTCAGGTACGCGGCCTCTTCTTCCATGAGGTAGCCTGAATCGGGCAGCAGAATTTTGCACAGCTCAAAGGTCGCCTCTGAAGCGTAGATTTTGCCGCGAAAGCCATCTTTGATGAGTCGGGGTATATAGCCCGAATGATCGACGTGCGCATGCGTCAGAACCACGGCATCGATTTCTGCAATGTTGATCGGCAGCGGGTTCCAGTTGCGCACGCGCAATGTCTTGAGACCCTGAAACAATCCACAGTCGACGAGAATATTCTGGCCGTTATGCCGAACCAGATACTTTGAACCGGTGACGGTGCCTGCGCCGCCCAGAAACTGAATGCTCGTCTTCATCTGCCGGCTTGTTTACGATACCTGCCTGCACAGCAAAGAGATTAAGCAGGCTCCGGAAAAACTCCCGAAAATGCGAAAGGCCTCGTCGTTTGCATGCGCAAACGACTGCTAAAGCGGCCGAAACGGCCTGCTTTTCGCTTTTTCGGTTCCGGAAGCCTGCTTTCAGTTTCCTTTTCAGGAAACTGTTAGAAGATCGCCGCGAGCCAATGTCTACAGGCGAGTGCGCAGTGCACAATTTTGAGATCCACAATTTCTTGCCAAAATGTCTGCCACGGCCATATATTCACAAGACCTATGAAATCGCAACCCGTGCACGCCGACCTCGACCTTCGCGAGCGCAGCGAATATTTTCGCGGTCTTTTGCTCATCATGGCAGCTGACGGCGATTTGCACGAAATGGAAGAGCGGTTAGTGCGTGAAGCGGTTCAACCATTCGGCTTCAGCGAAGAATACATCGATGAAAGTATTCACGGTATTCTGAAAAATTCTCATGTCAGTCAAGAACCCCCGCGGTTCAACAGCCAGACGAACGCCGAGATATTTCTGACGCACGCTCTCGACATCGCGTTTGCCGATAACGAACTGCACGAGAATGAAGAACACTGGCTCAGAGCCGCTGCGACTGCCAACGGCATCGACCTGCACTGGCTGCGCGAAGAAATAGCCCGGCGTGAGCGCTGAAAAAGCCAACTTCTACGCATTGACACGGGCGCTCACGGCTATTGCGTGAGCCATGAACGCGTTCGATCATATCAAGATAAACCCACCGTTCGCCACGATTGCTGAGCTTTGGGACGCCAGAACCCAACAACACGGCACCAAAACCTATCTGTACTTTCAAGACCGCGCTTTCGATTACACCGAGATGCGGGCAAAGATTGCGCAGGCTGCGGGTATGCTCAGGGCATTGGGAGCGCAAAAGGGCGACCATATTGCGTTGCTGATACCGAACTCGCCCGATTTTCTGTTTTTGTGGTTTGGAGCAATGACTGCGGGGTACACTGCCGTAACAATCAATACGCTGCTCAAAGCAGAAGAGTTGGATTTCATCATCAACGACTGCGATGCGCGCATTTTGGTGACAACTCCCCAGTTTCGCAAGGCGCTCGAACCTGTCTGGGTTCGCCTGGCAAAAATTCAGCACGTCGTGCTCACGACTCCCGATGCGGATTTTCCGCAGGCACGAGATCTGGCCACAGAATTAACCGGCGCGGCAAAATTCACAGCAGAAGATTTGGCCGGCGGCGACAAGGCTTCGATGATTTATACATCCGGCACAACGGGACACCCCAAAGGCGTGCTGCTGTCGCATGCAAATATTCTCTACAACAGCTATGTCACCCACCAGATGATCGACCTTGAGCCAGTGGACACAGCGCTCTGCATTATGCCGCTCTTTCACGTGAATGCGCAGATTGCGTCGATGATGTCGACGCTTTGGGCAGGGGCGACGGTCGTGCTCGAAGACGGCTTTAAACCCCGTTCGTTTATTGACACTCTTAAAAAATACCGCTGCACCACCTTCAGCGGCGTACCCACGATTTACAATTTTCTCAACGAGCTCAACGGTTCGACGTCGCTCACCGACCAAGAAGCAAGTCCTGATCTGTCATTTTTGAAAGCCTGTATCTGCGGCGCAGCGCCCATGCCAGTCGAAGTCTTTAACCGCTTCGAAGAAAAATTCAAAGGCAAGATTATTGAGGGTTATGGGCTTTCAGAAGGCACCTGCGTCTCGTCGCTGAATCCACTGAGGGGCAAACGCAAGATCGGGTCGATTGGTATCTCGATTGCGGGGCAAGAAATGGCGGTAGCAAACGCCAATATTGAGGGCAGAAATGAGTTTCTGACCGACGGCGAAGTCGGCGAGCTCGTCGTGCGGGGCCCTAACGTCATGCAGGGGTATTATAAGCGTGACGAAGCGAATAGAGCGACGCTCATTGATGGCTGGTTACACACAGGCGATCTCGGTTACCGCGATGCAGAAGGTTATTTCTATATTTCGGGACGAAAAAAAGAAATGATTATTCAGGGCGGCGAAAATATCTACCCGAAAGAAATCGAAGAAGTGCTCTATAAACATGAGGCGGTCTCTGAATGCGCCATCGTGGGCATTCCCGACAAGAAATATGGAGAAGTAGTAGGCGCATTCATTATCGCCAAAGAAGGCGCCTCGCTCAGCGCCGCAGATGTACGCAACTACCTGCGGGAAAAAATAGCGAATTACAAGATGCCGAAAGTCATCGAATTCGTCACGGGTTTTCCCAAAACAGCGACGGGCAAGATTCAGAAGAACAAAATTGCCGAAGCGTATAATCAAAAGAAGGTTGGCACATGAGAATCCTTCTGCTTTTTTTCTGCGGCACGGTGCTCGCGCAAAATCTTTTCGCCGCCGAACCACCGGCTCAAACCAAACCGGTCGACCAGCATATGCTGCGGGCGATGCGCGAATATTTTCATGAAGAGAAGTCGGCTGCGAAAATGGCCATCTTCGGTGCGGCGCTTGCAGGTGGTGCCGGTGCTTATTTGACATCACAGTCTGATCTCGGCCGGGGCGCTGGTTATGCACTGATAGGCCTCGCTCCGGTTGCGCTGATTGTCGGGGGCACTGTCTACTTTCGAACCAACAGCCAGCTGCGTCGCCTCGAAGATCAGCTCGAGACAGCCCCGCGCGACTACCGCCGCGAAGAAAATATTCGTATGCAAAAGGTGAACAGGCAATTTCAAATCTTGCGCATTGCGGAGTATTCACTCTTTGGTTTTGGCGCGCTTGCCACAACAATTGGCGCTGCACGTGGGGCAGACCTGACGACAGGTGTGGGCATCGGCATCATGGTTGATGCGGCGCTGATGCTGCTCTTCGATCATTTTGCCGAAGTGCGGGCGCAGATATATACCGAGCGGCTCGCAGAATTTGGTGCAGCTGCCCGCACGCTGGATATAATACAGGGTTTTAGACTCAGTTATGCTTTCTGAGCACTAATGCCCGTATGGGTAGATTTCAGTCTACCCATACGGGCCAATGATTAAATTGAATATTCAGAATTCTTTATAGCTTTTTTGCCATCAAATGCACCGGTCTTGAGTTTGCGCGCGGCTGAGTCGAATTCGTAAACCGCTCGCAGCATCTGCCCGTTGATGTTACTGCTTTTGACCAACGTCACGTTTGCCCCATCGTTCACCATCTGGTACGACACGCTGCGCACATCGCCGCCCACCGCGACCATTTTCGTGAAACTGACCTGGCTGTAGACCTGTCCGGGCGCTGCGCTCGCAGAAACGTTGCGAAGGAAATTCTCAACTTGCCTGTCGTTTGTGAACGAGACGTCGCAGAAGAATGCCGGCAGCGCAGCATTGCCATTAGCCATACCCGCAAAAACAGCCTGCATCTCGCTTTGGTGCATCGCGAGCAGACGTTGCAGGTCGTTTACCGGTCGGTTTCGCGGGCCCGCAAAGATGGCAGCGGCAGTTAAGCCGAAAAGAATCAGGGATTGAATCATTTTCATGAAATAGCCTCCTGTAAGTAGCATAAAGAATATCGAATGAAAAACTCACCGGCAAAAATTTTTTAAAAGCCTAGTTGGCGCAGGGCACAAATCGCCAGAAGGCCAATAAATCCTCATGCGTTTTAGCTTTCAGCCGAAGATTAAAATATGAAAACCCAGATTATGTCTGATGTGCACGGAGGCACGCAGTCGGCGACCGGCACGATGCCGTCTATGTCGCCGACCGAGGTGCAGGGACGCACAAGACCTGCGCCTGCCATGGATGGCATCGTAGGTGCAGGTGATGCGCATGGAGGCGTGGGGTCTGACGGTGCCCCATCGACAGCCCCCCATCTACCCGTGGGCGAACTGGTTGAAGTTCTGCGCGACCAGCTGGCAGCGCACCACAGGTTGCTGCAGCTCGAAATGGCAAAGCGCGAGGCTATCATCGCACGCGACGGCGAGCTGCTGAAAAAGTCGGCGACTGAGCAGGCAAATGAGCTGCACCGCCTCGACCTGCTCGACAGCAGGCGCAACAAACTCGTCGGCAGAATCATGCCGGGCCAGGCCGACGCCGCGCTCGCTGAAATTATGGAATCGGGAGCCGTAACCGCGCCCGAGAAGCAAGAACTGGGCCGGTATCTTTCGGCGCTGCGCGGCGCACTCTTTGAGCTGAAGAAACTCAGCGATGTGAACACGCGCATGCTGATCGATAGCCGCGATCTGTTTAAGACAATGATGCTGAACCTCGCGGGGCGGGGTCAGGGTAACGAACATAAAGTTGCGCGCCCGGTGCTGGTCGACGCGAACTGCTAGGTCAAAAGGCTGCTGAGTTAAGGAGAATATATGCCATCTACATTCATGGGAATCGAAATCGCCAAGCGCGGTATCTCCGTTCACCAGCAGGCGCTGACGACGACGGGCCACAATATATCGAACGCCGATAACAAGAATTACGCAAGGCAGCGCGTCGACATGGAGACGATGCACCCACTCTACGAACCGTCGCTTTCCCGGGCTTCGGGCGCAGGCCAGCTCGGCCAGGGTCCAAAGGCCGGCGCGGTTGAGCGCATGCGCGACGAGTTCGTCGATGGCCGCATTCACAATGCCGAACAGACCAAGTCGCAGTGGGAAACCCGCGAGAAATACTTGCACCAGATCGAAGTTGTCTACAACGAACCCTCTGACGATTCGCTGCGCGCACAACTCGACCGCTTCTGGCAGTCGTGGCATGAACTGTCGCAGTTTCCCGAAGAAATGAGCCACCGCGAACTGGTGCGCACGCGTGGGCGCGAAGTCACGTTTCGCATGCGCGACACTTTTCAGAAACTCTCTGATTTGCGCCGTCAGGCGGATTTCGAATTTGAAGTGACTATTGGCCGCATCAACGACATGGGCACGCAGATTCGCGACCTCAATGACCGCATCATGAAATCTCAGGCCGTGGGCGATCGGCCCAACGACCTGCTCGACAAGCGCGACGCACTCGTGCAAGAACTCTCTAAACTCGCTGACATCACCCTGGAAAAACAAGATCCCGACGAGTTCATTGTCTACCTTGGCGGTGAAATGCTCGTGCAGGGTCGGGTGCAGCATAAGATTTTGCTGCAGGGCGATGCTGCGAATGAAGGTATGAAAAAAGCCGTGTGGGAGCACAATGGACAGAAGACGATGTTCCGCGCGGGCGCTGCGCAGGGCCTCATTGAAATGCGCGACATCACGATTCGGGAAAACATCGAAAAGATGGATTCGCTCGCGATCAACCTCACCGATACGGTGAACGAAGTTCACCGTGACGGCTTTGGTCTTACGAAAGAGACGAACATCAACTTCTTTAAGATTGACCCGCTTTCACGCAACATTCGCGGAAATTATGACCTTTCGGGCGATGGTATCGATGACACGAGTGCAATATTCAAGATTGCGGGCAAGAACGCGCTCACGGCAGACCGGCCCATCGGCGTGGCAGGCACTATGTCGTTCGTCAAGAACGACGCGGCACACACGCCGGTTTATGTGACCTATCGGCCAGATATGTCGCTGAACGATGTGATTCAGGCGATCAATCGGTCTGACGCGGGTGTTGTCGCGTACCTCAACCACAATAATAACCTGGTTCTGAAAGGCCGTGAGGCTTCAGACAACTACCTGACGAATTTCATGATTCGCCACGTAGAAGACTCGGGCGAGTTCTTGACCGGCTTTTCGGGCTTGCTGCAGAATTCGGGCGCCGCGGGGGCCTTTGACTACCGCCGCACAGACGAAATTAACAAGTTACAGTCAACGCTCGACCGAATCACGCTGACATCGATTATACACCCCGCAGGTGCGATGCACCTGTCAAATGAAGTCGAAGGTAACACCGCGCTCATTGCAGCCGGACTTGGCAAAGACGTCGGCGGTACCGGCGATGCCAACATGGCTTATGGCGCGAAAGATGGCGGTAACGCGACCCGAATCGCGCAGGCGATGCGGCATAAGCAAACGATGGTCGGTGAATACCGCAACAGCGACGAATTCTACAATGCGCTGATTGCCAAAGCGGGTATCGAGTCGAAAACGGCGAAAGAGCAGGTCGACAACCAAAAGCTCATTATCACCAATCTCGAGAACCTGCGCCAGTCGGTGATGGGCGTCAACCTCGATGAAGAGATGGCGGCGATGGTGCAGTTTCAGCACGGTTATAATGCAGCAGCCCGCATCATGCAGACAATGAACGAGATGCTCGATAAGTTGATTAACCATCTGTAATAACATTCCCCACCCCCGGCCCCTCCCCGCTTGCGGAGAGGGGTGATAGAATCACCTCCCCCGCACGCGGGGGAGGACGGGAGGGGAAAAAGAGGAAAAATGATAAGAGTAACTAACATAATGCAGAACAATACGATGCTGTCGACGCTCAACCGGCATCAGGTAGCGCTCGAAAAGACAGAGCGTGAGCTTGCGACTGGCTCTCGCATTCAGCTGCCGTCGAGCGACCCGGTCGGTGCTGCCAACCAAATGCTCTATCGCACGCGGCTCACCGAACTCGACCAGTACGACCGCAATATAGCCGAAGCGAAAGACCGGCTCAATCTCATGGACGGGCAGATCGACCGTGTCGGTGAAATCTTTCAACGCATGCGCTACCTCACCGTGCAGGCCGCTAACGGAACGAATAGCGGGTTCGAACTCAAAGAAGCTGTGGCAAAAGAGATTAACCAACATCTTTTGGCGCTCATCGATATTGCCAATTCAAAAGACGCCACCGGCAGAACCCTGTTCGGCGGCAGCGTTATCGAGCGAGACCCGTTCTTGCCCGTGTATTCGCACTTACAGACGGCGGGCATCGACCAGGGCAATGCGGTCACCGGCGTGCAATACCAGGGCGATATTCAGGTTCAGAACCGTGAAATCGAACGCAACGAACAGATGGATATCACCCTGCCAGGCAACCGCGTTTTCTGGGGAACAAACACCTCAATCGCGTCGAATAAAGACTCCGCCGCGTATGTCGCGCAGGGCGACCAGATGATCGCATTGAACGGTGTGAAGATTCAGATCTCAGCAGGTGACACGATCAACGACATCATCGACAAGATTAATACGGCCCCTGTCGAGGTACGTGCCAGCAAAGGTTCTCAGGACGATATCATTCTCACGAGCAAATCGCCGCACCAGATTTGGCTCGAAGACCTCGAAGGCGGTACTGTGCTGCAAGACCTCGGCCTTATCGACGGCACAAACCCTGAACCGCCGAACAACTTCGCCACAACTGCGACAGTGTCGGGTCTCTCAATCTTTGAAGTCGTTATTATGCTGCGCGACGACCTTATAAAGGGCGACGTGAAGCTCATCGGCGGCCGCGACCTTGAAGCACTCGATAGCGCGCTCGAAAATGTTCTGCGCTACCGTTCAGAAGTCGGCGCGCGGGTGAACCGCCTCGAGCAGCACGAAAAGCGCGTCGCCTGGGATAACACGTATACCAAAGAACTGCTCGCAAAAAACGAGAGTGTCGACGTGACACAGGCAATCGTTGACCTCAAATGGCTCGAAGCCGTGCACTCCTACGCGCTGCGCGTCGGCGCAGGTATCATCAAGCAGACACTGATGGATTTTTTGAGATGATGAGGATTTTTTCTGAGGCCGGCGATGCAGTTTGAAACCCGGGCGTTAGGCACGATTGAAATCGATGCCGCAGACCAGCTTTTTTTTCCCGAAGGACTTTTTGCCTTCGAAAATTTCAGGCATTTTGGGCTGTTGCCGACGAAATCGGGCAGCACTTTTCACTGGCTGCAATCGCTCGAAGAAGCCCGCCTGGCATTTCTGGTTACCCTGATTTCAGGCATCACCACCAGTTATTCGCCGCGAATCGACGAGCAGTTTCTCAGCATCATCGAAGCCGCGAACCTCAGCCATACCGAAGTCTGGGGAATCATCACTGTGCCGACGGGTAAACCCGAAGCCATGACGCTCAACCTGCAAGGCCCGATTCTCATTAATCGCCCGAAAAAACTGGGTGGCCAGTTTGTGTCAGACGACCCCAACCATCTCGTTCGCACTCCCCTGCTTGATCTAGTCGACAAAGGTCAGGGTAACGGCTAATGCTCGTTCTCGCGCGCAGGGTGAACGACTCAATCGTGATCGGCGATAATGTCGAGATCGTCGTCGTCGAAATCAAGGGTGACCAGGTGAAGCTGGGTATCAAAGCCCCGAAAGATGTGAAGGTCTTTCGTGGCGAAATACACGCGGAGATTCAGAGAGAGAATAGGGCGGCTTCTGAATCACAGCTGCCGCCTGATCTTGACCAGCTATTCAAGAAGAAATAGAGCTCCGAATACTTGCATATTTCTGCGTTCACGGTCGGCGCACAATGAAAACCGCTTGCCCGCCCTGATTTGAGCAGCAAACTCTCTAATGATTTTCTCGTTACGGGGTATTCCGGTTCGCGTAGAGCCATTCTTTGTTGTAATTGACTGCGCTGGGGTCGGTTATGGTGCGAAGATTCCAGGGAACGTTTACCAGGCCATCGTCAGTGGCGGCTTTGACACAGCGAGAAAGGAGTTCACACTCACGACGCGTAGCGTCTATTCTGAAGACAACGCGCAACTATTCGGATTTCTCAACGAAGGTGAGGCTGCACTCTTCGATTTTATTCGCTCATTGCATGGTTTTGGTCCGCAGGCTGCGATGAATATCATTTCTACAATTGGAGCGGCAGACCTTGTCGACGCTCTGAAAAAGGGAGATGTCAAAACACTGACGAGTGTCCCGGGCGTCGGCAAGACCAAAGCTGAGAAGCTATGTTTTGAAGCGCAGTCAAAGAAAGGCAAACTCGATAAACTGGCAGCGCCAGCAGATGCTCGCGGCGCGGCGCCCACAGCAGAATCATCGCATGACCTCGTGGTGCAGGCTCTGCTTTCCCTCGGCTACGCGCTGAAAGAAATTGAGTCGGCCGGTGAAAAGGTACGCAGAAGTGGTGCCGCGCCTGCCGATGTAACGCGCGAGAATCTGCAAGACCACATTCGCCTTTACCTGCGCAATATCTGACATGCGCCTGTTCTCAGCAGCCCTAGAGCAGCTTTTTCCTGAAAGCTGCCTGCACTGCCGGCGGCAAGTGGCTGTGCGTGGGCTGCTGTGCGAGGCATGCGCCAAGACGCTGCGCCGATATGACGCTGCTTCAGCAAGCCATGGTGGTTTTTCAAGACACCACGCTCTCTATTATGAGGGGGCTGCCAAAGACCTTTTTGCAGCGGCTAAGTTTTCGAACAGGCGTCGCGCATTGCATGAACTGGTGCCATGGGCCGCCACAGGCCTGCAGAACCTGATCGCACCTGAATCCTGCTTTGTTGAAATGCCTTCAAGCAGGCCATTCTTGCATAGGCTGGTTTCGCGGCTGCTACCGAACACAAGCACAGTACGGAGTGTATTCGCTTTCGAAAGATCGAAAACCCCAGGGCAAAACAAACTGCTAAAAGAAGCAGAGAGGTTCAGACGAATAGCCGAAACCCTGAAACTGAACGTTAAACTCGTGCCACCGGCGAAGGTCTACATCTTATGCGACGACGTGTTCACAACGGGCGCAACCTTGGGACACGCAGCCTGGTTATTACAGACCGCCCTGTCACTGCAACCCGAACAGATTCATTTGTGGACACTCATGTACCGCGAGAGGCTTTTTGAAGACTCTACAGATTGAAAACTGCGCGCCATTTGAAGGCGGCGGCCTATTTGCGAATACCGCGCCAGTAATCGCCTTTGCGCGGCTTGAAATTTTCTTGCACCGTATCGAGCATGGAGACATAATACCGATAGCGAAATTCGGGAATTTCGTTCTGCTCAACGGCGGCTTTAACTGCGCAGCCCGGCTCGTTCAGATGCAGACAGTTCTCAAAGCGGCACTGGTAGCGCAGAAAATCAGGGTAAGCTTGTCGAATCTCATGCGCATCACGGTGGTGCATGCCGAATTCGCGCAGGCCAGGCACGTCGATCAGCACGAGTCTTGAATTCCCGGGGTCGCAGTAGAGCGCGGGGTTGGTTGTCGTATGCCGACCTTTGTTGATGAGGCTCACCTCACCCACAGCCTGTAAAGACTGACCGAACAACTGGTTCAGCAAAGTGCTTTTGCCGGTGCCCGACTGGCCCAGCAAGAGCCAGGTGCCTGCGGCGAAGCGTTCTCGCAACGAAGGCGACAGGCCTCCTTTTAAAGTTTCGCGCTGTACGCTGATCGAGATGGATTCATACCAGCGCAAGACTTTCTCTGTCTCTTCGTCGGGTTCGGTGATCAGGTCATACTTGTTGACGATCAGCAAAACTTCAACTCCCGATATTTGCACTTCTGCGAGGCAGCGTTCGACAAACCCGAGATTAAACTCGGGTGACCTCACGCTCGCCATGATCACAACGCCGTCGATATTGGCGGCTAGACATTGCTGGCGCCCAAAAGACGCGCGGTGCACTGCGTTACGCCGCTCTTCAACGGATTCGATAATCCACGTGTCGGGATTTTTTTTATCTTCTGAAATTTCGACCATGTCGCCGACAGCAAGCAGAGACTCGCGCAGCTTTTTGTAGCCTTCGTTGCGCTCGCGGTATTCGATGCGCAGCTTGCCGCGCGCCTTGGCCTTAAACCGCTCGGCGCGGCTGACTAACGGGTAAGGCAGAACATGGTGGTAAGCGCCGAAGACACCTGCAACGAGCGCCCGCGACATTTCAGGCCGAGACGAGCGAAAAGATCTTTTCGAAGAATGCCGTGCCGTAACGGGCGGCAGATACCGCAGCGTCAGGTTGGGGCTTCAGCGCGCGTTCGGGATGCGGCATCAGCCCTATGACCCGCTTATTCTTCGAAGCAAGGCCGGCAATGTCATACGTCGAGCCATTGGGGTTCTGCGTGTAGCGAAGCAACGCCTGCCCGTTGTCTTTGATCGATTTCAATTCATCGTCAGAGCAGATGTAGTTACCTTCACCGTGCGAGATCGGCAGCGCATAACCTGGCGGATACCCCCCCTGCCAGTCACCGTCGCCCTTAAGGCCAACCCATTCACAGATGTGCTGCAGATTCTCGTTGCGTATCAAAGCCCCCGGCAAGAGCTTTGCTTCGCACAATATCTGAAAACCATTGCAGATGCCGACGATCGGCTTACCTTTTGCCGCTGCATCACGCAGAGAAGCCAGTGAACGGCTCTGCGCCGCAAGAGCCCCGGTGCGAAGGTAGTCACCGTATGAAAAACCACCGGGCACAAAGTAGATGTCATGCGTTACATCGAAGGCGCTGGTGTGCCACAATAGATCAGCCGCGATGTTATATTCATCTTTGAGTGCGGCGACCAGATCTTGATCGCAGTTGCTGCCGGGAAATGTGAGAATTGCCGCTTTCACCCCTCGGCTCCGCTCGGGGCGAGTCCCTTTCTTTCAGAAACGTGAATTTCGCAGGTTTCCATCACGTCGTTATAGAGCATGTCACCGGCGATCTTTTCCATTTTTTGTTTTGCTTCGTCAACTGAGGGCGCTTCAAGCTCAACTTCGATGTATTTTCCGACACGCACGAGCGTAAACTCATGCGAGCCTTTCTCTGCGAGTGAGAGCTGAATTGCCTTACCCTGCGGCTCGAGTACCGATTTCTTGAATCTGACCGTCGCTGTGGCGTAGAATTTTTTCATTGAGAAATCCTCATTTTCTTGAGATAGCCTCAGGCTTAATGGAAAGTATTATTTCTTGCATCTTTCGGTACTGGGCAACGGTCTTCTGAATCACATCTGCCGGTAGTTTCGGCGCGGGGGGCTGCTTGTTCCAGCCAATACTCTCGACATAATCGCGAACTATCTGTTTATCCATCGTCGGTATTTCAGTGCCTGCTGCGATTGCCTTGTTATACGCATCGATCTCGACAAAGCGCGAAGAATCAGGAGTGAAAATTTCGTCGATAAGCAAGAGCTCATTGTTCAAAAGGCCGAATTCAAACTTTGTATCGAGCAGGTAGATGCCGCGCTCTTTGAGGGCAGCAAATGCAAACGCGAAAAGGCCAAGACTCTTCGCTTTAAGTTCATCCGCATAGGTCGGCAGCCGAGCCCTCATCTCGGCGAATGGAATGTTTTCATCATGGCCAGAATCGTTCTTCACTGCAGGAGTAAAACGTGGTTCGGGAAGAACCGCACCGCGGGCAAGCCCTGCGGGCAGCTGTTCGCCAGCAAGTGTCTGCTTTGCCTGGTATTCTTTGTAGCCTGAACCCATGAGAAAACCGCGGACAACACATTCAAAATCAATGCGCTGCGTTTTCTTAACGAGGGCTGCTCGGCCCTCAAATTGCGGGCTGCGAAAGGCCGGGGGTAATGCGACGGTCTGTGCCGAAATGAAGTGGTGCTGAATGTCGCCAAGCAGTGAGAACCAATGCGCTGAAATGCTGTTCAGAATTTTTCCCTTGTCGGGTATGGTATCGCCGAAAACGACATCGAAGGCTGAGAGCCTGTCAGAAGAAACGAGTAGCATCCGTTCGCCGAGATCATAGACGTCGCGAACCTTGCCGCGGTAGGTTACTGGGGGTAAAGAGTGACTGTCAGCGCCGACTTTTGAACTTCCGTGTTCCATAGTCGGCGCACCGATGGCGTCCTTGCCAGCGCCGACTTTTGAACTTCCGTGTTCCATCATCAATCTACGTTGCGGCGCTTGTACAAGAGATCTTCGATCAGGTAGTCTTCACCGATGCCCTTCACGGGAAAATCTTTACGCAGCGGGTGGCCACGATAGTTTTCGGGCAGTACGATACGCCGCAGGTTCGGGTGGCCAGAAAAGCGGATACCCATAAGGTCAAATACTTCGCGCTCAGGCCAGTTGGCACCCGGCCAAACGCTCGTCAGTGTGGGCACTTCTTCGCCGTCGTTCACCGGCACCGTGATGCGCAGCGTTGCGCTGCGGCGTTCAGACAGCATCGAGCGCAGCAGATACACCACCTGAAAGCGACAGCCGATATTGTCGACCGCATCTTGCGCGCGCGGCGAACCCAAGAGATCAACGGCTGTGAGATCGAGCAAGTAATCGTATGAGAGCACCGGGGCCGTGCGCACAAACTCGACGACGGCAAGAAGGTTTTCTTTTGCGACGACGAGAGTCGGCATATCGATAGCAACAGGATTTATACCGTCTTTGAATATGGGCGCCTGCGTCAAACCAGCAGGCGCAGAAGCCTCAGGCCAGGCAGCGCGCAGAATTTTGCTCGCTACCGTGCTCGTTTCAATTGCTGTTTTTTGCTGAGCGTAGAGCGCGGCGTTTTTCCCTGCAGTCGCCGCTGCAGCCGTCACGGCGCCAAATTTTGTATCACTCATAGAAATTGGTGACCTGAGATGGGGCCGGGCAGGTTTCGTTTCAACAGCCGCCGCGCCGATGCAACGCGCGACGCAACTTCGGACATTTCCCGCCGCATGTCAGGTATATATCCAACCACTATGCAAGACTCACCCGGCAAATAAAAAAGCCCCTTGCGGGGCTTGTTTTTTTGGTTCATTGTGTGAGCTTCGCTCACACAATGAGAATACCATTAAAGGCCGAAAGCGTACGAGAAACCGATGTTGAATCGGAGAATCGTGCCGTAGCCCGTTGGTGCGTTGAGAGGAATCAGAGCGCGAAATTCGGGTTCAAAGTTTACAACATTGAAACCATTGCCCATCGCGATTTTAAGACCCGTACCGACCTGTGCGTAGAGAACGCCGCCACCAGCATTGATGTCGACCCAGCGAGCATAACCTGCCTGCTGCGTTGCATCTGTTGGGTTGGTTGCTGAGGCTGCCGCCGCCGCTGCTGTTGCAGAGTCGTACCACTTCAGCTGGCCACCGAGCAGAGCTGCGTAGTTCGCACCGGCGCCAATCCACCAGAAACGCGCGAACCACCAGTAATATTTACCGATCAGGTCGAATGTGACATAGCCACGATCGCCGGTACCGTTAAACGTTGTACCGAGCTGGCTCGTGTATGTTGTTACCGGAGTCCAAAGGTAACCAACACCAGCCTGGATACCCCAGCTTGTGTTGTAGAGTTCGCCATAGAGCCAAAGGGAGCTCAGTGAACCCTCTTTGGGTGTCAGGTGATAGTCGATCGAACTTCTCAGACCGATGCTCAGCCATGTCAGAAGGCCTTCACGAACAAGCACCTTTTCGGGAGCCGTTACTGTCGTGACGGTTTCGGGTACGGTAGTTGTGGTAGCGTAACCTTTTTTAGTTGTGATAGTGCGGACGACTGGAGTCGACTTAGGACCCGTATCTTCGCTCTCTACGACAATTGGTTGTGATTCTTTCGGTTCGGTGCCTGCTGCCTGTGCGATTAGGGAGAAGCTAAAGCCTGCCGAAAGAAATATTGCCAGAATTTTTTTCATTCAATACCTCTTCAAATTTTTTGCGCAAAATCAGGAGTGTGCCCTTCAAGTATCGGCATGGCCTATGCCGAAAGTTTACAGCCCTGTCTCAAAGAACTACGCAGAGCCAAAATAGGGCGTCAACACTTTACCAAATAGAATTGACCCCCTGTTTTTTGCACCCGATGAGCCGAGAGTCGCAGATTATTCGGTGGGCTTTTTCTCATCCTTTCTGTGCGGAGAGTATCGAACTTTGAAAATCAAACCCCTCAAGAAAAAGCTGAAGCTTTATGGCTTTAACAACCTGACAAAGACCCTGAGCTTCAACATGTACGACATCTGTTATGCGGTGAGTCCGAAAAACCAGCGGGCGTACATCGAATATATCGACGAAGTATATAATGCCGAACGCCTGACAGAGATTCTGACGAATGTCGCCAAGATTATCGGCGCCAACATTCTGAATATTGCCTCGCAAGACTATGACCCACAGGGTGCCTCGGTGACAATGCTGGTGTCTGAAAACCACCTCGAGGTAGAGCAGCGCAATCGCTTCGACACCGACCATGAGATTCCAGGCCCTGAATCTGAGGCGGTGGTTGCACACCTCGACAAGAGCCATATTACTGTTCACACCTATCCCGAGAGCCACCCAGACCACGGTATCAGTACCTTTCGGGCCGACATCGACGTTTCAACCTGCGGCCAGATTTCTCCGCTGAAAGCGCTCAACTACCTGCTGCATTCGTTCAGCCCCGACATCGTCATGAGCGACTATCGGGTGCGCGGCTTCACCCGTGACGTCGACGGCAAGAAGTACTTCATCGATCACAAGATTAATTCAATACAGAATTTCATTTCAGAAGATATTCGGCAGATGTACCAGATGGTCGACATCAACATCTATCAAGAGAACATCTTTCATACCAAGATGATTCTGAAAGAATTCGATCTCGACAATTACCTTTTCGGCTCGGCGAAAAAAGACTTCGCGCCAGGCGATAAAAAGAAGATCAAGCAGAGCCTCAAAAAAGAGATGAATGAAATTTTCTACGGCCGTAACATTCCCAAAATGTGACGCAGTTTCTCTCTGAAAAATACGACGACATCTATTTCAGCCAGGCCGACCCTGAAGCCGAAAAGCAGTTCGTCTTCATTGAAGCCAACCGCATAAAAGATCGCATTTCGGCAGCAGACGATTTCGTAGTCGCCGAACTCGGCTTCGGCTTCGGCCTTAACTATGCCCTCACGCGGCACGCGGCCAGGCAAGTGCAGAGCCTGCACAAGTTGCACTATTTTTCTGTCGAAGAAGATTTTCCCGAAGAGGCTTCGGTGAGGGCTTTGGCTGAAAAGTTGAGCATTTGTCAGGCAGAGTTTACCACACCCCCACAGGGGGGTGAGGTACACCACGGCGACGTTCTCGCTTTCTTAGAAAAAGCGACATTCGCGGCCGACGTGTGGTACTTCGACGGTTTCGCACCGGCCAAGAACCCCGCGATGTGGAGCGAAGCCGTATTCGCTCGCGCCTTTGCCCTGACGAAACCTCTGGGCACTTTTTCAACCTACAGCGCCGCGGGCTGGGTGCGCCGAAATTTACAAAACGCCGGGTTTGTCGTGGAGAAAGCTGCAGGCTTCGGTGGCAAGCGAGAGATGCTCTTGGGTTACAAACCATGAAGCGCCGCGATTACTTTGAATTGCTTTGGCAACAAGATCACGGCAAGTTAGGGGCACGCGGCAAAATTGCAATCGCCGGCGCGGGCACGAGCGGTTTGCATCTCGCCTATGCACTGGTCACACGCGGCTTTGAAGTGACGGTGTTCGACCCGCTGCCGTTCGGCGGGCTGCGCGTGCCGTTGATGCATGCCTGTAACACAGTCAAGCCTCGCTCAGGGCTTTGGCAGGCTGCTGCTGCGTGGTCACGGGGCTGGTATACAAACCTGCCGTTTGCCACTACCGCAGTATTAATCCACAAGACTGCATTCGGCCAGGGCTTCACGATTCTCGCCCGACCCTATCTGCGCGCGCTGCGGCGTTTTTTGAAACAGCAGGGGGTAAACTTCGTGAAGGCTGAATTCGATTTGGCGGCAACGGGGTTTGTTGAAGCAATCACCGCAGTCGGCATCGCAAGCCAGCCTGCTCTGAATGCCTTAGCTGAAGGCGCCGTAAAACCTCTGCCCGGTATCGAAACCTATTTCGGCAATGTCACGGCAGACGCAGAATTTTCACCCGAAGATCAGGCCCGGGTGGCCGTCACGACCAACTACATACGCCATGGTCGCCGCGCGGGCTTCATACACCGCAACAACGAGACACCGGGTGATGCTCTGGCGATGGCACAGCAGATGTACCCAACAAACAGGCCGTATCTGTTTGGCGGCACCCGCCTCACCTCGCGGGACCGCCTGCCCATTGTCGGGCGACTACCGGGCGACCCCAGGCAGCCCTTTTTTTTTACGGCTATGGGTTATCATGCAATGACATATGCACCGTTTCTCGCCACAAGAGTCGCGCAGTGGTTGGTGGGCGAAGAAGATGAGGATAGAAATTTGATATGCGGTTTGACGCCAGCGCGCTTTCTACCGAGAGAATTGATCGGCAGACTCAATGGCACTGACCGGCATTCTGCTAAGTTATAACATTCGACCATGCCCGACAAGAAGCAATCACACTGCATGTCATTTCACACTAAGGGTGCAGACTTTCGCGCCGTATTCGTGAGCGCGGCTGGCGCAATTAACGCCGCAACCGCGCAGATTCAGGTCGATAACAGGGTACTCTACCAGTTCAGTGAAATGGCAGTCTGCGCCAACCTGCTCGCAGGCCTCTTTCGTGATGTGCATGACCTGACGCTCGAAGTGACAACCGACAGGTTTTTCCGCAGCCTCATCGTTGAGTCAACGCCAGAAGGTATATTCAGGGCCGCGTGCCAACCCAACGATTTAATCGACGAAGTGCAGAATACCCAGGTGGTCGATGCAGATATTCTTACCGCAAAATTAGTCGTGACCAAACGATATCCTCATATTGCCGACCAGATTCGCAGCACCATCGGCAGCAAGAGCAACTCGATACCGAATCTGGTGCAGCAATACCTGCATGAGAGCGAGCAGATTTCAACGCTGATGCTCACTGGCACGCGGCTATGCCCCGACCCTGAGCGCGGAGTCATCGCCGACAAGAGTTTTGGGCTGCTGATCGAAGCTCTGCCCGGCGTCTCGGACAATAAAAAGTTCGTGATTACCGACAATCTCGAACGACTGGAATCGCTGACGCAATACTTTAACGATGAAGCCGAGAAAGACATTATGGATCTGCTCGACGATATCTACCCCGGCGAGCAGTGGATTCAGACTTCTGAGACTGCACTCGTCTACCGCTGCAGGTGCAATCGTGAGGGTTATCTCGAGCGCATTGTCGACCTGGCGCGTCGCGACATCGATGAGGTTTTCGGCGACCTGACCGAGCTCGAAGTTAAATGCGGCTATTGCGCCAACGTATTCCATTACCCGCGCGCAGAAGTCGAATCGAAGTTGTAACCTTACGACTTAGAAAATCAGCTTCGACCCGAGTTGCACGCCCATAGCGTTGTCGGTGCCATACGGTGTGTCGGTGACAATGCCCGGCGTCGAATAAAACGAACCGGGCAAAAAGATGCCTGCTTTAAAGTAGAGCGTCCAGAATTTGTTGACTGCGAAGTCGGTGGTGAAATTGATTTCTTGCCCCAGAAGTTTACCCAGACGGTCTTGCGCTTTGAGCACCGTGCTCGTAATCGTTGAGGTCGTTCCATTGGCGCGGGCCTGTTCATAGAGCTGGCTGCTGCTGGTGTCGATTGCGAGCCAATAGTCGAGTCCAAAACGCAGCTTTTGCCACAGCGTCGCACCAACACCGATGTGACCAAAGGTTGTCGCCGCTTTGCGTTCATAGTCGTGCGCGAAGTCACCGATGCCGGCCGAATCGGTATAGCTTGTCGGCCTGAAGCCGTAGAATTTGCTCATGATCAAACCACCGAGACGACTGCCTTTGAAGCTCGTAAAACCGTGCGAGGTCTGGTTGCCATTTTGGTCATATTTGCTGCCAGAGGCATAGAGGCCGTCGATATTGAAGTCGAGGTCAAGAGTCGAGACGACGCGCGGCAGCTCGATGCTGGCTCCCCCGCCAAGGCCGTAGCCGTTGGTATCGACATCTTGACTTTCATTCGCGGCCGTCGGCAGACGGCGGTCGATGCCCGTAGACATCGCCGCATCTGCAAACGTCTTGATGACGTAGCGCTTGCGAGGCAGATTGAACAAGAAGCGCGTGCCGAACATCATGTTGAAGTCGTTATCTGCAAAGTTGCCAGAAGCACCGAGATTTGACCGATCAGAACCGCCCCGGTTTACTGCGCCATACCGAGCGCCAAATGCATAGAGCTTATTCTGCAAGACATCGCCGGTCAGCGGCCCTTTCCAGTTCAAAAGGTTGCGCGAATCGTAGACAAAGCCGGCGCGCAAGACATTGGTATCACCGTCAAAATAGCGCACACGCTGGTTGTCGTGTGAGAAAAAGCGCACATAGTTGGCATGCAGCGTTGGGTCGGCGCCGAGTTGAAACGCGTCAAAGGCCATAATGCGAAAGCCGCCGATCGTTGAATTCGCGTAGTTGAACGTGACTGCATCGATATAGTCTTTTAGAAAATAGTCGTAAATTTCGCCGCCAATCTCAAAGAACTGCCGGCCAATCTTGACCGAAACATCATTGCGTTCATTTTTATAGATAATGTAGTGCATGTACAGTTCGCCAAAGTTAAACGGGTCTGCCCCGACTGGTGTCGATGATGAACTGTTGTTCGTGCTGGCGCCGGCGAGCTGATCATGCCCCCAAAAGCCGTTCTTAAAGATATCGACACGAAAGTACAGGTCGTCTGTGAGCGGAAAGAAAAGGTTAACATAGAAGCGCGAAAAAGCCAGCGTCATCTTGTCGTCGGTATTCTGAATGGTTGCAACTGTAGATTCGTCGAGTTTTCTGAGATCGGTGTTGTTGAAGCCAGCGCCTTCAGAAATGAAGCCGATCTGGTATTCCATACGCTTCATGATTTCGTCTTTTTCTTTCTTGTCGCCGAAAACATTTTCGCGCTTTTCGATCTGCGGTGCCCCGAATGGCAACTCGTCGGCTTCTTTTTCGCCGTCGGCTTTCAGCTTCTTCGCCCGAATCATTTCAGGCGGTTTTGCGGCTTCTTCGCCCTGCGGCTGTTGCCCGGGCACGGCAAACTCTTCTGGCGAATCGGGCTTAGTGATTTTTGTTTTGGCCGGTTGTTCTGGCGTACCCTTTTCGTCGCTGGGTTTAAGGCGCTGCGCCGCCAGCGGCAACACCGCCATAAATACCGCGGTCGCCATGAGCACACGGCAGCGGTTTAGCACAAAAGTCAGAACGGTTGAATGCACAGCAATTTCTGCCCGAGATTAATCTTCGAGCACGCCTGCGCGATAGAGAAGCCCGGCAAAGGCCGCACCCAACAGCGGGGCGACAATAAAAAGCCAAAGCTGAGAAACAGCCTGACCGCCAACAAAAAGGGCGGGCCCAAGGCTGCGCGCGGGATTAACCGATACGCCTGTAATGCGAATACCGACGAGGTGAATCAACACGAGAAAAAAACCGATCGCAAGCCCGGCAAATTTTTTCGAGGCCGCTCCCGAAGTTGACCCGAGTACAACCACAACAAACAAGAACGTGGCGATTGCTTCGAACAAAAATGCGGATTCAATATTGTAACCAGCCTGGTACCCTGCGCCAAATCCGTTTTGACCCAGACCATTAACGGCAATTTTGAAATTCGCATCACCCGTTGCAATCGCGTAGACAAGCGCGGCACCGGTGACTGCGCCGAGCGATTGCGCGGCGATATACCCGAGCAGCTTTTTTCCCGAAAGCCGACCTGCAATGTAAGCGCCTACACTCACCGCGGGGTTAATGTGGCAACCACTGATCGGGCCCAATGCATAGGCCATGCCGACGATTACAAGACCAAAAGAGAGCGAAATACCGACGATGCCGATGCTGGCACCAGCAAAAACTGCGCTGCCGCAGCCGAAAAGCACAAGCGTTGCCGTGCCGATTATTTCAGCGATATAAACTTTCATACGCCGACGGTCTGCGCACCAAGGGTAGCGTCAAGACTTTTGCCGGCTTCGCCTGATTCTTCGCCAACGAACAGTTTAGTCGCGACGACGCCTATGGCCTTTGTCGCTGCGGCGTCGGTTGCGGCAGCGACGAGCCCGCCTGCAATGGGCACGAGCTTCATAAAATTGCGGGCGCTTGAAAGGCCTAGCTTACCGAGCAGCCTTGCGGCGACATTCGTCGCCATCTTGCGCGCAACAAGTCCCATGAGGCGTGAAATCGCCGCAACCGTGAGTTTTTGTCCCAGCTGAATGCCTGCGTCTTTGAGCACGTCTGCAGCGGCTGAGCCGAGCAGCGTCACGTAGACGAGCGTTCTCACTTTGTCAGATCGAATGTCATGGCCACCCATGATGGCGATTGCCGCGATCATGCGCAGCTGCAAATAGAGCACACTCGAAATATTCGCCGGTATTGAAATCGGTAACGTCGCCGCACCGCCGAGGTTCGTCAAGAACCCAGAGGTGGCTGCTTTCGTCATTTGCCAGTTTATCAGGTCAGCTGCCGCCTTGCGGGCATCGTTGTTGTTCTGCGTCAGGTATTCCCGGGCAACTGCTTCGGCCGAGGGAAAGAGGCCAAAACCATTTAACACCTGCGTGTAAGCGCCATCGAGTACCTGCAGCATCATACCCGGTGCTTCGGGAGGCACAGACGATGAGGATTCAGAACGTTCGGTTTCCATGGGCGCTGTTCTCACTTTTGCCGATTTTACTCTTTCTCGTCGGCTGCCGGGCCGTCAAATTGCAGATCGTCATCTTTATTTTTCTTTTTGCGTGGTGGCTTCTTGTACTTGCGATTTGCGTCACCCACAGCCCCATTATTCTTGCCCATTTTCGAGTGGTGGTCTTTCATCATTTTCTCGTGGTGCGCCTTGAATTCGTCTTGCGAAATTACGCCATCTTTGTCGGCGTCGAGTTCGATAAATTTCTTGTCATGGTGCGCCTGCCATTCTTGTTTTGAGATTTTGCCGTCTTTATCGGCGTCCATTTTTTCGAGCATTTTTGCGTGCATTGGGCCTTTCATACCCGCATGGCCGCCTTTATGGTTCTTTGCCGAGACGGTAAATGTCATGGCTACAAAGAGCAGAGCGGCAAAATGTGCTTGGGTCATAGTAAGCATCTATATCCCCCTCAGCCGGCGGACAAGCCATTTTTTGCTTTTCACCTGCGTGGGATGATGCAGGCTCACTGCGGCCGAACGTAATGAAATATGAAAGTACACGACCTTCACGGTTTTAGAACCTGGCGCACGCCTGAAGGCTATATTCGCACTGAGGCGAAGGCGGGTGTCGACATCGTGCTCAATTTTGCCATAGAAAACAGCCTGGTCGTCAACGAACTGTGCCGCGGCCGAAAGCGCCCGCTGTTGATCGATCTCAAAAATCTCAAGTCGATTACACCGCAGGCGCGCTCTTATTTTTCGGCGCGCGACCGCGAGTCAGATATCAATGCCTTCGCCTTCTTGATACACTCCAATTTTCAGCGCATGGTGGGTAACATCTTTATCCAGTTCAACCGGCCGCGGCTGCCGACAAAACTCTTTAACGAAGAACCTGCGGCGCTCGAATGGTTAAAGCCCTACCTTCGCCCTTAAGCCGGTCTACCCTGGCGATGAACAGCGTCACGGGCGCATTCGGTTGACAGCGCCTTTCACAAACGCATTTGTTCTCGGTATACATGTTTAACATCGACGGCATTATCCATACAATTCAATCGATTCACGAACCGTGGAGCTACCTGCTTGTCTTCGGTATACTGCTGCTCTGCGGCTTTGGCCTGCCAATACCTGAAGACATCACCCTCATTGCCGGCGGGCTCATGGCCTATTACCAGAAGGCCGACCCTTATGTCATGGTCGCCGTTGGCCTCGCCGGGGTCATGCTCGGCGACGGTGCAATGTTTCAGATTGGTAAGCGCTTTGGTTATCGCGTTTTCGAATGGAAATGGATGGCGAAAATCATGCACGCCGAACGGCTCGAGACAGTCAAAGACAAGCTCAAGAACCATGGCAACAAGGTAATCTTCTCAGCGCGATTTATGCCGGGACTAAGGTCGCTCGTGTTTCTCTCATCAGGGGCATTGGGTATTCCGTTCAGGGTCTTCTTACTGTTCGATGGTCTGGCAGCGCTTATTTCGGTGCCGGCGATCGTGCTATCGTGTTACTTCTTTGGCGACCAGATCAACCATGCGGTGACGGTGATCAAGAATATTGAAAATGGCATTGTACTCGTGATCGTCGGCGTGATTGGCTATTTCACGCTGAAGTATTTCTTGAAGAAACGGCGCGAGAAACGCGAAGCCGCCGGCGAGATCTAACTAAAGATTAACGTGACATGCGGGCGACCTGGTAGCCCGTAACGCCGGCAACGTCTTGCCAGTTGAGCAAGACTTTACCCTGTTCATGTGAAAGGTGGATATTTTCAATGCGGGCGTTCTGTGCGGCGACCGCAGGCAAATTACGTTTTTCCGCGATTGTCTTCTGCCGGCGCTCTTCGGCCATCGCATGCACCTGCTCAGCAATTTCGGGAAACTTCTGCAAGACATTATCGAAGGTAAATTTATCCAGGGTGTACAGGTCGCAATACTCAGCTGCTCGAACGCTGGCAGTCCGTTCGCTGCTGAAGAGCAATGCGATTTCGCCGAAAAATCCCCCTTCTGACAGGGTTGCGAATACTGTACCCCCGTCTTCAGAAACGATTTCAACCTTACCGCGGCTGATAAAGTACATCTGGTCGCCCATTTCGCCTTTGCGAAAGATATAATCTCCTGGGGTGTAGAGCACGGCCTTGAGGTTCAGCACAATCTGGCGAATGAACTCTTCAGATGCGCCGCGGAACATCGGCACTTTTTCGATAATATCTTTGTTTAGGTGCAGCGCGACTTTCAGCTTGAGCGAAGACGGTAACTCTTCGAGCACCGCCGATTCTTCGAAGCCGCGGCGGTTGTTTCAGAGATAGTCATAGTACGTACGAATGCTGTCTTGCAGATCGCCCGGTACGTCGCGGTACTGCATGAACGTCTGAATCTTTTCCATCTTGGCGCGAAACTGCGTTCTTGCGAGGTCGCTGTTCGCCAACATACTGGCTAAATTACCAATGATATAACCGTACATCCCGGCGCCCGTCAGCTGCACGAACATGGTATAGATGGTCTGGGCATTCGTCGAAGGCGTGATGTCGCCGTACCCTATCGTCGTAATCGTGGTGATACACCAGTACAAAGCCTTGACATAGTTGGTAAAAAAGTCCAAATTCGGGTCTTTCTTGCCGAGCGCCATCCAGCCGCAGGCGACCCAGTGCGCAATGATCAGAACGACAAAAATGGTGAAGAAGAGACGCACTAATCCGGGATTAAAGAGCTCCTTCTTGCGCGTCTTCTCTAGAAACGGAAAGATGTGATAGATTCTGAGCATGCGCACGAGCAGCAGAATCTGTATGTAGCGCGGTGAAAAGAGCCTCAGCGATCGGGCGGCGTTGCTCGCCTCTGAAAGCCAGCCATCGGCAAAGATCAGATCGAAAGGGGTCGCGGCGATCAGGTCGACAATGAACCAGCTGCGCAGATAGTGTATGGCGATGCGTTTCTTCGAGGTGACCTCTTCACCGTCGATCATGATCGTCGTGAAAAATGAGGTGATAATATCGAACGTGAAGATAATCGGGTATAAAAGGTTAATTACCCGAATCCAGGGTGGTGCCGGATACTGCAATGCGAGGTGCAGCGGCACTTCGAGCGCCGCGAATAGGGTAAAAATCAGCAAGAAAGCATCGAAATAGCGTTTATAGACGTTATCTTGCCTGATGATCATGGCCGAAACCTATGCAGATTGTCGGCACACAGCGAGCTGTGAATGAACCACCCGCCCAAAAAATGCCGGCCAGCGGCTAAGAACCTTTAAGCAAGCGCCGGAATAATCTATGGTCGGCTGCTAATTAATAATTTCGTGCCGTTCTTTTAGTTCGGCGATCGCGTCTTCGCGCAGTTTATCGAGTCTTGCCTGCGCCTTTTTTCTGCGCGCCTTTGCTGCGGCTGACTTATCTTCTTCGTCGGCGATGACGAGCATGTCGCGTACAATCGGCGTCAGGTGAGACGAAGCGAGCTGGCGCGGTAGAAATACATAGTCAGCGCCATCTTCGTACATCTTGAGCGCAGTTTGAGGATTTTCAGCCGTCACGATAATCTTCGCGTGCGGTGCAATTTCTTCGATCTGTTTAATCAGCTTCGTGTTGCTGGTGCCGACAAGAATCGTATCGGGTATCGTCGAAATTGCCACCTTGGTATGGTGAAGGCCGACATGGTGCAGAGTGTCAATGTGGCCGATGTCTCCGTAAACGGCGGGAATCCCCAGACTCTTGAGTTTTGCGTGTACCGTCTGGTTGAAGTCAACAACGACTATTTTGTCTTTAAGGCTGTTCTTGCCGGTGGTCTCGACGGCGTCGGTTACGAATGAGCTGGCGACTTTGAAAAAGCCGAGCAGTGCCACATCTTTCTGCAGCTCTTCTTCGCTGGGTTCGACGTACTTCTTCTTGTCGCGAAGACCAAACATTTCAAAAAACCGGGTTACACGTGGCTGCAGCTGCTGGTTGTACTTGATCATGTACGGGGCGAAAATCGAAGTGATCACAAAAGTAAAGATGATGATCGAAAGAATGTCGGCGCTGATGTGGCCGGCCGCGAGACCCAGCGCGGCGATCACCAGCGAAAACTCGCTGATATTCGAAAGGTTGAGCGAAGTGAGAATGCTGACACGGTTGCCATTCTTAAGCGAAAACAACACCGGATAGATCGAAAGAAAGCGTGTGAGAATGACGAACATCGCGGCGATAAACGCAATACCGACAAGGCTTGCCTGCGCAATCGGGTTGGGTATTTTCATACCGAGCGAAACAAAGAAGATCGTTACGAAAAAATCGCGCAACGTCGTGATTTTCGCGACCACGTCGAGGTTATAAGGGAAAGTCGAAATCGAAACGCCGGCAATCAGCGCACCCATTTCAATAGAGAGCCCCATCGCGAGCGCGGCGGCACAGACGGCAAAACACCAGCCGACCGACATGAGCAGCGTCATCTCGGGAATCTTCGCAATGCGGCTAAAGAGGGTGGGTAGAACATATTTGCTGAGCGCCATGCTCACAGCAACGAGTGCGCCGGCTTTGGCGAACGACAACAGAATCTGCAATATTTGGGGGTCGGCGAGGTTGGGTTGCACACCAAGAATCACTATCGCCCAGATATCCTGAAAGACGAGGGTGCCGAGCGTGAATCGGCCGGCGAGGGTGTCGAGCTCGAACTTGCCGTAGAGTAGCTTCACGACGATCGCCGTCGATGAAATACCGCACGCAATGGCCAGATAAAAGGCGTCATATTTACCACCGCCGAGCGCGAAGCCGATCAGCTGAAAGAACATGATGCCGAGGCCGGCACAAATCGCAAACTGCGTAACGCCGGTGACGATGAGAGACTTGCCTGAAGCTTTGATCTTCTTGAGGTCGATCTCCATACCAATCATAAAGAGCAGCAACACGAGGCCCAGCTCTGAGATGGTTGAGATATCCTTCTCGCTCTTGATAAGACCAAAACCGAAGTTAGGCCCGATGAGTGCACCTGCCGCGAGGTAAGCCAGAATCAGCGGTTGCTTTGCGAGGTTACCGAGATAGGCAACAATCGTGGCAACGAGAATCGTCAGGCCAATGTGCATGAGCAAGTCATGCACCGGGTCGTGCGCATCGCCCGAGGCGAAAACCGCCAGTGGTGCGCCCAAAAACACGCTCAGAAGCAAAGTTATTCTCATCGTTTTGTTACCTAGTTTTAAGTATCGGCTTTTATTAGCTATTTTTTAATAGTGCACGTCTGAATACTGAAGCAGGCGGGCAAATCTTATGCAGCTGCCCGCGCTCCAAACCAGCAAAAAAATGAGGATCTATTTCTCAGGCAAACGCGTCGCCACTAAGCCAGGCTGGCTGCTGTGAAATTGCATATAGGCACTCAGCACCGGGTCGTCACCCACCGGGTACATTTCACGAAACCTGAGCCAGTCAAGAATACAATAGAGGGTCAGTTCTGAAAGGCCGATTTTGGCCTCTGGAGTGAAAAAATTGCCCTCTAGCTGCGACTTGAGCCAGGTTAAAATCGATTCAACGCGCGCACGCTGTTTAACAAGGTATGCCACATCACCGACCGCGACCCCGTCTTTTTTCAGGTAAAACACATTTATGGCCGACTCGACGCAGCCGTCGGCAGCGCTCACCAGATTGCGCTCGCGCCACTTTTCGACGCCCGTCGGTTTTCTGAGACCATTGGGGCTATCTGCATATTTTTCGGTGAGGTAGTCGATGATAGTGTGACTATCCCATATCACAAGACCATCGATCTCGGCGCAGGGCTCCTTCCAGATTGGGTTTTTTTCGCGCATGGCCGACTGGCCGGCGTCGGTCAGAGAATCAACCAGCTCAAATGACTGGCCAAGTTCATGGCACAGGTAGCGCACCCGGCGCACGAAGGGTGAGGTTATGCTTCCGTAGAGCTTCATGAATTTACCCTCACTCGGCACCAATAATGGGCTTTTTATACGAATACAATCCATGTACCCCGCCCTGCGCCTGTGCGGCGAGCGAGCGTGGCTCGAAGCGCAGCTTGCTGGCGTGCAGCGCCTTGTGCAGTGACGGTATGTCACGATAGCCCATGTCTTGCAGCGCATGGCGCACACCCTGCATCAGATAGGGAATAAATTCGAAGAGAGAGCCTTTGTCGACGACTGCGCCCGAGACACCCTGCGCGACCTTGATCTTCTGGTCTTCGACGTTATAGCGCTTTGCACCACCGCCGCCTTCCATCGCTTCGATCGAGGCCATGCCGCGAAATTTCTTGAGGCGCACGCCGTTTTCATAAAAGTATTCACCCGGTGCTTCTTTGCTGCCGGCGAGCAGCGACCCGACCATGACTGCGCTGCCACCCACTGCGAGGGCTTTGGCGATGTCGCCGATGTTGGCGATGCCGCCGTCGGCGATCACGGGAATCTTATGCTTTGCCGCCATCTGCGCTGTGTAATAGACCGCTGTTGCCTGCGAACGGCCGCAAGCCATGGTGTCTTGTGTGATGCAGATTGAACCCGGGCCCATGCCGATGCGCAGGCCATCGGCGCCGGCGCGAATGAGGGCGTCGCCCTGCTCGCGTGTGACGACATTGCCCGCCATCACGTCGACATTGGGATATTTCTTTTTTAGTTCTTTCAAGAGGTCGATCTGAAACTTCGAATAACCCTGCGCCGAGTCGACGACGAGCAAATCAACACCGCGTGCGACGAGCATGTCGATGCGCTCACGGTCGTGCGGGTGGGTCGAAACCGCCGCTCCCACGCGCAGGCGCTTCTGTTCATCTTTAGTCGCAAAAGGATATTCACGGTTTTTCACCAGGTCTGAGCGGCTCATCAGAGCCACCAAACGCCCTTCTTTGTCGACAATCGGCAACTTGCCTTTCTTCGACTTGCGCAGAATTTCGTTCGCTTGCACCAGAGATATGCCTTTCGGCGCGGTAATCAGATCGGTCGTCATGACCTTTGAGAGCAAAATGGTTCGGTCACGCTCGAAATCCACATCGCGGTTCGCGACGATGCCCACGAGTTTCGAGCGCAGCGTACCGTCTTCGGTGATTGGCACCCCACTGAAACCATAACGCTCCGAAATGTTGTCGATATCGGCAATGGTATTCTTCGGTGAAAGCACGATCGGTTCGGTGATAAAGCCGTTTTCGTACCGCTTCACGCGCTCGACCTGCGCCGCCTGGTCTTCGATCGAGAGGTTGTTGTGTATAATGCCAATGCCGCCCAAAAGCGCCATGGTGATCGCCATGCGGCTTTCGGTCACGGTATCCATTGGTGAGCTGATGAGGGGCAGCTTGATCTTGACGTTGCGCGTGATGCGCGTTTCGAGATTCACGTCTTGCGGGGCGAAGTCGATATACCCCGGCAGTATCAGAAAGTCTTTATAGGTGATGCCCTGGTCTTTTTCGAAAATGGTAGAGGCCGAGAAGCCGTCTTGAAGAGTTTTGCCCGATTTTGCTGAAGTGCTGCGCGCCATGTGATACTTTCGGGAAGAAAATCAGGATGTCAAGTTTAATGAGATTGCGGCGTCATTGCTCTAGCCTGCGCCAATAGCGCGGTGCGCGACGCAAGTCAATGATAGCGACAATGTGAATGATTTCTGGTACTTCTTGGTAGACGACGGCAAACGGAAATGGATCCAAATTTATCTTGCGAAAGTCGTCAAAATACGGCGGCCACGCTTTCGGATGCATGTGGATATTTTGAACTGACTCTTTTAATTAAGGAGTGAAATCTCTTTGCAAGTTTGACCGATATTGTCTGATAATCGTGAAGGACAGCTTCCAGATCTGCTGCTGCAGCTTTACTGAAGGCAAGAGATTTCAAGAAAAACCAAATTTCTTCTTAATATTGGCTTGAACTGCCTCCCAAGGAGTGCCCGGGTCTTCACCTGAAGCTAAATCGGCAGCGCGACGCCTGATCTCTTTTCGCCAAAGTGCATCGATCTCGGGCGGCATTTCATTTTCCATTTTCACGAGCAAGAAATCCAGCAGAGCGGCTTGATCAGCAGAGGTCAGATTAGCCGCGTATTCCTGTGCCTTGGCCAGCGTCGCAGTGCTCATGTTTTATGATACGCGCCCCGGCATGGGAAGACAAGTATTTTTCAGATTCTGCCGCTGCATCTCTTCAGGGTGGCCCGACAGATCGAGCACGGCTTTCGCCTATTCGTCGGCGTTTTGCGAATCTTTCAGGCGCAGAAATTTCTGATAGCGGGTGTAAGCTCTTGTTGCAATGGCAGATTTGTGAATTTCTGCTGCGCCCCTGCCGAAGGGTTAACGCTTATGCGTTATTTCGCCAGCGGCTTCGATGAGGGCGCCTAACGCTTTGTTCACAGCCCGCGCATTGGGAAAGGCAGAAGCAATTTTCGGATCGAGCAAGACAAGATTCGTTCCGCTGCGGTAGGCATTCAAGTATTTGCCACGGACACCTTTAATCAGGTCTTCGCGACCGTATTCTGCCCGCAGTTCGTCTTTCTTACCCTTCTTCATAGATTTTTCTCTCTTGCTTGGTCATTAGGCGCGCGCTGATAATTCGGATTTTTTCACCCCTCTCAGTGTGGGCGACAACCAAAAAACGGCCCGCCTGTGACTGGCCGAATGTGATAGACCGATTTTCATTTTTCGAATGGTCTGGATCAGGAAACGTAATCGCCAAAAACTGTGCCCGACTCGGGAAAAGAAACGTTGTGTTTCGCCAGGTTGCCTTGCGCTTTTTTTTCATCCCATTCGAGATCGAGCCTTGGCGACATATTGGTATCCTTTGGTTCGAACCGTGCAGAGGCCCGTCAACCGAAAACCGCCGCCGGACACATCATCCGGCCCCTTCTATTGAAAAGAGAAGGGGTGCACGAAAATCCCCTCTCCCGCGTGGGCGACCGCAAGGTCTCCGCCTTCGGAGAGGGGTCGGGGGTGAGGTTGGGCGTCGTGGTGATCGCGCGGCTGGGGCATCACAAATCATTTCTCTCCAACGAATCCAGAAACCCGCCGAATACATAGCCTTCCCCCTCCCGGCCTCCCCCGCATGCGGGGGAGGTGCCGCAGGCGGAGGGGGACACGCGCACCTTCACCCAAGGGGCGGTCTCGAATTCGTGCGTTTCGATCTTGTGCGTGTCTTCGATGACTTGCAGCTCGGTGCCTTTTTGAAGCGTGCCGAGTGACTTGCCCTTCGTGCTGGGTTTGTCGCGCAAGATGACGTTGGTGGCGTGCACCTTGTATTTGCCGGGTGGCATGAAGGGTTTGAATTCGCCGCAGCCTTGAAGGCATTTGTGGGGGTGCTGTTTGCGGCTCTTCACAGAGCCGTCGAGGTTGTATTCGATTTCTTCGCCGCACAGTGTCGAATCATCAACACAAGTCGGGCATGTTGCCTTCTGTGGCAACACAACCCAACATTTTGCTATTTGGCTGAATCTGTTCTTATTAAACTGCCTAAAAGTTGTTTCTTTGCCGTAGATGTGAAAATTAAAATCTGCCTTGCGCTTCGATTGCCATTTGACGGTTATAGAGCCATTTATCGGGTCATAGCTCACACCCTTTCGAATATCTCCATGCTCAACACTAAGCACGGTACGAATTCCCTTTTGATTCCAGAATTGTGTTATCTTAAGCAAACCGCTTATTTCTTCTTTTGACCAATTGCCGGTATGCTTACCATGAATGTCTTCTGGTGTTGCATCGCGCGGTACATTTTGTGGCCTTGATAGCCGTTCTTGAGCCAGCAAGAGGCTACCCGCGAACAAGCATAGCCCACAGCCTAAAATTAATTGGTTCTTAATGAAAGCTAATATGTTCATGGGTTAAATGCTCATTCATCAGACTGTATTTGGTTGTTCTGGCTTGCCTTCTGATAAAGTCATCTATGGCCTCAGGTGTCGCCCCGTTGCTTTGCATAGTTTGAACTTGCTGCGCGAAAGAATTTGCCTTGAGTGCGGCGATCTGTGGCGCCGATGGGTATGGGTTATTTTCCCTTCTTGGCCTCACATAACGGGTATTTGCCAGAGCATTATCGACCCATTCACTACCAGGGTACGATTCACCGTGCATTCTTAAGCTCGTATATATATCTACAGCACCGCTAACATGATTTTTCACCGCGTTGTTGAAAGTTTGCATGGCTTCTCGCATTGATCTGCTTTCAAAACCTGTGTGAGAGAAGTTTATGTTCCCCAAAGTTGTCGAAGACAGGGAAGTTAAATCCATGCCTTTACCTCGCGCATGGGACAAAGAGCCGTTATGATTCCCATAATTTAATGCAAATACACCGTATTCGGTCACGCCCTGCTGCAGACCAACTTGGGTCATATTTAGCCATAGCTCGCCACTTGTGCCCTTCCATTGCTTGTCAAATTCGCCGCCTTGACGCGGGCCATATTGACCAGGGTCTAATGCAAAATCTTCAAAGACAAGTCCATTACCAACAGGATCAGTTGGCCCAAAATTGTATCGTACTCCGCTTACCACCGTGCCTCTTGATGTGATGATGCCTTGCCTATTGCGTGTTTCGCTATAGTTCACCACAGCGGCTCCCTTTGCGCTATTCGCATTGAGCGTCCATGCCTTCTCTTGCCCGTTGGCTGTCCAAAGCTTGTTCGTGATTTTACCAGCATTGTCTTTAACCGATTGAATTACTGACCCATCTTTCATAATCATCATTTTCGTGCCGTTGGGGCCTTCAAACACCGCTATGTTCTGCGGTAGATCGACGCCATTCGCTTTGTCGACAAATTGAACGCGCTTGTATTCATTGCCATCTTTGTCGGTGAAGGTGTCTAATTTGTTGATGAGTGTCATCTCATTCTTCGTTAGGGTCTCGCGCGATGAAGTGTTTCGAATTTGCACTTTGCCGCCACGGTGTTCAAAAATTGAATACTCGGTGTCGTGAGTTCTGCCAAGCAAGGCGCTCATGATGCCAGCTTTCTGCGCCGCAGGTATCGTCAGAGTCTGGCCGCCTGAAACGACTGGAAAAGGCTGCAAGGCCATGCCACCGAATGAATTCTTTAGGCTCACGTCTAACGACGTACCGAGCCGGCCGCCAGTGAGCTGACTCATCAATGCGCTCGGCAGACTAGCCAACATTTCAGGCATTCTGATGATTTTATCCAAAGTGTAGTCGAGGCCATCGACGAGCTTGTTGAAGCCCCAATTTGCCGCATCTTTTGCGCCACTCCAAGCACCCGCAGCCAGCGACCCCAAGCCACTGCCCACCGCAGCACCCGCGCCGCCGATTGCCTGGCCTGCGTCTAAGAGACCACCGAGGAAATCAAACTCCCTCTCTCTGCGACCGGTCATGATTGCCCCGCCGCCGATGAGTTCGCGTACCGGTTGGCCGTTGTTCGCGGGTGTCGCAGGTGTTGCTGGCGCGCCTTGCGTATTCACGTGCTGCGCCAGACGGTCGCCGAGGTAGGTGCCGATTGCGCTGCCGAGGCCCTGCGGCATGTAGGCGTTGACGGCGTTGCGGTCGCCCAAGAGCGATGCAGTCAGCACATTCGCCGCGCGGCCGACCTGTTGTCCCATGAGCGAAGTGTTTGAATCGAGAACTTTCAAATCAGCCTCGGTTGCCTTGCCGCCCAACCGCGTTAAGCCGTCATTATACATTTCAGTTGCCACGTAAGTACCCCTAAGGGGCTGCGCGGCAGGTCGCCATATTCGAATTTTTGGAGCTACTGCAAAACGACGAAATTCGGGAAAAGCGGGCCCCAGCCCGTTCATAGAGCGATTTGCGCTTCGAAAATCGCGGAACTTTTCCTGAAATTCGTCGTTTTGCGACCTGCCGTGCAGCCCCGCAACCGTCGACGCCATGTTCGCCGCGAATGAAATCCCCGCTTTGCCCCAGTCGTACGCACCAGCGCTGCCGTCGTCGTTAAACCGAAAGCCACTGCCCAGCGCGTTGAACGTCGTGCTCACGATGCCTTTGCCAAGACTCGTGTTCGAAAAGCCGCCCCCGATACCCGCGCCCGCCGCGCCAAAACCAGTCGAAACCAGTGTCGAATACAGCGCACCCTTATTCGGGGCTTTATAAGAAATCGAACCATCTTCGCCCATTTGAAAACCAGAACCCGCGGGCGTTACCCCGCACCATGTGCGGGGTCGGGTCTCTTCGGGCTGCGCTTCGCTTCGGCCCACGCGCGCGTGGGCTAAACCCTTCGAGCCCCTAACGCGTTGTGCTGGGGGTTGAGATTGTGATGCATATGTTTTCATGATTCATGAATGCTTTGGGGCGCCGAACTCATCCCCCGGCCCCTTCTCTTGAAAAGAGAAGGGGTGTACGAAACTCCCCTCTCCCTGCGGGCGACCGCAAGGTCTCCGCCTTCGGAGAGGGGTCGGGGGTGAGGGTTGTGCCACGGTGGCGACCGCACGGCGGCGTGGCTCACTTCACAACCCCGCTCGCGACATCTGCCTTGAGTTTTTTTAACCAGATACATTTTTGCGTTTCAACGGGCCCGAAGTAATCTGAACCTTTGACCCATGATGTCTCATAGATGTCGTGAAACATACCATCACAGACGGCGCCGGGCCAGAATTCGGCCGGATCACCTATCATGTCATGATATTTGCCCGCATGGTCTTTGCTATCGCCATCATTGTGTCGGTGGCGTGTGGTGTGCAGCAGCAAGACATCGTTCCGGTCGAAGAAAAAGGCAACTGTTAGGCTTTCTTTCCAGGTTGTTTCAATAATGCCCCCAAAGTCCTTACGGTTCGCACTGTAAGAGTTGTATGTGATCATACGATAAACTGAGTACTCTTTCTTTTTATAAAATTTCGGAAGCAAGGCTTTCTTGTACGTACGGCGCAAATGCTCTCTTAAGCCGAAAAGGCGGTGTACATCGGTCAAAGTCGATTTCCCTATCTTGAGCTCAGCCAAGCGCTCGATTGGCAGCGATTCAATGCTGTCGCCATTGATATGGTTTTCTGGAATCCCCGGCTCAGCACAGAAAATCGATGGTGAAAGCCATAAAACTAATAAAGCCAAGAGGCTGATAGAATTGCTTTGCATACTAAAAGCGGCCACCTTTTTGTGAAAGATACCAAGACAATGCGTCTCGATAGTTTTCCGTAAAGCCGTGAAATGTACCACCACCATATTTTGAAGATGAGGCACTGCCCCCCCAATGCACCTTAGGCAGCGAAAGCGACGGATAGGTTACCTGTTCATAGCGTTCGTAATTATTCACGGAATTATCAGCCTCTTTGCGATCAAATATGCCCGCAACTTTGTCACCTGCAACAAGATCATGAACATTTCGGAAATCTATCATTTTTTCCACATATTGATTGGGTGTGACAGTGTGTGCGCTACCGAACACGAGTAGTTGAACGTCGATTTTTTTCTGGTTCGCCTGGATTGCGTTCGTAAGAATCTGCCCACCTTGACTGTGACCGATAAGGATGTCTCCTTGTTTGAAAATGTTTTCGCGCAACAGGAATGCCACAGTTTTCTGAGCTTGTTCACTACTTTTCAGGTACTTGGTTCCATCTTCTGAATAACCGCCAGTGTCGTTAAATATCATCAAACTCGAACCTTTGAATTGACCATCGTGACGCGCAACCTCGTTTGCGCGCTCCATCATGTCGATGGCGCCCATGATTGTGTTCTGCATGCCGTTCTGTGTCACGAGCAACGCGCCCCGCTGCTTGGGGGTTAGGCCTTTTATGAAATCCGCAATTTGTTTTGGTTGATTCAGTGCAATGTATTTGCCATCTTGCCCTCTGTAAATCGCACCACCGTCGTCGACGTAGCTATCGTTGCTGATTTCATTCACATAGGCCCCGTTTCGTCTAAGGCTCGCCGTAGACCCGCCGGCATCTAAGACATCATATCTCTCAAATATCGTGTTAGTGGCCTGTTCATTTTGAAGAACTTGAGGCAGCAGCATTTCTAAGCCAGCGGCACTTGATGAGAGCTTACTCAGTTTGCTCATGTTCGTACCAGGCACCAGCATAAGGCGGTTACCTTCATTACTTAATACAATTGAATACCGTTTCAGTGCTTTGATTGTCGCAATTTGATCTTGCGATAAGCCGGCATAAGGATTGCCATCACCAGCGGTCAGCATACCGGAATTTCCTAAGGTCCCAAGCATACCTGATACTTTCGCATAAAATTCATCATCTGTCCGAAAGCCTCGACTATTGACCAGATTGCTGAACCTCTCTCCGACTTGCTCCTTGAAAAAACTTCCCATAGCGCCCGCCGCACTCGCAATACCACTGCCAATTGCGCCAAAAAGATCTGCCATCGGGTCGCTGATCTTCTTGGTGCCCGATTTGGGGTCTGCTTGTTCATCGGCCAGCTCTTGTTCACGCCGTGCCGTCAAGATTGCAGAGCCGGCCAAAAGTTCGCGTAGGGGTTCGCCGGTGCCTTTGCCGCCGTTCGCGCGGTGGCCCAGAATGTCGCCGATATTCGTGCCGATGGTGTTGAAGAGACCCTGAACGCGGTACGCGTTGACAGCGTTCTCGTCACCCAAAAGTGAACCGGTAACGACATTCGCCGCACGACCGATCTGGTTAGAGAGAACCTCATTAACTTCATCATTGATGCCAGCACGATTCAACGCACCTGTGGCATAATAACTCGCTGTTACTGATGCAATATTCGAGGCAAAAGACGTGCCGGTTTTTTTCCAGTCATACGCCTTCGACGAACCATCGTCATTGAACTGAAACCCCGCACCGAGGGCGTTGGCGGTGGTTGAAACAACACCCGAAGTCAGAGAGCCCCAGCCAGCACCCGCATTGATACCCGCACCCGCAGCGCCAAAACCAGTCGAAACCAGAGTCGAATACAACGCACCCTTACTCGGCGATTTATACGCAATCGAACCATCTTCACTCATCTGAAAACCAGACCCCGCATAAGACACTGCATTCTGTGCCATGACCTTGGTCATGGCATTGGCGACTTTAGTTAGCTTACCCGCGTCGGCAAGATAATCGATTCGCCCCAAGAACGCGCCCAAACCTGAAATCCCCATTTGCAGAATGCCCATCTGCAACTGACCCCACGCCTGATCGGCGCGGTTCGAAGAAAACGAACTGCCGACCTGAATCGTCGTCGTCTGCGCGGCCGCCAGAAGCCCAATCACCGCCGGCGCTGCTGCGCCGCCCGTAACGATCGACGCAATCACACCCGTCGCCGCCACAATAGCCCCATTCGTCACCGCAGCCGCAGTTTGCCAGTCAGCGCGCGCTTTCGCGAGCTCAGTTGGGCGTTCCCCTTGCCACGGGTTGTGGTTCGACAGGCTCACCAACCACCCCGTGGCAAGGGTCGGGCTGCTACGGGCTCCGCTATCGCTCCGGTCGCATCCGCGACCAAGCCCTGCGCATCCCTAACGCGTTGTGCTGGGTGTTGCGTCACACTCACAAATCATCTCTCGCCAACGCACCCAGCAACCCGCCGATCACATAGCCCACCTTGCCGTCGTATTTTGTCTGAGTCAAGGGTGCATTTTCAAAATCGTTTCTTGTCGACATGAAAACTATTTTGCACGAGACAGGTCGGCATGGTATTGCGGTTCGGAGTCAATTTGCATTTTTATTGCTGATCCGGCAGAGTGGCTTGCAATTCCGCGATGCACCCTACATTGGCCTTGGCAACATTATCTGCAACCGAAAGTACTTCAAGACGCCCGACTAAGTGCAGCTCACTCCCTTTGCTGACGTTATGCGGTATATACTCGAAGATATACTCAAAATTTGGACCTCTCGTCTCAAACTCTCTACTAAAGACTTCCTTAGCGCGATCGCCGATATAGGGTTTGTATTGATTATCAACTACGGTAAAATCATAAAAATGAAGTCGGAATTTCTTGATTTGCGCATCACTTCTGCTCTTAATTTCCGTACGAATACGAATTGCCTTACCATAAGCACCGCCTTTAAAATCATAATAGCTAAGGCCATTTTTGGTATTTGGCTCAAAAAGCATTGAAGGTGATTTCTTTACATTAAAGCACCAGCCGCCATAAAACCCTGTATAGTATTGATCACCTTTGACATATTTGGGTTTTGCGCCTGGCAATGCTGTTGTTGAATAAATCTCAGATGCTTTACTCTTCCAATCGTTTTCGATAACCTGACGCCAATTCTGCTTAGCGTGTATATAGGGCGTTAAGAGCAGAATAACGACAAAATACATGGCTGCTTTCATTTTTTTTGCTCCAACCAGTAAGCTTTTCTTTTTGTTAAATCATGTTGACCATACTCATACAGTTCCATTGTACCTTGCATACCGCTATGCCCCCATTTGGCATTCTCAAACTTTCCGAAAGGATCGTTAACAATCCAGCCTTTGTCATTGTACCCAACTATTTCAATGATGTGTTTGGCATCTCCATTCTTATGGCCGGGGCGCCTAAATAGACCGGAGACCCCTACGACTGTACCTGAATCTATTTTGGCCTTAATGATCGACGTTAAATCATTGTCGTTCTGCTTGTTCGGTATAGCAAATTTGACGTTATAATTGAAATTTGGATCAATTGCCATTTTCATCGCAGCAACCACATCCCCGGACGGCTTTTTGCCGGGAAATTTTGGATTGTTTGGCAGCTCTTTCTTGAAGTACTGATACAACTCATCCTCAAGCTGGTTGTTAATACTGCTACTGGTCGCTCGCTTCTCAGCAAGTAGGGCTGCGCCAATTGTCAGGTTACAGGTATTTTTCCAGTCTACTCTAATCTCTTTTTGAACCATTTTTCCTGTTTGCAGTGACCCCCGAAAACCGGACAGCTTAACCTGCTGCCATTAGGTTCCTGTATTCAACCGGCGAACGCATCTTCAAGCCTTTATGGGGCGCATGATGGTTGTAGTCATGCATCCAGTCTGAAATCTGCGGCATTACTTTCCACGCGGATTCAAGGCGATTTATGTAAACGTAATCGCGCTTGAATGTTTTCACAAATGCTTCGGCCATACCGTTGCTTTCAGGGCTATAGGCAGGCGTCGTGCAGACTTGAAAGCCGATGGAAGATGCAAAATGAACCGTTTCACGGCTCGTGAATTGTGGGCCATTATCACTGAGCAGTTGAATGGTGTGTGGGCATTCAGCCTTGCCAAAGCGCTCTTCGACTGCACCGAGCAGCATGTCGCGAATGTTCAGACCGTCGATGCCGACGGTGCTGCTAAAGTGATTGATGACTTGCCGATCGTGGCAATCCAGAACAAACGCCACCCAGACGTGAGTGCCATCCCAGGTAAGCACGCCAAATATATCCATGCACCAGCGCACGTCACTTTTCGCCGTGATGATTCTGCCATCATGCACAAGGGTGCGACGGCTTGCAACTTTTTGCAGCAGCAACTGGTGCACCTTCATCAATCGGTAGACGCGCTTCTTATTCACGCGTGAAAAGCCTTGTTTTTCAAGGGTTTTGTTGAGCATTGCTGTCACGCGTCTATACCCGTAAGTCGGTCTTTCATCACAGATGCGTCGGATTTCCGGCAGTACTCGTTCATCTACCGTCTGGTCGGTTTTATTTCCGCGTCGTGAGGATTTCAAGCTTTCATAGAGGTTGGATCGAGATACGCGCAATACATCCGCTACCTGATTCACTCGAAACCCTCGATGCCGCGCAATGGCTTGTGCGAGATCAGTTTTTTTTCGCGTCCAATACGCACGGCTTCCTTGAGGATTTCAACTTCTTCCGTCTTACGACCCAAAATGCTCTCCAGCCGACGGATGCGCTCTTGGAGCTGCCTGACCTGCGATACGGGCAATACTTCCTCTTCGCTGCCAACAGCCGTCAGAGCGCCAGCCTCTTTCAGCTTTTTCCATTTGAAAATCTGCGTCGCTGCGATTCCATGTTTTCGGGCCACATACGACATGCTCATACCGGGCTGTTCGGCCTCTACCAGAATCTCCAGTTTCTCCGCGACCGACCATCTGCGCCGCCGCTGGACGGTTGTGACTAACTCTACCTTAGCCTTAGTACTATCATTATTCATATCACTACTCCTATGTCTTAGGAGCAGGATAAGGTGTCCGGTGATTTAGGGGGTCGCTACACTGTTCTTTTATCTTTAACCATCTTATAGCCCAATAAATCATCTGTCGCGTTATCGCGCTGATCAACTCTAGGTGCGCCCTTAACGATGCGACCAACGATTTTACCTTCATTATTTTTTAGGTAGAAGAATTGATCGTCTTCCATCTCAGGCACCATATTTTTGCCATATTTTGCTCTGGCTACTGACTCTGTGCGCGCAATTTCGTTGAGCAGCGCATTCTCGGTGTCAGAGCTAAACATATGCTTGAAGCGAATCCATGCGCGAGTTACACCGTAATTTCCGCGAGGTACGCCTTTACCTGCAACAAGCGTATCCTCTTCATCCTGATCGAGCAACGAAGTTAATCTTTCGGGCGCTAATCTACTGATTAGTTCATCCAATTCAGGCTTGGCGACTTTGCCAGCACGTTTCGCAGCAACCAAAGTTTCAATCTCATCTTCGGCCATACCGACGCTGATCGCGGCATCTCGCGTCATCGCACCTTTTGGTAGCTGTGCCACAATAGCAGCAAGGTTTGATGCGGCAGCTTGCACTGCCTTTGCATCAACCTGGGCATTAGTTGAAAAACTACCGGCGCTGCCGAAGAGATTCGCAAATCTCTCACCAATTTGTTCTTTGAAGAAGCTCCCCACCGCGCTCGCGCCACTCTTGATACCCGACCAAACGCTCGACGCCCCACTCGCAATGCCACTGCCGATTGCGCCGAAAAGATCTGCCATCGGGTCGCTGATCTTCTTTGCTCCCGATTTGGGGTCTGTTGCCTCATCAGCCAACTCTTGTTCACGCCGTGCGGTCAAGATTGTGCCACCGCCAAGAAGTTCGCGCATCGGTTCGTTAGAACTCTTGCCGCCATTGGCTCGATCGCCGAGGTAATCGCCCAGGTTAGAGCCGATCATGTTGAAGAGGCCTTCAGGCCTGTAGGCATTGACAGCGTTTTGGTCGCCTAAGAGCGAAGCGGTCACAACGTTTGCCGCGCGACCGATCTGGCTGGCGAAAAGGCTATTCATGCCGCCCTCTTGTGCCGCAAAGCTTGTGGTCGTCGATGCCAGGTTGGCAGCGAAGCTGGTGCCGGTTTTTTTCCAGTCAAACGCTTTTGACGAACCATCGTCGTCGAACTGAAATCCCGAACCGATGGCGTTGGCAGTCGTCGACACAAAGCCAGACGTCATAGACCCCCAGCCAGCACCGGCGTTGATGCCCGAGCCTGCAGCGGAAAATGCCCCAGAGACAAGCGCGCTGAATCCTGCGCCACGTGAAGGTCCTTTGTAGCCGATCGAACCATCGTCATCCATTTGAAATCCAGAGCCGGCGTAAGCGACCGAGCTTTGCAATACCGATTGTGTGACAGAGGTGCCTATTTTCATGGTCGTCGATGATGCCTCGGTAATCTTACCGAACATCTGCCAGTTACCCAAGAAGCTACCTAGCGTGCTAACTCCCATCTGTATAAGCCCCATACCGATCTGGCCCATCGCCTGGTCGGCCCTGTTTGAAGAGACCGAGGTGCCGACCTGTATGGTGGTCGTCTGCAGCGATGCGAGCAGGCTTATTGCGAGTGCCGCGCCGGCTCCCCCGGTTGCAATTGTTGCAACAGCACCGGCCGCCGCGACAATAGCTCCATTCGTCACCGCAGCCGCAGTCTGCCAGTCAGCCCGCGCCTTCGCCAGCTTCGACTCTTCTTCTTGCAGCCCGCGCCACGCGAGCTTGTGGTTCTTGCCGCCGTTCTCCCAGCCGCCCTGTTCGCCCGAACCTTCAGAAATCAAATCACCGCCATAACCCTTCCACAGCGCGCGCTCACCCGAATATTCCTGATAATAACCTTTCTTGCCCCTCTGACCGCCCGCCAGCTTAAACGCCTGCTCAAGCGCCATCGTCTGCACCTCGAAGAACAGCTTCACATCGATGTCAGACTTCTTCTCTAACAGCTCAACAACCTTCTGCCCATCGGTCAGCGTATCCATATCAAGCCCCGCCTCAGTCATCGCACGGTTCATGATGCCCTCAATATCGGCGTAGCGATACGCCATAAAGTCAAAGGTTGACAATGGGGATTTTTCAAGTACTGGCTGCTGCACACCCCGACAGACCACGGCGTCAATTCTTACCAGCCACTAAGCTTGCGTAAAGCAAATTCTGCCGTCACAAACTCCTCACCAGTTATGTGGCGGTGTGGCAAGCGCAGCCGCGACTTTTCTTGCGGCCTCCCTCCCAAGCGCGCGCTCCGGCGCGCGGAGCCTGCGAGTGCGGCCGGCGGAGGGGGCACAAACGGGAATCCCCGAATAAATTAAATCCAATTAAAACTCAAACGACAGAGCAAGATACGTCGAGTCGCGCCGGGGCACGATCGACGCCTGCGCATAGCGGATCTTTTCGCGCGAACTGGCCGATTCTTCGCCTTTGCCACGGCTGCCGTTAAAGTCGCGGCGAAAGTTGGCGCCGGTTGTATAGCCGATGATGTGGCCGATCATTGCGCCGGCGACGACGTCAGAAAGCCAGTGCGAATCGTTCTCAATCATCGACACGCCCATCGCCAACGTCACCGGATACCCCACCCAGGCTATCCAGTGTTTGTTGGGATAATATGCATAGAGCGCAGAGACAAAAGTGATGGTCGAAGAGGTGTGCCCCGACGGCCAGAAGAAACGGCCTTCGCCGCGGGAGAAATCCGTATTAAAAAAGCGAAAGTCTGACGAGTCTGTCGTGCGCGTGAAAGTCGATGGCGCATTCGGGTCGCCATCTTTGAGCGGCGCCTGCCTGCCGCTGATAAATTTAAGCGCCATGGTGACGAGGCCCGTCGTCGCGATTGCCTGAATTGTCGCTGAACCTGCCCCAACAAGTTCGTTGTCGCTAGCCTTGAGACCCCAGAGGTACATGCCGGTCGCGGGCAGAATCTGAAAAAACCAACCCAGAAAAAGCCCGGTTCTGCCAAAGTCGCGGCCGATCGGGTCGCGCCAAAAAATGCGCTGGGCTTCGTCATCGGCACCGGTTTTGACGATTGCATACGTTGAGGCGAATGCGCCGAGATGCCAAAGGCTGTTATAACCAGCGTACGAATCGTACAGGTTGCCGAAGACATTATGCCACGGGTGCAGTCGACGACCCGCGTGCTGGGTGTCAGCGGTGTCTGCAGCCGCCAAAGATAGTGAGGAGATCAAAAGCAAGAAGATTGTAAGCCGACGAAGAACTGCTCTCATGGTCATGGTTTAACGCCCACCTTCGACGGCTGGCGTGCAACTTTGGGTGTAAAGAGATTTGGCCGGGCAGGTGTGACAATGGCGTGTGTCGGGTCACCCCAACCGCGCCTGCATCGGCTGCAGAGTACGCTCAAAGGGATTCAAAACAACTGCCAGCTCTTCGAGGGTCACAGCACCCAAGAGAGCCTCATCGTTTTTTTCGCCCAGAATTACCGGCGTGTGGCATGAGCCCTGCGGTATAACAATGAGGCATTCAGAGACAGATCGCTTCATGACGGTGCCATCGGCGAGAATAAAGCTCTGTTCGCGTTTAGGTGTTAGTTTGAGCTTTTTCCAAACTGGCTGGGGCAGCACTGTGTATGTTGCGCCACTATCAACCAGCAACCGCAAGGGCACGCTGACCCTGTTGTGGCTGACTTTGCCCTCGATGAATGTGAGACCCATGATTCGTTTTAGCGTGATCAAATTGCCATGTCGAGTCTTTTCGGACTGGAAAACTTGTAGGGGTAGGTTTAAACCTACCCCTACAAGTTTCCTTACTTTTTCTGGACAGGCACTTTTATGGTGTCTATATTCCAGAAAAAGTAAGGAGCTTTTCTCATGCCAATTCTCTCGATGCCCGCAACCCTGACACACATCTCTTCTAAAGCACAGATTACCGTACCCTCGGCGATGCGGCAGATTGCCGACATGCACGACGGCGACGCTGTGTTATTCGTCGCACACGGCAATGAGCTCGTGCTGCGCAAGTATACGCCCGAAGACGACGCCTGGTATAAATATGCCGAAACAGGTTTCGCCGAATGGGACAACGAAGAAGATGAAGTCTATAATTCGTTATGACGCCTTCGACAAAGGCGATATTGTTCTGTTGCCTTTTCCATTTACCAATCTGAAGACCACCAAGCGCCGCCCTGGATTGGTAATCTCACCCAAGGTTTTCAATAAAGCAGGCGATACCACAATTCTCTTCATGACCTCAAATACGGCTGCGCCCGCCCGCGAGGGTGATGTGCTGGTGCAAAAGTTCAAAGAGGCAGGGCTACCGAAGCCAACACTCGTGCGCATGAAATTTGTCACGATTGCCAACGCGCTGATTCTGAAGAAAATCGGCAAACTGCCGGCCGGCGACATGAAACGGGTGAAAGCGCAGGTAATGCGGTTTTTCGGCATGGCCGATTAATTTCTACCGCATGTCCCTGACCGAAAGCCAAATCGACGCCCTGCACCGGCTTCTCGCGAGCATGCCACCGGCGACACACAGGCGCGCGACGGACTATGCGCGTTCGGGTTATGTTTCGCCAACGAATGTACTGAGCGGCCGGGCGACGGCGAAGGTCTTTGGCAATGAAATTTATGACGTGGCGATTCGGCTAGAGAGCGGCACCTCGACCTGCACCTGCCCGGCTGAAAAACCGTGCAAACACATCGGTGCTTTTGCGATCGTGCTGCTGCGCGAGGCGGCGAGCACGCCAACCACCGAAGTGGCCTCGTTGCCCGACGAAGAGTTTGTGCTCACTGTCAGGTTCATGGAAACGCATACGGTGCTCTTAAATGCGACCTCGCCGACGGGCAAGGTGATACCCGTGACGCGCAATAACTTTCGCTATCTGAAACCCGCACACCGCGAAATCTTGAACCACATCGGTTCGTATGTGGCGCACGTCGCGCAGCGGGGTATGCCCTACCGTGACTTCGGTTATGTGCTGCTCGAGCGCGTCGTTAAAGACAAAGATGTGCTGTTCTATTTCGACCTTGAAGAACAACCCTGCCGGTTTGCGGGTTTGGTAAAACCACAGTCAGAGATTCATGAACTTGAAGACCCGAACGATGAGGCCAACTATGAGAAGTTTGGCTATCGCCGGGTGCGGTTTGAACGCAGCCACACGGCGTTCGACCCGGTGACGGGCGAGCCATTCACGTTCAAATATAACATGTATTACCCTACGGTGAAGCGCGGGGCCGATGGCAGCTATTTCTACGTGATGGCGGTGCCGCACGACATCGCGAGTTCGGTGCGCCCATATTTTCTTGAAAACATAGAGCGCATGCAGGGCAGCCAGGTGCGGCGCAAATGGCAGCACGCGTTTGAAACGATGGCGAAGGCCGGCCCGAAGCTGATGCTGTCGGTTATGGGGGTAGAGAACCCGAAAACAGGCCGCTTGACGCTCGAGGGCAAACTCGAGTTTGCCTATGCGCAGAGCAGCGATCACCTCAAGAGCAACGACGGGGGCAGCGAGGTCGCCGAAGGTGCCAGACCTGTCTATGGCATTTCGGTCAGCCAGCAAAAGACCCATGGCGCGCCGGTCAATGAGATCGTGCAGCACAAAACGGGTGTGCTGATCGCGCGGCGCGGGCGCGAAGAAGCGGCGCTCTTAAAGCAGAAGATTCCGTTTAAGTTCACGAGTCTGGGGCGGGTGCGCGTCGCCAAAAAGAACTACGCCGATTTCATGACGCATGAGATCCCCCTTGCTAAAGAAGCGGGCATTCTCGTGCGCATCAATGATAACATTCTTGGCCTGCTCGTGAAGTCGGCGGTGACCGTCGATGTAAAAGGCGCGTCGGGTATCGACTGGTTCGAAGGGCGAATACAGGTTGCCGGTCTTGAAACGGGCCAGCTTCAAGAGGTAATCAAGGCATACCGCCAAAAAGAAGAACTCGTGAAGCTCAAAAACGGCAACTGGCTTTCGGTGCAGGGCTCGGGCATCGGTGATGTGCTGAAGTCGCTGCAGCGCCTCGGTATCACTGCCGACGCCGAGGGCAACCTCGGCCGCATTAGCTTCGCGCAGCTCGCGAGCCTCGAAGCCGAAAAAGAGGCAGCGCTGCGCACCGAAGCGGGTGCCGGCATGGCGCTCGCCAAAATTCACCAACTGCTCGAGAATTTTGAAACCGCGGCAAAACCTCACAAGTCATTGCTCGCGAAGCTCAGGCATTATCAATTAGAAGGATTTCAATTTCTTCTGCACCTGCACCGCTCAGAAGTCGGCGGCATTCTGGCCGACGACATGGGTCTGGGCAAGACAGTGCAGGCAATTGCAGTGATAAACGCGATTTCGACTGGCGCCGCTGGCGCCAGTCGAAATCGCTTTTTGGTTGTTTGTCCCCTCGCTGCTTTGGGGGTTTGGGAAGGTGAAGTTCAGAAATTCTCGCCCAACCTCTCTGTCTATCGCTGGCATGGGCCTGAGCGGTCTTATAAAGAGGCCCTGGACTCAGATGTGGTAATCACGACCTTCGCGACATTCACGCTCGATGCAGAGAAATTTGCGGGTGTAAACTGGCAGATGGCATTTGTCGACGAAGCGCAGTTTGTGAAGAATTTTCGCAGCAAGGCGGCGCATGCTTTACGCAAAATCAATGCGCGTTCGATTGTCTGCCTCACCGGCACGCCGCTTGAGAACTATCTCGAAGATCTGTGGGCCCTGTTTGATCTGATATTCCCGGGTTATTTGGGCACGGCGCAGAGTTTCAAAGACGCTTATGGGGGCCATCTCGAGCTGAACGACCGCGAAGGGTTAATGAGAAAAATCCGACCGTTTATGCTGAGGCGGCGCAAGGCCGAGGTGCTCACAGAACTGCCGGCAAAAACCGAAATGGTCGTGAAGATACCCATGACGCGCGAGCAGGCAAAGGTATATGAAGCCGCTCGAATTCGGGCGATGGCGAACCTCGGCAAGACCGGGTCGCCGCTTTTTGATCTGTTGAAGCACCTCACGAACCTGCGCCGCATTGCCTGCCACCCATACCTCGAGGCCGAAGCACCCGACCCGTATCAGTCGGGCAAGTTTGAATACCTCGACAGCAAGCTGATTGAGCTTTCGGTCGCCTCAGAGGGAGTTCTCGTTTTTAGCCAGTATACTTCGGTGCTGCGGGTCTTGCAGACGCTGATGAAGAGCCGGGGCATTCTGCCGCTCTATCTCGACGGCAAGACACCTGAAAGAACGCGGCGCACGCTCGTTGAAAAGTTTCAAGCAGGCAGCGCGAAATTCTTTCTGATCAGCCTCAAGGCAGGCGGCACGGCTTTGACGCTCACGCGCGCCGACACGGTGATTCACCTCGACCCCTGGTGGAACCCGGCCGCCGAGAACCAGGCGACCGACCGTGCTCACCGCATTGGCCAGAAGAAGCATGTGATGGTTTATAAGTTGATCAGCGAAGGCAGCGTCGAAGAAAAGGTGCTCGCGCTGCAGGGCCGAAAGCGCGAGCTGTTCAACGAGCTGATCGACGGTGAAGAGGCCAAGTCTAACCGCATCACGCGGGACGACATTGCCGCCCTGCTGGAAAAAGCATAAGCATTCGCACCTCAGGTGCGAACGTTGATGCTCAAGAAATACGTTGACTCGGCAGATGCACGGTCAATATAACGCTATGATGAAAAAAATATTCGTGGTAATGGCGTGCGCCATTGCCCTTACAAATTGCTCGACTTCAAAAATCTCAATCCGCAAAGAGGCGCTGGCGCAGGTCAAGACCATCGCTGTGATGCCGTTCACCTCGACGGTTGCCGACGCCAAAGCAACGCGCGAAAGCACAGAGACCTTTCGCGGCGCGATGGTCGCTTCGGGTTTTAAGGTTGTCGAACGAGAGAAAATCGACAAGATTCTGAAAGAGAAAGAACTGGCGCAGACAGGCCTCATTGAAAACAAAGTTCTCGAAGCCGGCACGTTTCTGGGCGCCGAAGCCACTATGCTGGGCGAAGTGACTGCGCACGAAGTGAAGACAGAGACTCTCGAGCACGAGATGCCTGCAGATGGCCCCGGCAAATATGACGCGACGCTCGACAAAGGCAACGGAGTCTTTCTGAAACGCGGCGACAAATGGTTCAAAAAAGATAAACAAGACACTTACCAGTTTCAGGTGGTCGTGCGCCTGATATCCAATATCGATTCGCAGACAATTCTGACGGTACAGAATGAATACCCTGTGCGCACGTTTACTGCCGACAGTGGTAGCCTTCGCCCCGCCAACCTAGACCAGTTTCGTGCGCAGGTGCTCGTGCAGATGGCGAAAGACATCGAAAAGGCAATTGCTGAAGCACGCAAATAGGCGCGGTTTCCGCTGATGCGGCAATCGCTCTGCGAAAAGAGGCAGAAAGAAACATGAAAGCCCTTCTGATAAGTTTAGCCCTCGTAACAATTGCGTGCAGCCACACGCAGCCTTATACCCGCACTCGCGTGGTGAATCCTCAAAGCTCAGCTATCGAGCAGCGCATCATCTTTGTGGGTGATGCGGGCAAGGCGACACCGGGTGATGCAGTCTGGGCAAAACTTGATCGCTACCTCACGAAAGATGCACTCGTCGTGTTTCTGGGCGACAATGTCTATGAATATGGCCTGCCCGACGCGAGCGAAAACGACGGCTCTTACGAACTCTATGCCGCACGCTTAAGCGCGCAGATTAACGCCGCGAAAAAGGCGCGCAAGACGATTTTTATTCCCGGTAACCACGACTGGAACAGTTCGCGCAGCAACGGACGCAAAAGAATTCTGGCGCAGCAGCGCTTTGTGACCGATCGCGGTGCGCACTTTGCGCCGCAAAACGGCTGCGCGGGCATTGCCGCCGAGCCGGTGGGCAAAGGCAGCGTGATGCTCTTCATCGACTCGCAGGCAGTGATCGATTTGCCCGACGACGGGGCCGCCGCAGCGAAGGCCCCGGCGAGCGATTGCGCGATTAAACACAAACGCCAGTTCGAGAGCTTCGCGAGCGACTACCTGCAGAAGAACATCAAACCGGGCACGCGCATTATTCTCGCCGCGCACCACCCGCTCGTCAGCGAAGGTTCGCACGGCGGCTTCTTCGACTGGCCGCACCACATTTTCCCGGTCTATAACTATAACAAATATTTTCCGTTGCCCGTGGTGGCCTCGCTCGTCGTGTTCACCCGCCAATGGGGATGGATCACTTCAACGGATATTTCGCACTCGAAATACCGCAAATACCTGAACTCAATCGCGGCCATTCTCAAAAACCGCGAGGTCTTTCTCTACGCCGCCGGCCACGACCACAACCTGCAGCTCTTCTCTGGCACCGGCCCCGTGAAATACCATCTCATCTCAGGCTCGGGCAGCAAACGCGACGCGGTCACGCACAACGACCAGACGCTGCTCGCGTGGGAAAAGAACGGCTTCTTTGTGGTGGATATCTATACAGACGCATCGGCACGAGCGACGGCTGTGGGGGACACAGTAGAAGAGGAGTTGGTGTTTGAGTTGAGGTAGGGGGGCGGCGGTGGTAATGCACTTTACATACTTGGCGAACGGGTAAAATTAACCGATGCCGGAACTCCGTAACTATAGAATATTCATCAGCCATGCTTGGCGTTACAATGAAGAATATTACCGTTTGGTTGAGTTACTAGATCGGGCCCCCTATTTTATTTATGCAAACTACAGCGTGCCAGAACATGATGCTTTTGCCGAAATGACCAGCGCGCAACTGACAGATCAGATACAAGCTCAAATTCGGCCTGTCCAAGTAGTCTTGATCATTTCCGGTTTGTACGTGAACTACAGCGAATGGATTCAGTATGAGATGGATTGTGCATACTCACTGCATAAACCGATACTTGCGATTCAGCCTTGGGGTTCAACAAATATGCCACGTCAAATCTCTCAGATTGCAAACGAAATTGTGGGTTGGAATACTGATAGTATCGTGGACGCGATTCGCAGACTCGCCTAATGTGTAAAAGTCTGAACTTGACCTGACACACCCATTTTCATGCTGTCTGTAATTTCAAATCCAGCATTTTGTCTTTCGCTATACTGAGCGAGTCTTTGAATGTTGCCAGAGGCGTTTTGCCGAAGCAATATTTCCCCTGATGAGTGCGCTGCGTGTTGTAATCGTAAATCCACTCATCAAGGTCTGCCTGCAATTGCTCCAAAGAAGTGTAAACCTTCTTTCTGAATGCAACATTGTAAAACTCATTCAATATAGTCCGGTGAAAGCGCTCACAAATGCCGTTCGTCTGCGGGCTCTTGGCCTTGGTTTTTGTGTGGTCGATATTCTCCAAGGCCAGATACAGCTGATAATCGTGCTCTTCCCGGTTGCCACAGTACTCGCTGCCACGATCGGTCAGAACGCGCAACAGCGGAATCTCATGCTCGTCAAAAAACGGGATGACTCTGTCGTTAAGCATATCGGCTGAAACCAGAGAATTCTTGCGATCATAGAGTTTCGCAAAAGCGACTTTCGAATACGTGTCGATGAAGGTCTGCTGATAAATTTTACCCACACCCTTCATATTTCCCACGTAAAACGTGTCTTGTGACCCCAAATAACCAGGGTGCTCCGTTTCAATTTCACCGTGACTTTCCTTCTCATCTTTTGCGCGTTCGAGCGCAACCAATTGTGCCTCGGTAAAGATCCCCTTTTCCTGAGCCATTCGCGCTTCAAGGTATTTCAGCCGTTTTTTAAACGTCGCAAGATCATGGCGCAGCCAAACGCCGCGCACGCCAAAAGGGGAGATGATGATACCTATCTTGCGCAACTCGTTGGACGCCCGAACCTGACCGTACGCGGGGTATTGAAATGCAATTTCCCGTACCGCTTCCTCGACCTCTGGAGCTACACGATTTTTCAGCAAAGGCTTCCTGCGGCTGATCTCCTGCAATGCGAGCTCGCCACCCTTGTCGTAAAGCTCCTTAAACCGGTAGAAACTGTCTCTTGAGTAACCGAAAACCTTGCAAGCTTTCGATACGCTGCCCAGCTGCTCTGCCAGTTTCAGCAGACCAACCTTGTTCTTGATAATTTTCTGTTCTGTCGTCATAAACACTCCTTTTTGTTAAGAGAGTGTCAGATAAAGTAAAAACTATTACACCTAATGTATGGCATTAGAGTATCCGAGCTTATACTCCTCAGCGGATAAGCTATCAAATCGCACTCAGGCTTTATACAAACGCATTTTCAAATGGCACACTGTGTGCCTTGTGGCCTTTTGCATCATTTTTTCAATGTTCAAAGAGATCCCGGTTGGAAAGATTATTTCGGCAATTTTGATCCTAATTTCTTTCGTCTTGAACATCTTCCTGACTTTCGATGACAAGAATACTGTATGGTACACCGCAAGGGCATTGGCCGAATCTGTAAAAACGATGACATGGCGGTTCGTAATGCGCGCAGAGCCTTTTGACAATAATAATGCACAAGTATTGTTTACCCGGCATCTTGGCGATCTATTGAAACAAAATCAGAATGTATCTCAACAAATGCTAACAGAACTCGATCAACATGCAGTTATTTCGGAATCCATGAAGACACTTCGGTCGGCGACTTTAGCTCATAGGAAGTCATTTTACTTGAATAACCGCATAAAAGAGCAATTGAATTGGTATTCAGAAAAGGCGAGATTGAACCGTCGGGGTTCAAAATTCTGGTATGGCTTGTTTTTCTTAAATCATTTGATTCTTATAGTTTGCTTCTTTTTTTATTTGATAATACCGTCCCTGCATACCTTGATTATCGACACTGCCCCAACAATTGCTGGTGCGATCTTGTCTTGGCTTCAGATTCAAAGATACAGAGATCTAACTTCAGCTTATAATTTGACCGCAAACGAGATAACCCTAATTCGTGGTGCAATTTATGACGTTAAGACCCAAGAACAATTTTCGTTGTTTGTAAGCGATGCTGAAAGCGCATTCTCCCGGGAGCATACTCAATGGGCAGCGCGCAAGGATAACTGAGCCGCCAAACCACTGAAAACAACTACAACAGCGTTCTAATTCCCACGCAGCTGAAATCTTGGGTGGTGGTATGTGTTCTCTGGTTTTTTTGACGGTTGTAGCTCAGGAATCCCCGGCAAATCTAGAGGCGGTAAAACCGATTGTCGTATAAGAAGTCAATAGGCGCTCGCCGCTGGCGCGTCTTTCAGCGCCAAGGTGCAAATGCCAGGTGCGTTCAGTTACTTATTTATTGGTGACCTTCGAATTGCGCTAAAGTTTGAATCGGCCGTATTTGCAATCCTTATTTGATCTGGATATTTCCTTAACGATAAACTTGGCAAAATTTTTCGAACAAGAATTGGGAATGGCGGCGGTTGAGTGATTCTATTTTCGCATCACAATCAGAAAAATCGACGATGAAAGCCCGACGCAAAGGCTAGAAATTTAGGGACAAGCACCCGCTAGCTGTTAGCAAACCGACGCGACTTGCATCGGCTTATCAAGTTGGGAAACGAAGCGCAAAGGTTACAGACGATGTCGGAAAGCCACAACCAAGCTCATTTACTCAATTCACCTACTAATCTTACTGGCTGCAAGAATGGACTTTACGCCGCAACTTGAGCGGCTTCAATTGCGCTGTTCGTGGCGGATTCTTTGCGCAATAAATTAATTGAGCGTTGGTACGCATGCACAGCTGATCATTATGAGTTCTGATCAATTATCGAGCCAAAAGGAATTAATTTTCTTTGCTTACCAAGGGCAACAAGGAACTCAATCAGATCCCAATATCGGGGGAATTAAGAAGGCTATTCAGACTATCAATGCCTATCATCCAAAATATAAAGCCGTTAGTTGGGAAGAATTTCGACGAACAAATTCAATCACCAAAGAAGTCTTGGCAAACATTAATGAATGCTCGATATTTGTTTGTGATGTAACGTATTTTAACCATAATGTATTGTTTGAACTCGGGTATGCGTTGGCGCGAAATAAAAAACTGTTGATCTTGCTTAACAAAAGCATTGAAGGCGCGGAAAAACTCTATAAGGATTCGATCTTTAAAGACATACGCTACTCAACGGCAATGACCGGGAAAGAAATAGCAGAAGACATCAAACAAAAAAATTACAACGATAACCTACTGAATCAATACACCGACTCTACACTAATTGCGCCATGTACGAATGACATTTTCTATGTCCAGACAAAGTTGAAAAGTCAATATCTTATTGATCTCTGGGAATATGTCGAATTATATCGTACGGAAAAGAATTTAAACATCACCACTGATAACAAAAGTGAGATTTCGTACCGTCCAATTCAGTTCTATTTTCAAAATATAATAAAGTCAAAGGGGGTCTTAATTCATTTCCTGAATGATCGGATAGAAAATCACCGTGCTGAGAATGCCACAAATTCTTTTTTGGCCGGTGTTGCTTGCGGGTTAGATCGCAATGTAAAACTAATTGCCCCGGCCATTTTCAAAGCGCCATTGGATTACCATGATATTCTCTATCAATATACAGACTCCAATGACCTAATTCTAGATGTCGATCCGTGGCTAAATCAACTATTACAGCCGAGCGCCGAACGTACAACTCAAATAATACCTCAAGAACATGAGCATGAACTTAATTTGATAAAGCTGGGCATAGGTGATGACGTCGCAGAAAACGAACAAGATAAGCTTATCTATTATTTTGCAGAGAATGCGGCCTATAACGCGGCAATCAACATGTCGAAAGTAATTATTTCTGGCCCGAAAGGCTCCGGAAAGACAGCCATCAACATCATTCTCCACAATCACCTAAAAGAAGATGACAATAATCTAATTGTTAATATTAAGCCTGATCCGGACGAACTTGAAGAAAACATCTCCATAGCTGAATTGTTTAAAGAAGCCTCTAGGAAATCTTTCTTCTATACGGTATGGAAACTGATCATTTTCTCACGACTGCTCATATTCTTATCGAATAAGACGCAAGCAAAGACAACAGACCAAAACAGTACGGAAGAACTAAACCTTTTGGATTTTGCCAAGAAAAACAAAGATATTGTAAATCTTAGCTTTTTGGCCTTGCTGAAACACGTACTGCGGGGCGGGCACACCTCTCATAGATCAATCGAACCAAATTCATTAGAAACCTTACACAGGACGTTCCTGAGTCCACTGGTGTTGATCTTGAACCAATATTTCAAATCGAAAAAATCAAAGTATTATCGGATTATAATTATTGCAGATAATTTAGATAGAACTTGGGATACGGATCATAGGTTCGACTATCAAGCTGAAATGATAAATTCATTGATCGACATGAGCAACAAGGTCAGAGATGAACTAAATTTGCCAGGTGAAATGAAGCTTGAGATTAAGAACATCATCTTTTTGAGAACCGACATACTTGAATATCTTCGAAAATATTCAAATGAAAAAGGGAAATTCAGGACGCTCTGTCACGAGATTAATTGGGGGCTTTACCCAAATCTATTGAAAACAATAATCGAGAAGAGATTTGCATTCACATTGAATTTGCCTGAGGGACACGACCCATTTGAAATTTGGTCAAAATACTTCCACTTTGGAAATGGCGATCACCCTTATAATCAGATATTCAACATAATTTACAAAAAACCACGTGATATTATTTACTTCATTCGAACACTTTTCGTAAAAGCAATCGACAATGGTCATAGAAGTATTTTGGACGCGGATGTCGTGTACGCCATAAAAGAGTATATGTATTTTGTCCGAGATAATTTGGTGGACGAAACCATTGCTGACTGTTCGGAAATGAACGATCTTCTTTATGAACTAACCCCATATGAGGGTACCCTCATTGGTTTAGCAAAGTTTAGAAACATCGCGAAAAAAGCTAAGTGCGCAGAGTCGCGTAGCGACCATCTGCTGAAAATTCTTATCGAAAAAGAGTTCATTCAATGCTATGACGAAAATGCAGAATCAATCATTGGCTTAGACGTGTTGATGAAAAATTCAGCAAGCCCGATTAGAAGATACTTTGGAAACAATCGAGTAATAATCAACTCGCAACTTTGGCGCATAATTAAACTCAACATACTGGCCCCCAAGTACCTTCCGTTTATCACGGGAAAGGTAAATGATATTTCCGAATGCAAGTAATCCTATTTCGCTAAATTCTGGACCTCTTGGTGCGCTAAACTCTGAACATACAAAACTGACAATATCTTAAGGCTGCGTACGTTTTGGGAGGCCAAAACGTGCTCTGAATATTGTCGTGACTAGGGCTGGGGCTCCTAGTGATTCGCATCACTGGTTGAGGTCGCCTGCGATATGTTACACCGGCTCCTCTATTGAGTGCCGTTAAGAACTGTTGGCAAGGGTTATATTCGGCGAGATCAAGACATAGGCGTGAGACGGGCTCAACCAAAGTCGGCGTTGAGAGCGCAGAAAATGGCTTTGCGGATAGATTTTACGAGGTTTACCTCGCTAAGCGTTCGATAACCGACTCTTTGCCCGCCATTGGGCAGACAACCTATTAGTATGCACAATATTACACTCATCGGCACCATGCACAGGGAAGCCGGAGCCTGCAACATCCAAAGCTTCTACCAGATTCTGGAGAAGATCAGACCCGAGGTAATTTTTGAAGAGCTTATGCCATCAGATTTTGATGCGCATTATCTTGATAAAACAAGAAGACAGCTAGAAACCGAGGCCATTAATCTCTATATCCAAAAGTATCCAGTCGAGCATATTCCAGTGGACTTAGATGTTTTGCCGCCAGAATCATTTTTCAAACTGCACCGGCAGATGCATGAACGAGTAGAGGCGGTTAGCTTTGGCTATAGCTCCATCATAGATACCGACGCGGTGGATAAGCGGATGTATGGTTTCGGTTATCTTAACAGCGCTCACTTCGAAAAAGTAAACAGAAACTTGGAAAATGCGATCGAACAAGCTTTGCAAATAATTAATGAGGTTGAGCTCTGGGAGATACACAAATCCTGGAACGAGCACATGAAGAAACGTGAATCGACCATGGTGGCTAACATATATCGCTACTTTGAACAGAAACCATTTGAGACAGCGGTCTTTTATATCGGTGCAGCTCATCGCGGGGCCATAAAGCGCCTAATCCAAGATTACGAGATGGCCCAAAAAGCGAACTTGAGATGGAATTATGATAGATATGAAGGTATAATTTGAGGTAGATAACCGCACGTTAGCCAGCCAAATTTGGACAATACGCCGGCGACGAATACACCTGCAATACGTGCTTAGGGTACCTACTTTTGGTGGGCCTTTGCTTTCAAATATGATTACGTACCCGCCGAAATTCGCCTCCTTTAGAACATGACCCAGAATTATGCAAAGCAATGTGGCCGAGAGGTCAGCCGTTCATCGAATGAGTATAGCATTCTATTGCCCGTTACCGCGAAACCAGCCCCAGTGGCGCATGTCCCCGCTTGCGTACGAAAGCAGCATCGATTTAGCCCCATCGAATCAAAACCACACGCCACACTCTGGAACCCCTGAGTCGAAATTTCGGTCAGCGCTGCCAATTATGGCGATAGTGACCTATGCCTTAGCCTCCCTTCTGCCGTTGTGTTTTCTGCTGGCGGCGGGCGCTTCTATCAGCCGAGCGTTCAATACCTCTCGCCGACAAAGACTGACCGCCCGATTTACACGGTCACGGCCGACGTCATATTCGGCAGAAATGTAACCCGTAACGGCTGGCTGGTGGTTGGTGGCGGTGTCACGGTGACCCGGGCCTGGGGCGAAATTATTCGGCTAGAAGGTTCAATCAGTGATGGCACATTTCGAAGCGCCACTTACGGTAGCAGCGCCACAGGGGTGGGCGCGAGCGGCTTATTGCGTTTTGAGCCATTCGATATCAAAGGCTGGCGCTTTGGCATTGAAACTTTGGGGGGATTCATAATCTACAGCAACCATTTTCCCGCAGGGGGCGACATATACAATTTCATGGGTCGCATTGGCCCCACTGTCGGGGTTGAACTCAGCACTGACACGCACTTACGCCTTTCTAGTCATTGGATGCATGTTTCAAATGGTCAGGGCTTAGGCCCGTTTAACCCCTCTTACGAGGCGATGGGTGCTGGCCTGGGTCTCGTTCGGTATTTTTGACTATTCTCCGTAGACCCATATGCAACAGCTATTGGCCGAATTGAAGCAGCAAAATAGCTTTACACATAGAAATTATCAGGTCTGCGTTGTCTGGCATACGATAAATTTCACTTTTCCCAAAAGCAAATAGAGGTACGCCATGCTAAAATACTCGCTACTCATCACCACACTTACCGCCACGGGCGCATTCGCATTCAACTACGATTCTTACGCGCCCGTCGAAATGAAATTCTTTCAGAACATCTCTGAGAATTATGAAAAGCAAGATGGCCCGGGCGTAGGCTCATTTTCGAATAAGTTTCGTCTGGTATTACCCATTAGCGCAAAGCCGACCCGTGTCGATAAAAAGGGCGCATGGGCGATTAAACACTATAACCACTTTGTGTGGCAAGATCCGCAACATGCTTCAGCCTATACCCACGAGCTCATGATTCGCGCAGATGGCGTAAATTTTCGTCTGATTTTTCAGAAACAACTGTTGCCATACCTGGAGAAAGAACAACTCATCGGTAAGAATGTTTTGCTTTTCTGCATGCATGGCCTATACAATACCTTTGATAATACCCATACATTATTCGTTGCCGAATTTCAGGCGTTGCCCGAATGATGTAGAAGAGGCTTTTCGCCAGCGTGCAAGATTTTCAGCAAATGAGCGTCGCGGGAGCGCATATTTTAGCGACAGGTGGCTGTAAAAGCATCGTTCTGAAGCAATGTTTCCCAGGATAAACAGTCTGCAAACGCCGCGATATTCAGTAGTGAGCTGAGTCCGCGTTATTTGTTCGGCTGCGCCGCGAGCATATCCGATTTTATCTTCGTCACACACCGATAAGCATTGCGTACCGGCGTACACGAGGTGCCCCGGGTAATCAGTAAATCAGATGGTTTGATATACGCGCTCGTGGGCTGCGCGACCGTACCAGAGATTTCTGCATATCTGCCCGATTCACCTTGAATTCGCACAGATACGCGGTTTGCCGGGGCGAAACTCGACAGCAGAATATCTGCATATTCGTTCTGGGCTAAGTCAAAAATGAAGGTTTTGCGCAACTTATCGAATTCTACGGGCTTCGACACCGCCGTGTCTTCAAAAACTGTAAAGAAGTCTATGCCGCCCACATCGTCGTCGAGAAGAAATTGAATCTTGTATAACCGTATTTCTTCGGGAGAAAATTCTGAATCGGCAAATTGTATGGTGACGCGTACTGTCTCATCGGTACGGTTTACGAGCAGCCACCGGCTAATGGCCGAACAACCGGTGAGCAACGACAAGATTGTACACAGTGCAAAGAATCGAATTTTTCGCTGTCGCACGGGCCGAATGACCCGTGCCTTTAGCTTCGACGAATTATGTAAGCCGCTTGCCAAATTACAGAAGATTCTCTTTCTTCATTTCAGCAAGAGTGGAGCCTACCATGTTCTCAAATGCCTTATCTGCCTGAGAATCGGGCCAAAAGAATGGCGCGAGGGGCAGAAAGAGCCAGCCTATCCAGGTATCAGACTGAAAAGAGCTTTCTGTCAATTTCAACCGCTTGCCGCTTTTGTCTAAAACTTCGGTCGTGAGTTTCGTTTCTTGTTTAAACTGCATGGGCACGACACCGAGCGTCAGAAAAGAGAGAATTCTGAGTGGGCCAATTTTGTTGTTCACGTTCGAAACCACTGTAAACTTCATCGTGAGGTCAGAGGTTGCGGGTGAATTTTCGTTTTCTGCAACCTTTACCTCGGTAAACTGGTTGCTGCGGTTCAAAATCTTGACGATTCTCTGCTCAGTGATGAGTCTGTCTTTCTCTGGTGATTTGGTCTTCTCAGAGTCGACCTGCTGGTATTGCGCATAGGTGATCGTCAGGTTTTTTTTGGCTGAAACGCTTGTTTCGTTTTTTGCTGTCTCTTTTTTTTCAAGATCAAGAAAAGTGACGCATGCCGAGAAGGTGAATACGGTTGGCAGTAAGAAGCAGAAGATGCTGAATCTTTTCATTTTAGATACTCCTCTCATGATAGATGTTGCACAGAGCACCCTGCAAGATGCTCTGTCTGACGCCTGACACCTTATGCTGATTCAAGGCGTAAAGCAGGTTGAATATGTGCTGGTTCGTCAGATTCGCGTTACCTCTGGCATAAAAAAGTGGTGCCCGCACTGAAAGTGAATTGGTTAGAAACCCAAGAATGCCCTGGCTCACCTTAATCATCGCAGGCCTTTTCGAAGTCGCATTCGCCGCATGCCTCGCGAAAGCGAAAGAAACCGCGGGCTTCGAGAGAACTCTCTGGTACGCCGGTTTTTTTGCCGCGCTCAGCCTCAGCATGCTTCTGCTCATGAAAGCGGTCGAAGCGCTGCCGATCGGTACCGCCTATGCAGTCTGGACAGGCATCGGCGCGGTGGGCACGGTGGTGGTCGGCATTCTGGTATTCAAAGACCCAGTGACATTCTGGAGAGTCTTTTTCATCACGACGCTGATTGCGTCAATTGTGGGGCTGAAGATGGTTTCTTCTTCGTGAACCAGAAATAGCCCGGCACGCCCAGCAGAATAACGCCGATGCCGATCGCCGTGAGGTATGGCATTGCAATCGCTGCATAGATAATGAAGCCGGCCGAGCAGAGCAAGAATAGCAAAGGCAAAATCGGATATAGCGGCGTTCTGAATATGCCCGGCTCGGCAGCAGTTTTTCTGAAACCCCTGATCTTAAAGATCGCACCTGCAGTGAGTCCATAGAATATATACGAAGCAAAGACAACCGAATCGGTGAGTTCGTCGAAAGTGCCCGAGACGGCGAGCAACGCGGCGATTGAACCCTGCGTGATCGTCGACACAACCGGAATCGCATTCACCGGCGAAAGACGGCCGAGCGGTTTGAAGAAGACTCCGTCATGCGCCATTGCATATGGCACACGCGCACTCGCGAGAATCGAACCGCTCATCGCGCCGAGCGCTGACACGACCATCATTGCTGCGATGACCTTCACGCTCGCATCGGATATAACCTTGTGCATCGCAGCGGTGGCAACGGGTTCGGCATCGGGTTTCACCGAAGGGTTGGCGGCGAGCACTTCGTTAAAGGTGAGAACATGAAAGAACGCCTGGTTCACCAGCAGATAGACAACGATCACGAGGCCAAGACCGACGGCGAGAGCGATAGGCAGGTTGCGCTGCGCATTCTTGACTTCGCCACCGAGCATCGGCAGGTTGTTCCAGCCGTCATAGGCCCAGAGCGCCGCCAAGAGCGCGGCAGAAAAAGACACCATGCCAGGCCATTTTACCGGCGCGGCATCACGGGCCGCTTCGGGGGCGAGAAAAAACAGCGTGCCGACGAGCACGCTGAGGCTAATGATCTTGATTGCGGTGAGCGTCACCTGCACCGAAGAGCTCACGAATATCGTGAGGCTGTTGATAATCGTGAAGAGCGCGATGAATACCACGGCCATCTGCCAAACCTTGATGCCCATTGCCGAATAGGGCACAACCACATGCAGAAACGCTGCCGCGCCGACTGCATAAGAAGCGGCGCTGCCCGGTGCGCCGATGGTGAAGCGCATCCAGCCATACATGTAAGCGGGAAACCTGCCATAGACATTGCGCAAGATCGCATACTCGCCACCTGCTTCGGGCATGCGCGAACAGAGTTCAGCGTACGTGAGTGCACCCGCGTATGAAAGCAAACCCGCCACGAGCCAAGCCAGAAGCACGATCGCCACGCTACCGGCGTGCTGCGCCATGATCGCGGGCTTCAGAAAAACACCCGTGCCGATCATGCAGCCGGCAACGAGACTGATTGCGGTGAAGAGCCCCAATGCCCTGCGAGGTGCCGCAGGGTTCGTGAATGTCAGAAATCCACCTTGATACCCAAAGCGCGAAACTGATTCGCCGCCTTGGGAAAACGCGCCGCGAATGCCGTCTTTCTTTTGAGCCAACCATGCGCCTCTCCGAGCCCCTGCACCAGCATTTTGGCATCGTCGGCTTTCAGCTTCGAGGTCGCGGGGGCAAATTTCGCATCGCCTGCGATTTCGGCGGCTTCATAGACATGAAAGAAATGAAAATATGCGCCCGATGTGTCGAGTTTTCGCATCAGTAGGATATACCTCTCAAATGCTTCTGGCCCCTTGTCTAAGGCTGCATCGAGCATAGCCTCATAGGGTATACCCTGGTCGCGGGCCTGCACCAGCGTCTCATCGGCGAGTTTGATGCGCTGTGAATAGGGTTTGGCGCAGAGCACCTGAAATGCAGCAATAAAAATGAGCAGGCCGGCCCTTCGCATGGCCGACCGGCAATCGCCACCATATGCCGAAAACCAAAAACACCTAATCTGTTCTTCACCTTGCCAAGGCATGTGCCGATAATTAAGAGGGATAAACTCGCCGACATATGTTTCAGATCGCCAATTTTCAGCAAAATGCCTTTGTAATTGTCGAAGGCAAAGCCGCACCGGGCTTTTACATCGTTCGGCAGGGCAAAGTACGCCTTACGGCCGAGATGCCGATACCCGGCGAAGAACCCAACCTGATTCTTAACCCTGGCGACTTCTTCGGGGTGGTATCTTCGATGAGTGGCCACCCGCATATTGAGACGGCACAGTGCCTTGCGAACACGTCGATGATCAATGTGGGGCGTGACCAATTTGGCGTGTTGATTCAAAAAAACGCGCCGATCGCGATGAAGATCATTCGCTACTTTTCGCAGCGGCTGCGCATCATTGACCGCGCGATCACCAAGCTGACTTTTCACAGCACGGTCGAAGAAGACCCGCAGCTGATGTTCAATATCGCGCAGTTCTATTACGCAAAACAAGAAATGAAGCACGCTGCATACGCCTACCAGCGTTACCTGCAGTTTTACCCCAACGGCCCGCACGCTCCTCAGGCCAAGATGGCGCTGCAGAACATGAGCGCCCCGATGTCGGTGCCTGCACCCGGCGGCAATGCACTCGCGCGCTCTTTCGCCGACGGGCAGATGATCTTCATCGAACACGAACCCGGCAACGAACTCTACATCATTCAGGGCGGTAAGGTCAAGATCACCAAGGTTGTGAATGATAACGAGGTTCTGCTCGCAGTTCTCAACCCCGGCGACATCTTCGGCGAAATGGCCCTGCTCGAGAATAAGCCGCGTTCTGCCTCGGCAGCAGCGTTCGGTAACGTGACGACGCTGGCGATCAACAAGCAGAACTTTGAGGGCATGGTACAGGCACAACCGCAGCTGGCGACGAAGCTGATCACGCTTCTCAGCGAGCGCATCTGGCTTGCGTACCGACAGCTCGCGAACCTGCTCATCGCCGACCCGGTGGGCCGCATGTACGATACGCTGCTAACGCAGGTGCAGAAGAAGAAAGTTGCGATTCAGCCGAAGACGAGCTATGTGTTCGACATTGGTTCTCAAGAAATTCTCAAAATGCTCGGTTACCCGCCAGAAAAGGGCGAAGAGTATCTGATCACGATGCTCAGCGACAAGAACCTGCGTCTCGATCAGGGCAAGTTCATCTGCAAAGACCTTGCCGAACTCGAGAAACAGGTACAATTCATTCGCAAGCGCGCAGCGGCAGAACGCCAGCGCGAAGCCGCGAAAATGGGCTAAGGGCCATGGATGGCCCAAGCTCGCCGCTTGCAAGGATGCAATCCGGGCGACGCGCTAGAGCGTTTTCAACGCTCAACGTATCCTGCTGAGCCGAAAGAATGGAAAGCAGCGGAGCGCTTAGATCACGTCGGCTGCTGACAACACGCCCAGAAATTTTGCGATTTCGTCGTCGAGCGATTCTTTCAGGTATTTCATCGTCTGCATCGCCGATTCGAATGCACCTTTGCGATCGTAATTTAAGCGCTCGGGCTTCGCATCGACGGTGAATTTCTCAATCATCTCCATCAGCTCTTTACAGCCTTTAAAAACGCTGAACATTTCACTCGCGAGCAAATATGCCATACAATACCGCTTTTGCTTATCAATGTCGAGTTTCTCGACGTATTTCTTGCAATTGCGATCAACCTGCCCCAGATAACTCGCGAGGGGTTTCGGGAAACGCAAGAATTCGACGACCATCGCCTGCACGCGCGACGCATGCGCCTGAATATCTCGCTCGTAGGCATTGGTCAAACCGAGCACCGCATCGTGCTGGTTGCCGTCTTTCATCTCTTCGAGCACTGAAGACATCTTGAGACTCTGTATCAGACCGCGGTAGCGTTCGCCGTTGCGCTGTATTTCGCGCTCCGCATTGACGAGAAAGCCATGCATTTCTGAAACCGACATGTCGGGTTCTATGTTGAGTTCAGTAACCCAGGCGGGCAGCTTCATCGGCATCGGGTGCACCCGACGCTGTGCGCCATTGCCTGAGTCTTGCCTCTCATCCCCGTTACCCGAGGCAGCCAAAAGCCGCCGCGTCATCAGCGCCTCTTCTTTACCCAGAGCAATCGGCACAATTTCGATGCGCCGAGTGCGAAGATTGAAGCGCGTCGCGAAACGGCGCCCCTGCGCATCGACATAACGGTTTTCGATGCTGCGCAGAGTGATGCGCGAGGTGTCTATATCGGCAAGAGTGTTAATGCGGATATAGTTGTGGCGCATGTTATCCCGGTAATTCGTCTCTCAGCCGCCGTGCCCGGGCATTCAGTGGGTCTACGGTGAGTATCTCGTCTAGTACGACGTTTGCCTTGACGCGGTCTTGCAGAGCAATATAAATTTCTGCGAGCAGGTTCAGGTTCATGGCGTTCGTGTTGGGGTCTTCGTTTCTGATCGTCTCAGAATAGTGCAATGCTTTGTCCAGGTGGTTGAGCTTGCGCTCGGCGAATGCCGCAAGGTACATGACTTCGAAGTCGTCGGCCTGCGCTGCGAGTAGTTTTTCGGCGATCGCCAGAGCAAGGCTGTATTCTTTGATCTGCATGGCGAGATTCAGCGCGGCCCGCAGAGCCCTTGGCCCGGCAGTCGAAGAGTTGTTCGCACGGCGCAGCAGTTGTGTCGCTTCGGCGTGTTTACCTGAATCAACAAGCTGCTTCGCATCGCGGAGCAGAACCGACGCCGTCTGCTTTTCTTTGGCAGGCGTTACGTCTTTGGCTGAATTATACTTCACGCGAACAAGCGATAGGTCGTCGGTAATCTCGCCCGAGGCCGCAATCAGCTCATAGATTTCATTTAATCTGCCTTCGGCGGTTTCAACGTGTTTCAAGAATATGCTCTCGTCTTCGTTGATGACCCTCACATTACCCTCGTGACCGGGCAGTGCGATATCATCGCGACCGTCTGAGCCAAGCAAGATGACGTCGTTGGGCTGCAGCTGAATCTGGTCGATGGCGATGTCATCTTGCAAACCAGGCGTACCTAGTTTACGGTAATAGCTGCGGTTTTGCAGAAACACGGCCTTGCCGTCGCGGTAAAGCACGCCCCAGGGGTGTTCAGCGTTGAGGTAATAGAGTTTGCCGCTGACATTCTCGAGCACTGCGATATAGATAGAGACGAGCATCGAGCAGTCAAAGCTTTCGAAAACTTTCTGTAGCTCGAGAAAGGTAGCTTTCAGCCAGCTTTCGGGATCTACCTGCGTCTGCAGACGCGTGCGCTCGACAATCGACTGAAAGACCGCACCCAAGACCAGCGAACCACCCGCACCTTGCATTGACTTACCCATGGCGTCGGCGTTTAAAAAGACAGTCGAAGTGCCCGTTGCGAACTGCAGGGTATGCGCAATCGAAATATCACCGCCGATATTGCGTTTCTGATTTTTGAACTCAAAGTGCTTCTTCTGTTTGGTAAAGAAATCCACATCGACGTTGAGACCTTCGTCTACGGCATTCACTCCCAACGGGTTCAAAAGCAGAGAAGTCAGGTAATAGTCACCGTCTTGCTGCGTCTTGAGTTCGTTGACGAGATCGAGACTGGTCTTGAGTTTCTTCGAAGCTGTGATCACCTGCTCTTTCTCTTCGAGCAGACTGAGTTCTGAGCGAATGAGCTCGACGCGGCGCTCATAGTCTTTAAGGCAAAGAAAAGTCAGCACGCCCAAATAAGGCATCACCATGCCGCCGAGCGCAATTGAGCCGACATCGGACGCGCCGAAAAAGAAATAGAGTGTAATCGGCAGAAGCCAGGGCACCGCAAAGAGTATAAACGTAAAACGATTGCAGGCGAACGTAAATGCAGCAGCACCCGTAACGCCGATAATGAGGGCAAACGATGTTAGTTTAATACTTTGGTTCTTGATTTCAGGTAACTGAAAATAGAACCCCACTCCGATTAAAAGGGCGATGAAAAATGCCTGACCATTCGCGACGAGAGCGCGCGTGTGCATGTTCTTGATCCAGTTTTCGCCAAAAAAATAGAAAATCAGAATCGGCACAGAAGCAACCATTTCGGCGATAAACCAGGGAAGGTGCTGCTGAATCGTTGAATCGATCATCAGCATCGCGTAATAGAGCAGCATCGCGAGCACAAGGCCAACAATGGCAAGCCGCACGTTCCAGAACATTTCGCGCACGAGCGTGTCGTGCACATGCTGCACAAATTCGGGTTTTACCAACTTATCAATCGAACGCGCGAAAATGGCCATAGGTGCTCCTGAGTTTGATTATCGGCATTTAAGACACGATATCGTGAGGTCAAGACAGATGGTTAAATCAGAGAGTCAATAAATGAACAAGTGTTCATTATTTATACACATTTTCACCCGGCGGGTGAAAGTGCGAATGAATCAGGCTACGGGTTTTTTCTTGTGTTCGACTTCGGTCACGACCTTGATGGTCTTTTTGAAGTTCCACTTACGATAAACCGAAAGTGCGTCGATGCGCGCATTGGGCAAGAAGAAGTAGTTTGAACCGTACTGAACAATCGCGCCCTTGTAATCAGAATGTTTACCGCGAAAATCGACCTTGCCGATTTCTTTCACCTGGTTCCAGTTTTCGACGTTCTTCAGCACTGGAACCTGGTAGAGATGCAGTTCGCGAATGCTACCCTCTTGCAGGGTGCGCACCATTATCTGAGACCAGTCCATCAATATAATTTCGGAGTGCCTGAACGTGAAGTCAAGTTTTTTAAGACTTTTTGCCTATCTACGCCTCAGAACGACAGACTACCCGCCAACCGCATGAAGAAGCCGAAATTTTCACGCTGGCGACTGTCTTCGGCGTACGTCAATGCGACGAAGCCCTGTACGACACCAGTATTCACAAGCGCCATGATCTTGTAGCCGCTGTTCTTGATACGCATCGATGAGGATTGCAGAAGAATCGAAGAATACCACTCTGAGGGAAATATGATCGGCTCTAGCGGCTGGTCTGAATACAGTTGGTAGTGACCGCCACCCACAAACAGATAATCTGCGTAGCCGAGACCTGCGAGCGTTTGCAGCGAGCTGTCAGCCGAAAGAGTGGCGCCGGTGCGCAGATGAAAGCCGGTCTCTGAGTTTCGCACTGAAAATCCCGCTAATTGGTTTCGCTGCTCGTAGACAACAACGCCGGTGAGATACGCACCTGCGTATCTGAGCATGGCATAATGGGAACCTGTGGCAAAATATTGCGCGAACCATTGCTTTGAGAAGAGTTGCCCGACGAAACCCTGCCTGGCTTCGAAGACACCGCTGGCGAGGCCATGGGGTTCAGAGCGCTCAAACGCAATTGCGCGCATCGAGAACCCACCGTCGTAGCGAAGCGACGCCAAGAGATTGCCAGGGCCCGCCATTTCTAAGCCAGCGGCGAAACCATCGCGACTTTCGATCGCCCCGAACTGCAGCGAGCCGATGGCAATGGGCTGTTCGTTGTTATGGACGTCAAAGGCGGCAGCCCCCGCCGAAAAGCGCACCCACGAAGCCGGGATTGCGCCGACACGCAGCGCGGCGACGTTGTTCTGCTCCAGCTGATAATATTGGCTGTCGGTGAAGAGGTATTTACTCTGGTAACCGAGGCGCACACCGGCAGGTTCGGCGAACGCAAAATTGCGTGTCCATGGCAGGTAGGCGCCGTTGCTGATGAGAAAGCCAAAGTCGAGCGACCGCTCGCGCTGGCCAACTTCAAGCAAAAAGGGAGTCGCCGTCGAAGAAAACGATGCCATTACCCCTCTGGCCGAAGGCGCAGTGTATGCACCGACGCGAAATTCTTTGTGCCGATAGACGGCCGCCCCAAAGTCAGCAGAGGGAGCGATATCTTGTTTCAATCGGCCGGTCTGAAATTGTATCTGGTGCGAGAGCGCGCGGCCGCAAACTCCGCAAAGGCAAACAATTGCGAAAACCTTACGCAGCATCGCGGCACCCCCAGTTCTTGCGCGCCAGCGAGGCGCGGGCCGATTCGCTGAGTGCGCAGGCGTCTCTTTCACGGGTGAAACGCAATGCCTCAACCGGTGTCAGGCCCCACTTGATGAGCGTCGAAAACTCGGGCACCTTCTGCGGTAGCTTACGCTTCTGCACGCGAGGCCGCTTCGGTATATACGGCTCTGCTTCGTGGCGGGCGGTTTCTGGCGCAATATCGAGAGAGTATTGTAGCGAGAATTCGAGAAACGCTTCACCGGCAGGGGCGAATCGCGCGAGCGCGCTCAGCCTTATGCTCTGCGTAGGCGCGAGCCACGCGCCGAGGCGAGCGCGCTCGCTGAGTGGCTCATAACCCAAAATCAATCCGCCGTATTTTGAGACGAAGGCAAAAACCTGAGCCGACCAGCGGTATGGCTGCGAGTGCAAATATTCAAATTCTGAATTGAGTTCGAGTGCAACGGGCAGCTCAAGCAGAAATGAGCCTGAGGCCTTAGTCGCATATTGTGAGCCGAAGACTTCACTGCGAAAAACAGCGTGCGACCACAAGAAGCCGAATGCCGGGTAGAAGTTACCGGGTGTATTCTGCCGTGCACTCAGCTTTTCGTGGCGGTAGTGCGAACCCAACCCAAATTGAAACCGATGACCCTCGAGTTCGAAGCCCGCAGAGGCGAGCGCAATGGCATTTGTCAGATTGCGGTCAGGTGCGAGCGCATCGCGCCGGGCATACGCCGTGAAAGCGAACGGCCCCGACACGTTCTCGAGATCGAATGTCTCGGCGCCAATCTGTCGCGCCGCATCGGCGCTGCCTGTTTCGTGGCCCAGGCGTGCCGTTAACGCAAAGGCTGAAGTAACCGAAGAAAGCGAGCCAACTATCAGAAGTGGCCAAAACCTGTTGCTCATAAGAGCTCCACACGCTGAATTCAGGCGCCCTGATGCCAGAGCCCCTCTATAGATTAAATACCCAAAAACCGCGGTTTTTTCTCACCGAACGGAAAAAAAGGTTTTTTTTTTGGCATTATCTTGCGATTTTGCGTCGGGGTAGGTTTGGTTCGGCCTGCTCACCACAAGTAAACCGACCCCGACACAAGGGTGCAATCTGGTTGACAGAGGCTTTACTGCGGGGTGCGTTGCCGGGTGGTCAAGACGCTGCGCCTCAACGTGCCTGCCGAGCGTGTGAAAGAACCCTTTATGTACCGCATGGTCACAGGCTACAACCTGCAGCCGAACATTATCGAGGCGAACCTCGGCCCCGACCGCTGCGGGTCGATGGTCGTCGAGGTTTCGGGCAGACCGCATGATATTGAAAGCGGCATTCTGTTTCTGCGCGAAGCAGATATCGAGGTAGAAGAGATTTAAATTGCGGCGATACCGAGCTTCGCGGCCAAGAAGCTCACAAGGCTCAGACCGACGAATGCGGTGAGACCCATGAGCAACCACACAATGATGTGGCTGAGACGATAAACCTTATAGCTGCTTTCGGCGATGTTGAGCACCTGCCGCGCGCCAGCGAATAGCTGGCGATAATGCCAGACAATCGCAAGCATCAGTAGCGGCGCACCGAGTACCGGCAGAAAGAGTAAAACCGAGAGGCAGCTCACGATCAGTGTCGAGAACAGTGCAATGCGCATTCCGCTTTGCGGTGAAAATCTGCCGCCAGAGTGTTCGGCGGTCTCTTCGGCGATCACTCCTAACAGAAAGATGTAACCGGCATAGAAGGCAACACCCAGAGGAAAAACGATAAAGCAATGGCGCAAGAACAGCGCCAGGTTGTGAAAATGTATCAGCTCACGAATTGCATAAAAGACAAAGCAAGGCAGCAGCAGCGGCAGATGGTATTTGCGAAACAGCGACCAGAATGAACCGGCCTCTTCACGATCGATCTCTTCCCATGCCTCGGGTTTGCCGAGAAGAAGCTGGCGAATGCGGTATGAGATCAGCTCAAAGCCCGCTTTGTGCTCGAGCGGCACTCCACCCAAACGCACCCGCGCAGCCATGGGGCTTATGGTTTCGCTGACGGTCTTTCTGGGCGCCGTAAAGAATTCTTTGCCCGACGGCCTTGCGCTCGTAGCACGAGCCGGTGCAGATTTTTTCGTGGGCAATTTTTTCATTATTCTTCGGCGGCCTTTCGCTTTTTCTTGCGCTTCTTCTTTTTGGCCTTTCCCTTTGCAGGCTTCTCTTTTGCCACCACCGCGCTTGCGAGCGAGGCACGTTTGTGATTGAAGAGTGCGTTGGCACGGTATTCAACCGAACCTTCTTTGTAAAGAATTTCCAGAACGCTGAGGCGTTTCTTAGAAGGCGCAACCTGAACGCTGAGCGTGCCGGTTTCTTTGTCATAGCTAAAGTCTTGCGCCGTTGAAAAAACCCGAACCTTAAAGTTAGATTTCTCAAGCCCCGCAGGTATTTTAAACTTCACCGCCGTCTGGTTTTCGATCACCTGGCCAGGCTCGCTGTTCAGGTAGCGCAGTGGTAGCGAGCGCGCGAACGTCTTCTGCGCGAACTGCTTTTCACCATCACCTTTCACGATCAAGAAACGCCTCAAAAGATACGGGTCTTCACCGACCTGGTTGGCCCCGTGAAAAGTCGTGCCAGCGGTCTGGTAGCCGAGCTCTCTGAGTAAGCGCAAACTTGAGGATGTATAAATGCCAAATGGGTATGCCAGGTGCTTCACATCAGCGCCGCTCTTTTCGTTCAGAATGCGTTTCGAATCAGCGAACTGCGCGCGCTGTTCTGCGTCGGTCATCGTGCTCAGCATCGGGTGCCACATCGTATGGCTCTCGATCGCATGGCCTGCCTTGCGCACAGCCTGAATCTGCGCCCAGGTGAGCGATCGTTCTTTGCGGGCCATGATGTAGGTGGGGTAAATATAGAGCACACTCTTGAAACCATGCTGGTCGAGAATCTTCTGCGCATGATTGACGAAATCGTTATTGCCGTCGTCGAATGTGATCATGATCGGCCGGCGCCCATTCGTAAAGTCGAGCTTCTTCTGGCCACGCACATAGAGCAATAACTCATCGGGCAATATGGCATAGAAGTTCTTGTCAGCCAGCCACTGCATCTGTTCGCGAAACTGTTTTACGGTCACGGCGTAAGGGGTGGGTCTTTCGCGGTACTGTTCTTCGGTCACGATCTGGTGGTAGCAGAGAATCGGCACCCCCAAATCTTCACGCCAGTTGGCGGGTATCTCTGAAGTTTGAAGCGCTGGGTCAGGTGCAGATTCAGCCATAGACGCAGAGACGAGTTGCGCGGGCGGTGCTTCGGCGAGGTCTGCGGCAGCCCCCGCAGGCTGAGCTTCAGGCCCGGGTGTTTCGGGAATATTCGCCGAACGGTTCTGAAACCAGACCGTTGCCCCGAACACGGCGAAAATAAACGCAGTCAGAAAGATGAACGCTTTATAGCGCGAATACATGCGACATAATCGCCGGGCGCGACAGGGGGGAAAGTAATGCGTGTCTTTGGTTGCGGCTAAGGCCCTGTTGCCACGCAACGAGTGTAGAATGGGTTCGTCTTCGCGTATCCACTGGTATAGCCCGTAGAAAAACTCAAGGCCCATGCTCCGGTCGGCGTTGAGTAGGGCATTGAAGTCCAATAGTCGCCCACCGTAGTACCGGGAAAAAATCCCGACTGCACCAGCGGGGCAACTACAGCGCGGTTGATTAGGCTATTGAGTTCAACAGGGTTCGGCAGACGCCAGTTGTTCGAATTTCCGAAACTGCCTAGATTGAGGGTATCGCAATAGTTTAGAGCGGTCGACCAGACCCCCGTAGTCGCTGCGCCGCTGCAAGTTGCATCGTTGGCTTTTCCCCTGGCGCATTTTTGCCACCTGAGGTTTGTACTGTTGTCGGTTATCGTGCCATCGCCGTTGTCAGAGAATACCCGTGATGCGCTCGTACTGCTCGCTACACAGCGAATATTGCCCGCCGTGGTCTTCAGCGAATAATACACCGGATCGAAACTGAAATTTGCACGCCAGGCGTTCGTTGGCGAGCTAAATCTTGCCGTTGATGACCAGTAGGCCGCACCTGCCGTCTGAGGAAAATGCACCGCCTCAACCGCAGGCGAGCCCCAGAAACGAAGCAGCGTCTCGATCTCTTGCATCGTCGGCAGGCGCCATTCGTTGATACCGGCGTAACCAGCCCCCGAATTGGCTGCATTCAGCGCTGAGCACTGCGAGATTGCATTTGCCCACGTATAAGTACCGTTCGCACCCACTGCGCAGGTGGCCCCTGATCGGCCCTCGGAGCAGGCTTTCCAGGTGAGGCCAGTGACATTGTCTACTGTTGTGAAATCAGAATTGTAGGTGGCGTGCATCGACGGGCCGGTGAAACTACGTGCAGCGGGAACATTTAAAAAATCGCCATCTTGCCCGGGCCAGCCCGGGTCACCGCAGGCTGTGACTCCCGCGTCGTTATGGCACGATGTATACCCGGTGTCAGCGAGAGGGTAAGCCTGATTGGCTTTCGTCGTAGTGAAACTTCTCTGTACCTGCGCAGCGATGAAATTGCCCGCAAGGTCTTGAAACCCCGCGATGGGCAAGGTATAGCGAATCTGCGAAAACTCAGGAAACCAATACCAGCCAACCTGTATCGTCAGGGTGTCGTTGGTAAATGTGCCTGTAGACCAGGTATAGGTTGGCGAGCTATCAGGCGCACTCACGTACGAAGCGCCATCGAATATTTCTGTCGTGAGCGTCTGAGTGAGAGTCGTGTTCATGCTCTCGCTGAAGATGAGCACAATTGCCGCTCTGCACGGAGCGCCTGAACACGGCGCTACGTTAGTCATCGCGTCTGCTGGTGTCGAAGAAAGTACTGTCGGCAGCACGAGATCAAAAGTATATGTTTCTGATGCTACGGCAGAAGCAGTGTACCCTGACGCACAGGCTATCGCCTGTAAATTCTGATTTGCCGATACGGAGACAGCCGCAGAGTAACTGCTTCCGGAGGTGCAGGTGGTGCCGGTGCAGGCGGGCGTGGTCACGCCATCGGTGGAATAACAAATTGCATCGGCCGCGGGCGTGGTCGTAATTGTCACATTCTGTGTTGAAATGTACAAACCACCTGCCGGAGCCATCGAAGGCGCTGCCATCTGTGGTAATGTGGGTACATCAGTCTTGACCTCAGACATTTCTGCCGGCCAATTGAAGTTACGGCAATGGGTGAACGCCATGGCTCCGCAGAGAAGCAAGAGCTGCGTAGTGAGCAATTTGCGAGAGAAAGACGACTGATTTGCAGGCCAGATATTCCGCTGCCGGTTGGTCTGTGCCATCGAAAAGTCGCGAGGCATGAAGCTCCATCTGTAAAGCGTATTTTTGTCCTATGCCAAACAGAACCATACCCTGACCCATATCAACCCGAAGCGCCTAACGCAGGCGCGACAGTCGCAGAGACGCCCGTTTGATATCGTAGAGACGCCCTTAAAGGGCGTCTCTACAAAATCATTAACCCGTTAGCTTGAACGTGCCCAAGAACTCGGGCAAGTCATTCATGTCAAAGTGCGTGATCGACTTTGAGATGACTTTGCCTGTGCGCAGGTTCTTCACTTCGCCAAAGCATGTGGTGTGTGAATATGGCAGGTTCCATGGATAAATCTGCTGCTTCTCGCCGACGTACTGGTACGGTTCACCGTCGACGCTGAAGTCGAATGTGTAGCGAATTTTCTGGTCTTGAAAATAGCGCAGCTGCAGCGTGCCATAGACTGGCATGTTTTCGCACATGCCGCCGATCGTCACCGTGCCCGCGAGCTCGCTCAGCATGAACTTGTCTTGCCCTGGGTTTACGAAATCGACGAGGTTCTTCGGGCCCCAGTCGGCTTTAAATTCAAATTTGTGTTTGCCCGCAGGGCCAAAACCGTCGACGAACTCGTGCTCGCCTGACATGACCTCGTGAATCACAAAACCTTTTTCGGGCACACCTTTCTTCGCGGTGTCCATAATCGAATTGAGGATAGACCCCAGCTTATCGACGATGCCGCCGAGGCCCAAAGACTCTTGCTGTTGCTTCGACATGAAAGTGTGCGTCGTTTTATCCATCACGCCGGCAGCCGTGGGTAAAACGCGGATATACTTGAAGAACTGGTTCAGAATGCTCACCATTTCTACATCCTTCTCTTCGCGCACCGAATCAAAGATCATGCGTGCTACCGTTTCAGGTTTGTCTGAATAGAGCGGCATGAACATAAAGAACAGCTGCTCGCCGATTGAGTTGGCGGTCGCGGTATCGTAGAAACCCGTGTTCACCAGAAACGGATACACAGTGGTCACTTTGATATTGTCGCGCGCAACTTCGACGTTCATGATCTCAGACATCGCACCGACGGCGAGCTTCGTCACCGAATACGCTCCCCATGTTGGTGCGCGAAAGTATGCCTGGCCACTCGAGACGTTGACGATATGGCCCGACTTCTTTTCTTTCATGAGCGGCAGAAACGTTTGGATATGGTAGAGCGGCGCCCAGAAGTTGATGTTCATCAGCTGTTGCCATTTGCTGAGCGGCGTGTCGGCGATTTCAGCGTTATAGCCGATGCCGGCATTGTTGATCAGCACGTCGAGCTTGCCGAATTTCTTCACGACATCGTCGCGCAGGCTTTCGACGGCCTTGAGGTCGGTGACGTCGACGACCTTGGTGAGAATATCGACGCCGTGTTTCGCAAGGCGCTGCTTCGCATTCTCAAGCGCCATTTCGTTGATGTCGGTGAGCACCAGGCGCGAACCGGCTTCAGCAAAGAAACCAGCTGTGTTGAGACCGATGCCACCGGCAGCGCCAGTGATCAAGACGACTTTATCTCTCAGTTCTTTCATAGGCCAAACCTACACAAGGTCGAACGAGGCGTCAACAAAAAATGACATTTGTGTCATTAGTTAGGTTCTGTAGGGGTAGACTTAAGTCTACCCCTACAGAACCAGATGAATCAGGCATCGAGCGAAATCTGTTGACGGGAGATTTCAGCTGCTGACAATTCTGCACATGAGTGGCGCCGCACTGCTCGATGATCCGGTCGTTGTCGGCCAGATACACCGGTTCACCCTCAACGAATATCACCGTCTCGCCGACAACTGGCAGATCGATCAACGAACCGAATTGATCGAAGGAGTGATTATCAATAAAATGCCAAAATCACCTTTGCACGTCTATCTCATAGAGACATTGCGCGAAATTCTGGCAAGTGCCTTCAAGGCCGGATACCTGGTTAGGCAAGAACAACCGCTTTCGATACCGGCCCTGCAATCTGAACCCGAACCCGATCTATGCGTGGTTCGGGGCACAAAAGACGATTTTCTCAACGCTCACCCGCACACTGCAGAAGTCGTCGTTGAGGTTGCAGTTAGCTCATTGCCGCTTGATCGCGCCAAATTGCGAGGCTATGCGCTGGCGCAAATACCTGAAGTCTGGATTGTACGGGCAGACAACCACACGGTAGAGATCTACCGAAAACCAGAAGGCGATGGCTATTCGGTGACCTCAGTAATGAGTAACGATGCGGTTTTGCTGGTACATGGCAAAGACGTGCAAGTTCAAACGATTTTCCCAAAGAACCCATGAGCCGCGAGCAGCGAAGAGATGGAGTTTCGCTACGTCATGGCAAACAACCCAGGCCTTGACCCGAACGACGGCGACGCCTACGCAGCCGCGCGCGACAACCTGCGCGCCAAGATCGAAAAAGGCGGCGTGACGATCAACATGCCGACGGGTGTGGGCGAGTACACCGGGCAGACCGATAAGCAGTTTGGGTATGATAAGACTCGCGCGGCGCGGGCGGCGGCTGCGATGGCGCAGTTGCAGAATACAGCAGGAGTTACCAACAGCACGGGTTTCTTGCTGGGTATGAACACTATCACCGGCAGACAACCGCTCAATTTGACCCCGGCGCAGGCGTTCGAGATGGAAAAAGCTCTGGCGAAAATTGCGCCCGAGGTGAGAGCAGAACGCGAAGCAGCGGCTCGGCAGGCGCAGTTTGAAATCGCGAGGTCTGCCTACATGTGGCAGCAGGCCGGGCAGTTCACGTTGAACGCAACTGCGGGTGTGCTGAACAACATTGCGACAACGCTCTACGCCGTGCCGGCACCGGGAATTGCGTACACGACGAACGCGATGGCTGCGACGGCGTATACCAACGCGGCGGCGAATGCTCGCAACTGGTATAGTGCGCTTCAGGGCGAATTCACTTCGTACCCGAGTGTCGGCAAGGCTGTGAGCGATCTGATGCCCGAAGACTGGGGCGCCGCGCGAGGTTTGGCGCAGGGTATTGATAGCATGCCGATGGCGTCGGGTATGATGCTAAGCGGGTCAATGGTCGCGGCAGGATCGCGGTCTCTGGCCGAACTGACAACCGGTGGCCAGATGAGCCAGTATGACAAGATCGCCATGTTGTCGGGTCGCTGGTCGCAGATGAGTACTCAGGGCCAGAATGCTGTGAATTGGAGCAAAATCGGGGCCGAGCTTGTCCCCTATGGCACAAATATGCTAACTGGTGGTATAACCAGCGGTATGAGTTACATCGGTGGCACAACAAACCATACGTGGGGTGGGCTTGCCGAGAATGTCATGATTGGCATGGGTACAATGGGCTTCGGTACGCCGCTAAGTGGGCCAACCGGTAGCATTCTACGGAAAAGTGGGTACGGGTTAGCTTATGGCATGATTGCAGACACACTCGCTCAAGGCTATCAAAATGATTGGGACTGGAGTCAGGTCAAGAAAGGACAAGTGTTTGGGGCCGGCTTGTTAACCGCTGGTGGCGTCGCATTCTCAAGTCATATGCAGAGCTCAAGTTTTGGTGCCTATGGCAAACCATTTGCGACCACTGCTGAAACAACGGCAGGTTGGATGGCAATGCCGTTTAATGTCATGAATGGACTATTGTGGCCTAAGCCTTGAAAGGCAAGAAATGAAACTATTCACACAAAATGTGTCCAATTTCTTGCCGCTCATCGGCTCGTATTTTTTTTCCATGACACTTACTATTGTTCTGCCCATAAAAATTATTACCGCACAGAATGATCTAGGCAGTTATTTGCTTTTCGGTCTCATGGCCATCGGCGGGAGCTTTCTGTTTACAAGCTCTCTTTGGCTTCAACTCAAAGCACCCCGGACTATCGAAATAAATCCAGAAATTCTAATTGCAACTTTTCACCTGAATCGAAGGAAAAGAATTCCCTTGTCTGACATTATTGCCATCGGAAGATTCTGGGCTAGCAAACATGCCATCAAAATCGAATATAAAATGAGGGGCCGGAATAATTACTTTTTCACCCATATTGATCTGGTAAAACTCGGGGAAAGATTCGCCGTGGGGGAGCTCAGCGAAATATTGTTGCAGAATGCTTCCGAGATCGAAGGCGTCGACATAGACAAGTTCATTGAGCTCAATTATCGAGGACAGTCTGCCTGGGGCAAAACTCCCGACTGGACCATCATCAACACCGCCAAACGCCGCGCCGAAGAGAACCGAAAGAAAGCCCAGTCCTCCGCCCCGCAGGCTTCGCCTGCCGCAAGCGCTCGCCCGCTTGCGGGGGGGGCGCCCGTAAGGGCGGAGGGGGACACCACCCCGCCGCCGCTATGACCGTATCATAAGATACAAACAACAAACAACTTAAGGAAAAGAGAATGAAGAAAATACTACTGATCATGACGATGGCCGGTCTGCCGGTCTTTGCGCAGGCAAAAAAAGCTGCGAAGCCCGCGAAGAAAGAAGCCGTACCGGCTCAAGTGGCCCCCGCACCACAAGCAGAGAATACAGAACCCACGCAGCCGGTTACGCAATGGGCATATCAGGTACTGAATCGCAGCATTCATGAATCCGCAGCTACTGCATAGATATTCACAGCCGTTTCTATCGATACACTTGTTGATGTGTACCGATGTTTAAGAGCACGATTTCAGTTTCGGAAACAAAGTGGAAAACGACACGACAGTCATAATCAACACTGAACGCCCATTTTCCCTCAAGCTGGTCTTTTAAGGGATGGGTCTTGAGACCGGCATTATACGGATCTGCGGCGAATATTTCGATTGCATCCCAGAACAACTCTCTGAGCTCAGGGTTATTCTTGATGCGCTTCTTATAAGCCTTTTTGAAGGCAGCCGAATGCCTAATCAGCATCTAAAGAAGCTCGCAGGTCTTTCACACTTGTGTGAGCCTTGAGTCTATCGGCCGCAAATTCTTGCATGCCTTCTTCGACCTCTCGCGCAAATTCAGCGCGCGCTTCATCAGCCAGCAGACTTTCGCAATACTCTTTAATCATCACTTTCCCTGCGTGGTCGTAGCTCTTGATTTCTGCCATGACTTCGTGAAAGGCGATTGCCATGTTACAAATATATGCCGCTCGTTTGCCAGTGGCAATCATTTTTTGCTACGGCACCTATCCCGTAGGGGTAGACTAAAGTCTACCCCTACGAGGCCCTGCAATAAATTGGCCCACCTTTTTCCGCAATCTAATTGACCGACGGGCAGCTCATGCCACGATGCTGCCGTGAAACATTCGCCCTTCAAAATCCTCACTCTGTGTGCCCTCGCCGGCATCACTACCTATGCCAACGACAACGGTCTCGGCAAAGCGCAGCAGTACACCCCCAACCAGGCTAACTGGAAAACTTTCGCCACAAAGCCATTTGCGGGCGGCACCAACACAGCGCATGACCCCGATGGCGTAGGCTGGATAAAGCGTGACCAATGGGATGCGGCGAAATGGGACGGCACGGTTTACGATCCTACCAAAATGACAAAGAAGCAATTTGCGGCGGCCATCTGCCCCGGTGTTGATCGTGTGCGAGGCCTGCGCGAGGTCTTTTACAAACACAAACCCTTTGCTGATAATAAGAACCCCACGAAGGCAGAAATAGATGAATGGCACCGCATCGCGATCAACCATGTGCGTGCGCTCGTCGGTTACACCAGCGAAGACCGGCAGGTGAAGAAAGACCATTGCATGTTCGCGCGCGCGCTGTGGGGCGATGAGCGTAGGTTTACGAACAAGTGGGATTCAAAATATCCCGGCAAGCTCGGCTCTGCGGCGGGGCCATGCCTTGGTTCTAAGAATGCGCACTGCGGTGCCACGTTTTTACCTGACAATGCCGATCAGGCACCATACCTGCCCGAAGGGCACCCCGGTTGCAAAGCCCAGCAGGGCGCAGAGGGGGTTTTCAGCGGACCCAAGTCTAATATTCCGTGGTCGATTAAGTGGTCACGAGCATTCTGTAACACGCTTGCCGCCGAAGGTTTCTGGGGCGGTCACGTGGGCCCGTGGTTTCACCGCGAGAAATTTGGGTTGAATTTTTGGGATACAGACCCCGCTAACAACAACAGCAATGCCGTTGTGCGCGCGAAGTGGACGGGTAAATTAATGCCAAATCTTTTCAAGAAGCCATGAGGCGCTAGGCGATGAAATACGACAAACTATTCTCAGCTGCCCGCGATCAGTTCGCACCCTGTGCTAATATTATATCGATCTTTTCTTTAAGCTGAGGAATTTTCAAGTCGAGCGTGCTAAGCACAATGCGTGGATCAATACCTAGGTAGTTGTGTGCTATAACGTTGCGCATTGCATTGGCCTGATGTGTTTCGAGTAAGGCCTGCCATAATGGCTTTTTGATTTTGCCTAACGTCTCGCCAATTTGCTGTAAGCACATCAACAAGGCATGTTTGCCTTCTATATCTGCCAGCGCTTTTGCACTCCCCGAGTGTCTATTGATAATCAGTTCAATATCTGAAATGAGTTCGCTGATAAAATTCAGCTTTGCGATATCAGATTCGTCAGACATATTCGACGGCTGGCAAAATGAACCTTTGACCCGTCTTGCTAAGTCCGTTTTCGTCGGCAAGATCAACTCTCTTGCCTGTGCGCAGTTCTAAATCATTTTTTACACGCTCATAAAGCAGAAAGATGTCCCAGCCTGGATATTTGTTGATTGCTTTTTCACTAAGGCGGTAGAGAAAGTCGATATCACTTTGAATCGTGCTGTCACCCCGGGCATGTGAGCCAAAAACGCCGACAATTGTGAACCCCTCTGGCGCATAAATCTGATTTATCTCATTTATTGTCTGTTTGAGACCAGCATCCATCTGGGCTATATTTGCCCTGACAAACCGGCCCGTCAATCGAGATTTGAATTACCCATCGGCGAACCAGTTCTGGTTGCCAGCCTACCTGAGGCACAAACCGAGAGCCATGAATAAGAAAGTGTGGATTTTCCTCGCAATCGCGGCTGCAGGCGCAATCAGTACAGGCTGCCGCACGACCGACAAGGCCATGGCGGTCTGCGAAGAGAACAACCGCAGCTGCCATCGAGGTTGCTCGAGCAGCAATGCAGGCTTTGACAATTCGAAAACGGCGCACCAGAGCATCAGCCAGTGTGACATTCGCTGTGACAGAAACTATCAGGCCTGCCTGAAGAGGCAGCAAGACAAGAATGTGCGTGTGATTGATGATACACCAGGAAATTGAACACCATTTAGTGTATATTTGCTCGTTCTCATTTCTTGTTATACTCAGGCGAAATGGAATTTGGAAAAACTTGACGAATTGATACTATTTTAGTACTATAAGCGGTGCCACGCAAAATCAGGGAGTTGATTGCCGATCTTGAGCGCGCAGGGTTCAAAGACCGGGGCGGTAAAGGCAGCCACCGCAATTTTACGCACCCAGCGATGCAGCAGATTGTGACAATCTCTGGCAAGAATGGTGACGATGCTCTACCATACCAAGAGAAAGCTGTGAAGAAGGCGCTAGATCTCACAAAGGGTCAAAAATGAGAACAGAAGCAAAACAATACACCCGTCTGATTCAATGGTCTGACGAAGACAAATGTTTTATTGGTGAATGCCCCGAGCTGTTGGTAGGGGGTGTCCACGGCAAAGATGAAATCGCCGTGCATAAAGCCTTAACACAGGTAATTGACGAGGCTATAGAAATTCTGGACAAAGACGGACGAAAGCTTCCCGATGCAATCATCAAACATAAGTACTCAGGGCAATTTGTTTTGCGTGCCGGCGAGACCTTACATAAAAATCTTGCGATACGCGCCTTCAAAAGTGGCAAGAGCCTCAATGAATTTTGTATTGAGCGCCTTAGCCAGTAATCATGGTGCAAAAAGTTTAAGAAACTCTGCCGGCGCCGGTGATTGAAACGACATTGGCTTCTCGGTCACCGGGTGGGTAAACGCGAGCACGTGCGCGTGCAGGCCGAGTCGCCCAAGCTTGTCGCCCTGCGCGCCGTATTTTGAATCACCTGCCACAGGGTGGCCGATGTCTTGCATGTGTACGCGAATCTGGTTCTTACGCCCGGTTTCGAGTTCGACCTCGAGCAGAGTGTGGTCTTTGCCGCGCTTCAAAACCTTGTACCGCGACACCGCTTTTTGTCCGCCCTCTTGCCTCTTCGACGAATAACTGCGCAGCGAATCGGTGCCATGCATGAACGATTCGATTGTGCCGCTGTCTTTTTCGACAATGCCTTCAACGACCACGAGATAGCTGCGTGTCTCGATGCTCTGCTGCCAGTTTTGCCGCAGGTGGCGCTGCAGGTCTTTGTCTTTGACGAACATCATAATGCCCGAAGTGTCGCGGTCGAGACGGTGAACCACCAGCACCTTCGTTTTAGGATTTCTTCTTTTCACGTATGCGCTCACCAAACCGTGTGCTGTACGCTCTTTGCCCAGGTCGGTTGAAACCGAAAGCAAACCGGCCTCTTTGTCGATCACAATCACTGCCTCATCTTCGTAGATGATCTTGAGGCCACGCAGTGCGGTCGTTTTGCCCTGAGGCTTTTTGCCGATGCCGACTACCTGCCCTTCGCTCAGCGGGTGATCGAATCTTGTTATGAGCTCGCCGTCGACCGTGACGAGCTTTTTGCTGAGTAGAGATTTGACTCCGGTGCGGCTCTTGCCATGCAGCGCCTGCATGAGAAAATCCATCAGCGGGGCGGCTGCTTTAACTGTGAACTGCATTTATGCGGCCCGCACGAATCGGAGAATCTTTTGCCAATGCCCGGGGGTTAACCTCGCCAAGAGGTCGTTGTGGTCTGCGTTCGGCACGATGATCAGTTCGTTGGATCGAAACAGGGTGGACAGCTCTTGACCCATCGAAACCGGAATCACGCTGTCGGCAGACCCGTGAACGATCAGCGTCGCCATTTCAATGAGCGGCGCCTTCGCTTTGTTATTAAATACATCCACCACAAGGTGGCGGGCCAATGAAAAAAAGTGGTGCGCTGCCGTGTCGGGTGCCGAAGTAAACGGCGCCATGAGGATTAACTTCTCGCCCAACTTTTGCGCCGCCATTTCGGTGGCAACGCCGGTACCGAGAGAAAAGCCCCACAGAATTGTGTCTTTCGCCGTATGGTTGTACGCCTCGCGCATGAGTTTCAGAAGCGCTGCTGTGTCTTCGTAGATATTCTGCTCGCTCACTGGGTACTCTGCGGCGAAACCATAACCAGGATATTCGGTCATGAGCACGCTGTAACCCTCGCGCAAGAGCAACTCTGCGATGCCTTGCATCGAGCCCATCACCTCACCATTGCCGTGAAAGAGCACAACGAGTTTCTGCCCTGCCTTCGCATAGTAACCGTATGCAATGCGCGATGTTCTGGCCGTGACAATTTTGCCGCCGGGCAATGCAGGCGTAAAACGATAATTCGGCGCGGGAAAAACCAAAGGTCGGGTAAGTGCGCCGCGAAATGGCATGGCGAGCACAGAGATGACTGCGATCACGAGTGTCAGGGCAACAAAGAAACGGGCGGGGCCTGAGAATAGTTGCCTTACAGCCAATTCTCTACCTTTAGCCCTGGTACTCGCCGAAATTCGCCCTCGTTGTTCGTGATGAGCGTCGCATCGAGCGACAACGCATGCGCCGCGATCAGCATGTCATAAGAGCCTATCGGTGTACCCATTTTTTCGAGCGCAGTTTTGATTTCGCCAAAGAGTATGCCCGCCTTTTCGTCAAATTCGAATGTCTTGAGCGGTACCAAAAATTGCGCGAGAGCCACCTGATTTTCGCTGCGGCGCTGGCTTTTTTGAATGCCATATTGAAGTTCAGCGTAGGTGATCGCCGAAATGCCAACGCGACCTTGTAGCTTCGCTGCTTTGAATTTGTCGATGAATGTGGTTGAGCGTTGCTTGATAGTGTAGATGCAGATATTCGTGTCGAGCAAATACATCAGAGACCTGAACGCACCTGCTCTTCAGGTTGCTGCCTGCCTTCGGCAAAGATATCTTCACTGAATTCGCCGACTGCCTCTTTCATGATATCCCATGTGTTTTTCGACTTTGGTATCAGCATCACCACGTTCGAGTGTTTCGTAATATAGACTTCGCTACCCTTGAAGCGATATTCTTTTGGTAGGCGCACAGCCTGACTTTCGCCGTTCTTGAAGAGTTTTGCCGTGTTCATATATACTAAGATATATACTTTTATTGTTTCGGCGAAATTTTCTACCCCCTCCAGATTGCCTCAACCAAATGCCCATCAGGGTCGGTGAAATATGCCGCCAGCCCCCAAGGGTAAGGCACCGCCTGCCCGCAGGGTTTGCCACCGGCATCGGCTGCCAGTTTCAAGATCGCATATGCATCATCACGTGTGGCGACGGTGACGCTGAGCATCGCCGCGTTGAGACCCGGCGCCAGCACAGCTTCGACTTCTGCAGGCTTCAACAGAAAGTTAAACTCATCGGTTTGAATAAAGAAGATCTGCGAACCCGGTAGTGTGACTGTGACGACTTCTGCATCCCTCTCGCAGGCGTCGGCGCCGAAAACCCCTTTGTAAAAATCGTGGGTGCGTTTTGCGTCGGCCACGGGAAACGAAAAGGCCGCCTGTAGCACTTGCATAGTGCAGCTATGCGCATGAACCGCAGCCGTAAACCTTGAAAAACGCCTTACCCCCTGTTCTGAAAATCCATAGCTACGCATGACCGTCGCAGAAAAAGCGCCCAAGACCGCATTCAGCGGCTATGAAAAGTTTCTCATCGCAATCCTCACCGTCTTACAATTCACCGTAATTCTCGACTTCATGGTCTTGTCGCCGCTTGGCGCGATTCTCATGCCCGCACTGGCAATCGACCCGCAGCAGTTCGGTTGGGTAGTTTCAGCTTACGCGTTCAGCGCCGGCGCCTCGGGTCTTCTCGCCGCAGGTTTTGCAGATCGTTTCGACCGCAAGCGCATGCTGATCGTCTTCTATGCGGGCTTTCTCGGCGGCACTCTGCTCTGCGGCATTGCGCCCGACTACTACCTGCTGCTCGGTGCGCGCATTGTCACCGGCATTTTTGGCGGCGTCATCAGCTCGATCTGCTTTGCGATTGTGACCGACATCTTCGCAATGCAGGTGCGCGGGCGTGTTATGGGCTTTCTACAGATGGCGTTCGCCTCGAGCCAGGTGCTCGGTATTCCGGTTGGGCTGTACGCGGCCAATAAGTTCGGCTGGCATTCACCGTTCTTGATGATTGTCGCTCTGGGGTTACCAGTCGGATTGATCATTGTTCTGAAAATGCGCCCTGTCGACAGCCATCTCAAACTGAAGCTAGACCGGCACCCATTGCACCACCTCTATGCAACCGTTACGAAACCCCGTTACCTGCGCGGCTTCGCGGCCACGACTCTGCTCGCAACCGGCGGCTTCATGCTAATGCCTTTCGGCAGCGCATTTGGTACCGGTAACCTGGGTCTCAGTACCGACGACCTGCCGACACTCTACATGGTGACAGGCATCACCGCGATGATCGCCGGCCCGATTGCCGGCAGACTCAGCGATGCGGTTGGCAAATACAAGGTATTTGTGGCGGGTTCGACACTCGGCATGGTGCTCGTTCTTATCTACACGAACCTCGGTGTGAGCCCGCTTTGGCTCGTGACGCTGATCACGGCCGCACTGTTTGCGGCGATTACTGCGCGCATCGTGGGTGCATCGGCGCTCATGAGCGGAGTGCCTGCGCCACAAGACCGCGGGGCCTTTATGGGCGTCAGTTCGGCGTTTCAGCAGATCTCAGGCGGCATCGCCTCGGCTGTCGCAGGCGCGATCGTCGTGAAAACCAGCTCGGGCGCTTTGGCGCGGTACGATATTCTCGGCTACGTCGTCATCAGCGCGATGCTGATTACAATTGTCATGATGTACACCATACACCGGCTCGTGATGCACCAGGATCATAAGGGATAATGGCAACAGACTCGAAAGCGCCCGATCGCATTCAAGGGCTAGATGCCCTGCGCGGTTTTGCGCTGTGGGGTATCTGCGTCGTTAACCTGCCGCTCATTGCGCGCAGCCTCGAATCGTACCGGCAGATGCCCGAAACGAGCACCGCGCGCGCTGCGCTGTTTGTCAATTCGTTGCTGTTCGAAGCGAAATTTTTCACGTTATTTTCGTTTCTTTTTGGCGTTGGCATCGCAGTTTTGCAGAACCGCGAAGGCACCGCATTTTTGCTGCGGCGGTTTTTGGGCCTGATGATTTTGGGCGCTGCGCATGCAATCTTGCTTTTTCCGGGTGATATTCTTCTGAGCTATGGGCTCTTGGGCCTCGTCTTTCTGCCGCTCAGCCGCATGCACCATCGCGCAATTTTGGTCACAGCCGTCTTCTGTCTCGCGATTTCGGCGATGACGTACACGCTCTTGGGCGCGATGAGCCAGGCGAATACGCCACTGCCGCAAACCGATTACTCACACGGTTATGGCACAGCATTGTTGAGCAATCTCAAAGTGTATCCGCTGTCGTTGATTTATGTGATGCTCTTCAACTGGCCGGGCGCGCTCGCGATGATCTGCCTCGGCTACATGGCAGAGCGCAAGGGTTGGTTCAAACACATGCGCCTGACACCCGCTTCTGCCCTTTACCTGCTCGCGGGTATAGGGGGCAGTGCGCTCTACGCGAACGCCGCCACGTGGCAATGGAAGCAAGCCATGCAATATGCCATGTTGCTCATGGCAGTGAGCGCTCCTATTTTGTCGCTGTTTTATTCACAGGCGATACTGACACTTGCGGGCAAAGGCCACGGCCTCGTTACCAGGGCGCTGACCGCCGCAGGGCGTTTGTCGCTCACGAACTATGTGCTGCAGTCGCTCTTTGCAGGCGTCGTTTTTCATGGCTATGGCTTCGGCCTCTATAACAAGATCAGCTATGATGGATTGCTGATAGCGGCGACGGCCATCTACGTGACGACAGTGTGCTTTTCTATTCTCTGGCTTCGCACGTTTTCAACCGGCCCGCTTGAATGGTTACTGCGCAGCATATCGCACTGGCGCGTGATGTCGTTGAAATAGGCTATTCTTTCGGCACCGGGTCATACCCGCTTTTCGCGAACGGCTGGCAGCGCAGAATGCGCCAAAGCGTCAGATAGAACGCGCGCCACATCGGTAGCCTCTCAAACGCTTCGACTGCATATTCAGAACAGGTCGGGTGAAAGCGGCACTGGCCACCGAGAAGCGCAGCGAATGTGTACTGGTAGAATCGAATGAGCACTATAAAGAAGCGACGCATCAGCCCAATACCTTCTCATAGTGCTCAACAGTAGGGAAAGGCTCATAAAAATGGTGCAGCAGTTTTTTCCATTCAGCATATTCGGGAGACGCGCGAAAGCCGACAGTGTGCGCCTCGAGTGTGTGCCAGTTGACGAGCAACAGGTAGCGGCCGGGCCTCTCGATGCATTTCTGCAGCGAGTGGGATATATAACCTTCAATGCGCATAATATATTGCTGGGCCTCTGCGAATGCGGCGACGAATTCGGCTTCTCTGCCGGGTTTAACGTCGAGAATTGCGAGTTCGAGAATCACTATTTTGGCTAATGGTCAGATTTACTGAGTCCGTCGAGCAAATACGGGAGACCTCACCCCCCAGCCCCCTCTCCTTGAGGAGAGGGGGAGACTGTAACAAAGTGTAGACTTCATCATCGCCATCTGAATATTTGTCATTCTAACAAATGAATTTTGCTGATTTCATCAAGTCTGTTGATAGCTGGAAACAGCTCACGCTGAAGCTCGATAAAGCAGACAATAAGACCAAGGGTGATGTCTTCGAGCTTACAACCCAATATTATTTACTCTCAGACCCCAAATACGCGACAAAGTTGAAGCATGTCTGGCTGTTTAGAGAAGTACCGTCAGCAGTAGTTAAAAGACTCCACTTGCCGGCGACAGATCAGGGTATCGACCTGATCGCCGAAACCATCGAAGGCGAATACTGGAGTATTCAGTGCAAGTATGCCAGCGATGAGAACCAGAAAATCTCGCACCGCAAGATATCCACCTTCATGAGCCTGTCATTTGGCCTGGCGGAGAACATCACCTACGGACTCGTCGCCACCACTGTCGATGATTACGCAGCGCTGTATCGGGGTAAGCCCAATATCGGCTTTGTTTTGTCTGATGAATGGAACAAGCTGGACAAAACCTTCTTTGACTATGTTCGCGCCAGACTCGTCAGCAAAAAGCCAGCAAAGTTATTACCCCTAAAACCCCGGCCGCATCAACAGCAGGCAATCCGCAACGCAGTAACACATTTCGTTACCCAGAAGAATTCGCGTGGAAAACTGATTTTTCCCTGCGGTGCGGGCAAGAGCCTTGCTGGATATTGGATTGCGAACACACTTAAAGTGAAGTCTGTCGTTGTGGCGGTGCCCAGTCTCGCCCTCGTGAAGCAGACCCTTGAAGTTTATCTGCGAGAAGCTGCGGCGAACAAAGAGAATATGCGCTGGCTCTGCGTCTGCAGCGATGAGGGCATCGGCAAAAACGACGATATAGCCATTCACACGCAAGATATCGGCATTCCCTGTGTAACGGACATTAAACAAATTACCGAATGGCTCAAGAAGAACAAAAGCCATAAAGCTGTCGTCTTTACCACGTACCAGAGCGGTCGCACGCTGGGCCAGGCTGCCCAAAAGGCCAAGGCAACATTTGATCTCGCAATTCTTGATGAAGCCCACAAGACGGTTGGTGCAAACGATAAGCTGTTCAGTCACCTGCTCTACGACAAGAACATTCAGATTAAACGCCGTATTTTTATGACCGCAACTGAGCGGTTCTACCGGGGCTCGTCTAACGACATCGCCAGCATGGAAGACGTAAATCTATTCGGCGAAACGTTCGATCACATGTCGTTTGCGCACGCCGTCGACACGAGTATCTTGAGCGATTACAAAATTATCACCCTCGCAGTCAGCAATCAAGATATTGTCGATGCCGTGAAAGACAACGCCCTGCTCAAAGCCGGCGTCGAGGCACGCAGTTATGCTGCTCTGATTGCCCTAAGAAAGGCGATGAAGAAATACCCGATTCGCCACGCCGTTTCGTTTCACGGCAGTATCGCGAAAGCCGAAGCTTTTAAGAGCGATCAGGATACATTTACGCAACAAAACCCCGCCTTTTCACCCATCGACACCTTCTTTGTTTCAGGAAAAATGCCTACAGCGGCGCGCAGCAAAATCATCGCCGATTTTGCCAAAGCCCCCAAATCACTCATCACCAACGCCAAATGCCTGACCGAAGGGGTCGATGTACCGGGCATTGACGCTGTGCTATTTGCCGACCCACGCCGCAGCACCGTTGACATCGTGCAGGCCGTCGGCCGCGCGCTGCGCAAAAGCCCTGGTAAAAAATTCGGTTACGTCATTCTACCGCTATTCACGGGCGACGCAACCGGCGACGAGATTCTCGAAAGCGACGAGTTCAAAGAAATCATCAACACGCTGCGCGCACTCGCCTCGAACGACGAACGCATCGTCGAATATTTTCGCGACGTATCGAAAGGCAAAAAGCCGCGCGGCAGGCTGATCGACTTTGATATCGATGTCAATGCGCCGCTCAAGATTGATGAGCAGCAATTTATTCGCGAGCTCGAGGTGCGTACATGGAACCGGCTTGCAAAGCTCAACTGGCGGCCGTTTGAGGAAGCGCGGGATTTTGTGCGCTCATTAAAGTTAAAAAATGAAGCGGAATGGCGAGGATACAGCAAATCTAGTAAGAAGCCACCTGACATACCGGCAACCCCCAGCAAATTATATAAGAAATCAGGCTGGACGAGCATGGGTGAATGGCTTGGCACGGGCACGATCGCTGTTCGATACAGAGAATACAAGAAATTCGCCGATGCCAAAAAATTTGTGCATGCGCTTAAGCTAAAGAACGCATCTGAATGGTTCAATTATTCAAGATCACCGAAGCGACCTTTAGATATTCCATCCGCGCCTCATCAAATTTACCAAAGTGAGTGGTTAAGTTGGGGTGATTG